>NZ_JAAMPU010000100.1 GCF_012911565.1 Flavobacterium silvaticum | reverse complement strand
GTGACACAGGTAGGCCAAACCGAAAGAACCCTGTACCTCGACGGCTTCCAATACGTAGACGATGTCCTGCAGTTCTTCCCCCACCCCGAAGGCTACGTGCGCGCCACCCCGAAGGAAAACCCCGAGGAAGGCCAATCCGAATATGATTTCAGCTACGTGTACCAGTACAAAGACCACCTGGGCAACATCCGGATGAACTACGCCTATGACTTCGTCGACGGGGAAACGAAAATATTAAACGAAGACCATTATTACCCTTTCGGGCTAAAGCACAGCAACTACAGTTCCGGTAAAAAGGATTTTGCCAGGGAAGAAGAACAGCTTATGATAAAGCCGACGCCGTTTGGGGAAGAGAATCCGTATCTTTATAAATACAATGGGAAGGAGTGGCAGGACGAGCTGGGGCTTAATATTTACGATTATGGAGCGAGGAATTATGACCCTGCGATTGGGAGATGGATGAATATTGACCCATTGGCTGATAAATATTACAATTTCTCGCCATACGTTTATGTAGGAAATATGCCAACTATCGCAGTCGACCCCGATGGAAAAGATATTGTTTTGACAAAGTCTGTAAGAGATGATGGTACAACAGTAGTTAATATGACCGTTACTGGAAAACTAATAAACGAATCTGGAAAAGCTTTTACCACCGAACAAATGAATTCTTATGCTGAAAGACTTTCATCTGGAATAAAGGAAAGTTGGGGAATTTCTGGTAGTGATGAAACTAATGGTAAATATGAAGTTAACGTGATAACAAATATTAGTGTTGTTTCCGATGATAATCCCTTAACATCAACTGATACCGCATACAGGGTAGTGTATCAGATTAGGTCATTCCAAAATTCCCAATCGTAAAACCTTATAAAATAAGACCTTAATCTCTTCAAAACAAAAAAAAAAAAGACAGCCTGTGAGTTGTCTTTTGTATTTTGAATGCTTTAAATTTATCCTGATACAGTAAATTCTAACCTAATACATCAGAATAGGTCATGGAAATAACTTGTAGGTTTTGTAACGGAAAGTGTATTCGGAATGGTTTCCAGAAAATTGGAACCCAGCGCTATAAATGTCTTGGTTGTGGTAAAAGACAGCAACTTCATTATAAGTACCCAGCCTGTGCCGTATCCATCAACCAGCAAATTATCCTGCTCACGAAAGAAGGGCTTGGCATAAGAAGCACGGCACGGGTCCTGAACATTTCTGCGACAACCGTAATGAAAAGAATTATATCCATTGCCCAGCGTATTCCCCGCCCCACGATTAGTAAAGGACAAATTTATGAAGTCGATGAAATCCGGACATTTATAAGGAGGAAAGAACTAATCTGGATAGCCTACGCCTTAGATAGAAAGACAAAGAATGTGATCGGTTTTTCTATTGGCAAAAGAACGAACAAGACGCTAAATTCTATAATCAAAACTTTAGAACTGTCTGAAGCCGAAAGGATTTATACGGATCGATTGAGAAATTACAGATTCCTTGTCCCGAGGCATTTACATTTTACGGAACGCTTCGGAACCAATCGTATTGAAAGAAAGAATCTGTCTTTGCGGACGCACCTGAAACGGCTGAACCGAAAAACCATCTGCTTTTCAAAAAGTGCTATGATCCTGAAAGCGATTCTGGCAATCTACTTTTGGAGTTAAGCGGACTCTGATAAATAGTGAGAAAGCTTTTCTAGTTCTGACCAGATTGTAATTCCAAATCATCCAGATTTCTCAACTTTAAAAACATCACTACAAAAATCCAGTTTCCTTATTTCCTGTTTACAACATTTTGTAAACGATAAACCAGTAAACAAAAATCTAATGATATCTGGTATATTATGAATTCGCGATTATTGTCTTAAAGCTAAATAACGTTACTTTTATATCATTCCGAAGTCCTTTGATCTGGTAAAACCGCCAACAATGCCATCTGTCAGCAACCACAAAAAAACCAAACTCCGCATTGGCATTATTGCGACCGGTTTCCTGATTTTTGTTTTGGTACTTTTTTGCAGCCTGTATATGTCAAATCAAAAAACAAGCGCAGAGCCAGCTTGCCAAAGGGTGATGCCGGTCCTTTTATGCGGCACACCCAAACTTGGCCCTGGTGCCGTCCAAGGAAAAAGAACATTCAACCAATATTGTGCGGCCTGCCATAAACTGGATGCGCGTTCACAAGGACCTGTTTTGCGCCATGTCAAACCGGAACTATTCTGGGCCTATTTGGATACGGTGAGGCATCAAAACGATTCTTTGAAATTTGAAAGGTTGGATGTGGATTTCCACAGGAATCTATCGGAACAAGTCCTAAGTAGTTCTGACGTCAGGAATATTATGGATTACATAAAATAATGTTATGTTTCCCTGCTGTAATTTCCACCTTTGGCAAACCGTTTATCAGTTGCTTTTCGAATCAAAAATGTTTTAACCTGCTCGTTTAAATCATGAGGACATTTATATACAACATTTCAGTACCTCTGCTTTTGCTTGTTTCTTGTGCCCGTAATGACACGCAAACAGAACATACCGACAAGATCAGTAAACCCGTCGTTTCCGATTATAAATCATATTATACAGATTATATAATGGGGGAACCTATCGAAACTCAAAAAATCCTCAAACCTTTACACATCCAAAAAATCAGTTATCCGCAAAAGACTACATTCATTTATAAATATGAAGCTGAAATCATAAAAGCCGATTCGTTGATCCAATTCAAAGACAGCATTAAGTTTAATAAAATAAAAATCAAATTTTTAGATAAAAGACTAATTTCATTCGGCGATAGAAAATTAGAAGTCCGGAAATATAATTGCATTCCGAAACATGGAGGTTACAGTCTAAATTTATTCATCACAGATTCTTTGGGAATTATCATGTTTCAGTGAGTTGGCCGGTCTATAGTTACACGTAGATATCGTAGTGATGAATATGAGGAATTGCAAAAAGAAATCATGCAGGATTCAGCCTTTTTTAAATTTCACTATATAACATATAGTTCCTATTAAATTGCTCTGACAATTATTACGATGTACGGTACGGAAACCCGATAGCGCGGACTTCCAGTCCGTGCCCTAATACCTCAAAAAAGCACCAACATAAAATCCTGTTTCCCAATTCCCTGTTTACAAAATTTTGTAAACGATAAATCCGTAAACAAGAGTCATCTTAGCACAGGTTTCCGGTTCGTACAAAAAACAATAGCACGGACAACAAGTCCGCGCTACCGAAAAGCAAGCACCAATCAAAATCAAAATCATATCTCATATTTCCCCAACCAATCCAGAATATAATTCGCCTGGCGCTGCCATTTGGGAAGGCTCACTACATAATGGTTCGTTTCTTCGAATTCCTTGTATTCCGTAATGGAACTGCTGTTTTTATATTTTTTGAAGTTTGAATAGTTGAGCGATGCCGGAATGATGTGATCGTTTGTTCCGGAAAGGATCAGCAAAGGCGCATGCGGTTTTTTGAAGTCGATATGGGCCGTGCTGCTGAGCGTGTCGCGAAGGACGGTCTTCGATTCCGGGATTACGTTCTGGTCATAGGATTCGAGCTGGTCTTCGAGGCTCATGCCGTTTGTGAACGCGTATTGCCATTCGGCGAGGCTCATGAGGTGGGTCTTTCGGGCCGATGTGAACAGTCCCAACGGTTTCCATACCGATTTGAGGAACGACCATTTGAACGAAATGACTCCCTGTGGCGGCACCGGATGCAGGGCGATTCCCGCTACGGCCAAATCGCGTTGAACCAACAGCTGGGTGGTCAGGCCTCCTACGGAATGTCCTATCAGTATCGGTTTTTCGGGAAGTTCGCGGATGATGTCGGCATAATGGTCGAGGACTTCGGAATACTGCATAAGGCCCAGATCGGTATCCTGTCCCTGACGTGCCCGCAGTTCGCTTGCGGTGCCATCTTTGAGCGGCCACGGCTTGACGATACAGATGTACCCGTGGTTTTCAAAAAATTCTTTCCAGGGTAGCCAGCCGTGATGTGTTACGAAGGCTCCGGTGATGAATACGATGTATTTTGATTTATTTTTCATGACTATATACTTTTAAGGTTGATTGATTTTGTGGGTGGTTATTTCAGATGCTTTTTGAGTTCGCTTGCCGCATGGGTGATGTGTGAGCGCGTTCCGGGTAACTTCGCCAGCGCATTGAGCAAACCGAAATCATGTATCATCCCCTGATAGCGCGTAATGGTAACGTTGACCCCGGCTGCGTCCAATTTTCTGCCGTATTCTTCCCCTTCATCGCGAAGGATATCGTTCTCTGCGGTCTGGATAAAAGTCGGTGGCAGGCCTGTGAGATCTTGTTGAGGCGTATTGACAAGCGAAATGTATTTGCCGCTGCGTGCCTTTGGATCGGTGGTGTATTGATCGAACATCCATTTCATCACGCTGGCCGTAAGGAAACGATCTGTCGCGAATTTCTCATACGATTCACTGTCGAACGAGGCATCGGCTACGGGCCATAATAAGACCTGGCTTGTAATTTTCGGGCCGTTTTCGTCTTTGGCGCGCTGGGTTGTCGCGGCAGCCATATTTCCGCCGGCACTGTTGCCGACCATCGAGATCCTTGTTCCGTCAACGTTTATTTCATCCCCGTTGGCAGCAACCCACTTAAGGGCGGCGTAGATTTCATTGAGCGCTTTGGGGTATTTGGCTTCGGGCGACCTGGAATAATCCACATAGATGGCAGCGTATCCTGATTCGACGACCAGATCACGGATCAGGCGTTTGTGGGTCGGATAATCCCCAAGCACCCAGCCTCCACCATGGATGAACAGGAATGCAGGGATTTTTCTGGTTTCACCTGCAGGACGTACAATGGTAAGGTTCACTTTCAATCCGTCCGATTCTATGGTTTTGTTCTGTTCGTCTATGCCTGAGACATCTGCGTTCACGCCGGCCTGTGCGCCTTCCAATACCTTGCGTGCATCGGCAACCGGAAGTTTTTCAAGAGGCGTCCCTCCGGAGTTGAGTACTTTGAGGAATTCTTTGGTGCCTTTGTCGATGTTCGGATCTGTGGCGTAATCGGCGACTTCGCCTGTTGTCGAGATTTTTGCTTTGAGGCCAAAAGGCGATTCCTTTTTGTTGCAGGAAACCAAAACGAGGCAAAGGAAACTTGTAGCTTTGATAAGAGTTGTTGTTTTCATAATTTTTAGCGTTTTTATGGTTTTAAATTATTTATTGGTTCTGTTGATAAAGCTTGAGATGTAATCGGCGGACAATTCAGGGAACTGGTGTTGGGGCGCATGGCCGGTGTGTGCAAAGACGATATGCTGCGCAGTCGCGAGCTTACGCGTCAGGCTGTACCAGTTCTCTACCGGAAAGCTGATGTCGTGGTCGCCGGAAAGAATCAGTACCGGGATTTTTGTAGCGATGAACTTCTGCCGAAGACCGGCTTTATCTTCGCGTGAATCGGCACCTCCGGCAAAGTACAGGTTGAAGACTTCCTGGGTCGATGGGATTTTGGAGACGTCGATGCTTTTGTAAATGCGGTCGTGTGATGCCTTGGCAAGTTTGAGGCTTTCAGGCGATGCCGGCTCAAAGAACAGTACAGTCTCATCGTTGAAATCGTTTACGGGCTTAAGTGCATGTTCAAGGAACAACGGTTCCAAAGGCAGCTCGTTCTTCCCTATCGGGTTCGTCCCGAGCAGGATCAGTCGCGTAACCAGTGACGGATATTCGAGCGAGGCCACCTGTGCGACCAAGCCGCCGTAAGACCACCCGCCTATCGCTGCTTTTTTGATATTGAGCCCGTCGGCCAGGTCTTTAATGTCTTTGGCGACTTCAGGTAAAGTCGTCGGCAATTTTCCTGTGGAATATCCAATTCCCGAATAATCGAAAATAATGACCTGGTTGTTTTTTGCGAGCGAATTCAGGAATAACGGATCCCAGGTGTCGAGTGTTCCGCGGAAGCGATTGGCGATGATGATGGGTGTTCCGGCACCTATGACGCGATAGGCGAGTTTTCTTCCGTTAGACTCCAGGTACTGGGTCTTGGCGGGACTTTGGGCATGGCTGATAAAGCTGAGTACGGCAAGCCCTGTGATAAAGAATAATCGTTTCATTTTTTTAAGTGTATTAGGTTGATAAATGATATGGCGATGCCCGGGCCCAAAAGTGTGTACTTGGGCAACAGAGGTAACAGCCTGGAAAACCAACCGTTACCGATTCTAAAAATTCAATGGATTATTGCGGCTTGGAGTCCTTTTCCGTTTGGGCAGGAACCGAATCGGCAGCCGTCTTGATGTCGGCGCTGTCGAGCAGGTTCAGCTCAAGGAACTGGCCGTCTTTGGCGATCAGGAAATTGGCATGAAGCGAATCTATATTTTCAAAATAGAAGGTAGCTTTAAGTCGTGTCCCTCTTTTTTCCTCACTCGTCTTTGTAATGACATATCCTTTGGGAGCAGGCATTTTTTTGAAGAGTTCAGACAGCACTAACGCTTCGAATCCCTGGGGCAATCCCTTAACGGTATACCCTGAAGCCAGATACGGCCGCAACGAATCCAGGCTGTGGTGTTGCATCGATTTCTGCACGATCTCCACACGTGATTCGATTTCTCCGGTACTTTTATCGGCACAGGATGAACACAGCAGTGAAAGTAGGAATGCTATTGGAAATACGATTCGGGAAATGCCGGTTTTCATTTGGAAATGCATGGTCATGAATTAAAAGTAATTGAAAAATTGTTGCGTACCGTATCAATTCGTTCCTATCGAGGCTTCTACCGTAGTCGCATCGCCCAAAACATCCAGATCCACGATCTTGCGTTTCTCGTTGAAGGTAAAGTATTGCAGGCGCGCATTCCGTTCCTTGTAACTGTATTCGACCGTAAATTTGTAACCGCCGCCTACTTTTTCAGTTTTGATGACCTTGTAGCTTTGAGGTGACGGAAGCTGTGCGATGACCTGAGGGATTACCATGTCGTTCATTCCGACGGGTATATTCGGGTTGATTTTGACCTGGTCGTCAACAATGGGTTTCAACAAAGAGTAATTCTTGTTTTTGAATGAATTGAAAACCGCGTCCAGTTCTTTGCGGTATTCGTTTTCCTGAGCCTGTCCAACGGTTGCTGTCAACAAAGCTACCGATGCGAAAATAAGGGTGATAAGTGTTTTCATGATTAAAATGATTTAAAGTTCTGATACAAATGTAAATCACTGATAACCAGTAAAAAGTTATGAAACCTTATTGACTGTTAAGGAGTGTTAAGCGGGATTTTTAATCGTTGGCGCGGACTTGTAGTCGCTGGCGCGGACTTTCAGTGCGTGCCTGAAAAAGCCGTTTCCCTATTTCCTGTTTACGAAATTTCGTAAACAACATATTTGTAAACGAACTTCCAGTTGGTATTATAAAAGCAACACTATACGTTTAACAGTATGACATGGGCTACACCGATAACATCTGATTTTAAACTAAATTTGAAGACGCCTCTATAAATTTTTATATGACTAAACCCGAATTCCACAACTTGTTACATGAAGTAAGCGTAAAAGCAATGCGGTTCGCTGAACATTTCATTACAGATAAATTAGTTTCGGATTTCAGGTATAATGTTATTCTCAATGCTTCTTTCGATCAGGACATTCCTGGAAAATTCAAAGTGTTCCCCGAAGATGAAGGCGGCCTGGTATTGGACCTGACCGAAGAAAAAGTCGTGGAACTGTTATGGCGCGAAAATAAATGCCCGGTTTGGATTGACATCAATGTTTTAAAATCCGGCAAAAGAAGTACAACTTTCAATTTGCTTTGTGCCGGAAGATATTCGGATGATGAAAATGAATTTTATTACCATAAACAAGGAACCGGACCCTTTGGCATCAAAAGCCCAAAGCTTCCGGCAAATTTCGAGGACGGTAAAAAGTTCAAATTATAAAATGCCACATACCGACCTATCTGGCAATAAGCTTATACCCGATACCGCGGATATTGACTATCGACAACGACGCATCTTCCGAAAGGTATTTACGCAATTTAGTGATGAAGACATCCATACTGCGCGCATTGAAAAACGTATCGTCTCCCCATAATTCTATAAGGATCTTTTGGCGTTCCACCACGGCCATTTTGTGCGTTACCAATCTGTACAGCACTTCATTCTCCAGATTCGTCAGCGTAAATGTTCTGGTCGGGCCTTTGAGCTCCATGACTGCATAATCGAAAGTGTATTTACCCAGTTCAAATACGGTCTGTGCCTGTTCTTCGGGTTTGGCGATGCGTTGCAACAAAGAATTGATACGCACGATAAGTTCCTCGATGCTGAACGGCTTTCGCATATAATCGTTGCCGCCGGTCTCGAAACCTTTGATGACGTCTTCGGTCAATGAACGCGCCGTAAGGAAAATAATTGGAACCGACGCATTGCTTTTGCGTACTTCCCTGGTGAAACTGTATCCGTCCAGCCCGGGCATCATAATGTCCACCACACAAATGCTGTAACCTTTGGAACGGAACGCTTCAAGCCCCTTTTTGCCATCCTGTATCCAGTCTACCATAAAGCCATTTTTTACGAGCATGTCGCTTGTGATCTTTCCAAGCGATTGCTCATCTTCGAGATAGAGTATCCTGGCGTTAGTCATGATGCAGCGGGATTGAGATTTTAAACGTGGTTCCGGTTTGGGCTGGCTGATTTTGCAGTGAAATGCTTCCGCCCGATAATAAAACGATTTGGCGGATATAAGTAAGGCCAAGGCCGAAACCTTTGACGGTGTACGTATCGTTTTCCTGTATCCGGAAATACGGCTTGAAGATTTCAGATTTATATTTCTCCGGAATTCCCATTCCCTGGTCTGAAAATAAGAGTGTCGCGGATTTTTTTTCGGAACCGATACGGATTGAAATACGCGCCGGCTCCGGTGAATATTTGATGGCATTATCGACGAGGTTGCGGATCACATTCCCGAAATGTTCTTTGTCGATATGAACCGGGATTGTGTCCCCATCTGTTTCAATGCTGAGTTCTGCAGATTTTTTGGAAAGTATCGGCTTGAGGTCGTCACAGACTCCCGTAACGAAATCCGGAAGGTTGACGGTAATCGGGTACAAAACTATTTTGCCATCGCTCATGCGGGCGTTCATCAATATGGAATCGGTCATTTCCATAAGCCGGTTCAGGTCTTTTCCCATGATGCCCAGATATTCTTTGGTCATTTCGCGATCATCGAGGATGCCGAAGTTTTGCAGGGCTTCAAGTGCCGCCGAAATAGTCGCCATTGGGGTCTTGAATTCATGCGTCATGCTGTTGGTGAAACTGTCCTTTTGCTGCATGAGTTTCCTTGCTCTGTATACGTTTTTGGTCAGCAGGATCACGGCTCCGATGCAAATAGCCAGATAGAATACGGATAAAATCAGGAACGGCCAGATTTGCCGCAGGATTATACTGTTTATGTCGTAGAACCGCAAATGATAATACTGGCCCGCATCCAATACCTCCGAACGGATTTCCTGGGTTTCGGCAAAACTTCCGTTGCGCGTATCCGGAAAAGCCTGGCTCTTATCGTTATGTGTAAACACGACCTGGTAATCGGTACGCCCGAATTTGAATGCCATGGCACCGGAAACAGCCTTGTAGATTTCTTTTTCAGGATTGATTTTAGCCGCGGCTTTGGGACGGGCAAGATTGTCCAGCATTTGGCGTGAAAGACTGTCCTCAGCCGTTTTACCGTCAACCTGAAGCTTTATGGATATGTCCTTCCGGTTCTTTAAGGTCGTCAGCAATTGCTTTACCACATCGTCCACATTGCCGTTGGAATCGGCAAGACCATTGAGTTGCCTTGTAACAGCCTGATGATCGTGATCGAGTACCGCAGCCCGCAATATATTCTGTCCTTCTTCGAGTATCAGCGTCTTTCTCGAATCATAAACGGAATACAGCCAATACGCCTGGAATGCCACGATAATTGCTATCGCCATATACGCATACAGCCGGAAATATTTGACTTTCGATAAACGTCCCGTGATACTCATGTGGACAAATGTAGCCAAATTCCGAATCGGAGATTTTGGCTTAACACTAAATAACAGAAGGGGTTAATGCACTTTTAAAGTATAAAGCCAGAAATTAAATCAGGTTCTGTAAAAAATCCCGAAGCTCTCCGGTATCCCAACTTCCTTCGAATTTTTCCCCATTCACGAAAAACGTCGGGGTAGCATTGACGCCGCTGCGCATGCCTCCGTAAAAATCAGCATCTACTTTGGCCGAAAGTTCCGGGTCTTCGAGGTCTTTACTGAAATCAGTGACGTTCAGCCCCAGTTCCTCTGCAAATTGCACGAGTTTTCCGCGACTGAAATCGTCATGGTTTTCAAAAAGATGATCGTGCATTTCCCAGAATTTCCCCTGGCGCGCGGCAGCTTCGGTAGCTATGGCGGCAGGTTTTGCCAGCGGATGGATGTTTTCGAGCGGAAAATTCCGGAACACCAGTTTGAGGTTATCCCCAAATTCACGCTGCCATCTTTTCACGATATAATACGCCTTTTGGCAATGCGGGCATTGGTAATCACCGTATTCGACCAATTCAATGGCCGCATGTATGTTTCCTTCTATATGGTCGTCTGCATCGACAGGTTTACGTAAAGCCATAATTATTTGGTATTAAGTTGTTCCAATGCATCAAGAATTCCATCCGCACCGGGGTTTACTCCTTTAGGCGACAGATAACTCCAGGCAATTACGCCTTCTTCATCGATTACATAAAGCGCGCGTTTCGATTCGCCGGACGCTTCGTCGAATACGTCATACAATTTTGCGACCGCTCCTTTGGGTTCAAAATCTGCGAGAAGCGGAAAATGAAGCTTCCTGTCCTGGCTGAATGCCGTGTGGCACCATTTTCCATCCACTGAAATTCCCAACAGTTCCGCATTATGCTGTTTAAAGAATTTGAGCATTTCGTTATAAAGTGCCATCTGGTCGCCACATACAGGGCTCCAATCGGCGGGATAAAAAGCCAGTATGACCCTTTTGCCTTTGAGCTCGGAAAGGCTGAGGAACTGGTCAGGCGTCACAGGTAAAGAAAATTCAGGGGCAATTGATCCGGTTGCGAGCATAATCAGGGTAGCTTTATGGTTTTTCCTAAAGTAGTAAAAAAATCTATCTGCACGTTTACACATTTCCTGTTTACAAAATTTTGTAAACGACACTTCCGTAAACAATGCCATTGGCACGGACTTCCAATCCGTGACAAAAAACTGGCAGTTGATAAATATTCTTATATTTCCAGCATTTCAAAATGCCATCGGCACTCACAATCTATGAAAATCCAATACCAATTCCTGTTACTATGCTGGTGCATGGTTATCGCGCAACATCCTGCAAGGACATCGATCGACCTTTCCGGAAAATGGGAAATGGCGCTGGATCCAAACAATACAGGAACGGCACAAAAGTGGTTCGCCCATACATTGGAAGATACGGTCCTATTCCCCGGGACACTCGATTCCAACCAAAAAGGAACGCGCAACAAAGACACTACCCTGCTCCACCTGAACCGGTTGTACATGTATGAAGGCATTGCCTGGTACAGAAAAAAGATTACCATCCCAAACAACTTCAGGGATAAACACATTGAGCTATTCCTCGAACGCACCAAGTCTTCCAAAATATGGATCGACGGAAATCCGGTGGGTTCTTCGCGCCTGCTCGAGTCGCCACAAACCTTCGATGTCTCTGCTTACCTGACTCCCGGGGAGCATTACATCTGCATCCGGATCAATAACGATTTAAAGCTGACGCCGTACGGAAATGTCCATATCTATTCAGACGACACGCAAACCAACTGGAACGGCATCATTGGGAAAATAGCACTTGAGGCATCGGCGAAAAACCATATCACGAACCTTCAGGTATATCCCGATGTAGAAAATCAAAAGATTGACATCGAACTTTCGGTAAACAAAAAACCAAAGGACAAAACCATTTCGGTCGAACTTTATCTGGAAAAGACACACAACGGCAAAACCGTAAAACTGAATCCAAAGAAGGTCACTGTCCCAAATAGCGACATCATAAAACTCGACTATACTTTCACAGGTTCCGATTTGGATTTGTGGGATGAATTCAATCAGCCGATGTATCAGTTGAAAGTCGTCCTTCCGGATTATCCCGATGACAAGACCGTCTCGTTCGGGATGCGCAGTTTCAAGGCTGACGGAACCAAATTCACTGTCAATGGCCGGACGGCTTTTTTACGCGGAAAACACGAAGCCGCCGTTTTCCCGATTACAGGTTACACGCCGACGGATGTAGCCGATTGGGTAAAGGTCTACCGCATTGCCAAAAGTTATGGGATCAACCACTACCGGTTCCATTCGTATTGTCCGCCCGAAGCCGCTTTTACGGCCGCCGATCAGGAAGGCATCTACATCCAGGTGGAACTTCCGTTTTGGGGCGGGATGGAAACGGATTCTGTAGCCACAATGCAAAAAGAAGAAGCGTTTGCCCTGCTCAAAGCATACGGGAACCATCCGTCTTTCGTATTGTTTTCGCCCGGCAATGAAATATGGAGCGGACACGACAACGTCGAAAAGAACATGGTTGCGATAAAAGCATTTGACCGCCGTCATTTGTATGCGATTGGTTCCAACAACAATATTGGTTATACCGAACCGCGTTCGTATGCTGACTTTTTCATCGGGGCACGGACACCTTACGACGGCGATTCCCAATCGGCACACACACGGCTGACCCACGCTTTTGCCGACGCGGATCAGGGCGGCATACTGAACACACGAATCCCATCGACCGACAGGACTTTCGATTATGCCGTTTCAAGATTGAAGATTCCGCTCATCAGCCACGAAATAGGCCAATACCAGATTTATCCCGATTATTCCGAAATCACCAAATACACCGGCGTACTCAAACCGTGGAATCTGGAAACGTTCCGAAGCAAACTCAA
Source organism: Flavobacterium silvaticum (assembly GCF_012911565.1). Classification (GTDB taxonomy): domain Bacteria; phylum Bacteroidota; class Bacteroidia; order Flavobacteriales; family Flavobacteriaceae; genus Flavobacterium; species Flavobacterium silvaticum. The sequence continues at coordinate 170,434 of NZ_JAAMPU010000100.1, read as the reverse complement.
AAAAGCCGGCATGTTGGATCAGGCAGGCGCATTCCAGAAAGCTTCCGGCGCATGGGCTGCGCTGTGCTACAAAGCAGAAATGGAAACGGCCATCCGGACGAAAAATCTCGCGGGCTTCCAGCTTCTGGATTTGCAGGATTTCCCCGGACAAGGCACCGCGCTTATTGGTGTGCTTGATGCATTCATGGCATCGAAAAACGTCATCAGTCCGGAAAATTGGCGGCAATCCTGTGATGCCATCGTGTTGCTGCTTGAATTCCCGAAATACTGTTATACATCGGGAGAAGAATTCAGATCAAAACTCGTCGTCGCCAATTATTCGGCACAAAACATAAATAAAACGGTTCGTTGGGAAATCAAAAGAGCGGATGGAAGCGTATTCAGACAAGGTTTTTTTCCATCGGCCGAAATCAAAAACGACGGCTTGTCTGGACTTGGGGAAATCACGGCAGATCTATCTTCCATTACAAAACCCGAAAAACTGACCGTTTCCGTTTCATTCGGCCAAACTGATATTTCCAACACCTATTCCATTTGGGTGTATCCGAAACCGACGACCGTCCGAATTCCAAAAGGTATTTCGATAGCTGAAAAATTAGATCAATTGACTTTAAAGAAACTGGCTCAGGGCGAAAAAGTCCTGTTGTTTCCCAAAACAGCCGATGTCGCCAAAAATAGTTTCGCCGGACATTTTCCACCCGAATTCTGGAATTACGGCATGTTCAAAAGCATCAGTGAATCGAATAAAAAACCGGTTTCGTCCGGAACTTTAGGATTATTGATGGATCCGTCACATCCTGTTTTCAATTCCTTCCCGACAGATTCCCATACCGACTGGAACTGGTTTTCAATAGTCAAAGCGAGTAATTCACTGATGCTCGACGAGACCGAAAACAGCTATCGGCCCATAATCCAGGTCATCGATAATCTGGAGCGCAACCACAAACTCGGATTGGTTTTCGAATTCCGTGTAGGGAAAGGAAAATTGCTGGTATGTATGTCCCGGCTTCCGGATTTACCTCAAGTTCCTGAAGCGACACAGCTGTATCGTTCGTTGCTCGACTATATGGAATCGGGAAAATTCAATCCGACTTACCAAATTTCGCCTGAGAAACTGTCGCTGGTATTCGGTCACTGATTTAAAATCCGATTCTTTAATTTCCTATCATATTTTGACAATCGAATATCTGTAATTGGCAATCCAATACGGTATTTTTACGATTATGAAAAATATATCGTTTTCGCTGATTGCCCTGTTCCTTGTTTCGGCAATCCACGCACAATTCAGGGCCGATGGCCGTACCGATGCCTTGCCCGATGGAAGCATCACACTTATCGGTGCCGCATCTTCCGTCAGTTACACCACGCCCGATGCTACGATTCGGTTTGTCCTCAAAAGCGGTGACGAGCATCATGCGTATGCCTCGATTGAAATCGACGGTGTCTATTCGGGCCGCATCCGTGTAGAGAAAAACCAAAAAGAATACAGCCTCAAAGCCCCAAATGATGCCAGGGCGCATCTGGTAAAAATCTTCAAGGCGACCGAAGCGACGAACGGGCCTTTGTATTTCATAAGTTCCCCGAATACATTATTGGACGAACCCAAGCCCTTAGGTAAAAAGAAAATCGAGTTCATAGGCAATTCCATCACCTCCGGAATGGGCAACGATGCCGCCGAAATCCCTTGCGGAACCGGCGAATGGTTCGACCAGCACAACGCCTATTGGGCTTATGGGCCTATTTTGAGCCGAAAACTCAACGCGCAATTCCTGTTGAGTTCGGTTTCGGGAATCGGCATGTACCGCAACTGGAACGACGAGCATATAGACGAAGCGATTATGCCCGACGTCTACGATAAATTGTACCTGACCAAAGAATCGACCAAGGCTTTTCCGGACACGTTCCAGCCCGATCTTGTCAGCATCTGCCTGGGCACGAACGATTTTTCAGATGGAGACGGAACCAAGCCACGGCTTCCGTTCAACCGACAAAAGTATATTGCCAATTACATTGGATTCGTCCGCAATATCTATCGCAAATACCCAAAAACACGGATTATTTTGCTTAACAGCCCGATGGTCAGCGGTGCAAAGAATGAGGTTTTCGTGAGCTGCCTCAAAGAAGTCATCGCCGCTTTTGCATCAGATAAGAACCACAAGCCCATAAGTCTTTTCGAATACGGGCCGATGGTTCCGAAAGGTTGCGGTTCTCATCCGGATATCGAAGACCATAAAAAAATGGCGGCACAACTCGAAGCCACATTCAAAAAATTACTCGATGAATAAAATCCTACTGCTTATCGTGATGCTTATTTCCGGTTTTACTGCCGATGCGAATATTGTACTTCCGGCCGTGATATCGGACAATATGGTACTGCAACGCAACGCTACGGCCGCCATTTGGGGCTGGGCACAACCGAATGAGGAAATCACCATAACGACCGGATGGGACAATGCCGTTTACAAAGTCAAATCGAACGCCGAGGCCAATTGGTCGACCCAGATAAAAACCCCGAATGCAGGCGGGCCGTTTGCCATCACGCTCAAAGGCTACAATGAAATCACGCTCAAAAACATCCTGATAGGTGAAGTCTGGCTGTGTTCCGGTCAATCGAATATGGAAATGTCTGCCGATTGGAAAATCGATAATGGCGACCACGAAATAGCGAATGCCACAAACCCGAACCTCCGATTATTCTCGGTTCCCAAAAGATCCGCCTTATATCCGCAGCAGGATTTACAGGCGCAATGGACACTGTGCACGCCGGAAACCATGCGGTATTTCAGCGCCGTGGGTTATTTCTTCGGACAAAGGATCAGTGCCGGACTCAACAATATTCCAATCGGGCTGATCCAATCGGCCTGGGGCGGAACTCCGGCTGAAATCTGGATGCCAGAAGATGCCGTTTCGTCAAATCCCATCGTCAGGGAAGCTGCCTCAAAACTGTCTCCGATAGATTGGGGGCCGACATTGCCGGGACGCGCTTACAATGCCATGATCCATCCGCTGGTTCCGTTTACGATCGCCGGCGCGCTTTGGTATCAGGGCGAAAGCAATACCGGATCTGATGTGTACGACCAAACGCTTACCACTTTGATACAATCGTGGAGAAACGCGTGGAAATCTGATTTTCCGTTTTACATCGTCCAGATCGCTCCGTATAATTACGAGAACAACCCGCACGGAGGTGCAGTCATAAGGGATGCACAACGCAAGGTGGCACAGACTGTCCCGAATACCGGCGTTGTCGTAATCGGAGACGTTTCGCCTTTAGACGACATCCATCCGAAAGACAAAAAAACGGTCGGGTTGCGGCTGGCGAATCTGGCTTTGGCAAAACACTATAAAGTTACCGATGCCGTCGTAAACGGGCCACTCATCAAAAAGGCAACATGGGAAAAAGGAAGCGTCACACTTTCATTCGACAACGCTAACGGACTTTATTTCACGAACAAAAAAAGCCAGTTGTTTGAACTCGCGGGCCAAGATGGGAAATTCTATGTGGCTACTGTGACACTTTCCGGAAATACCATAAAAGTACATTCCAAAGATGTGAAAACACCACTGTGGGCGCGGTATGCATTTAAAAGCAACGACGTTCCCGATTTGTTCAACAGCGACAAACTTCCGGCTTCTACCTTTTTAGTTTCAGTTGAACCCTGATCGCATAATCTTCGATTCAAAACATAAAATATGACCTTACGATATTTCCCCATCATACTGCTTTGCACCCTTATGAACGCACAACAAAGACCCTGGAACGACAAATCAAAAACCATCGACCAACGTATCGCGTTGCTTCTTAAAGAGATGACGCTCGATGAAAAAATCGGGCAGATGAACCAATACAACGGTTTTTGGGATGTCACCGGCCCAGCGCCCAAAGGCGGAACCGCAGAACAGAAATTCGAAGCGCTCAAAAAGGGAAAAATCGGGTCAATGCTTAGTGTCCGTGGGGTCAAAGAAGTACGGGCCGTCCAAAAAATAGTGACCGAACAGACACGTTTGGGAATTCCGCTCATCATCGGGTTTGATGTGATCCACGGATACAAGACCTTATCTCCTATTCCACTTGCCGAAGCTGCGAGTTGGGATATGGACGCCATCCAAAAATCTGCGGCCGTTGCGGCAGATGAGGCCTCGGCGGCCGGAATCAACTGGACGTTCGGGCCCATGGTGGATATTTCGCGAGACGCCAGATGGGGCCGCGTGATGGAAGGTGCAGGTGAAGATCCATACCTGGGTGCAAAAGTAGCAACTGCGCGTGTCAAAGGTTTCCAGGGGACAGATTTGTCTGCGCCGAATACGGTAGCCGCATGCGCCAAACATTTTGCCGGTTATGGTTTTGCCGAAGCCGGACGCGATTACAATACGGTCGATATAAGCAATTCCACCTTATACAATATTGTGCTGCCACCTTTCAAAGCCGCCAATGCCGCAGGTGTGCGTACCTATATGAACTCGTTCAACATACTCAACGGAGTGCCTGCCACCGGGAATTCATTCCTGCAGCGCGACATCCTCAAAGGGCAATGGAAATTCAATGGGTTCGTGGTCTCGGATTGGGCTTCGGTGCGCGAAATGGTCGCCCACGGTTTTGCAAAAGATGGGGCCGAAGCAGCCAAATATGGTGTGACTGCCGGTTGTGACATGGATATGGAAGGAAACCTCTACGTGACCGAATTAGCCAAACTCGTGCAAGACGGCAAGGTATCACAGGAACTGATAGACGATGCCGTGACACGGATTCTTCGCGTCAAATTCGAGCTGGGTTTATTCGATGATCCGTACAAATATTGCAGCGAGGCACGCGAGAAAACCATCGGGCAGAAACAGAATCATGAAGCCGTACTCGATATGGCTAAAAAATCGATCGTGCTGCTGAAGAATGACAACCAACTGCTTCCGCTTAAAAAATCAGGGATGAAGATTGCGCTTATCGGTGCTTTGGCAAACGATAAGAACAGCCCGCTCGGTTCGTGGCGATTGGCTTCGGATGACAATACCGGCGTAAGCGTACTCGAAGGAATGAATGCGTACAAAGGCAACCAGCTTGTTTATGAAAAAGGTGCCGATTTGATCACGAAACCAGCTGCCTTCACCCAGGAGCTGGTTTTCAACGTCAGCGATAAATCTGGCTTCGATGCCGCAAAAAAAGCCGCGAAAGCTGCCGATGCCGTCGTCATGGTACTTGGCGAACACGGCTTCCAGAGCGGTGAAGGCAGAAGCCGGACGAATCTCGATTTGCCCGGATTGCAACAGGAATTGCTTGAAACGATTTATGCCGAGAACAAAAACATCGTATTGGTCCTGAACAACGGAAGACCGCTCGCCATCGAATGGGCCGCGGCACATATCCCTGCCATCGTGGAAGCCTGGCATTTGGGAACCGAAACCGGAAATGCCGTCGCACAAGTGTTATATGGCGATTACAATCCGTCCGGAAAACTGCCGATGTCGTTCCCAAGGAATGTGGGCCAGGTGCCAATCTATTATAACAATTACAACACCGGGAGACCGACCGATGCAGACAATAACGTGTTCTGGTCGCACTATACCGATGTTCAAAAAACACCGTTGTATCCGTTCGGATTCGGGTTGAGTTATACGTCGTTTGCCTATTCCGACTTGAAATCGGACAAGCCTTCGTACAAAAAAGGCGAAACAGTAAACGTATCGGTTACCCTTAAGAATACCGGAAATTTCGACGGCAAAGAGGTCGTGCAATTATACATTCGCGACGAAGCCGGAACGTTGGCCCGTCCGGTAAAAGAACTCAAAGGTTTTGAATTGGCCGAACTCAAAAAAGGCGAATCGAAAACCGTCCATTTCAAACTGACGAATGACGAACTCGGGTTTTACGACAACAACGGAAATTACAAAGTCGAAGCGGGTTCGTTCAAAATCTTCGTCGGCGGAAGCAGCAATGATGTTCTGGAAACGAGTTTTGTCCTGACAGAATAAAAAAATCCGGATTATAATTTCCGGATGTTGCGGTTGTATTTTTTGATGAGTTGCAGCGTAGTTTCATCTGTAGAAAAAACGGCGTTGAGTCCTTGCGGTTCCTGAGGTGGATCGGCGGTAAATGCTTCGCCTTTTTCCCATTTACCGTTTTCGTGGACTGCCCTGCCCTCGCCTCCGTATCCCCAAAAATTGACGGCTTGCAGCGGCTGTTTGTCTTTGATACTTTTGGACAACCGGTCAAAAAACACCTCATAGAAAGCATTGCGGCTGCTGACATCGCTAGTTGGCAACAGGCTTTCATCTCGACGTGGCAACCCGAATTCCTCAATCACGATTGGCCTGTTTAATTTTTGGGCCGCCGAGATATGTTGTTCGATATAGTCAGTGGCTTTCGCGATGGCCGTCGGCAGTGTTCCTTTTTCGTTTTTGTAATCATACCACGACCAGTTCTTGGGCCAGATGTGCATGGTCAGGTAATCTATTTTCGGGTTCTGGTGCGTGCGCTCGAATGCCGCGATGTCATCGTTCGAACCTGCTTTGCCTTCAGATCCGGTACAAATCAAATGATTCTTGTCCAGTGAATCGATAAGGTTCACCGTCTCGTCGAGCCAATTCGTGAAAGCCTTTTCGTTCTCGACTTTGAAAATGCGCGGTTCGTTGGCAACCTGCCAGGCCATGATGGTCGGATCTTCGGTATACTTCGTTTTGGTATAGGCATTCGTCCGGCCAATTACATATCGGATATGCTTTTCAAGTGCTTCCTTACACGCTCCACAGCTGTGGAATTGGGAAACGTAATCCATGAATTTGGGCCAGGTGTTTTCCGGCTTGAGGTTCGGATTCGGGATTTCGCCATATCCGTTCCATTCGAGGTATTGGGACATGCCACCGCTCCATTCCCAGTTGTTGGTAAGATACAATACGGCAACCATATCGCGTTTCTTCATTTCGCTGAGCAGGTAATCGAGTCCGTCGAGGACTGCGGCATCGTACTGTCCCTGCTTTGGCTGCAGCGCATACGGAACGGTATAATCGTATGACCCGCCATCGGCACCGACCAAGACACGCAGGTTGTCCATGCCGTTGGCCTTGAGCTGATCGAGTTCGCGCAAAAGCCGTTTGCGGTCGCCATATTTTTCAGATGCCAATAAAGCACCATACCAGTAATTGGCACCTATGTAATGATAGGCTTTCCCATCGCGCAAAAATTCGGTTCCTTTTACGGTGACAAAATTTTGGGCCGAAGCCGAAAGACAGCCGAGCAATAGCATACAGATACTTTTTTTCATAGAAATCATTGGGTGAATTGATACAGTTCCGGCAGGTTGTTTACCAGCTGCATTCCGGGTTTTATGGAGAAAGATATAAAGTCGGATGCGTTCGGGCTCGACGGTATCGGCACATAATATCCATCTGCCGAATTATTCCAGAACATCACGTAAGCCAGTTGTATGTCGTGCTCATTCATGGCGGCGTACAGATAATCGGTAAACCAGCCATCGACCGGCGGAATCGTATTTGTAACGCGATAACCTGTTTCTGTAAGTGCCGCGATCTTTACTTTTTGATATGCCAATGCAGAAAGATATTCCAGTTTAGCGGCCGCATTCAAAATACCGCTTTGCGTGCCGTTCATATCGCCGTAATTATCCATTCCGAGGACATCGACAAAATCATCGCCGGGATAACGCGTCAGGTAAGCCGTTTCAGAAGTATATGAATTATCGGGCGAAAACGCATACAGCACATTATGAACGCCTTTGACATCACGCAGGTATGTCACCACGAATTGATAGGCTTCTTTATATTGTGCATCGGAACAATAGTCTTTTCCCCACCAGAACCAGTTGCCGTCGAATTCATGGAACGGCCGGAAGATTACCGGAATCGAAACGCCATCCGAGTCTTTTAGGTCGTTAAGCACCTGGGCGACTTTGTCGAGTTTGGCCTTGAACCAGTCGTGATGGATGCCGCCGGGCAGGATTCCGACAAAAGCAGTCTGCTTTTCTTCATCGGTCATATCGGCAGCGTAAAAGGATACTTCGTGGTTCGGTTCGCGCAAATGCCAACAGAAGGTGTTTATCATTCCTTTGGAGTACGCTTGCCTGGCATCTGAAATGATTTTTTGTTCCTGCTGGAAGAACCAATTATTCGGTTGTCCGTTGTTGTCGGCATCTGTGATGAACATGAAATCGGAACCTAACAAAGCCGGATCATGGCCCGTGGTTTTCTTCATATCCGAATCGCCTTCCGCTCCGTAAAAACTACCAAAGGCATCCTGTTGGCCAATGGCCGTATTGACAGCGGAATTTTTTTTCAGGTTGTAGAACAAGGCTGTAGCTTCGGCTGTTGCCGCGGCATCGACCATATAAGTACGCACATTGGCCGGAGTCAATATATCGTCAACAGGCACTACCTGGGTCGGTTGGGATGCAGTGTCTTTGTCGGAAGAACAATTGGCCAAAAACAACAAAGCGATAAGTTGCGGCAAATACGTTTTCATAGCTTCGAATTACAAAAAACAAGATAAAATTTCAAACGATTTCGCTTTTCTCCTATTTTGTCAAAAACAGGTAGTATTTTACCAGATGGTTATTGTGTATCTGTTGTGGGTTTATTTGATAAATGCTACGTTGATGTCATCCGCGAGAAGCGTTCCCTGGCATTGGCTCAAGGCCAGCATGATGCGGATTTTTTTGGTTCCGGCGGGAATTTGGATGACGCGTTCAAAAAACGCCCAGTCGGTAGTTTTGGTAACAGATCCTATGAGTTGATCGGGCATGGTTTTTTGTGTTCCGTCCGATGTCAGCTCGATAATAAAAACACCGTTGTTCCAGGTTTCTTTTCCCTGTCGGATGTTTTGCGCCCTGAGCCAACCGGATACGGAAATGGACTTTGCATCCTGCGGTATGTCTGCAGATTGATCGGACGCGACCCAGTCAAAATTTTCAGACGATACTTCAAGTGCCGACGTACCTTCTTTTTTATCAGACGACAGTTTTCCGTTGCCTGTCCAATATTGTAACCCGTTCTCGAAGTTGCCGTTGGAGAATAGTTTTGAGGCTATCGATGATTCGGATGGAGCTGTAAGTTTTGCATATTCTTCTGCAGTAATTCCCATGGCCCGGATCTCATCGAAATACAATACGCCACTGGTTTGGGCTAGCGCCAGCATGATCCTGATTTTAGACGTATTCGGGGGAAGTGCCACCAGATTTTTGAATTGGGTCCACGCAGAAGTGCCGGAAACCGAACCGATGTTTTTTGTGCCGAGGCTTTTGTCGGATGCATCGAGGAATTCCACAGTGTAAACACCCGTATTGTATGTTTCTTTTCCCACGGCAATACCATCGGGACGAAGCCATCCGCTGAAATTGATCGCGGCGACATTCTTGGGAACAGTCGCGATCTGGTCGATGCCTTTCCATTCCTGACCTACATATTGCTGGATGAAACCGCTGCCGTTTCCCATTTTTTTATCATAAGGGGAAATGGTCGCCGAACCGCGCCAGAAATTCGTATCGGTCTCAAAACCTCCATTGCGGATCAGGTTTTGGGCGAATGCATCTGAAATGGAAATGGTGGCGAGCAACAGGAAAAAGTATTTCATTTTCGCAACGGGTTATAGTTGGGCGATAAGTTCCAGACAGCCGCGTGTGTTATGGTACGGACATTTCCAAAAACCGGCTTTGTCTTTTTGTATGGCGGAATAATCGGCGTTGATTCCCCAGATCCATTCTCCGTTTTCCAGATCGACAAGATACTTTTTGGTGAATTCCCAGTTTTTGAGGACAATGTCGAGGTAAGTCCTGTCACCCGAAATTTTCCAGGCCGTGAAATAGCCAACCTGCATTTCAGATTGTGGCCACCAGTGTTTTTCGGCCATGAGCGTGTGTTGGACTGCATCGTATTCATACCACAAACCACCATCTGAATCGATTCCGGTTTTCGTGGCATCGGCAATCAAAATGGCATTGGTACGCCAGGCTTTTATTAGGATTTCATTGCCGAGGATTTCAGCACAACGCAACAGCAACCAGGCAGCTTCGATATCGTGCCCGTATGAAATGACATCTGGTTTTTCGATCCAGTCTTCGTTGAAAAACAATTTAAAATTGCCGGTTTCTTTGTGGAGGAAAACGGTGTCGAAAAGCACAAGCAGGTTCTCGAGTTTCCAGCCCAATTCCTTATCCGGCCATACCGAATACAAGGTGGCATACGCTTCTGCAATATGCAAATGGGTATTCATGGTTTTCTTTTCGTTGGCATCTTTATCACTCAGCCGTAAATCTGCAATAGGCTGCCAATCGCGCGTGAAGGCCTCAAAGTATCCGTTTTTGGTTTTGTCGAAACTGTGTTCCTCTATTTTTAGGTACAGCGAAATGGCTAAATCCAATGCTTCCGGATTCGAAAAAGCGGCGTAATATTCCGCCAAACCATATATGGCGAAAGCGATGGCGTACACCTGTTTTTTGGTCTCCGCCGGATTTCCATCTGCAGAAACACTCCAGAAAACACCGCCGTGCCATGTATCGTGAAAATGACTTGTGAAATAATCGAATGCCCGATTAGCTGCAATTTTATATTCTTCCTTGGGAAATTGACGGTAAGCCGAAGAAAACGTCCACAGGATACGTGCGTTCAACACGGAACCTTTATCTGCTTCGGGATGTTTTTGGTTGTTGAAATCGATCTGTCCTAAAAAGCCACCGTTGACCGTATCGACCGCTTGCGTCGCCCAAAACGAAAGGATGCGTTTTGCTTCATGGATCAGTTCCGTTTTAAAGACATTGATTTCCGATTGCATCAGCCGTTTTTATTTTTATCGATCAGGTTCAGAATCGATTGTACCGAACCGGCTGAGGTAAATGTATCTTCGGGCGTATTCATGGCGTAATCGACCAGTTTGTCTACAGATGAAACCGCTACGTGCATACGCATATCTGATGAAGCGTAATAGATATAGACCGTTCCGTCCGGATCGTCAATCCAACCGTTGCTGAACAATACGTTGCTGACATCGCCAATGAATTCATCGCCTTCCGGAGCCATGAAATGACCTGCCGGAACATGGGTGACTTTTGATATATCGATGAGATCTGTCATGAAAATATACAAGGTGTATCGCAACCCTGCAGCCGTATTCCGGACGCCGTGAGCCAGATGCAGCCAGCCTTTCGGTGTTTTTATCGGAGCCGGCCCGAGGCCGTTCTTCAATTCGTAAATGGTGTGGTATTTTTTTCCGAAGATGATGTGTTCGTCCACAACGACCGGATTGTTCATATCGGTCACAAAACCAAGCCCGATGCCGCCACCGGAACCTACATCTATAAAACCATCCTGAGGACGTGTATATAAAGCATATTTCCCGTCGACGAATTCCGGATGCAGTACCACATTGCGTTGTTGCCCTGTCTTTGAAACCAAATCCGGCAGTCGTTCCCATTCGAGCAAATCTTTGGTACGTACGATTCCGGCATTGGCGACGGCGGCGCTTGTATCTCCGGGTTTTGCGTTCGGGTCTTTGCGCTCGGTGCAGAAAATACCGTAAATCCAGCCATCTTCATGGTTCGTAAGCCTCATATCGTAGACGTTGGTATCGGGTTCATGCGTTTGCGGAATGACGATTGGCTTTTCCCAAAAACTGAAATTATCGGTTCCGTTAGGGCTTTCGGCTATGGCAAAAAACGATTTCCGGTCGACACCTTCCACACGGACGGCCATGATATAGTTGTCGTTCCATTTCATAGCGCCTGCATTGAACGTCGCATTGATCCCGATGCGTTCCAGGCCAAGCGGATTCGTTGACGCATTCAAATCATAACGCCATTCCAAAGGTGTATGTGCGGCTGTAAGCACCGGATTCTGGTAGCGGGTATAGACGCCGTTGGTAGCTGCCGGGATATTCGGCCGGCCAAGCAACGATTTATGGCTTTTGAAAAGTTCCTCAAAATTGTGAATCTTTTGGGCGGACTCGGTATTCATAGGTTATGTGTTTGTATTAAAAATCATTTAAGCGTTTCCACCATGTTTTTCGCATGACTGCCACAATTACGGCGAGCAATGCCAAAACCAGCCCCAATGCACTCCATTTGGATAGAATGAAATACATGGGCAGCAAGGTGAGTAAGATTTGTCCGGCCATGCCCAGCCCGACATTGAACATGTTGATCTTGAAATTTTTGTTTTTTTCAAACGACGGATCTTTGGCTACTGCCAGCTCATGCACCGGTTTCCAGAATCCCCACGGACGCACCGTTTTGTAGAATTCAAGCAATGTTTCCGGATTTGTAGGAGGTGCCGAATACGAACCGATAACACAGGCTATAAACTGGATGAGGATGAAAACCGGGAAGAAATACAGCATCCGGGTTCCATCGAAATAATTCGTGATGCCGCTGACCGAAAGAGCCGGCGGAATGGCACTGGCGATGATCCCGAACAGCATTCCGTAGAAGAATCCGTTGGCATTGAAGCGCCACCAATACCATTTGAGGACATTGGCACAAACGAATCCGCCATAAAGACCTGCCGTGATGATGTTGAAAATCATGTTCACATCGCGTATCATCAATCCTAAACCGACACCCAGGATAACCATGACCGTTCCGGAAATATATCCCATGTTGATGATTTGTTTACGAGACGCATCGGGCTTTACGAATTTGAGGTAGATGTCGTTCACGATGTAAGCCTGTCCCGCATTGAGCGTTCCGGAAAAATTACTCATGAAAGCCCCAAGGAATCCGGCAAGCACAAGGCCCACAAGCCCGACAGGTAAATAGTTGTTGATGACGGCCGGCATGATGCTTTCGAAATTGACACCGTCGGCGGTTTTGTGCAAATCGAGTTCGGCGAAATAGATGATTCCGAGCACGCAAAGTCCCATGGTCATAAAGTATCGGATCGGAAGCAGTATTATCGATATGAAACCGCTCATCTTACTGGCTTCTTCCGGCGATTTGGTACTGAGGATTTTTTGGCAGTCATAATTCGGAGCCGGACCTGCAAGACTTTTGAGTACGCCAGAAAAGAACATCATTCCAACAATCGCCATAAATAACTTGTAGCCGTCTTTGCCTAACTTGACCGAGGCGTCTTTGAGGATTCCGTCCCAATTGAGCCCGAGTTCCGTACCGAACAAGGGTGTGTCCCAACCAGTAGGCACTTTATCCATGATGTTGATTCCGGAATGGGCCAGATGCGTCATGGCAATCGTACCGACACAAATGGAACAGAAAATCATAATCATATATTTGATGAAATCGGCCAGGACGATACCGTGCATTCCGCCGACGATACTATAAAAAGTAGCTACAATACAAATGCTTACACCGTAAAACTGGGCCGTAGCTGATTTGGCTGCCGATAAAGCCGTTTCAAATTCAGGACTTCCCGGAACCATCGTTTCCAGGTGCTTATCCAAAAACGGCACGACTTCTTTTACCGATTCATATGGGATAAAAATCTCAAGGAATTCACCTACTCCAACAAAAGCATATGCCATATAACCCACACACAACATCAACGCGAACGCAACGACTACCGCATGGCTTTGACGCACGCCTTTGTCTGTAAGCCCAAAACGTGTCCCAAGCCATTCCGCTCCTGTCGTGGCATTGCTCCTGCGCAGCCATTTGCTGAGGAAAACCATGAGGAAAACCTGGTTGAAAACGGGCCACATCCATGGAATCCACACACTTTTGAATCCGTACAAAAAGGCCATGCTCACCAGCAGCATAGTTCCTGAAATATCGAACATATCACTCGCATCGCTGAGTCCGAGCATATACCACGGCAGTTTTTTTCCGCCCATGAGATAATTGTCTTTGCTCTTTTTTGCGCGGTTTTTCATGATGAATCCAATTACGATCATCAGGACAAAATACGCGGCGATTATGATAAGGTCAACGGAGGCTAATTTCATAAGCGATGGGAAAATCAGTTCCCGTATAATTTTTGTTTGGCGACATCTTTTTCGAATAAGATATGGCCGGTTTTATAAAAATCGATAAAATCCTGTTGGGAAACCTGGCCTTTGAAAGGCGCGTAATAATGCATTCGCGGCGGATCCATATATTCGTTCCAACCGTGGTTTCTCCATACGAGTACATAAGACAATTTATAATCGCCAATAGCTTTCAACAACGTTTGCGTCCACCATTTTGGTTCGGGGATCGCTTCAAAACCGGTTTCGGCAATGGCGATTGGCTTTTTCTTTTGTAATGCGATTTCGTCCATGTCGTGAAGTTGTCGCAAGGTATTTTTTACGAATGGATCTTCGGCTGAACTTTTCATCTGGTAACAGTCGAAACTGAGCATATCGGCCGCATCGTCTCCCGGATAATACTCCAGAAAATCGGCTTTGTCCTTAAAATCGGACGTATTGTAAACATAGATAAGCTGATGGACATTTTTGGATTGCAGATACGACATGGTAAATTTCCACAACGCCTTGAACTGATCCGGCGTACCGTTGTTTTTGCACCACCAGAACCAGGTTCCGGTTAGCTCGTGGTATGGCCGGAACAGCATCGGGATTTTTTTTCCCTGATCGTCCGTAAGTGAATTCAGATACACAGCCGCTTTATCCAGCCAAACTTTAAAAACATCATGTTTGCTTCCGCCGGGAAGCACCGAAGCAAGTGAATTTGGAGTAGTATCCCACGCATTTTTCCCTGTGAACGGATTATCCATATGCCAGCTCATAGTGATGATTCCGCCACGTATTTTGCCTTCCTGTATAAAACGGCGCATATCTGAAAACGGAATTCCGTCGATATTTTTATCAGAGTCTTTTTCCAGTCCGCCGAGATCCCAACCGTAAACAGCGGGATAATCTCCTATGGCATCTTTTACATCGCTGCGATCCTTTTCATATTTCCAGTTGACGCCGTAAGCCAGATCATCCTGATGACCGAACATGATACCTTTTTGAGTCAGTTTTACCAGATTATTATAAAGTACGACTGTCTCAGCAGTTGCCGATTTGTCGCAAAGAGCATTTTGAGCCGAACACGAATACGTCAGCATAACCACTAAATTGAAAATGACGTATCGCATAGTGTGAAGTTTTGCGGAACTGTTCTGAAAATATAAATTATACATCAAACTTGAAAAAAAGACAAAAATCAGAATCAATAAATACATATATAATTATTGGACATAACTAAAAATGATGATTTATCAATTTCAAATTCCAAATATAGCCTTACTAGTGCGTGATGATTAATATTATTTTATCAAATATATATGTTATAATTGCACAAAAATCCACATTATATGGCTGCAGCAAAGAATTTCTATCGTGAAGTCGCCCCTCTTTCCGCGGGTGACAGCTTCCTGGTTTTTGACCGAGTGAAGGAAAAATTCGACTTCCCGATACATTACCATCCGGAATTCGAGCTCAATTTCATACTCAATGCCAAGGGTGTCCGAAGAGTCGTGGGCGACAATATAGAAGAGATCGAAGACGTGGAATTGGTACTCATTGGCCCTAACTTATACCACGGATGGGAACAACATAAATGCAAGTCAAAAACCATCCATGAAATAACGATACAGTTCCACAACAACCTGTTCAGCGAAAGCCTTTTGTCACGCCGGATCATGTATCCGATACGCGACATGTTCAACCGATCCGTGCATGGCATATTATTCTCAAAAAAGACAGCTTTGGAACTCAAACCACGGTTCGTCCGCATATCTAAATTAGACGGAATGGACTATTTCCTGGAACTGATATCCATACTATACGACCTTTCCAACTCCCGAAACCAAAGGCTTTTATCTACATACACCGTCGATTCGGAAACATTTGAGGACAGTGATAAAATGAAACTCGTGTATGATTATGTCCAGAAAAATTTCTCTGGGAAAATCTCTCTTGAAGAAGTATCAGATCTGACCAACATGAGTCCGGTTTCATTTAACAGATTCATAAAAAAAAGAGCCGGAAAAACCTTCGTCAATTACCTCAATGACATCCGCGTGGGATATGCTTCGCGCTGGCTTGTGGAGAAAGACCTGAGCATTTCTGAAATCGCTTTTAAATCTGGCTTCAACAATATTGCGAATTTCAACCGCATCTTCAAAAGCATCAAAGGAACAACACCGAGCCAGTATCGGGAAGAATTCTACGGAATGAAACGTTTCCTTTAACTATCAGGCAGTTACCAAACGCCTTCAAACCTCTGTTCGGACTCATTTTATAGTGATACGATTTTATCATATTCTGTCAAAATAATTACGAAATCGATAGAGAAAATAGTATCGCGAGATGATAAAATAATATTAACTTTTGGTTAACAGGCCCGCTAAATTTGATTTTCAGAAATATTAATCTGATATAATTGTCTATATCGGAAAATTAAAGGGTTTTTATTTCAGAATAACTAACTAATAACAAAACAAATTATGCATGAATTAACTCACCCAATCGGAGGTGGCGGCATCAGGAGGCTGCTCACCCTGATTACCTTTCTGTTTGCCCTTTCTGTTTCTTATGCGCAAAACACAATTACCGGAACTATTTCTGAAAAAGGAGGAGTCACTATTCCCGGTGCCAATGTGACCATAAAAGGAACAACCAAGGGCGTAACTACGGATTTCGATGGTAAATATGCCATTCAGGCCGGCCCACAGGACATTCTTGTAGTGACCTTTATAGGGTTCAAAACCCAGGAAATCAAAGTGAACAACAGAACGTCTGTCAATGTACAACTTGAATCTGAATCACAAAGTCTTGACGAGATTGTAGTGATTGGTTACGGATCACAGAAAAAAGAAGATGTAAACAGTTCCGTTTCCTCTATCAGGAGTAAGGATCTTGAAAACATCAAACAGGTTAGCGTGGATCAGATGATTCAGGGCAAGGCTGCCGGTGTTCAGGTTTCCAATAACAACGGACAACCGGGTAGTGCCACTTCAATACGGGTTCGGGGAACAACTTCGATAAGCGGTACCAACGAGCCTTTATATATCATAGATGGCGTGCCGATTTCTGGAGATGCACAAAACATCGCCTTTAGCGGACGCCCTATTTCCGGTAACGATTTTTCTTCAAACGGAGGTGCGGGTAACAATGCGGTTAGCCCGTTGTCTATGATCAATCCTAACGACATTCAATCCATCGACATACTTAAAGATGCTTCCGCGACCGCAATCTACGGTTCGAGAGGCGCTAACGGGGTTATCATCATCACCACGAAATCTGGAAAAAAAGGTACCGGAAAAGTGACTTATGAAGGATATTCTTCTATAGCCAACGTCTACAAAAAGCTGGATGTGATGAACCTTCAGGAATATGCTGTCCATCAAAACAAGCTTACTGAAATATTTGGCCTTGATGCACAGGTGCGTCCTGAATTTCAGCATCCGGAATTGCTTGGCCCCGGAACCAACTGGCAGGACGAAGTGTACCAAACCGGATTCGGACATAGTCACCAGCTCTCTTTTTCAGGGGCAAACGAAGTGACGAGCTATTATTTGTCAGGCGGTTTCCTGGATCAGGCAGGTACGGTTCTGGGATCTGGTTTCAAACGCTATAACATGAGGCTCAATCTCGATTCTAAAGTAAAGGACTGGCTGCGTGTGGGCGGAAACATCACCACAGGGATTACCAATGAAAAACTTACGGTCAACCAAAGCTTCAACGGTCTTATATCAGGAACGTTGCTTATGGCTCCGGACGTTCCGGTTCGCAATGCGGATGGCAGTTTTGCAGGACCTACAGACGGACAGACAGGAGGTACTTACTACAATCCGGTCGCTCTTGCCCTTAGCCGTGACAATACCCTTTCACGTAAAAATTTCCTTGGTAATATTTATGCCGAAGTCAACTTATTCAAAGGACTTAAGTACCGTGCGGAATTTGGTGCCAACACGGAATTTTCTTCTCACACAGATTATCTCCCATCTTATTATTGGGGCGCCCAGTATAATGCATCCGGGGATTTGAATGAGCGCCGTCAGAACTGGTATTCGACTAACCTCAAGAATTTACTCACGTATGACCGTACTTTCGGAAAACACCATATAACATTGGTTGCAGGCCAGGAAGCCAATGACTCTCATTGGGAAGGTATTTATGCGTATGCTACCGGTTTTCAGGCAAATGACCCACACACCATAAACCTGGGAGATCCGGCCCAGAGTACTGTTTCGGGTTATAAAGGAAGCTCTTCCCTATGGTCTTATTTTGGCCGACTTATCTATGACTTCGATGATCGCTATAGTGTATCTGCTTCTTTCCGGGGCGACCGATCATCCAAATTTGATCCAGCCATACCGAATAATCAATGGGGTTATTTCCCTGCGGTTTCAGTGGGTTATAAACTATCTTCTGAAAAATTCATGGAAGGTACCCGCGATTATGTAGATAATATCAAGTTCCGTGTCGGATATGGGGAAACAGGCAATCAGCAAATTCCGAACAATGCGTATGCGGCTATGCTCAACCAACAGAATTCAGGTCTGGGTTCAGGATTCCTTGTACAGAATATACCAAACCCTGCCCTAACGTGGGAATCGATGAACCAAACCAACATAGGCCTTGATTTCACGCTGTTCAAAAACAGATTGTCTGCAACGATTGACTGGTACAAAAAAGAATCTACAGGCTTTTTATTCCAGGTTCCTTTACCGGGATACCTTACTGGTGGAGGCGCACAATACGGCGGTATCAATTCACCATACTCGAACATTGGGTCAATGGAGAACACCGGATACGACGTTACCCTGACATACAATACCAGAGGAAGCGGAGATTTCAGCTATAATGCAACCCTCGTACTTTCGCAGTACAAGAATAAGCTGACAGAAATCCAGGCAGGCCTGCCACTTACGATGGATATAAACACAAACGGATATATTCCGGTACCGGTTACCAATACCCTGGTGGGCTCTCCTGTAGGTACTTTCTACGGCTATAAAACCGATGGTCTTTTTACCAGCCTCGACCAATTGAACGCCGCTCCACTTCAATTCGGGCAAACAGTTGGTACCAATGCCGGTCAGACTTATTTGGGTGATGTTAAATATGTAGACTTAAACGGAGACGGAGTAATCAATGAACTTGACAAAACTAATATTGGAAATCCGGCTCCAAAATTCACCTTTGGGTTTACCAATAACTTCAAGTACAAGAATTTTGACCTGTCAATTTTCCTACAAGGTGTAAGCGGAAACGATGTGCTTAATCTTACGGAAAGGATGGGTACGAACAACGCCACATTGTATCAGAATATGCTGGTTTCGGCATCTGATTTTTATAGTGCAGACAATCCAAACTCATCCAATCCGCGACCTATCAACAGTTTAGGAAATCCGAATCTCGAGATTTCCGACAGATATGTAGAAGATGGTTCGTACCTTAGAATACAAAACGTCACCCTGGGATATAGTCTTCCGACAGACATTATATCAAAACTTAAGATGTCACGTGTCCGTTTGTATGCCACGGCCCAGAACCTTTACACGTTCACGAATTACTCCGGCTACGATCCTGAGATTGGTTCTTTCAACCAAAGCGCACTATTATCTGGTATTGACAACGGCCGATATCCATCTCCACGCACTTACACCTTTGGTGTCAACGTTGAATTTTAAAAAAATTGAAAATGAAAAAAAGAATAGTTAAACAAATGCGTCTGGCCGTTGCTGTCGGTGCATTGGGGTTAGGTTTACTGTTTTCGTGCAGCGAAGACTTTACAAACAGACCTTCTGAAGACGGGATAAGCCTTGACGATTATTACAGCACGAACGAACAGGTTGCGTCTGCTACAAACGGTATGTATGCCAGAACCTGGTTTCAGTTCCACAACAAGTTTTTCTTTGCGGTTGCAGAAGTCGGATCAGGTAATATGTACACCAATTCAAGCGATGTCAATTCCATGAGAAACTTCTCTATCACCGGAAGCGATCCTGAATTGTATAACGGATGGAATTCTCTTTGGGCGAATGTGGCACAGTCTAATGCAATCATCAATTTTCTTCCGGACAGAGTCGGGCCGGCCGTTTCTGAAGAAGTGCTGGACAACACCATAGGAGAAGCCTATTTCATGCGGGCGACAGCTTACTTTTATCTGGTAAGGCTTTGGGGGCCGGTTCCTATCATCGAGAACAACCTTGCCCATGTAGATCAGCCTCAATTGAACACCAATCGCGTTGAGGATATTTACACGCTCATCATAAACGATTACCAGACGGCTATAGAAAAACTTGTCGAGAAAAACCGGGGAGCCAACTACGGAGAAAACGGGCACGTGTCAAAAGGTTCCGCGAAAGCCATGCTGGCGAAAGTATACCTCTATCAACAGAATTACACCATGGCAAAACAACTTGCCGAAGAAGTCATCAATAGTGGCGAATTCAAATTGTTAGGAGGATCGGCAGTTCCCGGAAAGAGTTTTTCAGACTTGTTCACGTATCCGAATAACAACAACGAAGAGTCAATTTTTGCTTTACAGTGGATAACAGACGGTAATTATGGATCTGCAAGCAATTGCAACACGCAGTTTGGCATCAGTACGGCTGCAATAACGACATCTAATGCCAGCTATGGTGGCGTCTTTGCTCCTTCTCAGGACGTTCTTTCCCTGTTCGGTCCTGGTGATGTAAGACGCAAGCAAACCATTATGCTGCCCGGCGATGAATATCCGGAAATCAAGGTAAAACTGGGCGAAGATGACGGTACGCTGATAGTACCTGCCGCCGACCAGATTGGAGGTCAGGGAGCCGGTGCGGCAATCAAGAAATACTGCATTGGTATTGAGAACGGAACCACCACAGGCCCTATTGATGCATGGGCCATGATGGAAAACAACACCTACATCATGCGTTATGCAGAATTATTGCTGATACACGCCGAAGCCGTACTTGCCGGAGGAGGTTCATCAAGCGATCCTGCTGCTTTGGCATCGTTGAACGCCGTAAGAAACCGTGCCGGTCTTGAAAGTGTCTCTTCGTTTACATTTGAAGATCTGTTTACAGAAAGGCGCAAAGAGTTATGCTTTGAAGGTGATTATTGGTTTGATTTGGGACGTATCCCACGTACACAGGCCATCAATATAATGGCTGCCCAGAATCGCGGCAATCAATGGGGTGCAGAGTATTTCACACCGGAAGACTCAGACTTTTTGTTGCCGTATCCAAGCACCGATGTAGCTAAAAATCCAAAACTGCTGGAACCTCCTGTTCCATATGAATTCTAAAAAAAACGACTATGAAAATTATTAAAAACGTTAGGTTGGGTGTAGCCGCAGCAATAGTCATGCTGCTTGGCATAACTGCGGTTTCCTGTACTGATTCAGACGAGAAAGTCATTGGTGAAGTCGCTTCGCCCGAAATTGAAAATGTATTGGTTGCCGATACACTTGACATAGTTCCGGTGACAATAGGCTATGCAAATAATATGTATATCATTCGGGGAAAGGCATTTGCCACGACTCAGAAGGTTTATTTCAATGATGTAGAATCCTATTTCAATCCGGCTTTGGGTACAGACACATCCATTTTTGTAACCATAGATGTAAACACGCCTTACGAAAACGCACCGAACAAGCTTCGTGTGGTTACTAAATATGGTGTTGCCGAATATGATTTCGTAGTGGCTCCTCCTGCCCCTTCGGTCCATAGTTTCAATCCCATCAACACGGCAGACGGTGGCGAAATAACTATCTACGGTTCGTTCTTCCTCGATCCTGTCGTAACTGTAGGCGGCACTCCGGCTGAAATTGTGTCAAGCAGCCTCACGGAAATCCACGCCATATTACCGGTTGGTTCACAATTGAAGAAGGTAGAGGTAACTACAATTTCCGGTTCATCTGAATACGGAACGGCCGTAGGGACAGCCATATATGATGATGTATTCTACAGCCCATGGGACATCGAATCCTGGAACAACCATGAATACGTAAACAATCATGCGTTGGCTGCCCAAGGAAATGTGTACATCAAAAAATCTATAGACGGATGGGGTAACATCCAAGGTAATTGGGGCTGGAATGATCAGCTTTCAGGCTATACCGGAATCCATTTCTTTGTGCGTTCAGATGATGAAGGCAAACTGGTCTGGATCTTTAACGGAAACGGATGGGGAGATTCGACCCATGTGATCAATACAACGCCTCAATGGCAGGAAGTCCGGTTGAGCTGGGCTGATTTAGGCAATCCGGCAGCAATCCAAAACCTTTCTTTCCAGGAATTCACCGGAAGCACACACGTGTATTACCTCGATAATATTGGATACACGGTAGATTAAAAATAAAATTTGGGTTAGTTTTATTGATTGACAAGCCTCGGAATAATTCCGGGGCTTGTTTTTAACATACACAACTTCATAAATGAAATATTTAGCAACACTGATTACGGCCGCGACGGTTTCGCTTGCATCGGCACAGGGAAACACACACAAGCAGGAATCCGGAAAATTCGAAGGCCTGGCCATGACTCCGCCTATGGGTTGGAATTCCTGGAACAATTTCGAAACAAATATCAATGAAAAACTCATCAGGCAAACGGTAGACATCATGGTCTCGTCCGGATTGAAAGATGCCGGTTACAATTACGTGGTACTTGATGACGGATGGATGACGAAAGAACGCGATGCGAACGGAAACCTGGTTCCGGATCCGGAGAAATTCCCATCGGGTTTACCAAAACTAATCGAATACGTACATTCCAAAGGACTGAAATTCGGATTGTATAATTGTGCCGGCACCAAAACATGCGGCGGTTATCCAGGAACACGCGGTTATGAATACCAGGATGCGCGTTTTTATGCCTCCCTGAACATTGATTATCTCAAATACGATTGGTGCAATACAGAAGGCATCACCGCCAAAGAAGCCTATACCACCATGAGCAACGCCTTGAAGACGGCCGGCAAACCGATTGTTTTCAGCCTTTGTGAATGGGGCGACAACCAACCGTGGGAATGGGCGAAACCTGTCGGGAACTTGTGGCGTATTTCGGGTGATATCTCTCCATGTTTCGACTGCGAGGACAATCACGGATCCTGGTCTTCATGGGGTTTTCTGCGCATTGTGGAAATGCGTAAAGATATCCGCAAATATTCCGGACCGGATCATTGGAACGACTTTGATATGATGGAAGTCGGGAACGGAATGACAGCAGCCGAAGACAGGTCGCACTTTGCCATGTGGTGCATGATGGCTTCACCCCTGTTCTGCGGGAACGACTTTGGAAAAATGACACCTGAAACATTAAAGACGCTTACCAATAAAGAACTCATTGCCGTCAATCAGGACAAACTCGGAATCCAGGGCTTTAAATATTCAGATGAAAACGACATAGAAGTCTGGCTTAAACCTTTGGAAAACGGATGGGCCGTCACGTTCCTTAACCGATCTGATAAACCTCAAAAAATCAACTTCAAGTGGAGCGACAAGCAGTTCAAGGATCCTGATTTTGGTAACGAATTGAACCTGACGACCACAGCGGTGAACGTCCGTGATCTGGGCCAGGGTAAAAATATCGGCACAACCAAAAAAGACTTTGCATCTGCCATCGGCGCCCACGATGTCATCACATTAAAAATCGGGAACTGATGTATTTTTCCAGACTTTTTATCGGCTTACTATTTTTTGCAGGAACATCGATGCAGGCCCAGTTTGTCACAAAACACGGAAAACTTCACGTTGAAGGCACGCAACTTACCGATTCGAAAAACAGTCCCGTCGTGCTTCGCGGTGTCAGTTTTGGATGGCATTCATTCTGGCCTCGGTTCTACAATGAGCAAACGGTGAAATGGTTGGCAGACGATTTCAAGGCAACGGTTGTCCGTGCCGCGATAAGTGCCGAGGTTGGCGACAGGAATTACAAAGACGATCCACATTTTGCCACCCAAAAAGCAAAGGCCGTAATCGACGGTGCGATTAAAGCCGATATTTACGTGATCGTCGATTGGCACAGCCATAACATCAATCTGGAAAATGCGACCCTTTTTTTCGATGAAATTTCAAAACAATACGCCGGCAAGCCCAACATCATTTACGAAGTGTTCAACGAACCCGATGAAGAAAGCTGGCCACAGGTTAAGGCATATGCCGAAAAAATCATAAAGACCATCCGGAAAAACGACCCCGACAATGTCATATTGGTAGGTTGTCCGCATTGGGATCAGGACATCAATTTACCGGCTGCAGACCCGATCCTCGGGCAAAAAAACCTCATGTATACCATGCATTTCTACGCTGCGACCCATGAAAAATGGCTTCGCGACCGCACCGACGAAGCCATCGCGAAAGGATTGCCAGTTTTCATTTCGGAATCTGCAGGAATGGAAGCCACCGGCGACGGGCCGTTGAACAAAAAAGCGTGGCAGGAATACATTGACTGGATGGAGCAGAAAAAACTGAGCTGGGTTACGTGGTCGGTATCGGACAAACTGGAAACATGTTCGATGCTGAATACTTCTGCCTCATCTACAGGAAATTGGAAAGATGAAGATTTGAAAGAGAGTGGAAAAATGGTGCGGACTTACCTGAGGTCGTTTGCAAAAAATCCAGAAAAATAATTAAATTGTCAATTTCATTCAAGCATATTCTGTACGATGACAGCTAGTTTTCAGTTTTTTACCTATTTAATATGAGGCGGTAAATCATCGGCCGCAGCCTCATCTGCCAGCCAGATCAATTCTCCCGAAACAGGTTTTAAAAGTTGCGACGGATATTTCTCCGGATTATATGCTCCCGCTATAACCTGTCCGAAGGCCTGGGCTTTGTTCGCCCCAAAAACCAACACCACATTTCGTTTTGCCTTATTGATCAAAGGAGCCGTGAGTGTAATGCGAAACATATGCTGCGACGCCAGATAGTAAGCGGCAACCCATTTTGTTTTCTCGTGCAGCACTTCGGTTCCGGGAAACAGTGAAGCGGTGTGTCCGTCTTCCCCCATTCCGGAAAGGATCAGGTCGAATTCCCCCGAATCTCCCAAATGTTTACGCAGCAATTGTTCATAATGTTGCGCCTGCTCTTCAGGTTCCAACAAGGCTGACCACATAGGAAAAACATGGTCGTTAGGAATATTTATCTTATCCAAAAACACTTTATTGGCCATTCCGGCATTGCTTTTTTCATCTTCTATAGGAACCCACCTTTCATCACCCCAGAATACAAACGTCTTTTGCCAGTCCACTTTGTCCCGATATTCTGGAGCGGATAACAATTCATATAGTTTTGCCGGGGACGAACCGCCTGTCAGTGCCACCGTAAATTTTCCTCTTTTGGAAACGGCTTCGTGTGCGGCGGAAACAAAAATTGCTGCCGCTGCCTCGCTCAGTTGAACGGAATCTTTAAATACCTGGATCATCATTGTGTTTTTTCTGTGTCGTATGTGCATTAAGCGACCACACATGTCCTTGTCTTGCAATCAATGCCTCGGCACTTTCCGGCCCCCAGGTTCCTGCAGCATAATTTGGAAAATCGAGTGAATCCCGTGTTTCCCAGGCCTCGAGTATTGGCGTAATCACATCCCAGGCTTCTACGACCTGATCGGAACGCATGAACAACGTAGTGTCACCGTGCATCGCGTCCTGCAGTAAGGTTTCATAGGCTTCCGGTGTCTGGGTCGAACAATCGTCATAATCAAAAATCATTTCCGCAGGATTCAGGTTCATTTCAAGGCCTTGTTTTTTGGACATGAAACGCAAACGTATATCCATGGACGGTTGGATATTGATCGTCAAGCGATTTGCCATCAGGCTGTCTTCCTGTGTCTTTGAAAAAGTCGAGTGGGGCACCGGACGGAACTGGATGGTAATGGAAGATATCTTTTCCTGCATCCGCTTTCCGGTACGCATATAAAACGGAACATCCTGCCAGCGCCAGTTGTCCAGATAGAATTTAATCGCAGCGAAGGTTTCTGTATTCGAATTGGGATCGACCTGGGGTTCATCGCGATACGCCTGTACTTTTTTACCTTGTATCCAACCCGCATCGTATTGGCCACGCACAGCATACCGATGCACTTCTTCCGGACGGATTCTTCGGATGGCACGCAACACATCGACCTTTCTGTTCCGGACTTCTTCTGCATCGAATGAAACCGGCGGTTCCATGGCGACCATGCATAAAATCTGCAGTAAATGATTCTGGATCATATCGCGTAAGGCCCCGGCACCTTCGTAATAGCCGCCGCGTTCTTCCACACCGACTTCTTCGGCTACGGTAATCTGGACATAATCAATGTAGTTCCTGTTCCAAAGCGGCTCGAAAAGCGTGTTCGCGAAACGGAAAGCGAGGATATTCTGGACTGTCTCTTTCCCTAGATAATGGTCGATACGATAAATTTGTTGTTCCTCAAACGTCTTGACAAGCAGTTCGTTCAGGGCAATAGCAGTTTCCTTGTTGTGACCGAAAGGTTTTTCAATGATGATACGATCGGTTTTTGGATGATCGGCGAGCTTTGACTTTTTGATGTAGGTGGTTGCGGCTTCAATGAACTGTGGCGCCACCGATAGATAAAACAGTCGTTCCGCGCGCAAGCCCCATTCTTTATCGATGGAATCCATCTTAACGGCAAGTGCCTTATAGGATTCAAGGTCATTGATGTCAGAAACGAAATAACTGACCGATTTCCGGAAAGTTTCCCATTGTTCTGATTCCGGTTTTCCTTTGCGCGAAAATTGGGTCAGCCCTTCAAAAAGATGCGCGGCATAATCGTCATCGTGCATCTTGGTTCGCCCGAGCCCGATCAAAGCGAATTTCTCCGGCATCCAGCCATCGAGATATAGATTATAAAATGCCGGAAGCAATTTGCGGTTGGCAAGATCTCCGGTGCCGCCAAAGATGACGATGATAGTTGGGTTGGTATGTTTAGCAGAAGCCATTGTTGTGTCTGTTGGTTTAAAATGTGGCGGTTATTCCCAGATGGTATGGAAGAAACCTTCTTTGTCGATGCGTTCGTAAGTGTGTGCGCCGAAAAAATCGCGTTGTGCCTGAATCAGGTTCGTCGGTAAAACCGCGCTTCTGTAGCCATCGAAATAACTGATCGAAGACAACAAGACTGGAACCGGAATGCCTTTATCGATGGCGAGTTTCGCGATGTCGCGTGTGGCTGACTGACGATCGAGGACTAATCTGGCGATATTGGCATCCAATAGTATATTCTGCAATCCGGAATCTGCGGCAAATGCTTCACGGAAACTTTCGAGGCAAGCGGCGCGTATGATACAACCGCCTCTCCAAATCTTGGTGACTTCTGACAGGTCGATTTCATATTGATATTCTTTGGAAGCAATGGCCAACTGGGCCAATCCCTGTGCATAGACGTTTATCATTGCAAAATAATAAGCATCCTTAAGCGATTGGCTGATGGACGAAATGTCGGTTTTCGAATCCGGAGAAACGTTACCGAGGATTTTGGAAGCTTCAAGGCGTTGCTCCTTATGAGAAGAAAGATTCCGCATGGTTACGGCAGAATCAATGGAAGGAACCGGTGCCTGCAAATCCATCGCGTTTTGTGAAGTCCATTTTCCGGTGCCTTTGGATCGGGCCCAATCGGAGATTACATTCACAAGCAAATGACCTGTTTCATCGTCCTTGACTTTAAGTATTTCACCAGTGATTTCTATAAGGAACGATTGGAGTTCGCCCTGGTTCCAGTCGGCGAATAATTCCTGTATATCGGTATCTGCCACACCCAATCCGCGTTTGAGCAGATCGTAGATTTCGGAAATTAGCTGCATGATGGCATATTCGATTCCGTTGTGCACCATCTTGACATAATTCCCAGCCGAACCATTGCCCATATAAGCTACACATGGTTCGCCGTTTACTTTTGCCGCAATCGCCTCGAATATCGGACGCAATCTTTCATAAGCCGACTTATCGCCTCCCGGCATCATGCTCGGCCCGAAACGCGCACCGCTTTCGCCACCGGAAATTCCCATCCCGAAAAAATGGATGCCTTTTTCTTTGAGTGAGGCAAACCTGCGGTTGGTATCGGTGAAATACGAATTGCCGCCATCGATTACGATATCGCCTTGTTCCAGGAATGGCAACAGGCTTTCGATGGCAAGATCTACCGGTTTTCCTGCCGGAACAAGCAGCATAATAGCGCGTGGTGTTTTGAGTGATTTGGCAAAAGCCTCGGCGGAAGTGGTTCCAAAAACAGATTGACCCGGTTGTCCGGCGGCTTCAAACGCAGCGGCTTTTTCCGGACTTAGATCAAGACCGGCGGCAGCGAAACCATGGTCGGCCACATTGAGCAGTATGTTGCTGCCCATTACGCCTAGACCTACGGTTCCAAAATCATATTGGTTCATGTGATGAGATTTATGTATTAGGGTTGTGTTTGTTTTCAAGTGCGACGACTTTATCGAGCCTTCTCTGGAAACGCTCTCCACCGTCGTATTTTGCATGGAGGAATGTTTGTATGAGTTCGAGAATCAGGGCTTGGCCCAAAACGCGTCCGCCGAGGCACATGAGGTTCATATCGTCGTGCTCGACGCCTTGGTGGGCCGAATAATTCTCGGTAATCAAAGCCGCACGTACGCCTTTGATTTTATTGGCTGCTATGGAGACACCAACGCCACTGCCGCAAATGGCAATTCCTTTGTCAGCTTCACCTTTGGAAATCGCCTGGGCGAGCGGAACTATGATATCCGGATAATCATCGGCCGCATCATATGTAAACGCACCGTAATCAGTAACGTCGAATCCGGCGTCGAGAAGTTGTTTGAGGATACTTTCCTTTTGTTCGAATCCGGCGTGATCGGCAGCGATTCCTATCTTCATTTTTTGTTGATTAGACAGCTTTGTATGTTTCAATTGTCGCTATCATAAAAATTGTCCTGCATCAGAGATCTGTCAAGCAGAAAGCCTATTTACCGTAACGACTATTCTATCTTCCAAATTTAAGACTTGCTTTGGTGAAATGCACAACGTATTCCGACAAATTTCAGACATGTTTGTTTTGTTTACGTAAACATTTAAAACTACGGACGAATGGATGATTCATAACATCATATTGTCCTATGAATTCAACGAATCTTTATCTGTACAAAAGACCAAACCACTATAGACTTAAAGCCCATAGTGGTTTAGTTACTGATCATGAAGAGAAATGACTATCTTAATATGCGATTAATGTTTTTCGGTCAATGTGTCAACCTAAAAGGTATAACCCAGGCCAAGTGAAATGGATTGGGCCGACATTCTATAATTGTCTTTATCTCTGTCCAATACATTAAAACCATATTTGCAGGTGGCATTTACCTGTAACCGCGAACTGAGTTCGTAACCGATGTTGGCGGCAAGACCGTTTGAAAGGCGCTTCATTTCTGGTTTCTGTCCGTTATACTTTTTGAAGACATCGATATCGCTTTCTTTGTATTTTCCGGAGAAGCCGAATCCGAAATATGGGCCTGTCCCAACAAAGAAACGTCCGCCAGAAAGTGTTTTCCATTTTACCATCAGATAGATAGGAACTTCGGTCCCAAAATATTGAAAGGTATCTTTCACCCCGTTGTTTTCCAGGTCCGAAGTATGGTAAACAAACATAATGTCTTCCTGGATGGCAAAATGATCGGAAACATTGAAACGTATAATGGTACCGAGTGCTCCGCCTGCACCAAAGTCGCTTTTCAAAGCGGGATTTTTTCTGATAGTAAAATCAGAGGCACTGCCTTCCACTTTTACACCAAGGTCAAGTTTTTCTTTAATTTTTTGAATGGTACTTTGCCCATTGGATTGTTGGATACCTGCACACAAAACCCCTACTAAAAACAATAAATACTTCATACTTTTTGCATTCTAAATTTTAAGTTTATAAAATCCCGCAGTGTTATCATCCTTATTCTTTTCTGAAAACATCTGCACCAATCTGAATGGCAAAAGTAGATTGCAACCCAAATGTACGACAGGTGTGAAATAGATATTATTGTCCATTATTAGCTTTTATGATACCGGAAATAATGTTTTAGAGGTATATTTAGTCTTTTATTAGATATGCCATGAAAAATATACTTGCCTATAACCTTTTTGAATCTTTGAATAAACGGGAAGATGTTTATAAGATCGAGAATGAGATTTACATATCTGAAACAGGGCAAATCGACTCGAACGGATTATCCTATCCGCTGAAAACCAAATACACCGTATGCTGCATTTGCATCAAAGGTGAATTGACTGGAAAAATTGATCTGAAGGAATACCATATAAAAGCTCCCGGCATGGCCATTTCATTACCCGGACAAATCCTGGAACATGGAACCAGCAGTGCAGATTTTTTGGGAATATTAATTTATATGTCTGAAAGTTTCACCAAGAATTTCAATCTTCTTATGGGGCATTCCATAGCCATTTCCATAATGGACCGTCCTTATGTAAAACTGACTGATAAGCAGCTCGAGGCAATGCTGGCTTATTGTGATATGGCGAAGAGTGTGATGCTTACCAAAGACAATCCACATAAATTAGCTACGATAACTCATTTAACAATAGCCTATTTTTATGGCATTGGTTATTTTTTGCACCAAGTCGACGACGTGGAATCTAAATCCAACGATAAAATAATTACCGACAGGTTTCTGCATGAAGTGAGACAACACTTTAAAAAAGAACGCCGGGTAGAGTTTTATGCCGAAAAATTGCAGCTGAGCCCAAATTATCTATCCCATAAAGTGAAAGACGTAACTAACAAAACTGCCGGTCAGTGGATTGATGAGTACATCGCATTAGAAGCGAAGGCACTGCTTAAATCAACCAATATGACCATACAGCAAATTGCCGATGAACTGAATTTCCCTTCCCAATCATTCTTTGGAAAATTCTTTAAGCGTGTTGTTGGCATCTCACCGAAATATTATAAATGAGTAACAGTTGGTTTATGCCATGTTCTTTTCTAAATCTGAATGCCTTCTGCATCATACATTCGGGAAATCCAAAACCTCGCGTTCAATTAATAGCCTTTGAAACCAATAGCCACCTGAATTTCAGGTCTTTCGGCTCAAGTCATAAGGCTCGATGCAAAGCGAAAACCCACCAAACTGCGATAGGCCAGTTTGTTTTGGCTTTAAACCCATAACTTTGCGATAGCATAATTTTAATATATGGAGGTTGATATTGATATCTTTTTAAAATCAGTCAGGGCAATTTGTCCTCATATATCAGATTTTGAATTGTCTCAATTTGCTTCACAACTAACCATCAACGAATTAAAAAAGAAAGCGTATTTCCTTGAATCAGATACTGTTCAGGCAGCGATAGGCTTTATTACAAAAGGACTGGTTCGTTCATTTTATATTGATGCTGACGGAAATGAAATAACGGTCGGCTTTTATCCTGAAGGTGATTATGCTACACACTTTGCTTCTTTTATCAAACAGGAACCCAGCAAATATTCCATTCAATGTTTAGAAGATACGACCCTGGTGTGTCTTTCTTTGGAAGGCATGAATTGGATATATCAGCAAGCCCCTGTGTTCGAAAGGTATGGAAGACTTATTGCAGGAGGAATTTTAACCCGCCAACAAGACCGTATTGAGAGTTTTATATTTCAATCGTCAGAAGAGCGTTACCTTGACTTTATCAATAATCACCCAGGACTGTTCAACCGAATATCGATATCGCATCTCTGCAGCTACCTGGGAATTGAAAGACAAACGCTTACCCGCATTCGTCACAAATTAGCACACCAATGATTTTTTGACACATTTGTGTCAGGTACCCCCTCTTCATATTTAAAATCTTTGCTGTATCAAATTAACGGATACAGCAATGAAAAATATTTTAGTAATACTCGGTCACCCTTCTGAAAATTCATTTTGCAAAGCGTTGCTTGACGCTTATATGGCCGGAGCCGAAAAAATGGGTGCACATTGTCAGGCAATTTATATTTCCAGACTCACTTTCAATGTAAATCTTGCCGATGGATATAGATCCGGGGAAACACTGCAATTAGAAGAAGATCTCGCCAAATCTCAGGAACTTATCAAATGGGCAGATCACGTTGTCATGGCCTTTCCAAACTGGTGGGGCTATATGCCCGCCATCACAAAAGGATTCATAGACAGGATGTTTCTACCGGGATTCGCTTTTAAAAATCATTCAGGGAAAAATTTTCCAGAGCAGTTACTCAAAGGAAAAAGCATGAGGGTATTCGTAACCATGGACACTCCTAAATTCTGGTTTTATCTCGTACACCGCGCATCGCTTTACCGTATCCTTAAAAAAGTCGTATTCGGCTATGTCGGCTTCAAACCTATCGGCTTTTCCACTTTTGGATTTATGAGAAAAACTACCGATAAACAACGCAAAAAGTGGCTTAAAAAAGTGGAACTGTTAGGCACCCAGTTTAAATAAATAGTAATTCTAAAAATCAGAAATCATGACACATGCAACACGCAGCAATGCTGTACACTTCAATCCTAAAAAAGCATTCAGGATACACTTATTGGTTATCCTTTTGACGACACCCTTTATCTGGATCATTTGGCACCTGACCGAAAAAAGCTATCCATGGCCAATTTGGCCAACACTGGGATGGACACTGGGAATCATTTTCCACTACCTGGGAATAACTGTTTTCAAAAAAAATCCAAACAACTAAATAGATAGAAATCATGGACAAACAAAAAACATTCAGACGCATTGTAACAGGGCACAATACTGATGGCATGGCAATTATCATTTCAGATGCACCGCCCGTACTTTCGCAACTTATAGGCGGACAGGGCGGCCCAACGTTCTTCGAAGTATGGCACACACTGGAAACACCTGCCTTAATCCATACCCAACCAGATGACACAGACGAGAAAGCTTTAGTCCTGCCCCCACCTGCCAATGGAACACGCATGCGGATAATCGAATTTCCTCCTGAAGGAGATGAAATCCGCAACCTTACTTCTGCAGACGCTGCCGCTAAGTTCAAATCAATGGGAGATGAAAAAGCGTCGACATCAAATGAAGAAGCACCGCATCCATTAATGCACAAAACCAAAACTGTCGATTACGGAATTGTGCTCGAAGGAGAAATAACATTAGTACTTGACAAAGGGGAAACAACCATTCAGGCAGGTGATGTTGTTGTCCAAAACGGCACCAACCACGCCTGGGCTAACCGTTCAGGTAAAATTTGCCGCATGGCTTTCATACTGATTGACGGAGAATTCACGGGAGATTTTAAAACCAATTGAAAGGCATCATGAGACTTCAACCTTTATCACCCGAAACATTAAGTGCCGAAGTACGATACGTACACGATGAGATTGCGAATCTTATTGGTAACAGTCAAAGCCAGGTGAATATGATGAATGCCGACGGCGCATTGTTAGGCCCTTTCATTCCAATGCTACATTACCCTCGATTTGGCATACCTGCATTAAGTTTTATAAGGACACTCGATATTCACGCGACACTTCCAAAATCTTTACGTGAAATCGCCATCCTGACAGTTGGTGGCTTTTACGGAGCCCGTTTCGAATTGTATGCCCACGAGATTATGGCAAAAGTATTCGGCATTCCACAAGGCACAATTGCAACACTGGCAAGCAGTGGACACCCGGCTACATTAAATGTTCAGGAAATCATTGTACATGATATAGCTTATGCATTGATTACGGGACGTGTTATCCCCGATTCAACCTACAGCTATGCCATTGAACTTTTTGGGCAGGAAGGCGTGGCCGAACTCTATTTTCTTATAGGCGGATATTCCCTGATTGCAATGATGCTGAACGGATTTGACATCCCTGCGCCCGGTCATCTGGAAGGCTGAAATCACCAATTATAGAAATAATAAAAACGGAATAGCCGAACACCGTACAAAAAAGTAGGCAGTAAATTAAAACTCAATAAAATGAAAAAAACAATTTCTTCGCTGCTGACTGCGGTATTCGCATTTACAGCATTCGGATTTAACTCTACTGATGAGAGCACAAATTCAAAACCCCAAACCTATGTTTTGGTACATGGCGCCTGGCAGTCTCCTTATGTTTGGGATACGGTTCGTACCAATTTGGAAAAAAAGGGAAATCATGTTATTGTTGTCGAGCTTCCGGCTCACGGAACTGATGCAACACCCGTACACATCCTAAGCATAAACGCTTATAGGGATAAAGTCATTGAAGCCATTTCAAATGTAGATGGAAAAGTCATCCTCGTTGGGCACAGCATGGCTGGAGCAGTCGTAACCGCTGTGGCTGAAAGCATACCATCGAGAATCACCAAACTGGTTTACATTGGCGCTTTCTTGCCTGCATCAGGGCAATCCATTGGTGATTTAGCGATGTCTGATCCGGATTCAAAATTAGGTCCGTCTCTCGTAGAATCCGCAGATAGGTTGACACTCGATGTAAAAGCAGATCAGTTGACCAATCTGTTCATAGCAGATGGAAATGCATCGGTTAAACAAAAAATCATCGATAATTATCGTGCGGAACCTGCTATCCCATTCGGCGATAAAATTATCGTGACTGAGAAAAATTTTGGCAGTGTACAAAAAGCCTACATCAAAACACTTCAGGATGTAGTTATTTCGCCACGGCTTCAGAGCCAGATGATTGCCAATGCCAGGATTACAACTGTTTTTGAGGTCAATACAAGCCATTCCCCGTTTTTATCACAACCTGAAACAGTGTCCGATTTGCTACTTCAGATTGGAAAATAACCCTGTGCCAATCATGAAAACACAAACGAAAAATCCTGTGATTGTTTTGTTCATTTTGGCTTCAGTATTTCTATTATGCAGTCCATTTATCCGCGCACAAAATTCACCAGTCGCTAGTATAACTCGCTTCGACGTAAAATCGGAATATCAGGAACAGTACAAAAAAATTCTTGGCAATTATGTCCTAAACGCTCTTTCGTACGAACATAATATTATGTCCGAGGCTTATGTTGAGCAGGAAAACCAATCGGTAATTTGGTTGTTCGAACGGTGGGATAGCAAAAAGGAATTTGATGCATTCCGGAAAACAGCTACTCCTAAAGCTTTAAATGCATTAGCGAAAACGGCGTTAACAAAGCCTGAAAAAACTATTGCAGTAAACGATTTGGAGCCAATTACCAAAGAGCAATGGCGAACGGCTTCAAGAAAAGAAGACAGTCAACTTACGGTCATGCTCTTTGTCGATGCAAAATCCGGAACTGAAGCAAATTTTATAGAGATATATCATGCTGCGATGCCCGAATTCAGAAGTGAGCCGGGAGTAGTGACCTACCAATTATCCCAATTCGAAGAAGACAAAACACAATTCGTCACCTTTGAAAAATTCCGAAGCAAGGATGCATTCCAATATCATCTGAACTTCCTTCCGATTCAACCGGTAATTGATTACCTGAATACGAGTATAAAGAAACAACCATTTCAGGATGAGCTTCACTCCCTTATTGAATTCGCTCCGCTGATACGCGAGTAAAAAATAATTATTAAAAAGTAAAAAATGAAAACAAGTAAAAACTTCGTCATCGCAGGTATGTTAAGCTTACTTGCCGTCGTAAATGTGATAGGTCAAACCGTTGTAAAAACAAAAGAAATGAATGCAAATTATGTCTATGAATTAGAGATCGCAAATAAATTGTCAACGCGGTCGGCAGTTGTAAATATGCCGGTCACCCAACTATTGAATGCGCCTGGAAATGAAGGATTACGGGACTTCTTCTTTACACCTGTAAAAAACAAAACGGCGCTAAAAGGTAAAAAGATTGCCGTCATCGTTGCGGATGGATTTGAAGAAATTGAACTCACGGGCCCCGTTTGGTATTTCAGGGAATTAGGTGCCGAAGTAGAAATCGTTGCCCCAAAATTCAATCCGGCTCCGGAAAGATATGGTTTGGTGTATCCTGAAATGTCAAAAACACATATCATGGCAATTCAGTATCTCCAGCCAGTCGGGTGGATCAAATTTGACAAAACAGCTGATCAGATAAAGGTCGATGATTATGACGCGGTATTTATTCCTGGCGGTGCGTGGAATCCGGATAATTTACGTGCCGACGAAGACGTCATTAAATTCATCCAGGATTTCAACAAGTCAGGAAAACTAATTGCAGCTATCTGTCACGCTCCCGTAGTACTGGCCTCTGCCGATATCCTGAAAAGCCGGAAATTAACAGGATATTGGAACATTCAGTCAGATCTCAGAAATGCTGGTGGCATTGTTACAGAAGCATCAGTTGTGACAGATGGAAACATCATTACAAGCAGGCATCCTATCGATGTAGCCGACTTTTCAAGAGCGGTTGAAATCTGGCTTGCCAAAAAGTAATTAACGTAAGTTCAGATATACAAGAAGTGTAAAATCTTCATTTTCTGAACTACCTGATTTCTCATGGATTTCCAGACGATTCGGTGTCTGTTGAGACTTCATTTCCACAAACACCGAATGAGAGACCTCGAAAATTGAATTCAGTTGGTATTATTTGAATTCAAACCAAACAAAAAACCCTCTAAATCATACGATTTAAAGGGTTTCGGTGTGCTTTAGAAGCTATTCAGCGGAGAAAGAGGGATTCGAACCCCCGGACCTGTTACAGTCAACAGTTTTCAAGACTGCCGCAATCGACCACTCTGCCATTTCTCCAATTGGTCTGCATCCCTTTCAGAATGCGGATGCAAATATAGTAAGGCATTTTGGTTTTCCAAACAATTTCTGGAAAAATAGGATATTGATTTTTAGTTGTAAAATAAAAGGTTGTTTATCAACCTTTAACATATTGTCTTTTTCAAAAAAAGTAACAGTATTTATATCATGGACGAGAGACATGTAAAAGAAAAGTCTATTCCATAGTTTAAAATTTAATTTTAAAGAAAGCAAAATCAGATAGGTGATTTTTTATCCTTAAAAAACTTATCTATCTTCTTGAAGCTATCGTATACGTATTGAAACCTGCTGTCGATATTCAGGTCGTAAGACACTACGCCGCGAACCACCCAACACTCTTTGATTTCCTGGTCAAGAAGAGTTATATCTGTAAAAAAATCATTTTCACTTCTCAATGAATAGTGTCCTTCTGAAAAAGAAGATTTTTCGAGCCTGTTCAGGAATATGCCTTTATTGTTTGTAACCACAAGGGCTATTTGTCCATCTTTTATGGATTCGAGTGACGATTCTTCGCAAAGCACGAAAGAATTCTCAACCAGTACCGGATACATATTGCTACTGACCACTTGGAATGCAAGGGTATTGTGAGATGTCAGGAAAGGAAAGCTGAATTTAGGAACGATTTCCATAAGGTTTTCCCTGTCTGCGCCCGATGCATATTGGAACTGTACTTCACGGCTAATAAGCGGAGTCTGGGAAGTGGCACAGGTAACAGGCTTTTTATCAAGGAAAAGTGCATTCAGATCGAGTTCGTACAACTCGCAAATAGATATGATTGTCTCATAATCCAGGCTATTGCGCTTTTTCCATGTAGATATGGTATTGGGCTTGATATTGAGTAGTTCGGAAAGCTCAATATCAGTCTTAACTTTCAGCAGCGATTTAAGTCTTTTTATGACGTTATTCGCATTTTGTGAATTATTTTCTTGCATATTCGCAAAATATCATTATCTTTATTTGGCAAAATAAAAATATGGTTATGAATTCCTACAAAATTCGCCGTATCAATTGTTTCGTCTGGGGCTGAACAATTCAATATAGCGGCTGGTCATATAAGGCCTTGATTATCAGAATGTCGTTTTTTCACATTAATTCACAATATGCGAACTAAAGGTTGTTTTTGAAATATGGGATACAAGGATTTTTCGTGGTAAAAATCATCAAATCCATACAAATATAAGATTTTACACATATAGCAACTATAAAGATTACTTAAATATTATAAAAAAACATGGAAATTATGTAAAAGCTTATCCTCAGTTGATCCCCCAATTCTTGTTTAACTAACACTTATGCTTATGAAACTAAATTTTACATTTAAAAAAATGTACGGATTTAAGTATGTTTTTTTGGCCATTTTACTGCTTTATTTTTCGCAGGAAATACATTCTCAATCGGTTAGAGTTTATGCACAAAGTATTTCATCTCAAAGTAATACCGATAACGCCTCCAATGCTACAGATGCTAATTTAACTACCCGCGCAAGGGTTCGTGCCAGTTCCGGTCTTGCTTTAGGTATTGGAGCGTATTCCGGCCATCTGGAGCTTCAGTATCCTGCAACAGTACCTGCCAACACCACATCTTATATCAAGATACAGACAGATGACGAACTCCTTCCGTCATTGTTAGGAGGAAGTCTTGGCGGTTTACTCGCAAATGTAGCCGGCGCGGTCCTTATCGGAAATCAGGAATTTACGATCCAGGCCAAGAATAACTCGACCGTTGTACTCCAGGGTGACAGCCAGGATATTGGAGAGTTTTCCACGAACCGGCTTCGCATCGTTACTGATCCTACAGGTGATTATTACATTGCCATCACGCCAGCACAGGCATACAACCGCGTTCGGTTTACCAATCGCATAGGGAGTTTACTGGGGCTTTTCAATGTGCGTAACTTGGATGTATATGATGCCTTCTATATATCTTCGGCAGACAATTGCGGCAGGCCATCCTACACTTCTTATGACGGAAGTGGAATTACGCTCGATTTGCTCAACCTCAGCGGCGCTGGTGTAACCAATGCTCAAAATGCCATCGACACTAATCTTAACAGTTATTCTCAGTTAAGCCTCGGCATCCTTGGCGTTGCGGCATCAATAGAACAAACGGCTTATTTCGATGGCCCTTCAAATGCCAACGACCAGTTCAACATCCGCATGCGGCTTGATCCTTCCTTGCTCGAAGTCGGAGTAGCTAACAGCATTCAGCTTGTTGCGCAAAACGGACCGAATACCGTGCAAACAATTACTTTAAGCTCTTTACTGAACGCCGAACTTCTTACCCTTTTACAAGGAAATCAGATTGTAACCATACCGTTCCAAACCGTTTCACCCGCCAACAAAATTACGGTGCGATATAATGGATTAGTGAATATCGGTTTGAATCAAAGCCTCGATTTGTTCGACATAAGCCGCGTACCTCGTCCGCCGGTCATAATAGATGCTTTTACACTTGACCCAAAAATATGTTCCGGAAGCACTGCTTCACTCATTGCAATGACAAGTTCCGGCTATGAATTACAATGGTTTTCCACTGCTCAAAGCGGTTCGCCGTTAGCCACGACACAATCGGGACAACCTTTTGTTACACCGGCGTTGAACTCTGATACTTCTTATTACGTGGCGGCTATCCGCACTGGATGCACAGAGTTGTCAAGCCGCATCAGGGTTCGCGTCCACGTGGTTACCGTTCCGACTGCTGCAGATATTTCCGTCTCGAGTCCATTATCTGCCTGTCAGGGAAATATCACCATATCGCCTACCACCAGTTTGCTGAATTCGTCGATAAAATATTTCACAAGCCAGGATATGACTCAGGAAATCACGACTGGCTATTCCGGAAATCCGGGAGTTACTTATGTTAAGAATACAACGACCGGAACGCTTTCGATAAGCGGACTCACATCTGCCAATTCCCCATATCATTACTTCGTGGCGCTTCAGGTTGAAGGGCTTTGCACGAATACAGCCGGGACTTTGAAAGAAGTTGTCGTCAATTATTCCCAGCAGCTCGTAGTCAGTGTCAATTCAAATTTACAGGGTTGTAATTCGGTAAATCTTGCTGATGCGATCCTGAATTTCGATCCGAATAACACCTACACTTTCTATAATGGGTCGGGAACCGCAATTACTGCCGAAGCCGCAGCATCTATCACAACCAGCGGAAACTATTCCATACAGGCTCAAGGCCCTAACGGAACCTGTGCTTCTACCCTGACTCCTGTGATCGTAACAGTAAACCAACAACCGCAGATTACTTTGTCATCGAATGCTTTGGTCACTACGGTTGGGAACAGTGTCACGCTTAACGCCACCACATCTGCCGGAACAATTGTTTGGTATAATGCGTCAGGTATTGCGTTAGCGTCAAATACAACCCCAGTATTTACAGCCACCGGTGTCTATTCATTTACCGCGGTTGCAACCAATGCCGGATGTTCTTCAAGTGCCGCAATAACAGTCACCGTACTTGATCCGGCCAGTTGCCCGCCACTCACACAACCTGATTTTGCCACTATGCAAAGCTGGAGTTCGATTCTTACGGGAGGCGTTTCGAATGCCCCGAGTGCAGTCGATGCCAATCTGCAGACCTATTCCACAATTACAACAGGCGTCGGATTGCTCGGCGTGGGAACAACCTGGCAAACGCTCCAATGGGAAGAAACCATTGCTGCCGGGACTCCGGTCACTATTAAACTGGGGTCACAATACAGCGGGTTGACGCTTATTGGCGGATTTTCGGTGATCGGAACCAAGCGGAATGCATCGGGAGTACCACAAACCATAGGAACACTACAGGCCGTATCTGGCTCGCTCGTCGATCTGCTTCCGGGACAAAACACGTTTGAGTATACTTTTGTTCCTTCAAACACTTCGGGTCCACAGGCTTATGACGGCGTACGAATCGTAATCGGCTCAACCGTCAGCGTGGCCCAGAATGCAAAGGTCTTTGATGCATATTACTACACAGCCGCGACACAAGTAGCTTGTGGAGACGATGTGAGAGACGTTCTTTATGGTGCTGTAGACCTCGGAGTCGGTGCATTGACCTCTACCGTCGGCGTCAACGATCCGTTCCAGGCCATCGATAACAGCACTACGACTGCTGCTACCATGTATAGTGGTCTTGGCGTACTTGCTGCCGCTGAACTGACCGTAGTGTTCAATACGCCATCCATCCAGGGCGACCAGGTCCGTATGCGGTTGTCAAAACCGGGAACTGTGTTGAGCGCAGGAGTTTTAGCCGGGCTGACAATCCAACCCATGTTAAACAACGCTGTTTCCGGAACCGCGATATCATCTGCGATCCTTTCTGTGGAATTGCTC
The DNA here is from genome assembly GCF_012911565.1 of Flavobacterium silvaticum. GTDB lineage: Bacteria > Bacteroidota > Bacteroidia > Flavobacteriales > Flavobacteriaceae > Flavobacterium > Flavobacterium silvaticum. The sequence continues at coordinate 129,577 of NZ_JAAMPU010000100.1, read as the reverse complement.
AACGGCGGACAATCGGCACTCGTGACCTTTACGCCAAATGCTACATTTGATCGTCTCAGAATCCGGTTCGGTGGTGTAGCCGGTGTACTTGAATTTCTCAATGTACACGATGTGGAACGATTGGCCAATACGCATGTTCTCAATGCCGATGTAAATAACAACATCACGGCATGCCAGGGCCAGACCATTTCACTTGAAGCCGCATCTGTACCATGTACGTCATTCATTTGGTACGATAGCGAAACCGGGGGAAATGTAGTGGCTACTGGGAATTCATTTGCTATTCCGGCTACATTGGCTGCGGGGCCTCATACTTTTTGGATCCAGCCGATACGATTCGGGTGTTCGTTCCTTAGCCGCGGAAAAGTGACGGTAAATGTTACCGAAACCGCTCCGGAAAATGCCATACAGTCCATAAGTATCAACGGAAGTGCGCAGACTTCTATTTGTGCGCCGAATGGAAATGTGACGCTGCTTGCGACGCTAAATTCCACACTTACCATAACCAATCCGGTATTCTACTGGTATGCATCCAACGGAACTACGCTTACGCAGATTGCGAACCAAACCGGAAGTTCCTTGCCGCTTACTGGACTGGCACCGGGAACATATACGTATTTTGTCGGCATCAGTTCGAATGAATACTGCCAGACTGCTGCAGACGACAGAACCCAAATCACGTTCACCATTTTGCCGCCTTCCTCAGCTGCTGACATTTCGGTAGCCGATGTGGGAATATGCCTTAACGGAACCGTCGTCATTACACCTACAAGCTCATTGGCTTCTGCCCAATTTACCTACTATTTTTCAAACAATCTTTCTCAATCGATTGCGGATGGACAAGTCGTCGGGACAGCAACATTCGATATTGCCGCCGACGGAAGTTCGCTGACCATAACCGGTCTGTCAGATACGTCAAGCCCGTATACGTTCTATGTAGCCGTGACAAGCGCTTCGACCTGTATCAACCAGGCCGGGAACCTCGCAGATGTAGTCGTAACGGTAGGAAGCCTGCCAACTCCAACCACGAATAGCACGACCCAGAATTTCTGTTCCGGAAACAATCCGACTGTAGCCGATATTCAGGTGAACGAATCCGGAGTGTTGTTTTACACCGCTTCAACCGGAGGAACATTGCTGTCTGCTTCTACACCACTCGTCAATGGAACTACCTATTACGCCTCATTATCGAATGGTATTTGCCAAAGCACGACACGATTGGCCATTACGGTAACTATCGGTAATCCGGCAACGCCTACGACAGAAGCCGCTTCACAAAATTTCTGCGCCGTCGACAATCCGACCGTAGCCGATATACAGGTCAATGAAACCGGAGTCGTTTTCTACAACCTCCCTGTCGGTGGAACAGCTTACGCATCTGCAAGCCCACTTACAGCAGGAACATATTATGCCGCCATTATCGACGGAATCTGCCAAAGTACTTCGCGTCTGGCCATTACCGTCACGATAAGCAATCCGGCAACTCCAACGACTTCGAATACAGCACAGGAATTCTGCGCAGGGAACAATCCTACGGTTGCAGATCTCGACATCAATGAGTCGAACGTGACTATTTACGATATGCCTGATGGCGGACAAGCACTTGCCGCGGAAACACCATTGGCATCAGGAACGTACTATGTAACCCAGGTTGAATCAGCAACCGGTTGTGAAAGCAGCGTACGGCTTGTCATCGACGTCAATGTCACTACTGTGCCAACTCCGACAACTTCAGATGACAACCAGGATTTCTGTCTCGCCAATGCTCCTACGGTAGCCAATATCCAGGTCAACGAAACCGGCGTTGTTTTTTACGATGCGGCAAGTGGCGGGAATTCTTATGATCCGACTGCTCCGTTGGTTTCGGGTATCTATTATGCCGCATTGATCGATGGGATATGCGAAAGCGACATCCGTCTGGAAATCACGGTGAATGTGAATGATCCCGCAACGCCTACTACGGATAATGCAACCCAGATTTTCTGTCTGTCAGATAATCCTACCGTAGCGGACATCCAAGTAAATGAAACGACTGTTGTATTCTATGATGCCGAAACCGGTGGAACTATAATTGATCCGGCTACTCCACTCACAGCAGGAATGTATTATGCCGTAAATGTGGAAAACGGATGCGAGAGTTCGATGCGTCTTGCCATAACCATCGACATCCAGGATCCTGCGACGCCAACGACAGATAAAGTGGTCCAGAATTTCTGTGCTGCAGATAATGCGACCGTTGCCGACCTTGATGTGAACGAATCTAACATAAACATATACGATGTCGAGACCGGCGGACAGCCTTTACCGACCGACACGGTTTTGGTTTCAGGAACATACTATGTTACCCAGGTAGATCCCCAAACAGGTTGCGAAAGCAGCATCCGTTTGGCTATTACCGTCAATGTTACTGCGGTTGGAACACCAACCACGACTGACGATTCCCAGGATTTCTGCCTTATCGATACACCGACGGTTGCCAACATACAAGTCAATGAGGCCGATGTCACTTTTTATGATGCCGCTGTCGGAGGAAATGCGTTCGACACAACCGAACCGTTGATTTCAGGTATCTATTATGCCGGCTTTACGAATGGACTTTGCGCAAGTGACGTTCGTTTGGCAATCACTGTGACCGTGAATGATCCGGCGGTTCCTACGACGAATAACACTACACAGATTTTCTGCCAGGGCGATAATCCTACGGTTGCAGATATCCAGGTCAACGAAACAGCAGTTGTCTTTTATGATGCAGCAAATGCCGGAAACGCAATTGATCCATCGACACCGCTTGTTGCCGGAACCTATTATGTAGCACATGTTGAAAACGGCTGTGAAAGTTCCATCAGGCTTGCCATTGCAATTTCAATCGACGATCCGGGAACACCGACTACGAACAGCCCGTCGCAACATTTCTGCGCCACGGACAATCCGACTGTCGCCTATCTTCAGGTAAATGAGACGAATGTGGTCTTCTTTGATGCAGCCACCGGCGGAAATCAACTTGATAGTAATACACCTCTGACTGACGGAATATATTATGTCGCTTTTGAGAATGTCATCTGCGCAAGCGCCGTCCGGCTCGAAATCAGCGTTACGATCGGTAATCCCGGAACACCAACAACCAATTCCGTAAGTCAGGCATTCTGCGCTTCAGATGCTCCGACTGTCGTTGACATACAGGTCAACGAATCAGGTGTTGTTTTCTTTGATGCGGCTGTGGGTGGAAACATGATCAATCCGACCGAGATCTTGACGAGCGGTACCTACTACGCCTCTATTTCCGATGGAAATTGTGAAAGCAACGTGCGCCTGGAAATTACCGTAACCATCGTCAATCCGGCAACACCGACGACGAACGATGCGTCACAGGATTTCTGTCTGTCCGACAATCCGACCGTAGCCGATCTTCAGGTAAATGAGACCAGCGTTGTCTTTTACACATCGCCAACCGGAGGAACTGCTTTGGAACCTACGGCAGCTTTATCGGCAGGAACTTATTATGTAGCGTTTGTAGAAGGAACTTGTGAAAGTACTATTCGTCTTGAAATTGCCGTTTCAATCGGAAATCCGGCAACGCCTACGACTTCAAGTGCGTCACAGAACTTCTGTCAGGCAAACAATCCGACAGTCGCCGATCTGGACGTAGCGGAAACCGATGTGGTTTTCTACACGACTGCTACAGGCGGAACACCAGTATCCGCGACAGCAGCTCTACTAAGTGGAACCTATTATGTTGCATTGGTCGAAAATGGATGCGAAAGCAGCGTAAGGCTTGAAATAACAGTTACGGTTTCAGGTTCGGCAACGGCAGAAATCACTGGCGGTTCAGCCCAATCCTGTGTTTCTGAATCAGTGACATACACTACTGCGCCGGGGATGATCAATTACATCTGGACAATCATTGGCGGAACCATAACTGCCGGCGGATCCGTATCAGACAATACCGTAACCGTTGAATGGAACGTTGCGGGTACAGCTAGCGTCGCCGTTTTGTATACCGATGCGACTTGCGGCAACACGGCATCTGCCTCGCTTGATGTGACGCTTTCCGTTTGTTCCGATCTGACCATAACCAAAGTCGTCGATGTATTTACGCCCGGTATAGGAGAAGAAGTAACATTTACGATAACAGTGAACAACAGCGGTGTGACACACTTTACCGATGTCATGATAAACGAATTGCTTCCGACAGGTTATACATTGGTCCGCTTCGATGCCACTGCCGGGGTTTATGTTCCGGGAACAGGCATATGGCTCATTTCTTCGCTGTTGGGCAATACTTCTGCAACGCTGACCATTACGGTGATCGTGAATGGAACAGGCGATTATATGAATTCCGTGACCATAGATGATTCCGTACCGGACGATTCCAATGTGCTGAACAACGGGGCTGAAGCCTGGGTTGAACCTATCTGCCTTGTCGTATTCAACGAATTCACCCCGAATGGCGACGGACAAAATGAAACCTTCCGTATAGACTGTATCGAAAATTACCCGAACAGCGTGCTACAGGTTTTCAACCGATACGGCGTACTCGTCTACAAAATGCGCAATTACCAGAACAATTGGGACGGTATGGCCAACCAAAACTCACCGGTGAACCAGGATAAGATGCTTCCTGCCGGAACGTACTACTACGTACTCGAACTGGGTGACGGAACCGAAGCCAAACAAGGATGGGTATACCTCATGCGCTAACAGGAAAATTGTCCAACATAAAATTTGTAAACATGAAACGCAACATATATACAATCAGTATGGCATTTTTCCTCGCGCTGTCGATTAAGGGAAATGCCCAACAAGATCCGGGTTATACGCAATACATGTACAACCAACTGGTCATCAATCCGGCCTATGCCGGGTCAACAGGAAGCCTTGAAGCTATTTTGCTTCACCGCTCGCAATGGGTCGGGATTGACGGAGCTCCTGAAACACAATCGCTCACAGTCCATAGTCCGTTGCGCAACGATAAGCTCGGACTTGGTTTCTCTGTCGTCAATGACAAACTCGGGCCTTCGAGCGAAGTCTACATCAACGGATCATTTTCGTACACCATCAACCTGAACCACGATACCAAACTGGCTTTCGGGCTTAATGCCGGTGCGCGGATAATGAATATCGACTGGTCAAAAGGACGATTCTACGATGAGAATGATGCCTTGCTCAATCAGAACATCGACAATAAATTCATGCCTCAGATTGGAGCCGGAATGTTCCTTTACAAAGAGAATTGGTACGTCGGATTGTCTGTCCCAAGTTTTATCAAAAGCGATTATTACGATGATATCGCGGAAGAAGTCGATCCGGACCGACTCCACTACAATTTATCTGCGGGCTATGTTTTCGATTTATCGGACAACCTCAAGTTCAAGCCTGCTGCCTTGATTCGTGTGGTAACAGGCGCGCCGGTCACCTACAACCTGTCGGGCAACTTTATGTTCCTGGAGAAATTCGTACTCGGAGCGGCGTACAGGTTCAACGATTCGGTTTCCGGATTGGCCGGTTTCCAGATTTCGCGTGATTTTTTCATCGGATATGCTTACGACCATACCGTGACCGATCTCAACAAGTACAACAACGGTACACATGAGATTTTCATCCGATTCCAGATGAACCAGAAATCGTCCCAAATCAAATCTCCCCGATTCTTCTAAATCCCTACCCCATGAAAAAGCTACTTACTTTACTGATGTGCCTCACGTTGCTTACAGCGTCGGCACAATCGAAGCTGAGAAAGGCCGACAAGCTTTTCCGGCAATACTCCTTCACCGAAGCAGCCAGGTTATATGACGAAGCGCTTTCGGAAGAACAGCAACCCGGTGTCGAAACACTCAAAATGGCGGGCGATGCGCATTACAACATCCACCAGAAGCGCGAGGCTTTGACGTACTACCAGAAATTGTACGACATCCAGGGCCCGACCATGCCCGAGGATTATTTCATCCGGTATACCGAATCGCTCAAAGCCGTGCTCGATTACGCCAAGGCAGATAAGGTCACCAAGGAATATCTGTCTGCCAAAGGCGATAACCGGTTGATGACGCTTTATGCCAACCAGAAAAAGCAGATGGACAGCCTGGCAAAGGAGAAACCGTTGTATACAGCGAAGCTTTTGGATGTCAATTCGACCAAATCTGATTTTGGGACGGCATTCTATGGTGAGAGGATCGTCTATGCATCTGCAAAAGACACCACCAAATACAATGAAAAACTGTACAATTGGAACCAGCAGCCATTCCTGGATTTGTATGTGGCCGAACGCAATGTCAACGACGGGACTTTGTTTAATGCACAGCCTTTATTTCCCGAATCGATGACCAGATACCACGATGCATCGGCCGCTTTCACCCCAGATCTCCAAACGGTTTATTACACGAGGAACATCGTCAAGAACAACAAGAAACTGGTCAACGACAAAAGTGGGACGAACCAGTTCAAGATTCTTCGTGCCAGGATCACCGACGGGAAATTGGGCGCTCTCGAAGACCTCAATTTCAACAACACGGCCTATTCCACAGGTCATCCGGCGTTGAGCAATGATGGGAAATGGCTGTTTTTTGCTTCCGATATGCCCGGCGGTTTGGGCGGTTCAGATATCTATGTAGCCGAAGTCGATGCTGCAGGAACGGTCGGGCCGGCACGTAACTTGGGAAGCGTCATCAATACGCCTGGGGAAGATATGTTCCCGTTTTTCAACAATGGCGTGCTGTATTTTGCTTCCGACGGACATTACGGCTGGGGCGGCCTCGACATTTACGAGGCCAAAATGAAACCGGATATGACGTTTTCTGAACCGAGGAATCTTGGCGCTCCCATCAACAGCAATTGGGACGACTTCGCCTACATTGTAGACGCTACGGACAAATACGGCTATTTCTCTTCCAACAGGGAATCGGGCAAAGGCGATGACGATATTTATTCGTTTACGAAAGTTCCGGCTCCATGTGACGAAATCGTGTCGGGAAAAGTCGTCAATGCCAAATCGAAACTTCCGATTTCCGGTGCCACTGTCAGCGTTTCTACCTTGATGGACGATGCGGTTACGGCTGCCAGTACGGACAGTCAGGGAAATTACAAGGTTTCCGTTCCTTGTGGAAAGACATATAAATTCGCAGCTACAAAAGCGAATCACAGCCGCGAGGAAAAACAGATCGACATCGGTAAGAAAAACGGAAACGAGACCAAGGATTTCGACTTCGAGCTGACCAATTACGACGACCTGATCGTAAAACAAGGCAATACCGAAAAGATCGCCATCAACCCTATTTTCTTTGAATACGACAAATGGAACATCACGCCTCAGGCAGCGACAGAACTTGACAAAGTAGTGTTCGCGATGACCAAATTCCCGCATTTGAAGATCAAGATCGAATCACATACCGATTCACGCGGGAAAGATGCCTATAACCTGAAACTTTCAGACAACAGGGCCAAATCTACACGTGATTACATCATATCCAAAGGAATCGATGCCAGCCGGATCGAAAGTGCCATAGGTTACGGTGAAAGCCGATTGACCAACCGGTGTAAAAATGGCGTAAAATGCAGCGATGCCGAACATTTGGCCAACCGACGTTCGGACTTCATCGTTATCGATAAGTAAGTGTTAGGGGACTTACTTTTGGGGACTGAAAGCCGCCTGGCCTGGGCGGCTTTCTATTTTTATAAATTTTCAGGGACAAAAAAATCCGCAGCCAAAAGACCGCGGATTCATTATTAATTGTTCATTGTTAACTACAAAGTCGCCATATCAATCACAAAGCGGTAACGCACGTCACCTTTTTGCATACGGCTGTACGCTTCTTCGATGTCTTTGATGTCAATCATCTCGATTTCAGAAACGATTCCGTGTTCGGCACAAAAATCAAGCATTTCCTGAGTTTCCGGCAAACCGCCAATTCCTGATCCTGCCAAAGATTTACGCCCGCCGATTACGCTGAAGTGATGGACAGGCTGTGCATCTGGTGGAACACCCACCACACAAAGGACACCATCGGTACGGAGTAAGCCAAGGTAAGCGTTGAGGTCATGAGGTGCGGAAACCGTATCGAGAATAAAATCGAAATAACCGCGAACGCTTTTCATCTGGTCCGCATCTTTGGTAACGACGAATTTATGTGCACCGAGTTTTCTGGCGTCGGCCTCTTTGTCTGCAGATGTGCTCAATACAGTGACTTCGGCCCCAAAAGCAGCGGCGAACTTTACGCCCATATGGCCCAATCCGCCCAAACCAACCACGGCAACTTTATCGCCCGCGCCCACTTTCCAGTGACGCAACGGTGAATAGGTCGTGATTCCGGCACAAAGCAAGGGAGCTGTTGCGGCAAGGTCGAGTTTGTCTGAAATCTTTAAGGTGAAATCTTCGTGGACTACAATCGTACTTGAGTAACCTCCGTAAGTTGGAGTGACTTTGTCCTGTTCGGTGCTGTTATAGGTTCCGGAACCTCCGTTCTCACAATACTGTTCGAGACCTTTTTTACAATTGTCGCAGGTGCGGCATGAATCTACCAGACATCCGGTTCCTGCAAGGTCGCCTACTTTGAATTTTGTTACCTTTTCTCCGACGCCTACTACGCGTCCTACGATTTCATGTCCCGGAACCATCGGGAATACTTCGCCTCCCCATTCTCCCCTCGCCTGGTGCAAATCTGAGTGGCAGACACCACAAAAAAGAATGTCGAATTGAACGTCGTAAGGTTTTAGGTCACGTCTCTCGAAAGTCCACGGAGCCAGAGGAGTTGTTGCCGTTTGTGCGGCGTATGCTTTTGCTGTTGTTGTCATGTGCTGTAATTTTTTGTTGCTAATGTACCCGTAAAAATTTGAATAGGCGTTTCCTTAAAAATAAAAATGACCAATTTAATTTATCCCGAAAATTAGCCATAAAAGAATCTTTAAATGTGCATAGATTCAGATAAAAATACCTTACAAAAACACTACAAAGCTATTTTGATTTATTTCCAAACAATTGATTCACAAATAAATGAAACACAAATAATAGGTATTGATTCCACAGACACCACTACAACGCTTTCGTAAACTGACGCGTTTACCTACTTTAGCATAAAATAGCTTATCAAAAACATGAAAAAGTCTTTATTTCTTGCGGCTTCGGCTTTGATTTTCCTTATTGGCTGTTCGAGCAGCAACGATGGCGGAACTCCGGATCCGGTTGATCCTACAGATGATACACCTATTGTAAATGAAGTCGATTTTTGGCTGACACAGTCGAATCAGTCCGTACTTTTGGCTAAACAAACCAATCCGATTGCATTCGGGACTTCAGGAAATACGAACGGTTTTGTAGACATTGATCCTTCACAAACTTTCCAGACCGTTGATGGATTCGGTTATACTTTAACTGGTGGCAGCGTACAGGTAATCAATATGCTGTCGTCTGCAAAAAAACAAGAATTATTACAGGAAATATTCGGGACCGATGGCATTCGCGTATCGTACCTTCGACTCAGCATTGGAGCATCCGATTTAAATGCGGATCCATTCACTTATGATGATATGCCGACCGGTGAGACAGATGAAACACTGGCGAATTTCAGCCTATCGAATGATTCAGCAGTCATCGGCCTTCTGAATGAAATCCTCGCTATAAATCCGAATATTAAAATTATCGCCGCGCCTTGGTCTGCACCTGTCTGGATGAAAGACAACGGAAGTTTTACGGGCGGATCACTTCAGCCACAATATTATGGGGCCTATGCCAATTACTTCGTGAAATACATTCAGGGAATGGCGGATAATGGTATCACAATAACTGCAGTCACACCACAGAACGAACCTGAAAACCCGTACAATACGCCAAGTTTGGTCATGACTTATGAACAACAGCGCGACTTTATCAAAAACAACCTCGGGCCTGCTTTCCAATCAAACGGATTGAGCACGAAGATTGTCATATTCGACCACAATTGCGACCATCCGGTTTATCCAATCAGCATTCTCAACGACGCTACGGCAAAATCTTTTATAGACGGATCGGCATTCCACCTTTATGCAGGAGAAATTTCCGCCATGAGTACCGTACACAATGCACATCCGGATCGTAACGTATATTTTACCGAACAATACACACCTTCAAACGGAGACTTCGGCGGCGATTTAAGATGGCATGTCAAAAATGTAGTGATTGGATCGATGCGAAACTGGAGCAAGGCTACTTTTGAGTGGAATCTGGCAAACGATTCCAATTACGGCCCACACACAACTGGCGGCTGCACCACTTGTAAAGGTGCCATCACCATAAACAGCAGCAGCTCTTACCAGAAAAATGTGGCCTATTATATCATTGCCCATGCTTCCAAATTCGTTCCTGCAGGTTCGGTCAGGATTGGCAGCACCGAAATCGGGACCGTAAGCACGGCCGCATTCAAAACTCCTGAGAATAAAATCGTGCTGGTCGCGATCAATTCTAGCGATGCTACTTCACAGGCATTCAACGTGCGTTACAACGGTGAATGGTTCAGCACTTCACTTGCGGCTGGATCGGCAGCGACATACGTGTTCAATCAGTAAGCTTCGGTAAATAGACTATCAGAAATTTGGACAGTTATCCCGTAAATTCCAAGCCTCATTATCAGATTCTTGACGGATTAAGAGGCGTTGCTGCCATAATGGTAGTCATTTTCCACATTTTTGAAGCACACGCCACAAGCCATATTGATCAGTTGATCAATCACGGTTATCTAGCCGTCGATTTCTTTTTCCTGTTATCGGGATTTGTGATTGGTTATGCCTACGATGACCGTTGGGCTGATATGTCTGTAGGAAATTTTTTTAAAAGACGTGTAAGCCGGCTGCAACCTATGGTAATAATGGGGATGGTCATTGGTGCCATCTGCTTTTATTTCCAGGATTCCGTTCTCTGGCCGGGTATCCATGACGTACCTGTATGGAAAATGTTATTGGTAATGATCATCGGATTCACACTTATTCCCGTACCAAGCTCGATGGATATCAGGGGCTGGACAGAAATGCATCCGTTAAATGGCCCGGGCTGGTCGCTGTTCTATGAATACATCGCCAACATTTTATATGCACTGTTCGTCCGGAAATTTTCCAAAACGCTACTGTCTATTCTCGTTGTGGTTTCCGGAATTGCATTGATCCATTTGGCTGTAACAAGCCCGAATGGAGATATCATCGGAGGCTGGTCACTCGATCCGGAACAACTCCATATAGGTTTTGCACGGGTCATGTATCCGTTTTTTGCCGGATTGTTACTTTATCGTACCGGCAGATTGGTTCGGGTGAAACAGGCGTTTTTGATTTGCAGCTTACTTTTGGTCGTTGTTTTTTCTATTCCCAGGATTGGTGGAGAACAAAACCTTTGGCTCAACGGCATCTATGACAGCCTGACGGTAATTTTGATTTTCCCACTAATCGTTTTTCTTGGAGCAAGCGGTGGCCAGATGCAAAATGGATTCTCTTCTAAAGCCTGTAAATTTTTAGGCGATATTTCGTACCCGATATACATCACACATTATCCGTTGATTTATATCTATACCGGTTGGGTCGCTACGAACAAAATCAGTCTGAAAGATGCTTTGCCAATAAGCCTTTTGCTTTTTATTTCCTGTATTGCCCTTGCCTTTGTCTGTCTGAAATTTTATGATGAACCGATAAGGAAATGGCTCAAAGCAAAGATTGCCGTGTGAAGTTTTATTATCTGTGATAAGTCAGGTGTAAAGATGTAGTTTCCATTTTCAGCGAAACATCAGCCCCGAATTCCAACGCAATATTCCTTCCGGTGCTATGTCCAACAGCCAATCCGAAGACAATCGGGAAATCATATCCTTCAAAAAAATTGAGGATCATTTGGCGAAACGCAAGCTGGATAGTTTGGTCTGTCGGTGACGGATATTCAGCCACCATACAATTACTGGTCTCGTTGTCTTTTACCGGAATCAGGAAATCGCCAAGCAACAAGGCTTTGAGCCTGTCGAATTTGCCCGAGCGTTTCATGGCCCAAAGCATGCGCTCGACACTTGTCAGGTTTTCAAAAACGTCTTCAATCACAAGTATTTTTCCATCGGCACTCATATCGGAATCCGTACCGATTATGGTGTGTAATATTGACAGATTCCCGCCAATCAATTCGCCTGATACTTCTTTGAAATTGTAGCTTTCAACATTGGCAAAAACCTGTAAACGAGACTTTCCGAACAGAATATTTTCCAACGATTCAAAATCGATTTTACTAGCCGTCGCATAAGCAGATAACATCGTGGCATGAACCGTTGCAATGCCAAAATTCTGGTTGATATGAGAATGCAGATATGTGATGTCGCTGTATCCGATAAGCCATTTTGGGGAATTTACAAACGCAGAAAAATCGATCCGGTCGAGAATCTGTACCGTTCCGTATCCGCCGCGCAAAAAGAAAATCGCTTTGACCGATACGTCGTCCAACGCTTTTTGCACATCTGCCAGTCTATTGTCTGCCGTATCGGAAAACTGGCAAAAACCTTTGGCGGTTACCGTTTCGCCAACAATCACCGAAAGCCCCCATGAATTCAGGGTTTTCTCAACAACACCGGCATCGTAAATTCCTTTGCGGGCAATATTGACAAGGTATACGGAATCGCCCTTTTGTAAATGCGGAGGAAAAATCATGTTTCGGTTTAGCTTGATCCGACACAAATGTAACGGATATTTTAGTCACGAAAATAAATGCTTTTTACCGTAAAGCTTTTGGCATTTTTCACAGAAATAACTTTTGCGTCGGGTTTTTCCGGTTTCTTTCACCGTCATTTTTCCACCGCAATCACATTCTTTTTGCGAATAGACTTTGAGATTCTTTTGTAGCTCGTTCCGCTTTTTCCATTTTAGGAAGTCAAAACTGAAATCGCGGACATCATTCAGGAGCTGTCTCAATTTATCTGACGGAATTTCAGAAACGATAGATTCCGGATGGATTTTCGCGAGATACAAAGCCTCATTTTTGATTATGTTTCCAGAACCTGCCACAATATTCTGATCGAGCAACATATCGCAAATCATGGCATCGGGATGATTCTTTATTTTTTTGATGGCGGCAGACCGATCCCAATCATCTGACATGATATCGGCCGACCAATCATAATACGCATTGACATTGCCTTCAAAAAGCTTTACTTGTGAAGCGTAGAAATACAAATCGCCCGTGTTGAAATGCAACCCGAGACGCACTTTCGCTTTTCCTTTTTCGTCAATCGAATAACTCCCGATCATGAGGAAATGCACGCGCACATAAAAACCGTTGAAGCAAATCAGGAAATGTTTCCCCCATGTTTTCAATGCTTCAGCGGTCTTATTATTCAACCTGTCGATGTCGATCTTCGCGTTGCCTGTAGCTTCAAGGACTTTCTTTCCCTCAAATTGGCGCGTTTGTTCCCACAGGATTCTTAAACTCGGACCTTCAGGCATTAAGGCTTGGTTTCGCTGTTAACCTGTTTGATATAGGCATCGGTATCTTCTATGAGCCTGTCATAGATTTTCGGATCGCCTCCAACTCCTTTTGCCTTCTGGAACGCTTCTTTTGCCACACCGTAATGTTTGACCGAATTGGTGTAATCGCGATCCTGATAGAGAAATCTGGCAAGCCCGACTTCGGCATCGCCAACCTGACGATAGGTAGTTTCAGATTTGTCTCCATGATCTACCAGATACCCTAAATCCGTAAGCGCCTGAACATAATTCTCAGGTGTCGGTTCTCCTTTCAAGGCGGCCGAAACCCGGATTTTGCGGCATTTGGAATTGTCCGGATCTTTTACCAATGCCCGTCCTACCGCTTTCATGGCATCCTGGTATTTTCCCTGATCCAGGAAAGTCTGTGCCTGTGTACAAAAATCGGTTCCCGTTTGCGCGAATGACGCCGTACTAAAAGCCAGAAGCGCCAAAACATAAGTCAGTTTCATAAAAATCTATTTGTGTTTATTTAAAGGTAATTCATTTTTCAAATCGTGTATTGCATGTTAACATAGATTTTTAGGGCGCCGCGGCGGAACAAGCTGCTTTCTTGAATTGTAACAATCTGCCGCCGTCTGGTTGACAGTATCAAGCTGGTTATCCAAAATCAGCATTCTGAATAAAAATCGGAAAAAGAATGTACATCAACTTTCATTGGACAATTTGGTTCAGATTAATCCGTAGAAACATGGTAAAAATTAAACCTTAAACCAAAACGCTGAAACAGAAACTGGCCACGCGGATTCGTATATTTAACCGATGGCAAAAAAAAACGAAAAAGCGCTGCTCTGTTTTAACGACAAAGGCATCTATTGTGAAATAGCCAATGTGTATCTCGATCCGTGGAAAGCAGTCGAAAATGCCATCATCACCCACGGCCACTCTGACCATTCGCGATGGGGCCACAAAAATTACATCACCCATCATTTCAACGTACCTATAATCCGTCACCGGCTTGGCGATATCAATGTCGCGGGTGTTGAATGGGGCGAATCGTTTATGGTCAACGGCGTAAAATTTTCGTTGCATCCGGCCGGACATATAGTAGGAAGTTCGCAGGTGCGCGTGGAGTACAAAGGCGAAGTATGGGTTTTTACAGGCGATTATAAAACAGAAGACGACGGAATCGCGACTCCATATGAAGTCGTCAAATGTAATACCTTCATCACCGAATGTACGTTCGGATTACCCGCTTTCAACTGGTTGCCGCAAAAGGAAGTCTTTACCGACATCAATTCCTGGTGGGCCGAAAACAAAGCAGAAGGCAAAACATCTGTCATTTTTGGCTACACACTCGGAAAGGCACAACGCATCATCAAAAACTTAGACACATCGATTGGGAAAATCTTCACCCATGGAGCCGTCGAAAATATGAACCAGGTGATCCGGACGATTACCGATTTGCCAGACACCGAACTCGTCACACGAGACACCAAAAGAGAAGAACTTCTCGGAAATATCGTCGTTGCACCGCCAAGTGCGCACGGTTCGCCCTGGCTGCGTAAAATGACGCCTTTTGTTACTGCTACTGCTTCGGGATGGATGGCATTCCGCGGCGCAAGGACCAGACGGGCAATCGATAAAGGTTTTGTACTGTCTGATCATTGCGACTGGTACGGATTACTTGACAGCATCAAGGCGACCGGAGCGGAAAAGATAATTTCGACCCACGGCTATTCCGACATCTTCTCAAGGTATCTGAGGGAAATCGGATACGATGCCAGAACCGCCAGGACACAATACGAAGGCGAATCGGCAGAAATGGGAAGTTCGCATGAAGCAGATGAATCGGATGAAAAAGCATTTGAGGACGTTTTAAAAACAGAAGCGCCACAGTCAGATCAGGGTGACAGCATCAAATCATTCCTCAAATGAAAAACTTCGCCAACTTGATAAAAGCACTTGATGCCACTAACAAGACAAACGTCAAGGTCGACGCATTGACCGAATATTTTCGGCATGCCAGTGATGAAGATAAAGTCTGGACCATTGCGATTCTGTCCCACAGACGGCCGCCACGTCCGGTAAACACCACTTTGCTTCGGATTTGGGCGAATGAACTGGCGAATATCCCCATGTGGCTTTTTGAAGAATCGTACCACATTGTAGGTGATCTGGCCGAAACCATTGCGCTCATCGTTCCCACGACACGTGAACATTCGGATAAATCATTGACCGAATATCTGCGTGAAATCATCGCTCTTCGAAAAAAATCCGATGAAGAAAAACGGGCTTACCTGCATGAAAACTGGCTGGCCCTTAATTTTTACGAACGATTGGTTTTCACGAAACTGATAACCGGAAGTTTTCGTATCGGGCTGAGCCAGAAATTGATGACAAGGGCATTGTCCAAAGCGGTTTCCGTAGATGAAGACCTCATTGCGCACAAACTCATGGGCGACTGGAACCCGAATACCGTCAGTTTCCGGGAATTGATCCTGGAGGAAAAAAGTTCCGATTATCTGTCCAAACCGTATCCGTTTTATCTCGCTTATGCCATTGAAGGAAATGTTGCCGATCTGGGCGACGCAAAAGACTGGAGCATTGAGCACAAATGGGATGGTATCCGTTCACAGACGATTATCCGTGACGGTGAAATTTTCGTCTGGAGCCGTGGAGAGGAATTGGTTACCGATAAATATCCGGAGTTCCAGAACTTCATTGGTGTCATTCCCGACGGAACAGTAATCGATGGGGAAATCCTTCCGTACAAAGACGATACGATTGGGTCCTTCAATGATTTGCAGACGCGGATCGGACGTAAAAATGTATCTGCATCCGTCCTCAAAAACAATCCGGTAATCATCAAAGCTTATGATTTGCTGGAATGGAAAGGGGAAGATATCCGGACAAGAACGTATGCGGAAAGACGGCATTTGCTTGAAGTTTTGTTTGCCGATATTCCTACGGGGACAATTCCACTGCATTTATCGGAACGCATCTGTCTTAATTCCTGGGAAGATGTAGTTGCCGAAAGAGAACGCTCGCGCGACTTGCATTCAGAAGGATTGATGATAAAGCGCAACGATTCCATCTATCAGGTCGGACGCAAAAAAGGCGATTGGTGGAAGTGGAAAATCGAACCGCTTGCTATTGATGCCGTTCTGACGTATGCCATGCGCGGCCACGGAAGGCGATCGAATCTATTTACAGATTATACCTTCGCCCTTTGGCAGCAGAATGAAAACGGTGAACGTGAATTGGTAACGTTTGCAAAAGCCTATTCGGGTTTGACCGATGCGGAATTCAGGCAAGTCGATAATTGGATCCAAAGAAACACATTGGAACGATTCGGGCCGGTGAGAAGCGTGACGCCTGAATTGGTTTTCGAGATTGGATTTGAAGGGATTTCGTTATCAAAACGACATAAAAGCGGCGTGGCGACACGTTTTCCGAGGATTTTGAGATGGCGGCATGATAAGAAGATTAACGAGGCGAATTCGATTGATGATTTGAAGGCGTTGATTTGTTAGTTGACGATTGAAGTTAAAATTTATGAGATTAAAATTTATGATTTTATACATGAAATCTGTATCTGAGGTATCGGCGGAACAGCTACCTTGTCTGACGGGGAGGGGCCAGTGGTGTTCCCTACAAAATTCTGAAATAAAACTCATACAGAAAATCTGCCGGAATTGTTAAATATTTTGTTTATGTCTTCCCTCTTGACCATTCAATATATTATCGTGAATAATTCACTATCCTGAAGTATACTTTCAATAATAACATGTACGATCCCATCCTCACTTAAGATTTTCACTTCCTAATAGTAATCAGAATTGAACCGAAACCAACTTTTTTCCCTCGCCGAATCCTGGTTTGCTTCCCAAAACTGGACACCTTTCCCATTCCAGAAAGACACCTGGACAGCCTTTCTCCAAGGCAGGAACGGTCTATTGAATGCTCCGACAGGAAGCGGAAAAACATACGCGTTATGGGTTCCAATCATACTCGATTACCTCAAAAAGGCAGAAGGAAAAAAACATAAATCCGGTTTGAAAGCCATTTGGATTACTCCGTTGCGCGCACTATCCGTCGAAATAAAACAAGCGGCCGAACGATTGATCGAAGGTCTCGAAGTTCCGTTTGAAGTGGCAATAAGATCCGGCGATACTTCGGTCAGTGAACGGGCCAAACAGCTCAAAAAAATGCCCGATTTATTGATCACGACACCCGAAAGCCTGCAATTACTGCTTGCCACAAAAGGGTACGAAAACATCCTGAAAGATTGTTCTGCGATTGTAGTTGACGAATGGCACGAGCTTCTCGGCACCAAACGCGGCGTCCAGATGGAACTCGCCTTATCACGAATGAAAACCGTTTGCAAAAATCTTCGCATATGGGGAATTTCGGCGACAATCGGAAATCTCGAACAGGCAAGGCAGGTATTGCTCGGCCCGGATTCAGAAGCATACCACAATTCGGTTTTGGTCAAAGCAGTATTGCACAAAAAAATCAACGTGCAATCCATCATCCCTGAAAAAATGGAGAGCTATCCATGGCGTGGCCACATGGGTTTCCATCTGATAGGCGAGGTCGCAAAAATCATCAAGGAAAGCCGGACAACTTTGATCTTTACAAATGTCCGGTCGGCCTGTGAGCTTTGGTATCAGCGGCTTTTGGATTACGAACCGGATTTTGCCGGCGAGATTGCCATGCACCACGGAAGCATCGACCGTGATGTAAGAATCTGGGTCGAAAATGCCATCCGCGATGAAAAATTAAAAGCTGTCGTATGTACATCGAGTCTTGACCTTGGGGTCGATTTTGCGCCCGTGGAAACCATCATCCAGATTGGCGGCCCAAAAGGTGTCGCCCGGTTCATGCAACGCGCAGGCAGATCCAACCATAAACCCGGAAAGGAAAGCCTGATTTATTTTCTGGCGACGCATGCGATTGAACTCGTGGAAGCATCGGCACTAAAAAAAGCCGTTGAAAAATCTGTGGTTGAAGATCGTATCCCGTATTTGAATTCGTGGGATGTTTTGGTCCAGTATTGCAACACACTCGCCGTTTCGGACGGATTCTTCCCGGATGACATTTTCAACGAAGTCAAAACGACATTCTGCTATCAGGCCATGGACCGCGACCACTGGCAATGGATTTTGAATTTCATCACCAAAGGAAGCCAGAGCCTGCAGGCGTACGACGAATACAAGAAAGTCGAAATCGAAGCTGACGGACGTTACAAAATCAATAAAAAATCGATTGCCACGCATCATCGCATGCAAATCGGGACTATCGTGGGCGATGCCGTCATGCAAGTCAAATTCATGAGCGGAGGCTTTATCGGATCTATCGAAGAATGGTTCATATCCAAATTAAAACCGGGCGATGTGTTCCAGTTCGCCGGAAAACAGCTCGAATTATACCGCGTCAAAAACATGCAGGTACTGGTCAAAAAAGCCAGTCGCAAACCAACGCGTTTCGCTTCATGGATGGGCGGCCGATTGGCGCTATCGGCACAAATGAGCGAATTGCTCAGGCAGGAATTGTACGGTGCCAACCACGGCAAAAAATCGCCGGAACTTGCCGCGATGGAACCAATCTTCAAACGACAGCGCAAAGAATCGATCGTGCCGGAATCGACGGAATTCCTTATCGAAACCTTCAAGACGCGCGAAGGCTATCACGCCATTTTTTATCCATTCGAAGGCCGTTTCGTGCATGAAGCCCTGGCATCACTCCTCGCCTATCGCATCTCGCTTCTCGAACCTATTACCTTTTCGCTGGCTTATAATGATTATGGTTTCGAATTGTTGTCTGATAAGGAAATAGACATGCAATCGGTCATCGACAACGATTTGTTTTCAACTTCCTATGTCCATCACGATTTGCAGAAAAGCCTTAATGCGACCGAAATGGCACGGCGTAAATTTCGTGATATCGCCGTAATCGCCGGATTGGTCTTTACGGGTTATCCGGGAAAAATCGTCAAGGCCAAACATTTGCAAAGCAGCAGCCAATTGTTGTTTGAAGTTTTCAGGGATTATGAGCCCGATAACCTACTTTTGCAACAGGCCTATCGCGAAACGTTCGAACACCAACTGGAAGAAGGCCGGTTGATCCAGGCTTTGGAACGCATACAATCACAGGCAATCGTATGGAAAGCATGTGAAAAACCCACGCCGTTCAGCTTCCCGATCATCACCGACCGTTTGCGCGAAAAACTGTCAAGCGAATCATTGGCCGAACGCATCGCGAAAATGACGGCGTCTTATATGAAAGGGATTTAGGTTGGAAATCAGCATCGAAAAAAATCATTTTGAACTGCATCATTCCGGAGCGATTTTCTGGAAGGAAAAATCGATGTTGCTTATTTCAGACGTCCATCTGGGAAAAGTCTCACACTTCCGCAAACATGGCATAGCCGTTCCGGAAAATGCTTTTCTGGCTAATTTCCGCCGGTTGACTGAAGTCGCCGATTATTTCGGGGCGGAACTCATCTGCTTTCTCGGCGATCTTTTCCACAGCAAAAAAAACAAGGAGTGGGACATCTTTTGTCATTGGACACAGTCGCGTCCGGAAAAAATCCTGTTGGTCACCGGAAACCACGATATCCTGAAACCGGAAGCCTACGCACAGGCCAGAATCATTGTGACATCTGAATTCGTGACCGACGCGTTCCTGTTCACCCACGAACCTGAAATACGCGAAAATCATTTTACCTTTTGCGGACATATTCATCCGGGCGTGACGTTGAGAGGTGTAGGCCGGCAGTTTATGAGCCTTTCGTGTTTTTATCTCGAAAAGCAACAGTTGATTTTACCTGCATTCGGGGAATTCACGGGAAAATGGATTGTTGAACCTCAGCAACATGCGCGCATTTTTGCCCTGACGCCCCGGAATGTGGTGGAAATTACGCTGCTGGAACGAAACGGACGGTAGTTTTTCCGACAATCCTTTTGTATATTTACTTTATGCCGAAAATCCAATTGCGACACATCAACGTCACCAGATACATTCTCCCATTACGCGAAGGCGGTTCATTGCCTGCGTTGGCCGATGGTGACGACGGATTCAAATATGTACTCAAATTCCGGGGTGCAGGCCACGGTGTAAAAGCGCTCATAGCCGAACTCATAGGTGGAGAGATTGCGCGGATTTTAGGGCTTCGGACGCCTGAATTGGTTTTCGCGGATCTCGACGAGCGCTTCGGCCAAAGCGAACCTGACGAAGAAATACAGGATCTTTTAAAAGGAAGTCAGGGATTGAACCTCGCGATGCATTACCTGGATGGTTCCATCACGTTCGACCCGGCTGTAAATACTGTCGATGCGGAAACGGCATCGAGAATTGTATGGCTTGATTCCTATCTGACGAATGTCGACCGGACTTTCCGCAATACCAATATGCTCATCTGGCACAAAGAATTATGGCTGATTGACCACGGCGCGTCTTTGTATTTCCATCATGCGTTCACGGATGTCGAAGGCCATGCAAAATCGCCTTTTGCAATGATTAAGGATCACGTGCTTTTGCCACAGGCATCTGAACTGGAAAAAGCCGATGAAGCCTTCAAAAAAATCCTGAATCGCGAAGTGCTTTCAGAAATAGTAAACCTGATTCCGGATGACTGGTTGCATTGGGAAGAATCCGATATGTCGCCCGAAGCCATCCGCAAAGCCTATCTCGACTTCCTTTCCATCCGACTGGAACATTCCGCCATTTTTATAAAGCAAGCCAATGACGCCCGAACTTCACGTGTATGAGTACGCGGTGATTCGCGTGGTGCCAAGCCCGGAAAGAGAGGAATTCCTCAATGCCGGCGTGATTCTTTTCTGCAAGCGCAAAAAGTTTTTAAAGGCAATCTGTAAATTGGATACAAACCGTTTTGAAGCAGCTTTCCCAAATTGTGATTGTGAAACCGAAGTGATACGGAAGAACCTGGAATCGATCGTAAAAATAGCTGACGGAGAAAAAAATTCGGGGCCGATCGCTGCCATGGAACTATCGGAACGTTTCCGGTGGCTTACTGCCGTGAGAAGTACCATCATCCAAAGTTCCAGGCCGCATCCGGGATTGACCGATGATCCCGAAGCCACACTTCGCAACCTAATGACAAATCTTGCCTGAATCATGAGTACAGCCATACCCATAGACGACCATTTTAGAATAATCGCAGATACCGCACCGGTCTTGATATGGCTCTCAGATGCCGACGGCACATGCGTTTACCTGAACAAAGAATGGCTCACATTTACAGGGAAAACCCTTGAAGAACAACTGCAGAACGGCTGGCAGGAAAGCATTCATCCGGACGATATTTTGCTGGTTACCGAAACATTCCTGTCTGTTTTTGAAAAACGGCAGGTATTCGAAATGGAATTCCGTCTGAGACGGCACGATGGAATTTACAGATATGTCAAGAGCAAAGGCGTGCCCCATTATGGAAAAGAAGGCCAGTTCAAAGGCTATTCCGGCAGTTGCATGGATATTCAGGATCGGTACGAAACGAATGAAATCCTCGAAAAAAAAGTTACCGAACGCACAGAAGAGCTGCGACTCAAAGCCGAAGAACTACGTAAGCAAAAAGATTTCTCCGAAAAAGTCATCAATGCATCCGTAGACATCATGATCGTGTACGATAATCAGATGAACTTTATCAGCATGAACAAAGCAGCCCGGAAATTATATGGGCTCGGAACTGAAATAATCGGCAAAAACCTGTTCGATATTTTTCCGCAGGTGCGCAATTCGCCGGGACATTTGGATACGCTGCGGGCACTTTCGGGCGAAACGGTGCACAATCCGGTCTATAAATCTGCCGTGACTGAAGCCTGGTTCGAAGATTTTATCATTCCATTACTGGATGAAAATGAAAAGATTTATGGCGTACTTGTCGTAGCGCGTGACATCACCCAACGTATCCGCAAAGAAGAAGAACTCAAGTCGCTCAACCACAAACTGATTGACCGGAACAACGAACTGCAATCAAGCAACGAAGATCTGGCATCGTTCAATTACGTCGCTTCACACGATTTGCAGGAACCATTGCGAAAAGTAAATATTTTTGCCAGCCGCATTCTTGAAAATGAGAAAGATACGCTTTCAGATCAGTCGCTCCAGTATTTTGACCGCATCAGTTCGGCCATTGCACGCATGCAGAACCTTATCATGGCATTGCTCGAATATTCACGTACGGAATCTGAAGAAGTCAAACGCGTAAAGACCAATCTCAACCGTCCATTGAAAGAAGCCATTGCCGGTCTTGATGAAGCCATCCGGACAAGCAATGCGAACATCGAATGGGACGACTTACCTATGCTCAACGTTATTCCGTTGCAAATCCAGCAGCTGTTCCACAACCTGATTTCCAACAGCCTGAAATATGCAAAGCCTGATGTTGCCCCGCATATTTCCATTTCTGCAACCGAGTTGGAACTTCCGGAACGCGACAACCAGCCTTTCTGGAAAATAATGGTGACCGATAACGGAATTGGGTTCGATATGGAATACCGCCAGAAAATATTCGAGTTATTCCAGCGGCTCCACGGTAAAACCAAAATCGAAGGAACGGGTGTTGGATTGGCTATATGCCGCAAGATCGCCAACAACCACAACGGATTCATTACCGCCGAAAGTGAGCTTGGAAAAGGTTCTACATTTTCGGTGTATTTACCTGCTAAAATTTAGAGGATACATAACTGAATATTCGATTTAATAGTTATTTTTACGTCTGTAAACTCCCTTTTATGATCCACGAGAAAAACATCGTTGAAATCCTGTTGGTAGATGATGACCAGGACGATCGCAGCATATTCAGCGACGCCCTAAGCGAGTTAAAGATTGAAACGAGCCTGAACATGTTGGAAGATGGACGCGACCTGGTTGCCTATCTCGACGATGCGAAAAACAAATTGCCGGATATTCTTTTCCTCGATTTGAACATGCCGTATAAGTCAGGTGTTGAATGTCTTAAGGAAATCCGTACGATTCCAAAGTACAAAGATTTGTCGGTTGCCATTTATTCGACTTCCAACTCCGAGAAAGATATGGAAGATACGTTCATCAATGGCGCCAACATCTACATTCGCAAACCAAATGATTTCACCCAATTGAAAAAAGTATTGACCGAAGTGTTAAGCATCAACTGGCAATTCCACACGTCAGCACTGAACAAAGAAACCTTTTTGCTCAATATTTAAATTGGTAGCCAAGAATTCAAAAGCCTTTCTGTACAGAGAGGCTTTTTTTATGGAAATCCTGCAAGTGCGAACCAGATTGGTATAATTACAACTGATCAATATGACGGATTTTTGTAGGTGATTTCATATCAAAACATTGTCTGGACGATGTAATGAAAAACAGAAACCGTATCTTTAAAAAAAGCTGGCTCGTTGAATCGCTACGTAAAAAAGAGTCTTAAGATAACTGCCTGGATCATTGGAAGTGTGATCGGGCTTTTTCTGTTGATTGTAGTACTGATCCAGATTCCAGCCATCCAGAATGTCATCCGTGAAAAAGCCGTTACCTACCTTGAGGAAAAGATTGGAACTAAAGTGCGAATCGACAGAATCGAGATCGGTCTTCCCAAAAAAGTCATCATAGAAGGTTTTTATTTTGAAGGGCAGGATAAAGACACCTTGCTTTCTGGCGATAAGATTGCCGTCGACATCAGCCTTTTCAAGCTTATGAGCAATGAAGTCGAAATCAATTCCGTATCGCTCGAAGGCATAACCGCGAAGATTTCCCGAAGCCGCGATTCCGTTTTCAACTTCGATTACATCATCAAGGCATTCGATTCGGGCAAACCGAAAGACACGACTTCGGCTCCTTTGAAAATATCGGTCAGGAACATCAATCTCGACCGTATCAAAGTAGATTTCAATGATGCCGTCACCAAAAACGACCTTGGTTTTACATTGAATCATTTCGATACGAAATTCCGCAAATTCGACCTCGACAAATCCGACTTCGATATTCCGAAAATTGCAATGAACGGATTGAAACTCAAACTCCGTCAAGGTGAGCTCGTACGCGAAATCGGAGAGAATACAGCCAAAGTCGCCGATTCACTTGCCGCAGACTCAGGCTTTTCACTCGCACTTGGGGAAATTGATTTTTCGAAGATTTCCATCGGATACGACAATCAGGGTACAAAACTCAATTCGGGTCTGAGCCTCAATAAGCTAAAAGCAAAATTCAACAAGACCGACATCCGCGGACAACAGATTTTAATCGATAATTTCGAACTCGACGGACTCAAAGGTGGTTTCGCACTGGGAAAAGTCAACCAACCGAAACGGAAGGAAACCGAAGCAAAATCTGCTGTCGCAA
Source organism: Flavobacterium silvaticum (assembly GCF_012911565.1). Classification (GTDB taxonomy): domain Bacteria; phylum Bacteroidota; class Bacteroidia; order Flavobacteriales; family Flavobacteriaceae; genus Flavobacterium; species Flavobacterium silvaticum. The sequence continues at coordinate 104,836 of NZ_JAAMPU010000100.1, read as the reverse complement.
ACAATCCGAAAGGTTGGGATGTGCAACTTAAAAAAGCAGCCATCACGAATGTCGATTTCAAATTCGACGACCAAAATTCCGCTCCGGTCGCCAAAGGGATCGATTACAAACATCTGGATTTATCGGGGGTTCATCTGTCTGCCAAAAACCTGAAATATAATTCCGAAGCGATTTCAGGCCGCGTCGATTCGTTCGCCATGAAAGATAAAAGTGGTGTCGATATCCAGGAATTCCATGCTGATTTCCTGTATGGGCCAAAGCAATCGTATCTCAAGGATTTCTATCTGCAGACACCAAAAACACTGCTCAAAAATGAACTGTCGGCCGGTTATGAATCGATAGAAACACTGTCTGACAATCTAAAAGACCTAGAAGTCAACGCTAACCTCGACCATAGTAAAGTGGCGTTCAGCGATATTTTGCTTTTTGTACCGAACCTTGAAAACTCCGAACCATTCAAAGGCAACAAAGACGCAATCTTAAAAATCAACGGCAAAATCAACGGCAAGGTTTCCGATTTATATATTCCAAACCTTGAAGTCAGCGGCATCGGATCTACATCAATCGCCGCGAGTGCCCACATCATCGGTTTGCCTGACGCCAAAAAGGCATGGATGGATTTCGATATCAGAAAAGTAACGACGACATCAAAAGACATTTATTCGTTTGTGCCGAACGGAACCATTCCGGACAACATAAAACTGCCGGCGAACATTTCCGTCTCAGGCACATTCAAAGGTAAACCTGACAACCTTAACGCCGATGTCCGGTTGAATACAAGCTATGGCGGTGCTAAAATCAAAGGTTATTTTGACGGACGGAAGAAAAATGCCGAGGTGTATGACGCCATGGTTTCGCTCGATAATTTCAACGTTGGTAAATTAATCAGCAACGATTCAATAGGACGCTTCAGCCTCAACGCGAAGGTCAAAGGAAAAGGCCTCGACCCGAAAACGGCTATCGCTGATTTGAATGGAAAACTGGTCAAGGCGGAATTCAACGGTTATACTTACAAAAACCTCAACCTCAAAGGCGATATCAAAAACGGGAAGTTCAACGTCGTGGCTTCCATGGCCGATCCAAATTTGACCTTCGATATGATCGCGAGCGGAAACTTCAGGGACAAATATCCGGCAGCCGTACTGAAGCTCAATGTAGACATGGCCGACCTGGATAAACTGAACCTGCACGCCGGCCCGATGAAACTCAAAGGGAAAGTCGATGCCGATTTTACTTCAACCGATCCGGACAACCTCAACGGAACGCTGAATGCCTATCATTTTGTAATCGCTAATGAAAAAGACCAGTTCCAGCTCGATTCTATAAACGTCGTCGCGGTTTCTACTGCGGACAGCAATTCCATCAGCCTCAAGTCACAATTCCTAAAGGCGGAAGTCAAAGGAAAATACCAACTGACCAAGCTGGCAGCTTCCATCCAGAAAACCATTTCCAAATTCTACAATACAAAACCGGTTAGCGAAGCACGTGAGGAAGACACCGGAAACCACAGGCTCAATTTTCATCTCACGGTCAAAAACGATCCGGTGCTGGTGAAACTGCTGCCTGACCTTACACGTCTTGAACCGATAGAATTCCGGGGCGGCTATAATTCCGCAACGGATTCTCTTGCTGTTTCCGGAACGATCCCGCGTTTGGTATATGCCGGAAATACCATCACGGGAACCGCGATCGATATTCACACGGAAGCCGATTCACTTGCTTACATCATTGACATCGACCAGGTTGAAAACCAATCCTTCGAGCTGTACGACACCCAATTGTATGGTTCGGTCAAAGACAATAAAGCTTTGTATACGTTGAGGGTACGCGATAAAAAAGGAAAGGAACAATACCTGATTGCAGGTAATTTCAACGCAAAGGATCAAAAATCTGAAATCCACCTCAATAACGATGGATTGGTCCTGAATTATGATGCGTGGAATGTTGATCCGGCAAACCTGATACGCATCGGAAACGGGATTTTTGCAGATAAATTCGACATATCGCGTGAGGGAAGCCAACTATCACTTCAATCTCAAAATGAAAATACCAATGCACCTTTGGACGTGACCTTCAAAGATTTCGAGATCGGTACGATTACAAAAATGATCCAGAAAGAAACCGATGACGGATTTGAGGTTTCCGGAAAAATCGATGGCGGCGTGCATCTGGTCGATTTGATGACGAATCCGGTTTTCACCTCAGATTTGACCATCAAAGATTTAAGTGTCAGCCGGGATACCGTTGGAAATCTGAGTATAAAAGTCGATAACAAAACAGCCAATACGTTCAACGCCGATGTTGCTATATCCGGTTATGATAACTATGTGAAAATTTCAGGAACGTATAGCAGCACCAATAAAGCATTGAACCTTGACCTGAATATGGCTAAACTCCAGATGAAAAGTGTACAGGCATTCACGTTTGGCGCTTTGGCCGACAGCGAAGGTTACCTGGACGGAAAACTCAGAATCATGGGAACTACCGATGCTCCTAAAATTGACGGCGACATCAATTTCAGGGATGTAAAGTTCAAGGTGACCGAAATCAATTCTGCGTTTACAGTCACTGACGAAGTCATACGGTTCAATGAGGAAGGAATCCGGTTCGACAACTTCGGATTGGTCGATGAAGAAGGCAACAAGCTCAACATTAACGGAAAGATCCTCACGCCCGATTACCGAGATTATGGCTTTAACCTCGCTGTTCGGGCCAATAATTTCCGGGCCGTGAATTCGACAGAAAAAGACAACGATTTGTTCTACGGACAATTATATCTTGACACGCGTCTCAACATCAAAGGAACCATGGATCAACCCGTTGTGGACGGCAGTTTGAAAGTAAACGACAAAACCAAAATGACCGTCGTGCTGCCACAGACAGACCCGGGAATCGTCGACCGTGAAGGCGTGGTCGAATTCATAGACCAGGATCATCCGGAACTCAATGAAAATCTCGTGGTCAACGATTCGCTTGTCAAAACCAAGTTCAAAGGATTCGATATAGATGTGAATATCGAAGTCGACAAAAACGCCGAGCTTTCGATGATCATCGATAAATCGAACGGCGACTATCTCAAGCTCAAAGGAGAAGCAAGGCTCAACGGAGGCATAGATCCATCGGGCAAAACGAATCTCACAGGCCGGTATGAACTCGAAGAAGGCTCGTATGAAATGTCGTTCAACCTGATCAAACGCAAATTCGACATCCAGAAAGGAAGTTATTTGTTGTGGACGGGTGAACCAACAACGGCCAATATCAGTATAACCGCTATTTATACGGCAAATACGGCCCCTATTGACCTTATCGGGAACCAGCTCGATACCAAAGGACCTGCAATCCAGAATCAATACAAGCAAGTCCTGCCGTTCCAGGCACTGCTCAAAATGAATGGTGAATTGCTGAAGCCGGAAATTACGTTCGATATTCAGTTGCCGGATAAAAACTATGGAGTTTCTTCTGATATAGTGGATGCATCACGGACAAAGCTCGAGCAATTACGTCAGGATCCAAACGAATTGAACAAACAGGTGTTTGCGTTACTGTTGCTCAATCGGTTCATTGGCGAAAATCCGTTTTCAAGCGAAGCCGGAAGCGTCACGGCCGAATCTATGGCACGCCAGAGTGTCAGCAAGCTTTTATCGCAACAACTGAACAACCTCGCCGGCGATCTTATCAAAGGTTTTGAAGTCGATTTCGGATTGGAATCTACAGATGATTACACCACAGGCCAACGTGAAAACCGAACCGACCTCAACGTAGCTGTTTCCAAAAAACTATTCAATGACCGGTTGAAAGTGACCGTGGGAAGCAATTTCAACCTCGAAGGCCCGCAACAGGCAAACGAGCAAACCACGAATATAGCCGGAGACGTCGCGGTAGATTACATGCTCACACGCGACGGACGCTATTCGGTGCGTGCCTATCGCAAAGACGAATACCAGGTGGCTTTACAAGGCCAGGTCATTGAAACCGGCGTGGCGTTCGTGATTACCATGGATTATAACCTGTTCCGTGAGTTGTTCCATAGGACGGCCGAAGAGAAAAAACTGATCCGCGAGGAAAAACGCCAGAAAGAAAAGAAACGCCAGGCGAAAAAGAAAGCGGCTGAAAAACCTGAATCTAACCCAACAGACGATGACTCCGAGAATTAAAATATTCCTCCTTTTTGGATTTGTCCTTACACTCTGGGCGTGCAGCAACACAAAATACCTGCCCGAAGGTGAATTGCTGTACACAGGTGCAAGCGTCAGGGTCAAAGACAGCACCATGCCCAAAAAAGAGCGCAAGGCACTTGAAGCCCGTTTAGAGGAATTGTTGCGGCCTAAACCTAATAAGAAATTCCTCGGGTTGCGCCCAAAATTATACATCTACAATCTTGCGGGCAAACCTAAAAAAGAGAAAGGCCTCAGAAGCTGGTTGCGCAATAAAGTTGGCGAGCCTCCTGTTTTGTTCAGCCAGGTCAAACTCGATTACAATGCAGACCTGATCCAGAACAACGCACAGAACCTGGGTTATTTCAAGGCTATGGCTTCGGCAGATTCCACGCGTTCCGGCAAAAAAGCGACCGCCGATTACACGATTGAGCCCGGCCCGAGGTATTACATCAAATCGGTTACGTTTCCATCAGATTCTACCGCTTTGGACAGCACGATAGCCAGTTATGGTTCCGAATCGTTACTCAAGGTTGGAGCCGGATATGATCTGGACATCATCAAAAGCGAACGTTCGCGAATCGATGCACGACTGAAGGAAAAAGGCTATTATTTTTTCGGGCCCGATTATTTGAAAGTCCAGGTTGACAGCACGGTCGGGAAACATGAAGTCGACATGATCGTTCGTGTCAAAAACGAAACTCCCGAATCGGCCAGAAAGATTTATAAGATCAACGATATTTTCATCTACCCGAGTTTTACCGTGCGTAAGGATACCGTCGGAATTGATTCTACAGATGTGACCTACTACCGTGATTTTGTCATCATCGATAAACAAAAACTTTTCAAGCCCCGCATTTTTGACCGGACTTTGTATTTCGAAAAAGGAGATTTGTATAACCGCACGGCGCATAATCTGTCGCTGAACCGACTTATCAGCCTTGGGGTTTTCAAATTCGTTAAGAACGAATTCAGGGTTGTCGATGATGAAGAAGGTGACAAACTCGATGCTTTTTACTACCTGACGCCACTGACCAAAAAGTCAATCCGTACGGAGGTTCTTGCCAAAACGAATTCCGCCAATTACGCCGGAACCGAACTCAACGTCAACTGGAGCCATCGCAACGCTTTCAAAGGAGCCGAATTGTTACAGGTTTCTGCTTTCGGCGGATTGGAAGTTCAGTTTTCAGGCCAGAACAAGGGATACAATATTTATCGGGTCGGATCTGACGTAAGCCTGACGTGGCCACGTTTCCTGACACCATTCACCATTGAGAGTTCGAGTGGTTTCGTGCCTAAAACGAAAGCAAGCATCGGTTACGAATACCAATTGAGGTCGCAATTGTATTCGCTCAACAATTTCAAGGCTTCTTTTGGCTATTCGTGGAAAGAAAACATCAGGAAGGAACATCAGTACAATGTTACCGAAATCACCTATGTGAATCCGGGTTTTGTGACCGATGAATACCAGCAGCGAATAGAGGCCGATTCCACCGGGACACTTAAAAGAGTCGTCGAGAAACAACTTATTTTCGGCCCGACCTATTCCTATACGTATACCAATACCATGCAGGCCGAAAAACGAAATACCATCTATTTCAAAGCCGGACTTGACGTGGCAGGAACAATCGCTGGATTGGCCACCGGTGCAAATGTGCGTGACGGAAATGAAAAATCTGTGTTTGGCGTTCCATTCAGCCAGTATGTGAAACTCGAAGCCGAATTCAGGCATTACCTCAGGCTCGGCAAGAATTCCAAACTGGCAAGCCGCTTACTTACAGGCTATGGTTATGCATACGGGAATTCCAAGGAAATGCCTTATATCAAACAATTCTTTATTGGCGGAACCAACAGCATACGGGCTTTCCGGGCGCGATCTTTAGGCCCCGGGACGTTTAGGGAAGATACGGACCCGAATGATTTCCTCGCCGACCAATCTGGTGATATAAAACTGGAACTGAACACTGAATTACGGACAAAGATTTACAGTGTCGTAGATGGAGCCTTGTTTGTGGATGCCGGAAACATCTGGCTCAGGCAGAAAAATCCGGATAAACCCGGAGCCGAATTCAGCAGTGATTTCCTGAATGAACTCGCCGTAGGAACCGGAGCGGGTATACGCGTCGACCTGTCGTTCCTTATCCTTCGCCTAGACCTGGCTTTCCCAATACGCAAACCATGGCTTCCTGATGGCAGTCGATGGGTAATCGACCAGGTTTCGTTTGGTGATTCGTCATGGCGCAAAGAAAACCTGATATTCAACCTGGCGATAGGTTATCCGTTTTAAACCGGAAGGAAAATACAGAACTCCGCCCCTTTTCCGGGTTCGGACGATGCGGTTATGTTTCCTCTGTGATTCTCGGCGATTTTCTTGCACAGGGCCAAGCCGATTCCGGTTCCTTCGTAGGTGGACTTGCTGTTGAGGCGTTGGAAAATGGTGAAAATCTGTTCGGCGTATTTCTGTTCGAAACCAATTCCGTTGTCTTTGATGCAAATGCGATAATATTCTTTCTTTACATCCAATTGGCTCACCGATCCAAGCATTTCCGCATCGGCTTTTGAACAACCAATCGTAATACGTGGTTCTTTCTCGCAGAACTTAAGCGCATTGCCGATAAGGTTGGAAAACAACTGTGTCATTTGAAGCGGAATGGCGCGTAGTACAGGCAAAACATCACACAGGATTACCGCTTGTTTTTCCTCTATCAGCAATTCAAAATCAGATAATACATGGGAAACAATCTGGTTCAGGTCTATGGTTTCGAACTTGTTCTCGGTCTTGTCGAGCCTGCTGTAATTAAGTACCGATTGGATCAAATCACTCATTCTTGCCGCCGATGATTCGATCTTTTCGTAATATTTCGAAACCAATTCGCGGTTATCCAGGTTATCGGCCAGCATTCCTGTAAACATCCGGATTTTGCGCAGCGGTTCCTGCAAATCGTGTGAGGCGATATAGGCGAATTGCTCGAGTTCCTGATTGCGGAATTCAAGTTCGGCCGTGTATTGGCGCAATTGGTCTTCGGCCAGTTTCCTTTCGGTCAGGTCGCGTGTCACCTTTGAAAAGCCGATGACTTCCCCGTCTTCATCATGGATGGCGGTGATGGTGATACTGCCCCAAAAAACAGTTCCGTCTTTGCGGATGCGTTCGCCTTCATGTGTGGCACGTCCCTTTACAGAGGCGTCGCGGATGAGTTTCTCCGGAAGTTTATTCCTGCGGTCTCTGGGCAGATAAAATTCAGTGATGTTTTTACCGACGATTTCATCTTCTCGATAGCCTTTGATCTTTTCCGCTCCTTTGTTCCAGTTCAATATGGTTCCGTCAAGATCCAGCAACAGAATGGCGTAATCTTCCACCTCTTCCGTCATGCGCTGGAAACGCAGTTCACTGGCCTGGAGTTCGCGGTTTTTCCTTTCGAGGCTTTTTGTCCTTCTTTGTACGAGTTCCTTGAGCAAGGCAGCGTGTTCGCGTTGTTCGGTAATGTCGAGTACCATCCCGTACATTTTGATGGCTTCTTCGTTATGGCGTTCCACTTTTCCGCTCAACCGTATCCAATGGATGGAATTGTCGGGCCAGATGATACGGGCTTCGTAAAACAGCGTATCGGTCTTCATGGCTTTTCGTATCGCTTTATCGCGTATGTCGCGGTCTTCCGGATGAATCAGTTCTATAAAATGTTCCTGCCTGAATTTGGTGTTTGGGTCAAGCCCGAAAATCTGGGGTAATCTTTCGGAATAGATAAATTGCGAGTCATTGAAAATCCATTCAAAGCTGGCCATGTTTGCAGCCTCAATTGCCAATTTATTGCGAATTTCATTGGCTTCCTTATATTTCCTGGCAGTGACGCTTTGGGTGATGTCTTCCGCTATGACCATTATTCCCATTACGTTCTCTTTTTCATCGCGAATGGCCTGATAGATAAACTTGACGAATCTATGGTGGGTGACACCGTCGGTAGTTACATCTATCGGCATTTCGTTAGCGATAAATGTTTCACCTGTTGTGAACACCTTTTCAAGAATGGATTTGAAACCTTGGATAGCGGCCTCTGGCAAACCTATAAATAATGGTTTATTGAGGACCATTTCTGAAGTCTTCCCCCATATTTCCAGAATACCGGAATTGGCAAACGTAACCACTAAATCACGGCCAGTAAGTACACACATGGCGACGGGCGCCTGATGGAATATATTGATGAGTTGCGGGCCAAGAGTAGCTTCGCCAACTTGCAAGCCAAACGAATCGGGCGTGCCGGAAATGGAATGATCAGGTCTTGACATGGATTAAGTCAGGACAAAATACGCTCAAGCAACGCCCGCATTTCGCTGATGGACGATGGCTTGACGAGTAGATCCTGAGCCCCTAATGTACGAACTTCATTCAATAATTGGTCATTTGACGAAGAGGAATACATATAAATACGGCTTTTAGCCAAATGCTCCATTTTAGCAATCCGAGCCAGGCATTCCGGTCCGCTCATACGCGGCATATTCATGTTTATGAATATAAAATCGGGGATGAAATTCTCGTTGTCTTCGAGTTTGTTGATTGCCTGGATGCCATCGTCTGCGAAAAAACATTCCATGGCTGGATCAATAAATTTGACGGCTTCGCAAAAGAAATCCTGATCGTCCGCATCGTCGTCTATGAAAAGGCATTGACGTGTGTAATCCATGTGTTTTGTGATGTGGGCGTAGTCGTTGGAAATTCAGTTACCGGCCTCGTGATTTGCCGAAATGCAAAGTTTACGAATAAGCATTGTTACAGTTTACACAATTGTTCAGCTTTGTTACACCATTATCATATAGGTGTTGGAATCGCCGTATATCAAATGGAATTTGCCGCCCAAAAACTATAAAAAAGGTTTAAAATATTATAAAGCATTACCAGCTTTATTGTATGAACTTCATAAAAAGTATTGATTATGAAGGCACTTTGGAAAGGCGGAATCAGCTTTGGTCTGGTAAACATACCGGTGAAATTATACAGTGGATCTGTGACACATAGAATCGATCTGGATATGATCCGCAAAAAAGACCAATGCCAGATTGAGTATGTACGTATTTGCCGCAAAGACGGAAAGGAAGTTCCGTGGGATGAAATAGCAAAAGGGTATAGAAAGGAGAACGGCGATTATGTGGTTCTCGATAAAGATGAAATTGCGAAAGCGATGCCTGAAAAAACACAGACCATAGACATTTTCGAATTTGTCATAGAGAATGAGATTCCGTCCAAATATCTGGAAAAGCCATATCTGATCGAACCTGAAAAGGCTGCGGCCAAAACCTATGCCCTGTTACGTGATGCACTGAAAGAATCCAAAAAGGTAGGTCTGTGTAAATTCATCATCAGATCAAGCGAGCATATCGGCATCCTGAAACCTGAAGAGGATGCGATCCTTTTAATCCAGATGCGTTTTGACCAGGATTTGCGCGATCCGAAAGAACTCAAACTTCCGGGCAAAACAGTTTCCGCCACCAAAAAGGAAATCGATATGGCCATGACGATCATCGACCAGCTCACCGATAAATTCGAACCGGAAAAATACAAAGACACCTACAAAGACGAATTGCTCAAACTCATTAAAAAGAAAGCCGCCGCAAAAGGAAAAAAAGTGGTCGAAAAAGCTGTTCCGGCCAAAAAGGAACGCCATCCGGCCGATGACTTGCTCGATCAGTTGCGGGCAAGCCTGGAAGCTATAAAAAATTAGATTATCCCTTATGTCGCTGACCAAATACAACCAAAAACGTGACTTCAAAAAGACAAAAGAGCCTGAAGGAATCAAAAAAAAATCCAAAGGAGCTTTGCGTTTCGTAGTCCAGAAACACGCGGCTTCCCATTTGCATTATGATTTCCGACTTGAAATCGATGGCGTTCTGGTAAGTTGGGCTGTTCCGAAAGGTCCGTCTGCAAATCCGGCAGACAAGCGATTGGCGATGCATGTGGAAGATCATCCTATGGATTACATCGATTTTGAAGGAACCATCCCGCAAGGCGAATACGGAGGCGGAACGGTCATGGTCTGGGACATTGGAACCTATCATGCCGAAGCGAACGACGATGTTTCAAAGGACAACGCCTTGATGAAAAAACAACATGCTTCAGGTTCGATCAAAATCGTGCTTGAAGGTGAAAAACTCAAAGGTTCGTGGGCGCTTGTCGAAATGCATGGACGGGGTGAAAACCAATGGTTGCTGATCAAGCACAAAGATGAATTTTCGGGTACTGACATTACATATGACCCATATTCAGTTTTGACCGGGCGCGATTTCGATGCCATTTCCAAAGGTGATGACGTATGGCAAAGCAATCGGAAGAAATCATCGTCAACTCCAAAAAAGATCAAAAAGAAAGATGAAAGCGCGTTCTCCGCAGCAGATTTAGCCAATGCAAAAAAACTTACAAAATTCCCTTCCGGCTGGCGGCCGCAACTCGCAACACTGGCCGACACGCCTTTTGATAATCAAGAGTGGCTGTTCGAAACCAAATTCGACGGGTATAGAAGCACAGCCGAAATCCACAACGGAACTTGTCATTTGATATCACGGAATGGTTTGTCCTTCGATAAAAAATATCCGGAAATAGCCGATGCTTTATCAGGGCTGAAACAAAATATGATTCTTGACGGGGAAATCGTCATGGAAGATACCAAAGGCAAGAGCCACTTCCAATGGCTGCAGAACCGCGAAGACAATCCGGACCGAGGCAAACTCAAATTCTATGTTTTCGATATTTTGTACTTCGGCGGATTCGATTTGCGAGGGCTCGATTTGCTACAGCGAAAGAAAATCCTCCAAGCCGTTTTGCCTAAAGTCGATTCGGTGATTTACTCCGATCATGTTGTCGGAAACGGACAACAGGCATTCAAAAAAGCACAGAAGCAAAGCGGCGAAGGCATTATTGCCAAACGCATCGCATCGGCTTACGACACCAACAAACGCAGTAAAGACTGGCTCAAGATCAAAACCGGAAAAGTCCAGGAAATGGTCATTGGCGGCTATACCGAACCTTCCGGAAACCGCATCGGGATCGGAGCACTATTATGCGGCTATTACCAGAATGGAAAACTGATGTATTCGGGAAAAGTCGGAAGCGGTTACACAGACGATATTTTAAAAGACCTGATATCGAAACTCGAAAAAATAGAGCGGCAATCGTCGCCCTTTGAAAATCCGCCAAAGGAGAAAAAGGTACATTGGGTCACGCCGAAATTAGTGGCCAACATCAAATTTTCGGAATTCACCGAAACGAATTCCATGCGGCATCCGGTGTATGAAGGCCTTCGGACAGATAAAGCGGCCACGGATGTCAAACTGGAATTACCGGAAATAACTGCTTCAGAAAAAGACGAACCGAAACCATCGGCTAAAAAACCAACCAAAAAAATGGCAAAAGAAACCAAATCATACACGGTCGCCGATTTGAAGAAATTCTCCAAAAAAGTCGAATTTTCTAATCCCGATAAAATCTTCTGGCCCAAAGAAAAAATCACTAAGGGCGATGTGATTGCATACTATAACGCCATTGCAGATTACATCCTTCCTTATCTAAAAGACCGTCCGCAATCTATGCGTCGTACGCCCGACGGTATCAAAAGCCAGGGATTTTTCCAGAAGAACGTCGCCGGTTTGGTTCCCGATTGGACAAAGACCGCGATAATCAAAGCCGATTCCAAAAGTGAACCTGTCGAATGGCTCATATGCAACAACAAAGACACGTTGCTGTATATGGTGAATATGGGTTGTATCGAAATCAATCCGTGGAGCAGCCGGATCAAAACACTTGATAATCCGGATTATATTATTTTCGACCTCGATCCAAAAGGCGCTCAGATTGAAAATATCGTCAAAACCGCCAAAGTCCTTAAGGAAATCCTTGATGGGCTTAAAGTTCCGGCTTATATCAAAACCTCCGGCGGAAACGGGTTGCATGTCTTCATTCCCGTCAAACCAAAGTATTCTTATGAACAGACGCGTGAATTCTCCCATATCATAAGCCAGATGGTCCACAAGCAACTGCCAGATATCACAAGCCTGGAACGTCTGCCAGATAAGCGGAAGAAGAAAGTTTATCTCGATTTTTTACAGAACGGCCGCGGAAAGACCATGGCGAGCATCTATTCGCTACGACCGCGTGAAGGAGCCGGAATCAGTACGCCTTTGGAATGGGATGAGATTTCGGATGGTTTGAAATTATCAGATTACAACCTGTTCACGATTCCGCAACGACTCAAAGAAAAAGGTGATCTGTGGAAAGGATTTTTTGAGGATGCGATTGACCTGAAATCAGTATTGAAATCAATGTGACGTGTATCAATTTTTATAAAGCAAGCCTGCAAGCCTTTTATCCCGACTATAAATATCATCAAAGAAAGCCACATTCCCATGTTCGTCTGCCCAAGCGGTGAAATACGCGAGGTAAACCGGAATTTTTCTGTTTAAGGAATATTGCGTCTGGTCTTTGGCATGCATGGCTTCATCGATTTTTTCAGACGTCCAGTTTTTATCGTCTTTAAGGATCAGGTTCGCGAGTTCCTTTGCTTTCTGGACACGAACGCAGCCGTGGCTCAACGCGCGTTCCTCTTTGTTAAATAAGGCTTTGGCTGGTGTGTCATGCAGATAAATGTTGTTGGTATTCGGAAACATGAATTTCACAAGGCCAAGCGAATTCTCATCACCAGGTTTCTGGCGGATGTTGCGTCCGTTATTGTAATATTCCATATGGTGTTTCGACAGATAATTCTTGTCTTTTTCGATTCCCGGAAGAATTTCTTTTTTGACGATGCTTTTCGGGATGTTCCAATATGGCGCAAAAACCAGATAGCTCATTTTTCCGCTGAAAACGACAGTTTTATTGAGCTCTTCACCCACGACGACATTCGATTCCAGGGCTGTTTTCGAATCTTTGACGTAATTCAGATGGAACTCGGGAATGTTGACGAAGACATATTCTTTATTTTTTTCAAAATCCGAAGGAATCCAGCGGCAGCGTTCCATATTGACCACAATAGTCTTGATGCGTTCCGATATGGGTATATTCAAATCGGCAACCAAATCTGAATCGATCCCTGAAAATTCACGATGACGACGTGCTTCGAAAGTCGTTATGGCATCAGACAATTCCTGATCGAAAACCGCGCTTCCGGAATCAGACTTCAAGTCGCCCGACAGTGCCAACCGTTTGCGCACCTGTCCGATTACGGGATCTGAATCGCCTTTTTTAAACGCTTTTTTTCCTTTTGAAAAAGCAATGGTTTGCCAGCCGCCTTTTTGCTCAATCGCCCGATATTTCTCCAATGCTTTTCGTAAATTATTGTATTGGGAAAACCGCTCGGCATCTTTCTCCTTGATTAAATCGGGAGATTTGAGCAACGTATCGAGATAAGCCACGTAAGACACTTTATCTCGGGGCAAAAACCAGCCTGTACTTCTGCTCTGCTTCGTATCGACACCCGAAATTGCTTTTTTGGCGTAGAAAAAATACATGGCCGAAATCATGAGGTCGTCTTCGGGTGACGGCTTTTTGGTATCACGCATTTCGAAAATATCGTCGAATTCCGATTTGTATGGCAATGAAACCGGAACACCTTCAGATTCGAGTTGCGCCGTCTGGTCGAACAAGACTTCGGCGAAATCGACTCGTCCGTCCTTATCGTACCATATCATTTTATTCGCGTGTTTGGCGTATAAGGCTTCGAGGTCTTTTTGGTACGGTTTGAATTCCGGATGCTTCTGGAAAAATGGCCGAAGTTCAGATTGTTCAAGCGTGTAGCGGTCTTTTGGATCCGATGACAATTGACCATCGTTTTTTTTACATCCGACGGTTATGAAAAAAAGGGTTACGATTGAAAAAAGGATTTTGGATTTGAGGGCCATATGTATTGATTCTTGGGTGATTAAAGTTTGATGTTACCTTCTATGGAATCATCTATAGTTTTACCAATAGCGGCACCAATGAGGCGTTTGGCAAAAGCGACGGCCATATTGTGTTTCGTATCCCAATAATAACCTTCAGTCGGTTTGAATTGAAGAACGGTAATCCTTGGATCGTCCTTGCCTTCCGTAAACCAGGCTTTCATTTGGGCATCCCAGAGTTCTTCGATTTTTTGCCTGTCTTTAGAAATTTCGACGGTTCCATACAAACTCATAAAGTCGCTGTAAGATGAACCCTGAAACAGCAATTGGGCATGTGAATCTTGTTTCAATTCTTCATTTTTATGGCTGTCGGAAGCACTTAGGAACCAGAAATTCCCTTCTTCATCTATCCTTTCCGGAGCCATCGGACGGGTCGCGAAAGGCTTTCCGGTTTCGATATCGGTGCAAAAGAAACAGCCGCCGGATTTGGAAGCGAGGTCCTTGATTTTTTGGATTGCCTCTGATCCGAATATATTTTTGAAATTGTCTTCGGTTTGGTTGGTATTGATACTGTCCATGAGAATTGTGTTGATTTTAATTGTTGCTCTGATTTCAAAAATAGAATCTGTGTTTGTTAAGAATTTTACATCAATTCCGTCAGTTCTTTCAAGGTTGCCGCCAACGTTTTCAGGGTGTAACAATATCTGCACATCCTGTAAACCCGAATGTTTATGACGCGACTAACTTTGGTAAAGCACATTAAATTCTATCCAAGATGAAAGCGACTAAAACCAATGATACGCGGAACTTTTCCAGAATAGATCCATCAGGCACAGACCCGAACAGATATGCATCGACAGTAAAACCGGAATCTGAACCTGCCCAAAAACCATTCAATTTAAAAGTCAATATTTCCACTGTCGAAAGAGTTGCCATGATCGCTGCCGGCGGTTATTTGCTGTATAAGGCCTTGTCATCGAAGAAAAAAAGCATTCCAAAAGCAATTGCCGGTGGTGCTATGCTGGTTCGTGGTGCCGGAGGTTATTGTCCTATGTACGATGCGATGGACAACAACCCAAAACTCTCAGGTAAAAACATCAACATCGATTCCAATTTCACTGTCCATAAACCGGCTATGGAAGTCTATCGAAATTGGCGCGACTTAAAGAATCTTCCGGAATTTATCAAGCATTTGAGTGAGGTTCGTGAAATCAACAGAATCGAATCGGAATGGACGGCAAACGGCCCCGCAGGAATAGGAAAAATAACATGGAAAGCCCATATTTTGATGGATGAACCCGGAAAAGTACTGAGTTGGCAATCGCTTCCGGGCGCATCGGTCTATAATACCGGAAAAGTAACCTTCACGGAAATTGATGCTGAAAATACAGAAGTCCGTGTAAATCTTTCCTACAAAGCGCCTATGGGAATTGCCGGTGAAACGGCCGCGAATTGGTTGAATCCGCTCATCGAAAAAGGAATCACCAATGACGTCCAGAATTTCTTGAGCCAGATAGAGAATTCAAAACCGGAATTGTCAAATTAAAATTTCCCAATAATTTATAAAGCACCGATTGCCTTCTTTCGGTGCTTTTTGTGTAAACTGCATTCATGTTCAAATCGTTACGACATA
This sequence comes from Flavobacterium silvaticum, assembly GCF_012911565.1. Lineage (GTDB taxonomy): Bacteria > Bacteroidota > Bacteroidia > Flavobacteriales > Flavobacteriaceae > Flavobacterium > Flavobacterium silvaticum. Next base: position 89,194 of record NZ_JAAMPU010000100.1, on the reverse strand, counting down.
TACAGTGGAAAGATGTAGGCAGCATCTTCAAACGCACGTTTCAGGGTTTTGTGAACGACCGCGCGCTCAAACTCAGTGCTTCGTTATCCTATTATACGGTTTTTTCAATGGCGCCGCTGATTTTGTTGGTCATTTCATTAGCCGGATTTTTTTTAGGTGAAGATGCCATCCGTGGACACGTTTTTCATGAACTAAACGGATTGTTGGGCAATCAGGCCGCAGCACAATTGCAGGAAGTCATCAAAAATATGGAACTTTCCGGAAAGACCACTACGGCTTTGGTAATTGGTGTCATTACGTTAATCGTGGGTGCGACATCGGTATTTGGCGACATACAGGATTCGATCAACATCATCTGGCGTGTCAAGGCCAAACCAAAACGCGGCTGGGTCAAAATACTTAAAGACAGATTGCTTTCTTCATCGCTCATCATCGGATTGGGTTTCCTCATGGTTGTCACCTTGCTCGTAAACGGAGCTCTTGTCGCTTTGAACGGATGGCTCCAGTCTTATTTTCCCGAAGTGACGATGATATTGTTTGAAATCATCAACATTGCCATCGGATTCGGTGTCATCTGGTTGCTGTTTTCGGTGATTTTCAAAGTGTTGCCCGATGCGGAAATCCGATGGAAACACGTACGCCTCGGAGCCTTTTTTACGGCTTTGTTGTTTATGTTGGGCAGATACCTTATTTCAATTTACATCCAGACTTCGGGCGCCGGTTCTGCTTATGGAGCTGCGGGTTCGCTGATCGTGATTCTGGTTTGGGTCTATTACACAGCCGCAATACTATATTTTGGAGCTGAATTCACACGCGCATTCACTGAATTCACCGGAGCCCATATCAAGCCATCGGAGTTTGCGGTTTACGTCGAAGAACACGAACGCGAACGTGATGTATCGGAAATTCCACCAAAAGAAATCGTCAGATAAAAAATAAATTGTTATGGAAGATAAAAATCATCGTGTTGACAGCAAGGAAGAAGTTCAATCTGGTAGAATCGCACCTCTGCGAAAAGAAATCAACGATTCCGACGACCGCGACCAAAAAGACAGCTCAGAAGACTGGGATGCCGAGAACAGTCGCACGGGCCGGCACAAATAATCCAAAATCAACTAACTCAATGCAAATCGCCGATTCCTCATGGGTCGGCTTTTTTATTTCCAATGTTATTATACAACTTCATTTTTTCGTGATACAGCCAAAATTTCTACATTTAGGGCTTAATCCCGATCGATATGAAACAACTTACACTATTTGCGTTGCTGTGGTTCGGACTCAATGCGACGGCCCAACAGAAACCTGAGACGAAAAAATCGGCAGACAATACCAAGGAAGCCAGAGCCAAAAAACAAGAGGCACAACAGGAAGTCCAGAAAGGCCGGGCCGAAAAAAAACAAAAAATGGAAGAGGCCAAACGCAACGTCAAGGAAAAAGTGGCCCGCGATACTTCTAAAACGTCAACAGCTGCCAAATGAAAAAACTACTGCTCTTTGTTGCTATTACCGCTTCGATCCAAATCAATGCACAACTACGCACCATTTCTTATAACGACAAATCCCAACAGCTCAACGGCATGGGAATCGCACCGGAAAAACCGTTGCCCGGAAAACCCGGAATATTGATCTTACCGGCCTGGATGGGAATCACACAACACGAAAAAGATGTTGCCACGGAACTTGCTGCCGCGGGTTATTATGTCTTTATCGCCGATATATACGGGCTTGGACATTATCCGACAAACACACAGGAAGCCGGAGCCGAAGCCACGAAATACAAATCCAACCCTGAACTATACCAGCGCCGTATCAAATTGGCCCTGGAGCAATTGCCGGGACAAGGAGCCGATTATTCGCGTCTTGCGGCCATCGGATATTGCTTTGGTGGTGCGGGCGTACTTGAAATGGCGAGAAGCGGAATGGGCGTCTGGGGCGTAATCTCGGTGCATGGATCATTGGGTAAGGATGCCTCGCGCAAAGATTCAAAAATCAAGGCAAAAGTACTGGCGCTGCACGGTGCCGATGACCCGTATGTAACACCTCAGGAAGTAGCTGCTTTTGAACAGGAAATGCGCAACTCCAAAGCCGATTGGCAATTGGTTTCTTACGGAAATGCCGTACATGCTTTTTCGGACAAAGCTGCCGGAAACGATAATTCCAAAGGTGCGGCATATAATGAATCGGCCGATAAACGATCCAAAAAAGCAATCCTTGATTTCCTTGAGGAACTTTTTGCAAAAAAATAACCCATCAATTTACTGACAATAAATGTCCAAACACGAGCCTATCCGCAACGACAAAACATGCCTCAATTGCAGCCATGTGGTTGAGGAAAGATACTGCACTCATTGCGGACAGGAAAACACCGATACCAGGAAGACGTTCCATCATTTGTTCTTCCATTTTTTTGAAGACCTGACGCATTACGAAAATGCATTCTGGAGGACAATCCGGCATTTGCTTACAAGACCGGGACGGCTCACAAAAGAATATTTGTCGGGAAAACGCCTGTCCTATCTGGCTCCGATACGGCTTTACATCTTTATTTCATTCATTACCTTCTTCCTTTTTGCAGTTGTCCCGAGCCATGAATCAGACGATGTATCGAGTGAGGATATTGTAGAGATTGGCGCTGATAAAAAGCAAAAAGAACAACAAGAAGCAAATCTTGTTATTGACTCTTTAGCGCTTTCACAAAAGGCGAACATCGACAAAATGGTCGAACAGGGCTATATGACAAAAACCCAGGCCGATTCCATCATTGCGAACATGAAGAATGGAAGGCATATCACAAGTTCTGCGAATTTCCTTCAGGCTAAATACAAATCAGTCGAGCAATTGGATTCCGTACAGAAATATGCAAAACCTAAAGACAGATATGCACCTTGGGAATATTGGATTTACAAACGATACATAAACGTAACCTCGCACAACACCAAGGAAGAAATGTGGGAAAAATTCAAGGAATCTTTCATGCATAATTTCCCCAAGGTTTTGTTCATCTACATGCCCATATTCGCCTTTTTCCTATGGCTTTTCAACGATAAAAAGCGCTGGTATTATTTTGAACACGGAATTTTCACCCTGCATTATTTTTCGTTCCTGCTGCTCATTATACTGATCAATTTTTTATTGAGCTGCCTGTTTTCTTATATGGGAATCGTGGGTGAATGGCTTGACGGTCTTATTTCGTTTGCCATATCCATTTGGTTCCTGTACTATTTTTTCCCGGCACATCACTGGTTTTATGGGGATTCCAGATTGATATCGTTCATCAAAAGCATAGGATTGTTATTCATAAATACGTTTCTCATTATGATCATCATGATTCTTTATTCCGGTTACACATTACTCTATCTACATTAAATGAAAAAAATTCTGATTCCTGTTTTGTTCCTTGCTTTAGCGGGTTGCAAAACCACCAAAAATGACAGTTCGGCTATATTGGAGCCAAAATATATGAACCTGATTTCAGAAGATAAGCTGCGCGCCGATCTTACCGTGGTCGCTTCAGATGAAATGCAGGGACGTGAAACCGGTTCCGAAGGCCAGAAAAAAGCGGGAAAATATCTTATTTCGCAATACCAGGCTGCCGGAATTCCGTTTCCCAAAGGCGCTACCGATTATTATCAGCATATTCCCGCGACTTTCCTCAATGCCAAACGGAATGAAGGATTGAATGATTCCGAAAACATCTGGGCTTTTATAGAAGGTTCTGAAAAACCGGATGAAATAGTCGTGGTTTCGGCCCATTACGATCACGTAGGCGTCCAGAACGGCGAAATCTATAACGGTGCCGATGATGACGGATCGGGAACCGTGGCGCTTTTGTCTATCGCACAGGCGTTCCAGAAAGCTAAAAAAGACGGACACGGGCCAAAACGCTCCATCTTGTTCCTTCATATAACAGGTGAAGAACACGGTTTGCACGGCTCGCGGTTTTATTCGGAGAATCCGTTATTCCCCATTGCGAATACGGTTGCTGATGTCAATATCGATATGATCGGAAGACGCGATGACGAACATGCCAATACCAATAATTACATTTACGTGATTGGTGCCGACAGGCTTTCAAGCGAACTCGACCAGATTGTGCGGTCACAGAATGAAGCCTGGGTGAAACTGGATCTTGACTTCAAATTCAACGAACGATCTGATCCGAACCGATTCTATTTCAGGTCCGATCATTACAACTTTGCCAAAAACGGAATCCCGTCGGTGTTCTTTTTCAGCGGTGTCCATGCCGATTACCATAAACCGGGCGATGAAGTCGAAAAGATTGAATTCGATGCGCTGAAGAAACGTGCCCAATTGGCGTTTGTGACACTATGGGAACTCGCGAATCGGGAACAGAGAATCCGCGTCGATAAGGACGGAAAATAGTTCCATTTTAAAATAAAAAATCCGCTGTGCAGCAATTGTAAAGCGGATTTTTTGTTTGAACTATTTTGTGTCAGATGGTTTCGTTCTTGACAATCTGGACTTTTCCGGTAGGGACAGAATCGGTATTGTCTGAAATGATCAAAACTCCAAAAAGTTTGAGCGGTAGATCCGGAACTTCATCCGATGCATTTTTGGCTTCCTGCAACACGTGCATATAATCTGAAGCATTCAAAACTATGGTATCGCCCTGATCCACGCGATGTGTGATAAGATAGTCCCTGATTCCGGCAATGGATATTTCGTGTAAAAAATTGAATGTAGACATGGCTTTTTGTTTTGATTCAAGTTACACCAAACAAAACCGCTTGCCTTATAGCATTCTGGGAAAATTGTACGTTTACGTGCGCTTCTTATATTCGGCCAGCAAGGAATCTGAAAAGAAAAGGGAGTTGTACGCATCGGCCTGCTTCTGGTCTGTCTGCTCGTATTTGGCAAGTGCGTCGGAGTATTTTTTTAGTTGTTCCGGCGTCAACAGTTTTCGGTAATCGTCTTCCTGACGAATCAGCGTCTTGACAAAAAGCTTGGTATCGTTATCGTCATAACTTTTGATCATCTTGTTGTATATAGGCAGTAATTCGCGGTATTGGGCAATGAAAAGATCCTTGAAAGTCACATTCTGTTCTTCGGTGTAATTTACGATGGCGAACGTGACACGGCCTTTGGTCTGCCAGAACGATTCTTCGCCCTTATCTCCCATATGCACAAAATTCTGCATCATCATCACCTTGGTCTTTATGGTACGATCCATGCGGCTTTCCTTGGGCTGGGCGAAAACCAACGATGTGGTAAGGATAAAAAAGGCAAGCAGGTTCCGTATCATTGCGAAGTGTTTCGGCAAAAATAAAAAAAGCCCCGTTTGAAACGAGGCCTTTGCTGTAATTTATGATTCAGATCAGAACTGATACCCGATTTTAAGTCCCACGCGCGGCGTCCATTCGTCGACATTCTTATTATCGACATCACCTTTTCCTTTGACCTCAAGTTTCCACATCACACCGGCAAACGGATCGATGGCGATTGGTCCGGCCTTAATCTTGAACCCGACTTCGGGACTGAAAAAGGAGAAGTAGGAATATGTCCCTTTAAAATTCGGAAAAAGACCAAAATCCTCATCGTATTTGATGTTTCCGTAAGACAGGTAATTCGCCATATAAACACCTGAATTTTTTGACGAAAAGTAAGTGCGCTGGCCAATTTCTATGACAAAGCCGTTTCCGTCGATATCATCTATCCCGAGGGCGTTGAAATCGTACTTCATCATTCCGTAAGCCACATTGACAATTTTGGATGAATAGTAGCTGAAGCTTTTGTCGTTCATGGATTTCGTCTCCTTGTTCCCAAGAAATTCGACGCTCAGGCCAACCTGGTTCAGTTCTATGAATGATCCGTAAGCCGAAACGGTCACGTTTTTATCATATTGGCTCGTCGTGGTTGATGTCGTGGTTTTTCCATCTGACGTAGTCGTTGTGGAAGTCGTGGTCGTAGTTTGTGCCGATGTCGCCAGAAAGCATCCAAAAGCGGCAAGTGAGAGTAGTTTTTTCATGTCGGTTATGAGTTAGTTTCAAACGAAGGTAGATGGTTCAAATTATTCCTACAAACAATCTTGAAATGTTGGAACGACTACGGGTTAAAGTGTAAATCAAAATTCCAACATCCAATTGGTAATGTTTTGGTAAATCGCAGTAAACAAGGGAATTTGTATGTTTGCGCAAAATTTCAAAGCGACAGATGCGTAAAATTACCTTTCTTATTTTCACCATTCTTTTTGGATTGTGTTTCCAGATTTCAATCGCCCAGACCACAATCCTTGACCAGTCATTGCTTACCGAAGGCAGTTTCAATACGTTTTCACCCGTAAGCGTGACAGGAACGCAAGGTTGGTATTTCAGTTCCCAATACGGGGCTGTGTGCAACGGATACGCCGGCGGACAGAGTTTTTCAAATGAAGATTGGCTTGTAAGTGAGTCGATCGATTTGTCCCAGGCTGATAATGTTTTGCTTACGTTCAGCCATACCCGCGGAAGTGCATCAGTCCTTAACGTCGGGGTAAGCCAAGGCTGGTATAAGGTTTTCGCTACTGCAGCTTATACCGGCGATCCGGCCAGTACAACATGGGTTGAAGTGACCGGAATGAACCAAAGCGTCCCGAGTGCGTGGCAGTATATCTCATCGGGCGAACTTACTATTCCGGAAGCAGCGAAATCGGCAGCAACCAGGATTGCGTTCCGATACATCAGCAGCAATACCCAAAGTGCTACGTGGGAGATAAAAAACGTAAAAGTCACTGGCGATTTACAGGGAATCAACTCTTTCAAGGTCACAAATTGGAATACAGAATGGCTGGGTTGTACGCAGTTCGGGCCTGACGATGAGGGGCAGCAGATGGAAAATGTCGCCTCTGCCATGATTTCCATGAATTCAGATGTCTATTGCCTACAGGAAATCACCGGTAGCCAATCGACTATAAATACATTGGTTTCACTTTTGGGCGACGGATGGGCCGGGAATATTGTTCCGGTAAATACTGAAAATTGTGACCAGAGACAAGCTATTATCTACAAAACCTCGAAAGTACAATTCGTCAGTTCCTCTCAATTAAGCAGCGGAAATTCGGCCCAAGGCAATTCGTATTCCTATAACTGGACAAACGGTCGGTTTCCGGCAGTATATAATTTGAATCTGATCAATGGCACTTCCAATATTCCCGTAACTATCATCAACATACATGCAAAGGCAGAAGATGGTGAAGCCATGAGTTATACGCGACGATTAGGTGCGTCACAAGCATTGAAGACCATTCTCGACGGATCGAACTACAATTCAAAAAACCTGATTCTCATTGGCGATTTCAATGATTATCTTATTGGCACATCAAGCAACGCGTGTTCTTGCACCGATTCTCCTTATAAAAATTTTATTGATGATGAAGCCGATTATAAAGGCATTACCAAAGATTTAATTAACGTGAATTCCGGTAATCCCGTGATTGAAAATTTTATTATTTCCAATGAACTTTTTGCCAATTATGTGACGCAGAACGCAGCCCAGGAAATCAATGTGGCCAATAGCATAAGCAATTATTACAACACGACTTCCGATCATTTGCCTGTAAGCGCGACGTTCCAGTTTTCTACGTTGGGAACGACCGAATTCGTACAAACCGACAGCAAGTTGAAAATCTACCCGAATCCGGTTAAAACTGAATTGAGGTTGTATTCAGGGCAATTCAAATCAAATGCAACTATTTACATCTATGACCTTACGGGCAAACTAGTACTTCACGATAAGACATCTGCAGAAACTATAAATGTCAGCTCATTACCTTCTGGACTTTATCTTTTGAAGCTTGGCGACAAGACTGCGAGGTTTATAAAGGAGTAATTCAAATACCGTCTTTGCAATAAAACGTAAAATAAAAAAGCCCGCAGGAAAATCCTACGGGCTTTGCATTTATTGAGGGTGAATGAGGGGTCTCGAACCCCCGACCTTTGGAACCACAATCCAACGCTCTAACCAACTGAGCTACAATCACCATTTGTTTTGCGAGTGCAAAGATAACTTTCTAAGCCTTTATTCCAAACAAAAAACTAAAAATTTATATCAGGTCGAACAGGCTTTGTACGCCCGGGTAACGCTCTACCGTAAAGCCTTCGCCTAAATCGACACCAATCAGCCGGCCCAAATCCTGTGCTCTGTAATCAAGGCTTTCGCGGAAATTTTTGGTTGAGATTGGAGTTTCCGGATCGTTGCTGTCAGGGTCGTAAAACTGTGAACCGTATGCCAGAATCGCTTCTACCCGCTTGGCATTGAAGCCCGTAATATCCACAACCACATCCGGCTCGATAGGTTGCCATTGAATGTAATGGTAGACCGCTTTTGGTCGCCAGGCTTGCTGTAATTTTCCATCCAAAAAGGTTTCGATACGACGAAGACCGGATAAAAAGCAAGAATCAGAAACCAGTTTGCTTCCTTTTCCGTGATCGATATGACGGTCATCAATGGCATTGCACAACACTATTTCCGGCCGGTATTTGCGTATCGCCTGGATGACTTTCAACTGATGCTCCTCATCATTGACAAAAAAACCATCGCGCATTCTCAGGTTTTCACGAACAGATACACCCAGGATTTCAGCAGCCGCAGCCGCTTCCTTATCACGTATTTCAGCTGTGCCGCGCGTTCCGAGTTCGCCTCGTGTCAAATCTATGATACCTACTTTTTTACCGGCGGCGACTTCTTTGGCAATCGTTCCGCCACAACCGAGTTCCACATCGTCGGGATGCGACCCGAAAGCGAGCATATCTAGTTTTATATTGTTCATTGTATTGATTTGTTTGTTGATGCGTTGATTTGAAACTCTAACTGTTAATTTTCAACACCCTTTTCATCGTTAGTGACTTATTGACTGTTTCAAAGAATTCCTTTTCCGGATTGCTTTCTGCCGTGATTCCACAGCCCATGAAAAGTTCGGCCTGACCGTTTGAAATCTTCATGCACCTCAGGTTGACGAACAAATCGCAATGGTTTTCACCTCTTTCCCCAAGGAATCCTGAATAAAATTCCCGGTCGTAACCTTCATTTTCTTTGATGAATAGGATGGCATTTTCCTTTGGCAGGCCGCAAACAGCAGGCGTCGGATGCAACGCTTTGGCCAAATCGCCAAGTGTGGTTGCGTCACGCATCTGACCCGAAATATCGGTCTTGATATGCAACAGGTTTCCTGCCCGATGCGTATGTGGTTCCGATAATACCAGCGTTTGGGTCAGCGGTTCAAGCGTATTCCAAATATAATCGGTCACCAATCGCTGTTCTTCACGCTCTTTTTTAGGCCATTCCACACTTTCATCGCCCTGGAATTGTTGTGTTCCGGCAAGCGCCATCGTCTGGAACTCCTTGTTTTGTCCTTTGAGCAGACGTTCGGGTGTAGCGCCAATCCAGCATCCGGTTTCAGGATGATTCCATAAGGAGACGAAAGCATTCGGATACACCGAAAGCAACCTTGAAAAAATTTCAAATGCAGATTGACCCAGCGTTACGACTTCCTTTCTCGAAAGCACGACTTTATCGAACCGGCCTTCTTTTATGGCATCCACAGCTTTTGCGACTATCGATTCAAAATGTAGCTTCTGATCCAAATCAAAAGACAATTCCGGTGTTTCAGCCGACCATTTCGCATCCCATTGATTTGTTTCGAAACGATCACAATCAGACAAATCCAACTCATAAGATTGCCCGTCAAAAGGTGTAAATACAAACGAATCCGAACCTTGGGATTCCATCGGCCTGTCATTCCTAAACAATGAAATCACCTTTTTTTCTCCGGGCTTTCTGTAAATAACGAAAGCCGAATGTGCCTCAAGACCGGCTTCAATGCGCTTTTGAATAGCTTCCATCAGCGACGCGGCATGACCATATTGGTCAGTTTACAAATAGATATCAGGCTGTCGTTTTCATCTGTGATGCGGATTTCCCACAAATGGATCGATCGTCCCTGATGAATGATTCTCGCTGTTCCGTAAACCATTCCATCGCGTTTGGCTTTGACGTGATTGGCAGATATTTCTATGCCGCGGACTTCAAGCTTATCTGTGTTGATGAACATCAGTGAAGCTGCACTTCCGACACTTTCAGCCAGCGCAACCGATGCGCCTCCATGAAGCAAGCCCATTGGCTGATGCACTTTTGGATTAACGGGCATTTTTGCTTTGAGGAAATCGGGACCGGCATCGATGAATTCCATATCGAGGGTTTCCATCAGGGTGTTTTTGCAGAAAGCGGCGCACATGGCAAGTATTCGTTCTTTATCGAACTCCATCAGATCGTAGTTTGAGGCAAATTTACTAAGATGTTCCCAGAATAAATTGTAAAAAAATTCGTTTATTTGGTTCACATTTCTACTTTAAACGACGTACATGCGCACGTATATCCTCTTATTTGTATCGGCTATTTTAATTTCCCTGTCTTCTTGCCGAAGTGATTTTGAATTCAGTTCATCCACCGGTCAACTTGGTTTTTCAAAAGACACGGTTTATCTGGATACGGTTTTTACGAACATCGGATCGAGTACCTATACGCTTAAAGTTTACAACAAGACCGACAGGAATATTTCAATACCGACCATTCAGCTCGGACGTGGCATGTCGTCCGGTTACAGGATCACAGTCGATGGCATGACCGGAAACAACAACCGCGAATTCCACAACGTAGAGATGCTCGCCAAAGACAGCCTTTTCATTTTTATTGAAACCACTGCCGATGTAGCCCAGGCCAATCCCGACAATTTCTTATATACAGACCAGATCCAGTTTGGCGAAACCGGTAATTTCCAGACCGTCGAACTTGTTACGTTGATCCAGGATGCTGTTTTTCTGTTTCCGAACCGCGATTCAGATGGGACAGTTGAAACCATTTTGTTAGGTATAGATGAAAACGGACAGGAAGTGCGTGCGGACGGTTTTATGCTCGACAACAGCGAATTACACTGGACCAATGAAAAACCTTATGTCATTTATGGATATGCAGCCATTCCAACCGGACGTACCCTTACTATTGATGAAGGTGTGCGGGTCCATTTCCATGACTCTTCGGCCCTTGTCGCTTACAACGGCTCTAACCTAAACATCAACGGAACACCATCACCGGATGCGGCCAATCCGGTCAACGAAGTAATCTTTGAAGGTGACAGGCTGGAACCCGAATACAGCGATATTTCAGGCCAATGGCTGGCGATATGGATGATGGCCGGTAGTCGCGGAAATTTCAATAACCTGACGATTAAAAATGCGACGATCGGGATTTTTGCTTCGGGTTACAACACCTCGGTTCCTTATTCGCTAAATCTTAATAATGTTCAGGTTTACAACAGTGCTTCAACCGGAATCTGGGGACAAACGGCACATATACGAGGAAAGAACGTAGTCATAAATACGTCCGGTTCTACCAGTTTGTTGTGTTCTTATGGCGGAAAATACAATTTTGTCCATTCTACGTTCAACAACAGCCTTAACAGTTCCAGCCATTCCGCGCTTACGATAAGCAATTATGCGCAAGGCCAGACTCCCGAAGTAGAACCTATCGACGAAGCGACTTTCCGCAACTGCATCGTCTACGGATCCAATCCGACCGAAGTGATCCTGTATAGAAACAGTCCTACCGATGTCTTCAATTATTCGTTCCAGAATTGCCTGCTCAAGATAAACCCGTACAGTTCATCCATTGCTAACGATCCGTTATATCAGAATACGTCGGCTTTCTTGAATTGCCTGATTGCCGAGGATAATTTTACGAACCGTCCTTTTTTCTGGGATGCGAACAACAACAAACTCAACATCACGACGGAATCTGCGGCCGTAGGTCAGGGTGATGCCGCCGCAACGAACGAAGCTCCGAATGATATCCTTGATGTATTGCGTCCTACCGCGGCAGATTTAGGCGCCTACCAGGCATTCGACCAGCCTACGGATTAATTCCCGAAACCCTAATTTTTAGGTTTTGATTTCGATATAAATCGGTGTAAATTTGCACGCGAAACAACACCTATTACCATGATCCACTTTTTCGGGAACCAAAGCGACATTGTTTTTGCAGTCCAAAGCAACGACGCGCTCTCACAGGAAACCGTATCTAAACTCAACTGGCTTTTTGGCGACGCACATAAAATAGAAAAATCCGCTCTGACGGATTTTTTTGTTGGCCCACGTGCCGCCATGATTACGCCCTGGAGTACGAATGCCGTAGAAATTACCCAGAATATGGGAATAGAAGGCATCATCCGGATTGAGGAATTCTTAAAAGTCGATTCGTCTTACGATGGATTCGACCCGATGCTTTCCCAAAAGTATCCAACTCTGGACCAGGATATTTTTACAATCGATATCAAACCGGAACCAATCCTTGAAATCGACGATATCGCCGCCTACAATTTGCAGGAAGGTTTGTCTTTGAGTGCCGATGAAGTAGAATATTTACAGACACTTTCACAAAATATCGGACGCAAACTGACCGATTCGGAAGTGTTCGGGTTTTCACAGGTCAATTCGGAACACTGCCGCCACAAAATATTCAACGGGACTTTCGTGATTGACGGAGAAGAGAAACCGGTTTCGCTTTTCAAGATGATCCGCAAGACATCTGAAGCCAATCCAAACGAAATCGTTTCGGCCTATAAAGACAACGTAGCGTTCATCAAAGGCCCGCGCGTAGAACAATTCGCCCCGAAATCTGCCGACAAACCGGATTTTTACGATAAAAAAGATTTTGATTCGGTCATTTCAATCAAGGCCGAAACCCATAATTTCCCCACAACGGTAGAACCTTTCAACGGAGCCGCAACCGGTTCAGGCGGAGAAATCCGCGACCGTTTGGCAGGTGGACAAGGTTCGTTACCATTGGCCGGAACCGCCGTTTACATGACAGCTTATTCACGCTTGGAACAAGGCCGTAACTGGGAAAACGGTATGGCTGAGCGTAACTGGCTATACCAAACCCCAATGGACATCCTGATCAAAGCGTCTAACGGTGCTTCAGACTTTGGAAACAAATTCGGGCAGCCCCTTATTACAGGTTCGGTTTTGACATTCGAGCACGAAGAGGAAAACCGCAAACTGGCTTTCGACAAAGTCATCATGCTTGCGGGCGGTATCGGCTACGGAAAAGCAGATCAATCCAAAAAGCAGAAACCACAAACCGGCGACAGGATCGTTGTTTTGGGTGGTGAAAATTACAGAATCGGAATGGGCGGCGCTGCGGTTTCATCTGCCGATACGGGAGCATTCGGTTCCGGAATCGAACTCAATGCCATCCAAAGGTCAAATCCTGAAATGCAAAAACGGGCCGCAAACGCCATACGCGGACTTGTCGAAAGCGACCACAACCCTATCGTTTCCATCCACGATCATGGAGCAGGCGGACATTTGAACTGTCTGTCGGAGCTTGTCGAAGAAACCGGCGGAACCATAAACCTCGATAAACTTCCAGTCGGCGACCCGACTTTATCTGCCAAGGAAATCATCGGCAACGAATCACAGGAAAGAATGGGTCTTGTGATTGGCGAAAAAGATATCGAATTCCTTCAGAAAGTAGCCGATCGCGAACGCTCACCTATGTACAATGTTGGTGAAATCAAAGGCAATCAACGTTTTACGATCGCATCAGAAACGACAGGCCTTGCCCCTATGGATCTGGCAATCGACGAAATGTTCGGGTCGTCTCCAAAAACCATCATGGAAGACAAGACTGTTGCACGTAACTATGCATCAGCCGATTATGATATAAATCAATTACAATCTTACGTCGAATCTGTTTTACAACTCGAAGCCGTTGCGTGTAAAGACTGGCTCACGAATAAAGTCGACCGTTGCGTCGGCGGAAAAGTCGCCAAACAACAATGTGCCGGACCTTTGCAGCTTCCACTCAACAATGTTGGAGTTATGGCATTGGATTTCAACGGAAAAGAAGGCATTGCGACCTCAATTGGCCACGCTCCTGCTACCGCCATCATAAATGCCGCTGCCGGAAGCCGTATCGCCATTGCGGAATCATTGACCAATATCATCTGGGCGCCGCTTAAAAACGGACTTGACGGTGTTTCACTATCGGCAAACTGGATGTGGCCTTGCAAGAATGAGGGTGAAGATGCGCGCTTATATGAAGCCGTCGAAGCCTGTTCACAATTTGCAATCGAACTGGGCATCAACATCCCGACCGGAAAAGATTCACTGTCGATGAAACAGAAATATCCCAATGGTGACGTACTTGCTCCCGGAACAGTGATTATTTCTGCCGGTGCAAATTGTACCGATATCACGAAAGTCGTAGAGCCTGTCGCCAAAAAGAATGGCGGTGCAATTTATTTCATGGATTTTTCACAGACGGATGTTTCTATCGGAGGTTCCTCGTTTGGACAAATACTTAATAAATTAGGAAACGACGCTCCGGATATTACCGATGCCGCTTTGTTCAAACGCAAGTTCAATGCGATCCAAAAGCTGATTGGAGACGGAAAGATACAGGCTGGTCACGATATTGGAAGCGGCGGTTTGATCACGACACTTTTGGAAATGTGTTTTAGTGATACAGAATTAGGTCTAGACATCGATTTGTCCGGTTTGAATCAGGACGATACCATAAAAGTTTTGTTCGCCGAAAATCCGGGGATAGTTTTTCAGGCCGATGCATCGGTCGAAGAAGTATTGGGCAATCAGGATATTCCGTTTTTCAAGATTGGAAATGTGACGTCGGATGCTGTCGTATCAGTAAAAAATCAATCGGAACGACATGCATTCGATGTGGTTACATTGAGAGACACGTGGTTCAAAACGTCCTATCTGCTCGACAAAAAACAATCGGGAGAACAAAAAGCAAAGGAGCGTTTCGAAAATTATAAGAACCAGCCGTTGCAGTTTACTTTTCCTGAACACTTTGACGGAAAAGCACCTGTAACACCGACAAATCGTCCAAAAGCGGCAATCATACGCGAGAAAGGTTCGAACTCTGAACGCGAAATGGCAAACGCCATGTACCTTGCCGGTTTCGATGTGAAGGACGTACACATGACCGACCTGATTTCGGGTCGTGAAACGTTGGAAGACATCCAGTTCATTGGTGCCGTGGGAGGTTTCTCGAATTCAGACGTATTGGGATCTGCCAAAGGTTGGGCCGGCGCTTTCTTATATAACGAGAAAGCAAAATCGGCTTTGGAGAATTTCTTCAAACGTGAAGATACGCTGTCGGTCGGGATCTGTAA
Source organism: Flavobacterium silvaticum (assembly GCF_012911565.1). Classification (GTDB taxonomy): domain Bacteria; phylum Bacteroidota; class Bacteroidia; order Flavobacteriales; family Flavobacteriaceae; genus Flavobacterium; species Flavobacterium silvaticum. The sequence goes on along the minus strand of NZ_JAAMPU010000100.1, from coordinate 74,008 downwards.
CGGATGCCAGCTATTTATCGAACTCGGCCTCATCAATCCGGAACACGATGTGAAACCGAGGATGCTGCACAACGATTCGGCCAAACACGAAAGCGGGTTTACATCGGTCAAAGTCCAGAAAAACAATTCGGTGATGCTATCCACCCTTGAAGGAAGCACGCTTGGCGTATGGATTTCACACGGAGAAGGCAAATTCGAACTGCCGTTTTCAGAAGAAAACTACAATGTGGTGGCTAAATACGGATACGAGGGTTATCCTGCCAATCCAAACGGTTCCGCTTATGAAGTCGCGATGATGTGTGATGCTACAGGACGCCATTTGGTTACAATGCCGCATATAGAGCGCTCGACTTTCCCATGGAACTGGGCATATTATGAAGACGGACGCCAAGATGAGGTTTCTCCTTGGGTGGAAGCTTTTGTCAATGCCAGGAAATGGATTGAAAACAAATAAACGATGACAAATAAGGCTTTCAAATACGAAAGCCTTTGTCTATTATTGCTGAATTCGCGACGCGCCCCAAAAGACTATGAAGAAAGAACTCTCCGGGCTATTTGAAACCTGGGATAATGACCCGAATCGAGGCATAATAGGAACAGAACGCAATGTTTCTTTCAACGAACTGGCAAGTTCAATTATCAGCCTTGGCCCTTTTTATTATTATGTGATCGATTTTACCGATATGTCCTTATCGAATATCCATCCGGCCATGGAAGATATTCTCGGTTTTGATGTAAATAAGGTTCGTTTCCAGGACATTCTGGAAGCTTTTCATCCGGACGATGTAGATTACATAACGCGTATGGAAGCATTCATGGGACAATTTTTCCATAAGAACGTGCATCCGTCCAAACTCATGAAGTACAAATCCAACTACAATTTCCGGATCCGTCTGAAGAATGGAGCATATGCGTTGTTCAATCACCAGTCGCTCATGCTAACGCTTGGGCCAAACGGCGGCTACGGCAAAGCGATCAACATCCATACACGGATAGATCACCTGACCGACTTCAACAATCTCAAACTTTCGCTTATAGGGCTTGATGGGGAACCGTCTTTCCTGAATCTTTCAATGGAAGAAGAAAATACGCCTTCATTGCGTTTTTCACCAAAGGAAACAGAGGTCATCCGGTTACTCGGTGATGGATTCGACAGTGAAGAGATTGCAGATCGTATGTTCATAAGCCCACATACTGTAAAGAAACATCGAAAAAACATCCTTGAAAAATCGAAGTCAAAAAACGTGGCACATCTAATCAAGATGTGTGTCATGCAAGGTTTGGTCTGACAAAAAAGCATTACAGAATCGACTACACTTTCAGATTTCCCAATATTTGAAGGATTTATAAAGGCTTTACCAAATTCGGAAGCCTTTTTTTAATAATTTACCGAAAATTTCAAACCCAATGTCAGCTATCAAACGACTGTTCGATTTTCCCTATCATCAGCAAAAGAATTATAAAATTGCCGATTCACTGGTGACCAAGAAAAATGGCCAATGGATCAATACTTCGACAGATGAATATCTGGCAAAAGCCAACGCCATCTCACGCGCCTTGCTTCGTTTGGGAATCAAAAAAGACGATAAGATTGCCGTCATTTCTTCAAGTAATCGAACCGAATGGCACATTCTGGACATCGGAATTTTACAGACAGGCGCACAGAACGTTCCGGTTTATCCGACTATTTCAGAAGAAGAATACCACTTTATCCTTGAACATTGCGGCGCTTCCTATTGTTTTGTGTCAGATGCCGAATTGCTCGGAAAAGTCAATCAGGTGCGCGACCGGCTTCCGGAATTAAAGGAAATCTATTGCTTTGACGATATCATCGGATGCAAAAACTGGGAAGAATTGCTCGAACTGGGGAAAGACGAAAGTAACCAATATGAAGTCGATGCCCGTAAAGATGCCATTCAGACTGAAGATCTGGCAACGATTATTTACACTTCAGGAACCACCGGACAACCCAAAGGCGTTATGCTGTCGCACCAAAACATCGTCGCGAACGTATTGGGAAGCGAAAAACGGATTCCCTTCAATGCCGGCGAAACCATCGCGATGAGCTTCCTGCCTATCTGCCATATTTACGAACGTATGGTAGTTTATCTGTATCAATATTACGGTGTTGGGATTTACTTTGCCGAATCGATCGAAAAAATCAGCGAGAACATCAATGAAGTCCATCCAAACGTGATGACAGTCGTTCCGCGTCTTCTGGAAAAAGTCTACGAAAAAATCCACGCCAAAGGAACCGAACTGACCGGAATCAAACATAAATTATTCTTCTGGGCACTTTCTCTGGGCGAACGTTTCGAACCATATGGAAAAAACGGCTGGTGGTATGAATTCCAGCTCGGTATGGCCCGAAAGTTAATTTTCAGCAAATGGAAAGAAGCGTTGGGCGGGGAACTCAGCCTGATGGTTTCGGGAAGCGCCGCATTGCAACCACGACTCGCACGGATTTTTGTAGCCGCCGGATTACCAGTCATGGAAGGTTACGGGTTGACTGAAACGTCTCCGGTAATTGCCGTCAACGACTTACGACATGGGAATTTCCGCGTCGGAACTGTGGGAAAACCGATTGATAACGTCGAAGTCAAAATCGCTCAGGACGGAGAAATCCTGGTCAAAGGCCCGAGCATTATGATGGGTTATTACAAAGCTCCGGAGAAAACGGCTGAAGTTATTACTGATGGCTATTTCCATACCGGCGACATTGGCGAAATCGACAAAGACGGATTCCTTAAGATCACCGACCGCAAAAAGGAGATGTTCAAGACATCGGGCGGAAAATACATTGCGCCTCAATTGCTCGAGAATGCACTCAAACAATCGCGTTTCATCGAACAGGTCATGGTGATAGGTGAAGGTGAAAAAATGCCGGCCGCTTTTATACAGCCGAATTTTGGATTCGTAAAAGACTGGGCGCGCATCCATCATGTGGAAATCACGGACAAACAGGAAGATATTGTTTGCAATGAAGCGGTTTTGAAACGCATTTCGGAAGAAGTCGAGAAAATCAATGACAAGTTCGGGAACTGGGAAAAAGTCAAAAAATTCGAATTAACACCAAACATCTGGTCTATCGAAGGAGGCGAACTTACCCCGACACTGAAATTGAAAAGAAAAAATATCCTTGAAAAATACAAAGACCTGTATCAGAAAATATACGGTCCAAAATCATAACTCCTCATGGGAGTTATTTTTTTAAGTCACCGTTAAATTTTATTATTTATTATGCACGCATAATACTTTTTGTTATATTTGAAATCGATTTCGTATGAAAGAACGTACTATAGATTATATCCTCAGGGCCACTTGGCAGGCCGTTTCCAGAATGTATAATGAGGAAGCTGCCAAATACGGTGCAACAATGGCAACAGGTTTTGCCTTGCTGAGCATAGATCGCGAAGAAGGAACACCATCAACAGCCCTTGGGCCTAAAATGGGAATGGAAGCCACAAGCCTCACCAGAACATTGAAGTCTATGGAAGACAAAGGCCTGATCGAACGCCATAAAAATCCGGACGACGGCCGCGGGGTTTTGATCCGATTGACGGAATTCGGGCGTGAAAAAAGAGATTTGTCGCGCAACAACGTGCTTCGCTTCAACGAAAAGGTCAAAGAAAAACTGACAGAAGAACAATTGCGTCATTTTATAGAAGTGACAGACGTGATCAACGAACTCATACAGGAAAAAAATATTTTCAACGAAGACAAATAAGTCACTAATGAAAAGAAGTATCAATAAGGTAGCCGTCGTCGGATCCGGAATCATGGGATCCGGAATCGCCTGCCATTTTGCCAACATCGGCGTCGAAGTCCTGCTGCTCGACATCGTACCTAAAGAATTGACAGAGGCCGAAACCAAAAAAGGCCTGACGCTTGAATCCAAAGTTGTCCGAAACAGAATCGTCAACGATCATCTTCAGAATGCCTTAAAAAGCAAGCCCTCGCCTATTTACCATCAAAAGTTCGCTTCGAGGATTTCAATCGGAAACACTACTGATGATATGTCCAAAATCGCCGATGCAGACTGGATCATAGAAGTCGTAGTTGAAAGATTAGATATCAAGAAACTCGTTTTCGAGCAGATTGAAAAATACAGAAAACCAGGCACACTCATCACCTCAAATACTTCCGGAATCCCGATTCATTTTATGAGTGAGGGCCGATCCGAAGACTTCCAGCAACATTTTTGCGGCACCCACTTTTTCAACCCACCACGTTACCTAAAACTTTTCGAAATCATTCCCGGTCCAAAAACCGATGGCGAAGTATTGTCGTTTTTAAACGGATACGGAGAAAAATTCCTTGGAAAGACGACCGTTGTCGCTAAAGATACACCGGCATTTATCGGAAATAGAATCGGCATCTTCGGAATCCAGCATTTGTTCCATCTCGTGAAAGAAATGGGAATGACGATTGAGGAAGTCGATAAATTGACCGGGCCTGTTATCGGACGACCGAAATCGGCAACTTTCAGAACTGTAGATGTTGTCGGATTGGATACGCTGGTCCATGTTGCCAACGGATTATACGAAGGCGCGCCGAATGACGAAGCCAGGCCGTGGTTCCAGTTGCCCGATTTCATCAAGACCATGATGGAAAACAAATGGCTCGGAAGCAAGACCGGACAAGGCTTTTACAAGAAAGTCGACAAGGATATTTTGTCGCTCGATTTGGATACGATGGAATATCGGCCGCAGAAAAAAGCATCGTTTGCCACGCTGGAACTGACCAAAACCATCGACAAGCCAATCGACAGATTCAAGGTTTTGATTGGCGGAAAAGACAAAGCCGGAGAATTTTACCGCAAGAGTTTCGCCGGAATGTTCTCTTATGTTTCAAACAGAATCCCTGAAATCACTGACGATTTGTATAAAATCGACGATGCCATGAAGGCCGGCTTTGGTTGGGAAAACGGTCCGTTTGAAATATGGGATGCAGTCGGCATAGAAAAAGGAATCGAGCTTCTAAAAGCCGAAAACCTGACGTATGCTTCTTGGATCGACGATATGCTGGCATCGGGCAACACATCATTCTATACCATTAAAGACGGAGCGACATGCTATTACGATATTTCATCGAAATCACAGAAAAAAGTTCCGGGACAAGATGCTTTCATTATCCTGAACAACATTCGCGAGACCAAAAAAGTCTGGAGCAATTCAGGCGCTGTCATTGAAGATTTGGGCGATGGCATCATCAATCTTGAATTCCGTTCCAAAATGAATACGATTGGTGGCGATGTGCTGACGGGAATCAACAAAGCAATCGACCTTGCCGAGAAAGATTTCCAAGGACTTGTCATCGGCAACCAAGGTGCGAATTTCTCCGTTGGAGCCAACATAGGAATGATTTTCATGATGGCTGTAGAACAGGAATACGACGAACTCAATATGGCAATCAAACTGTTCCAGGATACAATGATGCGTGTACGCTATTCCGGAATTCCGGTTGTCGTGGCACCTCACGGAATGACCTTGGGCGGCGGCTGCGAAATGAGCATGCATGCGGATAAGGTCGTTGCGGCTGCAGAAACCTACATCGGTCTTGTTGAATTCGGTGTCGGTGTGATTCCGGGCGGTGGCGGATCAAAAGAAATGGCGCTTCGTGCTTCAGATCAATTCCATAAGAACGATGTCGAACTCAACGTGCTTCAGGAATACTTCCTTTCTGTGGCGATGGCGAAAGTATCGACTTCGGCTTATGAAGCATTCGATACCGGAATCCTGCAAAAAGGAAAAGACATTGTTGTGGTCAATCAGTCACGACAGATTGCCGAAGCGAAAAAACACGCTTTGATCTTGGCCGAAGCCGGTTACACCAAACCAATCAGACGCAAAGACGTAAAAGTCCTCGGAAAACAAGCCCTTGGAATGTTCCTCGTTGGAACCGACAGTATGGAAGCCGGACATTACATTTCGGAACACGATAAAAAAATAGCGAATAAACTGGCTTATGTGATGGCTGGAGGCGATTTGTCAGAAGCGACTTTGGTAACGGAACAATACCTGCTGGATTTGGAACGAGAAGCTTTTTTATCGCTGTGCACCGAAAGAAAAACGCTCGAAAGAATTCAGTTTATGCTCACCAAAGGCAAACCTTTAAGAAACTAAAATGAAAACAGCATATATAGTAAAAGCATACAGAACCGCAGTCGGGAAAGCACCTCGCGGGGTTTTCCGGTTCAAACGCCCGGATGAATTGGCTGCAGAAACCATTGAATATTTATTGAAAGATATTCCGCAATTGGATAAAAAACGTATCGATGATGTCATGGTCGGAAATGCCATGCCGGAAGCGGAACAAGGCCTGAACTTCGCCCGATTGATTTCTCTGATGGGCTTGAAAATAGACGATGTTCCGGGAGTTACGGTCAACAGATATTGCGCTTCCGGCCTCGAAACAATCGGCATGGCAACAGCTAAAATCCAAAGCGGAATGGCCGATTGCATCATTGCCGGAGGTGCGGAAAGCATGAGTTTCATTCCAATGGGCGGATACAAACCCGTGCCCGATTTTGCAGTCGCAAAGGAAGGACATGAAGATTATTACTGGAATATGGGATTGACGGCAGAAGCTGTCGCCCAACAATTCAATGTTTCCCGTGAAGATCAGGATGAATTTGCATTTCAATCGCACCAGAAAGCCTTGAAAGCTCAGGCTGAAGGAAAATTCGACGGCCAGATCGTGCCGATTACAATCGATGAAGTTTACATAGACGACAAAGGCAAAAAAGCAACACGTTCCTACACGGTCACCAAAGACGAAGGCCCACGTGCCGACACATCACGTGAAGCATTGGCAAAGTTGAAACCTGTTTTCGCAGCCGATGGATCTGTCACTGCAGGAACATCTTCCCAAATGAGCGACGGAGCAGCTTTCGTGCTTGTCATGAGCGAAGAAATGGTCAAGGAACTGAATCTGGAACCGATTGCGCGCCTGGTCAGTTTTGCATCGGCCGGAGTGGAACCTCGGATTATGGGAATCGGACCGGTAAAAGCAATTCCAAAAGCCTTGAAGCAAGCCGGAATGGATTTGAACCAGATCAATCTTTTCGAACTGAATGAAGCTTTCGCAAGTCAATCGCTGGCCGTTGTCCGTGAACTCGGCATCAATCCGGAAATCGTAAATGTCAACGGTGGTGCTATTGCATTGGGGCATCCACTTGGTTGTACAGGAGCTAAATTATCGGTGCAACTTTTTGATGAAATGAAACGACGCGGCGACAAATACGGAATCGTGACGATGTGTGTGGGAACCGGACAAGGCGCGGCTGGTGTGTATGAACTACTTTAAACTTCGTGGCAAAATCAAATAAAATTATGGAGACTATCGAAAAAAATGTAACCCGCGGCGGTCAATTCCTGGTAAAAGAAACCAAAGCCCAGGACATTTTCACCCCTGAAGATTTCACCGAAGAACAACTCATGATGCGTGATTCCGTCAAGGAATTCACCGATAAGGAACTTTGGGCACACAAAGACAAATTCGAGCATAAAGACTATGCGTATACCGAAGCTTCGATGCGTAAAGCCGGCGAAATGGGTTTTTTGAGTGTTGCAGTTCCTGAAGCTTACGGCGGAATGGGCCTCGGATTTGTCGATACAGCTTTGGTGTGTGACTATATTTCAGGCGCGACCGGCTCGTTTTCGACTGCTTTTGGCGCTCATACGGGAATCGGGACTATGCCGATTACATTATATGGAACCGAAGAACAGAAACTGAAATACGTCCCTAAACTTGCTTCGGGTGAATGGTTCGGTGCCTATTGTTTGACGGAACCCGGAGCCGGATCTGATGCGAACTCGGGAAAAACGAAAGCGGTATTATCTGAAGACGGAAAATACTATTCGATTACCGGCGCCAAAATGTGGATTTCAAACGCCGGATTCTGCAGTGTCTTTATCGTATTTGCAAGAATTGAAAACGATAAGAACATTACAGGCTTTATCGTAGAAAACGATCCGTCGAACGGAATCACTTTAGGTGAAGAAGAACACAAACTTGGGATCCGCGCCTCTTCTACACGTCAGGTTTTCTTTAACGAGACTAAAGTTCCGGTTGAAAACATGTTGTCTGAAAGAGGAAACGGTTTTAAAATCGCTATGAATGCCCTGAACGTGGGCCGGATTAAATTAGCCGCCGCTTGTCTCGATGCCCAAAGAAGGATTACGACAGAAGCTACTAAATATGCCAACGAACGTATCCAGTTCAATACTTCGATTTCCAATTTCGGAGCGATAAGATCTAAATTAGCCCAAATGGCGACTTCTTGCTATGCCGGAGAATCTGGCGTTTACAGAGCCGCGCACGACATTCAGGAGCGTATCGCTGCGAGGGAAGCTGCGGGTGAATCGCATCAGGATGCCGAACTAAAAGGCGTTGAGGAATACGCAATCGAATGTTCGATTTTAAAAGTTGCCGTTTCAGAAGACGTGCAGCATTGTTCCGATGAGGGAATCCAGATTTTTGGAGGAATGGGCTTTTCAGAAGAAACACCAATGGAGAGTGCCTGGCGCGATGCCCGTATCTCAAGGATTTATGAAGGAACCAACGAAATCAATCGTATGCTCGCCGTTGGAATGCTTGTCAAAAAAGCCATGAAAGGCCATGTCGATTTGCTCGGGCCTGCCATGAAAGTCCAGGAAGAATTGATGGGAATCCCGGATTTCGAGACACCGGATTATTCGGTTTTATTCTCGGAAGAAAAAGAACTGATTGGTAAATTGAAAAAATCGTTCCTTATGGTTGCCGGAGCCGCAGTCCAAAAATATGGACCGGATCTGGATTCGCATCAGCAATTATTGATGGCCGCTGCCGATATGCTGATCGAGATTTATCTGGCTGAATCAACGGTGTTGAGAACAGAGAAAATGGTTGCAACCAAAGGAGAAGCTGCTTGTGAAGCACAGATTGCGATGGCAAAATTGTACCTGTACAACGCCGTTGATACAATTGCTCAAAAAGGCCGTGAAGGAATCGCATCTTTCAGCGAAGGAGACGAGCAGCGTATGATGCTCATGGGCTTACGCAGATTCACTAAATACCAAAACCTACCGAATGTAGTGGCTTTACGCGAAACGATTGCCGCAAAAGTGATAGCAGATAACGCATACACTTTCTGATTTTCATAATCATAACTTTAGATAAAGCGCCTCTTTTCCAGAGGCGTTTTTAATTGCGGTGGAATCGCATGGTTGCAATATCGCCCATGATGAGTGTGAGGGTTTTTCCATCTTCAGAAATGGAATAACGGCTTATTTTGGACAATTCGGCCATATATGTCTTTTCACCATCGCCGGGACAGAACATTCGGGTTGAAATAAATTGGGCCGTTCCGAATAAAGCTGTTCCGTTTTCCATTGCTACTGTTCCGCTGTAACTGTTACAGCCGTTTTTACCAGAGACGCGTTTGTCTGCGGCTGAATACTGAAGCGTCGGTTTGTTTTCCGGATATAGATCTTCGATGGTTTTTCCGGGTGCCGATATGAATTCGAGTTCCCAGTTTCCGTCGGCGGTTGAATTTACAGATAAAGTTCCCGACGATTTACAACCGATTGCCAACACGGACAATCCCAAGAATATCAGTCTTTTCATGATGCACGCATTTAAGTTATCTTAAATTTAAGCAATAATGATTTGCACGGATTCAAAAGAGTTGTTTACTTGCCTAAAAATCTCAAACTATGAAATTACTTGGAATAGGCTCGCGAATCAATCATCCGGAATACGGAAAAGGTGTAATCACAAACGTTTCGTCCAAAGATTATTGGGTCACATTTATAGATAACGGACTCGAAACGATTGCACTTGACGACACGTTTGAAGTCATAGAAGCATCGGAGAATGAAGTCGATACAATAAGCCTTTATGATGTGGAAAAAACGCTTAAATCAATCCTGCGCCGTTGGTCAGATACTACCGAAGCGGTTCCTATGGCCGACAAATGGAAAAACGGGAACCTCAAGCTTGAACCCGGACAAAGTGGCGTACAGGGAAAAGATGTGCCGATTGACACATTCTTCAATAAAATCGTAATGGTTCGTGACCGGTTGCGTGTGATGGAACAAAAGATCAATGCGAGCAACTTGGATAATTCTGAAAAGGTTGAATTGCAACAATATATCACACGGATTTATGGATCGTTGACTACTTTCAACGTATTGTTCAAACTTCAGAGCGATTACTTTGTGGGCGAAAAATCGAAATAGTCCAACATACATCAAAGCCTAGCCCGGACGCAAGCGCAAAGCTTGTTGCACCGGGCTTTTTGTTTTTAGCGGCTTTTGCAAAGCGACCAACGGAAGCTCTTGCAAAACCGACTAAAAACAAAAGCGTGGAAAACAACTTGAAGCGGCCGGCCGGAACATGCTTCTGAATTAAATTATTTAACCCGATGTTTCCCAGGCTTTTCAGTCTTTTCTGACTTTCCCGACTTTTCGGTCTTTCCTGTCTCTTCCGAACTCCCGATCTTCCGAACCAAAAACTTACAAAATAAAAAAGCGGCCTTGAGGAAGTGGCCGCTTTTACTTGCGAAACGTGTTTTGAGTGACAACGCTTCAGCAAAAACCAAACAAACATTTATTGTAGTCCCTTTGAGATATTGATGATCTACATTACAAAGATGGGTCGATTGGCGTTCACATTTGTTACACCATTCTTTTGAATGCTTACAGAATTTTAAACTGGGACAATTTTATTGCATAAAAAAACCTGACATTGCTGACAGGTCTTCCCGATTTTGCTTTGTGGTTATACCGATTGTTTTACAGCATCAGCCCCGTTTTGCACGGCACGTTCAGCTTTTCCAGTATAATCGTTGAATTTAGATTTTACAGCGTCAAGTTTGTCTTGTGCCGCACTTACAATATCATCGTATTTGCTCGTAACGTCGTTTTTGAGATCGTTGCCTTTGTCTTTGATTTTTTTGCGGGTTGCGCTTCCTTTATCCGGTGCGAAAAGTACGCCTAACGCTGCTCCTATCGCAACTCCTGCAAACAGGCCTATAAGTGCTTTTTGATTGCTCATGATTTCTATGAATTAAATTAATGAATGTTTCTTTTTAAAGTGGTTTTTTGCCCTGAATGATTCTGAGCAATACAACTATAATCGCAATGACAAGTAAAATGTGGATTATTCCACCGGTGTAAAATCCGCCTAAAAAACTAATTGCCCAAATAATGACAAGAATTACGGCGATGGTGTACAATAGATTTCCCATGATGAATTTTGTATTTAGTTATTGATGTGTTGTTTCTGGAAGCCGGATTCGCGACCAGCTTCTTTTACAAAATTGGGATTCTTTGCATCGCTATCCGTTACAGGATATCTGATAATCCTTACAGACTTTTTGCTTGTTTAATTGAGACGGATGATTTTTGGCTGGCTTTTTACGGATGATTTCCAATTTATCAGAAGCATTTCTGCCACGACCTGTTTCAACGAAGAAAAATCATTTGGCTTTTTGATGTATCCGTTAGCTCCGATTGCAAATGCGTCGGCAACCTGATTCTCGTCTCCTGAAGTAGAGTAAATAATGACGACCAAGTTTTTTAAATGGGCCGCTTCGCGAATTTCCTTAAGACATTCTTTGCCATTTTCACAAGGCATGTTCATATCAAGGAACAAAATATCGGGAAGTGAAACCGAAGAAACTGATAAAAAATCCATCAGCCGTTGTCCGTCGGAAACAGAGGTTATGTCTACAGACGAATCAATTTCGCGAATAGCATCACAGAAAAAAAGACGATCATCCTCATCGTCATCTGCCAAAAGCACCCGTAAATTAGATAAAGACATTTGTACCTGATAGTTAGGCACTAAATTTACAGAAATTTACTTCGTGTCGGCCCTCTTTTTTATGATACGCTGGAAAGAAGTCGGTGTAAGCCCCGTTGTTTTCTTGAATTGATTCGACAAGTGGGCCACACTGCTGTAATTGAGCTGATATGATATTTCTGTCAATGTAAATTCACCATCTATGATAAGCTGTTTGGCGCGCTCGATTTTCTGGATGATGATAAAGTTTTCTATGGAAGAATAAGTGACTTCTGAAAACAGGTTTGAAATATAACCGTAGCTGTGGTTGAGCCTGTCAGCCAGATACGTTGAGATATTCGTGCTAGGCAGTTTTTCCTTTTCATAAATCATTTCGACGATAATGTCCTTTGTCTTTTCAATAAGCGTATTCTTATGATTGTTGACCATCCGGATGCCGTAATGCTCGAGCGCAGCTTCAAGGTTTTTCTGGACATCGGCAGGTAAATTACCTTTGATTTCCACTTCGCCCAATTCCTTGAGTTCATAGTCGATTCCGAATTCCTGCATCTTTTCCTGCAAAATAACGCGGCAGGCATGGTTGGTGTCAAATTTTAAGTATAATTTCATTGAGGAATGATTTTATGTAAATATAAGTGAAATTTCGACGAGGTGCTTTAATACAATTTCTCGTACTTTTTTAACAATTTAAAGATAGCGTTTTATGCCATTATCGTTACAGTCAAATCCCGGTTTAGATATCCTCAAAATGTTCAAAGGAGATGAAGATTGGACATTCCATTGGGAAATAGTCATTCGGACAGCGATTATGTATCTGGTAATCCTTGCGGCTTTGCGTTTTCTGGGAAAAAGGGGCGTAAAACAATTATCGGTCTTTGAATTGGTCATCATCATCAGTTTCGGATCGGCAGCCGGTGATCCCATGTTCTATAAAGAAGTAGGCTTGTTGAATGCGGTCATGGTGTTTTTCGTCATCATCCTCATGTATAAACTCACCACCTATTTGGTTTTCAAGAATGAATATATAGAAAAACTGATAGAAGGTGAATCCATATGCCTCATCGACAACGGAAAATTCTCGATTGCGAATTTTGACAAAGAACCGCTGGGTTATGATGAATTTTTTGCAGAGATGCGACAAAACAGCGTTTCGCATCTGGGTCAGATCGAAAAAGCGATCATCGAAGTCTCCGGCAACATAAGCCTGTTTTATTATGAAGACGAAAAGGTAAAGTACGGACTTCCGATTTGGCCGGAATTGTATGCCGAACGTCATTTGCAGATACTTTCAAAAGGAATTTATTCGTGCAGTTTTTGCGGACACACCGAAGAGATAAAGCCGACCGATGCCCATATTTGTCCTTCTTGCGGCAAACGGGAATGGGTCATTTCAATCAATAAAAAACGCATCAGCTGAGATTCACCTGCCAAAAGAAAACAAATCGACATCCGGATTTTCGCGTCCGGTTAAAATATCGGCAAGGATAACCGCGGCGACCTGGCTGAACGTAATTCCGTTTCCGCCAAAGCCCAAAGCGAAATAAGCGTTTTTATAATCCGGATGCTTACCGATGTAAGGCAATCCATCTTTAGTAGATCCGAATGTTCCTGTCCAACTGAATTCGGGGATGAATGCTTTGTCGGGAAACAGTTTTTGGAAATCCGAAGTTAATTGACGCACTTTTTTCGGAAGCATCTTATCGCGTTTGGCCGGATTGTAGAAGTCTACGTCGCGTCCGCCGATTAATATCCGTCCATCAGAAGTCGTCCTTAAATACAAATACGGATCGGCTGTGTTCCAAAGCAATGTGCCGTCATTCCAAAAATCGGATTTGTTGTATTGTTCGCTAATCACGGCATAGGTTGATAATAATTTCACGACAGAAGGCCCTAGCATCTGTTCCACTTCATAACCCGTGGCATAAATAAGCGTCTTGCATTTTATGGTGTTTCCCGATGCTGTCGTCAGCGTCACGCCTTTGTCATGATGGTCGACCTGAACCACAGGCGTACGGTCAAAAATGCGGCAATCGGGGCATTGTTGCAACAGCGAATGGGCAAACGCATAGGCATCGAGTTGGGCGCCGTGATGGGACAAAATCGCAGCCGGACTTGAAAAACCAAATGCATCACGTACCTCTTTTTCATCAATCCATTTCACATTGAAACCTGCCTGTTTCCTGGCTTCAAATTCCTTTTTAAGAAAAGGGACGTCTTTTTTATACGCTGCAAAATACAGGCTGTCCTTGTATTCAAAATCTGAATGGCCTATTTTATTGGCGATGGATGCAATATCGGTTATGGACTGATTGCACAAATGAAACGCCCGGTCTGCTTTTTCGATTCCGATCATTTCGCGAAGCTGGTGCAACGGTGTATCGATTTCATATTGAAGCAGCGCTGTACTGGCGCAGGTGCTTCCCAAGCCAATCGTTCTTCCATCGATCAGTACGGGATCCAAGCCGGCCTGAATCAAACTGTATCTTACCAAAGCGCCGGAAATGCCCCCGCCAAGAATCAATAGGTCGCACGAAATGTCTTTGTCTAATTTGGGATACGTAAACGGAAGTCCGTCGCGAATAAGCCAGAAAGGGTAACCTGAATTTAATTTCATCTAAAGCGTATTGATACTTAAATGTACTCTTTGCTGATTGACCGACACGTTAAAGCCGTGTTAAGCCGACCAAAGCCAAGCGGTATATTTCGTTACTTTTGAGAAGACACTAAATAACAAAATCATGAAATATCTGCTACTCATACCTTGCGCCATCGGTCTTTTGACAAGCTGCAATTCAGGCACAAAGGACAAATCGTCAGCTACACCTTCGAAAGAAATTACGCTCAAACTCGAACCGAAAAGCGGTAGTAACGTATCCGGTGACGCCAAATTCACCGAAAAAGACGGACAAGTCACGTTCACAGCAAACATCACAGGCCTCAAACCCGGAATCCACGCCATCCACATCCATGAAAAAGCAGATTGTTCAGATCCCAAAGGCGCTTCGGCCGGCGGGCATTGGAACCCGACTTTCAAGAAACACGGAAAATGGGGTTCGGGTGAATACCACAAGGGCGATATAGGAAATTTTGCAGCAGACGAAAACGGAAACGGTACAGTAACGCTAACTACTTCCGAATGGTGTATCAGTTGTAACGACGAAACAAAGAACATTGTTGGCAAAGGGTTAATCGTTCACGAAAAAGCCGACGATTACGTTACCCAGCCTACAGGAGATGCAGGTGGACGGGTAGCCTGTGCGGGAATCATCAAATAATAACATTGGGATCGCGAACAGCGGTCCTTTTTTTTGCAAAGGAAAGCCGTAGCTTTGTGGCCATGATAAACCCATCGGTACATGGCTGGATCGACAAATTCTTTCTACTTGAAGGCACAGATGGCCCGTCGGCGAATCTCAGCGAATTTTACAGCGATGTAAGGAAAACTGGTTTTATATACGGATACATCCTTTCCTTTTACACCGAAAAAGATATCGATGCCTCGGGCTGGCTTGACGATGAAAAGTCAAAACTGGCCTTATTGATTGTATTGTATCGGCTTCATTTGTATTTCCGGCCGAATGCGACTGCAGATGAATTTATCTCAAAGACCGTCTCTTATTACCGGGAAATGAATCCCAAAGGTTTCAATTTCATTCATAAAATACTTCCCGGAAATCATAAAAGTGCACAGCTGGAACGCATCCTGGATGACCGTGTCCAGACCAATGACAATATCGTCAGCAAGAACTTTTCGCATATTGTAACGAATGCGTTGTTGTTTCTCGACGTTCTTGGTTATCAGAAATTTCTCGAGCACGAGCAACTTCCGGCCAAATACCTGAAACGATCTGAAGAACTTATTATTTCAATCGTTTCTATTGCGCTCCAGACCAAATCCGGTAAATCGAGTTATGATGAACTGCTTATCAAATTGCTTGATTCTTCGTTGCGGTTCGGCAGTTATTCTGAAATCTCGAAACGCACGCCAGATACGCTTCCGCTTGATTTTTTCACCTCGGAACTCGAGCGGTATTACCTGCTGGACATGGCTGGATTGGCTTTGTACAGCGATGCCGTCGTTGAACCACAGGAAAGTATCTTTTTGTTCCAGCTGGGCAAATCAATCGGCTTATCTGAAAATCACATCCGCGAAAGCCTCAAAACTTCAGATGCCTTCATAACTGAAAATAAATCGCGTATCTCGTATTTCCGGTATTCGAATCCGGTCAAGCATTTTTACGATCACATGAGCGATAATGTGACGGTACTCATCAATCGGAACAAAAAACGCCTTGCACGCGAAATCAGCCAGAGCGGGGAATTGGTAAAATTGCTTGCGGCTTCCACTACAAGAGATTTGGATGAAAAGGAAAAGAAAAAAGTACGCAAACAGTTGCTCGACATTTGTAAAAGCATTCCGTCACTGACCATATTTTTATTACCCGGCGGAAGTTTATTGATGCCGATCCTGATTAAATTCATACCGCAACTGCTTCCATCCGCTTTTAACGAAAACAGCGAAACGGAATAAAAAAACCGCCTGTTACAGCGGTTTTGAATTTACTTTGCGAATTGCAACTGATAAACTTTATCGAGTTGGTCAGGTGAACTCAGGTTGACGTCAAGATCTGTAACATACCCGGAATTGAGACCGTAAACCCAACCGTGGAGCGTGACTTCCTGTCCTCTGCCCCACGCGCCTTGTACCACGGATGTTTTGGCAAGGTCGAAAACCTGCTCTTTAACGTTCAGTTCCACGAAAGCCTTGAAACGGTCTTCTTCGTTTATGATGGAATCAAGGTACTGATGATGCAATCTGTAAATATCCTTGATATGGCGAATCCAGTTGTCGATGATGCCGATGGATTGGTTGCCCATAGCCGCTTTGATACCACCGCAGCCGTAGTGTCCGCATACGATAACGTGTTTTACTTTCAACACATTGACAGCATAATCGAGCACACTGAGCATGTTCATATCCGAATGGATGACCATATTGGCAATATTCCTGTGAACGAATACATCGCCCGGCTTGGCACCGATGATTTCATTTGCAGGCACGCGGCTGTCCGAACATCCGATCCACAACAACGGCGGCTTTTGTTCCTTGGCGAGATGCGTAAAATATTCCGGGTCTTTTTCCAATGATTTTTGAACCCATTCCTGATTGTTGTCCAGTATTTTTTTATAGAAATCTTCCATGATTTAATTATAGTTTGTAATGTAATTTAAAATTTGGATTTATCTTTTTCTTCTTTTTCCTGAAGGCGTTTTACAGCTTCCGATCTATGCTGCAAGGTAACATTATTAAAAGTATTTTCTGAATTTTCGAGGTTATAAGCCTTCTTGAATCCTTTTAATTTGAGCCTGATATTTTCTTCAGGGGCGCGTACATCTTTAAATTCGGTTATCAGGTCGAGGATATCGTGGGCAATGTAAACGGTATCAGATGCATCGATGATGACTTTTGAATTCGCCGGAATTTCTCCCAATGTGGTCTTGATTGCAGCTTTATTAAGGAACGAAACTTCCTGTGCCAGATCAATATGGATCACATCACCGTCCTCATATTGTTCTTTTCGGAAATTATACGCCCGTTTGAGATTTCCTTTGATGAGGAAAATGATGCTGATGATGATCCCGAGTGCGACACCTTTCAATAAATCGGTAAACACAACCCCAATCAGCGTGGCCACGAAAGGAATGAACTGGTATTTCCCCTGATGCCAGAAGTGCATGAAAATAGCCGGTTTAGCAAGCCTGTAACCCACGAGAATCAGGACCGCGGCAAGCGTTGCAAGTGGAATCAGGTTCAAAACAAACGGAATGCTCAATACACAAATCAGCAATAGAACACCGTGGATTATTGTCGACATCTTGGTTTTGGCTCCTGCGTTATTGTTCGCAGAGGTACGTACCACAACTGATGTCATTGGCAAACCGCCGAGCATGGCACTGATAATATTCCCGATTCCCTGAGCCTTGAGTTCGTTATTGGTATCGGTATATCGCTTCTGGACGTCCATCCGGTCGGCAGCTTCGATGCAAAGCAAGGTTTCGATTGAGGCTACGACGGCAATGGTTGCACCTGTTATCCAGACTTTGGAATTTCCGAATGCCGTAAAATCGGGCAAAACGATAATATTCTTTAAATCTTCAAAACTCTGCGGAACCGGTAGTTTCACCAAATGGTTTCCGGACACTTCCAATCCTGGAAAACTCGCCTTGAAGAACTCATTGAGCAAAATGGCCACCACCACCGCAACCAAAGGTCCTGGAACCAGTTTGAGTCGTTTGAGGAAACCTATTTTGTCCCATGAAATCAGTATGGCTATCGAAATCAACGTAATGATAATCGCGCCGAGCTGCACATAATCGAATGCATGCATGATGGCTGAAAAGGTATTCGATCCGTCGGTTTCGACAAATTTTTCGTCTCCTTCAAAATCTGAATCGTAGCCTACGGCATGCGGCAATTGCTTTAGGATGATAATGATCCCGATTCCAGCCAACATCCCTTCAATGACATTGTTCGGGAAATAATTCGAAATGGTTCCGGCTTTGACGAATCCAAGGATCAATTGGATCACTCCGGCAACCAATACGGCCGAAAGGAAAATCTCAAAGGCGCCAAAATCTGTTATCGCAGTAAGTACGATGGCGGTCAATCCCGCTGCCGGCCCGGAAACGCTTAAATGCGATTTACTCAGGAAACCAACTATTATACCTCCGATTATTCCGGCTATGATGCCTGAAAGAGGCGGCGCACCGGATGCCAGTGCAATACCAAGGCATAAGGGCAAAGCGACCAGGAATACTACAAGGCCTGAAGCGAAATCGGCATTCAGGTGGCCAAAAATGTTTATTTTTTTTGTCATGTCTGATGATTGAAAATACAGTTTAAGCCACAACCTCTTTGGCTGCAGCATGCATTCGTACACGTAACAATCAGACCAATTCTGGTGGAGGAGATAAAATTTGTGCCGGCAGTGTAAGGCAATCCTGGATCAGATACCAGAATACACTGCGTTGTGCCTGCTTAGGAAAAAAAGAAAAAACATATTGTATAGGCTGCGGGAAATCGGCTTTAAGCTCATTGAAAGATTTTAATGCAATTTCTTCTTCGTTCATGCTGAAGAAACAAGTAGTATCGCAGGATTTTTTTATGACGCTGACAAGTGTTGGCGTTGCCAGGAAGAAAACAAAAAGGGCCGTCATAAGTCTTACCGCGTGCAGCATAGTTGCAAAAATAGCGGAACGACCTTACAAACCAAGCCCTCTTGTATGTTTTAATGTAAAATTAACGGCTTAAAGCGATTCTTCGAGCCAAGCGTTCATCATCCAGATTGTTTTTTCCTGATCGACGATGAAATCTGAAATCATGGAATTTGTTCCTTCATCATTGATTTCCGCAGATTTAGCTAGAATAGGGCGCTCAATCTTAAGTAATCCTGTCAATGACGAAACGACCAAATGTACTGCCTTGACATCTTCTGAAATATTTTTCCCGATTTCAAGCTGGTTTTCTTTGATGTAATCTTCGAATGTGTGGAGTGGCTTTCCACCGATGGTCAGGATACGTTCAGCTATCAAATCGATTTTGAGTTGGGCATCATTGTATAATTCCTCGAATTTGACGTGAAGATCAAAGAAACGCTTGCCGCGGATATTCCAGTGAATGCCTCTGAGGTTTTGGTAATACACCTGGAAGTTTGCTAAAAGTGTATTGAGTTCATCTGCAATAACACCTGATTCTTTGACCGGAAGGCCTAACATATTGGTTTTCATGTTGCTTTTGTTTTTGATTTTTCGGCACCTAAAATTACAATTATAATTGGTCATTTCAATAAATAAAAGCTATCGTTTTCTTATTTTTAACCAAAATTTACAATCATGACAATCACCCAGCTCACCTATGTACTCGCTGTTGCGGAACATCGCAATTTCACGCTTGCCGCCGAAAAATGTTTCGTCACCCAACCCACATTGAGCATGCAGATCCAGAAAATTGAGGACGAACTGGGAATCCTGATTTTTGACCGCAGCAAAAAACCCATCCAACTGACCGAAATTGGGAACAAGATTGTCACCCAGGCAAAAAATATCGTCAATGAATCAATTCGTATCAAAGACATTGTTGATCAGCAGAAAGGTTTTATAGGCGGGGAATTCAGATTGGGCATCATCCCGACGATTATGCCTACGTTGCTTCCGATGTTCCTGAATTCTTTCATCAAAAAATATCCGAAAGTAAACCTGATAATTGAAGAACTGAACACGGAGGAAATATTGACCAAACTCCACAACAATCACCTCGACGCCGCCATTGCCGCGACTCCGCTTGAAGACGAAAAGATAAAGGAACTCGTTCTCTATTATGAACCATTCGTGGTTTACGTACCTGAACAACATGAATTTTCATCACAGAAAACAATCGACCCGAATCAACTCGACCCCAATGAAATCCTTTTGTTGCGGGACGGACACTGTTTCCGTGATGGCATTTTGAATTTATGCCAAAGACGTGACAACATTCATCCGCCGGCTTTCGAGATTGCCAGCGGGAGTTTTGAAACCCTGATCAAACTGGCCGACGAAGGCTTGGGAATAACGCTTCTTCCTTATTTACATACGTTGGATTTAAACGATAAAAACCGTGAAAAACTGCGTCAGTTCCGCGACCCGAAACCGGCACGTGAAGTCAGTCTCATTTTCCCGAAATCGGAATTGAAACTGCACATTATTGAAGCTTTGCGATCTGTAATCAATGGTGTTGTAAAAGGTGCGATTGCTTTTCATGATGTCGAAATCATAAGCCCTCTTTCTAAAAAATAAAAAAGAGGAGCGTAGGTTCTCCTCTTTTTTAGTTAATGTGCAAAGACAAAATCTTTGAGTTCTGGTTTTTGGCTGGTGTAATAATCAAGCCATTTCTTAAGCATTTCAAGCTCATAAGGCAACAAGACTTTCTCGGCGTTTTTTAGTTTTCTCACGAACCTTGCCGGATCTGTACTTGCCCTTTCGAGTCTGGATTTGGTGTAATCGTAGATCATTCGGGGCATATGGATAGGGTTTTGGGGTTTCTTTGGTTGAACGTGAGATAAATCTACATAAGTTTTCTTTAACACATATCACTTTTAACCGATTAAATGTATTTTTTATCGGCGAAATGCATTTATAAATAATTTAAGAAAGATTTTTCTTTCAAAATTAAATTGAACTAAAGAAAAAGGAGCTTTTATACTCCTTCTCAATTTATTTCTTTACATATAACAGGCATTGCCTTAGTTCGGGTTTGCCTTGGGTAAAATTCAACAGCCAGTCTCTCAGCTGTTCAACTTCGTATGGCAATAATGATTTGAGGGCTTTTTGCAATTCCTTACGGAAAAGATCGGGATCAAAACTGACTCTTTCCAGAATCTCTTTAGTGTAAGCAATCATGGTTTTTTTCATACGATCAATACAGGTTAAATGAGTTTGGATTTCGTGATAGCCAAATGTAATTAAAAAATTAATCGATGACACGTGGAGTTTCCGTTAATTAACAAGGCTGGATTGCGTTAAATTCTACCAAACCGCACAAACAGTGCGATTATAACAAATGAAATTGTTAAAAAAAATATAATTTTTTAAAGCTTTACAGCTCTTGTCATTTCTCGCTTTCCTGGTGGGCCGGGTAACGTTTCAACAGAAAATCCTGTTGCTTTAAGATTTCTACGGATAACGGACCGGGCCGCATAAGTGACTAAAACGCCGTCTTTTTTTAAGGCTTCGGACATGGTTTGGAATATACTTTCACTCCAGAGCTCAGGCTGCACGCGGAATCCGAAAGCATCGAAATAAATCAGGTCGAATTGCTCCTTAAGATGTATGTCTTCGAATTTCATCTGCAATTTTGTCAACTTAAAGGTGTCAGATATATCGACTGATTTTTCCCAATCTGATACATGCATAAGTTGAAATTGCCTTTCGTATTGCCCATTTCCCACAAGTTCCGGATAATTCAGTGATGTAGCCTCCGACTCCAAAACGGGATAAGCTTCGATTCCGGTATAATCAATAGGAACGTTCCAATCTTTGGTGTGCAGATATGTCAGGAAACAATTAAGTCCGGTTCCGAAACCAATTTCCAGAATGCTGACCGGTTTACCCTGGAACAAATCCAATCCTTTGGAAATGAATACGTGTACTGCTTCCTGGATGGCTCCGTGTTTGGAATGATAGGTTTCATCCCAATCTGGCAGCCGCAATGTTACCGATCCGTCCGCCGTGGTAATGACTTCGCGCTTCACTACTTGATGTACAGTTTTTTGATCCTTGAAACCGGCCCCATACATTTTACTTTATGGCAGTCGATACAGGCCGTAACCGATGCGTTGAAATGTTCTTTCGCATTTTCGGTATCTGAATAGATTTGGGCCTGCGCCTCAAGAAAAACCTTCGCCTTTGTTTTGAAAAAAGCATCATTTTCAGACGGGTCAGTCATAGCCGCACTATGGATCTTTTGGAAATGTACCGGCATTTCACCAAGCTTTTTTCCTTCGATGATTTCGTTGCGAAGCTTTTGGTTATCTGCGAACATCTGCTCCATGACGAGAGACATTTCACTCATCTCGTACATTTCGAATTTGCTCTTCATTTCTTTTGATTTTGGTGTAGTTTCGGCTTTTTTAGAACAGGAAGCCAGCAAGTCAAAAGAAATGATAAGTACTAGTGTAATCCGCATTATTCCTGCATAAGTACGCCATCAGCCATGAACGCATAGGTAGTTTTTGGCTGGGTGATTTTATCGATTTCAGCCTGGGATTTGCCACCGTCTTTTGCGTAATGCTTCAATTCCTCGACAGTTTCCACATCAATAAAAGCTTTGCCACTTACGATTGCAGTTGAATTATCTGAATTCAGCGGAACAAAGAATTCATAATCCTTAAAACGAACGAATGTTTCCTTTCCTTTCGCCAGATCCATCTTCATCCAGCAGCCTTTTTTCTTGCAGACGCTGGTCACTTTGGATTTGAATTTCACCTGGATCGTATCGCCTTTTTTCAACCCTTCATACTTTTTTAGCATAGCCGATTGATCCAAGGCCTTATCAGCGGTGATCTTTTTACCGAATGAAGCATATTTCGGTTCCTGTACCGGAAAGTTCATGGCAAGTAATTTACCCGAAGTCTTCTCCATTAACGCAACGGTATCTTTTTTAACGGTGTCGGCTTCCGTCTGCATTGGCTGATCCGGAGCGGGCGTACTTTCTTTTTTACACGATACGATTACAGTTCCAAGCAACAAGGCAAATACTATTTTTTTCATATTTCGATCTTTCAGATTTTTCGGTCGTAAAAATAACGAGTTTGGCTGAACCTAAAACATTTTTTATCTGGTTTAACGGCTGCATTCCAGTAAATAAGATGATTATTGTTTTTTGAAGCATCGCCAAAAGTTAAATTTATTGGACATCTGCCCTACCCAATCTTAGGATTTTTAGTATTTTAGCCCGTGACAGATAATAGTGTCTGTAATTCAGTGACAGAATGGAAATGTGAGCTTCGTTTTGTCATAATACCACTTGAATGAACCCAAACACAACACACGCTATTGAAGTATTAAAGGCAGACTCGTCCAAGATTAGTTCCGTCGATTTTGAAAACCTGGTTTTTGGCAACATTTTCACCGATCATATGTTGAGCTGTGATTTTAGGAACGGTGCCTGGGAAAAGCCAATCATAAAGCCGTATGAGCCTATGTTGCTCGATCCTTCGGCAAAAGTTTTCCATTACGGACAGGCTATTTTTGAAGGTATGAAAGCATATAAGGATGACAATGACGAGGTGTGGTTGTTCCGTCCCGAACAAAACCTCGAGCGCTTCAATAAATCGGCGGTGCGTTTGGCCATGCCGGAAGTCCCGGACGATTTGTTCCTTGAGGGCATGAAGCAACTCATAGACCTCGAACGCGATTGGGTCAAAAAAGGAAAAGGCAATACCTTATATATACGGCCTTTTATGATTGCAATCGGAACCGGAGTCGTCGCTGCTCCGTCTACGCAATACCGCTTCATGATTATCCTTTCACCTGCCAAATCTTATTATTCAGGTGAAGTCAAAGTCATCATAGCCGAACATTTCAGCCGTGCGGCAAATGGCGGGATTGGGGCTGCAAAAGCTGCCGGTAATTATTCGGCTCAATTCTACCCTACCAAATTGGCTAACGAAAAAGGTTTCCAGCAAATCATCTGGACCGATGACGCCACGCATACCAAATTGGAAGAAGCAGGGACCATGAACGTTTTCTTCCGTATCAACGACACACTTTACACAGCACCTACGAGCGAGCGTATCCTTGACGGTGTCACCAGAAAAAGTCTTATACAACTCGCGCGTAGCCTTGACATAAAGGTTGAGGAGCGCTCCGTATTGGTCACGGAACTTGTCGATGCGCAAAAAGACGGATCTCTGAAAGAAGTATTCGGAGCCGGAACTGCGGCCGTAGTCAATCCAATCGTAGGTTTTAGTTATGCCGATATGTATTACGAACTTCCGAAACTCGAAAATTCCTTTGCCGCAATGCTAAAGGAAAAACTTACGGACATTCAATACAAAATCGATTCAGATCCTTTTGGCTGGACAGTTAAAGTCTAGCTTTCAGACAACAATATTTTGGTGAAATCGGGCTTGAAATAATCAGGCCCTTTCATCACTTTTCCATCTTCGCGATAGATTGGTTTTCCATCTGCCCCGAGCTTGCTCATGTTACTGCGTTGGATTTCGGCAAAAACTTCCTCGATTTTGTATTGCAGGCCGTGTTCGATTATGGTTCCGCACAAAATATAAAGCATGTCACCCAATGCATCGGCAATTTCTATAAGGTCGCCGTTTTGTGCCGCTTCGAGATATTCTTCGTTTTCCTCTTTCATCAAATTGAACCGAAGCATGACTTTTTCGGGTGTCAGTTCAGAGGTCGGTGCTTCTTTATATCCTAATCCGAATGATGTATGGAAAGCCTTTACGGCATCTATCTGGTTTTTCATGATTATAACTTTTACGTGGTGAAATTAGCCGTAAAATCTATGTGAATCTGTACCTTTGCGCCAAAATTATACACAATGTTTTCAGAGGGCCAACTCATTTTCGCATTGGTTTTTATTGTCGTCTTTGTTGGTGCGACCATTTGGGTTTACCGTCGTGATGCCTCATTGCATAAGACTTTTTACAAAGGAAGCTATCGGGTGCTGATTGCATTTTTGCTTTTTGTGGCTTTTTTATTTTTTATCAAAGGCTATCTGAAACACTGATTATCGGCTTTGATTTTCATCTGTCGTTGCTTACATTTACCATACAACTTTAACCGGCGGCCAATATGCGCATCCTGAAATACCTGTTTCTATTATTGCTGCTTTTCCTGATTTCGGTCAGTGTTTTCGTCGCCACTTCAAAGGGAACATTTTCGGTCGAACGAAGCCGGATCATCAATTTACCAAGACCGGTCGTATTCTCTTACGCCAGCGATTTCAGGAACTGGGAAAATTTCGGTACGTGGCCCATCAATAAAAAAGAAGCGAGGTTCGATTATCCGGCAATGACATCTGGTAAAGGGGCATCCTATTCATGGGAATCTTCCGAAGGCGACGGAAAAGTAAAAACGTTATACGTAAAGGAAAACGACAGTCTTTTCCAGCGCATGGAATTCAACGGGGCTTTATCTGACATTTCGTGGAAATTCAAGGATACGGTCGGCGGGACAAAAGTGACCTGGCGTGGGAAAGGCCGTATGAGCTTCATGTATAAGGTGAAGGCGGTTGCGGAAGGTGGGATTGAAAAACTGATTTCGGCACTATCGGAACAAAGCCTTATCGACCTTGACAAAACACTTCAAAAGGAAATAGCGACTTTCAAGGTTATCCCGAATGGAATCAAAGACCTGGCTTCGGTCGGTTATCTGCAACAAACCATTTCAAGTAAAATTGATCTCGCACCATCGAATATCCGGATCATGTTGGCCAAGATGTATTATTTTTTCAAAAAGAACAAGCTCGAAGCGGCCGGAAATCCGTTTGTGATTTATGACAGATATGACGGCCCTAACAATCATTGCCGTTTTTCTGTCTGCATGCCCATTGCCGAAGAAGTCCACATTTCTGACGGAAGCGACATCCAATATGCCGAAATTCCAAAAATGAGTTGTGCCAAAGTAACCCTTACCGGAGATTTATCACATTTGCCCGAAGCACGAAAGAAAGCCACTGAATATCTTACGGCGAACAATTTAGTTGCATTGCCAAAATACCGTTGGATAGAAGTCATAACAAAAGGAATCAACCAAACAAACCGGCCTTCCCAATGGATTACAGAACTGTATTATCCCGTTGGCGTGTATGATGAACATGTCGTAACAGATTCAACTTTGGTCCAGACTCCAACACTTCCAGTCCAACGTCCAGCCGCTACGGTTCGCGACACTGCGAGATAAATTAGCCGAATGATTTAAACTTTTCTTTCCAAACCGTATCAAAGGCCGCGAATCATGATTTTGGAAGACAGGGAAATCGTAGCGAAATTATTGGATCCGGCCACACAGGACGTGGCTTTCCGTGAACTCATCAGTGAGTATAAACGGCCGCTTTATTCCCATATCAGGTCCATAGTCATCGATCATGATGATGCCGATGACGTATTACAGAACACATTCGTAAAGGTTTTCCAGCACGTCAAAGGATTTAAAGGCGAAAGCCGGTTGTTCTCCTGGGTGTATCGGATCGCGACGAATGAAGCCCTGACGTTCATCAGGCAAAAGAAAAGGAAAACCGGAATTGGAGATGAAGCTTCTCACGAAAGGACTTTCCAGAATTTAAAAGCCGATACGTATTTTGATGGCGATGAAATCCAGACAAAACTGCTTGAAGCAGTCGAAAAGCTGCCCGATAAACAGAAACTCGTCTTCCGGATGAAATATTTCGAGGAACTGAAATACGAAGAGATGTCGGAAATACTTGGCACATCGGTTGGTGCTTTGAAAGCATCTTACCATCACGCCGTAAAAAAAATAGAAGATTATGTCACACGTGAACGCAATTGACCATGAAAGAATTTAAACTTGACGAAACCAAAAAAATAAACATCGGTTTTAAGACACCCGAAGGTTACTTCGATTCGCTTGAAGACCGTATCATGCAACGCATAAACGAACTGCCGGAAGCAAAAGAAACACGCATTATTCCCTTGTATCGCCGCAAAATATGGATGTATGCAACGGCGGCGATGATAGTCATCGCACTCGGAACCGCTTTTTTCCTTGAGAAATCGGTCGATGATGTTCCGGACCATGAAGTCCTTGAAAACTATCTGGCTTATCAGACTTCGCTCAATCAATTCGATTTGCTCAATGTTCTTGATACCGAAGACATCCGTGCCATTCAGACAGAACTTCCCGTAGAAGACAAAGACATCGAAGCATTCATTTCTGACAATCCCGATTTTGAACCTATATTAACAGAATAGCCTATATGAAAACTAAAATTTTAATCCCAGTACTCTGTCTGTTGTTCTCCTCTGCCCTTTTCGCCCAGGGCGGCCGTTTGCTGAAGGAGAAAAAAGAAGAACTCAAATCGGTCAAGGTGGCATTCATTACCGATGCACTTGACCTCACGACTGCCGAAGCCCAGAAATTCTGGCCTGTCTATAATAAATTCGAAGACGATCAATTCGCACTGCGTCAGCAAAAAATGGAAGCTTATAAAGACCGGATGAACGACGGTTCTCTGGAAACAATGACCGAAAAAGAAGCGGTGACTATGTTGGGCCAGATGGAAGAAACGGAAGCCGATTTATATCAGCTCAAGAAAAAGCTTATCGCCGATTTGAAAACCATCATTCCGGCAAAAAAGATAATCCTTCTTAAAAAGGCCGAGGAAGATTTTAACCGCAAGCTTTTACAGCAATACCGAAAGAAACGCGATAAATGATCAAGGTTTCAACGTGATTTTTACAATTTTGTTCTTTCCCGCAGCAAACAAAGTAGTTTGGTCTTTGACGACAAGGGTGTAAAGCGTATAATCGTTGAGCATCAATTTCCATGTTTCGCCTGAATCTTCAGAATAAAACAATCCCGTTGCCCCCACGCTCCATAGTTTTTTGCCCATGCTTCCCGGAACATATTGAATACACGAAGCATACCCGAAAGGTTTATCCTGAGCCATGACTTTCCAGGTTTTCCCACCATCAAGAGTCATGGCTTTGTTATTGACGTTACTTGTGGGTTTGGAATAATCGCCACCAGCAACAAAGCCGGTTTTGGAATCGTAAAAATCAGAGGTGAAAATCCCAGTCATTCTTTCTCCTTTTACAATTGGCGTATCGAATACTTTCCAGGTTTTGCCTTTATCTGAGGTGTGGAAAATACGTGAATGACTGCCTCCGCTCACGACCCACGCATTGTTTCCGTGAATCGAAATGTTGGTGTTGCTCGATGCAAATGCGGCTTCTCCATTGTTTATTTTGGGCAACAAACTACAATCGATCTTATGCCAGTTTTTACCTGAATCTCTTGTAATCAATATGGACAGGCAATTTTCAACCGGATCGCCAATGGCAATTCCTTCGCGGTCGTTCCAGAATTTCATGCTGTCGTAGAATGTTTTCTTATTCGAATCTGAATGACGCTGGGCTTTCTGCTTTCCGTCTTTCCCGACCTCAAAAAGAAATGCAGGACTTCCTGCGTTTAAAAGGAATACACTGTTTTTGGTTATGGCGATGCTTCGCAGATCAAGTGTGTCGGGTTCCAATTTGTTTTCACTGCTGATATTTTTATCCAGATCGATGAAACCATATCTCGAACCCGTTGCTGCAAACCACAGTCTGTTTCCGTCGAGGGCCAAAGCACGGCATCCGAAATTGCCTTTGAAAATTGTATCGACCTGAACCGACTGATCCAGTTCAAATGATGGGTTTTCCTTAATAGGAATAAGCATTGACAGCCAAACAGCCGCTAGTATCAAAAATCTCATAAAAGCTAAATAAATCATAAAGATACGCATCTGGGCCATGTGAGTCGCAATTTTAAATCCGGTGGCACAGTGTTTGGAATCGGCACTTCAAGAAATAACCAATACCATTATGAAAACTTCGATTTTTACCTTCGCACTGGCTCTGATCCTAAGTTCAGGCCAACTTTTTGCCCAGGACCGTACTACGGTAACGGCAAAGAATTACGATATCAGCGATAACTTAGACTTGCGCGCTGTCGCTTCCCTCTTTGGGGAATCCAGAAATCTGGAAGAATTTGAACAAAAGCTGAACGATCCTTCCCTCCAAATCTCCAATCTTGACCTTAATGGCGACAACCAGGTCGATTACCTGCGGGTTATTGAATCTACAGAGAACAATATCCACGTTGTGATTATCCAATCGGTACTTGACAAAGATGTCTATCAGGACGTTGCAACCGTAGAAGTCGAAAAGACGGGTTCTGATATCCAGGTTCAGGTTGTAGGTGATTCTTATCTGTACGGACCTAATTATATCTACCAACCGGTTTACGTCACTACTCCCTACATTTACTCTTCTTTTTGGGTGATTGGTTACAGACCATATATTTCAAGCTGGTACTGGGGTTACTATCCGTCATACTATCATTATTGGGCTCCGATTCCCGTTTACAGATACCACAACCACGTTCACAACCACATAAATATCCACAACACATACAACTATGTCAATGTCAGGAATGTGCGTAATGTGGCCGCAATTACAAGACCGTATCGTGGAAACGGCTGGGAAACCAGAAATCCCGGACGTGGTTTTGAAACCAGGAATGCAGGTATGACCAATCGTCATGATTTGGATCGTTCCCGGGGAAATTCCCGCAACACGCTATCTGCTCCATCCGGAAGAAACACGACTGCCAATGTAAACGGAAGGAATTCACAACGAAACAATTCAGCATCTGTCGGAAATACAAGAAAATCCAATTTGTCGACTACAGTAAGCAGGACAAAAACACCGTCTGCAACAGTTAAAAATACCGGAGCACGTGATAATACATCTGTCAGAAACCAGGATTTACAACCGAATCGTTCCGTGCGAAATGAAACCAAAATCCCACAATCTGCTCCGGTTCGGTCAACCGTTAGCCAACCTGTAAGCACACCGCGTGAAAACACAAGACAATCGGTCCCGAATCAAAGTACTCCGCGTTCTTATTCAGCTCCTACACAACAAAGAAGTGTCAGTAGCCCGCAACGTTCGGCTCCGGCAGTACAACAGCCACAGCGTACACAGGTGAGCAGCCCGCAACGTTCAGCCCCGGTTCAGCAACAATCGGCCGCTCCCCAAAGGCAAAGTGGTAATGAAGGTGGTGGAAGAAGAAGATAAAACCTCGAAAATCAAAGCATCCGTAACAGGGTGCTTTTTTTATGCTTTTTCAAAAAAGGGGCATTTACAGAATAACATTGCCCTAATAGTCATAAATTTGCATCGTAATTCGACGGAAAGATAAATGAATGCACAACACAGCGGTCTCCACAATAAACTGACTTTTGCAGGTTTATTGATTACTTTGGGGATCATTTACGGTGACATAGGCACTTCTCCCCTCTATGTTATGAAAGCCATTGTAGGCGATCACCCCATAAATGCAGATGTAGTTCTAGGAGGAATTTCCTGCATATTCTGGACACTGACACTTCAAACCACAATCAAATACGTAATCATTACCCTAAGCGCCGATAACCATGGCGAAGGTGGAATCTTTGCCTTATACGCATTAGTAAGGCGTACCAAGGTCAAATGGCTTATCATTCCTGCTGTCATTGGAGGAAGCGCATTACTGGCAGACGGAATCATTACACCTCCCATCTCGGTTTCTTCGGCAGTCGAAGGTATACGGACATTCTATCCGGAGATAAATACTGTCCCGATAGTTATTGCAATTCTGGTGATTTTGTTCACTATACAGCAATTCGGAACCAAGCTTGTCGGTAAGTTCTTTGCCCCTATGATGCTCATCTGGTTTGTGATGCTTGGTGTTTTGGGCGTTATACAAATCACGGGACATTTAGCTGTTTTTAAAGCACTGAACCCGTATTATGCCATACATTTATTACAGATACATCCCGATGGCTTTTACGTACTCGGGTTCGTTTTTCTTTGTACCACAGGAGCTGAAGCGTTATATTCAGACATGGGTCACTGTGGACGCAAGAACATCCGCATCAGCTGGATTTTTGTAAAAGCGATGTTGGTACTGAACTACTTCGGACAAGCTGCCTGGCTAATACAACACGAAGGTGAAACACTTCAATCTCTTGGAGGTGATTACGGAAATCCATTTTATCTCATAATGGCAGATTGGTTCCAGCCCGCTGGGATCATCATAGCTACAATGGCTGCAGTAATTGCTTCCCAAGCGTTGATTTCAGGTTCTTTCACACTTATCAATGAGGCCATGCGACTGAGTTTCTGGCCAAAAGTCAAAATCAAATACCCTACGGAACTCAAAGGCCAACTTTATATTCCATCGATCAACTGGTTATTACTGGCTGGCTGTGTCGGCGTAGTGTTGCATTTCCGTGAATCGAGTAATATGGAAGCGGCTTACGGTTTGGCAATTGTCTTATGTATGATAATGACGACCATTTTGCTCAATTATTATATGATAATGAAGCGGCTTCCGTGGTATGTTTTCTCCCCTATAATCACGGTTTACCTGGTCATTGAATTCTGTTTCCTTTTTGCAAACCTGAACAAATTTGCACACGGTGGTTATGTGTCGCTTTTCATTACCTGTGTACTCATAGGAATCATGGCAACCTGGTTCCGTGCCAAGAAAATTTCTAAGAATTATACCAAATTCGTCAAGATCGAGCATTACAAAAAGGTCATGGCGGAACTCAGCGTCGATTTGTCTATCCCAAAATATGCTACGCACTTGGTATACATGACCAATGCGAGCCGGACTGATGAAATCGAAGAAAAAGTAATGATTTCGATTTTACAGAAACGCCCGAAACGAGCCGATATTTATTGGTTTGTCCACGTAAATATCCTCAATGAACCGTATCGGACCGAATATAAAGTAACCGAAGTCATCAAAGACGACTTGTTCCGCATCGATTTCAACATCGGTTTCCGTGAATCGACCAAAATCAGCATGATGTTCCGTGAGGTGTTGCGCGATATGGTGCAAAAAGGCGAAGTCGATGTTACCAGCCGATATGAATCATTGAACAAAAACAATATCATTGGTGATTTCAAGTTCGTCCTGTCTGAAAAATTCCTTTCGAACGACAGCGATCTCCGTTTTGACGAAAAAGTCATTATGAACACCTACTTCTTATTTAAGAAGCTGAGCCTGTCCGAAGAAAAAGCTTTCGGTCTTGACAGTAGTTCGGTAAAAGTAGAAAAGTTCCCGTTGGTGCTGCATCCGCCCGAAAAAATTTCATTGACACGGGTTTACAGCAATTCCAAGCAGGAACATTAATAACGTACAGATAATGTTCAAGATAGAATATTAACTATCTTTGCCGTCCCAATTTAGCACATGAGACTTCACCGCAACCTTGTTTACACTACGATCGACTCACTCAACGCCATCTTCAATGAAGGTGAATACGCCGATAAAGTAGTTGCCCGCGCCCTTAAAAAGGACAAGCGGTGGGGAAGCGCCGACCGTAAGTTTGTAGCAGAAACCATTTATGAGATTGTCCGGTGGAAGCGTCTTTATGCTGAAATTGCCGAGGTCAAAGAACCGTTCAACCGGGAAAACCTGTGGCGTATGTTCGGGGTGTGGGCCGTTTTGAGGGGTTACCCGATTCCGGATTGGACACAACTTCAGGGAACGCCGGAAAGAAAAATCAAAGGCCGGTTCGATGAACTGAGCAAAATCCGCAAATTTCGTGAGTCGATTCCCGATTGGATTGACGAAGTGGGGATCAGCGAATTGGGTGAAGAAACCTGGAACAGGGAAATCGCAGCCCAGAATCAGCCTGCTAAAGTAATTTTACGTGTCAATACGCTTAAAACGACCCGTGAAAAGCTTCGGGCCCTATTGATGGATCTGAACATCGAAACAGAATTCCTCGACAATCAACCTGATGCTTTAGTTCTCAAAGAACGCGCGAACGTGTTCCTTACCGATGCGTTCAAAGAAGGTCTTTTTGAAGTACAGGATGCAAGTTCCCAACTCGTAGCACCATTGCTTGACGTACAGCCCGGAATGCGGGTCGTCGATGCATGTGCGGGTGCGGGAGGAAAAACGCTTCACTTGGCTTCGCTAATGCAGAACAAGGGCCAGTTGATAGCTATGGATCTGTACGAAAGCAAGCTCAAGCAACTGAAACTCCGCGCTAAAAGAAACAGCGCTTTTAATATTGAATACCGAATCATTGATTCAACCAAAGTCATCAAGAAACTTCAGGAAAAAGCCGACAGGGTATTGATTGATGCGCCATGCAGCGGCTTGGGTGTCTTAAAAAGAAACCCCGATGCCAAATGGAAACTCCAGCCTGAATTCATAGACAACATCAGAAAAGTACAAGCAGACGTGCTTGAAAGTTACAGCCGAATGGTCAAACCGGGAGGCAAATTGGTTTATGCTACATGTTCGGTTCTCCCATCTGAGAATCAGGAACAGGTTAGCCGTTTTCTGGCCACAGATGCCGGTAAAAACTTCGAATTGATACAGGATCGAAGCATCCTGGCGTCCGAATCCGGTTTCGACGGGTTCTACATGGCACTCTTACATAAAAAAAACTCATAATCCTTTTCATGAAATTGAAATTTACCCTTGCGGTTTGGGCAATAGTCCAGGTCGCTTTTGCGCAGGATGGCGCCCCGGCATCTCCGTATTACAATGGTTTTGACTTCACCCAGACCGGTATGCCTCTCAAATCGGCTCTGGCGACGAAGATTACAACGACCCACACCCATGAACTCACTTACGCACAGGCAAAAAGTGCGCTCAAAGTGACCGACCTCGATCCGACAGATCCGACACATACCAATTTATTGTTGCTATACGGATTCAGTCCGAACACCTGTCCGACATCTTCATCCGATGACAAAGACCACCGCACGCGTAACACGGATATGGAAGACGATGGAACCGCAGCATCGTGTTTATGGAATCGGGAACATACATTCCCAAAAGCACTCGGAAACCCGGATTTGGGAACCACGGGTCCCGGAGGCGATGCGCACAACCTGCGTGCCTGCGACAAAAAACGCAATGCCGACCGCGACAACGATAAATTCTTTGCCGGAAGCGGAAATTCATTCGAAACCGGGACCAATTGGTATCCGGGTGATGAATGGAAAGGCGATGTGGCGCGTATCATCATGTATATGTATCTCAGATATGGCACCCAATGCCTTCCGACCAATGTGGGTGTAGGATCAACCGTTTCTACAGACAATAATATGCCCGAACTGTTTCTTCAATGGAATGCCGAAGATCCGGTATCGGTGTATGAAGATGCCAGAAACACCTATCTTGGAAATGCCAATAATACCTACGGACAAGGCAACCGCAATCCGTTTATCGATAATCCATACCTGGCAACATTGATTTGGGGCGGACCTGTCGCACAGAATCGCTGGCCTTTCCTTGGAACACAGGATTTAAGTTGGACACAATCGGTTTCCGTATTTCCGAACCCTTCAAATGGAATCGTAAATATCAGCAGTGAGATTGACGTGGAAAACATAAAGATATTTTCCGTGAACGGACAATTAATCCAATCCTTTGAAAATCCGGTGTTTTCCAACCATGTGTTTTCTGTCGGAAATCTGCCAAAAGGGTTTTACCTGATGCAATTGAAAGCTTCAGGTTCAGAAGTTGTCCGGAAAGTCATCGTCAACTAAATCTGAAAATATCAGGAATAAAAAATCCCGGAACCTGAATGATTCCGGGATTTTTTATGGTTGCTTCAGAAGATTATCAATCATTCATCGAAATCAGGAATTCTTCATTATTACGGGTCTTCTTAAATCTGTCGTTAATGAAATCCATCGCTTCCACCGGATTCATATCAGACAGATACTTACGCATGATCCACATACGCTGTAACGTAGTATCATCAAGTAATAAATCATCGCGTCTGGTACTCGAAGACATAAGATCGATAGCCGGGAAAATACGTTTGTTAGCAATTTTACGGTCGAGCTGTAGCTCCATGTTACCTGTTCCTTTGAATTCCTCGAAGATCACTTCGTCCATTTTGGAGCCCGTATCTGTAAGTGCGGTCGCGATGATACTCAATGAACCGCCATTTTCAACATTCCGTGCAGCCCCGAAGAAACGTTTCGGTTTTTGTAGCGCGTTGGCATCGACACCACCTGAAAGTACTTTTCCGGATGCAGGCTGAACGGTATTGTATGCCCTGGCCAGACGTGTGATCGAATCGAGAAGGATAACGACATCGTGCCCGCATTCCACAAGTCTCTTCGCTTTTTCAAGGACGATATTGGCAATTTTTACGTGTTCCTGTGGTTCGCGGTCAAACGTTGAGGCGATAACTTCTCCACGGACACTACGCTGCATGTCGGTGACTTCTTCCGGGCGTTCATCTATAAGGAGTACAAGCAGATATGCCTCCGGATGATTCGCCGCGATCGCATTGGCTACATCCTTCAAAAGCATGGTTTTACCCGTTTTGGGCTGGGCGACAATCATACCGCGCTGGCCTTTCCCGATTGGGGAAAACAAGTCAATGATACGTGTGGATATAGTGCTTTGTTTTTCGGCTAACTTGAATTTTTCGGTAGGGAAAACCGGAGTCAGGTGCTCGAACGATATCCTGTCGCGAACCACTTGCGGATCATGCCCGTTGATTTTGAGGACACGAACCAACGGAAAGAATTTTTCTCCTTCTTTCGGCGGACGAACTACACCTTTCACGGTATCGCCGGTTTTCAATCCGAACAAGCGGATTTGTGACGTTGAAAGATAAATATCATCCGGAGATGCGAGATAGTTATAATCGGACGAACGTAAAAAACCATATCCGTCCGGCATCATCTCAAGTACGCCTTCACTTTCTATGATTCCGTCGAATTCATAATCTGAATCGCGGTAATTTGTGGTTTTCTTATCCTTGAACTTCTGATATTGAAAGCCCGGATTTCCAGGATTCTGGACGTTTTGTTGTCCATTTCCGTTTCCGTTGTTATTCTGGTTTTGGTTATTATGCTGATGACGTTGTTGTTGCTGTTGCTTTTGGAATTTCTGCTGAGGTTTTTCGACAGGTGTTTCAGGCGATTGTGAAGCAACAACTTCCGGAGCTTTTTCTTCAGGAACCGAAATAGGTGCAGCAGCTTCTACCCTGACTTCCTGCGGCTGATTTTTATTCAGTTTGAAACCGGGCTTGCGACCGCGCTTTTTTTGCTGGTTTTCTTCCGGAGCCTGATTTGGTTCAGGAAATGGCAAAGTTTGCTCAGCGACAACAGGTTCGGGAGTTGGAGACTGGTTTTTATCAGACGTGATTCTCGCCCGTTTTTGTCGTGTTTCGGCGTTTTTTTCAGATCCGTTTGATGAAGCCGAAGCATCATGGTCCAGAATCTGGTTTATAAGGGTTTCCTTTTTGACGCCATTGAATTTAATACGGCGTTGCTTGGCAAGATCCTGAAGCTCTGGCAGCTTCATTTCTTTTAGTACGGAACTATCTAACATCAAAAAAAGATGGGGTTAATTTGAAAGGAGTGTAAAATACAAGGTGAGTATTAAAAGGTTGCCGCATGGTGAAGTACTTTCGGCTTCCTTACTGCAATATTACAAATAAATTTGATTTGCAACTAGAATTATAAAAAAAGAAAAATTATTTTTGCGATCATAATTCAGGTAATGATACAACGCATACAAACGGTTTATCTTTTTTTGGTCCTCCTTGTGGCCGGAGTTTTACCTTTTGTGTTCCCGCTTTGGAAAACTGACGGAAAGGATTTTTATTTCGCCTCTTCCCTCACGTATTCTTCATTATTCGGATTATCAGCAACATTGGCGCTTCTGGCGTTATTGTTCTATCAAAAAAGACAGCATCAGTTTGTCATTGACAGGCTGAATATCATATTAAATTTAATTTTGTTGGGATTGTTTCTGTATCGGTCACTAAATCTATCTGGAGAAGCGGCTAACGTTTCAGAGAAAGGTATTGGGATGTTCCTTCCTTTTATTTCCATCGTTTTGCTTGTTTTGGCAAACCGCGCCATAAAAAAGGATGAAGATCTCGTAAAATCTGTTGACAGATTGAGATAATCCAATGAAACTTAGTTTATTAGTGCGAAGAAAACCCGGATGTAAATTCCGGGTTTTTTTGTTGAAATATCCCTGAATATAGGGATACATAAACAGCATTAAATTGTTTAGATTTGAAGGGAACAAACACCACATGCATTCCAAAATCAAAATTTACCTGGCCGACGACCATCAGTTGTTGCTTGATGGCTTAGTAGCAGTTTTAGGCAACTCACCTGAGTTCGAAATTGTCGGCACAGCCATGAATGGCGAAGACCTGATCCAAAAAGCGACAGCTTCCAACGCAGACATACTTGTGATGGATATCAATATGCCTGTGCGCGACGGAATAGAAGTATTAAAGGAATTTGCCGCCCTGCCCCAGCCTTTCCGCATCATTGTCCTTTCAAGTTATGACGAAATCAAGCTTATCCGAGAGGTAATGAAACTGGGAGCCAGTAGTTACCTGACCAAACAATGCGCAGGCGAAAATATCATCGAAGCAGTTGAGGCGGTTCAACGTGGCGAAGAATATTTCTGCAAGACCGTACGTGAAAAAATATTCAACTCGTTTGCAGGAAATAATCCGAAAATCAACTCTTCTGGTCCTAACTACAACCTGCCTCTTACCGAACGTGAAATTGAAATACTGAAATTGCTATCGTTGGAATACAGCGGAAAACAGATAAGTGAATTCCTGTTCATCAGTTTCCATACTGTCGAAAGCCATCGCAAGAACCTATTGAAGAAAATCAATGTAAAGTCTACAGTCGGCCTTGTAAAATATGCAATAAAACACCAATTGATCAACCCCTAAAACCAAACATTATGAACCTAATCACAAATTACAGTATCAGCTACCAAAACTCAGGATATGACTATTTGGTGGAATTTGACATGCCTAACAATTGCACGTGCAAAAAAATAACCGGCGTTGGTAAAAACACTATAGAAGTTACGCTTCCGAGCGGCCAGGTACCTTCTCCCACAATGATAACCAAACAACTCACTTTTACCGGTACCGCTACGGGCATTGAAGTAGGTTTTGACCAGATTTGCAATGGGATAAGTTATAAAAAACCAACCATGGTGGTCACGATATAATCTTGGGGCGAACCTCTGTCATACTAGTATTACAATGCCTTTTGATTTCATTGGCATTACCCTGTCACGCGACATCTTCACCAGATTCGCTTCAGATATACATAGACAAGTATGATTATGTAGGTGCAAGAAATTTTGCCAACCGATTCTGCGAAAAAGCCTGGAGGAACAAAGAATATCTTTCCTACACAAAATGCCTTATAGCGCATGCGGAAATGTATGTACTTGTAAATGATCCGGAAGCTTCCCACAAATTATTATTCGAAGGCCTAAGGAAAGTCGAACAGGCAAATTTGCTGGTTCCCCAGGTTATGATTCGAAACCGAATCGGGGCCATATTTGCAAAATCCGAAAGTTACAGGGCATCTATGAAATATATGCGCTCTGCCTGGCAATTAAGCTTGCAGACGCATAACGACAGCCTGATTTCGCGATGTGAGCAAAGTATTTTCTACAGCTATCTTATGATGCATGTACGGGACAGCTCAAAATATTTTTCTGACCGAATCTATAAATATGCGAAAAAGACAAAGGATAATTCAGAATTCCATCGCGCCCATACCAATATATGCGCCTATTATTTTGAATTCGAGGAATATGATATCGGTAAAAAATATCTTGATTCCTCTGTCTATTATGCTAACCGAACCGCTAATCCGCAAATTATAGAAGATGCATCAATGAATGCGGCGGCATTTTACGTTAAGCCCTTTAAGAATTATGCTGCCGCTAAAAAAATTTATGATAAATATTTCCAGGATCACGCTTCCGATACGACTTCTTCGGCCATGGCAAATTTTTATCATACCTATTCTGAAATCCTTGAAAAAACAGGTCATCCTGATGAAGCCATAACCTATCTCAATAAAGCGATCGCTATCAAAGAAAAAGCATATGCCGCCGATAGGGATCGATTGGTGTGGAACATCGAAAGCAAATACAAAATCAAGAAAATAGAAGACGGATTTGCCAAAAAGAATAAGATCATGCTTATCATCCTTGCAGTGCTCATCCTCACGCTGATCCTTTTCTATTTCTACATGCAGAACACCCGCCTCAAGCAAAAGAACAAGCTGCAGTTGCTCCAAAACGAAACCCAGCAGCAGATTCTCGGTGCTACGCTTGACGGACAGGAAACCGAGCGACACAAAATAGCGGGCGTGCTCCACGACAACATCAGTGCTATGCTGAGTTCGGCGTCTTTACAGTTGAGCGCTTTCTCGGCTGGCAATCCGGATAAATCGGCCGGTGTTTCAAAGGTTCGCGAAATAATAGGGATGGCGCATGAAACCGTAAGGGAATTATCGCACGAGCTTGTGCCGGTACTGCTTTCCAAATTCGGTCTTGCTTATGCTGTCAACGATTTGAGTGAACGCAATTCCACCGATACCCTTTCCATAAAGGCCCAAATGGCGCAGGAAGCCCAAAAAAGATTCGATGCCGAATTTGAAATGAAGGTGTTTTTCATCACATCAGAACTGATCAACAATGTCGTAAAGCACAGTAAGGCCACGGAAGCGTTTGTAAAAATCGGGGCTGACGAAGGCCAGCTTTCCGTTGTTATTTCCGACAATGGGAACGGTTTCAGTTCAGATACTTCATCGGACGGCTTCGGGTTGACCCAAATCAAAGCCAGGGTCGCGGCCATGAAAGGAAAAATCAATATCGATTCCAAACCGGGTGCAGGAACCTCGATACATATCTCATTGCCGATACCGCTAGCCCCGCTTTCCTAATTCGATGATTTCCATATCGCGGATGTCCTTTCCATCGATCACAAACCGAAGCATCGTACGAACCTGATGAAATCCGCTTTTACCTGCAGCGCCGGGATTCAAGTGAAGTAAATCCAGCTTTTTGTCGAACATCACTTTTAATATATGTGAATGGCCGCTGATGAAAATATCCGGTTTTTCGGCGGCGAGTTCCTTTGTGATTCCAGGTGCGTAATTTCCCGGATAACCGCCAATATGAGTGATCCGCACGGACATTCCTTCACATTTGAAAGTATTGTCCAACGGATATTCGAGCCTGGCCGCAGCTCCATCGATGTTCCCATAAACTGCGCGCAATGGTTTCAATGCCTTTATGGAATCGGTAACCGATAAATTCCCAATGTCTCCGGCATGCCAGACTTCATCGGCCTGGGAAACATAGTTGAGGATGACATCATCAATGTGGCCGTGTGTATCTGAAAGAAGAAGGATTTTGACAGGCATGTCGATTACTGGATCATCAAAAGCTAAATTAGTATTTTCCTATTACAAACTTCCCAACTTTCCGATCTTCCAAACTTCCAATCTTCCAAACTTCTTAACTTCCTAACTCTCAAACTCCCAGACTTTCCCGACTTTCCCGACTTTCCCAACTTCCGATCTTCCGAACTCCCGAACTTCCAACTTTCCCAACTTTCCCGACTTTCCCAACTTTCCCGACTTTCCCGACTTCCGATCTTCCGATCTTCCCAACTTCCGAACTCCCAGACTTTTCAACTACCTTTGCACCCCATGCGCTACTTCATCGAATTTTCATACAACGGAACAAACTACCTCGGCTGGCAGGCCCAACCCGACACACCCAAAACCGTTCAGGAAACCTTACAGACCGCCGTTTCTCTTTTGTTGCGTTCCGAGGTGGAACTTGTTGGCGCCGGTCGCACCGATTCAGGCGTACACGCAAGACAGATGTTCGCCCATTTTGATTTTGACGGATTGTTCGAGACCAAAAAACTGATCCACAGACTCAATTCTTTTTTACCCCAGGATATTGCCATCCATTCCATTTTTGCGGTTGCCGATGATGCCCATGCCCGTTTTGATGCGCGCCAACGAACCTACGAATACCACATACACACCCAAAAAGAAGTATTCCTTGAAAACATGAGCCTGTATTATTTCCGCAAGCTCGATGTGGAAGTGATGAACCTTGCGGCACGACAGCTATTGCTTCATGAAGATTTTGAATGTTTTTCAAAGACCAATACAGATGTGCATACGTTCATCTGCCATATTTCCCATGCGGAATGGGTTCGGCATGGCGACCGGTTGGTTTTTACGATAGCTGCCGACAGATTCCTCAGGAATATGGTACGCGCAATAGTGGGTACACTGATACAGGTTGGTTTGGGAAAGACTACGATTGAAGAATTCGTGGCGATCATTGAAAGCCGGAATCGTTCAAAGGCCGGATTTTCGGTACCTGCAAGAGGATTGTACCTGACAAAGGTCGCTTATGATTATGTAGGCTGATTTGTCAGTAGTCCTTTTCTATGTTCAGAATTCCTATTTTTCTACAACAGGACACTAAGTACGTCTTTAATTTCAGATTATCCTGAATGCGGCTTCAAGGTTTTAGATATATACAATTTGTTACGCAATTTTGTGTTACTTAAAATAGCGTAACGGGAAATCGCGTAACAGAAAAGTTTATCCAGAGACGAAAAATAGTTCATGACCCATAAATTGAAACTGAAAGTCATATGCTGTTACCTCCTAGTCATGATCTTGTCAGGTTGTGGAAAGAAACGGGAACAAAATAGCGCGATTCCTTCCGCCTCTACTTCAATCAAAGCTGAAAAGACTGAAACGGACAGGAAAAAGGACATACGATATTCTGATAGCCAGCTCGAAAAATTTCTCGACAGCGTTGGAGGATTGCCTGCTTCTGATTTAATTCAGAAAGCATCTTTCAAAGCCGATTCTACCTTTAAAAATCAAATACAGCCTCAAAAAACCATCGCTCAATCTGATTTTTTGAAACTGAAGAAAGCCATACAGGTAAAAGGAACTGAGAAGTTTCTTGATTTGAAGTCCGCAAAAAACATTTTCGGGAAAATTCAAGATGACAGCTCTTATATTGTTAACGGGAAAATTCCGATTACGGTGTTTTCGTTCGATAAAAGCACAACCGATTTGAATGAATACGCCATTTGCCCGACTTATCCGGATGCAGGCTGGAATTGCAGGATCTATTTCTTTAAGCAGAATAAAATCGTGGCCGAACACAACATCGAGCATCATTACGGACTCGAGCTGGAACATTACAAAGACGCCGACGGAAAAACGATCATTTACTACAAACAGAATTTTGGAACCGGAACCGGAATATGGCAATACAATTTTTATTTCTACAAATATTACGATGACCAACTCATTCCGATACTGAACGTACTTGAAAACGGCAATCTGCAAAGGCCATGGGGCTTACGCATGTATTGGCTTGAGACATTCGTGAAAAAGACTTCTCCTTTAACGTTGAAGATGGTATATTACCAGGAATTGTATGATTCTATTGGCAACGAAGCCAGGATTATTGACGATTCGACTTTTGTCCGGTATTCCTGGAATGAAAATTCAAAGACGCTTGTGGGCGATTATGAAAAGAGCGACATTACCGAACCGCAAACCGTATCCTATTATCTTTCCGACAACGAACTGGTATTTATCAATTCGTATCATTCCACCCTAAAAGCATGTCTCAAAGACAAATCGAAACGAAAACTGACTTTGGATTACTTGAACCAAGTCAAAAACCATTACCGTAAAAATTCAGTAAAATGATTCCAATTAACACAGCAGCCCTAGCCCCGATAGAGCATAAAGCTTGCTGCCTTTGCCCCGTAATTTTCCCGAAACGCCAAATCACGTAACAGAAGTTCCTGGCGCGAGTTGGAAAACAAATAGCACAAAGCAACTAGGAGCGGCGGCGGGATTGGCTCATTATTATTTATTTTTATTGCGCTGCACTCCACACAGTCCGGTTGCGCCCCGGGTTTGTTATCACTTTTTATTGCCGACTCTGCTTACGGATATTGGTTATTGCCGATTATGCCCTATTTTTGTACACCGTTAACCGTTACGTGTTGACCGTTGACTCCAATAATGAAAGCAAAAGCATTCGACACGCGCCTTTTCAAGCGCATCCTTCAATATACAAAACCTTACAGACTGCTGTTTTACGGTGTGATTGCATCGGCGGTAGGGCTTGCCATTTTCTCGGCGTTGCGTCCGTACCTGCTCAAAAGTACGGTGGACGATTACATCAAGACACACGACGCACACGGTCTGCTGCTATACATCTCGCTCATGGGTTTTGTGCTGATGCTCGAGGTATTGTCGCAATTTTATTTTGTGCTTTGGGCCAATGTGCTCGGACAGGACATTGTAAAAGATATCCGCATGAAACTGTTCCGCCACTTGCTCAGTTTCAAGATGCGGTATTTCGACATGGCTCCTGTGGGACAATTGATTACGCGTTCTGTATCGGACATTGAATCCATCGCCCGTATCTTCAGCCAGGGCTTGTTCATGATCTTCAGCGACCTGCTGAAAATGGTGGCCGTATTGATCTTTATGTTCTGGATGAACTGGAAACTGGCGTGGATTGCAA
The DNA here is from genome assembly GCF_012911565.1 of Flavobacterium silvaticum. Lineage (GTDB taxonomy): Bacteria > Bacteroidota > Bacteroidia > Flavobacteriales > Flavobacteriaceae > Flavobacterium > Flavobacterium silvaticum. The sequence goes on along the minus strand of NZ_JAAMPU010000100.1, from coordinate 30,508 downwards.
CCCTGGCGATGCCTGTACTGGTTTACATTACCCGTATTTTCCAGCGCAAGATGCAGGTGGCTTTTGAAGAAGTGCGGCTACAGGTGGCCAATATGAATACGTTTGTACAGGAACGCGTGACCGGAATGAAAATCGTCCAGTTGTTCAACCGGGAAGACATCGAAGCCGAAAAATTCCGTGACATCAACCACAAACACCGTCACGCCTGGGTCAAGACCATTTTATACAACTCCATCTTCTTCCCTATCGCCGATATCATTTCCTCGGTTACGTTGGGCTTAGTGGTTTGGTACGGATGTAGCCTGATACTTGGCGGCAATCTCAACACGACGTTCGGGGATTTGTTCACCTATACCATGTACATTGGCATGTTGTTCAACCCGTTGCGGCAGATTGCCGATAAGTTCAACGAAATGCAGCTCGGGATGATTTCTGCCAATCGCGTGTTCGAGATTCTGGATACCGAAGACCAGGTGCAGCAAAATGGTTCGATCGAAGCACCATCGTTCAACGGGGAAATTCTTTTCCGCGACGTCCATTTCAGCTACACCGGAAAAGAAGAAGTCATCAAAGGAATAGACCTTTCTGTAAAAGCCGGACAGATGGTAGCGATCGTTGGTTCGACGGGAGCCGGAAAGTCGACGATCATCAATTTGCTCAATCGGTTCTATGAAATAGATTCCGGTGAGATTTTAATCGACGGACAGAACATCGTCAACTATAAACTCGATTCGCTCAGAAAGCAGATTGCCGTCGTGTTGCAGGATGTTTTTCTTTTTGCAGATAGTATTTTCCACAACATCACGCTTCACAATCCGGCCATTTCACGCGAAGAAGTAATTTCGGCCGCCAAAAAAATCGGCATACACGAATTCATCCAAAGCCTTCCGGACGGATACGATTATAATGTGAAGGAAAGGGGCGCGATGTTATCGTCGGGCCAACGTCAGTTGATAGCTTTTTTGCGTGCTTATGTGAGCAATCCATCAATTCTTGTACTTGATGAAGCGACCTCATCTGTCGATACCCACACCGAGGAAATGATCCAGCACGCGACCGAAACGCTGACCAGCGGACGTACTTCGATTGTTATAGCACACCGTTTGGCAACCGTAATCAACGCCGATAAGATCGTGGTCATGGACAAAGGCCTGATCGTGGAAGAAGGAACACATGCCGAATTACTCGGAAGAAGCGACGGCTACTACCGGAATTTATACGATTCCCAGTTTTTATCAGAAGAAAAAGCCAATTGATTCTTTGAACAGTAAGTATTGAGAACCAATTCTCCATTGTTAATTATTAATTATTCATTGTTAATTGTAATTTTGTCAAGCACATTTAAATAGAGATATGAAATACGATATTATAGTTTTAGGAAGCGGCCCGGGCGGATATGTCACTGCAATCAGAGCATCGCAACTGGGTTTCAAGACCGCAATTGTCGAAAAAGAAAGCCTGGGTGGCATTTGCCTTAACTGGGGTTGCATCCCGACAAAAGCATTGCTCAAATCGGCACAGGTATTCGATTATCTAAAGCACGCTTCAGATTACGGATTGACGGTAACCGCTTTCGACAAAGATTTCCCTGCCGTGATCAAACGTTCCAGAGGTGTTGCCGAAGGAATGAGCAAAGGCATCGACTTCCTGATGAAGAAAAATAAAATCGATGTCATCAAAGGATACGGAACCATCAAACCGGGTAAAAAAATTGATGTCAAGGCCGAAGACGGAGCAACCACAGAATATTCCGCAGACCATATCATCATCGCAACCGGCGCACGTTCACGCGAATTGCCGAATTTGCCCCAGGATGGTAAAAAAGTGATCGGTTACCGCCAGGCGATGAACTTGCCGGAGCAGCCGAAATCCATGATCGTTGTTGGTTCAGGTGCGATAGGCGTTGAATTCGCCCATTTTTATAATTCTATGGGAACTGAGGTGACTATTGTTGAATTCCTTCCGAACGTAGTTCCTGTGGAAGACGAAGACATTTCGAAACAATTCGAGCGTTCGCTTAAAAAGAACGGCATCAAAGTCATGACGAGTTCATCTGTGGAACGTATCGACACGACCGGAAACGGTGTGAAAGCTTTCGTCAAGACGGCTAAAGGTGAAGAAGTGCTTGAAGCTGACATCCTTTTATCTGCTGTTGGGATCAAAACGAATATCGAAAACATCGGGCTCGAATCGGTCGGAATCGCAACCGACAGAGATAAAATTTTAGTAAACGACTGGTATCAGACGAACATTCCGGGCTATTACGCAATCGGTGATGTCGTTCCGGGACAGGCGTTGGCCCACGTGGCATCGGCCGAAGGGATTACCTGCGTCGAGAAAATCGCCGGGCTTCACGTGGATAAAATCGACTACGGAAACATTCCGGGTTGTACGTATGCGTCTCCGGAAATCGCTTCTGTCGGCCTTACGGAAAAGCAGGCACGTGAAAAAGGATACGAACTCAAAATCGGGAAATTCCCGTTCACGGCTTCCGGAAAGGCAAAAGCAGCCGGAACGCCTGACGGTTTCGTGAAAGTGATTTTCGATGCCAAATACGGAGAATGGCTCGGTTGCCACATGATTGGCGCGGGTGTCACCGATATGATCGCCGAGGCCGTCGTAGCGCGTAAACTGGAAACCACAGGCCACGAAATCATCAAATCTGTCCACCCGCACCCGACTATGAGCGAGGCTGTGATGGAAGCTGCTGCTGATGCGTATGGTGAGGTGATTCACTTGTAAGATCAAAAGTTCGGAAAATCAAAAGATCGGAAGATCGGGAGATTGGAAGAAAAAATTCTAATATCAATTTTATAAAAATCCGTTCCTTGATTGGGACGGATTTTTTTATGGCTCCCCGTAACTAAAAAACTACAGTCGGCAAACAAAAAAATCCGCCATTTCTGACGGATCTTCTTGCTTATGATCAAGCAGTAACTATACTTTGATGTGGCCCCAGTTTTCTCCGCTTTTGATTCGGAACAACTGCATTTCACTAATGCCGAATTGCTTGGCTAATATTTTCATTCGGGTTTTACGGTTCGGATCGAGAACCATTTTTTTGAGCCGTATCACTTCCATCAATGTCAGTTTATGACCGTTGGAAGATTTTCGCTTTTCCAGCATGCGTTTGCGTCCGGCAATAACGTTAGGGCTTTTTTTGTAGTGCTCCATCCTTGCATCTGCATCGACCCATTTAAGGTTTTCGACGCGATCGTTCGATAAATCATGGTCAAGATGGATAAGGTGCTTTTGTACTTCGTCCGGTTGTGGTAAGAAATGTTCGGCGACGAATTTGTAAACAAACGATTGGATATTGTGCATTTTGCCTTCAATGACCTTCTTGAACCGGATCATCCGGTAACCGTTCATCGTCGAACCTTTTATGAGTGCACCATTCTCCAAATTGTCAGAAAAGCTCAGGATTCGTCCCCGATTGGAAACAGCATATCGCATACGTGGTTTTATGGCGAAATGCACCTCTCTGAACTCTTCCCCAGGGAAAAGTCTAATCATGGTAAGTGTATTTTTGGAATCTCAAATGTAGCGTAATTTTATCACAGACTACGGGAAACCATAACGATTGCTCGGTTTTTTAAGATATTTTTATAATTATTCCTGACCTAATAACAAGAATACATTAACTACAACGTTACCGTAAATTTCACCACAAACTGCCTGTACGTCTTTTCCTACTACTACATTAGGGTTGAAAAGTAAATAGTTATACCTGTGTCCGACACAAAATTACCTGACGAGCTGTAAATTTTGAAGTCCCTCCGTAATAAAATCCAACTCGTCATGGCCGAGCATAACGTTGAGTGCTTTTGCATTCTGGATGGATTGTTCCGGAGTCCGTGCACCGGCAAGGGCAATAGTGATTCCCGGCTGATGGACTGTCCAGTTCAACACAAGCTGGCCCAACGAGAGTTTATGCGCCTGGGCAATATATCTGACAGAATCCAGGAACTTATTGACCCGCCTGAGGTTTTCTTCTTTAAAAGCCGGATGTGAAGCCCGGTGATCTCCGGTTCCAAACTCATGCCCGGGTTTCATCTTACCCGTCAGAAGCCCACGCTCCATAGGACTATAGGCAAGGATCGACTTTTTATTTTGGATGCAAAACGGAACCAGTTCGTTTTCTATATCACGCCGAACCATACTGTAAGGAACCTGGTTGGAAACGACAGGCGCAAATTTCATGGCTTCTTCCAACTTTGCCCTATTGTAATTGCAGACGCCCGCATACCTGATTTTACCAGACTTGACAAGCGATTCCACAGCTTTCATGCTTTCCTCTATGGACGTTGTCGAATCGGGCCAATGAATCTGGTAGAGGTCGATGTAATCTGTCCGCAACCGACGAAGGCTGTCTTCACATTCCTTGATGATGCTTTCTGCACCGGCATATTTGTAGACATCGATCGGCCTTCCCCGGTTATCCTGCGAATGCATGGCAAAATCACCTTTGGCCAAGTCCCAACGCATTCCGTATTTGGTAAGGATGTATACTTTGTCACGTGGAATTCCAAGCAAGGCCTCTCCCACTATTTCTTCGGACACGCCCTGACCATATATCGGAGCCGTGTCTATGGCGTTGATTCCATTGTCGAACGCAGCCTCGATTGCCCGAATAGAATCGTTTTGCTCCGTTCCGCCCCACATCCAGCCACCTGCGGCCCAGGCACCGAAAGCTATTGCCGACAGGTTCAAATCTGAATCGGCTATTTTTCTGTATTTCATCTTATTAAAACTTAAACAACTTCAACAGGTTTTCCCATGGCCAGTTTACCTCCAAGATATGCCATAGGGATATACGCAAGCAATAGATCGATTGCCATGAACCAGGCGGGCGCCGGAATCATGAAACAGTTTGCGATGCCTCCGAGAAGAAATAGAAATCCGACTATGTAAGCCGGACGCATGGTTTTGGGGCCAATTTTTACCGCGACCCAGGCACCGAAAAAAGTTCCTAAAGCGTGGGCAAGAAACGGCATTATGAAATATTTCGGGGTCATCAGCCCAAGATCCAATGCAGCTTTGAGCCCTTCCATGTTTGTAAAATCATATCCTTCAGGCGGAGGGAAAAGATACGGACTGATGGTAATTAACGCGCCATTTACGATACTTCCGGAAAAAGCACCGGCTATGACAGCAAGGATATTGCGTAAGGTAGGGTTCATTGTTATCAATTTAGTGGTTTGGATATTAAAGATACGAAGGTTAGCCCCGGATTCTACAACAATACACAGCTTTATCAATTCCATTAGTTATTGATACAGGCAAAACTTTAACAATTGATACAGAAAAACTGTATCCAACCTTTTCACCTTCCCGATAATTTAGCTACAGTATTAATCTTTAAATATTTAACGTATGAAAAATGTATTCGTTGCCACGTTGCTTGTTTGTGGAATGGGAGCTTTTGCCAATCCACACGAATCAAAGCCAGTTAGTGAACAGAAAAAAAGCTCAAAATCAACAGCTGAAGCCAGCATTGCACAGGCATGTTGCCGTAGAACCGCGAGTGACGGCACAGGGCAATCCGTATCCGTTACGGACTGTATATCTTATTCAGGAGCTGATAATTACAATGTAGCTATGGGAATCGCCTGCGGTAATGCCGCCAATCTTGCACAACAAGCTTTGGTATTGATCAAAAAAACCTAAAATTTCCAACAAGGCCCGGAATTCCCGGGCCTTTAAAAAATCCAGAATCATGAAAGAAAAAATTTTATTTGTACTGCTGTTACTTCATGCTTTTCTTCACGCCCAAAAAGTAAAAGTTCATTATGACAGCTATTTGATCGACCTGAAGGACGAATTCGGCGGAATCAATATAATTTCCGCAGATTTAATCACCGATACCAATGAAGCTTTATATATCTCCACAACAAAGGATACGGTATTCACTATTCTCGATTCAGGCGAATATTCGAGTAAAAAATCAGATCCGTTTTTTTTATACAAAAAGCTCAAAACACAAGAAGCCTGTTATTTTGGACAATCTGTTCACAAGAATCCTGTTAAGGATACCGATTATAAAATTAACTGGCAAATCGGAAAAGAAACAAAAACCCTTTTGGGTTATCACTGCAATCAAGCCGTTTGCCAATGGAGAGGCAGATCTTATACAGCTTTCTATACTCCGGATATTCCCATTTCAAGTGGCCCTTATAAATTTGATGGCCTTCCCGGAATCATATTGGAAATAAATTCCGAAGATAAAGAAGTCAGGATAATAGCCCGGGCAATAACCAGAACAGAAGAAAAAATAACAAATCCATTCTCGGAAAAACAAACGATTTCCTGGCAGGAATTTCTTAAACTTTATAAAAAGAAGTTCGAAGATTTCAGAAATCTGTCTCTTGGTGAACATACTACCCAGACCATTCCCAAAAGATATATAGAAACTTATGTTGAATAATGGATTTCTATGGTTGTTTTTGCTGATTCCTTTTTTTTGTAAATCTCAATCTGTATCCGGTTTCATAAAATCTGACGGCAAGGCTGTTACCGAAGCCATAGCCTATATCAAGTCGGTTGAAAATCCAGATATTATTTTAGGTTTTTCAGGAACACGCCCTGACGGTTCATTTATGATCGATTTACAGACTACTCCTCAAAAAGTTATCGTCGAAATCCGATCCATGAACCACGAGTTTTTCCAACAAACGTACGACTGGCCCAAAAACGAGACTACATTAAAAGTATCTATTGCCCTTACGGAAAAACCATTCGAACTCAAAGAAGTTGTTGTCAGCCAAAAACCCGCCATTCAGCAAAAAAAAGATACTGTAGTGTACAATGTCGATAAATTCAGGGATGGATCTGAAAAAGTCATCGAAGACATCCTTAAAAAATTACCTGGAGTAAAAATCGACAACAACGGACAGGTCACCTATAATGGAAAGCAAATCAAAAAACTGCTATTCAATGGAGACGATCTTTTCAATGAGGCTTACTCCATGGGTACAAAGAATATCAATTCAGATATGATTGAATCTGTGGAAGCCTATAAAAACTATAATGAACATATTCAACTTAAGGGCATCACCGATTCTGAGGACGATGTGGCACTCAACATCAAACTCAAAAAAGACAAAGGTGATGTATCCGGCGGCCTCGAATTGGGTGCGGGACATAAGGATGTATGGAATACCCGATTCAATTCGTTGTTTTTGTACAAAGGATTTACGATTTTCAATGTTACCGGGTATAATAACACCAATATTGATTATGGAACCAACGGCATGCAAAAACGTATAGAGAATGCGCCAAAAACATTGATTTTTGATGAAACTTCACAATATGTCATTGATGATAAATATGCACAAGTCAAAAAGAATTTTCTCTCAGGTACGCATTCTGTGCTTAAACTGACTCCAAAAACAAATCTGAGGCTCGCCGGAAATTATTCTTCGGACAGATTTCTGAGACAAACCGAAAACCAGACAACCATTCAAGGTCCAGGGCAAATTATGTTCAATACCACAGAAAATAGTTGGAAATCCCCAAAAAGACTCGATGTTTCGACAGAATTAAAATCCGATCTTTCAAAAAAACTTTATCTGGAATACAACGTAAATGTTCAGCGTGAACAATCGTCAACAACGGCCAAAATAGATAACAATGGAACGTTGCAGCACAATGAACTCGAAGGCCGAAAAGAGTTTTTGCGACAGGAAGTAAAAATAATCGCACGCCTTGCAGATTCAGTCGGAATGGAGTCTTCGGTGATTCATTATGATGGAAAGTCGCCACAGGAATTTTTCCTGTATCCGGGAGTATTTGCATCGTCTGTCACAGATTTTCAATTCGCTCAGATACAAACCCAAAAAATCGAATCGAAAACCACGCTTTCCGGCACACGGAAACAGTTAAAATGGCAGGCAGATGCGGGCTGTAATTTTGAAAGAGACAAATTGAGAAGTAATCTCAAAAGTGATTCCTCTGATATTCCTGACAATAGAAATGATGACACTTACAAACATTCTGTTCCTTATTTTTCTGCATCAGTCGCATACAAGTTCAAATCTTTTGCGTTCAGGACCGGACTCAAAGCAACTTATTTTGATTTAGGATTAAGACAAACCGACACGACACAACAGGCTCTGAAAAAATTTGTACTGAATCCGTCAATACGATTCATGTACCTGTTAAATTCAGCCAATTCTATCACGGCCGGTTATGCGAGTCAAACCAAAGAACCGACTATCGATTTTCTGTTCAGGCAAAACATCACAACTAATTTCCGGACGCTGCGTTCCAATATTCCTGAATTGGCTCTTATGCCTGTCCATGTAGCCGACCTGCGTTTTGCCCACGGAAGCATTTTAAATCTTCCAACCTGGGATGTCCGCCTGTCGGTAACCAAAACCGATAAAAATTATTTCTCAGGAAATTTTGTCTCAGAACAACTGTCTTATATTTCGGGTCGTTTGCTGGCTGAACCGATGACAACCTATAACGTTGATTTTTCGTTGAGGAATTATTTCTCTCCTTTAAAATTAACCTATGAAATCAATGCCGGTTATTCCGACACACATTCGCGGTCGAATGTAAATAGCTTTGATTTGGTAAAAAGCCGTTTGCAATCAATGACGCTTAAACTCACCATCAGGAATCGTCCGAAAGCAGCAGCTTTCGTCGAGAATAATGCATCTTATAATTTTAATCATTCGGGATTGGAAGGAATATCAGGGTTTGATTTTTCAGGACTCGAAGATGAATTACGTATTGTTTACAAAATAGTCGACAAATGGCGGGCGGAAGCAAAAGGAAAATTCTATTACCCGGATCTGTCAAAACCAAATGCCTATTGTTTTGCAGATGCATCCGTAACCTATGATTCGCCAAAAGGCCTGACGTATTCCTTAATCGCGAATAATCTGCTGAACCATAAAACGTTCACAAATTCCAATATCAATGAAATTTCAAGAACCTATAATTCTTTCAATCTCATGCGGGCTTATGTGATGGCTTCGATACGGTTTCAATGGTAACCGCGGATGGTTCGATAAGCATCCGCGGTCATTGCCTGAATTTATTTCTGTAATGCGACAGCCGATTCGTTTTGGAGCACGGCCATTTCCACAAGGATCAGGTCGTTTATCGACTGGGATAATTTCCGGTTTTCGATTCCGGAAATTTCCGGGATATTTCCGCCCGATGTTTTATTGAAAGATTGAATCTTACCGGTGAGATTTTTCAATTGAGCTTCGGCTTTTGGAGAATCACTGATATAATGACCGGCATCCATATCGGACAACATATCGCCACTTCCCAGTTGCGCCTTTCCGGTTTCAGAAGCGATAAGGAATTGCTTCAGCTGATTCGCCAACAGACCAATTTGTCCGGCTTGTTCGTTTTCCAGCTTCGTGCTTTGGGCCGATGGATTGTCAATCCGGGATTGTGAAACCAACGCCGCCGTAAGCTTTTGTTGTTCCGACAGCATATTCTCGTTGCGAAGAACCATCTCCGCATTTTCACGCATCAATTGGTTTGAAGCCGCCGAAGACCGAACCATCATCAAAATCAATGCGCATCCGTAAAAAATAAAAATCGATGAAACTATAGTATTGACCTTGGTTTCCGGATTCCGGATCCCGCTGAAAAAATAAACCGGAAGGAATACCAATAACATAATCGAAAGTGCTAGAATACCAATGATATTCGCTCCGGGCCAATGGAAAATTTTAAACATCGTACCAACGCTGATAAGAATTCCCGCGAATGTCCCTACACCGGTGATGATTTTATCTCGCGATGAACTGTTTTCCCGGATCTTGAGCGTAAAAAGTAACGGGAGAAAAACGAGACTCAATAATATAATGCCGACCGCAATCAGGAACGACGCTCCAGGCATGTGAAAGAATTTGAAAAACAGGCCGGCAGTCATGGTAAGTACCGAAAATGCGCCTGCAAACAACATGATTTTTTTCATGACATAATAGTTTTTAAAGGTTAGTAATTGGATGGTTTCCTGTTCAATTTCACTCAGGTCGGTTTTGTAGAATGTCCGGATCCTGTGCTGGTAGAAATCGTCGAAGTTGCCATCGGGGTCGAGCTCCTGCTCTATCACACAGCAAATATGGTCCAACAGGTCTTGCTGCAGGCCGACCATCAAAACGCCACGTGCACGAATGTCGTTTTGGATGAACTCAATTTGTGTATCTGTTAGTGTATACATTTTATCTTCGATTTTTTGGCCGCGGCAATGGCTCAAGTTTGAGTTCCAGAATCAAAGGTTTATCTCCAATTCTGCCCGCAAGCAACAATTTATCAGTACCTACACCTGACAGCTTAGCTGAAACATCATTGGTCAGTTTTTCAGGAAATTTCCAATCGATGTGTATTTTTTTAGTCGCTTTATCCCAAATGACATGTCCTGCCTTGATCCGGTCAAAATCACCATAGCTAAAGACACAGGCATCGTTCTGATCGAAATAAATGGCCGTCAGTCCATCGGTTACCGTTTTTTCCCCATTTGCGGATACCACCACATATTTGCCGTTAAGCTCTTCGTTCAATCTGGGAATGCGTATGCTGTAAAGCAAAAGTAGCGGAAGGGCAACGGCAGTCAGCCGAAAGGCAATAATCCTGTTTGAAGACATTGCGGTCAACGGAAACAGAAAAGCCCTGAATCTTTTCCGGTCCTGCCATAACGAATAGGCAAGCGAAATGTTCAGCCCGGCAGCCAATAGACTGATGGCAAGCCCAATGTCGAAAAAAACATCCATCAAAACGATGTTTAAGACTATAGGCAACAAGATGAAGATTCCCAAAAGCCGGGTTCGCTTAGTCACCAGCAATATTGCCCCAATAACCTGCAATGTTCCTATGATAATCTTTAATTGCGGGACGCGGCCGAAAAAGTAATCCATAAGAGCGGGGCCGTTCAATGCCCCGGCACGGAAATCGTCATATACCAACGAATTGTTCATATGCATATGCAGCAGCTTGAGCCAACCGAACAACGCGAAAATCAAAGCTGTCAGGAACACGATGGATTCTTCCAAATAAAAAACGATTCGTACGTTGTCAACCTTCTTTTGGAAAAAGTGCCATCCTGACGCCAAAACCGGAAACGAAAAAATCAAGATCACCGCAAGCGTACCCGAAATAGAAGACGGAATGCTCGTCAATCTGTCAGGCCCCAATAATTCAATGCAAGCCTGTGCCCCAAGAAAAGCGCAAAGTCCACATAAAAATAATTTATGCAGAAAAGTGGTTTGTTTTTCCGGATTCATATCACGCAGTTGTTGGGTTGATATCGAGCAGGAATTTCATCGTTTCCATGAATTCCGCCATTTCACTTAGCTTCTCTTCTATTTTCGTTTTTCCTTTCGGACTCAGGCTGTAATATTTACGCACGCGTTTGCCGATGAATTCCGTTTCGGTCGTGACCAATCCGTCGGCTTCAAGTGCATGCAATGTTGGGTAAAGCGCGCCTTCGGTAATCTGGATCCTGTCCTTGGTAAGCTCCTTTACGCGTTGGGTAATTTCGTACCCGTACATACGTTTATTGGATTCGAGTTGCTTGAGGACGATTGTCTTTAAGGTGCCTTTTATAAGTTCCGATGAAAAAATCATTTCAATTAATAATTAACGATTAACAATGAAGGATTAAAATAGCTCTTGTTTATTTTTCATGAACGCAATATACATAAGATTATTATGTATCCATAAATTATGTATACTTATTTTCTGATTGTTAATTATTCAACCCCTTAAAAACATTGCGAATTCCAAGCTATCACTTACTTTTATACAAATTCATTTTGATGAAAAAATTTACAATTCTTGCACTGTCAGCTTTGTTTTTTGGCTGTAATACTTCTGTCAAAATCGATAACAAGCCAGATGATGACCGATACAAACCAATAGAATACGTCAAAGTCAAGCATCCGGACTGGAGCAAAAATGCCACGATATATGAAGCGAACATCCGTCAGTTTACGCCGGAAGGAACGTTCAAGGCCTTCGAAACCCATTTGCCAAGGCTAAAAGAAATGGGCGTCGATATTGTCTGGCTGATGCCGATCCATCCGATAGGAAACGAAAAACGAAAAGGCACGCTCGGAAGCGAATATTCGGTCAAAGACTACTTCGATGTCAATCCGGAATTCGGAACCAAGCAGGACTTCAAGCATCTCGTCGACAAAGTCCATGAAATGGGAATGCATATCATCATCGATTGGGTCGCGAACCATTCCGCCTGGGACAATCCGCTGGCCAAACAACATCCGGACTGGTATTCCAAAACGCCCGAAGGTCATTTCCAACCGACTCCGTGGTATGATTGGGACGATGTGATCGATTTTGATTACGACAAGCCCGAATTGCGCAAATACATGACTTCTGCCCTCGTCTATTGGGTAAAGGATTTCAATATCGACGGATACAGATGCGACACCGCCGGCTTTATCCCGACCGATTTCTGGAACAATGCCAGAGCCGAAATGGATGCTGTAAAACCGGTTTTCATGCTCGGCGAATGGGAATCTCGCGATTTACATGAATATGCATTTGATGCCACGTATTCGTGGAGTTTCTGGAATGCGATGACTGCCGTGACCAAAGATGGTAAAAGCATAGGACAATTGGTTGAATATATGGCGCACGATGTCAGCACGTTCCCGAGAGATGCCTACAGAATGACATTTACCGATAACCACGACAAAAATTCCTGGGAAGGAAATATGGTCTCGAACTTTGGCGACGGCCTTGAAGCTTCTATGGTTTTGTGCGGAACAGTCAACGGAATGCCTTTGGTTTACGGCGGGCAGGAAGCCGGATTGGACAAGTCACTCAAGTTCTTCGATAAAGACGAAATCGATTGGAGCAATCTCAACTATGCACCGCTGTACAAAAAATTGTTCGACCTCAAACATCGGAACAAAGCATTGTGGAACGGCAGGAACGGAGGCGTAATGATCCGGATTTTTAACGACAAAATGAACCAGGTGGTTTCATTCTCAAGGACGATGGACAATGATCGCGTGGTCACGATTGTAAATTACAGTAAAGAACCGACAAAAGTAAAATTGGATTCGAAGTATCAGAAAGGAACGTACACGGAATTATTCTCTGGCAAAACCATCGTTCTCAACGGAGACGACACCTTTGAAATGAAACCGTGGGAATATCTTGTCCTTGTGAAATAAAGCAATGGCAGAAATTAGCAACGACCGTAAAATATTCTCGCTTCTCGATGTGACCCGAAGCGTCCAGAAAACGTTGAATGAGCGTTACCAAACCGCGTTTTGGGTGAAGGCCGAAATGAACAAACTCAATCATTACAGCCATTCCGGACACAGCTATCCTGAACTTGTCGAGAAAAGCAACGGCCAGGTAATCGCCCAGATCAAGTCCATTTTATGGCGAGCCGATTATGTCAACATCAACAATAATTTCCTTCGGACGCTAAGAGAACCTCTAAAGGACGGGATCAAAATCCTGTTCCTTGCCAAGATTATTTTCGATCCGGTTCACGGATTGTCGCTCCATATTCTCGACATTGACCCGAATTATACCCTGGGCGATCTGGAACTCGAGAAACAGCAAAGCATCGCAAGGTTAAAAGATGAAGGAATTTTCGACAGCAATAAAAAACTGTCGCTACCTATTTTACCGCAGCGTGTCGCGATCATTTCAGTCGAAACCAGTAAAGGCTATGCCGATTTCCTCAAAGTGCTAGAAGAGAATCCGTGGCATTACAAGTTCTTCCATATGCTGTTTCCGTCTCTATTGCAAGGTGAAAAAGCCGTCCCTGGAATCATCGGACAGTTGAATCAGATTAAAAAAGTAACATCCCATTTTGACGTCGTGGCTATAATTCGCGGCGGCGGTGGCGATGTAGGTCTATCGGTCTACAATAATTTCGAACTGGCAAAAGCAATCGCTACGTTCCCAATCCCAATCATTACAGGAATCGGTCATGCGACGAATGAAACGGTTTCAGAAATGGTTTCGTATCAAAATGCCATCACTCCGACCAAAATAGCTGAATTCCTGATCCAGAAATTCCATAATTTTTCGGTTCCGGTGGAACGCGCGAGCGAATTCATTATCGAACGGTCGCGTCGGCTATTATCAGATGAGAAAAACAACCTGCAACAGAAAGTCAAATTGTTCCGGTCGGTCACAGAGAATATCGTCGTCCGGAATCAGAATGCCATAGAAAATTCAAAAAACACCATTTCAACCCAGGCGGCATTTATCTTTCGGAACGAAAAAAATCAGGTGGCTTCATGTAAAGACCGTATTTTCAGTTCGGCAAACCTGAACCTCAACCAAAGCAAATCGGCACTTAACCAAACAAAGGAAAGGCTCAATCTTCAGGCATTGCTCAAAGTAAAACGCGACGAACTCGAAATTGAAAACCTGCAGCGGAATGTCAGCAACCTCGATCCCGTAAATGTGCTCAAACGCGGCTTCAGCATTACGCGAATCAACGGGAAGGCAGTCACCGATGTATCCAATCTTAAAACAGGACAAATCCTCAAAACCCAAACATACAACGGAACCATTTCAAGTTCCGTAACCCAAATTGAAATGACTGATGGAAAAGAATAACAGCTATACCAAGGCTTTCGAAGAATTACAGCAGATTGTCACCGAAATCGAACGGGGCGAAATATCGGTGGACGAACTATCCGAAAAAGTAAAACGGGCCACCGAACTGATCAAAATCTGCAAAGCGAAACTGACTACGACAGAAGAAGATGTCAATACGATTTTAAAAGAACTGGAAGGTTAAAGGATTTTCTCCATTTTGATATCGGCCCTGTCGTAAACGCCGTCTTCGAGTTCGATTTCCTGAAAACCGAACTTTTTGTATAAATGGATTGCCGGTTTAAGGGATGTATTCGAATAAAGGACAAGCTTCTCGATATTCAATTCGCTCGCAAACGAAACACAATGCGCAATCAATTCATTTCCAACACCTTTCCCCTGAGCCGAATCACCGACAGCCATTTTGCTCAATTCAAAGACCGTATCGCTTTTTTTGAGTAACGCAACCGTTCCCAAAACTTCCCCACCGATTTTTGCAAAAAATATAAAACCGCCTTTGCCTAAAATTTCAGTTTCGGGATTGGAGAGCGAAAGTTCATCGCCTTTTTCTATTCTAAAATATCTTTCGATCCAGTCGTAATTCAATTTCTTGAAAATCTCACGATATGCATCCGAAAAAGCAATTATTTCAATTTGAGGAACCATTTTGTTCATTTTTTGGGCGGTCCGCCAGCCAACATAAGCTACGGCTTTGCCTTGTTATGTAAGGCAGCCGTCGCGCTGCCCGCTCCTATCTTTTGCAAAAAGGCAAAAGGATAACCGCTCGCATCGCTACCGCGGGCACTCGTCTCCGAAACCCACTTTGAGGAATTATTGCGCATCCAAAGCCCGAAGTGCCTCAACCAGTTTTTCCACATCGGCCTCCGTATTGTAATGGCTAAACGAAATACGTAGCGACGGTTTGCGGATATCGTCATCAGACAACATTTCGGCAAGTACATGCGAAGGCTTCACACTTCCCGACTGACACGCACTTCCGCGTGATACGCAAATACCTTTCATATCGAGGTGAAACAAGATCATGATGGTCTTTTGCTCGTCCATCGGCAAACACACATTAAGCAGGTTGTAAAAACCATTTTCCGCGCTTCCGTTGATTTTTACATTTGGAAATTTAGCCCGCAACGACTGAATCGCAAAGTTCTTCAAACCAGTTATTTGATTACGTTCACTTTCCAGATTGGTATAAGAAATGGAAAGTGCCTTGGCCATACCCGAAATTTGATGTGTGGCTTCTGTCCCTGGACGAATTCCTTTTTCCTGTTCGCCTCCGAAAAGCATCGGATTGACAAATAATCCTTTGCGGATGTATGCGAAACCGATTCCTTTTGGCCCATGAAATTTATGGGCACTCGCCACTGCAAAATCTATCGGAAGTTCATGGAAATTGATTTCGGTTTTTCCAATCGATTGCACTGTATCGGAATGAAAAAGTGCGTTGTATTTCCGGCACATTTCACCAACCGTCTTCAAATCGAGAACGGTGCCGATTTCGTTGTTTACATGCATCAGCGAAACCAGCGTCGGGACATCTTCCGCCAGCAATTCTTCCAGATGATCCAAATCTATAGTGCCATCTGGATTGACTTTTACAAAGGCCAGATCTTTTGAAAACACCGATGCATATTTCTCGGCCGTATGTAAAACCGCATGATGCTCGATTTTCGAAGTGATGATACGTTCCACCTTAAAGTCGATGATAGCGCTGCGAATGATCCAGTTATTGGCTTCGGTAGCACCCGATGTAAAAAGGATTTCCTGGGCCGAACAGCCCAAATTTGCCGCAATAGACTTTCGCGCCGTTTCAATCACGGCCTTTGCCTGACGTCCGACTGCGTGTGTCGAGGACGGATTTCCATAGGTTTCGAGAAGCACGTTGCCCATATCTGCAACTACTTCCGGTCGGACGGCTGTCGTGGCCGCATTGTCGAGATAAACGATATCCATATTAATTCTCCGGGACAAAACTGATGGCTGCACCACCGCCGGCAGCAAGATTCAGCGTCAGTTTGGTTTTACTGTCCACAGTCATGGTTTTGACCGTGTATGACTTTGGATTTTTGTCGTAATGAGCATCTTTACCATCTTCGTATAAAGTAGCTTTGTATTTTTTGCCCGGTGTAAGGAAGCTCAGTGTTACAGATGATGTTCGTGGATTTTCATCGGTGATCGCCCCGAGAAACCAACTTTCTTTTCCTTTGGCTTTTCGTACTTCGGTGATGTA
This sequence comes from Flavobacterium silvaticum, assembly GCF_012911565.1. Lineage (GTDB taxonomy): Bacteria > Bacteroidota > Bacteroidia > Flavobacteriales > Flavobacteriaceae > Flavobacterium > Flavobacterium silvaticum. Next base: position 13,704 of record NZ_JAAMPU010000100.1, on the reverse strand, counting down.
ATCGCCCGGTTCGGCTTCGAGGATTTTCGTGTCGTCCCAATCTACCGCCACATCCTTGATGAACTGGAAGGCATCTGGGTAACGCTCGTAATTCTCAGGCAAATCGGCTGCCATCTGGATTGGCGAATACATAGTAACGTATAGCGCAAGCTGCTTTACCAAAGTCGTATGCACCGATGCCGTTTTGGCCGGATTGTAAAAACTCATCTTGGTTTCAAAAATCCCTGGTGTGTAATCCATCGGCCCGCCCAAAAGTCTTGTAAACGGAAGAATTGTTTCGTGTGCCGGCGGATTTCCGGTGCTCCAGGCATTAAATTCGGTTCCTCGCGCGGCTTCGGCGGCTACATAGTTTGGCCAGGTTCGGCTGACACCTGTCGGATGTGACGATTCGTGAGAATTGACCATGATCTTTCTCTCGGCGGCACGCTGTACCACATAATTGAAATGATTGACCATTTCCTGCCCGTCGTGCCACTCGCCTCTTGGAATGATGCGGCCCACGTAGCCTGTCTTTACAGCTTTATACCCATATTTCTGCATGAAATCGAAGGCCCGGTCGAGTCGTCTTTCATAATTTGAAACCGATGCGGACGTTTCGTGGTGCATGATAAGCTCAATTTTTTTGGCTTTGGCATAATCGGTGACTTCCTTTACATTGAAATCGGGATAAGGTGTCACAAAATCAAAAACTTCCTCTTTCCATTTGCCGAACCAATCTTCCCAACCTACATCCCAGCCTTCGATAAGCACACCGTCGAATCCGTTTTTGGCAGCAAAGTCAATATACCGTTTGGCGTTTTGGGTAGTCGCCCCATGTTTTCCGGTCGGGATCAGGTTGCCTTTCGAATCTTTTTTAGCAGCATTTCCTGCCCCTGCATAATCCCAGGTTGTCTTATCAACATGCATTTCCCACCAAATCCCTACATATTTCATTGGCTTGATCCAGGATGTGTCGTCAATTTTAGAAGGTTCGTTCAGATTCAGGATTATTTGTGACCCGTTGAGTATATCACGTGCGTCGTCGCTGACCATTACCGTACGCCACGGAAGTTTACATGGTGTTTGCAGATAGGCAAGCGTCCCAAGGGCGTTCGGAGCCAGATCTGCAGAAAAAGTAAACGACTTTGGATCCAGATCAAGTTGCATTACCGGATAATTGATTACGGCAGCTTCAAAAATGTTGATGTACAGATTGTCTTTTGTCTTCATCATCAGCGGAGACTGTACCCGATATTTTGTCATTGGCCCTTTAAAACCTATGCCGTTATTCAGGTCAAGGCCATCAGTATTGATTCCCGAAAGAGGTGTTTCATAATACACATATTCCTGGCTGTCAAAATCTCCCGGAATCCAGAACGCTTTGTGATCGCCCGTCATTTTAAATTGCGTCAACTCTCTGGTAACCTGAAAGTAATCCCAATTGAATTGATCCGGGAATTCATATCTGAAAGCAAGTCCTGTATCATACAATCGGAACACAATGTCCATCTTTCTCTCGGTGGTAGTCTGGATCATCCGGAAACCGAATTCGTTGTAATTGTCGCGAATCTGGGCTACTTCCCCCATAACCGGCTTCCATGAAGAATCTGAAGACCGGCTGCCTGATTGGGTGATTTTAAAATCACTCTGGAGCGACTGGTTTTCCTGGAGTTGCAACCCTAATTTGCTTTCGAGGACAACCGGTTTTCCTTTGTAGAACAGGGAGTAAACGGGTGCGCCGTTTTCCAGAAGTTTAAATTCGAGTCGCAGGTTTTTGGATGGTGAAAGAAATTGAGATTTGTCTTGTGTCTGCCCTTGGACAATGAATGCTGCGGCAAAAACCAGCATCAGAAAGAAATTTCGCATGATTCTAATCGGGTCAATGGATTCAAAGAATGCAAATATAACGAATGAAGCGTTTGTAAACTGTGAAATTCCGGCTGAGCCGACTGGGAAAAAATGTATTTTTGTCATCCTGTATCCGCAATCTGATGGGATGCAGCTAAAATTGCCTTTATGAAAAAGTATCTGTTTGCCGGTTTGATGCTGGCGTTGTTGAGTTCATGTGATGACGGGGATTTGGTGTATGAAGACCTGGATTTTGATTCTTCCGACATCAAAGAATGCAACAACACGATTCTTTATAAGACGGGAGCCGACCAGGCGTTCATCATCAACTTACCCGATGTGGCTGCAGCCTTGCCCATTCAACCTACAGTTGCCGGCACTCCTTTGAACATAACTATTGGAGCAACTAACCGATTGGTATACAGACATTACAATGGTACGGTCAGCGTAAACAACATTTGCGCATCGATCCCTCCAGCAACGCCAATAGTTGATGACGAATGGACAGCCCTCAATGGCCAAATGACCGTTGAAACAGTTGCCATAAAGACCGCTAATGGAACAGATGGATTCGAAGGCGGCGAGATAATCAATCATTTGGAACATACCATCCGGATTCCAAACGTTACTTTTCAGACAAGTGTCGGAACCCAGACTTATGCGCCTTTTCCAGAAGACGGCACTGCATATGGCGTTTATGCAGAGGGCACTTTTGCACACCCGCAGATTCCATCGCCTAATTCGACATTGGAAATTTGTGACGGCAATTTGGTTTTCAATCGCGGTTCGGTTTCATTGTTTGCAGTGAAATTATCCACCATGCTGCTTGATCCGACAATCCTTAATCAGGAAAAAACAGACTACATAGGCACCGATGTTTTGGTAATTTTCCGCAATTATCCTACAGGCGTCGATCTTGACTTGATTGATTTGGCAACAACGGACGGGTGTTCCGATCTTTTTGGAGCCGTCTCAACCCAGGAATGGAGAGGTGCAGACGGCGTTCAGGCCGATTTAACCGGCCAGGTAGTCGTAACCACGACGAACGATGTACCCGGTCACGTGAAACATGTGATACACCTTAAGAATGTAACCCTGAAGTTCGGAACCTTTGAATTTCTTTTGGCAACCGATTACCTGTTTGGTGAAATCATCATTTAATACCGGAAAGATACTTCCATGGCACCTAGGCCGTATTTGTTATAAGCAGCTTCGCGATAGGTGACGTTATCGTATCTGCGCAATAAATAACCAAGTTCGGACTTCAGGATTCCTTCACCAACACCGTGGATCAAAATGATTTTCGGAGCTCTTTTCTTAATAGCCGATTCAATTTGGTAGCGTGCATTCGAAAGCTGCAATTCAAGTATTTCCGACTGATCCATACGACTGTGGTTTTTGACCAGTTTTTCAATGTGCAGATCGTATTCGGCTGGCGGAATCTCTCCTTTTACACGTTTGGTTTCGGGTTTTCTTGACGGCGAATCATCTGCTTTTTCCTGTTTGATTTTATTTATATTATGAATTCCGGTCGATTTATATAACTCGCTGGAATTTAAAATTTTGACCAATTCATTGACAAAATAAGTCATTTGAAACCCGTCGGTGGTTTCTATAAATACCTTATCTTTTTCCACAGACAATACCACACCTGTGAATGTATCATCCAGTACGGCAACTTTATCTCCCGGTTTCATCTTCGCTATCAGGATTTTTGCTTGGGATTTTTGATCCGAGAAACATCAGGCAAACCATAAAAATCACAAACGAAATGGCGGTAATGATTTGGTCCGGATGATTGAGCGACTGTTCATAAAATGCAATTCCGACAGCAATCAGCATAACCGGATACACAAATTTCTTCATTGTAAATGCTTTGCCTCAAAAGTACGAAGTGAATAACTTTAATAATGACGTTGCACCAAATTTTGTATTATTGTTCTGCATTTGAACTTATGGAAAAATATATGTTGCCGTGTTTTTTGAAGAGCATATTCGGGATAGATTGTCCCGGATGCGGCGCACAACGTTCGGTGGTTTTGCTGTTCAAAGGTGAATTTATAGCGGCTTTCCATATGTTTCCGGCTATTTACACCACAATTCTCTTTGCCATTTTCGTAAGCCTCCATTTTATAGACAAATCACACAATTACCTCAAAGGTGTGCTCTATCTTGGCGTGGCCAATGCCGTAATCATGATGATTGCCTATATTTATAAAATGATTTTTTTTACCTGATTTCAATCAATATTTAAACAAACAACATGGAAAAACAAAAATTACCTAATGCCACAGCGACTTTAGTGCTTGGAATCCTCTCCATTTTGGGAAGCTGTTGTTGCGGCTCGGGAATAATACTCGGAATCATTGGCCTTGTATTGGGACAAAAAGACAGAGCTACCTATATGGCAGATCCGGAAGTATACGGCAACTTTTCCACTTCAAATACCGGAAAAATATTGTCTATTGTGGGAATTATCCTTAGTGCCGCAGCCATCATATACTGCATCATCATATTCAGTAGTGATGAATTTATGACCGAATTCAGGCGGGAAATGGAGCGTCAGGGAAGATAACAGCCTCTCTTAAATAAAGAATCCGCCTTTAACCGGCGGATTTTTTTATTTTTCGAACTCACTGAGCGTCCTTATGATAATCGTGATACAATCGAGCAACTGTTCTTTGTTCATCACCAAAGGTGGCGCAAAACGAATGATGTTCCCATGTGTCGGTTTTGCCAAAAGACCATTATCGCGCAGGCGCAGGCAAATATTCCATGCCGTATCGCCATCTTCAGAATCATTGATTACAATGGCATTGAGCAATCCTTTACCGCGTACTAGCGTTGCAATACCAGACGTTTTTATGTACTCGCCTATTTTCTCACGGAAAATCCGGCCCAGATATTCTGCGTTTTCCGCAAGCGATTCTTCGGTAACAACCTGAAGCGCAGCCATAGCTACTGCGGCAGCCAACGGATTTCCGCCAAACGTGGAACCGTGTTGTCCGGGTTTGATGACATTCATGATTTCATTATCAGCCAAAACAGCCGACACCGGATAAACTCCGCCAGAAAGTGCTTTCCCCAGAATCAGTATATCGGGACGCACGTTTTCATGGTCGACGGCCAGTCGTTTTCCTGTCCTGGCTATGCCGGTCTGGACTTCATCGGCAATAAAAAGGACGTTGTATTTTTCGCATAAAGCTTTCGCTTTTGACAGATAATCATCAGACGGAACAAAAACCCCGGCTTCACCCTGGATTGGCTCTACCAAAAAACCGGCAATCTCATTCGAGGCTGACAGTACATTTTCAAGAGCTTCGATGTGGTTGTATGGAATTGAAACGAATCCATCTGTATATGGCCCGAAATTCCTGCGTGCATTGGCATCGTTCGAAAACGAAATGATTGTCGTGGTGCGTCCGTGGAAATTCCCATCACACACAATGATTTTCGCCTGATTTTCAGAAAGCCCTTTTACTTCATAAGCCCATTTACGGCAAATCTTGACAGCGGTTTCTACAGCTTCTGCACCTGTATTCATTGGCAGCATTTTATCGAACCCGAAATAATGCGACATGAACTGTTCATATTCACCAAGCTTGTCATTATAAAAAGCTCGTGATGTCAACGTCAGTGTTTGTGCCTGGTTGATCAGGGCAGAAATGATTTTCGGATGGCAATGCCCCTGATTCACCGCAGAATAAGCCGATAGAAAATCATAATACCGTTTCCCTTCGCTGTCCCAAACGTAAACGCCTTCACCTTTTGAAAGTACAACGGGAAGCGGATGGTAATTGTGGGCACCGAACTGATCTTCGAGTGCCATAAGAGCTTCAGATGTGGATGTAGATAAAACCGACATATTGAAGATATTTTAATTAAAAAGCGATTATTCCTTCTTATGGAGAGAAATCATCCGGTTAATGGCAAAAATAATCAAAAGTATTCAACACAGGTATCGATTTCGTAATCTGTTCATAAATAAAAAAGCCACCATTAAGGCAGCTTTTCAATTCTTCCGAACTTCCGAACTCCCGAACTTCCGACCTTCAAACTAACTTCGCATTCGACGTAATCTTCGCGTTCAATAATTTGGAAATCGGGCAATTTTTCTCAGCTTTGGTGACAAGTTCCTGAAATTCCTCATCTGAAATCCCTTCTATTTTGGCACTGACCTCAAGTTCCGACGACACAATGGTTCCATCGGTCAGATCAATCTTGCAAGTCGTTTCAATGAATTCAATACGGTGGCCGGTTTCAGAGAGGAAGGCATCGAGCTGCATGGTAAAACAGCCCGCGTGGGCCGCCGCTACCAATTCTTCCGGATTTGTCCCCACGCCTTCTTCGAAACGGCTTTTGAATGAATATTGCGTTCCGTCGAGCGTTTTGCTCTGAGTGGTCAGTTTCCCCGAACCTTCTTTGATCGTACCTTGCCAAACGGCTGTTGCCTGTCTTTTCATGTGTTGTTATTTTAATTTCCTTAAAGTTAAGGGTTATTATTTATTGTTATTGTTATTATTTATTCAAGCTTCGTATGGCTCGGCTGCATCTCTTATTTTGGTGGGGCCTGCCATATGTCCGGCTTATAAATTTGTGGCGATTATAGTTGTGGCTTTTTAAAAATCCACACATCAGATTGCCACAGTTTGATTCATGCGCAACGCAAGTGTAGCAGGAACAGTTTGGCAAAGCCTGAAGACTTTTGCACTTAGAGATTTAAACAAAATGCAGGATGAAAGTATTTGCACCAATTTTTAAGTGGTTGAACAATCAACCTGTCGATGTAGTAAAATTTAACTTTTCCGGCAATTTATATGTACCCATATAATTTCGGGAAGAGTTATTTTGCATTGGGAAGGGGTCAATGGTGTTCCCTACATAATCGAAATTTTAGTCAGATACATTTTTATGTATTTTTTTAGCTTCGCTCAGTTCGGCTAAAGCCTCGGGTGTTAAATTTTTATATGCCGTTACCAACAGCTGTTTTATAATAATTATCTCCGATCTATCTTGACCATTGTAATTTAAGCAACACAATCCATTTCATTGTTCATTATCATCTTTCCTTTAGCTTCGATCGAACCGTAAAAAAGTCTACCCCGGATCGTCGCACGTACTTAGCGTAAACCAATTATTCATTATTAATTGTTAATCGTTAATTGTACCTTCGCGCCATGGCAAGAAAAACCACCGATAAGATTATTTTCCAGAATGTAGACGTACTCGATGCAGGTGCAAAAGGCGTCTGTGTTGCAAAAGCACCCGACGGAAAAGTGATCTTCGTTCCCAACGTCGTCCCCGGCGACAACATAGACGTACAGACATTCAAGAAGCGCAAAGCCTATTATGAAGGCAAGGCAATCAAAATAAATTCCTATTCGGAATTCCGGACCGAACCCGTGTGCCAGCATTTTGGCTCATGCGGCGGCTGCAAATGGCAGAACATGGAATACGACAGGCAGTTATATTACAAACAGAACGAAGTGTTCAACCATTTGAAGCGCATCGGGAAAGTGGAATTGCCGGAATTCGAACCCATTTTAGGTTCGGAAGAGCAATATTTCTACCGTAACAAAATGGAATTCTCTTTTTCGAACGCGCGTTGGCTCACCGAAAAAGAAATTTCCACCGAAGGCGAAGTCAATGACCGAAACGCACTCGGTTTCCATATCCCGAGAATGTGGGACAAAATCCTCGACATCGAAAAATGCTGGCTGCAGCCGGATCCGTCAAACGATATCCGCAACGAGGTGCGTCGTTTTGCCATAGAAAATAATCTGGCGTTTTTCAATCCGCGTGAACACGAAGGTTTGCTGCGTACGCTTATGATCCGAACGGCGACTACGGGCGAAGTCATGGTTTTGATCCAATTCTTCGACGACAATCAGACGGAACGTGAACTGATCCTTGATTTCCTGTCGGAACGATTCCCGCAAATCACATCCTTATTATATGTAGTCAACCAAAAGGCGAACGACACGCTGTATGATCAGGACATCCAATTATACAAAGGCCGCGACCATATCTTTGAGGAAATGGAAGGTTTGAAATTCGCCATCAACGCCAAATCGTTTTACCAGACCAATCCGCAGCAAGCCTACGAACTATATAAGGTGACGCGCGATTTTGCCGGATTGACCGGAAACGAGCTGGTTTATGATTTATACACCGGAACCGGAACTATCGCCCAATTCGTCTCCAAAAAGGCAAAGAAAGTAATCGGGGTGGAAAGCGTGCCCGATGCTATTGCCGAAGCCAAAGAAAACGCCAGACGCAACAACATTGACAACTGTGAGTTCTTCGTGGGCGACATGAAAACTGTATTCAACGACACCTTCATCGCCCAACACGGTGTTCCTGATGTTTTGATCACCGATCCGCCGCGCGACGGCATGCACAAAGATGTCGTGGATATGATTCTCAAGATCGCCCCGGAAAAAGTGGTCTATGTAAGCTGTAACTCGGCGACACAGGCGAGAGATCTCGCACTTATGGACGAAACGTACAAAGTCGTGCGTGTGCGTCCGGTAGATATGTTCCCGCAGACGCATCACGTAGAAAATGTCGTACTTTTGGAAAAACGCCAGTGATTGCTATGAAAAAAATACCGGCCTTGATTGCTTTGGCCTTTATGGCGCTTGGTTCGGCGAATTGTGAACGCGACGATCTTTGCAGCGAATCCACGCCCACAACTCCGCGCCTTTTTATGGAATTCCATAATATCGATGTGACTGCAGATTTGAAACCGGTGACGCTGGACATGCGGGAAATCAATTCTGACGATACCTTGCGCGTGACAGCCCAAAGCAAAGTATATGTACCGCTAAAGACAGATGCCGATACCGTTACCTGGATTTTTACCATAAATCCGGAAAGTTCAGATCCGAACCTGATTCGGACAGACACGATTATCTTTAACTATACCCGCAACAATGTTTACGTTTCACGTGCCTGCGGATATAAAACCGTTTTCACGTTAAACGGCAATGGCGGCCCCGCTCCTGGCTATCAACGTACGCCACTTCCTCCACTCGCCTGGATGCGAACCATTATAGTAGATGATTATAACATTGAATTTGAAACCGATGCGCATATCAGGGTTTTATGGTAGCCTGTTGTTTGTGCTTTGCTTCCTGACAGCATCGGCACAAAAAACCGAGCAAAAAGAAGCGGACAAACCGACCGATTCCGTTACGATCAAGGAAAGACGATACGGGCTTCGGATTGGTGTCGACTTATACCGTCTTACACGAGGTCTTTACGATAAAGATTACAAAGGACTGGAACTTGTCGCCGATTACCGGATTTCACCCAGCTATTATATCGCGGCCGAAATTGGAAATGAAAATAAGACTGACGACAAAGACCGTATAGACTACACCACCAAAGGTTCCTATATCAAGGCCGGGTTCGATTATAACACCTACCAGAACTGGCTCAATATGGAAAACATCATCAATGTTGGCGCCCGATACGGTTTCAGTACATTTTCACAGACACGCAACAGTTACAAAATATACAATCCGAACCCGTACTTCGGGGAAGAGCAAATAGTCCCATCGGGAGATAAATTCGACGGGCTTACCGCAGGCTGGATCGAGCTCGTGGCCGGATTGAAAGCCGAAGTATTGCACAATATTTTTGTCGGCTTCAGTGTCCGGATCAATTACCTTATATCCCAAACCGAACCACAGAACTTCGCGAACCTCTACATTCCGGGATTCAACCGGACGTATGAAGGGAAATTCGGGGCTGGTTTCAATTACACAGTGAGTTATTTCATTCCATTATATAAGACGAAAAAGCCAATTGAAAAAGAAGGCAAAAAATAAACTTCCCATTTTTCCTGTCAAAATCATCAAACGCCCTTTACGGGTGTTTTTTTATGTCCTGTAAGATGACATAGGAACATTTTCCAAAGCGTTAACGTCACGATAACGCCAGAGCCGTTTTGGGAACGCAAAAAGCATTTAGTTAATAAACACTTAATAATCAGCATACAAACAAGCATTTTTACAATGATACATTTGTTGTCTGTCTAAAAAAACAACAAACATTATCATGAACTCATTTTTACAAAGTAATCGGTTTCGAATGCTCCTCGGGGTCTTCGTCTGTATGATTTACGGTATTGGGTCAGCACAAACAACCATTTATACGTGGAATTGTGACTCTGCAACAACACCGACATCGGGAACCAATTCCAGCATTTCGGTTGGAACGTGGTCTCAGGGAAACAACAACGGTACAACAGCTTTGGTGACTACGGTTTCTGCATCCAGCGGATATACCGGAGCAACAGGGAGCAATAACTTTGGTGCTGCGGCCCGAACAGGAGCCTTGAATACTGCGGCAAGCGGAAGTGCCTATTTTGAAATTACATTCACGCCAATCACAGGTACGACCATTACCGTAAATTCAATAACATTTGGTACACGATCTACCGGAACAGGTCCGGTCAATGGTACTTTAAGATCCAACGTTGCCGGTTATACTACGGCCATAACCAATGGAAGCACCGTAATACAAAACGGCACTTCATGGTCGTCAAAAACCATTACGCCTACTGCTCTCGCAGGAGCTGCAGGAGCCGCTTTAACGTTAAGGATTTATGGATCTGACGGTAGTGGCAATGCAGCCGCAAGTACTGCAAACTGGAGAATTGATGATATCTCTATCAGTGTAACGGCTGCAACTTCAATCACTCCGCCAACCGTTACAACAGGAACTGCTTCAGGAATCACAACTTCTTCTGCCAACTTAAGCGGAACCATAAATGCAAACGGTACAAGTACGGCAGCTAAATTCCTTTTCGGAACTACGGCAACACCAGCTACAAACGTAACTTCTTCACCCACTACTGCTACCGGATCTTCCAATACTTCCATTTCAGGTTCGGTTTCATCATTGGCTGTGAATACGCAATATTATTTTCGTGCTGTGGGAACTTCCGCCACTACGGTGAACGGTAACGTAGTTTCTTTTTACACCCTTGCCAATGTGCCAGGAACACCGGCTGTTGGAAATGCCACGACATCGACACTCGATATTGAAATCAACTCTGACAACAACCCGGTAGCAACCCAATTCGCAATACAGGAAGCAGGCGGGCAATATATTCAGGCTTCAGGTGCATTAGGTGCGACTGCCGTATGGAGAACAGCTGTCCAATGGGGAACGGTAACGGCTTCCGGGCTGGCATCGAACACACTATACACCTTTAAGGTAAAAGCCCGTAACGGTGACACTATTGAAACGGCTTTTAGCGGTGAGGCATCTGGCACGACACTAAGTTTGTCTTCACCTGCCGTCGCTTTGACAACTGCACCGACAGCTTTAGGAAGTCTTTGTACAGGCACATCAGGAACTACAAGCTTTGCAATCAGCGGGGTGAATCTTGACGGTTCTGCAATCAACATCGCTTCATTGAACGGTTTCGGCTATTCGCTATCCCAAAACGGGACGTATACTGAAACATTGGATGTTACATATTCCGGTGATTCATTCACGAACCAGGTTGTTTGGGTTAAATTCTCTCCGACTGTAGTCCAATCATACAGTGGGGAAATCACCCTGACTGGTGGTGGCCTGACAGCTCCTTTTGATATTGACATTACCGGAAGCGGAATCAATCCGGCCGGAACGGCAACAACCGGAAGCGCTTCCGGCGTATCTGCCAATGGGTCAACACTGTCCGGATCATTGTCTTCTTTGTGCAGTACCTTCAGTTCTTATGGAATAGCTTACAGCACGACTAATGGATTCATCAACGGTTCAGGAACGCCCGTTGCGGCAAGCAATCTTTCATCCGGAAGTTTCTCCGTAGCACTATCTTCATTGGAACCGGGAACGACTTATTATTTCAAAGCATATGGAACAGATGGAAACGGAACCTATTACGGAAATCAGGCTTCGTTTACCACAGGCGCCATCACTGCGCCAGTTGCCATTGCGGCAGATCCAATCGGGTCGACTTCTTTTACGGCCAACTGGAATTCGGTTGCCGGCGCATCATCCTATAAATTAGATGTAAGCACCACAGCTGCCTTTACGGCGACCAGCACTATTTCAGACCTTATCATTTCTGAATACGGGGAAGGAAGCAGCAACAACAAAGTACTTGAGCTATATAACGGAACTGGTGCCGCAGTGAACCTCTCCCAATACACCATAAAAAAACAGGTCAACGGAGCCGGTGCTTATGCCAATGACCTTGCCTTGTCCGGAACGCTTGCCAATGGCCAAACATATGTAATTGCCTATTCTGCGGCAACTGCAACTGCGATTACATCTGCCGCAAACCTGACTACAGGAAGCGGGTCATTGACATTCAACGGAAATGATGCTGTTGCCCTGTTCAAAAACGGTACGCAGATCGATGAAGTAGGCATCTTTAACCAGGTTTCTCCAAACTGGGGAGCAGATATGACACTGGTACGCAAGCCAACGGTTCTTAGTCCATCCGCAACTTACAATGCATCCCAATGGACACAATTAGCTATCGATACATTCTCAAACCTCGGATCGCATACTGCCAATACGACTGCATCGACCATGCTTCCGGGTTATGATAACCTGACGGTGAACGGAACTTCACAAGTAGTTTCCGGCCTGACCGAAAACACAACGTATTATTACCGGGTACGTGCGGTTTCCACGAACAGTACATCGGCCAATTCAAATACAATAACAGTTCACACTATAGTCGCTCCTGCAACTTTTGGAGGCATTTCACAGGCTGCCCCGGTTTGTGCGGGAGAAACGGCTACTTTCAACGTAACCGGATTGCTTTATCCGGGAACTACGCAGCTTATGTACAGCATCAATGGTGAAACCGATCAGGCTGTAACACTTGTGGCCAATGCTTCAGGCCAGGCATCTTTCGGTGTTGTCCTTTCGGCTGAATTGCATGGATTGACGCTTGAAGTCACCTCGGTTGAGCGTACCGACCTTGCCTCATCACCAATCGGCGTGGGCTCGAACAATACCGTCGTTTTATTTGCCGGCGCTCTGGAAACCTATTATGCCGATGCTGATGGCGACACGTATGGAAATTTCGACATCAGCCAAACAGCGTGTATCCAACCCGATGGTTATGTGCTTTTCAACAACCTCAATTTCGACTGTAATGATAACGATGCATCAATCTATCAAAGCTTCCTGTTACTTGTGGATTCAGATGATGACGGATACACCAATGGTGAAGAAAACGTGTGTATCGGGGAAACGATACCGGAACACGGATATACCTTTGAATATATAGGCGACGATTGTGACGATACCGATCCGCTCAAACATGAGACCTTTGAATTCTATGCAGATGCCGATGGCGATACGTTTGGTGCCGGTTCACTCGTGGCTGCCTGTGCCATAGATGCGCTTACGCCACCTGCGGGTTATACTTTTGACCACAGCGATTGTAACGATGCCGATGCGACCAAATGGCAATTCGGGAATTTTTACACCGATGCTGATGCTGACGGTTACACGGCTTCAGACAACACTTCTGCCGTTTGTTACGGAACTTCGACCCCAACCGGTTATTCACTCACGTCAAACGGTATTGATTGTAATGACGATAATGCCCAATTGACCAGCGAGTTTGAATTCTTTGTTGATTCCGATTTCGACACCTACGGATCAACCACTACCGCTATGGTTTGTGCTGCGAATGCCATTACGCCACCATCAGGCTATTCTTTGAATAATACGGATTGCGACGACGCGGCCGCAGCCATCAACCCTGGCCATGCCGAGGTACTGTACAACGGTGTCGACGACAACTGCGACGGCAACCTCGACGAAGGCTTCCAGCTGCTTTCCAACGTGATCAACGCACAGTGCGGCATCACCCTTGCGGCCATCAACTCGGTG
>NZ_JAAMPU010000099.1 GCF_012911565.1 Flavobacterium silvaticum | reverse complement strand
CCAACCTTTTTATCAACCATCAGAATATATAAGAGCCTGCTGCTTTAGCGGGTGCAAAGGTAGCCCCCTTTTTTACTTTTCCAAGCCTTTTCCCAAAAGTTTTTTCCCCTTTTCCGTAAGGCGCTGGGAACTATCGAATTGGATAGGGATTTTTTTTCCGGTTGCCGAACCGTTGGATTGCCAGATGCCCCCCGCGTGAGGGCGCAGACGGTTAGCCCGCAGCGGCAGCCGGGTGTGAGGCACGACCTGGGGAAGCGACCAAAGGAAGCTTTTCCAGGACGATTGACGAACCACGGCGGCGCGAGGACTAAAAGACGCAGACCGGCACGAGGCACATCAGTGATGATCTTCACCAATTGGGCAATGCCGAGGGACACGCCCAAACACTAATCAAAACGAATAGCTTTTACCGGAGAAATTCGTGAAATTATAATAGAAGGAATGAGCAAAACGATAAGGCAAATAATCGAAGTACCGAAATTCAGAAGGAAAATGTAACCAAAATCAAAATATACGGGAGCCGTAGTCACATAATAATTCTCAGGGTTGAGTTTTACGATTCCGAATTGCTGCTGTATTACTATTAATAGTATTCCGATAGCGTTGCCCCAAAAAAGACCTCTCAAAATAAGATAACCGGCATTGTACAGAAAAATTTTACGGACGGTCCAATTGTTTGCACCAAGCGATTTAAGCGTACCTATAAAACGCGTTCGCTCCAAGATCAATACTAACAAAGCCACAACCATATTAATAGTAGCTACGAGGATCATGACAACAAGGATTACGATGATGTTGAAATCAAACAGTTTGAGCCATTCGAAAATGTATCCGTATTTCTCAGCAATCGTTCTACTGTCGAGTGTTTCAGCTGGGTTTTGGGCATTGAAAGTCGTTTTGTAAACCTTATCGCCTATTTCGTCGAGCTTTGAAAAATCGTCCACGAACAATTCAAAAGCGCCAACCTGGTCTGGTTTCCATTTATTGATGCGTTGCAAATGCCGGATGTCTCCGAGTATGAACTGAGCGTCGAATTCCTGAAATCCTGAATTATAGATACCGACAATCTGAAAAACACGCAGGTTCGGTTTCCGCACAGCCCCGTCGTCTTTCATGAAAAACGTATTGAAACGCGAGCCCACTCTTAAATTGAGGCGATTGGCGAGGTATTCAGATATGATGACTTCATCGTTAAGCGTACCTTTCAAATTAGGCAATCGACCTGAAACAAGATATTCTTTGAGATTGTCCCATCTGTAGTCTGACCCAACACCTTTAAAAATGACGCCTTCAAAAGCATCGGCTGTTCTTATAATACCGGCTTTTGAAGCGACAGCCTGAACATGGGTGATTTCTGGAATTTCCTTAAAAACAGGATAGAATTTCTGATGGATGGAAACAGGTTTGACACTGACATCAGATTCGTTGTCATCCAAATTCGTAATGATGATCTGCCCATTGAAGGCCGCAACTTTTTCACGAATTTTACGTTGAAGCCCAATGCCTGTAGCCACAGACAAAATCATCATGATCATCCCGATGGCAATAGCCCACACCGCAATTTTCATAATTGGGGCCGAAATGCTACTTTTACGGTTCCTGGCGGTAATCAGCCGGCGCGCTATGAAATATTCGAGATTCAAATTACCTTGTTCTGTCCTCAAAAATACGCTATTCCAAAGCCATAAACCTAGTGTCTATTTATTTTTCCGATTTTAAATGAAGGTTTTGAAAAAGCGGCGCCGTCCCGATAACAACGGCTATATTGTCATTCTTGTTTTTGCCTCAATGTTATTGGCGTTAGTTCATTCGTGCGTCCCCGCCAGAAAAGGTGCTGTTGTTGGGAACGATCCTGTTCCCGGAGCCATCAAAGTGATGAAAGGTCAGGTTCCTACCGCGCAATTCCACACAGGCGCGAGCAATACCGAGGCTTATTTTGAGCTCATCGACGGAAAAGACATTGGCATAGTCACCAACCAAACCGGGATTGTCGATTATGATTCGGTGTTCCGGATGACCGATTCCGTTTCGATGAAGAATCGCGAAATGCGTATCCGGAAACAAATACATCTGGTAGATTTTCTCGTTACGAAATCACATCAGAAGCTCAAAAAAATATATGCGCCAGAACACGGTTTTCGCGGAACCGCTGATGACGGCGAAGACATCAAGGACGGAAAAGACACCAAAACCGGAATTCCTATTATTTCGATTTATGGCGATAATAAAAAACCTTCTGCAGATCAACTCAAAGGAATAGATGTGATGTTGTTCGATTTGCAAGATGTCGGAACCAGATTCTACACTTACATTTCGACACTTCATTATGTAATGGAAGCCTGTGCCGAGAATAAGATTCCGCTGATTGTACTAGACCGGCCAAACCCGAACGGAAGCGTCGTCGATGGACCGACGCTTGAAAAACAATACAGCAGCTTTGTGGGAATGCACCCAATTCCGGTGCTTCACGGGTTGACTATTGGCGAGTATGCCCGAATGATCAATGGTGAAAAATGGCTCAAGAACGGCATTCAATGCGACCTGACTGTGATTCCTTGTTTGAATTATAACAGACAGATGACTTATCATTTGCCGGTTCGTCCTTCGCCCAATTTACCAAATGACCGCGCTATCAACTTATATCCGAGCCTTTGCTTTTTTGAAGGGACGAATGTGAGCATCGGACGCGGAACCGAGAAACAATTCCAGGTTTACGGCTCTCCGAATTTGCCTGAGATGCATTTTGAATTTACGCCAAAGCCGAATTTCGGGTCTAAAAATCCGCCGCTAAACGGCAAAATTTGTTGTGGCGAGGATTTGTCCTTTGAAACAAGACACGCGGGAATCGAATTGAAATGGCTGCTCAAAGCCTATCAGGATTTCACCGACAAACCCAAATTCTTCATTTCCTATTTTACCAAACTGGCAGGTTCACCAACCTTGCAGCGCCAGATAGAAAGCGGAATGTCCGAGGCAGAAATACGCCAAAGCTGGAAACCCGGAATCGACGAATTCAAAAAAATAAGAAAACCTTATGAAATTTATTGAGGCCGGTTTTCTATATTTAGTCAACTGAATAACAACACGAAATTCCTATGAAAGGCGCAGAAACACTCCTCAATGTAATGGACGAATTGCAACGCATTATCGAAGTGCTTCATTCGTATGTCGACAAAGCGGTCGAATTTTTTTCCACGATCCGGGAATGGATCAATAAGATGATTGATTATATCGGACGCGGCGTAGATTATCTGGTCTCTGCAGTAGGTGGAAGAAAGACAGATCATTTACAATTAGCAGACGATTATTTGTTCGTATAGTTGGCCTCCGATTGGAGGCTTTTTTTTGGAAAGGCGCTAATGCGCTAATTTTTGACACGAAGACACAAAGCCACTAAGACACAAAGGAATTATAAAAGTATCTGCGCGTCATTTGTCCAACTGTTAACCGTTATCTGTTAACTGTTAACCATCACAAAGGCAACCGCTTCTTCATTTCCTCCACAATTCTGTAAGTCGCCGGGCAAATTGGAATATTCTTCAAAGTGATTGCCGAAATCTGCTGGAACTTTTTTCTGTCGGTATGCGGAAATTCGCGACAAGCTTTTGGGCGCACGTCATAAATCAGACAATAATTATCGGCTGCCAGAAACGTACACGGAACACTTTGCAACACGTAATAATTGTCTTCATCAATACGCAAATATTGATTGATGAATTGCTGCGGTTTTAATTTCAGATGTTTGGCGATCCGCTCCACATCCATATCCGTAAACAAAGGGCCTGTGGTTTTACAACAATTGGCGCAATCGAGGCAATCGGTGCGTTTGAATTCCGCATCATGTAATTCCTGCATCACGTAATCTAGATTCCTGGGCGGCTTTTTCCTGAGCTTATCGAAATATTTTTTGTTTTCGATATGCTTATCTTTGGCAAGCTGCGGTAATTGTTTGAGGAATTCTTGCATGCTGCAAAGATACTAATACGATGAATGACTGAACGACAAATGACAAAGGACTTCAATCATTCGCCTTTCAGACTTTGATCATTTGCCTTATGAAAGACCTTTTCGGCCTTGCCATCCTCGACTTCCAGACCGATAATGAACCCGAAGATCTGATTACGGAAACTTCCATTTCTGAACCCGATGTCATGAACGTCTCGTGGCTTTTCCGCAGCTACAGCCAAATGCCGAAACTGGAGAAAAAGGCGCTTCAGTTGTCACACGGAAAAGTTCTCGAAGTTGGGTGCGGCGCCGCAAGTCACGGATTATATCTGCAGGACGAACGCAATCTCGAAGTGCATTCGATAGATATTTCACCAAAAGCCATCGAAGCGTGTAGATTACGCGGTATCAAAAACGCATCGGTTGCAGACATAATGGAATTGTCAGGTGAAAAATACGACACCATCCTAATGCTAATGAACGGAACCGGAATCTGCGGGAAATATTCAAATCTGTCAGCTTTCCTTAAAAAACTCAAATCACTTTTGCGACCAAATGGCCAGATTCTTATTGATTCATCTGATATCATTTATATGTTCGACCAAGATGAAGACGGTGCAGTATCAGTTCCGGCATCAAGCTATTATGGCGAACTCGAATTCCGCGTGCAATACAAAGGCGAATTCGAAGAGCCGTTTTTCTGGTTATATTTAGACTATAATACGTTGCATACTGCGGCAAATGCCAACGGACTCAAATGTGAAATAGCTTTTGAAGGAAAGCACTTCGATTATCTGGCAAGGCTTTTTGTTTGATTTTTTGGAGCTGGTTCCGGCCGCCGCTAATAGTCCTCGACCATAAAGCCGTTTATTGTCGGGTTTATATTGGCTTCCGGTGGTCGCCATATAAACCCGCAAACACGGGCTTTCTGTCCTGTGGGCTAACCGCTTTGTCCGGGCTAGGCAAGCAAATCTGTTTGGGCCTTTATTTCTTTCAAAGCGTCGTAAAGCCTTTCAATATCTTCATCCGAAACATAAACCTGGGTTGAAATCCTTATATAGACTTGTCCGTTCAACGCCATCACCGGAATTTCGATTTTGTATCTGGAGAATAGCAATTCCTTTAACGCGATTGCATCCGTTGTCTTAATCGGAATGCTGCACATCTGCCCTAAAAATTCCTCCGTCACCGGACAAATCGGCTGGCTTACCACCAAATCACAGAATCGTCCATATTGCTCAAGAATCCGTTGGCGATTGTATTTTGCCTGTGTTTTCCAATCGATACTTTCCATGAATTCCACAACCGTATCGGCTGTCAAAAACGATGAAATATCGCGTGTTCCCTGATGTTCATGATAATCAAGGAATCGGCTTTCTCCCGGCATATCGCTGTCATAACCCCAACTAACCACCAACGGATCTAGGTCATTTTGAAGCTCTTTCTTCACATATAAAAATGAAGAGCCTTTGGGTGCCATCATCCATTTGTGCAACGTTCCGGTATAATAGTCCGGATCCAGATCTCTTAAATCGAGGTCAATATGCCCAGGGACATGAGCCCCGTCAACAATAGTTATCAATCCCAATTCCTTGGCCCTTTCACAAATCTCCTTAACCGGAAAGATCAAAGCCGTCGCACTTGAAATCTGGTTCAGGAAAACCACTTTAGTCTTTTCTGAATAGCCTTTCCAGAAATCTGCAATCATTTGTTCTTTTGAAACAACGGGCAAAGTCACCGGTTGCCGAACGTACACCGCACCTGTTTTCCTGGTAAAATAATTCCAGGTTCTGTCCATTGCGCCATATTCGTTATCTGTTGCCAGGATTTCATCGCCTGGCTTCAACTTCAAACTATGCATGACCGTGTTGATCGCATACGTAGGATTCGGAGTGAAATAAAAATCCTGAGGCTCACAATTTATGAATTTAGCCAGTGCCGCTTTGGCTTTCAAAAGCTGCTGGGGCGATTTTTTAAGGATGAATTGTACCGGCTCGAATTCGAGGGCGTGTTGCCAGTTTTGCCACGCATCAAAAATGGGCTTCGGGCACGCGCCAAAAGAACCGTGGTTGAGATAGGCGATTTCTGGATTTAGTAAAAATTGTTCTTTCATGGCATAAAAAAACCCGGCAATCCCGGGCATATTAATTATAGACTAGTGGCAATTTGATTTTCATGCTGGCCGGTTTTCCGCCTTTTTTGGCAGGTTCCCATTTTGGAGCTGCTTTTAATATTCGAATGAATTCCTGGGCCGCTTCGACTGTTGTAATTTCCACGATCCTGATATCGGTAATTTCGCCAGATTCAGAAATAGTGAAAGACGCTACCATTTTGCCTTTTGACGCTTTTGATGTATCGAAATGATCGGCCACATATTTATGGAAATCCAGGACGGTTCCACCCTGGAATTTGGCTTCGATGAAATCTGCCGGATGAACGTCGTCAACATCGCCAACTTGAGCGTTCGACATGGCCGAAAATAAAACAAAGACAACTAAACACCATTTCCTCATCATGGAATATTGAGGTATTTATGTGTCTGCAATGAAACCCGCCATTTTGGATTGTTCATCACATAATCTACAATCAATGGCGTTACCTGTTCGCGTTTACTCCATTCGGGCTGAAGGAATAAATGTGTTTTGGCACCTACTTTGGCGGCCTGTTGTTCGGCGAATTCAAAGTCGTGTTTGTTGTAGATGATCATTTTGAGTTCATCGGCCAGTTCGTAAGCCTTATCTACAGGCAATTTTGTCTTTTTGGGAGACAGACAGAACCAATCCCAATGACCGCTTGGTTCATATGCTCCGGAAGTTTCTATGTGCACTTTCATTCCTGCCCGAACCAATTCAGTAGTCAACGGCTCCATATCCCACATCAACGGTTCTCCGCCTGTAACTACGACCGTTTTTCCGTGTTTCGAAGCAGCTTCAGAAATAGTGTTAATTGAAGTTGGCGGATGTAAATCGGCATTCCAGCTTTCTTTGACATCGCACCAATGACATCCTACGTCGCATCCGCCAACGCGGATAAAATAAGCAGCTGTTCCGGTATGGAAGCCTTCACCTTGTATGGTATAGAATTCCTCCATTAGCGGAAGCATTTTTCCCTGGTTGACTAAGTCTTGTGTTACTGTATCCATCATAATTCGGCGCAAAGATACGCATATCAATGTGCTTTATCAAAGACCAATAAAAAACCGGCTCGAGGCCGGTCTTTATAATTTATAGTTTTTTAAGCGATTGTGTCGCAAACTCATCGGTCGGAGAAATTGCGATTGACTTATTGAAATAGTCTTTTGCTTTGACCTTATCGTTAGTTGCGGCGTAGAAAGCTCCTGCATTGTTATAGGCTTCTACCAATTTTTTCTTGGTTGCTTCCTTTGCCAATTCTTCAGGTCCTTTTTCAGATGCAACCCGAATGTAATCTTCATAGCTCTTGGCCATCTCGGCATTTTTCTCCATCAAACTGTTTGCACGTGCACGGAACAAATGGGCATCTTGAGTTGTTGGGGAATTTTCTGCAACCTTTGCGAACGCAGCTTCTGCTTTAACCAATTGATCCATATCTGGTTTTGCATCCTTACGGTTGTTTGCATAATAGAGCGCGTAACCATAATAGAACAAATCCTGGGTGTAATTCTTTGATTCCGGGTTTGAAACGGCAATTTCATAAATCGCAGCTGCTTCACGGAACAATTTCTGGTCGAAGAATGTTTTACCCAATTCGCTCAAATCCGCAGTGAGTGTATTGTCCATTTCCACTGCCTTTTTGATATCGGCAACACCTTGGTCGAATAAAGCCGTATCTACAGGCTGACCTGCAGTTCCCGCCGCTTTCTTCAATTTGGAAAGACCAAGGTACATATGGTCACGGGCAATGACTTTACTTTTTGGATTGGCAATGAAGTCCTGAAGTGACTTGATGGCAACATCCGTATTTCCGTTTTCATAAGCCGAATAGCCCAGATAGCGCAAAATACGTGGGTTTACATTATCGATCTTTTTCATTTGATCTGCCTCTACTTCAAGGGCTTTGTAGTCTTTGGCCAAAATCAGGAAGTCGGCGTGACGCATACGTGAGGCCAATGAATAATCTGTAAGGCTCATGTATTTTTCGTAATACGTAACCGCCTGTTTTACGTACTCATTGTATTTCTTAGGCTCATTATTTCCCCACAAATAGTAGGTTTCAGCAAGTTCGCGATAAACCGGTCCGTAATCAGGGTTTGTTGCTACAATACCTTTGAAAGCTTTGTCTGCTTCTGCAAAAGCACGGGCGAATTTCAAAAGAACACCAAGCTGCATTTTTGCCCGGATAAGTGTCGGATCAATTTGGGCGGCACTTCTGTAGGAAACATAAGCCTCGTTTTGGTTTTTGTTACCAAAGTAAGCGTCACCCAATGCTAACTGAACCTGTGCATCCTGTGCGTTTGCCACTTTTGCTTTTTCAAGTGTGGTGAGGGCATTTTTGAAATCGGGCTTATCGGCATCCATGTAGGCTTTAGCAATATAGACGTACTCTTCGGTATCTTTTTTACG
Source organism: Flavobacterium silvaticum (assembly GCF_012911565.1). GTDB lineage: Bacteria > Bacteroidota > Bacteroidia > Flavobacteriales > Flavobacteriaceae > Flavobacterium > Flavobacterium silvaticum. Next base: position 174,639 of record NZ_JAAMPU010000099.1, on the reverse strand, counting down.
GACATCCTTAAGGGCATTTGTGAAATTCGCCTGTGCTCCGGAAGTATTATTGTTGTTCAAGTCGATTTCACCAAGACCGATGTAATTGAGGTTTCCATCATCTTTTGCTGTTATCCCTTTATCGAAAACGACTTTCGCGGAATCTTCAACGTCTTGTTTCAGATAAACCTTACCAAGCAAAAAAGAAGCGCGTCCATCTGACGGCTTTGATTGTATAATTGATTTGAGGATCGTTTTTGCTTTTTCATATTGTTCGCCATCTATAGCTTTCAATGCAGCATTGGTATCTTGCGCCTGGATGGCAGAAGATCCAAGGATGAAAGCCGTAAAGGCTGCAATTCTTAACTTACTCATCTTTTTCTATTTTAGTTGTTATTGTAATTTTAAAGTGTTTTTCGGGTTACGATCTTTCTCGAAGGCATATGCTCCGGTAAAAGTCCCGATTGTAAAATGATACGCTGACCGCGCTCACCGGCTATGAAAGACGCGAAGCCCATGCCCAATCCGTCATAACCTTGTACATTGACGAAGTACAACTGCCGTGCCAGCGGGTATGTTCCTTCTGCAAGGTTATTTTGGCTTGGAGCATAAAACCCCTGTTTTCCAACACCTTGAACATCCAGAACCTGGATGTTTTTAAGATAACTTTGTACTTCCGGAGAAGGTTGAACAATCCAATTAATGCCGATAATTCCAATCATATCGGGGTTTTCCGCTACATATTTGAGAACTTCTGCATTGGTCTTAAAAGAATAAATACCTTTTTCTGGAGCATTTTTTATTCCTGCGAGATTGTTCATATACTGAACAGTTCCTGAATTCGGATTATCGAAAACCAATCCTTTAAATGAAGACGAAGATTTTCCTTTCATAAAATCAAGCACTTCCGATAATGCAATCGTAGAGTCTTTTCTATTTAAATTACCAATCAAGGCAATGGCGTCCTTAGCAAAAGGCGTCACTTTAGGATATCTTTGGGCTGAGCTGAAAAATTTCAGTTCTTCTGAATTGAGATTTCTTGCCAATACGACAATTTGGGCTGAATCTTTTAATAAAGCCTGAATGGCTTCGGCTTCAGATCGGGGCTTCAGATTAATTTTGGCATCATAAGTACTTTCAAATACCATTTTCTCATCTTCAAGAATTGGCAAAAGCGTTTCATCGACTACTACCGTCGCAGAGCCCTTAAGTATAGTTTCCGTTTCGCTTTTTCCTGTCCGGTTGCACATGAACAAAAAATTGACAACAAGAAAAACGATTAAAATCCGAACCAATAATTTCATTCCTGTAAAGAATTATCGCGTTTAAAGAAACGCAAAAAACGCAGCATGGCATATACAATCAAGACGATTCCGAGTGCTACCCTATATTTATACTCCATGTTTAAAGGCATGGAATGCCAAACAATAAGGGTTAACCCCATAAAGAGATAAACCAAAAAAAAGAATATCCCTATAATGAGAAGAAATCGCTCATTCAGCGATTTCTTCTGTATTCTCGAATGATTGGTCATGTATTAATTGGCCGATTGGATCATAATTGGAAGCTGGTAAGAACATCTTACTTTACGCCCGTTCTGTTCAGCCGGTTGCCATTTTGGAGATTTTTTCAAAACCCGAATAGCTTCTGCACCCGTTCCAAAACCGATGTCTCTCAGTACTTTGATGTCTGTAAGCGAACCGTCTTTTTCAACAACAAAAGATACAATTACACGTCCTTTGAGACCTTCTTCTTCCGGAGCGCGATAATTATTTCCGACAAACTTCAAAAATTTGTCGATACCACCCGGAAATTCAGGTTTTACTTCAATACCGGCCATATTGTAAAGCGTATTGTCTTCTTCAACAACCTGCTTTGGACCTGTACCTACCGGTTCAACTGTCAACTCGGCATCCGGATCTCCTTTAATATCTTTGTCACCGACTTTTTTGTCGACAATTTCTTTGATTTTTGGCGGTTCTTCAACAACCTCTTCTGCTTTGGCCACAATCGGTTTAACAAACTTAACCTGATCGATTTTTGGCGGTGGTGGTGGAGGTGGCGGCAAATTCGGTGGCGGAACTTCTTTTTTAGGAGGAAGTTTTACCGTCACGATTTTTTTGTCTAATGTAGTATCTTCATCTGCGGAATCCGGGATAAGCTTGGCCAACATTGGTATACTTACCAGAAACGCAAAGATTACCGCTCCAATAGCAAGTGCCTTGACAGTTGTCTTAGGGTTTTCCTTTCGCAACTGATAAGCACCATATAGCTTGTTTCGTCCTTCGAAGACGATGTCAAGCCATTGCGGTTTTAATAAGTCAAGTTTCATATTTCGTTTTCCTTTCGATTATTTTGAAGGAGTTTCTGTCCCGGTAGAACCGTCGAGCAGCTTAGCTTCCTCATCTGTGATATCAGTTATAGCGTAAGTAGGAACATCATCAATACCCATTTCATCAAGTGCGTCGACCACGTTGCGGTACTTTGACTTTTTACTTGGTTTGATAATCACGATTAATCCTTTCTTAGGATCACGTGTATATTCCGTTACTTTCTGCTTTTGCTTCAGGATTTCAGGACGTAATCCAGCCTTCCCGTAAGCAATTTCCTTTGGTGCCATAGGTTGATTGATAATGCCCATGTAATACATAAGCTTATTATTTTCACCCAGAAGCAAAGTCATCGTACGGTTCTCATCCACCTTTTGAGGCTTTTCCTTTAACGGATCATCTTCTTTATTAGGTAGACTCAAATCCATGGACTGAGGCTTGGACAAAGATGTCGTAAGCATGAAGAACGTAATCAGAAGAAAGGCAAGATCAACCATTGCAGTTAAATCTACCTTGGAATTCAGTTTTTTACTCCGGACTTTCTTGGAGCCTTTTTTTCCTTCGCCCCCGCCGGTATTTAATTCAGCCATTTTATATTGTTGAAATTAAAAGTCTTTTCCTCTAAGACCGGTTACCAGATTGAAACTGTTCACCTTTTGATCCTGAAGTATATCCATTACCTTTTTGATATTCGGATAATCTTCTTTAGCATCGCCTTTGATAGCGATGGCAAGTTCCTTGTCGTGCAGGTCAATGGTCGCTTTACGCGCATATTGAATCCAATCTGCCAACTGATTGTTTAGCGAATCTTTTGGAATACCTGGCTGGACACCTTTTTTGTTTCTCTCAGAACTTGGCAGGTTCAACACACGTGACAAATCCTGAATAGGTGTTCCGAAATTTTCAACGAGCGCAAATCTTTGCTTATCTTCTTCACTAAACTGCTGCCCATATTTTTGAGCCATAGCTTCAAGAGCAGCAACTCTCAGGTCACGCCCGGTCATTCCGAAAAACACTGTACCATTATTACCTATGGTAATCGTAGCCAAATCGCTATCAGGCAATTTAGTCTGTACGTTGGAACTTGGCGTATCTACCGGAAGTGGCTCAGGCTGCTTGGCAGTTGCAGTCAAGATAAAGAAAGTAAGCAAAAGAAAGGCAACGTCACACATCGCAGTCATATCGATGCTCGCGGCTTTCTTAGCCATTTTTACTTTAGCCATAATTTTGTATGATATTATGAAAGAGTCGGCATCACATAAACGACGACTCTTTCACAATTAGTATTTAGTTCTTAAGAGTTCCTCTGTATTTTCTGTATGTATTCACGATAGTCGAACCTGCTTCGTCAATTGAATAGGTAAGCGTATCGATTTTAGAGGTAAACAAGTTGTAAGTGATGATGGCAAGAGCCGAAGTCGAGATTCCTGTAGCCGTGTTGATAAGTGCTTCAGAGATACCGTTTGCAAGAAGAGCCTGATCAGGAGTACCTGCAGTAGCCAACGCACCAAATGCCTTGATCATACCTGTTACCGTACCCAATAGACCAGCAAGAGTACCCAACGAAACCAAAGTAGAGAGGATAGTAAGGTTTTTCTCCAACATTGGCATTTCCAAAGAAGTAGCTTCTTCGATTTCTTTGTGGATGGTTTCAGCAGCCTGTTCGCTGTCCAAACCTTCTTTTTTAACTTCCTGATATTTGATCAAAGCAGATTTAATAGCATTCGCTACAGAACCTTGTTGTTTGTCACAAGCGTTGATAGCACCTTCGATGTCACCAGATGTGATGCTTGATTGAACTGAACGCATGAAACTGTCAAGATTACCTTTACCGGCAGCTTTTGAGATCACAAAGAAACGCTCGATTGAAAAAACGACAACCATAAGCAAAAGACCCATCAAAACCGGAACGATTGGACCTCCTTTATATACCATTGCAAGATAGTTTCCTGGTAGCGGGTGACCTGTATTGACTCCGCCTTCAAAGTTGGAGCCGGCGCCCATGATGAAATTCCAAATTACCCATCCAATAAAAATACATGCGACAATAGTAATTGCAGAGAATGCACTTCCCCCGTTTGAACCACCTTGTTTTTTAGCGTTTGCCATTTTTTAAAATTTTAGTTTTTAACAATTTTCTTATCTTTTTTTATAAATCTGGTAAAAAACCATAGGTCGCAAATTTAGATTTTTACTTTAAATAAAAAAACTTTTTTCATTTTTATTAGCATTAATTTAATGTGAGAAAAAACATCGTTTTCCCTAATATGCAAACGATATAGAAAGACATCTGCCAACAAGATCCACAGGGCTTCCACAACAATTTGGGAATCATATAAATTGAAGTCGGAAGAAGATTTTTATTTAACTAAATTGCAGCTATAAATCCAAACCGAATATGTCCAGAACTGAAGATTTTTCACAGCAGATTACCAACGGATATAACTCAAAAGGCGAAAGCATCCTATTAGGAGCTGCGATGCTGGACGGACAAGCCATTCCCGATGCCCATGTTTCGATTCCGCTTAAAACAATTAACCGCCACGGATTGATTGCCGGAGCTACCGGAACCGGAAAAACCAAAACCATACAGGTCTTTTCAGAACAACTTTCCGCCGCCGGGATTCCAGTACTCATGATGGATATCAAAGGCGACTTCAGCGGAATTGCCGAACCCGGCACGGAACAGCCTTTCATCACCGAACGACAAGCCAAAATAAACATCCCGTTTTTGCCAAAATCATTTCCGGTGGAGCTCCTGACACTTTCATCACAGGGTGGCGTGCGTCTACGGGCGACCGTTTCTGAATTCGGGCCGGTATTGTTCTCTCGGATTTTAGATTTGAACGATGTACAAAGCGGCGTCATGTCAATCATATTCAAATATTGCGACGACCAGAAGCTGCCTCTGCTCGACTTAAAAGACATCAAAAAAGTCCTCAATTACATCACAGACGAAGGCAAAGACGAAATCGAGGAAAACTATGGTAAGATTTCCACGGCGACAACCGGAACCATACTTCGCAACATCATTGCGCTCGAGCAACAAGGCGGCGATTTATTTTTTGGGGAATTGTCTTTCGAAATTGACGACCTGATGCGGATCGATGAAAACGGCCGCGGTTATGTCAACATACTTCGACTCAACGACATTCAGGACAAACCAAAACTATTTTCAACCTTTATGCTGAGCCTACTTGCCGAAATCTATCAGCAAATGCCGGAACAAGGCGACTCCGGCCGGCCGGAACTTGTCATCTTCATAGACGAAGCACACCTGATTTTCAATGAAGCGAGCAAGGCATTATTGGATCAGATCGAAACCATCATAAAACTCATACGCTCCAAAGGCATCGGAATCTATTTTATTACGCAGAATCCGATGGATGTGCCGGCATCTGTACTTGCACAACTCGGACTCAAAATACAACACGCTTTAAGAGCATTCACGGCAAAAGACCGTCAGGCCATCAAACAAACAGCCGATAATTACCCGACATCTGAATTCTATAAAACAGATGAAATGCTCACCAATTTAGGTATAGGAGAAGCGTTAGTCACCGCCCTGAACGAAAAAGGCATCCCGACTCCGCTTGCCGCCACCATGATGCGCGCGCCGGAATCCAGAATGGACGTTTTGACGACAGGCGAAATCGACGCCATCAATGCCAAATCAAAACTCGTCCGCAAATACAGTGAACTTATTGATCGGGAAAGCGCCTACGAATTGTTGAATGCCAAAATTGCATCGGCCAATGAAGAAGCCGAAACCAAAAAACAGGAAACGGCAGCCAGAAAAGAAGCTGAAAAACCAAGCGAAATACTCAATAGCCCAGTGACTAAATCTGTTGTAAAAGTATTGACAAGCGCCACATTTATCCGCGGTGCCTTTGGAATCCTTTCTAAATTGCTCAAAGGGAAATGAAAGGTTTTTACACTATCGCCCTTCTTGTCCTGTCAAATATTTTCATGACGATTGCCTGGTACGGCCATTTGAAATTCAAGGAACTCAAGTGGTTTGAAAATGCAGGATTGATTACCATTATACTGATTAGTTGGGGGTTGGCTTTTTTTGAATATTGCTTTCAGGTTCCGGCCAATAAAATGGGTTATGAAGGAGATGGCGGACCATTTTCGCTGCTTCAGTTAAAAGTCATACAGGAAGTTATTACCCTCTTGGTCTTTGTCGGGTTTACCACATTTTTCTTTAAAAACGAAACCTTGAAATGGAATCATTTTGCGGGATTTGCGTGTTTGGTACTGGCTGTTTATTTTTTCTTCCGCAGATAGTCTAAAAAATATGTATCCTTGTGATATCTAACCTCTAAACAAACTCCAAACTGACAATGAAACAATTTTACGCTGTACTCCTTTTCTTCTTTATTTCTATTTGCCAGGGGCAGATTGTTGACATACCCAATGAAAATCTCAAATGGAACCTGCTGAACCATGCTCCAGTGATTGACTTGAATTATGACGGCGAAATCCAACTCAGCGAAGCCCAGGCAGCAACAACACTTAAATTATCAAACAATTTCGTCGAGGATTACACAAGTCTTTCAGCCTTTTCAAATGTAACCTGGCTCGAAATTTACGGGTCCTACCTTACCGGAATGGATTTTTCTATTTTTCCAATGCTGAGCCATCTGGACTGCCACGACAATGACCTTACATCCCTTGATTTATCAGCATTGGCAAACCTCACATGGCTGGATTGCTCAAGGAATGCGCTCACTTCCCTGGACGTTTCCGCCAATTCCCAGCTGTTGATCCTTAACTGTAGCACCAACGCGATAGATAACCTGGATGTGAGCATGCTTTTTTCACTATCGACCTTAAAGGCCTATCAGAACGGAATGACCACGCTTATAGCGAACGGACTCACCCATCTCGAAAGTGTTGAGTGTTTTGAAAACGACTTGTCCAGTCTGGATCTGACCGGTGCCCAGGATCTAAATTATCTCGACTGCGGTTATAACCTTCTGACATCCCTAACCATACAAAATCCGGCAAGCCTTTCAGTCCTGAAATGCCCACACAACCAGCTCAATTCATTTGATGCGGCCCCATTCACTAGCCTGACTTTGCTTTCTTGTCCCAGTAACGGACTCACATCTGTAAACGTTCTGGGGTTGACAAATTTGCAAACGCTTGCCATAGGCGGGAACAATCTGGGAACAGTCGATCTTTCCACACTGTCTAACCTGATATACCTCAATGTCTATGATGCACAACTGACTTCACTTGATTTAAGCAACCTCGTAAACCTGCAAACGTTGATGTGTTCAGTCAACCCGCTGGGATCGCTTAATTTCAGTAACTGTACGCAACTCAAAGACATAAACTGCTTTTCCAACCAGCTTACCCAACTTGATGTATCGGCCTTGCCTTTACTTGAAAGCCTCTCTTGCGGTGACAATCAACTTATTACACTCCACCTCAACAATAATCCGTTGCTTTACAGCCTGAATTGCTGGGGAAATCAATTGACAAGCCTCGACTTGTCCGCCAATCCATATATACGCAGTGCTGACTGTAGCGCAAATTTGTTCGAAACGCTGGACTTCAGCTATACGACTACAGCCTTGGGTGGAAGTTCATCATTTAAATTTTCTGATAACCCCAACCTGGAATTCGTCAACCTGAAGAATGGCCTTTATAGTCCTTTTGTTAATATCGCCAATCTTAACTGTCCCAATCTGGCTTACGTATGCGCAAGCGAGCAGAATCTCGGTACACTACAATCCCAGTTCAGCGCAGTTCCAAACGTTATGGTGGGCACGTATTGTAGTTTTGCTCCCGGCGGGTTGTATAACACCATTCAGGGAACGGTGCATGTGGACCTGGCACAGGACGGGTGCAGCGAAACAGATCCCGTCTTCGCAGACCTTAAACTTACTATCACAGACGGCACGAACAATGGCGCTTATTTCACTAACGCCGATGGTACGTACACGTTTAATACTGGTGCCGGTTCCTTCACGGTGGCTCCTGTACTGGAAAATAATTATTTCACTTTTTCGGGCGACCAGACGGTTGTTTTTCCTGCGGCTGATTCTTCTACCCAAAACCGTAATTTCTGTTTATCGCCAAATGGAATTCACTACGATCCTGAAATTACGATCACACCAATTGATGCCGCGAGGCCCGGATTTGACGCTACTTATCTGATAACCTACAAAAATATAGGGAACCAGACAATGTCAGGCTCTGTATCTTTTACATATGATGATTCCGTACTGGATCTTGTTTCGGCTGATATCAGTCCGGATAGCCAATCAACAGGCATGCTTTCGTGGAATTATGCGAATCTTGCTCCATTTGAAAGTCGAGACATATACGTAAAGCTAAATGTCAATTCCCCTGTAGAAATTCCGGCAGTGAACAACGATGATCTATTGAATTTTACGGCTTCTATCTCCGTTGCTGCTGGCGATGCGGAAACACCCGAAAACAATGTGTTTCAATTTCCACAGACTGTTGTAGGTTCGTATGACCCGAACGACAAAACGTGTGTCGAAGGATCTCTTATCTCTCAGCAAATGGTAGGCGATTACCTTCACTATGTCATCCGGTTCCAGAACAGCGGAACTTTTTACGCCCAGAATGTAGTGGTCAGGGACGTTATCGATGCCACAAAATATGACATTTCCACACTTCGCCCTATTGCTGCATCACATACTCATGAAACACGAATCACGGATAATGTCGTCGAATTCATCTTTGAAAACATCATGTTGCCCGCAGAACAGGATGACGAACCCGGAAGCCACGGATTCGTATCGTTCAAGATCAAAACCAAACCGAACCTGGTCATCGGGAATTCCGTAAGCAACAGCGCCGATATTTTCTTCGATTACAACTTCCCTATCGTTACCGAACCTGCCGTGACTACGGTCTCGAATCTTGGTGTTTCGGATCATGTCGATGCATCGGTTTCCATTTTCCCGAATCCGGTTAAGAATAAAGTGACCGTTACGGCAGATTCAGCGATTACATCTTTGGAACTTTATGATGTTCAGGGAAGATTGATTGGTATTTCGATTGCTTCAGGGACAGAAGCGCAAATGGACTTGTCAACTCAGGCACAAGGCGTTTATTTCCTCAAAGTAAAAACAGACAAGGGGAGTTCTACCCAAAAAATCATCCGTCAATAAAATAGAAACCATTCGGATCAAACTTAAAATTCGGCGCAAGAAAGTGTCGCATTTTGTGTTTAGGAAACGTTAATCAAACCCAGTCGAATGGTGTTTAATGGGTAACTTTAGGAACCTATAAAATGACCATGGACAAAAAGACAATTGTCATAATCGGTGCCGGTTTCGGCGGATTACGACTGGCTCAGGACCTTAAAAAATCGGGTTACGACATTTTCCTGATTGACGAACACAACTACCATCAGTTCCAACCTTTGATGTATCAGGTCGCCACGGCAAGGCTCGAAGCTTCGAATATTTCGTTTCCGCTCAGAAAAGTCTTCCAATACTGCAAAAACGTCCATGTCCGGATTGCAAAAGTGACATCGGTCGATACCAATTCCAAGACTGTCAAGACTTCGATTGGCGATTATTCATACGATTATCTGGTATTGGCTATGGGTGCAAAAACCAATTATTTTGGAAACACGGAACTCGAAAAACATGCTTTTCCAATGAAGTCCGTTCCCGAAGCAATCCAACTCCGCAACCGGATTCTCGAGACTTTCGAACAGGCCGTCCTGGCTCCGGAAGCTGAAATGCAATCACTACTCAATTTCGTCATCGTAGGTGGCGGCCCTACCGGAGTTGAACTAGCAGGCGCTTTGGCCGAAATGAAAAAATATATCCTGCCAAAAGATTATCCGGATCAGGACTTTTCAAAACTAACCGTTTATCTTCTCGAAGGACTTCCGAATCTGCTCAATGCCATGAGCGACGATTCCAAAAAAGTATCGCGTAAATACCTTGAAGACCTCGGCGTCCATGTCAAGACAGAGACGATTGTGTCTGACTACGATGGTGAAACCGTGACTTTAAAATCTGGCGAGACCATTAAGGCAAAAAATGTAATCTGGGCAGCTGGAATTTCAGGAGTTTCACTCGACGGAATCCCCAAAGAAAGCTATGCACGTGGAAATCGACTGACTGTAAACCGTTTCAACGAAATTGAAAATCTGAAAGACGTATATGCCATTGGCGATATCTCCGTCATGTCAACACCCAAATACCCAAATGGTCATCCGCAATTGGCAGCCGTGGCCATCGAACAGGGAAAAGTATTGGCTAAAAATTTTATCAGATTGAAACAGGGCTTAAATACGGTGGCTTACGAATACCATGACAAAGGCTCGATGGCGACAGTTGGAAAGAGAAAAGCAGTCGTCGATTTGCCCCAGTTCAGTTTTCAGGGACGGTTGGCTTGGTTTACCTGGATGTTTGTCCACTTAATGCTGATACTGAGCGTCAAGAACAAGCTATCGATTTTCGTAAATTGGATGTTCAGCTATTTCAACAACGATTCGACGTTGCGTGTCATCATCAAACCGGCTTCAAAAAAAGTGGAAAATCTTTAGAAAGTAGATTTATCGAGCAACTGAAGCATCAGTTTTTCCACTTCAGGGCTGTTCCAGATTTCTTCAATATCCGGCAACGACATGACTTCCTGCATGATGGCATTCTGTCCGTCACCCAAAGCAAGCGCTTCGGAATACGGTCGATGGCTGAACGTCACGCGACTGTACAAAGGCAACCATTTATCCGGATGTTTTTCTGAAAACCACTTCTCGATTTTCTTCTGCAACAGGAATTTCTCATCGGCGACACTCGATGACATTTCTCTGAAATTACGCCACGACAATTCCGCAATCGCATCGGCATTGGGTTTACGCAACTCTTGGTATTCTTCAAAAATAGTCGTCCAATCATCACCGTATTTTTCCATCAGTCCGGACAATACCGTAATATCTTCAAAACCTACATTCATCCCTTGACCGTAAAAAGGTACGATCGCGTGGCAGGCATCGCCTATCAATGCGACTTTATCTTCAAATGTCCACGGATAACACTTCATGGTCACCAACGTACTTGTCGGGTTCCTGAAAAAATCGGCGGTCAGGTTTGGTATGATATCGATCGAATCCGGGAATTTCTTTTCAAAAAATCGTTCTACAGATTCCTGGTCCGGCAAAGATTCAAACGAATTTTCACCTTCGAAAGGCATGAACAACGTACAGGTAAAACTTCCGTCGAGATTCGGAAGTGCAATGAGCATGTAATTGCCGCGCGGCCAGATATGGAAGGAGTTCTTATCGAGTTTATGCGTTCCGTCTGCATTCGCCGGAATATGCAGTTCCTTGTAACCCGTCGGCAGAAATTCCTGGGAATAGTTGAACATGCTCTGGCGTTGCATTCTGTGGCGGATTCGCGAAAAAGCACCGTCTGCGCCAAACACAATATCGTATTTAAGATCTGTCCATTCGCCTCTTTCGGTTTCGCCAATATGTAAGGTAGCCGTAGAAAGTGTGATGTCCCAGATGCGTTGCTCGAAGAAAAATTCGGCTCCCGCGGCTTCGGCAAGGTCAATCATTTTGCGGTTCAAAGTCCCGCGTCCGATGGAGTAAATGCTTTCACCATCTTTGCCATACGGCTGGAAATTCATCTTGCTGTCTACATGGATCGCGCGTTTGTCCATGGGGATTGCGATACTGCGGATTTCATTGCCAATCCCGACCGCATCGACGGCTTTCCATCCGCGGTCGCTCATGGCCAGGTTGATCGATCGCCCCGAAAAAACCATATTCCGGATGTCAGGGCTTCGGTCAAAAACATGGACCGTATGTCCGGCTTTCTTGAGATAAATTGCCAGAAGCGATCCCACAAGGCCTGATCCGACGACTGCAATCTTCAATGATTTCTGCATAAAAACGCTATGTAAACGTGCAAAGGTACATATAATATGCAGTGTGGAACCGCACATTTTAGCTTTATTTAGATAGTTTCCGAACCTTGATCAGCCACAAAATAAACTGCGGAATCATGCCTGAGTAGTCGTTGTGTCAATAAAATGTATCTGAAATGTTCGAGACACAATAAATTTTGAGGTCAGCCTGTTCCAATCCGGCTAAATCTGTATTTTTATAGGTATACAAGAAACAGGCAATTGGAATTCAATATATTCAACTTCATTGTGTTGATGGGCGTCATCCAGGGATTTATCTTTGGTGTGGTGGTTGGGTTTTCAAAAAAGTATAAGGCACCGTCTACACGTTTGCTGGCTTTGCTCATCGTTGCTTTTTCCATAAATAACCTGCAGTTTTTTTTCGTCGATGCAGGCCTGATGGATTCGCGGGTTTTATATGGCATTTTCTGGATTCCGGAACATGTGCTTTTGGGGCCGCTGTTGTTTGCCTATGGTTTCCGGTTCTTATATCCCCAGATTCCACTGACAAAAAAGCAAATCTTCTGGCTGTTGCTGCCTTTTATCCTGTGTCTCATTTGCAGCACTTATTTTAAGATTGCTTACGCCCATGAAATTCCCGTAAACTTCCCCGATTCCTATTGGATTTTCACCATCATTGTGGAATTCGCCGGTGTATTTATCGCCGCTGTTTGCATTGGCTGGCTGTTGCGCCTGGCTTACGTTGTAGATCGCCGCAACAAAAATTTCAGGGCCGATGTGGTATATCCGCAACTGCAGTGGTTCCGCCTGACACTTTGGGCTTTTGCCGCGGTGGATGTACTTTGGCTTTTCATCTCAATCAAAGTCAATCTTCTTGGGGCACCATATACCTGGTGGTATTGGACCTGGATTTCGCTTTCGGTATTGATTTACTGGCTCGGACACATCGGCATCTATAAATTCGGAATACAGGAAGAGCGCAAGAAAATACGCGACTACAGTTTGAGCAATAGTTTCAATGTGATCGACACAAGCCGGAATACACATTTGACTGCCTTCGACGATTTGCTGGTGAACCAAAAATATTTCCTCGATCCGCAACTTACGCTTGATTCGGTCGCGGAAAAACTCGGCGTCAGCAAAAGTTATCTTTCGCGTACGCTGAACAAGGAGTACCCGATGGGTTTCTCGGAATACGTCAACAGCCTTCGGGTCAATGAAGCGAAGTTTTATTTGACCAACAAAGATTTCGCACAATATACATTGGTCGCAATCGGGCTTGAAGCGGGTTTTTCTTCCAAGACAACCTTCAATAGTGCGTTTAAGAGAATCACCGGAATTACGCCATCTGAATACCGTAAAAATCTTGGGGGTGCAAATCAAACCACTTCGGAAATTCCGGTCTGATTTCATCCTGATTATATTCCTGGGCATTATTTCGTCCTAAAAGTTGCGCCGTGCATCATTTGGAACGCTGTTATTATTGGTTACGGTTATTTTCGATTTGTCAAAGCATTCGTAAATCTTAATCAATATTGTAATGAAACAACTTTCCTCTTTTCTTTTACTGTTCTTTTTTGTGTCGGTGTCGGCCCAGACCAGTATGTTCATCGGCGCCATAGACAATGACTGGAACAATGGCAATAACTGGAACACCGGACTTGTACCTACCGGTTCTATCAACGTCCTGATCCAGGAAGGTAAAAATGCCGTAGCCACAAGCCCGGTAGTTTGTAACTCGATTGCACTCAACAGCGGTTCAACGCTAACCATTGCAACTAATTTGAATTGCAACACCCACATTATGGTACCGGAAGGAGCTATCTTAATCTGGACCGGCGGCCAAATATCCGCACAGACGATTACCAATGAAGGCCAGATGAACCTGGAGCCATACGGAACCAAACAACTCATCAACGGTTCCCAACTGGACAACGCCGGAACCATGCTGATTACGACAGACTGGGCGTTCGACATTACAGATGGCGTGGTAAACAATCTTACCGGCGGGGTCATAAACCTTGCCTTTGCCCAGGCGAACATAATAGGTACGGGTTCGGGCAGCCATGTCCTGAACAACTACGGTACAATCATAAAATCTGCTTCTACTTCCTATTCCCCCATTACAGTTGAATTGCACAATACCGGAACCATTCAGGTGGAAGCCGGCACGCTTCAGTTGAACAATCCGCAAATAGAACTCATCAATTCTACCATAAATGTTTCTGAAGGAGCCAACATGGAATGGTTCAATACCGTAACACTGATTGGAAATACAGGTGGGAATCTAAACGGACAGATCAACTGGTCGGGAACCGTAAACGTTCCTTCCGAAGCCTCGCTCGATTTCGATGGTGGGGGTACTTTCAACTGGGGCAACGGAACGCTCACTGGTGGCGGCATACTGAATAACCTTGGCACGTTGTCACTTACGGCTGCCTACTATGGTGTAAAGACCATAACTGGCGGAACCACCTTGCGGAATCACAACCAAATGCCGGTGTCTACAGACTGGAGCCTTACCATCGCAGACGGAATCCTGGATAACCTCTCGTCCGGAGTCATCGATTTTTCATTTCCGCATACCATCATGCAGGACAATTCAACCGGATCTCATTTGGTCCAGAACGCGGGAATCATCCGTAAAAGTGCCAGCACCGGAGTACTTGCCATCCAGGCAAAATTGATGAATACAGGAACCCTTGAAGCAAATTCAGGTGTATTTTCGATTGACAACAGCCTTTCGCAATTCAACGGAGGCATCTATAACGTTGGCCCGGATGGTTTGCTCGACCTCAACCAGACCGTTACCTTATCCGGAACGCTGACCGGAACACTTAATTCCCATATCCGTTGGTGGGGAAATCTTTCCGTACCCGCGACAGCCACGTTGGACTTTGACGGATCGAGCAGCTTACATTGGTATTCCGGCGAGCTTATCGGCGGCGGACAATTGATCAACAACGGATTGCTGACCCAGACCGCAGGTGCGACCAAAAAAATCAACGCATCGACCACATTGCTCAATAACGACACATTCGCCCTGACTTCAGACAGCGGATTCACGATTGAAAACGGTTCGATAGTCAATTCGGAAGAAGGAACCATAGATATGACGATTGGAATGCAAATCCTTGCAGGTGCCGGAAGTTCGTCCATTATAAACCACGGAACTTTCACGAAATCGGCTTCTACGGGAACAGGTTCGGTATCGCCATTGGTCGAAAATCATGGAACCATCGAAACCTGGGCCGGGACATTCCAATTCTACAACCTGCATAATGAAACAGACGGTACAGTAACCGGAACGTCCCATGTCGATTTCCCGAACCCAACGTCTCTTGTCAATCACGGAACGTTCGCTCCGGGCGGGAATCCGGGTTCCATGTCTGGCTCAGGAAGTTTCAGCATGGAAGCTGACGCGCGTCTGTTGGTCGAGCTTTACGGATTGACTTCAGGCACGCAATACGACGTATTCAATTTCTGGAACAATGCATCGCTTGACGGATCGGTTGTAGTGGATTTACATTTTTCCCCAGTCATCGGCGACAGTTTTACGGTCATGACGACCAATGTGATTACGAATTGTTCGCTGGAACCGACAACATCGGCGGTTTACAACGGAATGGAATATACGTTTTCAGTCGGATGCGTCGACGATAATAAAGTGATTTTGACGCTGACATCGATCCAACTCGGAACAGCTGAAAATGCATTCGCTGCCGGTTTGAAAATCGCACCGAACCCTGCATCGGGAACAACCATTTTAAGAAACGACACCGGAAAGACGCTTTCATTAATCGAAGTTTCAGATTTGTCCGGAAGAAAAGTCCGCAACATAAACCCGTCGGGCAATCTCGAAGAATTTATCGACCTGACCGGATTATCTGCCGGAACCTACTTCCTCAAGGCTTCATCTGACAATGGAACCGCAACCAAAAAAATAATCGTAAAATAGAAATCAAAAGCCCCGAAATTGAATCGGGGCTTTTTTTATTTTGATACCGAATGAAGTTCTGATATTCCTTTTTTGAGCAGCTGGCCAAAATCATACATATCTTCAAACGAACAGTACAACGGAACGGGAGCGAGACGGATTACGTTAGGTTCGCGCCAATCTGTAATGACTCCGTTCTTCATAAGCCAGTCAAAAAGATTGCGTCCTTCGCCATGCAGATAGACCGATAACTGACAGGCACGTTCTTTTGGATCGGACGGCGTTATGATTTCAAACGTGCTTTCTACTTCCTTATCAATTTCGTGAAGGATGAATTCCAGATAGGCCGTAATCTTATCGCGTTTTTCAATGAGCGCATCCATGCCGACTTCGGCGAACATTTCCACCGATGCCAGATAAGGCGCGAGTGTCAGTACCGGAAGATTTGAAACCTGCCAGCCGTCTGCCCCTGATTCGGGCATGAACTCAGGTTCCATCTTGAAACGACGGTCTTTGCGTTGGCCCCACCAGCCGGCAAATCGCGGCATCTCCGGGTCATTATGATGCATTTCGTGAATAAAGCAACCCGATGCATTTCCCGGCCCTGAATTCATGTACTTATAACTGCACCAGGCTGCGAAATCTGCTTTCCAGTCGTGGAGTTCGAGTTTGATGTTTCCGGCGGCATGGGCCAAATCCCAACCGACGAAAGCGCCTTGTTTCTGGGCTGCTTCGGTAATGGTTTTCATATCGAAGACCTGGCCGGTGTAATAGTTGACGCCGCCCATCAGCAACAACGCAAGCTCATCGCCTACTTCTTCTATCGTGGCAATGACATCTTCATGACGGATGTTGTTTTCACCTTCGCGCCGTTTGATTTCAACGATGGTCGTTTTTGGATCGAAACCGTGGAATTTGACCTGGCTCTGCAATAGATACTGATCTGACGGAAATGCTTTTTCCTCGCAGATAATCTTTATTCGTTTACCCGTTGGGCGATAAAAGGAAACCATCAGCAAATGTAAATTGACCGATAGCGTATTCATGACAGTGATCTCAGATGGCAATGCCCCGACAATTTTACTCAGCGGCTGCGCGAAACGTTCGTGATAATCCCACCAGGGTTTGTGGGCGTAGAAATGACCTTCTACGGCGAGTTCGGCCCAATCGGTCATGATTTCGTCAACGTAGGATTTGGCGGTTTTTGGCTGAAGACCCAACGAGTTCCCGACAAAGTAAATTACTTGTTTGTCATTGACTTTTGGAAAGATGAACTCGTTTCTGTATTTGGAAATTTTATCCTGGGAATCGAGATGCCTTGCGAAATCGCGTGTATTCTGGAACATGTTTTGTGTGTTGGTTCGCAAAGGTAAAAAAATCAAACGCCCTAAAATTGACCAACGTTGCATTAAAAGCAAAAACTTTGCGTTATAAGCATTCGAATCTCAATATTGACTACCTTAAAATAAAGCTTACTTAAAAATAACATTACAATACGTGGGGAATTTTGAACCTTATTTGTTATAGCATATTGGCACCGGTTAAAAATATCCGGTTACATTTTTTAAGAATAGGAGACTAAGTAAAAAATATATGGTGTTTCATCATATTGGGTGATAAATTGAGTTAAATAGGAAGAACCTTTTATCACTGAAACCGGGGCGAAAGCTCCGGTTTTTTTATTTCATTCCTTTGCGTACAACTGATTCAGCTTCAATTGTGGGCGTTTACAAATTCTGTGTTTACAATTTTTTGTAAACAGAAAAAGAGGAAACAAAAAATCCCAATCTTTCGATTGGGATCAGTGTATTGTCCGGATGCTTTTTACATTAAAGAATCAGCATCGCGTCACCGTAAGAATAAAAACGATACCCTTCTTTGATAGCTTCATCATATGCTTTTTTCATAAGATCATGACCAGTGAAAGCCGAGATCATCATAAGCAACGTAGATTTTGGCGTATGGAAATTCGTGATCATCGAATCGGCGATAGCGAAATCATACGGAGGAAAAATAAATTTGTTGGTCCAGCCGTCAAACGGATTCAGCAGCTTGCCGGAAGAAACCGAACTTTCAATGGCACGCATCGTAGTGGTTCCTACCGCACACACATGCTTGCGGTTCATTTTGGCTTTGTTCACGATATCACAGGCTTCCTGAGTGATTTTAAGCTCTTCCGAATCCATCTTGTGTTTTGACAGATCTTCGACCTCAACCGGATTGAAAGTTCCCAAACCAACGTGAAGCGTAACCTCGGCGAAGTTTACACCTTTAATCTCAAGGCGTTTGAGCAAATGCTTCGAAAAATGAAGCCCAGCGGTTGGTGCAGCGACAGCTCCTTCTTCTTTGGCGTAAATCGTCTGGTAACGCTCGGCATCTTCCGGAACGACTTCGCGGTTGATGTATTTCGGGATCGGCGTTTCACCGAGTTCGGTCAGTTTGTTACGGAATTCATCGTAAGAACCGTCGTAAAGAAAACGAAGCGTACGTCCGCGTGAAGTGGTGTTGTCGATTACCTCTGCCACAAGGGAATCATCGTCTCCGAAATATAATTTGTTTCCGATACGGATTTTACGCGCCGGATCAACCAGAACGTCCCAAAGACGCTGCTCCGAATTGAGTTCACGAAGCAAAAACACTTCGATCCTTGCACCGGTCTTTTCCTTGTTTCCGTACAAACGGGCGGGAAAAACTTTGGTATTGTTCAAAATAAGCACGTCTCCGTCATCGAAATAATCGATAAGATCCTTGAACATTTTGTGTTCGATGGTCTTTGTTTTGCGATTTACGACCATGAGCCTTGACTCGTCGCGGTTCTCGGTTGGGAATTCTGCCAGTAATTCTTTGGGAAGATTGAAATTGAAATGTGATAATTTCATGTTAGCATTTTGAAGCTTAAGGTTTAGTGTTAAAGGTGCGCTTAAACTTTCGGGTGCAAATATACGGTTGTGAAACAGGCGTTGTCAAGTGTTTTGCCCAAAACTTAAGAAAGTCGAGGCAGGCCGCGCCGTAACATCAAATTATTATTGATTGGCATCGACCGTAAAACCAATCTTTTCCAGATCGTCCCAAAAAGCCGGATACGATTTGGAAACGACTTCGGCATTATTGATGGAAATAGCTGTCCGTAAAGCAAGAGGCGCAAAAGCCATCGCCATGCGGTGATCGTTGTAGGTGTCGATTGAAATTCCGGAATTGATTTGTGCCGATGGAGAAAGCGAAAGACTGTCGCTGGTCACGGAAATATTGGCTCCGAGTTTGGTCAGTTCCGTCTTAAGTGCCTCAAGCCTGTCGGTTTCCTTGATCTTGAGCGTATGCAGACCCGTAAGATTGCAGTTGAGCCCGAGACCGAAAGCAGTTACAACAATAGTCTGCGCAATGTCCGGTGTTTTATTTAAATCAAATGTTATTTGTTCCGATGGCATTCCGGTTTTGGTCAACGTCAGATTAGTATCTGAAAATTGGGAAGCCACACCAAAATCTTCATACAACCTTACTAGTTCGCTGTCGCCCTGGAAACTGTCTTTGCGGAATGAACGCAATTGCAAACTTGTCCCGATTGGCGAAAGTGCCACGATAGAGAAAAAATAAGACGCCGACGACCAATCCGACTCCACTTCGACCACGGTTTTTCCAATTTCATTTTGAGGCTTGACCTTTATGATATTGCCGGTAAAACTGGCTTCGACACCAACCTGTCGCAGCAACGAAAGTGTCATGTTGATGTAAGGAACAGAAGTGATTTCACCCAAAAGTTCAAGTTCGATTCCGTTGGGAAGCGATGGCGCAATGAGCAACAAAGCCGAAATAAACTGGCTGCTCACGTTGGCTTGGAGCGAAACTTTGGAACCGCTTAGTTTTTTTCCGTTGATGCGAAGCGGTGGAAAACCATCAGCATTTTCATATTCGATATCGGCCCCGAGCTGGCGCAACGCATCCACGAGCAATCCAACAGGGCGTTGTTTCATCCGGTCGGAACCCGTAATGACAACCGATTTTCCCTGTGCCGATGCAAAATAAGCCGTCAGGAAACGCATGGCGGTCCCGGCGTGATGTACATCAATCAGATTACCTGAAGAAGCCAACGCCTCTTTCATGGCAATCGAATCGTCTGAATCTGAAGTGTTTTGTAATTGGACCGACGGAAAAAGCGCCTGCAACAACAACAATCTGTTGGTTTCGCTTTTGGAGCCTGAAAGTTTCAGGGATTCGTTTTTGACAGACGGTATTCGGGAAAGGCGTAAAAACATTATTTTTTATTATTTATTGGCATTATGTATTGGTATTCCGTGTCTCAATAAACAATAATTTTAATAGAGCTTTTCGTTGTTTTTATGTCTGTCGTGATCGCGGTTTGTCTTGAGGTCGAGTTTTTTATCGAAAGCGGCCTGAAGATCGATTCCGGTTTGGTTAGCCAGGCAAAGTACCACAAAGACAACATCGGCCAGTTCTTCGCCCAAATCTTTGTTCTTGTCTGATTCTTTTTCAGATTGTTCACCGTAACGTCTCGCGATGATGCGGGCCACTTCACCGACTTCTTCGGTCAGTTGTGCCATATTGGTCAGTTCGTTGAAATAGCGCACGCCGTGGTTTTTGATCCAATCGTCTACGGCCTTTTGGGAATTCTGGAGGTTCATGTCAAGTTTTTTTCAAAACTATTCTTTCGTTTTGTTTTTACGCTACTTTTTTGAAGAATTCCTTCAGGTTACCGTAAAAATCTGCCGATACCAACCGGGTATTATGCTTATACGTATACTGAAAAGAAATTTTATCATCCTGATCCAGCAAGGTATGTTTGAACGAGCAGACCTTATCCGGAGTCGAAATGGCAATAGAGGCCGGAAGCGATTCCACTTGATAGCCTTAGGGCAATAAGAGCGTAATCCGGAATTTATTGAGTTCGTTTTCAAATAATTTCAGATAATTCTCATTGTCTTGCGTTGAATGCGCTTCACGAAAGGAGAATGCTTCCTGGCTCATGAAGTTCCTTCGGGCTTTACCTGAAATTGACCCATCGGCAGCGAGGCTTCCCATGAGGACTGTCCGCTCCATTGCAACATCAGCCGGCATCATTTTTATTTCGGAGCAAGTTCCATCCCGGGAAACAACACGTCCGGACCAATTCAACGTGTAATTTGGCAGCACGCCGGGAATAGTAAATTTTGGCGGCATCGAGTAATGTGGTTTTTCCGTCTATCACGTAGGAAACAAGAGCATAATTGAAAGAAGTCTGCCTCGGGTAAATAGAAATTCCGTTTATCACGGTACTGACCAAGATAGGGCTGGCCGAAATTCCCGCTCTTTGCAACATGGTTGTCAACAGCAAATTGATATCTCCGATGTTTCCGGTTCGGGTCTGGGATGCTTTTTTGAGACCGTCTCTGTAAAGAACCCAAAGTTGCCGTTCCAGTTCATGTTAGCCTGGACATAGTTGAAAATTGCCTGTATACGTTTTTGGTAATCAGGCTCCTGATTGATGATACGCCGGACATTGTTGTCCAGGAAACTACAATCTGCAAGTTGTTTCCCAAAATCTTTATCATCCCAAATGGTGCGGACCAATCCTTCCCAGGTTTGGGAGAAATTTTTGTCGGGCGTGTTTCTTTTGCGCCGGTTCTTCTTTTGATACTTTTCCGAACTTGAAATCTTGTGCGGAACAAAGTACTGTTGCCAGAAAAGCCAAAGCAACTACAAAATCCTCATGCCTTTTTCAATACGATTTTTTCGTTTTCCTTTTGGACTACCTGGATAAAGAAGTTCCTGAGTGTTTCATAACCTGTGTTGGGCACGATTGGCTCGTTGATTTCCGTATTGACGCTCAACTGGATTTTGTTTCCGTTCGCCTGTATGATGTACTTGTGGCTTCCCATGTTGTTTTCCATGACGAGACTTTTTGATTCGGGCATAGATTCCACGACATAACCTTCCGGTATGTCAATGCTTATGGAGTATCTGGAATTTGTCGGGTAGCCAAAATCGACCGGATATTCGCGTTTTTCCATTTTGAACGGATTTTCGTCGGTTTTGAGGAATAGCATTGGAGAAACATAGATTTTGTCGCCAACTATATCCATAGCATCATTTTGGGTAAACCGAAATGTTTCTATCAGCGGCTTATAACTATCTGATTCGTTATCGCGTACATACTCGCTCACTTCTATCTTCCCGTGTGAATTTTCGAATTGTTCCAGATATTGATCCTGATTCATCTTGACATAACGTTCCCGGAATGAAAGTGCCATGTTGTCGGTAACGGTTTTGCGAACCTGTCCTTCCGCGTGTCCGTCTGGCTTGATGGAACATATAAGCGCAATGGTTTCGCGTGAGGCTTTTGACGGCATGAGGGGAATGGTCGTAGATGTACCATTTTTGCGCATAAGCACTCCGTTCCAGTTCAAATCCCGTAACGGAAGAATATTTGGCGTGGCGTATTTTTCGGTCGCATCAAGCAAAAGCGTCGAATTACCCAATTCTACAGCCGCAATTACATAGTTGAAAGCGGTACGGCTTGGAAAAAGCGCAATGCCGTTAGATCTTGTACTTACCAAAACGGGGTTTGCGGTAATGCCGGCGAAACGAAGCATAGATGTGAGCATGAGGTTGATTTCAGCCACATTGCCTGCTTTGTTTTTATAGGCCTGGCGCACACCATCATTACAGGAATAGCCATGGTAGCCATTCCATTTTACATTGGTTTTGACGAATTCAAAAATGGCTGCGACCTTTTCTTCGGGCGTACTCAGTTTGGCAATCAATGGTGCTATTTCCTGATCGTAATACCCGGTTTTATCGAGTTCAGGCCCAAAATCATCGTTCTCGTATATCTTCTTGGTTACGGTTTGCCAATCGGTCGAGAAGTTCTGGAAAGTGGAATTCGGATACTGGATAGATGACAATTCATGTGTTACACTGGACATATAATTATGTATGTTGTTTACGAATTCCTCATCTCGCATGGCCGGCACATTTTCAATCACATACTTGCTTGAATTTTCGAGGTAATCCACTTTATCATTGGAAAAGGTTGTGTGTACCGCACGCGTTCCAGACCTTTCCTTGCTGTTGATCATAAACGATTTCTGGGTTGCCGTCTTTGTATACTTAGGTGCCAGATAACCTCTCATATTGGCATTGTAAACGTAATACTCCGGAGCACTGAATGTGAATTCAGAATAGTTGACAGGAATGTCTTTTTGGAAATCCCAATCCGGAACCATATTCAAAAACTGCGACACGACTTCATACTCATATTCAATGATACTGCCTTCTTTGACCGCCGGCATAGTAATCTTTTTCCGGCTCCAGTACCGGTTGACCTTCTCATCGAATTCCCCGTCACTCTTGAGTTTTGTCTTTACAATTTTTCCATCGACAAGGTTATAGGTCACCGCATCTGAGATATCTATATTTTCCCTCGACGAACCATCTGAATAATATTGGATCGAAATATTGGCCTGATCGTAACCTTCCTTATTGTAGATTTTTATTTTCGTCTGGACTTTTGTGACCATCATAAAGCCATTCGCATCTGAATAGTTGAAGCTTACATTCCCTATCTGGGAAATTACCGCAGCAGCTGCCGAAGCATCAACGGGATGTGCTTTCTGTTCGAGTTCGGCAACGGTTACTTTTCCCAATGAAGATTTCTGGGCCGTGCAAAAAATTGAAACCACACTAAGTGCAAGAGTCAGTAAATGTTTCATGTTTGTTTTGGAGTTGGTGGTTATGCTTTTTTCAATACGATTTTAGAATTGTCATTCTTTGCAATTTGTTCGCGGAATAATCGATACGCGTCATATTCTTCTTTAGGATAAAATCCGTCATTTATCAAAAGCCTGCGTTTATAGGTCAATGTCGTTTCGGTTTTTTTGATAAGGCTTGTGTTGTACTGACCGAATTTCGTCTTGAGTTCGAAATCAGACGGAAGTGCTTCTATCGAAAATCCTTCGGGAAGATTGATGACAATTTCATCTTCGTCCAGAAACCCTCTTTCAATCTGGAATGCATTTTCGCGGTTGCGATATCTTTTTGGAGTACCTGAATTTAAATTGAATGCATTTGCCACAAACATCAGGCGGTCACCGGTTAGCGTGGCGTATGTCTCTGATGACAGTTTCACATTCTGGGTGAACCGAACCTGATTCCTGTCGTTTTCAAATTCAACCTTGTCCAATTTCAGGTTTTGGATATTGGAAAAGTAATCTTTGTAATAATTCTCTTTTTCAACCGCCGAAAAACGCTCTTTCATGAATGTCTGCGAATATTGGCTGCCTTGTGAAACTATGGACAGATTGCCGTCAAAAGCCCCACTGGGCAAAATGGTATAATTGCCTTTACTTAGTTGTGCATTGGTGTCATTAACCATCGTTCTTGTCCGAACTATTTCTCCTCCTTCGGGCTTGACAACCAGAACTTCCCTGTCATCTGTAAATGTTCCCTGAAACCCGAATGGGCTTACCTGGTTCGTACATTCGAGCCAGATATATTCATTCGCTTTCGGAATGGCGAGTATAACGTGATTGCCTTGTGAAGCTGAAGCAAAATCTGGCAGGAAACCGTGTCTGTACCTGTTGTTTGCATACACGACCGTGAAGTAAGATGGCACGCCGGCCACTTCAAGCAACGCCCTGGTGTAATTGGACAACGCCTTACAATCTCCATAACCCAGTTTATCCACATCGTTTGCCTGCATTGGCTTAAATCCGCCGATACCGATCTGGATGCTGACATACCGTGTTTTTTCCTGGACGTATTTGTAGATGATACGGGCGATTTTTTCTGGGTCTTTCTCTGTTCCTACAAGTTGCTTTATACGAGCTTGTGTTTCGGGCGAAACCTCGTCTGTTCCCACTAAAAGACTTTCGTAATACCACTTGCCGAATTCCTTCCAGTTTGCGGCCTGTCCATCGACACCTTCCAGATTGAATTTATTGAGCCGGAAATAAACCATTGGTACAATCTGCCCGAATTCCGGAGACGAATCTTCATACTTCAACGCCTTTATGTTTGCCACCGAAACAGAAACGTAACCATCGCGCTCGGTTTTGATGGCTGAAATTTTCTTTGAGAAATTCATCTGTTTTACCTGAAGGCCTAAATCTGCAGGGCTTTTTATTTCGATCGAAGCACTTTCGGTACTGGAAAAAAAACCTGACAACGGGCTCCATGTTGGCAGGAAAGCCGTGTTTGACGTTTGGACTTCAGACTCAAAAACAACGGTAAACGGATACCCTATTGGCGTATAATCGAGAGACAGCACGCGGTCATCATTAAAGACCGAAAATCCGTCGCCCACACTCGTATCTCTAAAGTCGCGTCGTTTAAAAATCTTTATTTCTTTTCCGAAAGCATCAAAAACGCGGGCCTGTATCGCAGTTATCTTTCTCGTTTTCTGATAGTATTCCGACAAATCCAAAGACCTTAGACCGGTTTCGTTGAGGACCGTTGTTGCCACGATCCTGTTTATGGTCATGTCGCGTTGAGACGTGATGGCTATTTTAGTATCATCTTTGCGGATTACCAGATTTGCGTTTTGCTTCAGGCTGTCCGGAATCGATAAAACCGAATACGCCGGAATCTGTGCATAAAGCCCAAAGCCCAACAATAGCAGGATAAATAAATACCGAGATTTCATTCGTGTTGTCTGGTTGGTGAGGCAAGCGGTTTTTTTAGAAAATTTTAACGTTTACCTGCTCCAAAAGTAAGGGATTTTTTGACCCCTCCAAACAAATCACTCTCTATTTTTCGAATCCATCACAATAGTTACCGGGCCGTCGTTCAACAGCCTGATTTTCATATCGGCACCGAACTTTCCGGCCTCAACCATACCGCTCGTTTCAGCTTTCATTTGAGTTAGAAAAGCCTCGTATAAAGGAATGGCAACCTCTGGTCTTGCCGCTTTGATATAGGATGGGCGATTGCCTTTTTTGGTGAGTGCATGAAGCGTGAATTGTGAAATAATCAGCAGTTCAGCAGACACATCTTTGGCAGACAAATTCATAACGTTATCCGCATCGTTAAAGATTCTGAGGTTGGCAATTTTTGCACAGAGCCAATCGATGTCTTCTTTGGAATCTGCATCTTCTATTCCGACAAAAACCAAAAGTCCGGTTCCAATCTGCCCGATTATTTCACCGTCTACCGTAACCGACGCTTCAGAAACCCGCTGTATTACGACTCTCATAATTTATTCTGGGCCCGTTCTTCGTCGAAGTTGTCGTTGCGGTAATTTTCATCGTCGCCTTCAAGTAATTGAAGATAGCTTCTGTAACGCGACCATGCAATCCTGTCTTCCTCCAACGCTGCTTTGACTGCGCAATGAGGTTCATCTTTGTGAAGGCAATTGTTGAACTTACAATCGTTCTTGAGGGCAAAGAATTCCGGAAAGTAATCCCCTATTTCATGGATTTCCATATCGATAAGCCCGAATCCACGAATTCCTGGCGTATCGATAATCCTGGCGTCGAAGGCTAAATCGAACATTTCTGCAAAAGTCGTCGTATGCTGCCCTTGCTGATGTTGCATTGAAATTTCTTTGGTCTTCAAATCAAGCGTCGGCTCGATGGCATTGACAAGCGTCGATTTCCCAACCCCGGAATGCCCCGAAAACATACTGGTCTTTCCAACCATCATTTCCTTTAACTTATCGAGTCCATTATTCTGGATTGCAGAAACGCGAAGGCACTCATATCCTATTTGGGAATACGTATGTTGCAGGAAAAGCTGTTCGTCGAGCATGGCTTCATCAAAGGTGTCGATTTTGTTGAAAACCAGTACGGCTTTGATGTCATACGCTTCTGCAGTCACCAAAAAACGGTCTATAAAACTCGTGGTTGTTGTAGGATTATTTATCGTCACGATCAAAAAAACCTGGTCGATGTTGGCCGCGATGATGTGCAATTGCTTTGATAAGTTGACCGATTTGCGAACGATATAATTCTCGCGGTCGTGAATTTCCTTGATCACGCCACGCAATCCGTCAGGCGTATCTTCAATTTCATAATCTACCAAATCGCCTACGGCTACGGGGTTTGTACTCCGAATATCACTCATCCGGAGCTTTCCTTTAATACGGCAATCAATGAATGTTCCGTCTTCGGCCTTGACCGAATACCAACTTCCCGTAGATTTATAGACTGTGCCTGTCATGGAGGCAAAGATAAATGCGCGGAATTAATAATTAACAATGAATAATTAATAATTGTTCGGCGGCAATTCCGGCTTCCGCTCGCAGTTGCCTTTTCCCGCCTTGATTTAACAACGCTAAAACAGGAGCTTCTGTTGGTCGCTCAGTTTTGGCGGTAAAACCAAAGGCCGTAATTCAGCAAGCTGGCTCACTAAAATCTGGGCCGGTACGTATTTATTCATCTTTTAACATTTAATACATTTTTCATGTAACCGATGTATTTGTAGAATTCCGAACTTGGCTCTGGGGAGGGGCCAATGGTGTTCCCTAAAAAATTCCGAAATATACCAGCTATAGAAAAAATGTACTTTTTGTTAAACTTTACCCATTGATCACCCTTTCCTGATGCGCAATACTTTCCAAATGAACCGCTTCGAATAACCGCTGCACGAATTCTCTCGTCAAGCCTTTTGACACACCGGTTTCAGTCATTTTATCGAGTATTTCATTCCAGCGTTTATTCTGTAGGATCGCGACATTTTTCTCTTTTTTCAAAGCACCTATCTGTTCCGCTACCTTCATTCGGTTGCCAAGTATTTCCAACAACTTGCTGTCGGCTTCGTCAATGCTTATGCGGAGTTTGGCCATACGACTGTTGAAATCGTCTTCTTCGACAGTCAGTTTACGCATGCGTAAATCTTCGAAAAGCTTTTTCAAAACCGTCGGTGTGATTTGTTGGGCCGCGTCGCTCCAGGCATTATCCGGATCGATATGGCTTTCGATGATCAATCCGTCGTAATTCAAATCCAAAGCCTGTTGGGAAACTTCCTGTATTAAATCGCGTCGGCCGGTAATGTGTGAAGGATCGCCAATCAATGGTAAATCTGGAAAACGGCTTTGCAATTCAATCGGTAATTGCCATTCTGGAATATTCCTGTATTTGGTCTTTTCGTATGTAGAGAAACCTCTGTGGATGGCACCGAGGTTACGGATTCCGGCATTGTACAATCTTTCGATTCCGCCAATCCACAAAGCCAAATCCGGATTAACGGGATTTTTCACCAATACGATTTTATCGGTATTTTCCAACGCATCGGCAATTTCCTGTACCGCGAATGGATTCACCGTTGTTCGAGCGCCAATCCAAAGTACGTCTATGTCGTGCTCCAAAGCCAGTTTCACATGGGTCGCATTGGCTACTTCAATGGCCATTGGCAAACCTGTTTCGGCTTTGGCTTTCTGGAGCCATTTGAGTCCGATGGCACCTACGCCTTCAAATCCGCCGGGACGCGTTCTGGGTTTCCAGATTCCGGCGCGAAAAAAACTTACGTCGGAGTTTTTGAGTTCGTGTGCGATTTTTAGCACCTGATCTTCCGTCTCGGCGCTGCATGGGCCTGCGATTACAAGTGGATGATTCAGGTTCAGGGCGTTGAGCCAGTTGCGGAGGGATTTATCGTTTTCCATATTTTTAGATTTTCGCTTCGCTCAAATTTTGACACAAAGTCACGAAGACACAAAGGTTATTTTATTGTTTTTTTTTTGCCACGAAGACAAGAATTTTTTTATTGGTTCTTATTTTTTGAAAGGCTCTGTTTGAATTGCAATTCCACTAAAGCCAATTGTTAACTGTTAATTCTCACAAGTGCTTCGTTTATTTTTTCTTCCGGCAAACAAAGCGAAAACCGAATGTATCTGTCGCCGTTACTTCCGAAGATTTTTCCGGGCGTAACGAACAGATGTTTCTCATAAAGCAATTTGTCTACGAAGTTTTCGGCATCTGGAATATCATCTGGCAATCTGGCCCAAACGAACATTCCGACGGCATTTTTGTCATAAGAGCAACCTAACAAATCTGCCAATTTCCAAATCAGGCCGCGTCGCTTGGAATAGACCGCATTCTGCTTGTCGAACCAATCCCAACCCAATTGCAAAGCGGCGATCGCACCTTTCTGGATGCCGTAGAACATACCGGAATCCATGTTGCTTTTTACGGTCAGCACAGCATCTATAAATTCCTTTTTCCCTATTACATAACCCACGCGCCAACCGGAAAGATTGAATGTCTTGCTCAATGAATTCAGTTCAAGTGCGACATCTTTCGCATCCGAAACCGCAAATATCGACCGCATATCATAATTGAGGACGGCACTATACGGATTGTCGTTCACCAACAAAATCGAATGTTTTCTGGCAAAGCCAACGAGTTGTTCAAATAACTCCAAAGAACCTGTTGCACCTGTTGGCATGTTCGGATAATTGACCCACATGAGTTTCACTTTCGACAAATCCGATGCTTCCAGTTTTTCAAAATCGGGCTGCCAGTTTTTGGCTTCATCCAGATCGAAAAATCTCGGAATCGCACCAACCAACCGCGTCACCGATTCATAAGTTGGGTAACCCGGATTCGGGATCAGCACCTCATCGCCCGGATTCAAAAAAGCGAGCGAAATATGCATGATGCCTTCTTTGGAACCCATAAGCGGCAAAATTTCCGAATCGGGATTGACATCGACTGAAAAATAAGATTTGTAGAAACTGGCAATTCCTTTTCGCAAATCGGGCAAACCCTGATAGCTTTGGTATTGATGTGCGCCCGGATCTGCCATTGCATTTTTAATGGCATCTATTACGGAATCCGGCGGCGTCAAATCAGGGCTTCCGATTCCCATGTTGATGACCGGTTTTCCATCGGCGACCAATTGACGCACTTCACGTAGCTTTCGGGAAAAATAGTATTCCGCTACGGTGTTTAATCTGTCTGCTGTAACGATCATCTTGTTCCGGTTTTAGCTTCGCTCTGTTCCGGTGAAATTCCCCGGGTATATTCGCCAAGCACTTTAAAATGAGTGGTCATGAGTTCGAGTATCTTTTTGGCTTTTTCGTAGTGTTTGTATTTATCGAAAACCACATCGACGAAAAACGAATACTGAAAAGGCGTTTCAATAATCGGCATCGATTGTATTTTGGTCAGGTTGAGTTTCGATGTCGTCATCATGTTTAAAACCGATGCAAGCGCACCCGGCGTATCGTCAAGCTCGAATTTGATCGAAGCCTTGTTGATTTCTTCTTTGGGCAAGACCTTATTTTCAGTCTTCACGATCACGAACCGCGTCATATTGCTTTTGACCGTGTGGATTCCGGCAGCAAGGATTTCAAGGCCGTACAAACTTGCGGCAACCGGCGCTGCAACTGCTCCGATTCCTTTGAGCTTTTGGGTGGCGATGCGTTGGGCCGTTTCGGCTGTATCTCCGCTTTCGACGAGTTTAATATGCGGATATTGGGCGAAGAATACACCGCACTGCAACAACGCGATCGGGTGGGAATGGACTTCGGTGATATCTTCGATTTTCTGGCCTGGCAACACCATCAGATTCATATGGATATTGAGATAATGCTCGCCGATGATGTGAAGGTCGTTCTTATCGATCAACGCGTAATTCGGGATGATGGAACCCGCGATTGAATTCTCAAGTGCCATCACGGCTTTATTCGCTTTTCCTGATTTGAGGTTCGAAACAAGGCTGTCGAACGACATGCATTCATCAAGCTCGTGATCGAAATCAAAATACTCCGATGCCACCTGATGATGGAACGAACCTTTGATTCCCTGGATTCCTATTGTAACTGTATTGTCCATAAAAAGAAAAATCCCGATTTGCATCGGGATTCGTATTTGTGTTCTTGAATTAATAATCAACTTAAGCCACTACATACCGTTCCCGATTTCTGCTCCAGAAATAATAAAAGGAATTGGTATAAAACGTAGTCGTGCTCATTTTGCTTTGTTGTTGGGCTAAAATAGGAAAAATAGTTTTGCCGCAACATTTTTTGCTCTTTTTTTCGATAGCTTTTTTTAGACGGCAATCTGCACGCTCGACTTGCGTTATTTAAACCAGTTCGCTTACTTTTGCCCTAAACCAAGATTTTCATGTCGATAGAAGTCAGCCAAATCACCAAAAGCTACGGAAGCCAGAAAGCACTTGATGCTGTATCATTCTCAATTCCCAAAGGACAGATAGTTGGATTCCTTGGGCCAAACGGAGCCGGAAAATCGACGTTGATGAAAATCCTGACCACATTTCTGTCAGCAGATTCAGGACAAGCTGTAGTTAATGGTTTCGATGTGGAAAAAGATCCGCAAAAAGTCCAGAAATCGGTAGGCTATCTTCCGGAACACAATCCGCTTTACCTGGATTTATATGTTCGTGAATATCTTGAATTCAACGCTGGAATTTATGGCGTAAAAAAGAATCGGATCGAAGAAGTCATCCAATTGACAGGCCTCAAACCGGAAGCGCACAAAAAAATCGGACAACTTTCAAAAGGATATCGCCAGCGTGTCGGACTGGCCAATGCGTTGCTGCACGATCCGGAAGTCCTGATCCTGGACGAACCGACCACGGGCCTCGATCCGAACCAACTGGTCGAAATCCGTCAGGTTATCCGTCAGGCGGGAAAAAATAAAACCGTTTTCCTGTCGACTCACATTATGCAGGAAGTCGAGGCCATCTGTGACCGCGTCATCATTATCGATCACGGGAAAATCGTTGCAGACCGCGCCATTGAGAAATTGCAGGAAACTGATGTGCAGGTTGTGGAAGTGGAATTCGATAAACGGATAGATGCCGCGCTGTTGACGCTTTCAAATCTGGCGGCTGCCGATAATACCGAGGAAAACAAATGGGTATTGCAGTTTGAAACAGCAAACGACATGCGTCCGTCGATCTTTGATTTTGCCCAATCGAACGATCTTAAAATACTGTCGATGAACCAACGCTCCAAAAATCTGGAAACCGTATTCCGTGAAATGACCGGGAATAAAGAAGCCTGATTAATCCTGGAAAATCAATCGTCCTGTGTAATGCGCAACCACAGTTGGTTCGTTTATCGGATGCGATACTGAAATTACATTTCCCGTACTATAGATGTTTCCGTCCAGCGTCTGTATTGGATGCACGGTCATATCGTTCGAGCCGCGTTGGAAAACAATGATGCCTTCCGCAAGTAAACCGGCACCTTCAAAACGTCCGACACCATTATAGAAATTGAGCAGCAATTGGTCGGTATGTCCGTTGATGTAAAACCCGGAAACGTGATTGGATTCAACAACCAGCTGTGTATTATCGACATCTATATGGAAATCTCCCGTTCCGACACCTCCGAAAAAATCCATCGAAAACAAACGAAGCGTCGAATAGCTCAGCACACCGTCGGAACGTACTTCACCATTTCCATTTGAATAAATTTCTTCAATTTGAGGAGCCGTAATGTAAACTACGGTTTCATTGTAAGCACGCGTAAAGTTACACCCTGAATCCTGTGTAAAAGTGATTTTTCCGTCTGTGATTTTGGTTTCGACATCGTCAATGATATGCTTCCCTGAATGAATGCTGACACTGTAATCATCGCCTTGTTTGATGACAAGACTGATACCTTCATTGATTTCGATCTTTGTGAAAGGCGTTTCCGAAACATCAATTTCTTTTGTAGTCGCCTCACCTGAACTTTTGAAGCAATTTTCAGGTGACGAACATGCCGAAAAAATAACGGCCGATAAAATCAGGATAGCTTTTTTCATATTAAATCCTTGCTCCTATTCCAACCTCAATGGCTTCTGCCCGGCCGCCGTGGGCTTTAAGGGCGATGCCTGCAAACAGGTTTTTGGTTACGTAATATTTCGCCCCGAGCCGTTGATAGACATCAGATTCATATTTATAAGGCTTGTAAACGTAAAATCCAACCTGGGTTTCTATGGATAATCTGTTGACGAACAATTCGTGTCCGACAAAAACGGCGACTCGTTTATAATCGGTATTTGGGTCGAGATAGGGCCTATCCGGGTAAGCGATTGACATATACCGGATATATTCTTTGAGATAGAGTGAAAAGAAAATATCGGTTCCCAATTGGATGGCGCTTTTACGTCCGACGCGTTTGTCTACGGCAAGCCCGATATGGTAAAATGGTTTCTGTCCGCTTCCCACAATAAGGCTTTCGCTTACACCTGACCTGAAATACAAACTGTATCGTAAGGGTTCACGCCAGCTTTTCCGCGACAAGGTATCGTTCGAAACATATTGCGGCTGTTCAGCATCGAGGTTATAGTTGACCCCGATATTGGCCGCATAGGTATTGATTCCGCTATTGGGCGACTTGACGCGTCCGTTGGAAAAATGCGTGAACATCAATCCAGCCTGGATTCCAAATCGGCCCACGAGATGCTGCTTTTTATAATTCAACATGAACAGATTACTGCTGAGCAACGTAGACCCGAATGCATTGTTCTTGTAATTCGTTTCCTTGTCATACGGATTCGTCGCGTACCCGATTCCCTGAGAAATACGGAACTGCAAATGCCGATTAAGGAAATAAAAGTTGTAATGTACCGCGAGCGCCATAGCTTTTCCCAGCGTTTCATTACCGAAATCCTGGTATTGGAAAGACATGCCGTAATCTGGGAAATTGTAGGCTTGCTCCCATTCTTTGGCGCCGAAAGTCTGGCGGTTAAGACTAATCAAAACACCATCGGGATGACCCGTGATGAGATGGGTGACATAAGCTGTGTGTTGATAGATGTTTCCGCGGAAGTAGGAGACTTCTATGTTGTTGGTTTCAGACGATGCATTGACGGTTTGTGTCGTCAGGCTCAAATCCTGGGCGAACAGAAATCCTGAAAAAAACAATGCCACAATGCCGTAAATGTGTTTCATTCTTGATGGGAATGCGGCAAATATAAGTAAGTCAGATGTCTAATATCTATTGTGAGACTACAAAAATTCAAAACAGGTCAGTCCTAAGGAAATTGTTCATGTTTATTCACCCTCCCACCCTATAAAGGTAAACTTCAACATAATACCCCAATTACATTTTTCATGTACCCATTTCTTAAAAGTGGTTGCGTGATTTTGTGTTTTGTGATTTTTTGCAACATGGAATTGTGCAACAGCTTTTAAATAAGATTTTATTTTCCGGAGTTGACCCGAACCGGATTACTTCACTTATGCAAGCTGCCAGTTAGTTAAAATTCGTGCTAAGGAAAATGAAGATGTGATATGCAAATCCATAACGTATGAGTTGTGATTGAATTTTAACATAAAGTACATTTTTTATGTACTTAGGATTATCCGGAATTTCGTAGGGACAACATTGGCCCCTTCCCTATGACAAGGTATGATTTGGACGAATACCCTGTGTACATTTTTTCTACCTCAAATGTTAAAGTTAGGAAAATCTGAGGGCATAGTTAGACGTTTTTTTCGCATTAGATCTTTCTTTGGAACAGCTTATAAACGATCTTTTAAACTTTGTGCTCAATAATCATCTTCTAATCTTCCGAACTAATAACTCCCGATCTTCCTAAAAAACCTCCTTCGCAATCGCCTTAACATTCTCAGCCTTCCCCATAGAATAATAATGCAACACCGGAATTCCGGCAGCCACCAGTTCTTTACTTTGGGCCGTACACCATTCAATCCCAATCTGGCGAATGGCGTCATTATCTTTCGCTTTGACTACTTCCATGATCAAATCATCTGGTAAATCTACACTGAACCGATGCGGAATCTGGTTCAGTTGCTTTTTGGTCGAAATAGGTTTAAGCCCCGGAATTATGGGAATCGTGATTCCGGCAGTGCGGCATTTGTCAACAAAATCAAAGAATTTTTTGTTGTCGAAGAACATTTGCGTCACGATATAATCGGCTCCGTTCTTGATTTTTTGTTTGAGGAAATATAAATCCGAATCCAAACTCGGCGCCTCCATGTGTTTCTCCGGATAACCGGCCACGCCAATACAAAAATCGGTTTTACTCACATTCTTGAGATCGTTGTCCAGATAGATTCCGTTGTTCAGATTCGATATTTGCGAAACCAGTTCGGTAGCGTACGCATGACCTTCTTTTTCAGGCTTGAAATAGATTTCGCTTTTGATGGCATCACCCCGCAATGCCACGACATTGTTGATTCCGAGAAAGTCAAGGTCAATCAACAAATTCTCCGTATCTTCTTTGGTAAAGCCACCGCAAAGTACGTGAGGCACGGCATCTACCTGGTATTTATTCTGTATGGCCGCACAAATCCCGACTGTTCCCGGACGTTTCTTAACGACTTTTTTCTCGAGCAGGCCATTTTCCAGCTCCTTGAATTCGTATTCCTCGCGATGGTAAGTCACATCGATAAACGGCGGATTGAATTCCATCAGCGGATCGATGCTGTCAAAAATGGATTGGATGTTCTGGCCTTTGAGCGGGGGCAGGATTTCGAATGAGAAAAGCGGTTTGCCGGCGGCATTTTGTATGTGTTCGGTTACTTTCATATAATTGGGTTAACGGTTAACAGATAACGGTTAACGGTGATTTCGTTAGCGGGAAATTCTTGATTCTTTTACAATCTCCGTTTCCCAATCGAAAGACTGTTTGTTTTTACTCGAGGCCAACTGTTGACCGGCTTAATCAGCAATATTCGGATTCAGCCATTTCGTAGCTTCCTCCAAAGAAATCCCACGACGTATCGCATAATCGGCAACCTGGTCTTCCTTGATTTTTCCGAGCCCGAAATACTTGCTTTGCGGATGTGCGAAATAATATCCGGAAACGGACGATGCCGGCCACATAGCCATACTTTCGGTCAACGTCACCCCGATTGCAGTTTCAACATCGAGCAGTTTCCAGATTTCCGGTTTCTCCAAATGATCTGGACAAGCCGGATAACCTGGAGCCGGACGCATTCCTTTGTATTTTTCAGAAATCAGGCCTTCATTTGACAAGGTTTCATCGGCATCATAACCCCAGATCTCCTTGCGGATTTTTTCGTGCAGGTATTCGGCAAAAGCTTCTGCCAATCTATCGGCGAGCGCTTTGACCAGAATGGAATTGTAATCGTCGTGGTCTTTTTCGAATTCAGCTGCCCATTCTTCAACACCAAAACCTGTAGTTACACAAAATGCCCCGATGTAATCCTGAAGACCGCTTTCTTTTGGAGCAATGAAATCTGCCAACGCCAAATTCGGAGCTCCTTTTGTCTTTTGGGATTGCTGACGAAGTGTAAGGAATTTCCCTATGGAATCGCCTGATTCGTTCCGAACTTCAACATCGTCAGAATCGACCGTGTTGGCAGGAAAAATCCCGTAAATTCCAGAAGCCTTGAGCTTATTTTCAAATACAATCGTTTCGAGCATTTTCCGTGCGTCTGCAAACAAAGACGTCGCTTCTTCACCAACGACTTCATCAGTCAGGATCGCCGGATATTTCCCGTGCAATTCCCACGTCCTGAAAAACGGTGTCCAATCGATATAGGGAATAAGTTCCGATATGGGAACCTCGATGATTTTTGTCCCGATAAAGTTCGGTTTGACCGGATTGAAATCAAGCACCAGCTTATTCTGGCGCGCCTGTTCGATTGACAGGAAATCCTTGTCCCGGGCTCGGTTCAAATAGCCGTCTCTCAAGGTATCGTATTCTGACCTCAGCGACGAGGCATAATCGATTTTTCCGTTGCCCAGCAAATTACCCGCGACAGTCACCGCACGCGATGCATCGTTTACATGAACGACCGTTTCCTTGTATTCCGGAGCGATTTTCACAGCTGTGTGCGCGCGTGAAGTTGTCGCACCGCCAATCATGACAGGGATTTTTATATTCAGCCGGTCCATTTCTTTTGCCAGATAGACCATTTCGTCAAGTGAAGGTGTAATCAATCCGGACAAACCAATGATATCGACATTTTCCTTTTGCGCGGCTTCGATGATTTTTTCAGGCGGAACCATCACGCCCAAATCGATGATCTCGTAATTGTTGCATCCGAGAACGACGGATACGATGTTTTTGCCAATGTCGTGAACGTCGCCTTTTACGGTGGCCATGAGGATTTTTCCAGCCGATTGGGATGTTCCGTCTTTCTCCTGTTCTATAAAAGGTAAGAGGTAAGCCACTGCTTTTTTCATCACGCGTGCCGATTTTACCACCTGAGGCAGGAACATCTTTCCGCTTCCGAACAAATCGCCTACGACGTTCATTCCGTCCATTAAGTTCTGTTCGATGACGTGGATCGGTTTGGCTGATTGCCGACGTGCTTCTTCAACATCGATTTCAATAAACTCGTCGATTCCTTTGACCAATGCGTGGGTCAATCGTTCCTGTACAGAACCCGAACGCCATTCCTGTATCGCTTTTTCGTCGGATTTTATTTGCCCTTTGAAACTTTCGGCAAGGTCGAGAAGTCTTTCCGTGGCATCATCACGTCTGTCAAGCAAAACATCTTCTACCGCTTCAAGCAAGTCTTTTGGAATTTCATCGTAGACCTCAAGCATTTCAGGATTGACGATTCCCATGGTCATTCCGTTTTGGATGGCATGATATAAAAATGCCGAATGCATCGCCTCGCGTACTTTATCATTACCCCTAAACGAAAATGACACATTGCTTACGCCTCCAGAGATATGGGCATAAGGCAGATTTTCCCGAATCCATTTGGTCGCACGGAAAAAGTCGAGTGCGTTCAAACGATGTTCTTCCATTCCGGTGGCAACGGGAAAAATATTCGGATCGAAAATGATGTCTTCGGCGGGAAAACCAACTTTATCAACCAGTATATCATAAGATCTTTTACAGATTTCGATGCGCCTTTCGTATGTATCGGCTTGTCCGACTTCATCAAAAGCCATCACGATAACCGCGGCACCATACCGCTTTACAAGTTTGGCGTGATGGATGAAATTTTCTTCGCCTTCCTTGAGTGAAATCGAGTTGACGACGCTTTTGCCCTGGGCGACTTTGAGACCGGCTTCGATGATTTCCCATTTGGAAGAATCGATCATGACCGGAACCCGGGAAATATCCGGTTCTGCGGCAATCAGGTTGAGGAAACGCGTCATGGCCTGAACCCCGTCAAGCATGCCTTCGTCCATGTTTATGTCAATGATCTGTGCGCCGCCTTCTACCTGGCCGCGTGCAATGTCGAGGGCTTCATCATATTGTTCTTCTTTTATCAGACGCAGGAATTTACGTGAGCCTGTGACATTGGTGCGCTCGCCAACATTGATGAAGTTGGATTCAGGGGTGACGATTAACGGTTCAAGACCGGAAAGCCGTAAGTATTTTTGTTTTTGTTCTGGCATGCGGTAAGCCTATGCTATTATGTTCTGACCGAATTTCGGGTCAGTTTTTTGTTTATTATTTAGTGTTTCGGTCCGTAAGTATCTTTCCTTCGATTTTTAACAAAATGTACATTTTTTATGTACCTCATTAAAAATTTAATTCTGTAGGGATAAAACCGGCCCCTTCCCTATGACAAGGTCGGCATTGCCGCGATATGTCAGATACATAAAAACCGTACATTTTGTTAAATTCATTCATTGTTGAATTTTGTACCCCTCCTGATAAACGGATTATCTATTTTTCCATTATCCCCACTATCGATGCACTTCACACCGTTTCCTGAATCATTCTGGGTTGATAATGCGAAGCAACCTCCGCAATCAGTTTTATATGTTCCGGAGTTGTCCCACAGCATCCTCCAATAATATTAATCAGGTTTTCATCTAAATATTCCTTGATCAAAACCTGCATTTCTTCCGGAGTCTGATCGTATTGGCCAAAAGCATTCGGCAAGCCCGCGTTCGGATGTGCCGAAATATTCAGTGATGTATTCTGGGCCAGACGTTTCAGGTACGGACGCAACTGATCTGCCCCGAGCGCACAATTGAACCCGACCGAAAGCAACGGAATATGTGAAATCGAAATCAAAAAAGCTTCTACGGTTTGACCGGATAACGTTCTTCCCGATGCATCGGTGATCGTGCCGGAAACCATGACGGGAATATCGAGATTGCGTTCGTCCTTTACTTCTTCTATCGCGAACAATGCGGCTTTGGCGTTGAGTGTATCAAAGATGGTTTCAACCAAAAGGATATCGCAACCGCCGTCAATCAGCGCTTCGACCTGTTCTTTATAGGCAATACGCAAATCGTCGAATGTCACCGCACGATAACCCGGATCGTTTACATCTGGCGACATGCTCGCGGTACGGTTTGTCGGGCCGATTGAACCCGCTACGAAGCGAGGCCTTTCCGGATTGGCTTTTTCAAATTCATCGGCGACTTCACGTGCGATTTTAGCCGATTGGAAGTTGAGTTCATAAACCAAATCTTCCATATGATAATCGGCCATTCCAATTGTGGTTCCGGAAAAGGTGTTGGTTTCTACAATATCGGCCCCGGCTGCAAAATACTGACGGTGTACGTCTTTGATGGCTTCGGGTTGGGTCAGGGTGAGCAAATCATTGTTGCCTTTTAATGGATGTGGAAAATCTTTGAATCGTTCCCCACGGTAGTCTTCCTCGCTGAAATTATGGCGTTGGAGCATGGTTCCCATGGCGCCGTCGAGCACGAGGATTCGGGATTGGATGGCCTGGTTTATTTTTGACATAGCATTAAATTTTGGTTCTTTGCTGCAGTTACTTCCGAACTTCCAATCCAGGAACTTCCGAACTCAAAGCCCTAGCCCGGATGCAGCGGCAGCCTTGTGATAAAAGCGCGATTTTTTGCATTTGAGGCAAAGCGACCAACGGAAGCTCTTGCAGCAAATTGCAAAAAACAAGCTTTTGAACAAGCTACAGCGCGCAGCCGGACCAGCTTCAAAAAAAATAAACCGTTATGGAAAGTGAGGGAATTCCGTGAGTTATCTGTCCAAATTTTTATTGGTAGAATGTAGCACCTTCTTTTGGCAAAGGGTTGCTAAGGCTTCAGCGGGTCTAATCCCTCGGCCTTTCGTGATAACGGTCAGCATGTTAATGAACGCTGCAAAGTAAGTCAATAAGGATGACTTGCGCAAACAATTTTCTTGAAGTGTTTTTTTGAGGCTTTTTGTGTAGAGAGGCGCAGAAAAAACAAACGAAGACAACGACGATCTGTTACGCAATTTGCTGTTACCTGAATTTACGTAACAGCAAATTGCGTAACATAGTCGATTGCTTAGTTGTTATGGCTTATCGTTTTTCCCAGTCGGCTGAAAATAGTTTCCAATATGTCCGACAATTGCCGATGCTCGATCAAAAAAGCATCGTGCCCGTGTATCGATTCTATTTCGTGGTAGAACACATTTGATTTATATGGACGAAGGATTTCGAGTGTGTCGATGTTTTCTTCCGGAATATAAAACAGGTCTGAATCGACAGCGATAAGATGGATGTTGGCGGTAATTTTTGAGGCGATTTCTTTGAACGAACCGCGATTTCTGGTGATATCGACCGTTTTGAGCAGATTGTTCATGAGTTTATACGATGATAACCTGAAGCGGTCCTTGAGTTTTTGTCCGTGGTCGAGAAGCCAGTTTTCGACCTTGAATGTGTCGGCAGATTTTTTCCGGTTGAACCGATTCAGCAAGGACAATGGCGTCCTGTATAACAACATGGCATGCAGCCTGGCATCGCTGACGGGATCATCTGAATTAGTGAGGATTTTGTCTTGGATCAACACATTGGCAATGACCCAATCGGTCGCTTTCCAATCGGTCGCTATGGGAATCAGGTTGTTGATTTTTGTAGGTTCGAGCGCAGCCATTTCCCACGCAATTCCACCGCCGAGACTTCCACCTATTACTGCAAAAACCGAATGTATCGACAATTGTTCAAGGCCTTTCCAAAAAAATGCCGCAATGTCCCGGGCCGTAAAGTCGCGATAATTCCCAATCAGGTTTTCGGGATTGTCGTCGTAACCGTTTCCGGGAATATTGAAAGCGATGACCGTAAAACTTTTGGTATCAATCGTTTTATTTTCACCTATCAAATCGCTCCACCAATCTGTCACATTCGAATTTCCGGTCAGGGCGTGATTGACTACAATGACAGGCGCTGTTCCTATTTCCTGCCCGAAATGTTGGTACGTCAACGGTAAACCTGCAATGGTTTTTCCGTTTTCGAGGACGATTTGTCTGAGGGAAATGTGTTTTAAGTCTTTCATTTGGATGATTTTAAAACTGCCCTTTGCCGGATGACATCGGGCAGTAACTAAACACCCGAGGACGAAGGACGAACTGACCGCAGGTAAAACCAATAAAAATCAATCTTTAGGATTTATATCCGCTGAGGCACTTTCACAGCAGCAAAAGCTTCTTTCAAATCCAGTTTCAAATCTTCAATATCTTCAAGCCCTACAGACAATCGGATCAGGTCTTTGGTAACTCCCGTAGATTCCTGTTGTTCATCACTCAATTGCTGGTGCGTGGTACTTGCCGGATGTATGATGAGTGATTTGGTATCGCCGATATTGGCTAAGAGCGAGAAAAGTTTGGTTTCATCGGCCACCTTTTTGGCTGCTTCAAAACCACCTTTTAAACCGAAAGTCACGATTCCGCTTTGGCCGTTCGGAAGGTATTTACGAGCGAGGTCTTTGTATTTGGACGATGGCAATCCGGGATAATTGACCCATTCTACTTCAGGTTGCTGTTCCAGCCAGAGTGCAAGCTTGAGTGCATTGTCGCTGTGTTTCTTGATCCGGAGTTCAAGTGTTTCCAAACCTTGTATCGTCTGGAAGGCATTGAACGGGCTCAATGCCGCTCCAAAATCACGAAGCCCTTCAATTCGTGCTTTTGCTATGAATGCCGCCGGACCGAGTGC
Organism: Flavobacterium silvaticum; assembly: GCF_012911565.1. GTDB lineage: Bacteria > Bacteroidota > Bacteroidia > Flavobacteriales > Flavobacteriaceae > Flavobacterium > Flavobacterium silvaticum. Next base: position 132,783 of record NZ_JAAMPU010000099.1, on the reverse strand, counting down.
TTCGTGATATACGAGTCCATGATAACCTGCAGACGGTTCGGTGAATTCAGGGAATTTTCCGCTGCTCCAGTCGAAAGTTCCGGCATCTATAATGGCACCGCCAAGCGAAGTCCCGTTTCCTGTGATGTATTTGGTCAGTGAATGGATCACGATATTGGCTCCGTATTCAATCGGATTCAGTAAATAGGGCGTTGCGACGGTGTTGTCTACAATGAACGGCACTTTGAATGCTTTGGCTTTATCGGCGATTTCCTTTAGATCAAGCACGTCGAGTTTTGGATTTCCGAGACTTTCGGCAAAAAATACCCGGGTATTTTCCTTTGCCGCTTTGGTGAAATTTTCAGGATCGGACGGATCGACGAAAGTGGTCGTGATTCCCAATCTTGGAAGTGTAACCGAAAGCAAATTGTACGTACCTCCATACAGGCTGTTTGAAGCGACGATGTGGTCTCCGGCTCTGAGCAAAACCAACAATGCCGTGGTCAAGGCCGCCGTTCCTGACGAAGTCACAACTGCTGCAATTCCGCCTTCAAGGGCTGCGAGTCGTTGTTCGAGGATGTCGTTGGTAGGATTGTTCAATCGTGTGTAGATGAACCCGGGTTCGGCAAGTCCGAAAAGGTTTGCTGCGTGGTCGGCGTTGTTAAATACATAGGACGTGGTTTGATAGATCGGGACAGCGCGTGTTCCTCCGTTTTTGGTTACGTCGTGGCCTTCGTGAAGGGCTTTTGTGGCAAATTTTTTAGTACTCATGGTTTTAATTTTTATTGTTATTATTTATTTTTTATTTTTTTTAATTCGTTGGGCAACTTTCCCGTCTTTTCTGGCTTTCCTGACTTTCCCGTCTCCCGACAAAAAAGAAAGCCCTTCAGTAGGATTACCGAAGGGCTTAACAAGCACACAATAACAAAAGATTATGTCGTTCGCTTTCCGGTAATGGGTATGGGCTTGCACGTAGGCAGGCAGCAACAACACATCATGGTAGCGGAAAGGTTCATTTTACTTATTATTTATTTTTATTTTCAATTTTATTCGGCATTCATTCCCCCTTTGGGGGTTAAGGGCTAAAAAAAAGCCTCCGTTTCGGGAGGCTCTTTGGTTATATCTTGAAAAGTTCAGATTATGCCAATGCGTTACCTCCGGAGGATTCCGTACAGATAATACACATATGACAAATATTGAAATTCATGGTTCGATTTCTTGTTTCACAAACTTGGGAAGATATTTTTAAACTTCCAAGTTAAATTTCAGACTTTAACATAATCTGATTTATTTTTTGATGAGTTTTGCCGTTCCGTTCCCATCTGCAGAAAACACTTTTACCGAGTAAACTCCGGCACTCAGCTCACTTAGATTTACAAATGTCTCACTTAAACCATTGAATTTGGCATCGGCTACCATTCGTCCCTCAATGTCAAAAACCTGTGCCGAAATCAATGCAACTCCGTTCTTTGAAGTAAATCTGACTTCATTGGTTGCCGGATTCGGATACATGCTCACATTGTTCTTGAAGAAATCCTGAGTAGAAAGCGGCCGGTCGACAGAAAATTCATCAATGCCGACATAATCGGAATTGGCGCCAGTCGTTCCTCCTTCGGTCACATAATAGCGGAATGCAATGCGGCAATCTGTCCCGTCTGGAATTCCTGAAACCGTGTATGAAAATTGAGTCCATTCGGTAGGATAGCCATCCGTAGTCAAATCTGGATTTATTGTTAAGGCCAACGTGGTAAAGTCACCTGTATCTTCAGCTCCCGCCGGCAGGACAGAAGCCGCTCCGTTTGCACTTATGCGAAGTTCGAGGCGATCTGCATAAATGGTTTCTCCCCCGCTAAGCCCTTTAGCCGAATAGAATGTAATCACATCGCCATTATTGAGACTGATGACAGGCGTAAACAGCCAATTGGAAATAGTCCCCGATCCTAATGCACTGGCGAAATTGCAATAAGCAAATGAAGTCGCCGCATTTCCATTATAAGCTCCGGTGCCAAAATAATCCTGGACCCCGGCCGTTCCCTTGCTCCAATTTGAAGTACCGAGCGGTTCACTTTGATTGCTTCTTTCCCATCCAGCTGTAAAAAGCTGATTTTGGGTCGAATCAAAATTTTCATGGAACAGATTCTGGGCAAAAACGCCTGCTATGGGAAACAGTAAAAAGAAGAGTAATTTTTTGTTCATAAACATTCGGTTTTGGTTTATCACAAATCTAATTATTTACTTTACACTACAATACGACCCGGAACACTTGCACGGATTTTTAAATTATATGCATATTGGCAATTGCTTTTTACCGGAATCCCTATATTTGCACCCATCAAAGGAGGAAAAATTTGCCTGATTGCAACCTCGGTAAAAAATGCTAAAGCAGTTCTACACTTCTTTAGCCCGCGACTGCTCAGGTTTTTCCAAAAAAAATAAAAAAACTTATGTCGTATCTGTTTACCTCAGAATCTGTGAGTGAAGGACATCCGGACAAGGTCGCCGACCAGATTTCCGATGCCTTAATTGATAATTTCCTAGCATTCGATCCCGAATCCAAAGTAGCCTGTGAAACACTTGTCACAACGGGGCAGGTTATCCTTGCGGGTGAAGTGAAATCCAAAACCTACCTTGACGTCCAGCAAATTGCGCGCGATGTAATCCAGAGGATAGGATACACGAAAAGCGAATATATGTTCGAGGCTAATTCGTGTGGAATTTTGTCTGCCATACACGAACAATCAAGTGACATCAACCAGGGTGTAGACCGTGCCAGCAAAGAAGAGCAAGGTGCGGGCGATCAGGGAATGATGTTCGGATATGCCACGAACGAAACCGAAGATTATATGCCGTTAGCCCTCGATCTTTCACACAAACTGCTTGAGGAACTTGCTGGTTTACGAAGAGAGAACGATGCTATCAAATACCTTCGTCCCGATGCAAAATCACAAGTTACATTGGAGTATGACAACAATAACAAGCCGGTCCGCATCGATGCCATCGTAATCTCTACGCAACATGATGATTTCGATGAGGAAACAACCATGCTAGCCAAAATCAAGAAAGACATCGTCGAAATACTGATTCCGCGTATCATTGCCAAATATCCGCAATACGCACACTTGTTCAACGACAAGATCCAATACCATATCAACCCGACCGGAAAGTTCGTCATTGGCGGACCTCACGGAGACACAGGTTTGACCGGACGTAAAATCATCGTTGATACTTATGGAGGAAAAGGCGCTCACGGTGGCGGTGCATTCTCCGGAAAAGACCCTTCCAAAGTTGACCGTTCGGCTGCTTACGCGACACGTCATATTGCCAAGAACCTTGTGGCTGCAGGCATTGCAGAAGAAATCCTGGTTCAGGTTTCTTACGCGATTGGAGTGGCAAAGCCGATGGGGATTTATGTAAACACATACGGCACTTCAAAAGTGAACCTGACTGACGGTGAGATTGCTAAAAAAGTAGAAGGTATTTTTGATATGCGTCCCTATTTTATCGAACAACGACTGAAGCTCCGGAATCCTATTTACAGCGAAACGGCTGCTTACGGACATATGGGCCGTAAACCACAAACTGTTTCCAAAACCTTCAAGAATCCGTACGGACAGGAAAAAACCGTCGAAGTGGAATTGTTCACTTGGGAGAAACTTGATTTTGTGGACAACGTGAAAGCTGAGTTCGGAATTTAACAGTTGACCCTTTACGAAAATATAGAAAGCCTGCACTGAATGTCGCGGGCTTTTTTGTTGTCTGTAAACAGACGTCGTCGTCTATCGCAAAGGTTTGGAGACTTTATATTTTTTTATCATTTTGCCACAAAATCCAATCGCAGTCTTTCTATGGAAAAGAGACAAAAAGTACTTATTGCGTTTTTCTGTGTCCTTGCGGCAATCACACTATCTGGATTTCTCAAATCCTATCTCTTTTTCTACCCGGATTTTGGGAAGTTCAGAAGCCTTATCCACATTCATTTTGCGGCCTTCACGTGTTGGCTTTTACTGATTGTCGCACAACCTGTTTTGATTCGGAAGAAGAATTTCAGGCTGCACCGATTGTTGGGAAAAGCATCCTATTTTTTAGCGCCGATACTTGTTTTGACCATCATTTTACTCACGCGCCAAAAAGTGCTCAGGGAATTTCCGGTGTCAAAAGACGAAGCCATTGTCGATGCGCTGATTGGGTGTCTGGATGCGTTATCCTTTTCCGGATATTACGTTGCGGCGATGGTAAACCGGCGTAATATAAGGCGGCATGTCGCTTTTATAATCGCAGCTTCGCTGATTGTCCTGAATCCGGGACTTGGACGCTTGCTGAACCTGATCCAGCCGGGTTTGGGAATGCTTGGTGCGGTGCTGACTCCGTTTGTGGTTTCGATAGTGATACTTGTGTACGAAAAATTAAAATTCAAGCGACCCGTTTTGAAAAGTCCTTATTTCATTTTCCTTGTTTGTTGGATATTTGAAATCGCTATACTGATTGTTTTTCCCCAGACCGATTTTTGGAAATCGCTTGTTTCGCAATCAATGAATAATTAATGATTAATAATTGAAATCTGTGTGAATACAACTCCATTTCTCATTTTGGAAACTATAAAATTCCAATTAAAATAGAAGGTAATTAATCATCCTTGATCGAATAACGGCAATCAGTGGGTAAGTTTACCACAAGCTATTTGGGAAACCGTAAAGTTCCTAATACTTCCAGCGGTAATTCCCACCTGAATAATTGTTAATCGTTAATTATTCATTTTAAATTCAAATATTATACTTCAGGCTGAAAATAATATACCGCGGCTGCACATAATATTGTGAAGTGGAAACCCGCAACTCATTAAAGCTGTTATCGTTGAGCGAAGTGGTATTGAGCAGGTTTGTAGCCGATAATTTGTATTCCCATTTGCTGCCTTTCTTTTGGTAAATCAGGCTCGCGTTGAGGAAATCATATTTGTTGTCCTGAGTGCCTTCGCGGTCATAATAATGCGAAAACTGGTAATCTGCATTGAACGAAAACGCATCGAGGAAATAATAATCGAGACGTGCGAAAGGCATATCGGTGTAAAAACGGCGGCCCGTGTAATCATTGACTGTAAGCGTGTAACCGACTTCGAGATTCGGCAACGATTTGAAAACGGTTGAGGCACGCAACGTATAGTTCTGCGTGGTACTTTCGGTGGTTCGGTAATCGCCGAGTTGGATGTTATAGAACTTGGACCAGTTCACTGCCGCCTGGAACGACGCTTTGTAGAATTTGGCGAACGACCGGCCGTAATTCCCCATGAGCGAAGCCGATTCATCTGCAAAAGCCGAATTGAACGGCGTCGTGATTTGGTTCACCCCAAAAAACTGCGCGTAATTCTTGACGGCATCGACGCGTTTGGTATAGCTGGCGTTGGCGAAAATGTTCTCCATATTGAACATATTGAACCGGTAATATCGTAAGGAATGTACTTGTGAAGTCGCGTTTTCCAGATACCTGTTCCCGCCAAAAAGACTGTTGAAGTTGGACATGACATAACCGGAAATCAGTTGGTTGATATCGGTAAAATCATTGGTCATAGTGTAGGTATACGTGAGGGTTTCAGACTTCTTGATTTGCCACATAGCGTACATATCTGGTAAAAACCTACCGAAATTATTCTTGACTTCTGTGCCCAATTGCGTATTGTTCATATTATATGCATGCAGGCTGAAACCCGGATTGAATGTGAATTCGCCAATCAGGAATTTGTAATGGAAACCGAGGAAAACGTCGTTGAACGAATAATCGACGTCGTTGTTGGCTTCAGGTGCCAGATCGGCTTTTGAGGAATCGTCGAGGATCTGGAACAAATCGGAATTGAAACCCTGATTGGAATACGTATCGCCCAACGTGATATTGAAGATGCTTTTCGGGCTGAAACTGTAGTAATAATCAACTTTCGCATCTACTTTATTCGTCCGCACGAGTCGGTCCTGGTTGATGTCGTAACGTCCGGAAGGCTGGGCGGTAATGCCGAGATCGAATGGCGTATCGGACGGATTGTTCGGATCATCGAAAGGCGGAAACGGATTCGTAGCCAGGTTCGCGTTATAGAACGGGTCTTCTTCCTGGAACAGATGCTGTATTTCCACGGCAAATACATGCTTCTCGCTTTTGGTCCAGTACAGGCTCAGGTTCTGGTTGATGGTAACGGGCGACTGGCGTTTATCCGTGCTGATGTTTTCTGTTGCGGACACACCGTTAAACATTGATTGCCGCAATAACCCGGTGTCTTCATCCTGTTTGGAACTGCGTCCGATAAAATCATAATCCAACTGGAAATTTGCACTCGGTTTGTAACTCGAACTTAATTTGAGAATTCCAAACCGGTTCAATTGCTTTGATTTCTCCTGGCGGTTCTCGGTGGCATCTGTCGCGACAATCTCAGTTTGTGTGTTGGTTTCGAGATCTGTTTTGGACGATGACAGGATCCCGAAACCGGTGATCGACCATGATTTTGTGGGATTGTACGAGAAGTTTGCCGCCCCGAAATCGGTCTGGATTTCCTTGGCGCGATTGTTCCGGAGCAATGAAATCCCAATATCGTTGGATGACACGTTGAAGTTGGTTCCGCCTTTTTTCATCATCGACCTGAATCCGCCAGTCATTTTGAAATAATCCTGGATCGTCAGTGGCAATTCGCCAATGTTGTTGAAATTCGTGATGACGTTGAGGCTGTATTTTGGACTGTAATAAAAGGCTTTGGGATTGATCAGGTAACGGGTTTCATCATCGGCGACCCCGATTCCCGCCGTCATATCGCCAAACCAGAAGTTCTTTTTGCCTTCTTTGAGCTTGATGTTCATGGCGACGCTTTCCTCGTTATTCTCTAGGCCTTTGAGCTGGGAAATTTCATTATAATTGCGAAGCACCTGTACTTTGTCGATGGCATCGGCCGGGATATTCTTGACGCCGAGCTTGGTATCACCGTCAAAGAAATCCTTGCCTTCGACCATCAGTTTCTGGACTTTTTTGCCTTCGACTTCAACTTCCCCATCGGCATTGACTTCTACGCCAGGAAGTTTTTTGAGGATGTCTTCGAGTTTGCGTTCGGTACCCGATTTGAACGAATCGGCATTGTAGACAATCGTATCGCCACTTATTGAAACCGGCATTTCACGTACGATCTCAACATCGTTGAGCATGATCCCGCCCGCTTCCATGGTAATCGACTGGCTGATATTTTCCGTCGAAGTCGTCACCGAAATTTCCTTTGCGGCCATTCCCAGGTAACTGATCTTGATTACGTAAGAAGTATTTGCTTTGAGATTGAGATAGAATTTTCCCTTGTCGTTTGTAATCGCAAAGGCGTCCATGGCTTTGGTCACAGTATTCTGGGCGACGACGTTGGCCATTTCGAGGGGCTTTTTATCGGGATCGGCAACGGTTCCGTCAAAGCGGACGTTTTGGGAGAAAATGAAGTTGCTTGTTAAGAGAAGCAGTGGAAATAAAAAAAGCCTCATGTTTTGCTGGGTTAACAGTTAACAGATAACGGTTAACCGTTTTTAGTTTAATTGAATCTGCTGTTTGCTTTCGGGAACGGTATGGATAACATTGGCTGTAAAAATTTAGTGTGGTATGTGTTTCGCAAAACCCAGGATTACCTTACGCTGGATTGAAATCACAGTTTTATCTACCGTTCCAATCCAAAATACAATTTAAAAAATGAGCTAAAAATTTCTTTAACCCCGAAATAACCATTAACCGTTATCTGTTAACCTAATTCATTCTCCGTCCACCAGGCCCACCAGGCCCGCCATTCTGACGGAATTCTTCCATTTTCTTGACAACCACATCGTCATATTCGGCCTGTGAGATTTCCTTGCCCTTTTTTGGTGCTTTGATTTCGACCTTGTCTTTTGAATTGAGTACGACTTTAGAACAAAGTATCACTGTTTTTCCATCGCTGACCTCAAGTATCAGCCCTGGCAGACCCCAATAGCTTTCCGGCCCTTGGCTGACGGGAATTTCAGGCGCGAACCACGCCGTGATGGTGATTTCCTTTGCCAGTTCCACTTCATCCATCAGGTTGGTCTTTTTTTCGGAATCGGCTTTTTTCTTCGCTTCTTCGGCCTTTTTCTTTTCATCCTCTTCCTGGCGTCGCGGTCGGAAATTACGCAAATCAGACTTACTCGCCGGAAGCACAGCCGTGGCTTTGTAACACGTATAACCGCCTATTTGCTTGCTATCACCGCTCATTTCCCATTTGATGGTCTTGAGTGAATCCTTGACGAGAAATTCCTTACCCATGAATTCTTTATCGACTGCGTACGATTTGGTCTTGACGTTTTTATAGAACGTTCCGCCTCCGCCCATCATGGATGTCATCATCCTGAAACCGCCTTGATTTTGACCTGGGGCTTCGAGCTTTTCTTCTTCTTTGTAAATAGATTCCGACTTGTTGAAATTGAGGATGAATGTCTTTTCAAACGCCTTTTTCATGCGCTCCTCGAACATCTTTTGCATTTCCGGCGTTATATCGCGGTTGCCTTGCATTCGGTTCTGGAAATCGGCCGTACTGGTTTTGGATTCGTAGACCGCCATTCCCTGAAAGTCCTGGGCAGAAACGGTTAAGGTGTTGATTAAAGCGGTTATGAAGAAGATTAGATTTTTCATTCGGGTGATTTTTGAAAAACAAATATGACAGAAATCCATTGGTCATGTTACCAACAATCTGTTAAAGTTGTCCGAATTTACGGCATTATCGGGCATTCCCTAAAAAATAGAGGCGAACGGTCATTTATTCGACGTGAACAGAAAAAGCGTGCCGGCAGATTGGACATTAAATTGTATTTTTCAACCATGAAACTTTTCGTGTGGCTTCTTATCGCCTGCCCTTTTTTTACGCATTCGCAGATTGTTGCCGAACATAAATCGACAAGCGTCCTTGATGCCGATGTTTTTCTCGGATACGACAATCTCGGGGCACTTTATTTTACAAAAGACAACGCGATTTTTAAAAGCACCGAAGTCAGGACAGTCCAATATAAAAACATATCTCTGGGGAAAATTGAACGTGTCGATTTGCAGAATCCGCTTAATATCGTTTTGCTGTATCCCAATTTCAATACGGTTGTCATGCTGGACAATCAGCTGAACGAGACAAAGAAAATTTCCTTTTCAGATCTTTCAGAACCTTTGATGGTAACGGCTTGCGGAAACGCTTCGCAGAACAGGTTGTGGATTTACAACAGCATCACCCAACAAATCGGTCTTTTGGATTACACCAAAAATTCCTACAAACCTATTACGCAACAACTGAGCGGGAAGTTTGTTTTCTACCAGACCGACTTCAATAATTTTTATTGGATGACAGATCAAAGGCAATTGTTTGTCTGCGATGTTTTTGGCAAGATACGGTCGTTGGGAAAACTGCCTGATTTCGATGCCGCACGAATCACATCGGACAAAACAGCCATTTATTTAAAAGACAACATGTTGCGCGTAATCGATTTGGACACGGGAGAATCAAAAAGCATAGAAACGGGCAAAAAATCCCTATCGTCCTTTTGGTACAGCCCACAGAATTTGACTATTTTTACCGACCGTGGCCTTTCCACGTATAAAATCCAATTACCGTAATGCATATAGCGATCGCAGGCAACATTGGCGCCGGAAAAACTACCTTGACGCGCCTGCTGGCCAAACATTTTAAGTGGGAACCGCATTTTGAAGATGTTGTTGACAATCCGTATCTCGATGATTTTTACCATCAGATGGAACGTTGGTCATTTAACCTACAGATTTACTTTTTGAACAGTCGTTTCCGCCAGATATTGCAGATTCGCGAAAGCGGAAAAAAAATCATCCAGGACAGGACCATTTATGAAGATGCGCACATTTTTGCACCGAACCTTCATGCGATGGGATTGATGACGAACCGTGACTTCAACAATTATTCATCGCTTTTCGAGCTGATGGAATCCTTGGTCGAACCGCCGGACATGCTCATCTACCTGCGCAGTTCCATCCCGAATCTCGTGAACCAGATCCACAAACGCGGACGCGATTACGAGAATTCGATCTCGATTGATTATTTAAGTCGATTAAACGAAAGATATGAAGCCTGGATTACGACTTACAATCGTGGCAAGCTGCTCATCATTGATGTGGATACGGTGGATTTTGTGAACAATCCGGAAGATTTGGGAAAAGTTTACAACAGGATCGACGCAGAACTTAACGGTCTGTTTTAGATGAAATCATAATTAGTAAAACATAAAAAACCGGCAGAATCAACCGCCGGTTTTTTTGTTGTATAAATTAAAGACTGTTATTCTACTACAATCTTACGTGTCTCACGTGTTCCGCCATTCTCAATCTGGATCAGGTAAACCCCGGAAGATGGATGGCCTAAGTCAAGTATCTGCTGGAACAATCCGTTCGCAACATAGCCTTTGTTGAAAATCTGACGTCCGCGGATATCGAAAACTCCAATTTTCACATCTTCATTCTGGTTTGGCGTAAAGCTGACGTTGAATGTTCCGTTGTTAGGGTTTGGATAGATGGCAAGATCGTTCAAATGCTGTTCGGCTGTTCCAAGAGGCTGCTCATTGCAAATATTCAGGCTCCAGGCCGTAAGTGAACCACCATCACCGGCAGTATTATCTGACACCGTCAATGTCCAGACTCCGGCTGGATTCTCTCCGTTGAATGTAGAAAGCAGTTGGGTCGGTCTGATCAATCCGGTAACTGCAGGATTCGTAGCACATAACGGAACGCCTCCGAGATCATCAAAAGTAACGTTGTTGATGTTGTTCTGGTCATCACAAGGATTCTGGATCAATGTAATTTGCGTTCCGCTTGGACTTGTCAGTTTCACAGTGAGGTCGCTAACCCAGGAGTGCGTGATATTCGCCGTTACTGTCATACGTGAAATTGGAGTTCCTGCTCCAACAGTTATTGTAGAGGTTACCGTAGGCGTTCCTGAAGCCGAGATAGCTTTAGGAACATTCGGAGATGTGGCGGCTGTAGCCCCACAAACCGTTTGTCCTGTCTGGAAGCTGTAGACGGCACTCAATGTACCCTGACACGCTTCATTTTTAGGTTGGACTCTCCAATAATAAGTTGTTCCTTCTGCCAATCCGCCCGCAACAAAAGTCGTGGTTAGAGATGTTCCTGAAGCAACAATATTCGTAAAGGCTGAATCGGAAGCTATTTGAACATCATAAGAAGTTGCGGCTGCATCAGCTGTATAGGTCAAGGCTGGCGAAACACTTTGACCTGTTGCATTGTTTGCCGGTGAAATAAGCGTCGTTCCTGTAAAATTCCCATCTTTAACATCAAGATAGAACGGAACCGTTTTGACAACAGATCCTGAAGTTGCAGTAACCACCAAAGAATAAAGCTGAACAGTGGCTCCCGCAGGAGGCGTAACACTTAGGATAACATTACCTGAAGCGGTTACATTATCAGGACTGAAAGTAACTACGGAACCTGCAGGTTGACCGGCAAGACTGAACGTCGTGGTTCCTGTAAAACCAGCTAAAGGATTATAAGGGATGGTATATGTCACGGTACTGCCCTGACAAACATTTTTATGTTGCTCACCAGCTACTCCGCTAAAAGCAACCGAGAAAGACGATGTTGCTGCAGTTATAGTAAAATTGGCATTGGAGATATCATAGAAAATGTGATTGTGACCACGGACCATGATGCGATTAGTCGATCCGGTAGTTGTTGGAATTGTTACAACTTCAGAACCGTCGTTTGGCACATCACTAGCCAATAAAGTGAGGTTATTAAAAGCTGAGGTTGGAGAATAATAGATATCGACTGTTGGCGTATTTACACCATTACCGGTAGTCCCCGCTACGTCCCATGTAACCGTTTGGTTTGAGCCGGCTACATAAGAAACAACTGTGTTTGGAGAGGTTACCAAAAATGGTCCCGCAGCAGTTGTTACAGAAACTTTCATATAATCTGTAGCTGTTTGTCCCACTCCCGTACTGATATCGCGAACCGTAACTGCAAAATTTAAATCACGGGCTACAGAACTTACCGCTTCTGATGTAAAACCTCCAAATGTTGTCGTCAGGTTGTTTGCTACGACCGATTGGATTCTGGGCATAAAGCGACTCGGCGAAGATGTTGGGTCATATGTACGCCAGTTTGGACCGCTTGCTTTTGTTGTGGAACATTCACTATTATCATCTGTAGAAGTGGCGGTCACATTATCTGAACCTTCCCAGCAATACAACAGGGCATCACCATCTTCGTCAGCCCCGCTGGCTGTCAATATAAAAGGTGTACTGTACGGCATAATGTAGTCTGGGCCCGCATTTACAGTTGGTGCAGAATCTAAAATAGGTGTCACAACCGGACATGTCTTAGTGGCTAAATTTTGCTGTATCTGGATTACGTTGGCATACACAAAATAATCATCAGAGTGTGTTTGTACGTTCAGGCCAGGTACAATTCCTGCATATCCCATAATAGTCGATCCTGAACCAGGTTCTACATTTGTTCCGGAACCTTCATTTGCGTATGAAAATGAATGTGAGCCCCCTAACTGATGCCCCATTTCATGGACAACGTAGTCAATATCGAAATTATCACCCATGGGAATAGCATCAGATGGTGATGTATATCCACTTCCTTTTTGATTATTTACACAAACACATCCTACGCATCCCGCATTACCGCCACCACCCTGAGGCACAGGAAGAACGGCAAAGAGATGGCCGATGTCATAGTTCGCATTTCCAATTACCGCTGTCAATGTCGCCTGAACTTCGGCGTTCCAATTGTCAGGAGTTGAATAGGGATCTGTTGTGGCATTGGTGTATATTACATCATCTGTATTCTCAATCAATTCAAGATGAACGGCTAAATCCCTTTCATCAACCCCGTTAACACGTGTAAGGGTATTGTTGATGCCTTCGAGCGCATCGGGAACGGTTCCACCAAAATAAGTCGTGTACTGTGCATTAACCGATTGTGCCAGACGTAAAGTTCTTAATTCTCCAGCATTTGACATTTGCTGACGGGCCATTGCCTGAGGAGCTACATCATTAGCCAAAGCCTGATCTTCGGTTGAACATGTCCAGGGCAAGGAGCCTTTTGTTCGTTGTGACTCATATACTGCATAAACTTGTTGATCCGCTGCATATTTTTCAATGAATTCACTGGAAGCACCATCTCGAAGAATCATTCCCTGAACCCCTTTGACTCCTGAGCTAATTCTAAGGATGGAACCTTTGTTCTCGACCCCTTTACCCACATAGGCGCGAATGTTGGGATAACGTGCCTGAAGCCCAGGTGCAAAATTAGAAGCTTCGAACATTTCAAAATGTTCAATAGTTCCGGCGGCATTCGGGATAGAAATGATAACTCCTGTTTGGCGCTTAGTCAGGTCGCGTTGGGGAGCCGTTTGCAAAACCGATTTCAGGTTCGCAGCATTGAGCTCAAAAAGCTGATATGTTGTCGGAAAGCCGGCACGTGTCGTATTTATAGCCGGAATTAATCCCTTAGCATTGGTTGTAGCCCAGAATTTATCGGATTGTGCCGACAAACCCACAGAGAAAACTAATGCCAGGCTTAAAAAGTAGTTGATTTTAGTCATAAAATAGTTGGTGGTATTAAACATAAAGCGCCAAAAATAAGAAAGCATCCCGATATGAGATGCTTCTTTAACGTTTAAATCGTGCAATTAATCGGTAATCGAGTGAATTTTTGCGGTTATTTAAACGGATACCGCTTTCGAAAACCTTTTCGAAAAACCAATCCTACTTTTTGTTTTTAACAAATCGGTAAATAACCTCAAGACAAGAAGTTACCTTTCGATTATCAATTTTTGGGTTTCAAATCTTCCGTTATTCTCAATCCGCACAGAATAAATTCCTGTCGGCAAGAACGAACAATCCAACGTTTGAATGAAATCGGCATTTGCATCATAGGATTTTGACATTACCCTACGTCCGCTTATATCCAAAACTTCTATCATTACATGGCTGTTATCAGCCGCATAAAGTGAAACGGTGAATGCATCGCTCGTCGGGTTTGGATAGACCTTGAGTTCCATTCCTTCACGTTGCATCTCCGGATTCACGTTGGAAATCCTGAAGGACGGTATGACTACATTTGCGGTATAATCGTCGTAGCAAAGCCACTCATCATGAGGCCCAAGCTTTCTCCCCTGCACGGTTACCGAATACGTTCCGGAATTCGTGTAGGCATGACTGACCGTTGTTGCTCCATTGTAGTAGGAAGTCCCGTCGCCAAAAGTCCAATAGTATACAAATCCGTTATATCCCTGACAAACCTGATTGGTATTGCTGTTTTGTATGGTAAACTGTGTATTTCCGTTAAACGGAAGTGAATTTGTAAAATAAATGGTGGAAAGGCAATCACACTGGCATACAGAAGTAATCGTACGCGTAGCTGTTACCGTACAGCCAGACGCATCCTGTACGGTAAGGGTGAGCGTACCCGGAAGTGTCGTCCAGGCCACAGTGACATCGCTCTGGTTCGAAGCGCCGGAAATCGTGCCCGCGCCTCCCGTTATAGCCCAGGATGCAGTCTGTCCGGCTAAAAGCACTACCGAATTGTTGGTTGAGGAATTATTCGCCAGGGTCGTACAGGCAGAATTGCTTCCTAAAATCTGAGGTGTCGCCGGAGCGGAAATCGTGAACGTTTTGGTAGACAATACATAGGTCGGGTTCGAGGCAAACTGCAGTGTCACTTCATAGGTACCTGATTGCGGGAATGTATATACAGGCGTGTTGGCGGTAGAAGTTACCGTTACGTTTGTCCCGACATTCTTGAATTTCCAAAGGAAGCCACCGGTACAAATGTTGGCGAAGAATTTATACTGGTTACATCCTACAAGGTAAGCCGACATTTTGTCTGCGGAGGCTGAAGGATAAGCTGTGGCCAATCGGGCATCAAGCATGTGCGGCAAGCCTAACGATATAGCAACCCCTGATGTTTTCTGAGGACCGTTGAGGCTAAAATAGCAGGCATTGGGCGATGTTTCTGAGACCCTTGCATTAGGATTGTGAATCACTCCCAGTTTCATCTGGAAACTTAAGGCGATGTAGATTTTTCCGTCAGGCCCCAATTGCATATTTCCTGGTGTAAAGGTATCTGTTGTACCAACCAGTTTTTTTGTAGAACCAACGTTGGCCGCATTAAGCGAAAACTGATATATCCCTCTATTTGTATTTTCGGCAGTGTATAGCAGGTTGGAGTCCGGGCTGAATGTAGATCCTCCATAAGAAGAATCGCCCGGAATGATTACTGAATCTGAACATTTACCTGTGACTTTATCGAAGTCGAAAACATAGCCGGATGAGGTTCCATACGTATTACCTACATAAACCTTGTTTCCGTTCGGAGCCACTTTAATAAATCGGACATTCGTGTATAAGTTATCTATAAAAGTAGGGCTGCTTGATACGAACGAAAGGCCGGAAGCGGTCAACGAATAGGTTGCGATGTAAACCGATGTGCCGTTCCTTATTGTAGTGAGTATCCAATATCCGTTACAGTTTTGAATCGCGGCGACACCAGAAACACCCAATATGGCACCGTCGGTCGAATTGTAGTTGTAACCGGTAGCGGGCTGTGTCACCGGAAGTTTGTAATTCTGAACCGATACAGTTCCGCTTGTGGCGACGATGGAATAGCGCAATCCGTTTATAACGTCAGGCGAAACCACATTCGCGTTGGTGAAAATATAATATTTACCATTGTTCGCAGGATCTGGCACGCAAGCTATGGCAGGCTCGAATCCGCTGTCTCCCGTAGCGGATATAGCAAGTGTAGCGTGGCTGGCGTTAAATATCCTTGTGTTGTTAGCATAAAATAACAGGTTCCCCGACGCGTCACATTGAGATACCATTTTTCCGTTGCAGTTAAAGCTATTGACAAACGCCGGGTCAAAAACAGGAACTCCCGTACTAAATTTTAAGCCTGCACCCTGGCTTACGTACCAATGTGAATTTTGCGTGATTGGCTGGCAATTCACCACAAAGATCTGAATGGTCGTCGTGGAAGAGCCTACGGATGGATTGGTCGCCGTCAAAGTAACGTTATACGGAACTGCCAATGCCGCAAAAGCATGGCTTGCCGTAGCTCCGGTAGCGGTAGCCCCATCACCGAAATTCCATGAATAAGTAGTACCTGCTGCACCAAGAGAGGTAAAAGTAACCTCATTCCCGGCTCCGGCGCATGGTTGGTACGTACTGGGTGTAAACGTCGATGAAACCAGGTTTGCAGAACCACAGGTCTGTGTATAAATGATATTGTCGGTAGAATAGAGCGTCGGGCGATTCTGGCTCAACATGGTCAACATACGGTTTTTCTGTCCAGTCGTAAAACTGTCGGTACAATCGTTATTCCCGTAATCCATGTAATTATGGATTTTATCCGCAGAATCTGTCGGCGTTTCCGTACAGGTATTGATATTGGCTACACAGTTGTAATTAGGCGCGGCAACCGGAGGCGTATCGCACACCTTATCGCCCAAGGTCGAACAATCTGCGGTAGTGGTGCCCGAGCAACCCTGATGGAATGTATGGTAAAGCCCGAAGTAATGACCTACTTCATGCACCAACACTTCTCCCTGGTCGTATGTAGCGAACATCCCTGAACTACAGCTGCAAAGCGGATCGGCAGCATTTCCGAACACATTGGCTTTGATAACGACACCATCAAATACGCCAGGCGAAAACGGATAGGTTGCATAAGCGTTGATATTAGAAGCTCCATTTATCGTATTTACCACCCAGATACGAAGATAGCGTTCGCGTGTTACCGATACACCTGCCAGATTGACCAGCGACATTTGCTCGGTTGCCTGGTCGTGGTTAGATAAGGCTGCATTAGATACATGAATGATTCCCGGTACGGTCTGTGTCCCACCTGAAGGAGTAGGAATGTTGGATGTACCGGCTTTGGTCGCAAGACAAAACTTTACGCCATAGCCATTGAATTTTGTATTGAGAGCCGCCAATTGCGAATTGACCCTATCGTCCGACAGGTTTGAGGCAGGATCTGCAGGATCGGAAATCACGTAAACCACAACGGGAATCGTAATAAGCGGAGCCGGCGGGTCGGGAACAGCCCTGTTGGAGCGTTGCAGCTGTGTTTTCTCAAACACTTGCTTTTCTACATAATCAATCCGTGATTGTAATTCCGGATTGTCCTTGAGCTGCTGTTCAAGCAACTGATCGGTAAAACAGGTTTGGGGCTTTACATCTTTTTGCCCGAAACTGGCGCCACTGAGCAATAGCAGTGTGGCACCAAAAATTTTGGTGAATTTTGTAATCATAGTTGTGTGTAATGTTAATGGATCCTTAAATGTAGAAATAAAAAAGGAGCAAACTGTTTGTTCGCTCCTTTTTATTTTGTCAACACAACATGATTATTTCGTTATGGAGTCAATTTTTGCGGTTACTTCTTCTTCTGTGCCTGTGAAGACCTTTTCAGTTGATACTCCGTCCTTTGAAATTTTGACAGTTGCTTTCGCCATGCCGTCTTTAATAGATTGTTTAATCGTCACGCTCTCTTTGTGTTCGATAGTCTGGGCAGGCATTTCTACTGCCATCGGTTCTGGTGTTCTTGCTTCAGATGTATGTCCGCCACCCAAGATTGGGGCAATGACCAGACCAACCAGACAAGTGAGCTTGATAAGAATGTTCATGGACGGGCCAGACGTATCTTTAAAAGGATCTCCAACCGTATCACCGGTTACGGCCGCCTTGTGTGCATCTGAACCTTTAAATGTCATTTCACCGTTGATCATCACTCCGGCTTCGAAAGATTTTTTGGCATTATCCCAAGCTCCGCCAGCGTTGTTCTGAAATACAGCCCAAAGCACCCCAGACACGGTAACGCCGGCCATATACCCCCCGAGCATTTCGGCGATAAGCTGGTTGTTGTCGGCATAAACCAATTTACCGATCAATACGATAGCGATTGGAAAACCTATAGTGAGAACGCCTGGCAACATCATTTCACGCAACGCAGCTTTGGTAGAAATCTCGACGCATTTTCCGTATTCGGGTTTTCCGGTTCCTTCCATGATTCCCGGAATTTCCTTGAACTGGCGACGTACTTCGTATACCATATCCATCGCGGCCTTTCCGACCGAATTCATAGCCAAAGCAGAAAATACCACCGGAATCATTCCGCCCACAAAAAGCATTGCCAAAACCGGAGCCTTAAAAATGTTGATTCCGTCGATATCCGTAAAAGTTACATAAGCGGCAAACAAGGCCAATGAAGTAAGCGCTGCAGATGCAATCGCGAAACCTTTTCCTGTTGCTGCAGTGGTATTACCAACCGAGTCAAGAATATCGGTACGTGTACGGACTTCTTTTGGCAATTCGCTCATTTCTGCAATTCCGCCGGCGTTATCGGAAATCGGCCCGAAAGCATCGATGGCCAGCTGCATAGCCGTAGTCGCCATCATCGCGGAAGCAGCCAATGCCACTCCGTAGAAACCTGCCAATGCATAAGAACCCCAGATTGCCGCCGCAAAAAGCAACACGGTTGGAAAAGTCGAAATCATACCGGTTGCCAAACCTGCAATAACATTGGTTCCTGCTCCGGTTGACGATTTCTGGACGATGGCAAGCACTGGTTTTGTGCCCAGACCTGTGTAATATTCAGTTACCGATGAAATAGCTCCACCTACGAAGAGGCCGACCAACGTAGCCCAGAAGACCCGCATGGAAGAAATATCCTGAAGGCCTTCACCAAAGAAAGTCATCTTCATGGTTTCAGGAAGCATATGTTTAACAAGGAAGAAACACGCTACGGCAGTCAATACAATGGAAACCCAGTTTCCTATGTTCAAAGCGCCCTGCACTTGTTTTTCCTTGGCGTCGTTACTTGAAATTTTCACGAGCATCGTCCCTATTATCGAGAACAAAATACCGAATCCGGCAATCGTGATAGGCAATAAGATTGGACCGATCCCGCCAAAAGCATCTTCGATTTTTCCGCCCATATCTTTGATGACATAATTTCCGAGAACCATAGCAGCAAGGACCGTCGCCACATAAGACCCGAACAAATCGGCGCCCATACCGGCCACGTCACCAACATTATCCCCAACATTATCAGCGATTGTAGCCGGGTTACGCGGATCGTCTTCCGGAATTCCGGCTTCAACTTTACCTACAAGATCCGCCCCGACGTCGGCAGCTTTGGTGTAGATTCCACCACCGACGCGTGCGAACAAGGCGATAGATTCCGCTCCAAGCGAGAAACCGGCAAGTGTTTCAAGTACTACGGTCATGTCTTCTGTCGAAGTCCACGAACCTTTCATGAAATAATTGAAGAAAATGATAAAGAAACCGGTAAGGCCCAAAACCGCCAGACCGGCAACGCCCAATCCCATGACCGTACCGCCTCCGAAAGAGACTTTCAATGCCTGCGGAAGGCTCGTACGCGCCGCCTGTGTTGTACGGACATTGGTTTTAGTGGCTATCTTCATTCCCATATTCCCCGCCAAAGCCGAGAAAAAAGCTCCGAAAATAAAGGCCACCACAATAAGTATATTCGTAGTTGGAACTATATATGAAATGGCTGCCAAGGCAACGCTTGCGCCTACAACAAAAAGTGCAAGCAATTTATATTCGGCTTTCAAAAAGGCCAGTGCGCCTTCATAGATGAAATCTGAAATCTCTTTCATCTTTCCGTCACCCGCGTCCTGTTTGAGAACCCACGAACGTTTTGCAGACATGAAAGCCAGGCCGAGGAGAGCCATGAAAATAGGCACATATACCATAAATTTTTCCATAAAGTGTTTAGATTATTTTAACGTTAACAGCCAAAAATAGCAAAATTTCTATAACGTTATCGCTCCCTCTAAAATTTAAACCCTCAATTCATTACAGATGGTCTTTCCGTTTGCGTTTTGAGAGGTAATGATACCACAAAATAAACGATGCCATGCTGCGATATGGTTTCCAATTCTCACCCAGAATACGCATTTCTTCAGGGTCGTGAATGTCGTATAATTCTTTGATGGCGCTGCGGATGGCGATATCGCCTATTGGCAATACATCTTCGTGTTGCATGCAGAACATCAGGTAGACCTCAACCGACCAATTCCCTACTCCTTTTACGGCGAGAAGTTCTGTTGTAATTTCTTCGGGCGATTTGGTTTTGAACGATTCGAAGTCGAGTGAACCAGAAGTTACACGTTGCGCCAGGTCTTTTATATAAGTGGTTTTTTGGCGCGATACACCGCAGGCTCGGAAAACCTCATCAGGTGTTTCAAGGACAACTTTTGGAGTGAGTTGGCCGAGTTCGTTCTCCAGCTTTTTATAGGTGGCTTTTGCCGATGCAATGGAAACCTGTTGCTCCAATATGATATGGCAAAGGGCTGCGAATCCCTGTTCGCGTTTTGGTATGGACGGAATACCGTACGTGTCGATTACGGCTTTGAGGATTCTGTCGGTGGATAAGAAGTCTATTGATTCTTTCATGATGATGTTCTAGCCCTAATGCGAGTGTAAAGCCGCGAGCAGGAAATTTCGAGCGGTTGTTGGCAAAAAAGAGCGACGGCAGAAGCTCCTTTTTTGGCTTACAAACCACCGGAATTTACGCGAGTGCTTGAAACGGGCAGCAGGAACCAGCTCCTAGATATTACTATTAGGCTGTGTAATATCTTCCGATCTTTTGAACTTCCGAACCACGAACTTCCGATCTAGAAATAAAACCCAAAAGACCCCTTAACCGCAAAAGCCCTCGCATCCGGCAAGTCCAAATAGTTGCCGCGCCACGAGAAATCGAGACGGAAAACCTTGAATATGTTCCCGATGCCGAAGCCGTATTCGTAATAGAAATCTTCCGGTGCGCGATAGACCACATTACTTGCATTGATGCGCCGGTTGTCGTCTGAAATGGTTCCGTACACACCGCGGAAACCAATAATCTCGCGCAGGTTGAGCTTTCGCAAAGCCGGCACGCGGGCAAACAGTTTTCCCTGGAAATTGTGCTCGTAATGGACCGTCACATATTGATCTGACAGGAATTCGTAGTAATTGAGGTTCTGGAACGTATTGTCGATCTGGAAATAAGACTGGTTTCCGGGAATGATACTCATAAGGCCGAGCGGTACGGTTCCAAATGTCTTTCCGAATTCCGTGGTCAGGTAGGAACGTCCGATGGCTCCTATAATAATTGGCTGGCGGAAATAAAACTGCACTTTGCGATAGTCGAAATCACTATCGAGAATCCCTTTCACCCCCGATTGGAAATTGACGAAAAAGCGGCTGTACGGCGCATCGACGATATTGCGTTCCACTCCGTAACCGATGTTCTGGCGACGCGGTGTCCAGTCCAGCATTACGTTGAATTCCGCCTGGCTCAAATCACCCTTAATTACACCTGGTGTAGAAGCAGTAGGCAACGTTTCGTAATAATCGAGGCTAAAGGTCTCCGATGCCGTGCGAAGCGTTCGGTAGGAAGCGCCCGCAGAAATGACGACATTCTTATATGGCTCGAAACTGATGCCTAAGGTAGTAAGGTTGACATTGGTAAGTTTTCCGTTACTGCCCGACGAAAATAGGGAAGACGATGCGAAACTACGGCCCAGGACATCGTTGCTTGTCGTCAGGCTTACCCCGATCTGTTCCACATCACGCCTGTTTCCGGCCGAAATAATGACGCGGCTTTTTTTGTCGATCATCCATTTGCCCGAGGCACCGTACTTGAATTTGTTGTCGCCGAAACCGTAAGCGAGATAGCCTTCGAGACGCCAAGGATCGTTTTGCCCGAAGTAGGTCCTGCCGCCCGTCCGGAGTCGTATTTTCTCCACATCGTTATACCCGAAAGTGGAGAAAATAGGGCCGTAATCGAACTTGCCGTAATTGATATAACCGCTTCCGAGGATTTCGACCGTATTGTAAATGCGTTTGAACTTCTTGACCGTCTTTAGCGTATCGAGCATTTTGTAAACGCCTTTTTCGTCTTTGTTGAGTTCTTCAAAACGATTGGCGTCCCAGTATTCATCGGGCTTTTGATAAATGCTCTCGTCCACGTAATTGACATCTTTTTTATAGAATTCGTCGGGCTTTTCGAGATTGAATTTATGGTTGCGGTACATGGTGGTGCGTTTGCCGTAGACGCCTTTGGACTTTTCGCGCTTCGAGAACGCAAAGTCGCTCATCATATAATCTTTCGTCAGCAGGAAAACCGAATCGTTGACCACATCGAACTCCTGCTCGATGTAAATATCCTTGACCCAGTTGATGTTGGCACTTTTGGTCGCGGCCATTGTGATTTTCTTAATGGCGAACGTCGTATCGGCTACCCAGAAATCTCCTTTGAACGTGAGCTCGCTCGGACGGCGCGGATAGAATACGATATTAAAGCAGCGTTTGTTGTCGATGTAAGCGGTATCGGCCAACACATAATTATACACGTCGATACCGGTTCTTGACAACGGACTCGTAAAACTCTTGTCGAAGAACAAAAGATAGTTGTCGTAGATGTTGTATTCGGAATAAAGATCCTTGATGAACGCTTCGATTTGTTGGTTGCCCTGAAAGCCCGAATTCTTGCTGGCCTTTACGATTTCTTTTTTCTTGTTGGTTTTGTTGTCGCCGTAAACGTCTGAGAGCTTTTCATTGATGAATATGGGCAGATAGGTTTTTCCGGTAACGCTCGATGTATCGACATGGTCGAAGATGAATTCCATGCCTTTCCAGATTTTCTGCTTTTTGAAAGCACTGTCGATGGAGTTCATATCGAATTCGACTTTCTCATACTTCTGCATCTGATACTGATCGAACATATACAGGCCGTTCTTTCGTTTGCGCTCCCAGATTTTTCGCAAAATATCGAGTGCCGGATTGTTCTTTTTGGACGTCTTGCCGGTATAGACTTTTACTTCGGCCAATTGATTTCCACCGCTTAACTTAATCTTGAAATCGTAATTGACGGCTTTTGGCAACGGAACTTCTTTGGTATCGTAGCCTACGAATGACACGACTATCGATTTGAACGTCTGGTCGCTTTCGAGGTAGAATCTTCCGTCTTCATTCGTTACCGTCCCAATAGTAGTTCCACGAACACCGATGCTAGCGTATGGAACCGGCAATCCTTCATCGTCAACCACAATTCCGCTGACTTTGGTTTGGCTTATTGCCGATAGTGTAAGGAGAAAAAATATAAGACTTAGGAGATTCCTGACCATGATAAAAAGAAAGACTCCGCCTTTTCCGACGGAGTCTCAAATATAACGTAAGTATTTCTTATTTCTTGTACAGAACTTTTTTGACTGCTTTGACTACATCCTGTGCGTTCGGCAACCATTCTTTGAGCAAGGTCGGCGAGTAAGGCGCGGGCGTATCGGCAGTGGTGATACGCTGGATTGGCGCATCAAGATAATCGAAGGCACGTTCCTGTACCATATAAGTGATTTCAGATGCTACAGATGCAAACGGCCAGGCTTCTTCTAAAACTACAAGCCTGTTTGTTTTTTTGACAGAAGTCAGAATCGCTTCATAATCCATCGGACGCACCGTACGCAAATCGATCACTTCAATCGAAATACCTTCCTTTTCCAATTCTTCGGCAGCCGTCAAAGCTTCTTTGATGATCTTTCCGAAAGAAACAACGGTCACGTCTTTTCCTTCGCGCTTGATATCGGCAACACCAAGTGGAATAGTGTATTCTCCATCCGGCACTTCACCTTTATCGCCGTACATCTGCTCCGATTCCATGAAAATGACCGGGTCGTTGTCACGGATAGCCGATTTCAACAAACCTTTCGCATCATAAGGCGTCGATGGAACAACCACTTTCAAACCTGGCGTATTGGCAAACCAGTTCTCGAAAGCCTGTGAATGCGTTGCGCCCAATTGTCCCGCAGAAGCAGTCGGGCCTCGGAAAACCATTGGCATAGGGAATTGCCCGGCAGACATCTGGCGCATTTTAGCGGCGTTGTTGATGATCTGGTCAATCCCAACCAAAGAGAAGTTAAATGTCATGAATTCCACGATTGGACGATTGCCGTTCATGGCAGAACCTACTGCGATACCAGCGAATCCAAGCTCGGCGATTGGCGTATCGATGACACGCTTTGGCCCAAATTCATCAAGCATTCCTTTAGAGGCTTTGTAGGCACCGTTGTATTCGGCGACTTCCTCACCCATTAGATATATCGATTCGTCGCGGCGCATTTCCTCGCTCATGGCTTCACAGATGGCTTCGCGGAATTGGATTGTTTTCATGAATTATCTCAATTTTGAATGGCAAAAATAAGGTTTTTTGTCAGTGCACAAAAACGAAATCACATTCTTTTATACCGAAACCTCTGGAATGCAAAAAGCTGCCAATGACTCGCATTGACAGCTTGCTCTATGAAGATTTACTTTCTGTTACGACTGGATGAATTCCAGCAGGTCTTTGTTGATCGTAGCGGCTTCGGTAGTAGGCATTCCGTGCGGAAATCCCGGATATGAGATCAGCTTTCCGTTCTTGACAAGTTTTACAGCTTTGACGGCTGTAAGTTCAAACGGCACGATCTGATCGTCTTCTCCGTGCAATACAAGCACCGGAATATCGACGCTTTTGAGATCTTCTGTAAAATCTGTTTCAGAAAAAGCTTTCACACAGGCAACATGCGCATTGATGCCTCCCATCATTCCCTGACGCCACCAATTATCGCGGACGCCTTGTGATTCCTTGGCTCCATCCCGGTTGTAGCCGAAAAAAGGAATCGTGAAATCCCTGAAATACTGCGGCCGGTTTGTTGCCGTATTTTCACGGATCTCATCAAACACTGATATGGGCACTCCATCCGGATTATTATCTGTCTTGACCATGATTGGCGTAACGGCGCTGATAAGCACCACTTTAGCCACGCGCCCTTTTCCGTATTTGGCAGCGTAACGGATTGCTTCTCCGCCTCCGGTAGAATGGCCTATGTGGACTGCGTTTTTCAAGTCGAGGAATTCCGTGAGTTGTGCCACATCGGACGCATACGTTTCCATTTCATGACCTTCTGAAGTCTGGGTCGAACGCCCGTGGCCGCGTCTGTCGTGTGCAATTACGCGAAAGCCTTTTTGAACGAAGAACTGCATCTGGTTATCCCAATCATCTCCGGACAAAGGCCAGCCGTGATGGAATACAAGTGGTTGTCCTGTTCCCCAGTCTTTGTAGTATAGTTCGGTTCCGTCTTTTAGTTTTAGTGTGCTCATGTTTTATGTGGTTTATCAATTAGCTCCCTAAGTTAAGTCTTTTTACTGATTGGCTTATTTTTGAATAGAATAGGAAACTGTTAATTTTAGACTCCCCGGATTCCATAAAAATGTTTCTTCAAAAGCACTTCTAATCTTCTTATTTGAGGCGTTCAATGCAGAATAAACTATCAGATATACCGCAATCCCCATATTTACAACAAAAAACTCCTGCCCTCCTTGGTTTTACATTGGAAACCATATATTTACATACATCCTTGAATTTATGAGCAGACACATATACATTTGTGCGACCTTATTTCTTTTATTCGTGACATCAGGATTTGCACAAGCATTCCCTACTGACAGGAAAGAAGGACCAGACATTCACGACAGACGTTTCTACCTGTTTAAGACCTTTGAAGACTACAAACAGGACAATGGCGAACATATAGGTAATTTCCGCACCTACAACCACGGAGTCGACAGAAACGGCACGCGACTTTACGTGGAGCCGGACGAACAAACCTGCATCATTGTTTATGACCAGGGCAATTGGGGTTTCCAGATAGGCGAACTCGTATTCCGGACTACGGAAAAGAATGGCCTTCCCTTGCGTATGCTAGGTAAATACAACAATAAGATATTGTACCTGAACTGCAGGATCGACCTTGCAAAAATTGCCAATAACAGCAATGAAGGAACAGCTTTTGGCGAAGAAACACAGTTTTTTATTCCGACACGCCCACGAGCGAAGTATTCAAACTTTCGAAACTGGAGAAGGCTGTGAAGCAAGATTCTTCTTATGCACCTTTATTTGAATGCCTTAAACAGGCCAAAAAGGAACGAAAGGACGAAGATGAGTTCAGCGAAAAAAGACGTTGCCTGATTTCGTTCGCCGATGAAATCGATTAAGCAATCACAAAAAATTGAAAGTTCTCCAAAAACAAATCCGGCTGGCCGTTTTTTCATCTGATAAATTTCGCAAGCATTACGAAATCGATATAATACTCAAAATTATTATGCACGCATAGTACATTTTAGAAATTAAATTTTTACCTTCGGCGACGAAAATCCACTTTTTAATTCTTTTAAAAATGAAAATATTAGTCTGCATCAGCCACGTGCCTGATACAACTTCCAAAATCAACTTTATCAACGGCGATTCTGAATTCGACACAAACGGCGTTCAGTTCGTAATCAATCCGAACGATGAATTCGGATTGACACGCGCCATTTGGTTCCAGGAACAACAAGGTGCCAACGTTACGGTTGTCAACGTAGGCGGTCCTGAGACAGAAGCCACTTTGAGAAAAGCATTGGCAATAGGCGCAAACGAAGCGATTCGTGTAAACGCCCAGCCAACAGACGGTTTCTTTGTAGCGACACAATTGGCCAAGATTATTGCCGATGGTGGATACGACTTAGTAATCGCAGGGAAAGAATCTCTCGATTACAATGGCGGAATGGTTCCGGGAATGCTTGCGGCTTTGACCGGAGCTAACTTTGTGAATTCGTGCATCGCCATTACTGTTGACGGAACTTCGGTAAAAGCAACACGCGAGATCGACGGCGGAAAAGAAACGCTTTCCACTTCACTGCCACTGATTGTTGGCGGACAAAAAGGAATCGTCGAAGAAAAAGATCTCCGCATCCCCAACATGCGCGGCATCATGACAGCCCGTACAAAGGCGCTGACCATTGTGGAACCCGTAAGCACTTCTACGGAAACCAAATCGGTGAAGTTTGAAAAACCGGCTCCAAAAAGCGCGGTGAAATTGTTTACCGTTGATAACCTGGATGAGTTGGTGAACGTGCTGCACAACGAGGCGAAAGTGATTTAAAGGTTTGAAGTTCGAGGCTTAGTCTTCCAATCTTCCGAACCATCAACTTCCGAACCATCAACTTCCGAACTAAAAAATAAAACTGGCCGATTGTAATCCTTTTATTCCTTACGATCTTCCGAACCATTAACTTCCGAACTAAAAAATATGTCAATCTTAATATACGCAGAATCTGCAGAAGGAAAATTCAAGAAAGTGGCTTTTGAACTGGCTTCCTACGGGAAAAAAGTGGCCGAAGCGCTTGGAACTACCGTTACCGCCGTTACCGTAAACGCATCAGATGTTTCGGAATTGGGCAAATACGGAGTCGATAAAGTATTGAAAGTGACCAACGACAAACTGGGATCGTTCAATGCAAAAGCTTACGCCGATGTAATAAAACAGGCGGCCGCAAAAGAAAATGTAAAATTGGTTTTACTGTCTTCCACTACAGACAGTTTATACCTCGCTCCTCTCGTTGCCGTTGGGCTTAACGCGGGTTATGCCTCGAATGTCGTTGGATTGCCATTGAGCACTTCACCTTTCCAGGTCAAGAGAAACGCCTTCTCGATGAAAGCTTTCAATGTGACCGAAATTGCTACCGATGTGAAAGTCCTTGGGCTTGCCAAAAACTCATATGGTGTCTTTGAAAGTACCGGAAATGCAGCAGCAGAAGATTTTTCTCCTTCTTTGAACGATGCTGATTTCTCTGTAAAAACAGAATCTGTCGAAAAAGCTTCCGGAAAAGTTACCATAGCCGATGCGGAGGTTGTCGTATCCGGCGGACGCGGTTTGAAAGGCCCTGAAAATTGGGGAATGCTCGAAGATTTAGCGGCTACTTTGGGTGCCGCGACAGCTTGTTCGAAACCGGTTTCCGATCTCGGATGGCGTCCTCACAGTGAACACGTTGGCCAAACCGGAAAACCTGTTGCGACGAATTTATATGTTGCAGTTGGCATCTCAGGAGCAATCCAGCATATTGCCGGAATCAATGCTTCCAAAGTAAAACTCGTGATCAACAGCGATCCGGAAGCGCCTTTCTTTAAGGTTGCCGATTATGGTGTTGTTGGGGATGCGTTTGAGATTGTCCCTAAGCTGAATGAGAAACTAAAGGCTTTCAAAGCGAATAACTAACACATTAACTTTTGATTAAATATAGAGGCCGTCCTTCGTGGGCGGCCTTTTGTTTTTTGTTAGAATTTGACATTTCATACAAAACGCTTACAGACTGAGCATCAACGTTTGTACGATGAGATGTTTCGCTTGTTCATCCGGAATCTTTAACCGGAATATTCGGTGTAGTTTTGAAAATATATTTTGTACGATTTTTTTTATAATCTGTGCAAGACATATATTTGCCGAACCTCTAAAACCCTCAATTATATGAAAAAAAAATTATGCTTATTGCTTATTGCCGCTCCTTTCTTCGGGAGCGCTTATGCACAAAATTTTGGTTCGCGAACCGTGCTTTCCGCGGCCAACGACAACGGTTACGTTCATGTTTTTTATGACATTGACAATGATGGTGACACGGATATCATCGTTGCAGCCACGTACGCCGATGAAGTGTTCTGGTACAAAAATCTCGGAAACAATACCTTTTCCACAAGAATACTCATCAATACCTCGCTTGATACCCCGAGCGATGTGGGACTTCTGGACGTGGATGAGGACGGAAAAAAAAGACCTGATCATTACACAGAATACGAACGTATCAGGTTCACTTTGCTGGATCAAGAACCTGGGTAGTGGCTTTTTCGGGGCCAAACAGGATTTTGCCACATCATCTGCCTACACGGGATTTACCATCGGCGATATGAACAATGATGGGAAAGACGACATCATCGTAGATCAGTTAAGCTCGGATTACCTGAGTTATTTCCGGAATGACGGAGCGGGCAATTTCACATCCTTCACGCAATTCTTTAACATTGACTACAACATCTACTCTATTGAATTTGCCGATCTCGACCAGAACAATAGCAACGACCTGATCCTATCTACCGGAGGTTCGAGCAGCAACAATAACATTTTCCGGCTGGAGAATGTCAACGACGCGTTTACACAAAGTTACGTGTACACGGCAACGGCGACTCCTTATATCTTCACCTCCCATGTTGTTGACTTTGACAACGACGGCCTCATGGATGTAGTGACCAACAGCTCCGACTGTTCGTTGTATTGGTTTAAGAATTTCGGGGCGAATGTGTATTCCAGCCTGAACCCCATCGGCTATAATTCGTGCGCGAACGGTGAAATGAGTTCGGTTGGCGACCTTAACCTGGACGGATACGCCGATCTGATCTATTTCAAGAACAATGATTTGTACTGGAGAGAAAATTTCCAAGGTACTCTGGCTGACGGAAACACCACAATCTCCATAGATGAGATTCCGGACAACATCCAAAGCACTACATTGGTAGACATTGACAACGACGGCGACCTGGACCTTTTCTACCGCACCTATGGCGAATTCGGATGGTTCAAGAACAACGCTGCCGAATTGTCCGTCCCGACGCAAACCGCAACGAAACTGACCGTTTTCCCAAACCCGGCGAAGAACACACTGAATATCACGGCTGCGAATGCATTCGAGGCATATACCATTGTTGACGTAACTGGAAAAGTCGTTGCACGCCAAACACTTTCCGCTCCTGCCAAGAATCAACAAATTGATTTGGGCAGCCTCAGTTCAGGGCTATATTTCCTGGAAATCCAATCTGGCACAACAAAATCTGCACAAAAATTCGTCAAGAATTAAGTTAAGGCGGCTTATTACAGAAATGGGCGCGGGGTAATTCCCGCGTTTTTTTTTGCTTCATCTGTCTATTATGCCTAAAACGGTTTTCCGCTCATCCGGTACGGAAGTCCGCGCTTTTTCAACGCAGATTCATCTGTCAGAATCAAGATGTCGCTTTTTTCTATACTTGCCCCGAAATCTTAAGCAAGTACCACCAACATTAAATTCGACATGAAAAAACTATCGATTCTCCTGTTACTCGTCTTTTCCGTAACCTCACAGGCACAGCTGGGCGCATGGATGGACAAAAAGGCCGATCAAAAAGCCGCTAAAGCCCGCGCCAATGCCCCGGACAAACCAACAGATGGCGTCACCAGCCCGATGCACCAGAAATACATGGGCAAAGTCGTTTTCTGCGCCACCGAAGACGGCCTGATGAAAGCCAAGGAAGACGAAACCAAATTCACCAACAAATTCACCCTGGGTGATCCGCTGGTATTCCGTGTATATATGGCCAACTCACTGGGCAATTACCTCAAGAGCCAGCAGTTCAATGGAACCCACGGCCGCTACTGGCTCCAGTTCACCCTGGACGACACTACGGTTTTCAAAGAATGGCTGGACACCCGTGCTTTCTCTGAGGAAGAAAAAAACAAGTGGACTACCTGGAAAGGGGCGCTCAAATCCCCGGACGGCGAAAACTTCCTCGGCATCATGCAGTTCAACGCTTTCGTAAAGGAAAACGAAGCGAAACTTATGCCGGGCGACCACAAACTCAAAATCGAGATCCTTCCGTATCAGGACTATCCGGAGCCGTTCACCGGTCCGGTCGTTGCCACGGGAGAACTTACCATGACCGTCAAAAATTCCGTAGTCGACAAAAACGATGCGCGTGCCTGTCTTCCGAAAGCGGTTATGACAGACAAGGCTCTCGAAGCCAAAATCCTTGCAGCATTCAAAGCACAGGGCTGGAAAGAAGTACCCAAAGAAGTGCGCATCACGAGTAAATGGACTATCGTCCGAAACGAATACACCGGCGTTATCCTGTCCCGTTACGTGGAAGCTTACATAGGATCGACACGCGATGGCAAATGCTTAAAGCAGTCGTTCAATTTCCATCAGGACCATGACGGATCCGGATTCATGGATGACGTCTACCTCAAAGGCATCGGCAGCCAGTACGATATTCCGTGTGGGTGCATGAAACCCTGACAGACCGAATTGAAATAATTTATCAGCTATACTGGAACGCGCGGGCAAAGGTCTGCGCGTTCTTTTTTTATCCCTTGCACAATTAAATCGCAATCGTACCTTTGCACCTATGAGTTTAGTGAAGTTAACGATAAAAGGAATCTCGTACAGCCAGACCCAAAACGGAGCGTACGCTTTAATCCTGAACGAAGTAGACGGCGACCGCAAGCTTCCGATTGTAATTGGCGCTTTCGAGGCACAGTCCATAGCGATTGCCCTCGAGAAAGAAATCCGTCCGCCGCGTCCGTTGACCCACGACCTGTTCAAGAATTTCGCCGACCGTTTTGACATTGTAGTCAAACAGGTCATCATCCACAAACTCGTCGATGGCGTTTTCTACTCAAGCATCATCTGCGAACGCGACAAGATCGAGGAAATCATCGACGCACGGACTTCCGATGCCATCGCTCTGGCCTTGCGTTTCAATGCGCCTATCTTCACATATAAAAACATCCTTGACAAAGCCGGTATTTTCCTCAAAGTCAACGAATCTGACGAAAAGCCGGAAGATGTTTTGTCTTCTCCTGAAACCTTCGGACTTGGCGAAGAATCGAACCAATCCGGAGAAACCTACAACAAACACAGTCTCGCCGAACTCCACGAATTGCTTGAAGGTGCGGTTAAGGACGAGGATTATGAAAAGGCCGCAAAACTTCGGGACGAGATTTCACGCAGGGAATCTTAATTTATTTTTTATTCGAATCTGGCTCAACTAAAAAATAATCAATATTTTTTGGGCGTTGCGCCGGCTATAATCTTTCAAGTTATATAAACGTTCATGTAGCCGTCGCCAGGCTGACCCGCTCATATCTTTGCTCGTTCCTCACAAAGGATAACCGCTCGCATCCCTAACGCGAACATTTTCAATCTGAACCAATTTTTACAAAAAAGAAAAATCGAATTGTTGAAAAAACACAGGAAATTTCGTTTCAACAACTCGTCAGCCGCAAAGTCAATTTCAATACTTTAGCCTGACAAGAAAATTCAAGATGAAACAATACCACGACCTCGTAAAACATGTGTTAGAACATGGCGTCCAGAAAGGCGACCGCACCGGAACAGGAACCAAAAGTGTTTTCGGTTACCAGATGCGTTTCGATTTGAGCGAAGGTTTCCCAATGGTGACGACCAAGAAGCTGCACCTTAAATCTATCATTTACGAATTATTGTGGTTTCTTAAAGGCGATACGAATATTGGTTACCTTAAGGAAAACGGAGTCAAAATCTGGGATGAATGGGCCGACGAAAACGGCGACCTCGGGCCGGTTTACGGACACCAATGGCGCAACTGGAACAGCGAGGAAATTGACCAGATTTCAGAATTGATAGAAACGTTAAAGATAAACCCAAATAGCCGCCGCATGCTCGTTTCAGCATGGAACCCGAGCGTGTTGCCAGATACTTCTGTTTCGTTTGCTGATAATGTGGCCGAAGGAAAAGCCGCGTTGCCACCTTGCCACGCATTCTTCCAGTTCTATGTAGCCGAGGGAAAATTGTCGTGCCAATTGTACCAACGCAGCGCCGATATTTTTCTGGGCGTTCCATTCAACATTGCCTCTTATGCACTTTTGACCCTGATGATCGCCCAGGTTGTCGGGTTGGAAGCCGGCGAATTCATCCATACGTTTGGCGACGCACATATTTACAACAACCACTTTGAACAATTGGAATTGCAGTTATCACGTGACCCACGTCCGTTGCCGACGATGAAACTGAATCCGGATGTCAAGAATATCTTCGATTTTACGTTTGACGATTTTACGCTGTTGGATTATGATCCGCACCCGCATATCAAGGGAGTGGTGGCGGTTTGATTTATTGGTTATTTTTATTTCCTAGTGCCGATTTTACCCAACTGCCCTAGCCCGGATTGAGCGGCTAGCTTTTGGAACAGTTGCGCCCGCAATTTCGCTCATGCGGCAGCGACCAACGGAAGCTGGCGGATGTGCTGAAATTGCAGTGTAAATGAACAAAACTAATAGCGGAAGCCGGATTAGCTTCAAAAACCTATGAGATATATAGCCTTCTTTTGTTTATTCTTTTTTCAGCTGGCATCGGCACAGGACAAGACATTCTATCTCGATGATAACCTGATGCCGGCTTCAAAGGAAGCTGCTACGTTTTACCGAGTGGTGAAAGATTATGAAAAAGAGCAGCCGACTTATACGTTCCAGTTGTTCTATAAAACCGGAAAACTGAAACAGGAAGCCATAAGCACGAACCGCGATGTGGAAAAATTCGAAGGCCAATTGCTCGCGTATTACGACAACACTCAGATTGAAAAAACCGAAATGTACCGGAACGGCAAAAAGGACGGTGTTTGCAAAACCTGGTATCCGAACGGAAGCAAACATCTGGAAGGCTTTTACACCTATGACGGCAAACAGGAATTGTTGCATGTTACGAAATTCTGGGATCCAAAAAAAATCATGACGGTGTCCGAAGGAAACGGCGTGTGTGAATTCGTTACCGAAAACCTGACTGAAAAAGGCCCTGTCGTTAACGGACTGCGCGACGGAAACTGGACAGGAAACCATGTTGGCCCTGATTATTCCTTTACGGAAGATTATGAAAAAGGCGTTTTAAAAGGCGGCGTAAGTACCGATACCGACAACAAAAAATACCTGTATGTGGAACTTGAAGTAAAGCCCGAGCCTCAGGACGGATTGAATAAATTCTATGAGTACATTGGCAAAAACTTCAAACCCGCAAAAAAGCCGGAAAAAGACGGCAAAATCATCCTTGCTTTCATAGTCAACAAGCAAGGAACGCTTGAAGACATCAGTATCTATAAAGGATTGGATGCGGATCTTGATGCCGAAGCGATACGGGTATTGTCCAAATGCGACAAATGGAAACCGGCTCTGCAGCGAGGCGTTCCGGTTCGCGCAAAATACATGCTTCCCATCAGCATACAAAAACCCTGATAAGATAAATTGCTTACCTTAGTTCGTGTTTAACCAAAAATAGAAACGAATGAAAATTGCAGCAGTTATTGTCAGGCTCTTATTGGGAGCTATGTATGTGTTTGCATCGGTGAGCTTTTTCCTGATGAATCCGGCAGATATGCCAAAAATGGAAGGCGCGATACAAAAGGTAAACGAAGGCTTTGGAGCGACGGTTTACTTATTCCCGCTCGTAAAAGTATTGGAATTGCTTTGCGGATTATCCCTGGTAACTGGATTTTTCGTGCCGTTGTCGGCAGTGGTTATTTTACCGATTACCATCAACATTTTCCTATACCATTGTTTCCTGACACCAAGTCCGGACCAGCTTGTGGTTCCTGCGTTGATGCTGATCGCGAATATTTTTATACTGATACACAAACGCGACCATTACAAAGCGATTTTTGTAAAGTGACACTCGCTACCGATGAATTCTATAAAAAAAACGCCCCTGTTTCAGAGGCGTTTTTTTATGTATTGAGGACGCTGTTTTCTGCTCCGGCAAAATCATTCCAACGGCTTCCGTCGGCTTCCGGTTCTGAAACATAATCTCCGTCCACTAAATATTTGAATTCAAAAGATCCGTCTTTCGGAAGGTCGAAAGCACCTTTGAATGTACCGTTCTTTTGTTTGGCAAGTGCTCCGGCTTCGGCACTCCAATCATTGAAATCCCCAACTACCGATACTGTTTGCGCTTCTTTGGCTTCGATGCTGAAAGTCACTTTGCAAACCGGCTTTGTCTTGGTAAACGTTTTTTTGATAGCCATAACTGATTCATTGTTAGAATTATGATGCAAAGGAAAGATATTTGTCAATAAGTTCCGGATTCGACGATAATTATTAAAGAATATTTATCATTTTCCTAAAATCACAAGATATTCTTTAGCTTTTACATTTTCGCATTCGTTGTAGTTCATTGTGAAAACGTTTTCCCATTTCAGATTTTACAGACAGTATTCCCATTTTCAATTCGTAGTTTTACTAGCTGAACTTTACCTTATGATAGTGCTTATTGCCGCTGCGGCCCAAAACAACGCCCTTGGAAAAGACAACCAGTTATTATGGCATTTGCCTGATGATTTCAAGCGGTTCAAGGAACTGACTTCGGGTCATTATATCATTATGGGGCGCAAGACTTTTGAAAGTTTCCCCAAGCCTTTGCCTAACAGAACACATGTTATCATCACACGCCAAAAAGGCTACAATCCGGAAGGATGCATTGTGGTCCATGATATGGAATCGGCGCTTGAAGTTTGCCCAAAAGACCAGGCTGTTTATGTAATTGGCGGAGGTGAAATCTACAATCTGGCCCTGCCATATGCCGACAGGATAGATCTTACCCGCGTACATGCCTCTTTTGAAGCCGATGCTTTTTTTCCCGAATTCGACCCCACACAATGGAAACTGGTGAGTTCCGTGCCACACGAGGCCGACGAACGCCATGCACAATCTTTTACGTTTGAGACCTGGGACAGAATGTAACGACTTGCGTTTAGCGCAAAAAAAAACATCTGCCAAAAAGCAGATGTTTGCATTATTTACGCGGCTGTTTTCTAACTAACTGACAGTACCTGATAACTCAATAGTACAATTACCGCCAAAAGGATTATCCCTGTGAGGAAGACCAATGTATTGCAAAACCGCTGTGAAAATCGTTCAAAAAAGCCCTTAATACCAAATACCACGAAGATACTAAAGACAAAAAAAACTAAAATTTCCAAAAACAAACTTACCCCTAAGAACGTGTTTGAGGCAGACTCCGGGGTAAGAAGGAGCCGATGCCCATTGTTGAGGATTTTCACGAGAAAAAGCGCCAGTACCAAAGAAAGCACTAACCACTTAATTTCGCTGAGGAATGATTTTGTAACCACAGCCTTTAAATTAATGCATCGGTAAATTTCCGTATATATATAAGCTAGCGCAATCCCTATATTTAGGTATATTTTTTTTATCCCTGAAATCAGGGATATGGATATTGGATATTTTTATTTTTTATTCCGAACTAACCCGTATAAAATTCCAATAGCAGTTTTAACCGTTATCTGTTAACCGTTCACCGTTAACTCTTATATTTGCCGCAACAATGAACGACAGCTCCAACATAACGCCCTATAAAGATTCCGGCCTGGGCAAAAAAGAACAGGTCACTCAAATGTTCGACACTATTTCCGGGGAATACGACGGACTCAACCGTGTCATTTCACTGGGTATCGACAAGAGCTGGAGAAGGAAAGTGGTCAAGACCATCCTGGAATGGAATCCTGAAGATTTGCTCGACATTGCTACAGGGACAGGTGATTTAGCCATATTATTTGCCGAAAAAAGCAACATCAAAGAAATCACCGGCCTCGATCTTTCTGACGGAATGCTTGAAGTGGGACGCAAAAAAATCGCCCAAAAGAATCTTTCCGACCGTATCAAAATGATACAAGGCGATTCAGAAAACCTGCCGTTTGAGAATCATTCGTTCGATGCCATCACCGTCGCTTTCGGGATCCGAAACTTCGAAAACCTCGAAAAAGGCCTTACTGAAATATTGCGTGTCCTGCGCCCGGGCGGAATTCTCGTAATCCTCGAAACATCAGTACCTGAAAAATTTCCTTTCAAACAAGGCTATCAATTTTACGGAAGCGCCATACTCCCAATCATTGGGAAATTATTTTCAAAAGACAAATCGGCATACGGTTATTTATCGCAATCGGCAGCCGCGTTCCCTCATGGGGAAAGGCTGAACAATATTTTGCGCAAAATCGGGTTTATAGACGTGGAAGCCGCGCCCCAGACATTAGGCGTCGCCACCATTTACTCCTGCTTCAAGGAATGATATGAAAAAATTAGTTGCTCTTTTTTTCCTGGCTTTTGCCATTCCAACCTGCGCTCAAGGCCCGACCGGAACTTTCGGAAACGACCCGATCATACACCTCGAAAACTTCGATAAACAACGTGTACATTGGGGTTATTTCCTCGGATTCAATATTTATGATTTCAAGTTCGAATACAAAAACCCCGGAGCGGATATACAGGCTTCAAGAACCACAGGTTTCAATGTTGGTCTTGTTGGGGATTTACGATTGATGGAATACCTCGACCTTAGGTTCGAACCAGGTTTATATTACACCCAACGCAATTTGGTATTCCCCGGATTTACAGAAGAACTCGATGCCAATCGCGAAGTACGATCTACTTACATCCATTTTCCGTTATTGCTTAAATTCTCGGCAAAACGCACCGGAAATGTGCGCCCCTATTTGGAAGCCGGAGTTTCACGCACGCTGAATCTCGCGAGTAATTCCAAATCGAAAGAAGACAACACCGAACAGCGTTTCCGTATGAAGCAATGGACCAATAATTACGAGATTGGCTTTGGTATTGACTTATATCTGGAGTACTTTAAATTTTCACCTTCCATCCGCGGTGTATTCGGAATCGACAATGAAATAATCCCGGACAACGACCCGAACAGTCCCTGGACGTCGAATATTACCTCAATGAAAACACGGGCGGTTTTTATCAACTTTACGTTTCATTGATATTTGTTGATGTGTTCATTTGTTGATTTGAAAATATCGCTTGCGTCGATCAATTATTAATTATTAATCGTTAATTATTAATTGAACTACTTCCTTCGGAACTCACTTAAAACAATCGCCGTCGCCGTCGCCACATTCAAGCTTTCCGTTTGTTGTAAATTGCCGAATCTTGGTATTGAAATGCGTTCAGTCGCGAGCTTTTCAATTTCGGCAGAAATTCCATTCGCTTCATTTCCCATTACGATGATCCCGCTTGACGGCAACTCTTGTTCGTAGATATTTTTTCCATCCATGAATGTCCCGAAAATTGACATTTCGCTTTGGATCAAAAAAGTCGTCAAATCTGAATAGACTATGTTTACACGTGAAAGTGAACCCATCGTGGCCTGGACTACTTTTGGGTTATAGATATCGGCAGTTCCGGGTGAGCAAACCAGTTGGTTGATTCCGAACCAATCGCACAATCTTATAATCGTCCCTAAATTCCCGGGATCTCGAATTTCATCCAACGCCACGATCAATCCAGAATATTCCACGGGTTTTGCATCTGGCATTTCAAAAACCGCAAGGCAGTTATTTGCCGTGGAAAGCGCCGTCATTTTAGACAATTCAGCCGCTGTGACATATTCTGTTTCAATCTTTGGAAATTCCCCGAATAAAGTTTCGGTCACATAAATCGCCTCCACTTTAAAACCGGCAAGCAGCAGTTCAGAAATCACCTTGACACCTTCTGCCGTAAAGCGTTTTTCCTGCTCGCGGTACTTTTTG
The DNA here is from genome assembly GCF_012911565.1 of Flavobacterium silvaticum. Classification (GTDB taxonomy): domain Bacteria; phylum Bacteroidota; class Bacteroidia; order Flavobacteriales; family Flavobacteriaceae; genus Flavobacterium; species Flavobacterium silvaticum. The sequence continues at coordinate 94,578 of NZ_JAAMPU010000099.1, read as the reverse complement.
AGTTTAAGCGACGTTATGCGCTTTATCTGGTTTTTGCTTACCATTGCATTTTGAACTATTTTTGGCCTAAATCTTTGAGTCGTTTTGAAACATGCCCCAGCAAAAGTAGCGTTAATTATCCTTACAGTGCTGCTTGCATTTTCCTGTGATTCGGTGAGGCGCGTTCCCAAAAGCCAAAAATTGCTTACCAAAAACGAGTTTGTCGTCAACGGCAAAAAGTCGAATACGGAGGAACTCGAAAACCTCATGGTTCGTAAACCCAATTCAGATTTGCTCGGATACAGACTTCGGCTCAACCTATACAATCTGGCCAATCCAAACCCCGACTCTACGTTTAAGGCGAAATTCAGCGGCAACCCACGCAAATACGAACGATTGTCTACCATCTTATCTAAAAAGCAGGTAGCGCGTCTGGGCAAATCCTTTTATTATTATGGCGTGCACGAAATGCTTCGCAAAGTTGGAGAACCGCCGGTGATCGTAGACCAGAAAAGCATCGACAAATCTGTGTTGCGTCTTAAAGGACATTATTTCAACAAAGGTTTTTTCAATGCAAAAATCAGCGCAGCCATAGATTCGACGGCACCCAAAAAGGCAAAAGTGGTGTATACGGTTACCACGAGCGAGCCTTATATTCTGGATTCATTGACGCAAAGCATCAGTTCCCCCATATTGGATTCGATGTTTCAGGCGACCAAAGAGGCGTCGGCACTAAAAAGCGGAAAACAATTCAACAGTGAAGATTTCGATGCCGAGAAACTGAGGCTCAACACTTTATTCCGCAACAACGGGATTTTTCATTTCCAGCAGAATTATGTCAAATATGACATCGATACGGTAGACACGGGACACAAGGCGCATTCGGAAATGATTATCGATGACTACACCTACCGCGTTGGCGATTCCACCTATTCGATGCCGTTCAAAAAATACAAGGTCAGCCAGGTCAATATCTACACCGATGCCACTTTGGGTAAGAATAAGGAAAACATAAAGGACAGCGTCACCTATAATAATTTCAACCTCTACGCCTACCAAAAACTCAAATATCGGCCAAAAGCGATTACAGACGCCGTCTTTATTGCTCCGGGAAGCACCTTCGCCGACTGGCGTACTACGGTTACATCGCGCTACCTGAGTAACCTGCGGGTTTTCAATTATCCTACGATCCAATATCAGGAAGATCCGCGCGACCCAAAAGGAGAATCGCTCATTGCGAACATTTTCCTTGTTCCGAGAAAAAAATACAGCTTTGGAGCCAGCCTTGACGTGACACATTCCAATATACAGGATTTTGGTATTGCGGGCTCGACATCGGTAACAATCCGGAATGTATTCAACGGAGCCGAAACACTCGAACTTTCTGCGCGCGGCAACATAGGCTCTTCCAAGGATTTGGCCAACCCGAACGACAGTTTCTTTAACGTATCTGAATACGGGGGCGATTTAAAGCTTTCGTTTCCTCGTGTATTGCTGCCGATCAAAACCGAAAGCATCCTTCCCAAACGCATGATTCCGTCAACGGTAATCAGCCTTGGCTATGCCAAACAACAGAACATCGGGCTTGACAAACAGAATTTCACGAGTTCATTTGCCTATTCATGGACACCGAAACGTTTCAACAGCGCCCGTTTCGACCTGTTCAATATCCAATATGTAAAGAACCTGAATCCTGGGAATTATTTCGAGGTCTATAAATCCTCTTATGATGCGTTGAATAAAATTGCACAGGACAATTCGGCAAACGTCAACCCGGCCTATTTCAACTCGGACGGAAACCTCATCATCGAATCCGGAACTACGGGTTTTACGACGGATGCCTTAGGTGCTTCCGATGCGATTCCATTAAGCAGTTCCGATTACAGCACTGTCCGGAGCATTGAGGAACGCCGCCAGCGTCTGACCGAAAACAACCTGATTTTCGCTTCAAGCTTCAGTTATTCGATGACGACGAAAACAGATCTGCTGGACAATACATTTTATTCGCTTCGGACCAAAATCGAGTCGGCCGGAAATTTCCTCTCGGTCATAGCCAGCGCATCCAAGCAGCTTAAAAACCAAAACGGGAACAACACCATTTTTGACATCGAATATTCACAATACTTAAAAGGCGAACTCGAATACATCAAGCATTTTGACCTCGGACGCAAAAAAGTCCTGGCCATGCGTGCTTTTGGCGGAGTTGCAATTCCGTACGGAAACGCGAACAGCATTCCGTTTTCCCGAAGTTATTTTGCCGGTGGATCCAATGACAACCGCGGCTGGCAATCGTATGCACTTGGCCCCGGAACAAGCGGAGCGGTGAATGATTTTAACGAAGCCAACATGAAAATCGCACTCAATGCCGAGTTCCGTTTCCACTTGTTCGGCGATTTGTATTCGGCTTTCTTTGTGGATGCGGGCAACATCTGGAACGTGCTGGACAATGTGGAAGACGAACGCTATACCTTCAATGGTTTGTCATCACTGACCGATCTGGCCATTGGTTCCGGAGTTGGTTTCCGTTATGACTTTACCTTTTTTGTCGTCCGTCTCGATGTTGGATTCAAAACCTACGAACCATCCATATACGAAGGAAGCAAATGGTTCCGCAATTACAACCTGTCCAAATCTGTTTTGAACATCGGTATCAATTATCCTTTCTGACACGCATTTGAAAGGGAATCAAAAAACAAAGTCGCATTTGATATAATTGCTTATTTTTACACCCTTAAAATTAGACAAAACATGGCCCATAACATCAAACCCGGTGTGGCTACCGGCGATCAGGTACAGGAAATCTTCCGGTACGCTAAAGAAAAAGGCTTCGCACTTCCGGCTGTAAACGTAACCGGATCTGACACGATCAACGGAGTTCTTGAAACCGCTGCCAAGCTAAAAGCACCTGTAATTATCCAATTTTCCAACGGAGGTGCCCAATTCAACGCCGGAAAAGGTTTGTCTAACGACGGACAGCATGCATCTATCCTTGGAGCAATTGCCGGAGCAAAACACATCCACACGTTGGCTGAAGCTTACGGAGCTACCGTAATTCTCCACACAGACCATTGTGCCAAAAAATTACTTCCTTGGGTCGATGGCCTTTTGGACGCCAGTGAGAAACATTTCGCCGAAACCGGAAAACCGTTATTCTCATCTCATATGCTCGACCTTAGCGAAGAGCCGATGCACGAAAACATCGAAACCTGCAAAACCTATCTGGAAAGAATGTCCAAAATGGGCATGACACTCGAAATCGAACTTGGAATTACGGGTGGCGAAGAAGATGGCGTCGATAATTCAGGTGTCGATCATTCGGAATTGTATTCTACGCCGGAAGATGTGGATTACGCTTTCTCTGAACTGAGCAAAGTATCGCCGCGTTTTACCGTTGCTGCTGCCTTTGGAAATGTCCACGGCGTGTACAAGCCTGGTAACGTGAAGCTGACTCCTACAATCCTTCGCGATTCACAGGATTATATCCAACAAAAACACAACCTTGACAAAAACCCGGTAGACTTTGTATTCCACGGAGGTTCAGGTTCTACGGTCGAGGAAATCCGCGAAGCAATCTCTTACGGAGTGATCAAAATGAACATCGATACCGATTTACAGTTTGCTTTGACTGAAGGAATCCGCGATTATATGGTGGACAAGATCGACTACCTGCGTACCCAGATTGGAAACCCGACAGGTTCCGACGCGCCGAACAAGAAGTTCTACGACCCACGCGTATGGCTTCGTGAAGGTGAAAAGACATTCAACAAACGTCTGGAAGAGGCTTTCGCCGATTTGAACAACGTAAACGTTTTATAATTAACAATGAATAATTAATAATGAATAATTATCCAGGTTTTAATTGTTCATTATTAATTAGTAATTATTCATCAAACTATGGCTTGGTTTAAAAGAACGGAAAAAGGAATACAGACCGCGACCGAAGACAAAAAAGACGTTCCGAAAGGTTTGTGGTATAAATCGCCGACAGGAAAAATCATCGATTCAGACGAGTTGGCCCGCAACCTATACGTAAGCCCTGAAGATGATTTCCATGTCCGCATCGGAAGCAAGGAGTATTTCGAGATTTTGTTCGACAATAACGAATTCACCGAACTCGACAAGAACATCACTTCTAAAGACACGCTCCATTTTGTCGATACCAAAAAATACAGCGATCGATTGAAAGATGCCCAGGAAAAAACCAAACTCAAAGATGCCGTACGCACGGGGGTTGGAAAATCCAAAGGCAAGGATTTAGTGATTTGCTGTATGGACTTTGCGTTCATAGGTGGTTCGATGGGTGCCGTTGTAGGCGAAAAAATCGCAAGGGGAATCGACCATTCGATCAAGAACCGCATTCCGTTTTTGATGATCTCGAAATCTGGAGGCGCGCGTATGATGGAAGCGGCATATTCACTGATGCAGCTTGCCAAAACATCTGCAAAACTGGCCCAGTTGGCCGACGCCCAGATTCCGTATATCTCACTTTGTACAGATCCCACTACGGGCGGAACTACGGCTTCTTATGCCATGCTTGGCGACATCAACATCTCTGAACCGGGAGCGTTGATAGGATTTGCAGGACCGCGTGTGGTTAAGGATACTACCGGAAAAGATTTGCCGGAAGGTTTCCAGACCGCAGAATTCGTTTTGGAACACGGTTTCCTCGATTTCATTACACCCCGTAAGGAACTTAAGAACAAGGTAAACCTGTTCCTTGATTTGATCCAGGATCAACCGATACGATAATTTCCCGGAAAATACATTTCAAAAGCCGACTTTTAAAAGTCGGCTTTTTTATTCCCGATAGGTTCGGTTATCAAGACAGCCCTAGCCCGGACCAAAACGGATAGCCCACAGCCGGGAACAACATCATTTTAAACGAGAGATGCAGCGACAACGGAGCTCGCGTCACGACTTTTAAAATGGTTGTTTATGGCGAGGACTAGCAGTGGCGGGCCGGATTGGCTCCAAGAAATAAATACCAGACATAGGGATTCGTTTTTTTATGTATATTCAATCTACTCATAATCAAACGACAAACCCATGAACGACTCGTTGCTTTACCAAACCCCGACCGCGGTCATTTCCATTTTTTTATTTGTACTGATCGTTGTTGCAAATTGGCTCGGGCACTATTTACGCAGGAAAGAGATAGCGAAAAACCCAGACTCGGCACAGGAAGGAATTGGCGCCATAGAAGGTTCGCTTTTAGGCTTGCTCGCCTTGCTGCTGTCATTTACTTTCGGGATGTCGGCCTCGAGATATGACGACCGCAGGCAGGTAATCGTTCAGGAAGCGAATGATATCGGTACAGCCCTGTTGCGGTGCGACCTGTATCCGGATTCGATACGAAAGCCGTTGCGGGAAAACTTCAGCCATTACATAAATGCGCGGATCGCCTACAAGAACGCTGGGATCGACCGGAAAAAAATCGACAAGGCTCAGGAAAAAACAAACCAATATGCCGCACAAATTTGGAAAATCGTTTCAAATGCGTCACAAAACCCTGCAAATATGTTCCGCTCGAACCAAATGGTGCCGGCTGTAAATGCCATGATAGATACGGTTACGACACGTGACGAAATCAAGAACAAGACGGTTCCGGATTCTATTGTGTGGCTCCTTTTCGTGTTGATACTGACCGGAAGCTTTGTGGTAGGTTATGGGAATTCGAACAAACGCATGAATTACATGGTCGTTTGTGGTTTTGCCCTAATGACCGCACTTACCGTGTTTTTGATCCTGGATCTTGACCGGCCAAGACGTGGATTCATCAATATAGATTCCGCAGAAGAGAAAATAGTCGAATTGAAGTCACTTCTTAAAGAATAAGGGCTACATCCCTGTCCGGATGGCTTCAACAGGGTCGAGACGAGAGGCAGAAATAGCCGGAATAATACCTGATACCAGACCAATGGCAATCGAAAGCCCGCTTCCCAAAAGGATGTTGCCCAAACCGAGAACAAACTCAAAGTCGAGCATTTTGGTCAGGGCCATTGAAATGATCCAGACGAGGAATATCCCGATGGCGCCTCCGAAAAAGGAAAGGATCACGGCCTCAAACAAAAACTGGAATAAGATGAATCTGTTTTTGGCCCCGAGTGATTTCTGGATTCCAATAAGATTGGTACGTTCTTTCACCGATACGAACATGATGTTGGCAATCCCGAAGCCTCCGACAAGAAGCGAGAATCCGGATATGATCCAACCGCCCATATTGAGAATGCCGATGATGCCGTCTATCATATCGGTCAGACCGGCGAGTACGTTGATGAAAAAATTGTCTATATCTTCGGCCCGAAGCCCTCTCATGTTGCGTAATTTCTGGCGGATTTCGGCCTTGAGTTCTTCCATATCGACACCTTTTTCCGGCTTGATGACGACCACAGGAAGCATCGCATCGTTATTATCGCCGAATGTCTTTCTGATAAAATTCGATGGCAGGAAAGCCGACGTATCATTGCTGTCTCCCGGATTGAAATTGTTCCCTTGTTTTTTAAGTACGCCGATTACGGTGAATCTTTTGCCATAAATACGCACATTCTGCCCTATTGGATCGGCATCGTCGAACAGGGTCTTTGCTACTTCAAAGCCTATGATGACCACTGTATTGCCTGAATTCGATTCCGATTCGTTGAAGAAGCGCCCCGATTCGAATTCGAGTTTCTGGATATCGGCGAATTCATTCGTAACCGGAACCATATTGAGGTCTTCGGTGGTTTTGTTGTCGTGTTTTATTGATTGGCGTCCGACGAAAAGCTGGAAACAGAAATTCTCGGCATGCTGCAAATCCGACTTGAGGAACTGGTATTCCTCGAATTTCATCTTGGGGAATTGCTCGCGCTTCCACTCCGGCACATCGGTAGGCCCGAATGAAACGCTTGTCAGGTAAATGGTGTTTTTGTCGAGAGCCGAAAGATCTGCCTTGATTTTCCGGTCAAGCGAATCTACTGCCGTAAGTACCGCAATTATTGAAAATATTCCAATGGTGACGCCTAAAAGCGAAAGCAGCGTACGCAATTTATTGTTGCGCAAGGCATTCATGGCAAAGGTGAAGCTCTCGCTGAGCAGGCGGAAATACAACAGCATCTGATGAAAAATCTGAATTGTAAAAATGGGCATTTTGGAGGCAAAAACCTAATGAAAAAACGGGCTTATTTTTTTTGGATTTTGCCAATAAATCGCTGCGGATTATGCCATTAAAAAATGTACTTTTGCACCTTTACACACAACACAAAATGAGCAGCGAAAAAACCATCAAATCAGCACTGATTTCCGTATTTTCTAAAGAGGGCCTTGAGCCGATCGTACGTAAACTCCACGAACAAAACGTCGTTTTTTATTCCACCGGAGGAACGGAAGATTTCCTGAAAAACCTCGACATTCCTGTAATCGCGGTAGAAGATGTGACTTCATATCCCTCAATTTTAGGCGGACGCGTCAAAACGTTGCACCCGAAGATTTTTGGTGGAATCCTGAACCGTCAGGATCACGATGGTGACGTACAGGAAATGGAGGCATACGGCATTCCGCAGATTGATTTGGTGATCGTCGATCTGTACCCGTTTGAAAAGACGGTGGCATCGGGCGCTTCGGAACAGGATATCATCGAAAAGATTGATATAGGCGGCATCTCATTAATCCGTGCGGCTGCAAAGAATTTCAAGGACACGCTGATTGTTTCGTCTGTTGATCAATACCAATCGTTCCTTGACCTGATTACCCAAAAGAATGGGGAAACGTCTTTGGAAGACCGCAAGAAATATGCGACCCAGGCGTTCCACATTTCGTCTCATTACGATTCGGCGATTTTCAATTATTTCAATACGGACGACACCATTTTCAAACAGAGTTACGCGAACGGACAAGTGTTGCGCTACGGTGAAAACCCGCACCAGAAAGGTTTTTTCTTTGGCGATTTCGATGCGATGTTCACCAAACTCAACGGAAAGGAATTGTCATACAACAACCTGCTCGATGTTGATGCTGCGGTGAACCTGATCGCTGAATTCAAAAACAACGAACCGACGTTTGCCATTTTGAAGCACAACAACGCTTGCGGAATTGCCACAAGAAGCACCATGCGTGAAGCGTATCTCGATGCATTGGCGGCAGATCCGACTTCAGCATTTGGCGGTGTTTTGATTGCCAACGGAAACATAGACGTTGAAACCGCACGTGAAATACACAGCTTGTTTTGCGAAGTGGTTATCGCACCGTCATTTTCAGATGATGCCGTGGCATTGCTCAGTGAAAAAAAGAACCGGATTTTATTGGTTCAGCACGAAGTGGAATTACCTAAATCACAGGTTCGTACAGCCTTGAACGGAATTCTGGTCCAGGACAGGAATGACGCGACCGATACTAAAGAGCAACTAAAGACCGTTACCGTAAAGGCTCCGACGGCAACTGAAATAGATGACCTGCTATTTGCGTCGAAAGTGTGTAAGAATACCAAATCGAATACGATTGTTTTTGCCAAAAACGGACAATTGCTGGCTTCGGGCACCGGACAGACATCACGTGTGGATGCATTGCGTCAGGCTGTGGAGAAAGCACATTCTTTCGGTTTCAGCCTGGAAGGCGCGGTGATGGCGAGCGATGCGTTTTTCCCGTTCCCGGATTGTGTGGAACTGGCGCATAACGCCGGAATCACTGCTGTAATCCAACCGGGCGGTTCTATCAAGGATGAATTGAGCATTGATTATTGCAATGCGAATGGGATGGCGATGGTATTCACCGGAACGAGACATTTTAAACATTAAGTTTGGAGTTAGGGAGATCGGAAGATCGGGAGACTATTACGGACAGAACTTCCGATCTTCCGAACTTTTCAACTTCCGATCTGAATTAATAAATAACATTTTGCAATCGTTAAAAATTCATTCGACATTCGACGTTCGACATTAGACATTTAACTAACTTTGCAGACAATTAAACATAACATAAAACCCGCCTTACTAAATGGGATTTTTTGATTTCATGACAGAGGATATCGCGATTGACCTCGGTACCGCGAATACACTCATCATACACAACGACAAAGTCGTCATTGACAGTCCATCTATAGTGGCACGCGACCGTGTCTCTTCCAAGATAATCGCCGTTGGGAAAGAGGCGAACATGATGCAGGGAAAAACCCACGAAAACATCAAAACGATCCGTCCGCTTAAAGATGGGGTTATTGCAGATTTCGATGCATCGGAGAAAATGATCTCGATGTTCATCAAGTCCATTCCGGCTTTGAAAAAACGTATGTTCACCCCGGCACTTCGCATGGTGGTTTGTATTCCATCAGGCATCACCGAAGTGGAAATGCGGGCAGTAAAGGAAAGCTGCGAGCGCGTGAACGGAAAAGAAGTATACCTGATACATGAGCCTATGGCCGCTGCAATCGGTATCGGTATCGATATTATGCAACCGAAAGGAAACATGATTGTCGACATTGGTGGTGGAACAACTGAGATTGCAGTTATCGCTTTGGGCGGAATCGTCTGCGACAAATCGGTCAAGATTGCAGGTGACGTTTTTACGAACGACATTGTATATTACATGCGGACGCAGCACAACCTTTTTGTGGGTGAAAGCACCGCTGAGAAAATCAAGATCACCGTTGGTGCTGCTGTCGAAGATTTGGAAACACCGCCGGATGATATGTCGGTACAGGGACGTGACTTGCTTACGGGTAAACCGAAACAGGTAGATGTATCTTACCGCGAAATCGCAAAAGCACTCGATAAATCGATCCAGCGTATTGAAGATGCCGTAATGGAAACCTTGTCACAGACACCTCCGGAACTTGCTGCCGATATTTACAACACCGGTATTTATCTTGCCGGCGGCGGATCTATGTTGCGCGGGCTTGACAAAAGGATTTCGCTAAAGACAGACCTTCCGGTGTATATTGCCGAAGATCCGTTACGTGCGGTAGTTCGCGGTACCGGAATGGCGCTTAAGAATATCCCGAAATTCAGAAGCATCCTTATAAAATAGAACAAATCAACAGAATCCAGTTTCAATAGCAGCCTGACCAATTCCAGTCTCATTTTGAACTCGGATTTTAGCCCGGCAATCCATGCAGCAGATATTTTCCTTTATCTATAAAAACAGCCATAAGTTGCTGTTTTTACTGCTTTTAGGGATTTCCCTCGGATTGACCATTCAGGCGCATTCGTACCACAAAAGCAAGGTGATTTCATCGGCGAATTTTGTGACGGGCGGCGTGTATGAACAGATCAATTCGGTCAACGAATATTTCCACCTTAAGACCCAGAACGACGCGCTGGCAAAAGAGAACGCCAGTTTGCGCCGTATGCTTTTCAACGAGGCCGATACCGCGAAAGCTCCGGTTGTCGATACGATCAAAGGGGTCAGGAAAGTGGATGTCGTCGTGGCCAAAGTCGTCAAGAACTCCTACACCGTACCTGAAAACTTCCTGACGCTTGACAAAGGCGCGACATCCGGAATCAAGGCAGATATGGGCGTAGTCAACAGCCAGGGAATCGTCGGGATTGTCGATCATACATCTGCGAATTATGCTACGGTTGTCAGCATTTTGAATACCCAGTCCAAGATCAACGCGAAAATCAAGAAGTCGAACCACTTTGGGTCTTTGGTCTGGAACGGAAAGAATACTGGTTTTGTCCAGCTGATTGATGTGCCGCGTCTTGCATCGGTCCGAAAAGGCGATACGATTGTGACTGGCGGACAATCGGTGATTTTTCCGGCGAACATCAACATCGGAACCATCTCAAAAATCTACACTGATAACGAGACGAATTACTACACGCTCGAAATCAAATTGTTCAATGATATGACCAATCTGGGTTACGTGTATGTAATCAAAAGCAAAGACCGCGAAGAAATCCTGACGCTCGAAAAACAATCCCAGCCGAATGAATAGTACGGTAATTTTCAATATCATCCGTTTCTTTCTGCTGATTGCGGCTCAGGTCGTTATTTTCAACAACCTCACATTGTTCGGGTTTATTACCTCTTTTCCGTACATCCTGTTCATCATGCTGTATCCCGTGAACGGAAACCGAAACGTATTGCTTGCCGTAAGTTTTCTGCTTGGTATTTTGATGGATATGTTTTCGAATTCGGGTGGAGTACATGCAGCGGCCTGTTTGGTTCTTGCCTATTTTAGGCCGGGGATTTTCAAGTTTTCTTTCGGGCTCAGTTATGAATATCAGACCGTTCGGCTTGACGATGTCCTGACACCGGAACGTTTCTCCTTTATTCTGATTTCTGTCGTCGTCCACCATTTTACCATGTTTCTGCTTGAAGTGTTCCGCCTGGTACTTTTCTGGGAAGTTTTACTGCGGACGTTGTGCAGCACGGTATTTACGATCCTGGTCTGCATCATCCTGATTTACATGTTCAAACCGTCGAGACGATGAGAAAAGTGCTGATTCCAACGCTGATTTTTATCGCTACGATACTTATTCTTATCCGGCTGTTCTATCTGCAGGTCATTGATGAAGAGCTGAAGCTGAAATCAGACAACAACGCCATCAAGATCCAATACGATTATCCCGAACGCGGTTACATTTATGACCGATACGGAAAACTGCTCGTCGCGAACCAGCCGTCTTACGATATCATGGTCATTCCGCGCGAGATGAAAAATATCGATACGCTTGAATTCTGCCAGCTGCTCAATATCCCCAAATCTTTTTTTGTGGAACGCATCAAAAAGGCAAAAGTCTTTTCACCGAGGCTTCCGTCTGTTTTTCTTCCGCAACTGAATAAAAAAGAATTTGCCGCTTTCCAGGAAAAAGTACGCAAGTTTCAGGGATTTTACATCCAGAAACGATCGTTGCGCGATTATCAGGTGAATATGGGCGCGAATGTTTTTGGGTTCATCACTCAGGTCAACGACAAAATCATTAAGAATAATCCGTACTACAACAGCGGGGATTTGATTGGCAAACAAGGTGTCGAACAAAGTTATGAAAAGGAACTGCGTGGGATCAAAGGCGTAAAATACATCCAAAAAGATAAATTCAACCGTGAAATCGGCGCGTACAAAGAAGGCCGTTTCGATACCATTGCCCGTCAAGGCGAAGACATTACGCTTTCGATTGATGCCGAACTCCAGAAATACGGAGAGGAATTGATGATCAACAAACGTGGTGGAATTGTCGCCATAGAGCCAAAAACAGGGGAAATACTTGCTTTGGTTACGGCTCCATCCTATGATCCGGCTTTGTTGGTCGGGCGCGAACGATCACGAAATTACACTAAATTATACAACGACTCCATTGCAAAACCTTTATATGACAGAGGTTTACTGGCCCAATATCCACCTGGTTCTCCCTTTAAAATCTTAACCGGATTGGTCGGTTTGCAGGAACAAGTCATAGATGAAAACACATCGTTTGTATGTCATCATGGTTTCAGTTATGCGCGCGGCAGGTTTATGAAATGCCACGATTCGGGTGTTTCCATGCTGCACAATGGGATTTTCAATTCGTGCAACACCTATTTTGCGAGCGTCTACATGAAGACGATCAACAAATACGCAAAAACACCTGTCGCTGTTGATGTCTGGAACAAACACGTCAAGAGTTTCGGCCTCGGTTCTTTTATGGGTTACGATTTGCCGACTGGAAAAAAAGGCCGTGTACCTGACAGCAAACTCTACAAACGAATCTATCCGAACTGGCAATATCGGGCCACGACTATCGTTTCGAATGCCATCGGACAGGGAGAAGTCGAAACCACGCCGATACAATTGGCGAACATGATGGCCGCTGTGGCCAACCGCGGTTATTATTACACGCCTCACATCATCAAGAAAATCGAAGGGCAAAAAATCGATAAGGCGTTTACGACGAAGCATAAAACCACCATCGACCCCAAATATTTCGAACCCGTGATTTCTGGCCTGGCAGATGTATATCACCTCGGAACAGCTCACGGCCTGGAAGTCGATGGCATTGAGATTTGCGGAAAAACGGGAACGGCAGAAAACTTCGCCAAGATCAACGGCAAGCGCACCAAGCTCCAGGATCACTCGATTTTTGTGGCTTTCGCACCAAAAGACAATCCTAAAATCGCAATCGCCGTATTCGTAGAGAATGGCTATTGGGGAAAACGCTGGGCCGGGCCGATTACAAGTTTGATGATCGAGAAATACATCCGACGCAAAATAACACGTACCGATTTGGAGAAACGAATGCTCGAAGGAAGCCTGCAAAGCGAATACGACAAATATTCGGGCAAGGCTCCAAAAGTCGACAGTTTATTGATCAAGAAGAAACCGCTCGACGCACAAAAACCCAAAGAGGACGAAGAAGATCCCGAAGCCGAAAACTAGCAATGAAAAACCAGAGTATCAGCAATCATATTGACTGGATCAGCGTATTGATTTACATTACGCTGGTGGTTTTGGGCTGGCTCAATATTTATTCGTCTTCGCTCCCGATAGAAGAAAGTTCACTATTCGATTTCAGCCAGATCTACGGCAAACAAATGCTGTTTATTTTTCTTTCGATCCCATTGATCATAGTCATTCTTGCCGTCGACGGAAAGTTCTATGAGAAATACGCCGTCATTATTTTTGGGGTCGGATTGTTGTTGCTCGCAGGTCTTTACGTTTTCGGAAAAGAGATAAAAGGCCAGGTCAACTGGTATCAATTCGGCCCCGTAAGTTTCCAGCCTGCAGAATTCGCCAAAGCCGCTACCGCATTGGCATTGTCCAAATATCTGAGTGATGTCCAAGTCAATTTAGCTCAAACGAACCGTCAGATACAGGCTCTCGGAATTATCTTTCTTCCCGTGTTGCTCATCGTTCCGCACGATCCCGGAAGTGCCCTGATTTATGCCGCTTTCTTTTTGGTCTTATACCGTGAAGGTTTGCCGGCGTGGTATTTATGGACAGGTTTGGTCGGGATAATCGTATTTGTACTTTCGCTGGTATTGGAATCGTGGGTCGTTATTTTAATTGCGGCCATCATTACAGTCCTGCTTTATTACCGTAGTCGCATTGCCGACAGAAATTACGTCCTAAGCGGAATGATCCTGGTTGGAATCGCAGTCCTTACACTATCCGTCAGTTATGTTTTCGACAATGTCTTTGAGCAGCACCACCGCGATCGCTTCAATATTTTGTTAGGGAAACAGGTCGATATGAAAGGCATCGGATACAACATCAACCAATCTAAAATCGCAATAGGTTCTGGCGGATGGTTTGGCAAAGGTTATCTCGAAGGCACACAGACCAAAGGCGGATTTGTCCCGGAACAACATACCGATTATATTTTCACTACGGTCGGTGAAGAATGGGGCTTTACCGGATGCTGTGTGGTCATTGCGCTTTTCGTGGGATTATTCCTCAGGATCATCTATCTGGCCGAACGCCAAAAGACTAAATTCAGCAGGGTTTACGGCTATTGCGTAGCCAGTATTCTGTTCCTGCACTTCTTTGTAAATATCGCCATGGTCGTGGGTGTTTTCCCGACAATCGGCGTTCCATTGCCGTTCTTTTCATACGGTGGTTCCGGACTATGGGGCTTTACCATTTTGCTGTTCATTTTCCTCAAGATGGATGCGAACAAGGTCAACGAATGGTAATCAGCATTCAGAATCCATCTTCCTGACGATTTCTTCAAGGCACAGATTATTGATGCTTCCTTCGTGCGTATGCCTTGTAGCATCGGGCGATTTGAAAGTTCCGGACTGAACCTCATCTGCAATTTGCTGATAAGCCGTACGAAACGGGATTCCCTGAGCGACCAACTCATTTAAGGCATCGACCGTAAACAGCAATCTGTATTTTTCATCGGACAAAATCCCTTCTTTCAGTTTGAGGTTTGCCAAGCCGAAAATCATCAGTTCCAGGCAACTTTTAAGATTCTCGACTGCCGGAAAAACACCTTCTTTGAGCAACTGGAAATCTCTGTGATAGCCACTCGTAAGGTTATTCGTCAGCAACGTGATTTCGTACGGCAGCGCTTGTATCCGATTAGATTTTCCGCGGATCAGTTCAAATACATCCGGGTTTTTCTTATGTGGCATCAGGCTCGAACCCGTTGTCAAATCATCTGGCAACGATAAAAATCCAAAGTTCTGGCTGGCATACAGAATAATATCATCACTCAATTTTGACAAAGTCGATGCGACCGAAGACAAAGCAAATGATGTAATTTTCTCAGATTTCCCCCGACTCATCTGGGCTGCAATCGGGTTGTATTTGAGGTCTGAAAAACCGAGTAATTCCGTGGTCAACTTTCGGTCGATTGGAAAAGAACTTCCATAACCGGCACCTGAACCAAGCGCATTCTGGTCTACAACTTTGAAGGCCGCGTTCAACAAGGATACATCATCGACAAGTGTTTCGGCATAGCCCGCGAACCACAACCCAAACGAAGACGGCATGGCAATCTGCATGTGCGTATAACCCGGAATCAATATGTCTTTACCTTCAGAAGCACGCTTGATGAGCAAATCGAAAAGGTCCTTTACCAGACTTTTTATGTGAGAGATTTCCACCTTCAGATACAAATGCATATCCGTCAAAACCTGATCGTTCCGTGAACGCGCCGTATGGATTTTGCGTCCGGCATCACCCAATTTTTGAATCAGCAGGAATTCTATTTTGGAATGGACGTCTTCAAACTCAGCCTCGATTTTGAATGTTCCGTTTGAAATATCCGACAGAATTTCTTCAAGCGCAGCAACAAGATTTTCCGATTCTTGTGCAGAAATCAATCCGGCAGAAGCCAACATTTTCGCTTGGGCAATAGATCCTATGGCATCGTATTGCGCCAAATGCAAATCGAGTTCACGGTCATTTCCAACAGTGAATGCATTGATTTTTTGATTGGTCGGAATTCCTTTTTCCCAGATTTTCATGGCTTGGCAGATGTGACTTTATTGAAAAACCCATTAAGGATTTTGATATATAATTCTACCCCTTCGTAGATTTCAGATATAAAAATAAATTCATCTGCCGAATGTGACCTGAGCGAATTTCCCGGCCCGAGTTTTATAGACTGGCAACTCAAAACCGATTGATCCGACAATGTGGGCGATCCATAAGTGCTTCTCCCGATTTCGATTCCGGCCTTTACAAGCAAATGATTTTTATCGATTCCGGACGGATTCAAATGCATGGAACGCGGCCTGACATCGGCTTTGACATGTTTTTGAACCGTGTCGAGAATTTCCTGGTTCGTATATTTTTCCGTCACCCGGATATCGACAACAAGCGAACAAACCGCCGGAACCACATTGTGTTGCTGGCCCGCATTAATCTGTGTAACCGTCATTTTTACTGGCCCAAGCAAATCCGAAACCTTGTCGAATTTGTAATTTTTAAACCAATCGATGACTTCCATTGTATTGTAAATGGAATTATCGTCGTTCGGATGTGCCGCGTGGCCCGGTGTTCCTTTGACATCGACATCCAAAACCAACAATCCTTTTTCGGCGATGGCAAGTTGCATTTCGGTCGGTTCACCTACGATAGCGAGTTCAATTTCGGGCAGATTTTTCAGGACGCTGTTCAATCCGTTCGGCCCGCTGCTTTCTTCTTCGGCAGAAGCGACCATGATAATATTATAGGGCAGATTTTCAGCCTCATAAAAATATACGAAGGTTGCCAGCAGTGAAACCAGACATCCGCCAGCATCGTTGCTCCCTAAACCATAAAGTTTCCTGTCTTTTTCAATGGCTTTGAACGGATCGAGCGTGTAGCCTTTATTCGGACGAACCGTGTCGTGATGGGAATTCAGCAATATATTCGGTTTCGATTTGTCGAAGTTTTTATTGAACGCCCAAATGTTGTGGTTTTCACGGTGGATTGGAATGTCGTGTCTGGAAAACCAATCAGAAATAAGTGCCGCAGTCCCATCTTCTTCAGACGAAAACGATTCGGTTTCAATGAGCTTTTTAAGTAAATCGACAGCTTGATCGGAAAGGGTTTTGAGTTGTGTTTCGGCCATAGACAAAGGTATCACAATTTGATTCTTGTTCCGGCTTTGGAATCGGTCAGCATTAAAGCAGATCCGACGCGAACCTCAGCGACACCTGCTTGTAAAGCATGGAAACAATTTTCCAATTTAGGCAACATTCCGGAATGGACGTTCCCGTTTTCTACGAGGTTTTTATAATCGGGGTGCGGCAATTCTGAAATCACGGAACTATCATCGTCTCCATCTAGCAAAACCCCGGGTTTTTCAAAGCAATACAGCAATGCCGTTTCGAATGCTTCAGACAAGGCAATCGCGATTTCAGAGGCAATCGTATCGGCATTCGTATTGAGCAGATTTCCGTTTCCATCGTGGGTTATGGCTGAAAAAACCACGGTCAGATTCAAATCGATTAGTTTCTTCAGCAAGTCAGCATCGACTTTTTCCACGTCTCCGACAAAACCAAAATCAATCGGTTCGGCCGGACGCTTTTTTGATAGGATCAGACTTCCATCGGCACCGGAAAATCCAATGGCATTCACACCAAAAGATTGCAATCGGGCCACGACATTTTTATTGGTCAATCCGGCATAACTCATCACGGCGATATCGAGCATTTCTGCAGTCGTAATGCGTCGGCCGTTGTGAAATTCTGGCTTCACCCCTAACCTTTCGGCTAATCTCGTGGCTATTTTTCCTCCACCGTGTACTAGAATTTTTGCTGTGGACAATTGGCTGAAATCGAACAAAACCTGTTGTAAAGCCTCCGAATCATCGAGTACATTTCCGCCGATTTTTACAATATAAAGCTTCGGTTTACTCATGCTGAAGCATTTTAGAAAGTATCGCCTGAGCCGCAAAAGTGCGGTTATTTGCCTGTTCGATTACGATAGACCGGTCGCTGTCCAAAACCGCATCGGTCACGATCATATTCCGACGCACCGGAAGACAGTGCATGAAATACGCGTCATTGGTCAGCCGCATGCGCTTTTCGGAAACCGTCCAGGATTCATCGGTAGACAAAACCTGTCCATACGTTTCAAATGACGACCAGTTTTTGGCGTAGATAAAATCGGCGTTGGCAAAAGCTTCTTTTTGGTTGTGCAGGATTTCGACTCCTTCCGTAACCGACGGATCCAGATTATAACCTTCCGGATTCGCGATCACAAAATCGACATCAGATCTTTTCATGATTTTGACAAACGAATTCGGAACGGCGTGAGGCAACGCTTTCGGGTGCGGCGCCCAAGTCAGCACGACTTTCGGCCGGTCTGTTTTTTTGAATTGTGCAATCGTCAATGCATCGGCAAGTGCCTGCAACGGATGCTCGGAACTTCCTTCAAGGCTAATGACGGGAACGGAAGCGAATTTGACGAAAGCCGAAATCACGTATTCCTGCATGTCTTTTTCCTTATCGGTCAAAGTTGGGAAACTGCGCACGGCGAGGATGTCGCAATATTGGGAAACGACGGCTGCGGCTTCACGTATGTGTTCGGCTTTGGTTCCGTCCATAACGACACCGTCTTCGAATTCGAGCAACCAGCCTTCTGAATTGAGGTTCATGACCATCGCTTCCATACCGAGGTTTGATGCGGCTTTCTGGGTACTCAATCGTGTGCGCAGGCTCGGATTGAAAAATAACAACCCAATCGTTTTGCGTTTGCCGAGTTGTTCCGATTGAAACGGCTCTTTCTTGAACGAAGCTGCCAGATCCAAAAGTTCGGGTAAGTCGATGATGTCGTCTACGGAAGTGTATTTTTTCATACCGATGTATTTTGTGCCGATGCGACTTTGGCCAATGCTTGTTTCAATCCGTCGAAAAACAAATCGATTTCCTCAAATGTGATCGAAAGCGGTGGCAAAATGCGCAACAGATTCTTTTGTGAAGCATTCCCGGTGAAAATTCCCTGATCGTAAATCATGGTTTTGCGTAAATCTGCAATTTCAAAATCGAATTCGAGCCCGAGCATCAATCCGCGGCCTTTTACTTTTTTGACTTCGGGAAATGCCGATGCTTTTTTGACGAAATAATCATTCTTTGCATTGACTTCATGAATCAAATTTTCTTTTTGAATCACATCAAGTACCGATAACGCCGCAGCACAAGCCAGGTGATTTCCGCCAAAAGTAGTCCCGAGTAATCCGTGAGAAGCTTTGAAATCGGGTGAAATCAGAATGCCCCCAATCGGAAAACCGTTGCCCATTCCTTTGGCGACACTTATGATATCCGGTTGTATATCATGATATTGATGTGCGAAGAATTTTCCGCTTCGGCCGTAACCGCTTTGGATTTCGTCGAGGATCAGGACAACATTATGTTTTTTACATTCGGCAGAAATCAACTGGAAGAAAGAAGTATCGGCTTCATCGAGTCCGCCAACACCCTGGATTCCTTCAATGATAACGCAGGCTGCATCGCCTTTTGAAATTTCAGATACAAAAGCATTTGCATCATTCAACGGTAGAAAGACAACCTCATGATTGTTAATTGGAGCCACGATGGATTTATTATCCGTAGCCGCAACAGCCGCCGAAGTCCGTCCGTGGAAACTCTTGGAAAACGCGATGACTTTGGATTTTCCGGTGTGGAAAGAAGCCAGTTTCAAGGCATTTTCATTCGCTTCGGCCCCGGAATTACACAGGAACAACGTATAGTCTTCATAACCCGAAAGTTGCCCGAGTTTCGCCGCCAGTTCTTCCTGCAACGGATTTTTGATTGAATTCGAATAGAATCCGAGTTTAGCTGCCTGATTTGAAATGGCTGCCACATAATCCGGATGCGAATGCCCGATTGAAATGACGCCGTGGCCTCCGTAAAAATCGAGGAATTCACGGCCTTTAACATCAAAAACCTTTGCCCCGAAAGCCTTTACCGGAGTGATATCATACAATGGATAAACATCAAAAAGTGTCATGTCGTGTTAATTTAAAATCCGGTTGCTTTTAATTTGAGGCCGATGGTTTCATCAAGGCCGAACATCAGGTTCATATTCTGCATCGCTTGTCCCGATGCGCCTTTTATAAGGTTATCGATGACCGATGTAATCAAAAGATAGTTTCCTTTTTGCTCGATGCTTATGATGCAATTGTTCGTTTGGATTGCAGATTTTAGCGAGATAGCTTCTGTCGTTACATACACGAAAGGTTCAGTTTCATAAAAATCTTTATACAGTTTTTCTACTTCAGAAAAGTCAATGTCGCATTTGGTGTACAGCGTCGCGAAAATGCCTCTGGTGAAATCGCCGCGGTTTGGAATGAATAGCAGTTCCGCTTCAAAATCCGGCTGAAGCGATTTGAGGCTCTGATTGATTTCGTCGAGATGCTGATGCGAAAATGCTTTGTAATGCGACATATTTCCCATTCGCCACGGATGATGCGACGTTTCCGAAAGGCTCACGCCGGCGCCCGTGCTTCCTGTAGTTGCATTGATGTGGACATCCAGATTCAGCAGATTTTTATCAGCCAACGGAAGCAAAGCCAACTGTATCGCCGTGGCAAAACAACCCGGATTTGCAATTTTGCCCGATGCTTTTATTTTGTTCCGATTGAGTTCCGGAAGTCCGTAGATGAATCCATCGGCATCTTTTGACAAACGGAAATCATTACCGAGATTGATGATTTTTGTGGCATCTGAAAAAGCGTGAGAATTCAAAAATTCTTTCGATTTTCCGTGACCGAGGCAGAGGAAAATGACATCGGCATCTGCCTGAACCACATCTGTAAAACTTCCCAAATTGGCACCAATCAAATCCTGATGGATACTTCCGATAGCTTTTCCGGCGAAAGTCGTGCTGTAGGCAAATGTAATTTCAGCCTCAGGATGATTCGCCAGCAACCGCAGCAATTCACCTCCGGTGTAACCCGATGCGCCAATTATTCCAACTTTAATCATAGCTTTCCTTATTGACCTGGGCGTAAATAGCCTGGGCGTTTCCGGTTATTTTGATGAAACCTTTGGCATCTTCGGCTGTCCAGGCATTGTTCATTTCGCCGTATTGGCCGAAACCGGTGTTCATTAGATCGTGTGGCGATTCGATTCCGTCGAGTGAAAAATGATACGGTTTCAACGTTACAGTAACAGTTCCGTTGACATTCTTTTGCGTATCGGACAAAAACGTTTCGATGTTACGCATGACCGGATCGAGGTATTGGCCTTCATGGAACAACATGCCGTACCAATTACCAAGTTGCTCTTTCCAGTATTGCTGCCATTTGGTAAGCACGTGTTTTTCGAGAAGATGATGGGCTTTGATCAGGATCAATGGAGCTGCAGCTTCAAATCCGACGCGTCCTTTTATCCCGATAATCGTATCGCCAACATGGATATCGCGACCGATTGCATAAGCCGACGCAATTTCTTCCAAAGCGATGATATTCGCCGAGGGTTTATCTGACTTTCCGTTCAACCCGACCAATTCCCCGTTTTCAAAATGAAGCGTGACTTTTCTAGGTTCGGTGTTTAGTAATGGAGATGGAAATGCATCTTCCGGTAACGGCTGGTTTGATGTCAATGTCTCTTTTCCGCCCACACTCGTTCCCCAAATTCCTTTGTTGATCGAGTATTGCGCCTTTTGCCATGAGTACGAAACACCGTTTTGCTCCAGCCATTCCACTTCCTGCTGACGACTTAACTTCAAATCGCGGATTGGCGTGATGATTTCGATTTGAGGTGCGATGGTACGGAAAATAAGATCGAAGCGAATCTGGTCGTTTCCGGCTCCTGTACTTCCGTGTGCAATGGCATCGGCATTGATGCTTTTGGCAAAACGCACGGCTTCTATGGCCTGGAAAACACGTTCGGCACTGACAGACAACGGATACGTATTATTTTTAAGGACATTCCCGAAGACAAGATATTTGATCGCCTTTTGGTAGTAATCATCAATGATGTCACGGTTTATATGGGAAGCACTTCCGAGTTCATAGGCACGCTTTTCTGTCTGGGCAAGTTCTTCAGTGGAAAAGCCACCGGTGTTTACAAGAATCGTATGTACTTCATAGCCTTGCTGCTGCAGGTATTTGAGGCAGAAAGATGTATCGAGGCCGCCGCTATAGGCAAGAACCACTTTTTTTAAGGTCGTCATGATTTTTGTTTTTTAGCTTTAGGGCTTTCTTTTTTAAGGAATGAAACCAATTTGATGTTCTTTAGTCGCGCCAAAACCTTTTGATTAAAGGTATACTTCTCGCGATTCTTGTCTGTTAACGGATCGTAAAGCATTCCGGTACAAAGGCACATTTTGTAATCTTTTCTTTGTAAAATATCGTAATTGGAACAGCCGCTGCAACCTTTCCAGAAACTTGGGTCATCGGTCAGTTCAGAAAATGGCACAGGTTTGTATCCGAGTTCGGAATTGATTTTCATCACGGCAAGACCTGTCGTAATCCCAAAAATCTTCGCTCCCGGGAATTTCTCCTGTGAATATTCGAATACACGTTCCTTGATCTTTTTTGCAAGACCCAGATTCCGGTAATCCGGATGAACGATAAGCCCGCTGTTGGCGACAAATTTTCCGTGCTGCCAGCTTTCGATATAGCAGAAACCGGCAAATTTATTTCCGTCGACGGCTATTATCGCATCGCCGTTTTCCATCTTCTTCCGAATGTAGTCCGGAGAACGCTTGGCAATGCCGGTTCCGCGTTGCAATGCAGACGCTTCCATGGTGTTGCAGATTTCTTCGGCAAATCGGGAATGTTCTTCCTGGGCAATAAGTATGGAAATACCCATTGTTTTTGTGTTGGTTAAAATGAAACGGTAAATAGTTAGATTGGGTTGAGGCGGAACGGATCGGCCAAAAAACAGACAGACCTTACGGTCTAAAATGGAATCGTCGGGGCAATTGTGCTGTGACAATGCCTGAATCGAAAAAACGGAATGTAAAAACGGAAATTTTCAAGATAGTAAAATCAAAAAGTTATAATCAAAACCAGAACTGTTCTTATAGCAAGAAAGTTCCCGGTCTTCGTCGCGGTGAAGTGATGGCGATTTGATTATGTCCTTTTGAGTTCACGGCGCAAATATAATTTTTTTAGGTTAGCGTGAACTTTCGATTTTTGAAATTATAATAAATTTTTAGCAGAAAACGATTTCGTAACACTGTTTCAAAGTAGGCATTTCGAAATTATCATGCCCCATAAAATAAAAAAGCCCCGAAAATTTCAGGGCTTCTCTTATATGATTTCAAAAATTACGATTTAACGAGTTTGTCTTTTTTACCCGCTACCGATGCCGGCTTTATCGGCTTTCCCTGAAGATCGTCAAGTACATTGACCGCTTCTTCAACATAAATATCTTTTCCAAGACTTTCATGCCACCTCTGGCGTTTCTCTTTTAATAGGTTGTCTGCCGCAATCGCTTTTACTTCATAGGGAAGCGACGCAAAAGTCAGGTCATTCTTATAATCCGAAAGCACTTTATACTTTTTCGATTTTTGTTCCAACTGATCCTGCTCTGTCCTGAATTTATCGATATTCAGGCTATAAACTGACTCTTCGCTTCTGTCGTTGAGCCATTTTGCATTTTCATCGATAAGCTTGAACTGTTGGTTTCCTTCGATACGTTTGCGACTGTTCGCGATGGCTTGGTTGAAATTCGGGCTTTTGTCCCAAAGCTTGTAATCGGCTGCATCGATCTTATCCCAAGGCATGGCATTGTCAATATCGCGTTCGCCCATCTTCACGTAGGAATATCTGTCCGGCATGGCGATATCACTGCTGACACCATTGAGTTGGGTCGATCCGCCATCGATTCTGTAGAACTTCTGGGTTGTCGTTTTGAGTGCACCCATATCGCCAAAATCACTGTTGCGGACAAATTGGTTCAGGTCGATTACGTTCTGGACCGTTCCTTTACCATACGTCTGTTTGCTTCCGATGATGACACCTCGGTGATAATCCTGGATTGCCGCAGCAAGGATTTCAGATGCCGATGCAGAGAAACTATTCACCATAATGACAAGCGGGCCATCGTATTCCACCTTCGGATCTTTGTCAAACAATACTTCTTTCTTCTTACCGGCAGATTTGATCTGGACAATCGGGCCTTCGTCAATAAACAATCCGGCAATATCAACCACGGTTTTCAAAGAACCACCGCCGTTGTCACGTACGTCCAGGATAATTCCCTGAACATTTTCTTTTTTAAGCCGTTCTACTTCCTGGGCAATGTCTTTTCCGGCATCGCGGCTGTTGGCATTGTCAAAGTCGATATAGAATTTCGGCAGGTAAATCAATCCGTATTTCATGCCGTTACGGTTGATAATAGTTGATTTGGCATAGGTTTCCTCGATTTCCACTTCATCGCGGATGATTGAGATTACCTTCATGGTTCCATCGGTTTTTTTGACGGACAGACGGACTTCTGTTCCTTTCGGGCCTTTGATTTTCTTGACCACATCATCCAATCGCATCCCCACGACATCGACAGGCTCTTTATTTCCCTGTGCTACTTTTAAGATGACATCGCCAGGCTCTAATTCTTTCCCTCTCCAGGCCGGGCCGCCGGAAATCAATTCGGTGATTTCGGTAAAGTCATTTTTCTTTTGGAGACGGGCGCCGATGCCTTCGAGTTTTCCGCTCATGCTCACGTCGAAACGTTCTTTTTCATCTGGCGGGAAATACGAAGTATGCGGATCGAAACGCGAAGCGATGGCATTGATGTAAACGGCGAACCAGTCTTCACGGTTCAAATCGTCAATAAATCCGAAATATTCGTTGAGTGATTTCTCAGTGCTTTTACGGGTATCGGCCTCGAGTTCTTCGTATGACTTTTTCTCGATTTTGACAGTTTCATCCTTTTTATCGGATTGGGCTTTTTCAAGCGCTTTTTGATCGGCAGCCAAATCCGGTTTTTCGTCGTTTGCATCTAATGATGCTTCTGGTTTGCGTTCTGCTTTGCCTTCCTGCAAATCGAGTTTATCAGCTAAAGATGAAAGTGTAGACAATTTTACCTGCTTTCTCCATCTTTCTTTTAAATCATCTACAGATTTTGCATACGGCAATTTTTCATAATCGGTATTGATGTCTTCCTCGACCTTATAATTGATCGGGCTTTCAAGAACCGTTTTATAATAGGCTTTGCTTTGCTTGATGCGTTCCATTAACCTGTTATAGGTAAGATCGAAAAAAGTCAGGTCTTTATTCTTGATCTGGTCGTCGATCTGTGTCTCGTATTTAGCGAATTCATCGATATCCGATTGCAGGAAAAAACGTCTCGACGGATCGAGGGCGGTTATGTAATCTTTATAAATTCCTTTGGAAAACGTATCGTCAATGGCAGCCGGATCGTAATGTCCGCGTTCAATAACGAAGGTTAGAAGTTCGAGTAACGCTTTGTCTTTTTCAGGGTCGCTCGTTGGTTTGCTGGGCATAAAGCTCCAAAGTGCGGCAGCCAGGACGGCCACTATCAGCACAATCTTATAATTCCTTTTCATAAACTGCATCATTGCATTCATAACGGCCAATTTACTCAAAAATTACAGCGTCGGCCTGGGGTTGCGCATAATTTTTTGTTAAACCTAAAGGGTTGTTCTGCCCCGCTAAAATAGCTATTTTTGTACGGTTCAGATGCATTTGTCTGTTTCATTGTAATTGTGTTACAGTCACATCTGACAATCTTAAACAGATTCTCCATTGATGAAAAAACGACCGCTTATCCTGATTACCAACGACGACGGAATCACAGCTCCGGGAATTCGGGCACTTATAAGCGTCATGCAGCAACTCGGAGACATTATTGTGGTCGCTCCGGACGGGCCGCAATCTGGAACCGGCCATGCCATCACCATCAACAATACGCTGCATCTGGAAAAAATATCCAAGCCAGATGCTGCTTTCGAAGAATATGCCTGCTCCGGAACGCCGGTTGATTGCGTCAAATTTGCCGTGAGTGAAATCATAAAGGGCAAACCGGATTTGTGTGTTTCAGGCATCAACCACGGATCGAATTCTTCCATCAACGTGATTTATTCAGGAACGATGAGTGCCGCGGTTGAAGCCGGGATCGAAGGGATTCCATCAATCGGATTTTCACTTCAGGATTTTGACTGGAACGCCGATTTTGACGCGATAACCCCATTCGTAAAAGAAATCGCATCGAAAGTTCTCGAAACCGGACTGCCCGAAGGAACCATCCTAAACGTAAATTTTCCAAAATTAAAACGTGAAGACATCAAGGGTGTAAAAATCTGCAGGCAGGCGAAAGCGATCTGGCTCGAAACGTTCGACAAACGAAAAACCCCGATGGGCCGTGATTATTACTGGCTCACGGGCGAATTCAAAAACCTTGACAACGGAGAAGACACAGACGAATGGGCGCTTAAAAACGGATACGTTTCCATTGTTCCCGTACAGTTTGACCTGACGGCTTACCATGCCATGCAATTCCTCAATTCCTGGAATCTTTAACAGCGACAGATGAAATACTACATAATTGCCGGTGAAGCATCGGGGGATTTACACGGATCGAACCTGATCAAAGCGCTTAAACGAGATGATACTTCTGCCGAAATCCGTTGTTGGGGAGGCGATTTGATGCGCGATGCCGGTGGCGAACTGGTCAAACATTACCGCGATTTGGCATTTATGGGTTTTGCAGAAGTGGTGTCGAACCTGAGCACTATAATGAAAAATATTGCTTTCTGTAAAGTAGATATCGAATCGTTCCAGCCGGATGCCATCATCCTTATCGATTATCCCGGCTTTAACATGCGCATCGCGAAATGGGCCAAAGAAAGACATTATCGCACCTTTTATTATATATCACCGCAAATCTGGGCGTGGAAAGAAAATCGGATCAAGGCCATCAAACGCGATGTGGACCGAATGTTCGTGATCCTTCCGTTCGAGAAAGGGTTTTATGAAGACAAACATAAATTCCCGGTCGATTTTGTCGGACATCCACTAATCGATGCAATCCAGCAACGAACGAAACCAAATCGGGAAACGGTTTTATCTGAATTTAAACTCGACAACAGACCAATCGTAGCCTTATTGCCCGGAAGCCGCAAACAGGAAATTTCAAAAATGCTTGAAATCATGCTCGATGCGGCGACTCATTTTCCTCAATACCAATTTGTAATCGCGGGCGCACCGGGTCAGGAAGCTTCATTCTACGAGCAATTCACCAAAAAAAGCAATGTGGCTTTCGTACTCAACCGAACTTATGATTTGTTATCGATTGCAGATGCGGCATTGGTTACATCAGGCACGGCGACGCTCGAAACTGCACTCTATAAAGTACCTGAAGTTGTTTGTTATAAAGGTGGATGGATTTCCTATCAGATTGCAAAACGCATCATTACGTTGAAATTCATTTCCCTTGTAAATCTCATCATGGATCGCGAAGTCGTGACGGAATTGATACAGGCCGATTTAAATCCGAAGAAATTATCGTCGGAACTCGCAAAACTTTTCGATCCGGCAAACCGCCAACGGATTTTATCAGATTATGATGCACTGGAAATAAAGCTCGGAGGCGCCGGAGCCAGTGCTGAAACAGCAAAACTTATTATTCAGTATATCAACAGTTAAGAACATTTTCAGTCAAAATGTTGATAACTGGCTGATAGAAAATTATGAGAATTGTGTTATATTTGGCCGCAATGGTATAATAATCACCTTTTGATTCACGTTACTGTTAGCCACGAGAATAAATTCTACCGCAGAATTTTATTTATAAATCTAAAGCCAAAGAGTTTCGGCTGAAAAATAAAAAATAAAATATGTTCGCAAAAAAACTGTTTGCCCTCATACTCCCGATGTTTTGCCTTTTAGCTTTTGAAGCTAATTCCCAGGTGGTTACATCAAAAAAAGAAGCTATTAAAAAAGGCATTTACCGCAAACCTGAAGTTTCTACCGAAGTTCAATCTGCAGTTTCCAATCTTACCGAAGATAAATCCGTCAAAAAAACCACTACTGCCCAAAAGCAGACTACTGTTACACAACCCGTGGCAGTTGCTAAAGTTGCCGCAAAGCCTGTTGCCAAAACGGTTACAAAAAGCAAAAAGGCACTTATAAAACAAACAGACGATGCCGATTTGATCGCCGATGATGACAACGATAGCTACATGGCGCTTCAAATGATCAACAATGCCATGTCTTTTATCGGAACCAGATATCTTGGTGGCGGATCTACACAAAGGGGTATGGATTGCTCCGGAATGGTAACAGCTGTATTCAATATATTCGATGTAAAACTGCCACGCTCTTCAAATGAAATGGCAAAAGTAGGTGTCAAAGTTGCCAAAGAGGAAATCAAAAAAGGCGACCTGATTTTTTTCCACACCAACGGAAAACGCATCATCAACCATGTTGGAATGGTGATAGAGGTTTTGGGCGATGAAATTAAATTTGTCCATTCGTCCACTCACGAAGGCGTAATCATATCTTCTACCAAAGAACCGTATTACAAAAAGAATTTTGTCCAGGCAAACCGAATGCTGTAAAGAAAATCGACTCAATATTAGAAGGAAGCTCAAAAGGCTTCCTTTTTTTATTTTAATTCAAATTTTAACAATTGATACATTTTTTCTGTACCTGACTGATTTTGCAATCCGCTACTTTTAGAATTGCAATCTAGCCCGTTGCTCTGTACAAAGGAGGCATTTGGAAACGGAAATATCAGTCACTCGATCCTGATTCCTTTTGCCTTCCTTTTCAAATGAGAGCTTACAGGAAACCGACAGATAATCATGACTATTTTCAACTATCCGCTGCCTAAACTTTGTTTGGCCGTCATATTCGGCATTCTTTGTTATAATGGAAAAGATATCGCCATGACTATTGTTTTCGGTGCATTATTGCTCGGGGTTTCTATTCTTGGTCTTTCATATTTCTATAAACGGGACAAAAACATACATTTCAGTTTTTGCTGCCTGCTCGTTGCTTTTATTTCCGGGTTCAGTACTGCTGCCATCCATGATCCGGCGCGGCAGATTACGCATTATAAAAATATTATTTCCGATAATATGGCAGTTGTTCATGGCGTTGTTTCAGACAGATTGCGTCCCGGAATAATGGCAGAAAGATATTACCTGCAAATTGAAGGGATCGATACTGTAAAAGCAGTCGGAAAGTTGCTTCTGTATGTAAAAGATGCCGAGACCAGAAAATTGCAGACGGGTGAACGCATTGCATTCCGATCTGAAATCAAACCGATACGAAAGCCCTTGAATCCGGGACAGTTCGATTATGCCACCTATCTTTCACATAAAAAGGTTTTTGCAAGTGCTTCGGTCAATCGGGACGAATTGATACGAATCGGTTCAAACAAAAAAGACATTTTCTATTATGCGGATCGATTGCGGAATACGATTGACAACAGGCTTTCAAAAAGCAACCTTAAAAAAGAGGAACTTGCAGTTCTGAATGCATTGATTCTAGGTCAGCAACAAGATATTTCCAAAGACATTTTAACCGATTACCAGTTCGCTGGCGCCGTCCATATCCTTTCTGTTTCGGGGCTTCATGTAGGTTTCCTGATGTTATTCCTGAGATTCTTATTCAACTTGCTGCCACAAAGTAAATTCAACAGATTTCTTGCGTTGATTTCAACATTGATGATCCTGTGGTTATTTGCAGTTGTAGCCGGATTGTCTGCTTCGGTTGTTCGATCAGTAGTTATGTTTTCGTTTCTTTCTCTGGCCCTTTATTCCAACAGAGATTATTCCGGATTCCACGGCCTTTTTATTTCCATGTTACTCATACTTTGGGTGGAACCTGATTTTTTATACGATGCCGGCTTTCAACTGAGTTATCTGGCGCTTTTGGCAATCCTGTGGTTCCAGCCAATATTGAACAAAATCTGGAAACCGAAAAATGTGATGTTAAGGAATATGCGGGATTTGGCCTCGGTTTCAATTGCCGCACAACTGGGAACTTTACCGCTAAGCCTGTACTATTTCCATCAATTTCCGGGTCTTTTCCTGATTACGAATCTGGTCATTATTCCTGCTGTCGGAATCATCATGGCTATTGGCAGCCTGACTGTTGTTTGGGCGATTTTCTCAGCTGTTCCGGAGGCAATTATTTGGCTGACACAAAACAGCATCGGGTTTCTGAATAAGACGATCCGACTGATCGCATCCATTGATTCAGCTCGGTTCACGGAAATATTCTTTCCTGCTTCTTTGCTGATTGTGGCCTACATTTTCCTGCTTTTTATGGTTTGGTGGCTGGAGAAACCGAAAAGATTCAAACTGATGCTCGGCTTATCGTCTCTTGTAGTGTTCCAGATTGTTTTGATCACAGATCTGGCTGAAGATTCAAATAAGGAAGAACTTATCGTTTTCCATAGTTCCAGAAAATCCATTTTAGCCGAATGGCAAGGAAGTAATGTTATCTTCTACGCCGATTCATGTGTGCCACCTAACCTGCTTTCAGATTACTCGAAGTTGCATCAAAGACTCTCGACAACGATTCGAACTATTCCAAATTGTCTTATTTCTGGAAAAAGCAAAATCCTTATCATTGATTCACTCGGCAATTATCCAACATATCCAAAACCAGATATACTACTCATTACCGGTTCGCCAAAAATCAACATCGACAGGATGCTCGAAAAATTGCGGCCTTACCAATTGATTGTAGATGGTGGGAATTATCCAGGCTTCGTCAAGAACGCAAAACAAAGTTGCCGCAAACAAAAAATCCCTTTCCATGCCACAGCCGAAAAGGGATCATTTATGCTATCTTTTTAAATCAGGTTTTTTTGATGATTTGGTTCGCGCCTTGAAGCCATGCAGCCGGACCGCCGGCAACATAACCTGTTTTACCCAATTGCTCGAAATTCATCTTGTTTGCCGTCTTGTCGAAATTGGCCTTCGCGAACCAAACCGTCGGATAACCGCGTACGCCAAAGAATTGCTGCAATTGGGCATTCTGGTTACGGATTGCATCCGGTTGCGGTGTGCGGCGAGGGAAATCAAGTTCTACAAGAACGACATTCTCTTTGGCCCATGCCGTAAATTCCGGGGTTTTAAGCACTTCATTTTGCAGACGGATGCACCAGCCACACCAATCGCTTCCGGTAAAAAACAACAAAAGCGGCTTTTTGGATTTTTCAGAAACCTTTACAGCTTCATCAAGATTGGTGTACCATTTAAGTTCCTGTGCCTGGATCAGCATTGGGGAAACGATAAACAATAAAATCAACAGTATCTTTTTCATTTTCTTTTCATTAAAACGTTGCTAAGGTAATTATTTTACTTCTTGCATCAACTTACGGACTACGGGCGAAATTACAATCAATACAACTCCGGCTACAAGCGCGTAAATAGCGAGCTGTTTGTATCCGTCGGCATATACGATCAATTTATCGAAGTTGGATGAATTGGCAGATGCTTGTGCTATATTGGCTCCAAGCAATCCGGCAAAATATTGTCCGTAGGCGCTCGCCAGAAACCACATTCCCATGATAACAGCCTGTGTCTTTTGAGGTGATAATTTAGTCATGGCAGACATTCCAATTGGTGAAAGACATAATTCCCCGAACGTAATGACCAACCACCCTAATGTAAATATATTGAGTGAGGTCACACCCTGAAGGTCTGCGAAAAATTTAGTGTAATAGAACAGGTAAAAGCCCCCGGCAAGAAACAGGAATGCCAATCCGAATTTAACTACAGTATTGGGTTCCGCTTTTTTCTTGCCCAACCACAGCCATACAATACCTACGAGTGCTGCAAAAGCTACGACAAACACAGAGTTCGCGGAATTGTTGACACCATTAGGATCTAACTTAAATCCCAAAACGGAATTATTCAGGTTTTCTGCTGCAAAATCACTTAACGATCCGCCGCTCTGTTCAAAAAATGCCCAAAATACAATCGAGAACAACATGAATATCAAGGCAGCAAACAATTTCTTATTCTGGGAAGGACTGAATCCACGCATTTCGTACAATAAATATATAATCGAAACCGGCCCAATGATATACATGAAATAATCGGTGTAGACCGTATTGGAAACCATGATCATTATTATCGGAACCAGAACAAGCGAACCCAGATAGGTTGACCATTCCAGCATTTGCCTTTTACTTTTAGTCACGGTTGTCAACGGGGATAAACCAATAGAACCAAGGCTTTTTTGTGTCCGTACAAAAGTCAAAAGGCTGATTATCATAACCACTGATGCCAAACTGAAGGCTACGTTCCATTCGAGTCCTTCAGGAATCAGTGTCGAAAACATTTCACGCTTACCAATAGCGATACAAAAATATCCTCCGAGAATTGCGCCCAGATTCACCCCGGCATAAAACAATGAAAAACCGGCATCTCTTCTATTGTCATCGTCCTTATAGAGTTTTCCGACCATCGAGGAAATATTCGGCTTGAAAAACCCGGTTCCCACAATCGTGAAGCTGACTCCTAGAAAAAAGAATTGTTTCGGATCGACAGCGAGAATAATGCTTCCGACAATCATCAGCAATCCACCCCAGAATAACGAGCGGCGGAATCCGAAGATTTTATCGGCAAAAAAACCACCTATAAAAGTGAATGCATAAACCCAGGCCTGTGTCGCACCATACTGCAAATTGGCTTCTTCCTTATTCATCAACAACTGATGCACCATGAAAAAATACAGCATGCCGCGCATCCCGTAAAACGAAAAACGCTCCCACATTTCACTGAAAAACAAATACCAGAGTTGCCTTGGATATTTGCCTTTGAAGTTTTGAATTTGTTCTAAATCACTTACAGGTACTTGTTCCATTATCGGATTCCTTTTTCGAGCATTACTTTATTGAGTCGTTTGAGCAGCAAAAACATCAGGGCTGTAGCCGATAGCAGCAGACAGAAGTTGAGCCAGAAGAAATTGGTCTTGTCTTCATACGAATCCCACATGCTGGCCAGGACGCCACTTAGTTTATTTCCGATTGATGTAGCCAGAAACCAGCCGCCCATCATTAGCGAAGTGATTTTTGCCGGACTGAGTTTGGACACGACCGATAATCCCATCGGGCTCAAAAACAATTCGCCTATGGTAATGACACCGTAATTGGCGACAAGCCACCACACGCTGACTTTCTCTGTGCCGTTGCTTCCTGCTTTTACGGCGGCAACCATGACCAGAACGGACAATGCTGATATCAATAACCCGAAAGCAATTTTGGTCGGAGTTGTCGGTTCCTTGCCTTTTCGTCTTAAAAAGGTGAAAAAAGCAATGACGAGCGGCGTAAGGATAATGACCCAACCCGGATTTATCGATTGACTTAAATTAGGCGACCAAAGCGAAACTTCGGTGTTTTGGGCAGGTAATTTATCAGGTTTGACATTTCTGAAATAGACTGGATAATTGACTTCCTTCACTACTGTTCCCTCCACCTTTTGCAAACGGAATTGTGCGTCGTATTTACCTACCGAATCTTTTTTATAGGCGAGTTTATCCGATAATTTAAGCGATGAAAATACGGCTTCGGTCGTTCCCGTGATTTCGCGGTCGGTATATCTGTCGCCCCAGGTATTCAGTGCCGAGCCATTGAGTTTGAAGACAGCCCAGAACAAAATGACGACGGCAAAAATGGTCAGCAAGGCACCGATTGGGCGTTTGTCTTCTGTCCGTGCGCGGAAATACAGCGAGGCATAAAAGAAAACGACGGGCACACAGGCAAAAATAAAGGCATCGGTACTGTCTGAACCAAAAATATAACTGTCAGGATTCGTATCGGAAGTCGTTCCTTTGACCAGCCAGCCAATGATTCCAAAAACCACCGATGGCAACAAAATAAACAGCAAAATTTTACTGAACGGCATATCGCCTTCCTGAACACCTTTTTTCTGGTCGTGGTTCCCGTAGTGCTTTATCCCGAAGATAAAGGTGGCTACACCAATGAACATTCCGACTCCCGCCGCCATAAATGCATACTGCCAACCGAAAAGATTGTACAAAACCGCCCCAAAAAAGTTGCAGATAAAACCACCCACGTTGATTCCCATATAGAAAATATTGTAACCCTCGTCTTTCTTGTCGCGGTATTCGTCATTAGTGTAAAAGTTTCCAAGAAGCGTGGAAATATTGGGTTTGAAGAATCCGTTTCCGAGAATCACCAAAGTCATAGCTGCATATAAAACCGGAAGCGAATGCACGCCCATGAGGAAATATCCGATTCCCATCAAAATCCCGCCGACGATGATCGAATTGCGGTAACCCAGATACCTGTCGGCAATCAATCCGCCTATGAATGGCGTGAGGAAAACAAGGGCGATAAAGGTTCCGTATAAATCTGAAGCCTCTTTTTCGGTCATGGCAAAACCGGCTTCCACATCTTTGAGATACAACGTGAAAATTCCAATCATGAGGTAATAACCGAAACGCTCCCACATTTCTGAAAGGAACAAATATGGGAGCGCTTTTGGATGTTTATGCCACATGATTATTTGACGCCATGCATCATTTTAGAAAGTCTGCGGCTTAAAAGGAAAAGTATGATCGAAGCTACGCCTGAGAAAATCACGAAAAGTATGAAGTAAGAATAAAGATCGGTAATTTCAAATCCCAGGACATTCGGATGCGTAGTCGCTTTGGCATCGGGATAAAGCGAACTCATTGTCCCGGCCAATTTGTTCCCTGTTGCAATAGCCAGGAAATAGATTCCCATCATAAGCGAAGTAAAACGTGCCGGGGTAAGTTTGTTTACCATGGACAATCCGATTGGACTAAGGCACAATTCCCCAATCGTATGAAGAAAATACAAGCCAGTCAAAAACATGATGCTTGCGCCGCTAACCGGAATTTCTTTTGACCCGAAAGCGATGAAAAGGAAACCTAGAGCAAGGAACGCCAAACCGAAAGACTGCTTGTATGGAGCCGCCGGATTGATTCCTTTCTTAGCAAGTTTGAGCCATACTGCACTTATTATCGGAGCAAGCAAGATGATGAATGCCGCATTGAAACTCTGGAAATAGCTGGCAGGCATGGTCCATCCAAAAACACTGCGGTTCGTTTGCTCCTCGGCGAAGAACGTAAGCGAAGCACCTGCCTGTTCGAAACACATCCAGAAGAAAATCACGAACACCATGATCAGGATGATGACCCACAACCTGTCTTTTTCGATTTTGGTAAGCGATTTATCAGTAATAATAACGAATGGACCTACCAACGTCATCCCATAAATCAGCGAACCCCAGAAATCGACATCAAAACCATAAAACAAAGCGCAAAAGGTCACAACGATACCTCCGACAAGAATCCCGATTTGGGTCGAATTGAAATTACCTTCATTTCCAGCTTCTGAAACCGAATCGGAACTTTTATTAGGGCCGACCCCTAATTGTCTTCCATCGGGAGCAATTACATATTTGTCTTTGGTGTAATAGAAAAGCACCATCGAAATCAGCATACCGATACCGGCTGCAAGAAAGCCCCAACGGAAATCTATGTTTTCTCCCAGGTAACCGCACACCAAAGGAGCGAAAAAGGCCCCGGCGTTGATTCCCATGTAAAAGATAGTGTATGCCGCATCTTTACGATCATCACCGTCGACGTATAATTGGCCGACCATTGTTGAGATGTTCGGCTTGAAAAATCCGTTTCCGAATATCAAAAGCCCAAGTCCGGACCACATTAATGTGATGGCCAATCCTTTATCTGTATTATGCGCGAGGGTCGCCGAGAAAAACATTAGGAATTGTCCGATCGCCATCAGGATGCCGCCAACAAAAATCGATTTGCGGTTACCCCAGTATCGGTCAGCCACGTAACCTCCGATAAGTGGTGTCAGGTAAACAAGACCGGTGTAGCTTCCATAAATATTACTCGCCGCCGATTTATCCAATAAAAGCATTTTGGTCATGTAGAGCATAAAAATAGCCCGCATCCCATAATAGCTGAATCGTTCCCAGAATTCCGTTCCGAACAGAACATACAATCCTTTAGGGTGACTGGTTTTTACCTGAGTTTCTGACATAATATAATAGTGTAGTTTAGTTTTGAATTATAAATTTTTGAGAACGAAATCGGTCATTTTATCAAAAAGTTGGATTCGCGTCATGCCACCATAAATGCCGTGGTTTTTATCGGGATAGATTGCCCAGTCGAATTGCTTGTTTGCCTGAACCAGTGATTCAATCATCTGCATGGAGTTCTGGACATGGACGTTGTCATCTGCCGATCCGTGGATGAGCAGATATTTTCCTTTGAGTTGTGATGCAAAATTGATAGGCGAATTATCATCGTAACCCGACGCGTTTTCCTGAGGCGTCTGCATGTATCTTTCGGTGTAGATCGAATCGTAAAAACGCCAGTTAGTTACTGGTGCCACGGCGATTGCCATTTTGAAAACATCGGCACCTTTAAGAATACAGTTCGAGGCCATGAATCCGCCGTAAGACCAACCGAAAATCCCAATACGCGAAGCATCTACATACGGATAATTTCCAATGACTTTTGCGGCATCGATCTGGTCCTCGACTTCAAATTTACCTAATTCCTTTTGCGTCATTTTCTTGAAAGCCGCACCTTTGAAACCGGTCCCGCGTCCATCCACACAGGCAATGATATAACCTTGTTGCGTCAATGACAAGAACCACAAATCGTTATAGTCGAGCCAATCATTCGCAACCTGCTGCGATCCCGGCCCCGAATATTGGAACATGAAGACCGGATATTTTTTAGCCGGATCGAAATCTTTCGGCTTGATCATCCAGGCATTGAGTTCGTTTCCTTTGATGGTTTTAAGCGTAAAGAATTCCTTTGTGGGTAAATCGTACCCCTTCATTTTTTCGAGAAGGGCCGAATTTTCGACGATGGTCTGAAGCTCCTTTCCGTCTTTTGCCGCACGTAATGTGAATGTAGGCGGAACCGTGGAACTTGAGAAATTGTTGATGTAATAATCGAACTTTGGGCTGAAGGTCGCCGCGTTTGTTCCGTTTTGGGACGACAGTTTTTTCTTGTTCTTCCCGTTGAGGCTGATACGATAGACATCGCGTACCGTCGACCCGTTTTCAACCGACTGGTAGAAAATGTTCCCCGTCTTGTCGTCAAAACCGTAATAAGCCGTGACTTCCCAATTTCCTTTCGTGACCTGGTTCTGCAATTTCCCGGTCTTGTCGTAATAGTAAATGTGGTTGAAACCGTCTTTTTCACTCGTCCAGATAAAACTGTTGTCTTTGAGGAAAGTCAGGTTATCCGTGATATCGACGTAAGCCGCATCCTTTTCATTGAGGATGACTTTCGAGGCAGCGGAATTCCCATCGATGAATAAAATATCCAGATTATCCTGATGGCGGTTGATGATTTGCGCACTCAGTACATTGGCATCATTCGTCCATTTGAGACGCGGGATATAGAAGTCATTGTATTTTGACAGATTGACCGATTGGTCCTTAGCGCTTGACACATCGAACAAATGGAGCGACACCAATGCATTTTTTTCTCCTGCTTTCGGATACTTGAACGTTTCGGTTTTCGGATACAATTCTTTTTCAAAAACGGTCATCGAAAATTCCGGAACTTCCGTTTCGTCGAAGCGTACATAAGCCAATTTCTTTGAATCGGCACTCCAGTCGAACATGCGGACCACGGCGAATTCCTCTTCATAGACCCAATCTGAAATTCCGTTGATG
Organism: Flavobacterium silvaticum; assembly: GCF_012911565.1. Classification (GTDB taxonomy): domain Bacteria; phylum Bacteroidota; class Bacteroidia; order Flavobacteriales; family Flavobacteriaceae; genus Flavobacterium; species Flavobacterium silvaticum. Next base: position 57,116 of record NZ_JAAMPU010000099.1, on the reverse strand, counting down.
ATGCTGTTCTTCTTTCCGTCAGACGTGATTTGGGTTGTCTTTTTTGAAGCTATATCGTAAACAAAAAGATTGTTCCCGGACGCATAGGCAATCTTATTCCCATCCGGAGAAAATGTCGGTTCCTGGACACCGGTAAATAATTTTTCGAGTTTTTTGGTTCCGATTTCGTAGAGGAAATAGTCCGCAGTAAAAGAATGGCGATAAATCTGGTTTGAGTTAACGGCTATGAGGATTTTCTTTTCGGATGGATCGAAAGAATAACTGTCAAAAGTTTTGAGTTCCGAAAAATCCTTCCCGTCAAAAAGTGTAGCTGTTTTCTTTAAAGTCGCAAAATCAAAAAGATCGATCCGTGCACTTTCAGATGGTTTGTCAAAGTTCAATACGGTGTATTGATCTGTATTTTTCATGGCATTGAGTTCATCCATGCCTTTGGTGCGGAACTGGCCGCGGTAAATCTCGTCTACCGTAATCTTTTTTTGTGCAACACTGGATAAACCGATCAGCAGGAACAGCAAGCCGGTCTTTAAAAATTTCCCCATTTAAAGTTTTGTCTAAAAACCGTCAAGTTTAGTGAAAAAATCGGAAACAATGCCACTTTTGGGCACGAAAAAAAAGCGATGAGACAGTGTTTGTCCCCGCTAAAAATTTACTTTTTTATTATAGTATCCGATTGGCTTTTGTGTTAAAACGATCGATAATCGCGAATTAACACAAAAAGTGTGTGAAACAGATTTTCAAAATAGGTTTAACACAATAAACGTGTGAAACGATTTTTCAAAGGCCATTTCACACAAAAACGGTTCAATTGAAAACGGATGTTGCAACCCACCTTTCCAACAAATGAAATCGTTTCAAAACAACCGATACTGCCCGTCCCGCATCTCTTCATACAAATCATAATTCATCCCCGGAAAAGACTTGCCTTCAAAAAATTTCCTGCGTGCCAGCCGCATCTGGGCCGAAACCTGTTCCGCGAATTCACCTTCACCTCTCATCCGTTGCCCCCATCGCGAATCATTGAGTTTCCCGTCATGGCAGGCTTTGATGTGATTGAGGACTTTTTCGGCTCTGTCAGGCATTGCTTTATGGATCCAGTCGGTGAAGATTTCTGCAATGGCGCCATTTAAGCGGACAATGGTGTGTGCGATCGACAACGCGCCTGCATCCGAAGCCGCCTTCGCCAAAGGTAAAATCTCATGGCTGTTGATTCCCGGAATAATCGGGGCGAGCATCACATTCACCGGAATTCCTTTTTCCGATAAAGCCTTCACGGTTTCCAGCCTCTTTTTTATGGTTGCTGTCCGAGGCTCGACAAGCGCCCTTGTTTTTTCAGACAGGGAAGTAATAGAAACATTGACACCAACCAAATTATCCTTCGCTAATTCCTGAAGCAAATCGGCATCCCGCATGATTAATGCATTCTTTGTAATAATGCCTACCGGATGTTTGTACCTGAGAAAAACCTCCAGGCATTTCCTTGTAATCCCGAACTTTTTCTCGGCCGGCTGGTAGCAATCCGTGTTTCCGGACATGACAATCGTTTGTGCTTTCCAATTCTTGTTCTGCAATTTTTCAGTTAACAATTCGGGAGCATTCTTCTTGACAAGAATCTTGCGTTCGAAATCCAATCCGGCACTATAACCCCAATATTCATGGCTGTTGCGGGCGTAGCAATAGATACAGCCATGTTCGCAACCTTGGTAGGAATTCATCGAATGCGCCATCCCAACATCGGGGCTTTCTACTTTATTGACGATGGTTTTTGGATAGACTTCGAGGAACTGTGTCTTGTTATCATCTGGATTATCGCCTTCGGAATGGCAATAATTGAGGAATTCATCTTCCATATGATACGACTCCGCAAAAAACCTGTTGTGAACATTTTTCTGCGCGCCCCGGCCTCTGATGTAATCGTCACTCTGCTCCTTCATAATGCTGCAAGTTAAAAATCCAATTATCGACACGGAAATTTTCCGAGTTAAATTTTAGGACATTTTCCAATAATTTCCATACAGTCAAAAAGTATCTTTGTATCAAGAAAATTGACTCGATGAACCAAGCCATTTCCGGATTCTCCAAACTGAGCAAAATCGAAAAAATCAAATGGATCGCTTCCACCTATTTTGCCAATGCCGATGCAGCTGAAAGTCTATTGCGCAGTTACTGGAATTCCGATGAAAAACTCCAGCAGCTCCACGACGATTTCATAGAAAACACCATCACGAATTTCTATTTGCCAATGGGAATCGCCCCGAATTTCGTCATCAACGGGCGCACCTATTCGGTTCCTATGGTCATTGAAGAAAGTTCGGTTGTAGCCGCCGCTTCCAAGGCAGCCAAATTCTGGGCAAGCCGAGGTGGTTTTGCAACCGAAGTCATCGATACCGAAAAAATCGGACAGGTGCATTTCCTGTTTGAAGGCGATACTACAAAACTGATACGATTCGTCTCTGACATTCAACAAAAATTCCGTGAGAATTCAGCTTTCCTGACCCAGAATATGGAGAAACGCGGTGGCGGAATCAGAACCATCGAACTCCGCGACAAAACGGCTGAAATCCCTCATTATTTCCAACTTCACGCCACATTTGAAACAGCCGATTCAATGGGCGCGAATTTCATCAATTCCTGTTTGGAGCAATTCGCCAAAACACTAATAGGTGAAGCCGAAACATGGCTGGATTTCAACGAGAAAGAGCGCGACATAAAAGTCGTTATGAGCATTCTTTCCAATTATGTCCCGGATTGTATCGTACGTGCCGAAGTCTCATGCCTTATAGAAGATTTGGCCGAAAAAAACATTCCCGATCCAAGAGCCTTCGCCGAAAAATTTGTCCTCGCTACCGAAATCGCACATGCCGAAACCTTCCGCGCCGTAACCCACAACAAAGGCATCATGAATGGAATCGACGCCGTGGTGCTTGCGACAGGCAATGATTTCCGCGCCATAGAAGCTGCGGTTCACGCTTATGCTGCACGCGACGGAAAATACCGAAGCCTTTCAAGGGCAGCTATCCGCGATGGAAAACTGTATTTCTGGCTCGAAGTTCCTTTGGCTTTGGGTACGGTCGGTGGTTTGACATCTTTACATCCGCTTGTAAAATTTGCGTTGGAGCTGCTCGGGAAACCATCGGCACAGGAACTCATGCAGATTGTCGCCGCCGCCGGATTGGCCCAGAATTTCGCCGCATTAAGATCGTTGACCACAACCGGAATCCAGGAAGGCCATATGAAAATGCACCTGAACAACATCCTGAACCAATACAATGCCACCGATGAAGAGCGCGAAAAAGTACGTCGCCATTTTAAAAAACATGCCATATCGCACGCCGCGGCGGTAAGCTATATAGAAGAATTACGAAAATAAATTTCAGGAGCCGATTGCTGTGCCAGTTCGCTTCGCTCGGGTACGGCTTTCCCCAAACATTTATGGAACAACATTTTTATGCCAACGGGAAACTGCTCATTACCGCCGAATATGTAGTGCTCGACGGAGCAAAAGCCCTCGCATTTCCTACCAAAAAAGGACAACACCTCACCGTTTCTTCCGGAACCGGAAAAGAAATCCGTTGGCGCAGTTTTGAGCACGATGGGACTATCTGGTTCGAAGACCGCTTTACATTCGACGAAATCTGCACCCCGGACTATGTCGAGAAAGAAGACAATGTTCGTCAAAGGCTTCTTGAAATCCTGCACGAAGGCTATCTCAAAAATCCCGGTTTCCTTGCTGCACCGGGATTATCGGTTGAGACACACCTCACTTTCGACCGGCATTGGGGCCTCGGAACATCGTCTACTTTAATAAGTAATATTGCGGCATGGCTACAGATAGATGCATTCCAACTGTTGCGTGACAGTTTTGGCGGTAGCGGCTATGATATTGCGTGCGCCCAACACGATTCGCCAATCACCTATCAACTTGTCGATGAGAAACCCGTGGTCACAGAAGTTGCTTTCCGGCCGGACTTCAAAAACCACCTGTATTTTGTCTACCTGAATAAAAAACAGAGCAGTAAAGCCGCAATCGCATCGTACTACAAAAACCGTATTTTCAATCCGGAACGCGTCATCCAGCAAATCAACAAAATTACTGAAGCGGTTCTTCTGGCACCCGATTTAAAAAGTTTTGCCTACCAACTCGAAAAACACGAAAGCCTCGTAAGCGGGCTGCTCGAAATGCATACGGTGAAAGAAGCTTTGTTCCCGGATTTCAATGGAGTCGTAAAAAGTCTTGGCGGTTGGGGCGGTGATTTTGTACTCGCGGTTTCAAAAGAAAATCCTGTAGACTATTTTTCAGCAAAAGGCTTCGATACGGTCATTCCGTTTGACGACATGATTCTTTAAATTGGTTTGAACGCCCTTATTATTTGAAAGGGTCGTTCTACTTTATCGCCGGATTTTGAAATGGGCCAATCAATATGGCTACTGATATCTATGTTTTCAAAACCTGAAGATTTAAGTAATCTGACAACTTCATCCGGCTCATACAATTTGAATATATGTGACGTAAAAGGAAGCCTCTCCATAAAATGCTTCGGGGCAAAAACAAGAACCAAACTGCCTCCGGATCTGAGAACTCTTAATAATTCAGAGGCGAAATTTTGAGGTTCAGTCCAAAAATAGATGGTATTTACAGTCAGGATTTTATCATAGATTGTATCCGGAAGTGGAATGGTTAATCCATCGAACACTAAAAAATCGGCCGGATTTTTATGCCGTAAATCTTTATACGTTTGTTCCGCCATCTGTCTCATATCTTTCGATATTTCAAGACCAGTATAATGGATATCATCTGCCGAATCGAGGAGCGCCTTCAAATGACCGCCGCCTGCATGACCCGGTTCGAGTATTCTTTCGCGATTTCGAATTTCAAGCGCTTCGATTCCCTTGAGGATCATTTCATGGTTGCCATCATTCATCATTGCGGCAACCTTTTTTCCGTTTTCACCAACAGGATTTGATAGCTGACGGGCCATTTCGCGTAATTCGGCTTCGGTCATAAAAAGTATTTTCCCGAAGATACGCTTCAAAAAGAAAAATCCCGGACAATGCCGGGATTTAATTCTCTATCATGAAGTTCAATTACATATTGAACTTAAGTCTGTTGTCTTCAATTTTTGCTTCGCTTTTAAGCGCCGGAAGCACTCTTGAACTTTGTTGGCCGTTCATCTGCTTAAGCTTAGTCACATAATCCGTATGCATTTTCAAAGCCGGAGCTTTTGTCACAACTTTTGGCTGGACTACGTAAACACCTGATTTACCAACTACAGGTTTTGAAATTTTTCCTATTGCGGTAACTTCGGCAGCCGCAACGACTGCAGGTTCCGGGCCTGCGTTCGGGATCATTGACGATTCAATGGTCAAATCTGTAGCCGTTTGAACCGTAGCTTTGTTTGCCTGGGCGATTGCAGCCAGAGAAGCACCAGTCATTTTAGCCTTGATCATGTCTGCTTTCTTTTTGTTCTTCAGGATTGGCTCAACGGCAATACGGGCTTCGTCAAGTGAAAGCAACCCTTCCGGATTTACTTTTTTCAAGCGGACTACTACGTTTCCGATTTTCGATACTTCGAAACGTTTCACGTCTCCAACCTCAGTGTCTTTATTAAACGCCCAAAGTACTATCTGGCGTTGGTTGCCCAAAGCTCCGATCAGTTCATCGGTTCCTTTTACTTTGGCCGGAACAACGGCAAGTTTTTCAGATTTGGCGACAGAAGCGAAATCTTTCTCGTTAGCTTCCATTTCCACTTTTACCGATTGTTGGTAAATAGCGTCGGAAGTAGCTTCTGAAGGCTCGATTTTTTGAGCGATGGTTGCCAATTTAACGGCATCCTGCTTATCAGTTACATTGATGATGTGGTATCCAAAATCTGTCTCAACAAGACCAATTGTTCCGATTGGATTGTTGAAAACAAAATCGTTGAATGGCTTCACCATTCTTCCTTTTGAGAAATAACCCAAATCGCCACCTTGCTGAGCAGATGAATCATCTGAATTCGTAAGGGCAAGCATCATAAAACTCTGTGGATTCGCTTTAGCCTGGGCAAGCAATTCTTCCGCTTTGGCCTTTGCTTGTTCTTTGGTACGCTTTTCACGTTTATTCGGAACCTGTGTGCCTTCGTAAGAAATAAGGATGTGGCTCGCTTTGGCATTCGCACCGGCTTCACGCCCCATTCCACGGCTTACACAGTAATAATCGCCCAAAACATAAGGTCCGTAAATAGCACCCACAGGCAAATTGAACAATGCATCTGCATATTGGGTTGGCAAGTCTTTTTTAGCGACAAAGGTCGAATCATAAGGCTGATCTGAGTTGCGGTTTACGAAATCACCAATCTGTGATGCTGAAATAGTACGAAAAGAAGGTAGCGTATCGCTGAGCTTCGTCTCCTCATTGTAAACGACACCTCCGTTCAAAAGGTCGTTTACTTTCTTTTTAACCTCCGCTTCGTCTGCAGCAGACGGTTTTTCAGGGACAAGAATGTATTCAAGCTCGCGGTTCTCGTCTGCTTTATATTTCTTCTCGTTCTTTTTCATGTATTCGGTCAATTCGGCATCTGTAACCTTGACATCACTGTCTTTAATCGATGAGAAAAGCACCGGAACATAATCGAAAGTAGCTTTTGTAGTTTCTGCTTCGTATTTGAATTTACCTTCGAGATCCGTAGCATACAGACCACCGCGGATAAGTGAGTTATAGACAACATACTTTGCATTCAGCGCAGCATCTTTTTCCTTTTCTTCTATGAATTGCTTTTGTTCGGCACCTGTCTTGGCAAACTCGCGCACTTTTTCCATGTCGAATTCACCTTTTTCGTTTTTGAACATGGGGTTCTGTGCGAAATTCTGGTCGTTTTTGAAAGATTCAAGAATATTCTGCTCACCAACACGCAAACCTAGTTTCTCGAATTCGTCGCCAAGCAGCGTTACAGCCACTTCTTGTTCCCAAACACGATTTGAAGCCTGGGTCGAGGTCATTCCCTGCCCGCTTTTTTCCATGTTACCGACCTTTAGACGAAAATCTTCAAAGGTGATATCTTTTCCATTAATGCTTCCTACGTCTTTTGAAGTCGTTATACCATTCTTGCCCGTAACAAGGTCTTGAATGACGAACGCCAGCAAACAGAATCCGATTACAAGTATCAACAGCAAGGAACGCTGCCGAATCTTAGATAAAACTGCCATTTTATATTGTTGGTTTTTAATTCAGTCTGCGAAAATACAATTATCTGTGTAATAACCATAGCCGCAGTAAATAATTTCGCCTAAAATTGAGGATACAAAAAAAAGGGCGTCGAAATGCCCTTTGAAATCTATAAAAATGAAAGCCTATTCTTTCTTTTTATCGCCGTGTTTTTCGAATTTTTTACCAAAGCGCCTGCGGAAAAGGAACATAAAGAAACACAAAGCCGCTATGGTAAGCCAAAGCCAGTAATCTTCACTTCTTTCCTGAAATTTTGTAATTCCCTCGTAGATAAAGAACAGACAGGCAATCAGGTAAACGTATTGGGTATATTTAAGATAGTTCATAACAAATGATTTCGGGATTACATTTCACCCGATTTGTCGACCTCGCCATTGATTCGCTGGGAATTCACGATCTTGAAATCGCGCGAGAAATCTATGCCTTCTCCAAACGAAACGCCTTTCGGGTCTGTAAATTTAAATTTTTTCTCGGTAAAGAACCAGTTGTTTTTCTGGTCAAAGTATAGCTGTTCGGTTTCGAGAAGCTGACCGGCATCTGTCCAGATACGTACATTGCCCTGTAAATCTATGATGCTTGTACCTTTATATTGTACACCGTAATCAGATTTGACATAGGTCTTTTTTCCTGCTTTGTCAAAAAAAGTGACATTGACTCCTTTTGGAAATTCTATGAACGGATATTTGACTGAAGAAAAATCCAGCATCTGCGGACTTTTGAGTATCGAGGTTATGCGACCCGAATCTGTATACTTCAAATCAAAATCCTCGGCCTGGAAACTCGGAGTGAATTCTGAGAAACCCAAACGCTGTACCTCCTTGAAATTGCTTTCGCAGGACATGGACAAAACCATGAGTAAAAATACCGAGGTTATGGTAAATACGGTCTTTATCATTCCTGACATTGGGTTATCATTTTGGAATGTTGACTTTTTCATTGATCCAACATCCAAAAGTAATGGTTTTTCCTGCCATTCCTGCCTCTTTGATTTCCTGTGAAGTCGGAGCATCTGCAAGATATTTTTTAGAAGCATCCTCTGCCGTATTCTTCATTTTAGGATTGGCGACACCCGCCTTCAAAGCCGTTTCTGATGCCAGCAGATTGAGCGCTCTTTTCTCGAATCCGGAATTCGTACAGCCTTTACTCCCACTTGCATACATTTGGGCAAGGAGCAGCCACGCTTTGCCCATGGCCGGATCAAATTGCAACGCTTTCAATGCCGATGCCTTGGCTTTTGCATTGTCCCTATTTCTGTATATGGAAGAAGCGAGGATGAAATATCGGTTGGCTTTTTCGAGCGGTTTGGATTCAAGTTCGGCAGATTGTTCAAAATACCTGGCAGATTCATCAATCTTTCCCTGACGCTGATAGGCGATTCCCAATCCGAAAGCGGTTTTTGAAGTCGGCTTTAATTTAAAAGATTGCTGGGCGATTGAAAGGAATACGGGATCTGCCGTGCAGGAACTTGCAAGCAATCGTTCTGAAGCAACCTGCAACCACAAGGTATCGGTCTTTTTTTGCTCAAATGACGTATTGTAATAAGAGGAAAGGCTTTTGCAATCGGCCTCTTTCTTTACGAGATTTCCTATGGATTTTGAGACCTGGTTAAACGGACGCGCTTCTTTATCGTTCAGTTTTGAAATTTTGGATGCAATAAGCTGATCTATATCGTCCTGTTTTGAAAATAATGAAACAACCGTTATGTCTTTGTCCCCTTTTTTAAATTTGTCGTAATACAGCTTGAAATACTGCATGATAGCTTTTGGATCATCAAAAGAATCGCGGTCCGTTATGAACGATTTGTCAAGCATTGCATAGATTTCATCCGGAGTGCCGATTTCATAGTCACTAAGAACCATAGCCTTTTTAACGCCTACGGATTTGGCTTTTGAAGGAACTACTTTTGCATATTCGTCGTAATAAGCCAGTAAATCCCGGATGCTTTTTTCGCGAGCAGCAGGTTCCTTTTGGGTACTGATCCTATATTTGAGCAAATCGACTCCCTGATATTGGAAAGACTCGCGTTGGGAGTTGCAGTTTTTGCGTAAATCGTCGAATAGCGACAGCGCTGTTTCGTATTCCGACAGACGAAAAATACTATCGAGCGCCACAACTTTTTTCTGGCACGGATCGACTGATTTTTGAGCGTAGATTGCTCCCGTAAGAAGCATCAGTAGTAATAAGGAAAACTGTTTTTTCACGGGTAGCGGCATAGTATAAAAAGTTAATTATTCGTATTTGCGTCTCAGGAACCAACGGTCGTTGAAAGACAATCCGATGGAAACGTTCACATACTGTTCCTGGACAAGTCCACTGTAAACCGTTCCTCTTTTTCCGTATTCCACGCCAAGGTTGATGTTTGAGAACAGTCCGGGAACAGGAAACCCTAAGCCAACTGTTCCGCTTGCATCTTCAATTGATTTTGAATTCAGCATAAGACCTGTTTTTTCATACTTGGCACCTGCGCGGTACGTGATGCGGCTCAGGTAGCTTGTGAACGAATTGTAGTTCGGGATATAATAACCCCCGATTCCGTACTTTATTGCATTTTCAAATTGCACGTTTCCGTAACTTCCAAAACGGCTTTGCTGTCCGGCTGTATTCCGGAACGTCACCTCGGCTCCGACCAGCCATTTCCTCGGCTTGCCTATACCTCCGCCGACACTGAAAGCCGATGGCATTTTGACCTTTATGTTCGCAACGTTGGCCGTATCGATCTGAATAGTGGAATAACCTCCGTTCGATTCTTCGATGAGCGAGATGTATCTTTGATTCTTTACGGTCATTTTTGTTTCCGGCGTATATGTCAAACCGCCGTAGACACGCAGTTTTTTGCCAATTTTCCCTTCGTATGTAATTCCCGCATCCATACTGAAGCCGCTCAATCTTGAACTGGTACTTTCCCTTGTCCCGTATTGTACACCGTAAATATATTCACGCGACTCTGTATCTACCGTACCGAAATTATAGTTGAAACTCAACCCAAACCGGAAATTTTTTGTTATTTCATATCCAGCACCTGCAAATACTCTATTGATGCCACCTTTTCCTTCATAATAAGTCCTGGTAGAATCTCCGGAAGGCATCGCGGAGTAATTCACCAGGTTATATCCGGTAGAAGCATATGGCATCAGTCCGAAAACGGCCCCACCTTTCTTGAACGGCAATCCTACAGCAAGATAATCAAGTGTTGTACGCTTGGCTTTTTGCGACATATCTTCTGTAGACAAATCGGCAAAGGATGTAGTTCCGCCAACAGAGAAAGTCGTAAGTTTCAATGCCGAAAAAGCTGCGGGATTCTGAAGATTTACGTGGATACTGTCGGCAAAAAAGGAAATGCCTCCCATGGCGCGGTATTCGGCCGTACCTTTAAACCGCTGTTCACCTAAACCGTAATAAGAGTATGGGGAATAGCTGCTTTGCTGTGCCATCGCAAATGCAGAGATAAGCAAGCAAACGCCTGCCAGGAATTTATTCATCATTAAGCACGAATTGATATGTTTGGTTCAAACTTTCAAGCAGAAAATTTGGATTGGCAAATATGGTATTTTTTAATCGGTTAGCCAAAAATAAGGTGTCGCCCCCAGTTAAAATTATGATAAAGTTTGAATAGCGGGCGCGGTACAGATCAATGAAACCGTCAATCTCATTGAGCACTCCCTGAACCACGCCGGAATGAATCGAAGCCGACGTGGAATCACCGATAAAATCAACAGGCATTTCTTTTTCGAGCAACGGAAGCCTCGCCGTATACTGATTCAAAGATCTATACCGCAACCCGATTCCGGGAGAAATGGCGCCTCCGTGATACACATCGGACTCATCTACAAAATCATAGGTAATACAGGTTCCGGCATCAATGACAAGCCTGTTTTTTTTGGGATGAGACAAAACACTGCCAGAAGCCAGGATCAGCCGGTCAATCCCAACTGTCTTTGGTGTTGAGTAGGCATTTTTGATTGGATAATTCGAATCGGGGCCAAAACGATATAAAGAAATATTTGCAAATGCAATCTGACCTTCCAATTCCGGATTTCCGACAGATGCCGTGATGATTTTTTTAATCTCCGGATATATTTCCAGCCATTTTTTTATCAATCCGACGATTGAATCAGCTGACGAGACAAAATTTTCAATAAGTCTATCATCCTCAAAAACAGCCGCTTTGATACGCGTATTTCCAATATCGATTACCAGTAACATATCGTCAAATTTGCCCGCTAAAATACGTCCATATTTTTTGCGCTTTTGTTTTGCATACATTAAAAATCATTCTATATTTGCACCCGCATCAGCAACGGTATCTTAGCTCAGTTGGTAGAGCAATGGACTGAAAATCCATGTGTCCCTGGTTCGATTCCTGGAGATACCACAAAAAAGCCCCAATCAATGATTGGGGCTTTTATTTTTATGTCTGTTTCTCATCATCTTTTTTCAAACCGTATCACTTGCTTTCCGCTGCTTGCAATAATGCTGAGAATATGAGAACCGGGCTTTATTGCTGAAGCTGAAACCTGGACGACTCCTTCTTTATCATGGACTTTGGCTTCGGTCTTTAATTCACTGCGCCCGTTAAGGTCAAGCACTTCAATCTGGATTACATCATCATCCATAAAACCCGAATAACGTATATTCAGCATTTCCTTTGCAGGATTGGGAAACAGACTGAACTGCGGATTTTCTTCAATTGCCATTTGTCTTTGTTGCGGCGCATTCAAACATTGTATGCCATCTACATCAAAACCATCGACCACTCCGGAAAACGATGACGCATCGGAAACATCTACAATTTTTACATACAAAATCCAGTCAAGCGGGGCAATATCAACTTCGGCATCCTGACAGATTACACCTAATGAAGTCCATGAAACATTATCTTCCGAAACAAAAACTTCCGCCTTTTCCGGATAGGATTCACATGACGGCTGATGGTATGACGTTTCCGAAATAAGAAGGTCATTGCCAGGCCTGTTCAAAATGCCGCCGTCCATTTTCAATATGATCGATCCACCGAAGCCTAAGGAGTAGAATCCGCCGACCTCATTTACACTATCTGGCGAACCGAGTGCCTTGTCAGGATTCGACCTGCTTACAGCCACGGGCGTCCCGTTACTCTGCAAGCCCTGTGTAAACGATACGACCTCAGACGCCGTACACCCTTGCCAACAATCACCCGGGAAATCGTGATGCAGCACTCCGGTATGAAGGGTAAGCTGAAAAGGGGTTAAAGAAGTTGTATAGGCACCAGATGGATTTCCCGGAGGCACATGACAAATCAATACTCTGTCTCCACGCTGACACACAGCAGCAGAAAACCAAAGCATTACCAAAACAAAAGTAGGGGCATAAATTTGTTTCATAATCAGTAGGTTTTTAATTAATAAGTAATGAATTTATTTTGTTATTTAACATAATAGATGAAATATATTTTTTTATCGACAAAATGCACTTTTTAAGCAAATAATGATGATAAAATCTTACAATTAATTTTGAAAACTATACTTATCTTTAGAAAAAAGCATCTAATGTCCCGTAAAGTAAAAATTGCATTGTATGTTGTTATAATCACCCTAGTTATTGTTGGTGTAATCCAGCTATTGACGAATTGGTGGCTCAATGAAAAACTTCCGCAACTGATTAGCGAAAAGAATAAATCCGGCTATTCCATTACCTACAAGAAGCTGGATTTATCGGTTTGGAGACGAAGCATCGGCATCAAGGATATCATCCTTATCCCAAAAGAAGCATTGACCGATAAAGAAAACACGGCCGGTGTTTTTGCAAAAATCCAATCGGTCTCACTGGACAATTTCAGCATTACAGATGTTTTGTTCCGCGACCGCATAAAAGCCGGAAGCCTCACCGTAATCAAACCTGAAGTTACATTATACAAGGGCCAGAAAAGTCAACCCAAAAAACCACGGAATCTAAGTGACGATGTCGTGAAGCCGTTTGACAAAGTCGTGGCAGTATCTGAACTGATCGTCAAAAATGCCAATATAAAAATGATTGACCTCAGAAATGATAAAACGGTTTTGAAAGCCGAGGATGTTTCTGTTTCCATTGACGGAATTATTGTCGATTCTGTCCAGATGAAGAAAAAAATTCCATTCAAGTTCGAAGATTACGCAATCACGATTGGCAAACTATACTACAAAACCAAAGGATTTTATAATATTTCCACAGGCACCATCGCCTGCACGAACGAAAATTTCATGGCCGATGATTTTGAATTTTTATGCGATGCGGACAGAACCACATTTGACCACAACCTCAAAACCGAGCGTGACCTGTACAACATCAAGGCAAAAAGAGTGACGCTGAATGGGCTTGATTGGAAATTCGGGAAAAACGAAAGATTGTCCGTCATTGGAAAATCTTTGGTTATTGATCGTGCCAACGCCAATATCTACCGCAACAAAACCATTACCGACGATTTGCGTAAAAAGAAATTATACAGCCAATTGTTGCGCGAACTCAAATTCGATTTGGACCTCAAAGAACTCAGGCTAGTCAATTCGACTTTGGAATACGAAGAAAAAATTTCGGAACGCGGCCCGGGAAAACTCAGGTTCAGTCCATTCAATTTGCGTGCGACGAACCTACGCAGCGGTTTCGGACAAAGCAAACTGCCAGCAGTCAATATTTCCATCAATGCTAAATTCATGGACGTTTCCCCTCTTGTTGTCGCGTGGTCGTTCAATACGCTTGACAAAACCGATGGTTTCCGTATCCGTGGCAGTATTACGAAATTCCCTGTAGAAAGATTGCAACAATTCATGAAGCCTTACCTTAATTTTGAAGGAAGCGGCGATCTGGATAAAGTCATTTTTGATTATTCAGGCAATGATGACGGCGCACACGGAAAATTCGCTGTGGAATATGACGATCTCAAGTTCAAGGCTTTCAAAAAAGATGATCCCAAAAAGAAAAACAAAGTGCTGACTGCCGTCGCCAACCTGTTAGTCAAAAACGATTCGAAGGAGCAATTAAAACACGCCGATGTTTCGGTGGTTCGCGAAAAGGACAAATCGTTCTACAATATGTTTTGGAAATGCATGCAGGACGGACTTAAAAAAACGCTGTTGATCATATGACGTATCAGTACATTTTATTTATGATCGTGATTGCAATCGGAGCCGGATATGCACGCAAATATGGCCGGAAAGCGCAGGAAGACATCAGGAAATACGAAGAGAATAAGACTTCTGACGACACAAAAAAAGAACGCCTCCCGGATGATCCCGAAAGGCGTTCCAAATAAAAACTAACTCAAACTTTAATGTTTTACCAGCTTCAGGGTTTTTTCCCTGTTGTTGGCATCGGTTACTTTGACCAGATACAATCCAGTTGGCAAATCGCCTATTCCATAACTGAAAGACTCATTGAAATCTCCTTTGAAGCTTTTCACTTTTTGTCCGTTGAGCGAGAAAATCTCGAGTTGCTTCAGCGCATGGTTGACCATGAACTGATCGCGGCTCGGGTTCGGAGCAAGAGCGACATCATACAAGGTATCAAATGCATCTGTACTCAAATTGGCTTGCTGGTTCCCGAAGATTAAGAATTGTCCCGGCTGGATCGTAAAGCTCATCGCTGTATTTGAAACACTCACAGGAGAATCGTCCATAAGGTTATACCAGTTTCCGGTGTATGGGAAATTGGCAACTACAGCTTGTGCCGTCACATCGAAATTTGTCAGGACAACCACATTCTTTAGCTGGCTGTCGGGCAAACTCGTGTCGTAAACATACAATTTAGGTTGCAGTGTCGTTCCGGAATTCAAATCATAATCCCCGCTGAAAACAGGAAGTGTTTCTTTCATCTGGATCATACGCGACCAGTCGTTGTAAATAGTGGAACGATTGGTTTGCCCAAGCCAGTTGTTGGTCCATTGCGGCTGTGGCTTGGTATCGAGTTTACAATCGCCGGAAGTAGCATCAGATGGCGTATTCACGGTTCCATTATTACAGGTGTAGATGGAATATTCCCATCCGAGTTCGCCAAAATGCCAAATCATTTTTGGACCCGGAACCAGGATTGAAATGGCTCCGATGGCAGACATGCGTGACAACGCGACCGGCAATGTTTTTACATCGTGGGCTGAATTGGCACTGTTTCCATACGTCAGGTTTTTATACATCAGGCGCTCTTCATCGTGGCTTTCGGCATATCCCATGACGCGTTTACCATTGAAACCGGCATGACCTTCATGACCGATATCGGAAATATCATTACTGCTGTTATAACCCATCGAAAGTTGGTTGTACGGATCTGTAACCTTACCCCACATCATGACCCCTTTTGAAGGTGTTTCATTGAGACGGAAGTTAGCCCATTCCTTTTCTTCGTTATCGGTTCCGAGGTGTTCGAAGATCGTGTAATGAGTCGGATCCAGATCCCATGAATAGCCTGCATATTCCTTAAGAATGTCGACACGGTCCTGCTGATATTGATTGGTACAGGTTTCGTTCGAAGCCGAACAAGCCTGTGTAAAGCCTTTGGTCAGATCCCAACGGAAACCATCGATATGGAAATCTTCGATCCAATGTTTGATGACGCGTTTCACATAGACTTTTGTATATGCAGATGTATGGTTGAAATCGTTTCCTACACTGTAAGCGTGTTTTGCGAATTCATTGAAATACGGATTGTCTGCAGCCGCATCTCCCCATCCGTCACCGTCAGGATCCTTCATCCACATACGCACCATTGGGTTGCGCCCGAAAGCATGGTTCAGGGCAACGTCGAGAATGACAGCGATTCCATTTTGGTGACACAGGTCGATGAATTCACGCAATTTATCTTCGGTTCCGTACGCCTTATCCAAAGCCATGTGGAATGAAGTATTGTAACCCCAGGATTCCGTTCCTTCGAATTCCATGACCGGCATCAGTTCAATGGCGTTTACATGAAGATTCCTGAAATAATCGATTTTGTCGATCAGGTTCTGGAAACTGCGGTTTGAATCGAAATCACGAACAAGAGCTTCATAAACTACAAGCTTTTCCTTTGCCGGCTTTTCAAAATTCGTAACCTGCCAGTTGTAAGGAGCTACACCTGTTTTCAACACGGTAACTTCACGGCTTTGCTCAATCGGGTAAGCCGGAAGGTTCGGATAGTTGCCCGCGGGAATGTATGGATCGTCGTATGGTGAAAGCACCAAAGTAGAATATGGATCGGCTGTTTTGACCAAAGCCGGAGAACCCGAAGACGGAGTCGTATCAACAACCCAATATTGGTAGTTATAATCAACATTCGGCGTAAGACCTGTAAGCTCGATCCAGAATTTGTCCCCATCCTTTTTCATGGCATATGCCGCCGTAGGAGTGTAATTATTGAAGCTTCCGGCAACGTATACATATTCTTTTCCAGGCGCCGTAAGGACAAGTGTCGCTTTTGATGTATCTGCCGAATTATAATTGATTCCGTCGACCATTCCGGCAGGGACACTTTCCGTTACTGTACCTGGATTTACAAGCACGGCAAATCTTCTGGAAAACGTCACTGTTCCCTGAGAAATCTGCAATTCGTAATTCTTGTTTACCGTAATATTGGTATCGGTATATGAAAACGATGTTCCGCTAGATGTAGTAATCGATGTCCCGTTCGCCAAGAGATTGTAGTTAGCCGTTCCGCCTGTATTCGAACCTGCTATGAAAAGACTTCCACCCGAATTCACCAAGGTTGTACTGTTGAGTACAGGAGCGCTCAGGCTTGCCTGGAATGACCCGACATTGATGAAAATATCGCTTGTCTGTGAACTTCCCGCAGCGTTGCGGAAGACCACACAAATCTGGGTGATGTTGCTTCCTGCAGCCACACCAAAATAGGTGAATAAATCCGGCGTGATATCCAGTTTATAAGTCGTTCCTGAAACCAATGTAAGGGCAGGCTGGTTCGTCTGTCCCCATTGGCCGATGACATTTTGCCAGGTATTGCCATTAACCGTAACCCCAATATGGGCGTAGATGGTTCCCGAATAAGATGCCAACGGAGTTCCGGCCTTGTTGAAGTTCAGCGTAACAGATTGTGTCGCCTCGAAAGGGTTCGGCACGGGCGTTACCTGGGCTGCAGATGTGAATCCGAGACAAAGGCCGATGAATAATAATAAGATTTTTCTCATGTGGTATTAAATGGAAAAAGGGGCTGTTGATTCAGCCCCTTTGGATAATTATATTTTCTTACATACCACCAACGGTAGCAGTACCTTGGATATCTAATGAAAGTGTAAAATCGTGTGAGCCACCGGTCACGGTGAAGTTAGGTGCAGCTGGATTATATGTCACCATAGGATCACTGTTTCCGACGTTGAATTTCCAATCATCCGAATAAATGTATTGTCCTGTATTTTTAGAACGCAGTTTCATTTCTCCATCTGTAACCGTAGCTGTCAGGCTGTATGTATTGGAAGCGAAGTCATAATTCATCGCTGTTTCATCTGTCCAACCACCTGCAGTTGCGGCTCCAATGATGCCCCAATTCATTTTTACAGCTTTGTAAGTAAGGTTATCGATGTCAACCTGTACATAGTAGAATCCATCACCATCTGTAGCAGCAACTTTGATATCGCCACTTCCACCTGAATTTTCAAGATTTCCGTCCTGAGCTCCGCCGATTGTACCGTAGTTTCCGTTATCCCAAGAACCTTGCTGACCGATGAATTTAAATCCGTCTCCCGCAGCAACTTTCACATACGCTTCGAAAACCTGTGTGGTTCCGTCTCCTATGTAGCGCATTGGCATTGCAGTAGTGTTGTCCCAACCGCCAAGACCATAATAAGACTGAACTGCACCTACAAGGAAAAGTTGTGGCGTCGGTACAAATACATCTTCGTATCCTGCAATAGTAATTGTTTCCAGGTTAGAGTAAGCCGTAGCCTCAGATGCGCCACTAATGGCCATAACACGAACATCTACTGAATATGGCATGGTAAAATCGATAGGATCGCCACCAGCAGCCACAATATTAGAATTGATGTTATTCAAAGCGACATTCAGATCCAGAAAAGTGAACGATTTGGTTAGATCTGTAACTGCAGATGTAGACAAAAGCGTTGCATTGACAAAATCAGAACCTGCTGGAGCCAACTGAACATAATAAGAAACGGCTCCATTATAAGTCAATTCTGCAGCACTCCAGTTGAATGTACCGGCCTGTTCGGCTTCATTGGTATCTTCAACTACCACATAATCTGTTGGTGTCGGAACCTCAAGTACGGGAGCCACGTCAATTTGTTCATCACCATAAATATTGATCGCGGGATCATCATCGCTACACGAGTTAAGTCCGAAGACCAACAATCCCATTAATAAGAAAGATAATTTTTTCATTTTATCGAATGTTTATTTTATTAGTAACCAGGGTTTTGAGTTAGGTTTGGATTTGCGTTGATTGCAAATTGCGGGATTGGAAATAATTTGCGGTTAGGATCTGTATTGGTTTTTTCCCACCATGTATTCTGGAATTTTCCAAAGCGAATCAGATCTTGTCTTCTGTGACCTTCCCATGTCATTTCTCGACCTCTTTCGGCCAAAATGTCATCAAGTGTGTATCCTCCCAATTGCGGAATACCTGCACGAGCTTTAATTTGATTGACATAAGAATCTCCACTACCCGCACCATTTAGACGCACCATTACTTCAGCCTTCATCAGAATAATATCTGCAAGACGAAAAATAGGATAGTCGGTACTGAGGTTTTCTTTAATTCCCTGTGGTATCTCCCATTTAACAACACGAACTCCTGACATCCGAATTTGCTCTTTCGTATAGCTTGCCGCGTCCATAAACAATGCTGGAATATGAGGCGTAAGTACAAGTGGGGCGCCATTGGCATCTGCATCCAATATTGGATTTCCATCCAAGGTATATTGTTGCCCTTTCAACAATGCATATTGACGTAAGTCATTAGCAGCAAATGTGTTAAAATGATCTTCTACCATTGCAAATCCGTTCCAAGGCTGCACGTCCATACCAAAAGTAAGCTGATTGAGATAATTCAGCGTACGCATATGCAAATTGAATCCCGTAAAATTATCCTTATCGTAAGGAACAGTCCAAATAAGCTCTTTAGAAGCCGTGTTATTAGCCTTGAAAGGAAGACTTGGATCAGATTCAAGTACATAACCATATTGTAAAACATTGTCACAAGCCTGATTAGCTTCGCTCCACATTGCAGTACCTGTATATACCTGGGCATTCAGATACAATTTTGCTAACAGCGCATATGCCGTAGCTTTATTTATAGAAGACGCCTTAGAACCTGGAACCGGATCAGGAAGAAATTCAATACTTTCCTGAATATCCTGAACAATTGTCGCGAAAACTTCGGCTTTTGGAGTACGCGACGGAGTACGATCAGGATTATTTATATAAGATCTCGGAAAAGGAATATCACCAAAATTATCGATGCCCAAATAGAACCAATAAGCACGTAAAACCTTAACCTGAGCGAGTACAGTTGCTACTTCGGGTGAACCCTCGGCGCCAGGTGTCAACTGGTCAATTGCGAGATTAGCAGCCGGCAACCCTTTTTCTTCAAAAATCAGTCGCCATAACTGTTCGACTGCTTCGGTACCATTACCCCAAGAATGTTGGTGAAGGACGCGCCACTTACCGCCATCATCCCAGTCTCCACCTCGTGTTGGCGCAGCTGCTTCATCTGTCGTGATTTCCTGAAGAAACCACCATCCGCCCCAATCGGCCAAACCTTGTACCCTTGCAAGAGCAGGATTTGCCACGCGAATCGCCTGAACTTCATTTTCGGGATACTGGTCACTCGAAATGAAGTCATAGGCCTCTGTGTTTATATCAGAGCATGCGAATGCTGATAAAGCAAGGCCTAATGTTAAAAATGTCTTTTTAAATTTCATAACTTTTTTTTTAAAATGTAACGTTCAATCCAAATGTCACGGTCCGTGTTTTTGGATAAATGTTATACTGATCTATTCCAAAATATATCTCATTAGTTCCGTTTCCACCTGAAAAGTTTACCTCGGGATCAATTCCTCCATAATTCGTAAGCGTGAAGACATTATTCATTGAAGCATAAACCCGCAGATTGCTTATATATTTAGAAAAAGAAGGATTTTTAAAATTATAACCAAGATTCACATTATCCATTTTTATAAAACTGCCATCTTCAATATAATATGACAACGCCTGATACGCTCCGTTGACATTACCTGAAAGGATAAAAGCTTCATCATTAACATTACGAGATCCGATGTTATCTGGATTTCCGAAGACCTGATTTGTAGCATTATATATATCGTGGCCTACAACCGCACGAAAAGCCATACTCAAATCCCAATTTTTATATTTGAAGTAATTACTCCACCCCATTTCAAAATCAGGAAGTGCATTTCCAATAACTTTACGTTGGCTCAAATCTTGGTTTACTTCATCGAAGAAGTGTAATTGATTATCAGCACCTCTCACAAGCCAACGCCCATCAGACACTCCCGCATATTCATATCCGTAAAATGTACCAAGTTCATAACCTGCTTTTAATAATTGAGTACTTACCCCTACCAAGCCAGGTCCACTGATATATCCTGTGCGAATACCTTCAGTCAAATTGAATCCTCCCGAACTGTCAAGCGTTTCAACTTTTTGCTTATTTGAAGAATACGTAACAGTAGTATTCCATGAAAAATTACCTCCTTTTACGATTTCCGCATTTAAAGTTGCTTCTATACCTTCATTTTTTATGCGTCCACCATTAACATAAATAATCGGAGAAAGATAAGTACCATTCGATGGTGTCGGATAAACCGAAAGCAAGTCTTTCAAGTCTTTACGATAGTATTCGAACGACCCAGTAATCCGATTGTCGAACAGGCCAAAATCAGCCCCAAGGTTTATTTCCTCATTTTCATCCCATTGAAAATCTGGATTTAGCTCGCTTTGATAAGCCAAATTGACTATTGGTGCTTGCGTATCTGGATCTATTAACGTTCCACTAGGCCCGATTCTATATATCGAACGATTAGCTTCGACATTACTATTACCCGATAAGCCCCAACTTGCACGAAGCTTAAACAGGTTTAATGCCGGAATATTGTTTTTTACGAAGTTTTCGTTGGCTACGTTCCATGCAACCTGAACAGAAGGGAAGTTTCCATAACGGTTATTAGCTCCGAATACTGAAGAACCATCTCTACGGATCATTCCCGTAATATAATATTTAGATGCGTAATCATACATGATTCTTGCAAAATAGCCTACGTCTTTTCTTTCATTCTTATAAGATGTAATGTCTCCCAATAAAAGTGTCTCGAAATTCTGAAGGTTGTCAGCGCCTAAACTATTTGATACGGGATCATTGCCTTGCGCCCGGAATCCGTCTGACATACTTGCGCGATAAGAATGTCCGATTAAAGCGGTCAGATTATGATTTTCACCAAAAGTTTTTTTGTATGTAAGTGTGGTTTCAATAAGCTTTTGCTCATAGTTATCATAGTTACGCCGTCCGTAACCACGACGGATTAAAGCTTCGTCTTGGCCATAAAAGTTAGAATATCTCGGCTCGAAATACGTTGATTCGCTATCGTTTCGTATGTAACTTAGCGCCACTTTAGCATTTAGCCCTTTAAACAATTCATAATCAACGTTCAAATTACCGTTGAATCGCTTTGCATCTCGCGTATTCTCTACTTGTGAACGTGATGCTACCGGATTGTAATAGTTGAAGGTACTATTGGTTTCAAAAAAAGTTCCGTCTTCATTATATACAGGATCGGTTGGAAGTCGCTGGAACGATTGAAACAGAACGTCTGTGGCATTATTCGAACCATAGTTTACATAGTTGTTATGCTCAACAGTAGCAGATAAACCCATATCTATAGTTAATCTGTTATCAAAGCTTTTCTGAGTAACATTCATCCTTCCTATTGTACGCCCCTTTTGGGAACCGCGAATGACACCTTCCAAATCCATATGGGAAACGGAAGCACGATAATTAGTGTTTTCTGTTCCTCCGGAAATGCTTAAGTTATGATTGTTGCTTGTTCCTGTTCTGTATAACTCATCCTGCCAGTTCGTATTACCACCGTTATCGGTAAAAGCGATTCCGTGATCGGTAGCAAAATTCCGGTATTGGTCAGATGAAGCCAATTTCAGCCGATTGGCGACTTTATCAACCGCAAGGTATGTATTGTACTCTATAGTAGTTTTACCAGCCTTTCCTTTTTTGGTTGTTATAAAAATAACACCGTTAGCCCCATCGGCACCATAGATTGCGGTAGATGCGGCATCCTTAAGAACATCGTAAGACAAGATATCTTCAGGAGCGATTGTCGTCGGGTCAACCCCGCGAACACCATCAACAACAAATAATGGCCCTCCATTTGCCGCAAACCCCGCTGCTCCACGAATCCGAACATTAAATCCGTCATTCGGATTACCTCCTTGTTTAGTGATGGTTACACCTGCAGCCTTTCCCTGCAAAGCCTGGATCGGATCTGTCAGCGTCCCCTGATTCAAATTCTCAGCAGATACCTTGGAAACAGCTCCGGTAATGTCCTTTTTACGAACACCGCCGTAACCGACCTGGACCACGACTTCCTGAAGTTGGTTGGAGCCTTCTGACATGGTCACGGAAAGCGTAGTTTGACCAGTATAGGTAATATCCTGATCGGCAAATCCGATATAACTGAAGACCAAAACGTTGCCATTCGTGAGGCCGCGTAATTGGAATTTTCCGTCTATATCGGTAGAAGTACCGTTGGTGGTACCTTTGACAACTACATTAACCCCTGGCAGCGGCAGATTGGAACCTTTTTCCAGTACGGTACCGGATAAAGTTCCCTGCGCGAGTGCCGCAAAAGGCATCAGCAGTAAAATAAATAACAACTTTTTGTAAATTGTTTTCATACATTTTGTTTAGATTAGAAACTTGGATTAGTTAGCGTATTCCTGACTTCGAAGTGTTAAAACTAATTAAAATTTCAAACGATTTCTTAAACGGCTTTCTACAAGGGTCGCGCAAACGTTTTCGTGTTGAAAACTTTCCAGTATTTACACGTTACCACATAGTTAAATTAGCATTTTCCCAATATTTCTTACCTAAATTATCTATCTGTCAATTTTCCTTATTTAATGAAGAGAAAAATCACTTTAAAACAAATCGCTAAAGAACTTGATGTTTCCATTTCCACAGTTTCCAAATCACTCAAGGACAGTCCGGAAATCAGCGAAGACACCAAGCTTAAAATCCAGGCTTTCGCACGCATGTATAACTACAAGCCGAACAATATTGCTTTAAGCCTTAAAAACCGTAAGACAAAGACTATTGGAATCATCATCCCTGAGATTGTTCACCATTTTTTCGCAACAGTCATCAGCGGAATCGAACAGGTCGCGAATGAAAACGGATACAATGTAATCATTTGTCTTTCAGACGAATCTTTCGACAAGGAAGTCATCAACATGGAAATGCTGGCAAACGGAAGCATCGACGGCTTTATCATGTCACTTTCAAAGGAAACCCAGTTAAAGGCCGATTATCATCACATTACCGAAGCCATCAATCAAGGAATGCCCGTGGTGATGTTCGACCGTGTTACCAACGACATCCTGTGTGACAAAGTCATCATCGACGACAAAAAAGCCGCTTACGATGCCGTTCAGGATCTTATAGACAAAGGCATGAAGAAAATCGCCCTTGTCTCGACCGTAGATTATGTGAGCGTGGGCAAGTTGCGTACAGACGGCTATGAAAAGGCACTTTTGGACAATGACATTCCGTTTAACAAGAATCTCATTATTAAAGTGGAAGACATGGATCATTGCGGGGAAGCGATTGAAAAATTATTGCTGGACCGGGCCATCGATGCTGTTTTCGCCGTCAACGAACTCTTTGCCGTCATCGCCATAAAAGCGGCCCACAAAATGGGGCTTAATGTACCGGAAGACTTATCTGTCGTTGCATTTACAGACGGCATCATCTCCCAATTCTCAACTCCTACCATTACGACCGTCAGCCAGGACGGAATCAAGATGGGGCGCAAAGCCGCAGCCATGCTTATTGACCGCCTCCAAAAAGAAGAAGCCGAGGAAGAACATGAAGAACACGAAGAGCACTATCGCACGGAAGTCATTGAGACGCATCTCATAAAACGAGATTCCACGAAATAGTGGATTATTTGTTTTTATTTATTCGCTGCGCTTCATACAGTTCGGCTATGCCTCAAGTGCTATTATTATCAGGCCGAATTGAATAAAAAATAATAATGAAAATAAAAAATACTACATTTGCCCCAATTATCAAGGCAAGTTCCTGACTTCGAAAACCAGACGAGTTTTGATAAGCACAGCGCTTATCGTATCCTTTAACTTACGATAATGGAAAAGCGTAGATTAAGTTTCTGGGAAATCTGGAACATGAGTTTCGGTTTTTTGGGAATCCAGTTTGGGTTCGAATTACAGAATTCAAACATCAGCCGCATCTTCGAGACGCTTGGCGCAAATAAAGACGAAATCCCTATCCTGTGGATTGCAGCTCCTTTTACAGGTCTTGTTGTACAACCAATCATTGGCTATCTTAGCGATAGAACATGGCACCATTACTGGGGTCGTCGGCGTCCGTTTTTCTTTATGGGGGCTGTTTTGGCAAGCATCGCATTATTTATAGTCCCGAATTCACCAACGCTGTGGATAGCTGGCGGAATGCTCTGGATTTTGGATGCGTCCATCAATATTTCAATGGAACCTTTTCGTGCGTTCGTAGGTGACAAATTACCGCCGGAGCAACGGACATCAGGGTTTGCAATGCAAAGTTTTTTCATTGGAATAGGATCTGTAATTGCGGCAATCCTTCCGTGGGTCTTCACAAATTGGCTCCATTTCAGTAATACAGCGCCCGCAGGTGAAATCCCGGAATCGGTAAAATGGTCCTTCTATGTTGGCGGTTTTGCATTTCTGTCCGCAGTAATGTATACTGTTTTCACCACTAAGGAATTCCCTCCTGAAAGTATTGAAGCATTGAGAAAGGAACGCAAGGAAACCACATTTTCCCAAGCGCTTAAAGAAACCTTCGGCGGCATCTTCAAAATGCCAAAGACCATGAAACAGCTTGCTTTTGTGCAGTTTTTTACCTGGTTTGCACTTTTCTCCATGTGGATATATGCTACCAATGCGGTTACATCTACCAAATATAATATGCACATCAGTCCGGAGCTGTTCGCCAAGGCCGAATCTTTTGCTAAAGAGAAAAAAGCCGACAACATAAAAGACAGCAAGCAATTAAAATCGCTTCAAAAAGATTTTGAGGAAATCCGAAAATTCGGGAACCTTAGCAATCCGGTGATTTCAGTAAACATCGCAAATTATTTTGCCGACGGGAATTTTAAGGAATTTACACAAAGCAAGGCCGAATTCAAACGTGTCCAACAAGAATATAACGATGGAGCGGACTGGCTTAATGTGTGTTCTTCGGTACGTAACGGTGTGGCAGCTTTATTCGCATTCATTATTCCACTTATAGCATTCCGTACCAACCGCAAGATCACTCATGCTATTTGCCTTGTTATAGGAGGTTTAGGACTGCTGTCGATTTATTTCATAACCAATCCGACACTTATTGTAGTATCAATGGGAATGGTTGGTGTGGCATGGGCCAGTATTTTGTCAATGCCTTATGCCATGTTATCCAACGCACTTCCGGCAAATAAAATGGGTTATTACATGGGCGTATTTAATTTCTTTATCGTAATACCTCAAATTGTGGCTGCCAGTATACTTGGCTATTTCACAATCCACATTTTCAACGCCGATACCTTATTGACAATTGTCTTGGGTGGCTGCTCGATGATTCTTGCCGCCGCACTCACACTGATTGTAAAAGATGATGGCGATAACAAAAAAACTGTTTGATGAAAAAGAAAGCATTTATTTTCGATCTCGACGGAGTCATCGTAGACACGGCCAAGTATCATTTCCTGGCGTGGCAGAAAATTGCAGATGAACTCGGGATTGCTTTTACACCGGAACACAACGAGTTGCTTAAAGGTGTAAGCCGAGTCCGTTCGCTTGATATCATCCTTGAATTAGGCCATGCCACGGCTTCACAGGCGGACAAAGACAGATGGCTTAAAGAAAAGAATGACGATTATCTGTCGTACATAGAAAACATGGACCGCAATGAGATACTTCCGGGAGTCATGCATGTCCTGAAGCATCTGAAAGAACAGAATCAACCAATTGCATTGGGTTCAGCGAGCAAGAATGCACGCCCGATTCTTGAAAAGACCGGAATCTTATCGTATTTCGATGTGATTATCGATGGAAACGATGTGACGAACGCCAAACCGGATCCGGAAGTTTTTCTATTGGCAGCAAAAAATCTGACTATCGATCCGGCCGATTCCATCGTGTTCGAAGATTCAGTTGCGGGAATCGAAGCCGCGAACATTGGCGGAATGACGAGTATTGGAATCGGCGATGAAAAGATACTGAATAAGGCACAGTATATTTTCCCCGATTTTGTCCATATCGATTTAAGCTTTATCGATATGCTGATTAAAAAATAATCCGTCAGTGACTCTGTAACTGTAATACTAAACTAAAGTCCTTCGGGAAACCGAAACGAAATCATCATCAATCAAAATCATCTGTAACCTCAAAAAGTAAGATGCAGCGCCACCTCTCGCCCGGCATCTGACCTTTGAAAAAAATTTTAAGACAATGCATCAGGATTATATAAAACCAGATAACTGGTCCATCATAGAAGAAGGGTTTGACCGCGACCGGGTCGAGTCCAGCGAAAGCTTGTTCAGCATAGGAAACGGAGCTATGGGCCAACGCGCTAATTTCGAAGAAAAATACAGCGGCCACACGTTTCAGGGAAGCTACATTGGCGGTGTTTATTACCCGGACAAAACCAAAGTGGGCTGGTGGAAAAACGGATATCCGGAATATTTCGCCAAGGTATTGAACGCCCCGAACTGGATTGGGATCGACGTTGAGATAAACGGGGAAAGCCTTGATTTGAATTCGGTCAGGGACGTCCGCAATTTTCGACGTGAACTGAATATGAAAGAAGGCTGGTACAACCGAAGCTTTTCTGCCACGCTCCAAAACGGACTCGAAGTATCGGTTAACGTACTTCGTTTCTTAAGTATGGATCTTGACGAAGCCGGAGCGATCAAATTCGATATCATACCTGTGAATGGTAACGCCCAGATCACCTTCAGGCCTTATGTAGATGCCGGCGTACAAAATATGGATGCGAATTGGGAAGAGAAATTCTGGGAGCCGATCTCGGTTGCTTCAGATGCCAATTCCGCTTTTGTGACCGCGCGTACTTTCAAGACACATTTTACGGCGACGACGTTCATGCAGAATGCGGTTTTCGTTGACGGGAATTTACAGCAAATGGTTCCGTCCGACATCCAGAAATCCGGAGATAAAATACAGTTTACGTATACGGTCGATGTGACTAAAGGACAATCGGCATCCATCGAAAAAATCGGCGGATACACCTCGTCCATGAATCATTCCGATACGGTAACTGCTGCAGCTGAAGTAGTCAAATCTGCGAATGCAAAAGGCTTTAACGGATTGTTGTCTGACCAGAAAAATGCATGGGCAAAAATCTGGGAAATGAGCGACATTACCATTGATGGTGACGTGAAAGCCCAGCAAGGCATCCGATTCAATATCTTCCAGCTCAACCAGACGTATTCAGGAAAAGATTCACGTCTTAACATCGGGCCTAAAGGATTTACCGGAGAAAAATACGGCGGCTCGACCTATTGGGATACGGAGGCTTATTGCATTCCGTTTTACATGGCGACAAAGGATCAGCAAGTGGCAAGAAACCTGCTGACTTATCGTTACAATCAGCTCGACAAAGCGATAGAAAATGCGGCAAAGCTTGGATTCAACAATGGTGCGGCTTTGTATCCGATGGTAACCATGAACGGTGAAGAATGCCACAACGAATGGGAAATCACGTTCGAGGAAATCCACCGTAACGGCGCGATTGCTTTTGCCATTTTCAATTACGTACGATACACCGGCGATTACAGTTATGTTCCGGAAAAAGGGCTTGAGGTTTTGATTGGGATTGCGCGTTTCTGGCATCAGCGGGCTACGTGGTCGACTGCGAGGAATCAATATGTAATCCTTGGCGTGACCGGCCCGAACGAATACGAGAACAACGTCAACAATAACTTCTACACGAACTATCTGGCCAAATGGTGCATCGATTATTGTGTAGAACAACTTGAGAAAGTGAAGGACGAATTTGCATCTGACCACAATCGGATCCTTTCCAAAGTAAATCTCGACGAGGTTGAAATTGCTAAGTGGAAACAGGTCGCCGATAAGATGTATTTTCCGTTTTCGGAAGAGCACAATGTGTATCTGCAGCAAGATGGTTTTCTCGACAAGGAACTGATTAAGGTTCACGATCTCGACAAAAGCCAGCGCCCGATAAACCAGAAATGGTCGTGGGACAGAATCCTTCGTTCACCCTACATCAAACAGGCCGATACATTACAGGGATTTTATTTCTTCGAAGACCATTTTTCAACCGAAGAACTCGAACGTCACTTTGATTTTTATGAGCCTTTCACGGTCCATGAAAGTTCGTTATCGCCTTGTGTACACAGCATTCAAGCCGCAGTTTTAGGCAAAATGGATATGGCTTACACGTTTTATTTACGTACTTCCCGACTCGATCTTGACGATTATAACAAAGAGGTTAAAGAAGGCTGTCACATCACTTCGATGGCCGGAACGTGGATGAGTATTGTGGAAGGTTTCGGCGGAATGCGTGTCAAGGATGGCCAGCTTCACTTCACTCCGAGAATTCCGGGGGAATGGGACGGCTATAGCTTTAAGATTAATTTCCGCGGACAGATACTGAAGGTTTCCGTAGCCAAAAACCAGACGAGTTTTGCACTCGAAAGCGGCGATAATTCGGAACAGATAACCGTTTTCATGAATGGAAATGCTGTTACTGTTGAACCTGATGGGGTGGTTGTAATTTAACATTTTCGGCAGAAAAAGTGTAAAAGCCATAGAACGTTTTACACTTTTTTTGTTTCATGGAGAAACGGAATACTTTAGGAGCTGAGAAAATATATTTTATTTCCCAAAGTGGAAATAACGAGGAATTGATTTTTCCAAAGACGGAAAATGAAAGCTATTTTATCAGGTTGATGGAATATCATATTCAGAAAATCGGGAATATTTTACATTACGATTTAAAATCGAACAGAGTCAGACTAATCATAAGGATCAAACCTGAGAGTGAAATCCCTGAACAGTATCGAAAAAGAATTCATCAACCAATCTCTAATCTTTTTAATGCTTATACCAAAGCATTAAATAAATATACCGGCAGATCAGGAAGTCTTTTTGTGAAAAATTTTGAAAGAAGGACTATATGGACCTCTGAACAATTGGAAATTGAAGTGGAAAAAATTTATTCAGCAAAAATGAGCAAGAAAAAATTGTCGAGAAAAAAATAATTGCGCCTGTCAAAATTTAACATCCATGAAACGTTTTTTTCATTACCATAGACCTTCCAGGTTTAATAAACCTTCCAGAATTATAAAACCTGCCGCGATTATTAATCCTGGAAGGTTTTTAACACTATTCATTTGTCTCACCTTTCTCAACTCATCCTCCGCCCAACCCCTCAAAACCGAACCCCCATTCTGGTTCTCCCAAATGCATAACCCCGAACTCCAAATCATGTTCTACGGGCCAAACATTTCCAAATACAACGTCACGGTTTCGAACAACATCCCAATCACATCAATAGCAAAGACAGAAAATCCAAATTATATTTTCGTCACTATCGACACCAAAAATGTCCCGCCATCACAGCTGATATTTTCTTTCATCGACGGTAAGAAGACAGGATTCACCCAAAAATACGAACTCAAGGCCCGCCGCAAAGATTCCGCGTTGCGAAAAGGATATGATTCATCCGATGCACTTTACCTTATCATGCCCGACCGTTTCTCAAACGGAAATCCGGCAAACGACAACACATCTGATACATCTGAGAAATCAAACCGAACCAATGATCACGGCCGTCACGGAGGCGACATCCAGGGAATCATCAACCATCTCGATTACTTGGAATCACTGGGCATAACTACAGTCTGGAATACGCCGCTTTGCGAAGACAATGACCCGCGCGGTTCCTATCACGGCTATGCACAATCTGATTTATATAAGATCGATCCCCGCTATGGGACGAATGAGGATTATCTCAAACTTTCATCGGAACTACATAAGCGAAAAATGAAACTGGTGCTCGATTACGTCACGAACCATTGGGGCGCCGAGCATTGGATGATCAAGGATTTGCCTTCATACGACTGGATCCATCAGTTTCCGGGATATGCCCAAAGCAACTATCGCATGACGACCCAATTCGATACGAATGCATCTGACATCGACACGAAATATTGCGTCGACGGTTGGTTCGTAAAGTCAATGCCTGATTTGAATCAATCGAATCCATTAGTTCTGAATTATCTCATACAAAACGCCATCTGGTGGATCGAATATGCAGATTTAGATGGATTTCGCGTCGACACTTATTCCTACAACGACAAAGAAGGCATATCGAAATGGACTAAGGCGATACTCGACGAGTATCCGTACTTCAACATCGCCGGCGAAGTCTGGATGCACGACCAGGCGCAAATGGCGTACTGGCAGCGCGACAGTAAAATCGGGGCGATAGAAAATTACAATTCCCATTTGCCGACCTTGATGGACTTTACGCTGCACGATGCCATTTCCCAGGCTTTTTCAGAAGACAATCCGAGCTGGGACAAAGGCATGATCCGGATTTACGAGAATTTCACGAATGACTTTTTATATCCCGACATCAATTCGATTTTGGTATTTGCCGAAAACCACGACACCCAACGGTTCAACCACATTTACAAAAATAATCTTGCCAATTATAAAATGGCGATGGCACTAATTGCAACAGTCCGAGGCATTCCACAACTGTATTACGGAAGTGAAATTGGCATGGCGGGCGATAAGGACAAAAAAGGCGACGGCGATATCCGACGGGATTTTCCGGGCGGATGGATTGGCGACTCCCAAAATGCTTTTTCAGATTCCGGACGCGATGCCACACAAAAGGAATTCTTCGATTACACGTCGAAATTATTCAACTGGAGGAAAGCAAAATCAGTAATCCATTCCGGAAAGACCAAACATTACATTCCGGAAAACAATGTGTATGTGTATTTCAGATACGACGATTTCGATACTATAATGGTCATCATCAACAACAGTGCATCGGAACAAACCACCAAGACAGAGCGGTTCGCCGAAAGCATCAAATCGTCCAAAACCGGAACCAATATCATCACTGGAAAAAGCATCGAACTGAACCAAAACATAACCATCGCTCCAAAAACAGCTTTGATCCTAGAATTGAAATAGGACAAAAATCCTTATTTTCGGAGGCCGTACCTGATGGAAATCGTACAAAATGAAATGTGTCGGTTAAAAATCAAACGACCGAAATTTCGTACCTTTCGCTTCCGACAGACGGCGTAAATTTTTTTGAATCAATGAAAAGACATATCGCCGCATTTGCCGCTTTACTTACCATGAGCACCGCAACGATCGCACAAACCAAGGCACAACCAAAACCTGAAAAATCAGCGTTTATCTGGGAAGGAGCCAATCTCTATTTTTTACTTACTGACAGATTCAACAACGGAAATCTATCCAACGATGTCCATTTCGACCGAAACAAACCTACCGGAAAACTGCGTGGTTTTGAAGGTGGCGACATTAAAGGAATCACAGCGAAAATACACGAAGGCTATTTTGACAAACTCGGCATCAATGCCATTTGGCTGAGCCCGATTGTGGAGCAGATACATGACGGAGTCGACGAAGGTTCCGGATTTACCTATGGTTTCCACGGATACTGGACACGCGACTGGTCACAACTCGACCCGAATTTCGGCACGGAAAAAGACCTCGTCGAAATGATTGAAATGGCACACGCACACGGCATACGGGTTTTGCTCGACGGCGTCATGAACCATACCGGCCCGGTCACTCCGACAGATACCGTGTGGCCGGATGATTGGGTTCGGACAGGACCAAATTGCGATTACAAGACCTACGATAATACTACAGCATGTACACTCGTAACCAACTTGCCTGATGTATTGACCGAAAGTAATAACGAAGTCAAACTGCCGGATTTCCTTATCGAAAAATGGAAAAAAGAAGGCCGGTATGACCAGCAAATGAAAGAGCTTGATGACTTTTTCAAAATGACAGGTTATCCGCGTGCCCCGAGGTATTACCTCATCAAATGGCTTACGGATTACATCCGCAAATATGGAATCGATGGCTATCGTTGTGATACAGCCAAGCACATTGGCGAAAGCGTGTGGGCCGAATTCAAGACACAATGCAATATCGCATTCGCCGATTGGAAAAAAAGAAATCCTGAAAAAGTACTCGACGACAATGATTTCTACACCATAGGAGAAGTTTATGGCTACGGGATCGATGGCGGAAAATTTTATGATTTTGGAGACAGGAAGGTCAATTATTTCGAGAACGGCTTCAACAATCTCATCAATTTCCAGTTCAAATGGGATGCTAAGAACGACTACGAAACCATTTTTGCAAAATACTCGGACAAGCTCAACAACGAACTCGAAGGCAAAAGCGTGCTCAACTATATTTCTTCACATGATGATGGTGAACCGTTCGATGCCAAACGCGAAAAGGGTATTGAAGCCGGAACCAAGTTATTGTTAAGCCCCGGGATTTCCCAGATTTATTACGGTGATGAAACCGACAGAAGCCTGGTCGTAGAAAGAACGATTGGAGACGCGACATTGCGTTCCAACATGAATTGGGACGAAATCAAAGCCGATCCTAAAAAAGCCGAAGTCCTGGCACATTGGCAAAAACTAGGGAATTTCAGAAAAAAACACGTTGCTATCGGAGCGGGCGTGCATCACAAAATCGCCGATGCTCCTTATGTTTTCAGCCGTGGCTTTGACAATGGCAAGGTAAAAGATCGGGTCGTAATGGGATTGGACATGCCAATGGGTGTCAAAAAACTCAAGGTTTCCTCTGTTTTCAAAGATGGGACTGTTTTGCGCGATGCCTATTCAGGGAAACAATCTACTGTGAAATATGGGTATGCGACCATCGATTCTGAATTCAACTTCGTACTTCTCGAACTCAAATAATTAACGATTATCTTTGCCGATGTGAAAAAAATCGCACATCGCGGCGCAAAAGGCCACACTTCTGAAAACACAATCGCGGCGTTTGGAATGGCTATCGATATGGGTTCCGATGGCATCGAACTGGACGTCCATTTATCGTCAGATGGCGAACTGATTGTATTCCACGACGAAACGACCGACAGGCTCACAGGACAATCCGGACACATCGAAAGTTTCGATTCCAAAGCGATTGCAGCATTGAATGTAGACGGCCTCCATCCTATTCCGACGCTTCGGGAGGCACTCGATTTCATCGGAACCAACTGTTTTATAAACATTGAATTGAAGACCGAAAAAACAGTCGTACCTGTCATTGAATTACTGACAGATCTGGTTTCAAACGGAGCCGATTACAATCAATACCTGGTTTCCTGTTTCGATTGGAGCGCACTTCAGTACATTCACGATAAAATGCCACAGATTCCGCTCGGCGTGCTTACGGAAACCGACCTGGATCTCGCCATCGGCTTTGCCAAAACCATAAAAGCGACTGCAATCCATCCGTATTTTCATCTGCTTACAAGAGAGAATGTCACCAATATGCAACAACTCGGCTTCAAGGTTTACACGTGGACCGTCAATGAATTTGAGGATTTGGAACGAATGAAATCTTTTGGAGTCGATGGCATCATAACCGATTTTCCCGACAGATTATGAAACAGTACGATGTCATCATAATCGGGGGCGGCGCTGCGGGTTTTTTCACGGCGATAAACACGGCTCAAATCAACCCAAAACTCAAAATCGCAATCTTTGAACGCGGAAGGGAAGTACTGACCAAAGTGCGTATTTCTGGCGGCGGACGCTGTAATGTGACCCATGCCTGTTTTGAACCGAACGAACTTGTCAAATTCTACCCAAGAGGCGAAAAAGAACTGCGCGGCCCGTTCCACACTTTTTGCTCAGGCGATACGATCGAGTGGTTCGAAAAACGGGGCGTCAACCTGAAAATCGAAGAAGATGGACGTATGTTTCCGGTCACCGATTCATCCCAAACCATAATAGATTGCTTTATAACTGAAACCCAAAAATACGGTATCGAAGTGTTGACCGGACAAAGCGTGCAATCCCTTTTTCATGCTACTGACGGATGGAAAATCGAAACCCCGCAAGACCAGTTCAAAGCATCCAAAATCCTTATCGCAGCCGGAAGCAACCCAAAAATCTGGGACATGCTGCACGAACTCGGACACACGATTGTGCCTGCCGTTCCATCTCTTTTTACATTCAACATAAACGATACTCGAATCAAGGATTTACCCGGCGTTTCTGCCCAGGCATCAGTTATGGTGAACGGAACAAAACTCGAAGCGAGCGGCCCATTGCTGATTACACATTGGGGAATGAGCGGCCCGGCGATATTGAAATTATCGGCTTGGGGTGCGCGGATACTGGCCGATAAAAACTATCAGTTCGGGATTACCGTCAACTGGTTAGACCATGCGGATTCAGAAGAAGCCGAAACGATTTTGAAGTCGATAAAATCAGATCAGCCCAAAAAATCGGTAGGTTCAAAATCTCCGTTTGGGTTTCCGAACCGGTTGTGGGAAAGCATCGTGAAATCGGCACAGATCTCATCTGAATTGAAATGGGCCGATATGAATAAAGCACAATTGCAGGCACTTGCAACGGCATTGACATCGGCCAAATTCAGCGTAAATGGCAAAAGTACGTTCAAGGAAGAATTTGTGACCGCAGGCGGAATCGATCTAAAGGAAGTCAATTTCAAGACGATGGAAAGCAAGCTGCTTCCCGGGATTTTCTTTGCCGGTGAAATACTTGATATCGATGCGATTACGGGCGGATTCAACTTCCAGAATGCGTGGACTGGCGGATTCATCGCGGCCAAATCCCTGTCGATTTAACATTTCTTTTGGAAACAGGATTTATGTATATTTGAGTTTCAGGCACCTAACTCCAATACAAATCCGTACCGATGAAAAAAATTACGTTGTTGCTGGTCCTAACGGCTTTTCAGACACTGGCTGTAATTGCAGCAAATTCCAAGGAAGACACTCATTTTGCCCTCACACTGCTTTGCCCGGAACCGACTAATGTATCGGCTTTACTCCTTCCGGATGGCACGAACGCCCAGATAAGCTGGCAGGAGAACGGGTCGGCGACCCAATGGTATATTGAAGTAATTGTGACCGATGCATTGGGAAATACAAATATCTCGACGTATTCCTCAACCCAGACCGACTTTACGGTAAGTAATGTTGCTCCGAACAGCAATGTATCTGTTCGTGTCAAATCTGTTTGTATGCCCGCCGAGGAAAGCGACTGGTCGGCCCCGGTAACCTTCAATACTCCGGCTACACCATCATCCAATTTCATCAGTACCAATACCACCACTTTTACGCCCCAGCAATTGGTAAGCGACATACTGATCAACAATCCGTGTTTCGTGACCAGCAACGTAACAGCGAATGGATTCTCTCCAAATGCGAATTCGAGTATAGGATATTTCACGAATGCGGGCAGTAATTTCGACATGACTTCCGGAATTATCATAAGCACCGGAAAAGTCACGACGGCAACTGGACCTAATACTACAGAGCAATGGAATTCTTCTGGCTTGGGATCTGATCCGGATCTGGATGAACTTGCAAGCAATTCCGGCGCTATGCAATCACTACATGATGCGGCGACACTCAGCTTTGATTTCGTGAGCCAATCCGATTCGTTTTCATTCAATTTCATTTTTGCTTCGGAAGAATATGGAACATACCAATGTAATTATGGAGACATTTTCGGTTTTTTCCTGAAAGACCTTACCACCGCAGATCCTACGGTTAACCTGGCGGTAGTTCCGGGAACGATGACTCCGGTATCTGTACTTACTATCAGGAATTCCGATAACAACCCGGGCTGCCCCAGTTCAAACCCTGATTTCTTTGGATCGTACACGGCTAATGCCTCTCCTGAGGGTCAATTGTCAGCTACTAATTTCAACGGATTGACAACCAAAATGACGGCTTCATCTTCGGTAATTCCGGGACATGTATATCGCATTAAGCTGGCTATTGCGGATTATGGCGACACTATCATGGATTCGGCTGTGTTCATAGAAGAAGGAAGTTTCCAGTCCGGTTTGCCCGAATGCAACGACCGTATCAAAATACAGGCTTTTGTTGACACCAACAGCAATGGATCAAAAGAAGAAGACGAACCGTATTTCAACCAGGGTTCTTTTTCGGTAGAACAAAATAATAGCGGAATTGTTGACCAGGTCTATGCTCCGACAGGAACGTATACGCTCTATGAAAGTAATCCTTCCAATACCTATGATTTTGGGTATGTCATGAATCCATCTGTCGCCGGTTATTACACTGCAACTCCGGTACTTTTTAACGACGTAAATATTGTTTCCGGCAGCGGAACCACAACATTGCTTTATCCGATCACTCCGGTATCGAACGTTACCGATTTTGGTATTTTCATGACTAGTCCGTTTTCTCCGGCTAAACCTGCTTTGGAATATACCAAACTGATTACGGTGACCAATTTCGGGCAAACCACGGCATCGGGAACAGTCACTTTTACAAAAGATGCATTGACTACCCTAACAGATTTGCCTTTCGGAACCCAAACCGCAACAGGTTTCACCTATACGGTATCTGATCTGGCGCCTTTGGCATCGATACAAATTCCGGTAGGTTTATTGGTTGCCGATGTACCTGCGGTAGATATGGGCGATGTCCTGTCAGCAACGGCTTCGATAAGTGTTTCTGGCGACAATACTTTGGCCAACGACACATTCACCGGAAATGATGTGGTCGTGAATTCCTTCGACCCGAACTCAATCGAAGAAACGCATGGACCGGAAATCC
Source organism: Flavobacterium silvaticum (assembly GCF_012911565.1). Lineage (GTDB taxonomy): Bacteria > Bacteroidota > Bacteroidia > Flavobacteriales > Flavobacteriaceae > Flavobacterium > Flavobacterium silvaticum. The sequence continues at coordinate 19,825 of NZ_JAAMPU010000099.1, read as the reverse complement.
CGATTGCCGGTTTTGTGCAGGAAAGCTATCTGTATTACACAATCCATTTCCAGAACCTCGGAACGGCACATGCGAATAAAGTTCGTGTAGAATCTATTCTTGATGGAAAATTGGATTCATCGTCCATAGAACTTATCGGCTCAAGCCACAATTTCGAACTGATCCGGAACGGTGCTTCACTGACCTTTATTTTTAACCCTATTTATTTGCCGGGCGTATTCGAAAGTGAAGATGCGAGCAAGGGTTATGTCACGTATCGTATCCGGACAAAACCCGGAATCGAAGCAAATGACATCATTCCGGCTAATGCTGCCATTTATTTTGACACGAATGCGGCAATTGACACGAACACCTGGAACACGGAATTCACGGTCGATTTATCTGTGGCCGACTCTCAAAATTCAACCGTGAAAATCTATCCGAACCCGGCAAAATCAGTAGTCAACGTCAACATCGGAAATAACCAGATTGATGAAGTTTCCATTTACGATATTGTCGGAAAAAAGGTCTTGCAACTCCAAAATTCCGCTTCGGATAATTTCACCATAGATGTTTCTAAATTATCCGTCGGATTATATATGATTGAATTATCAAATCAAGGCAAAAAAATATCTTCACAAAAACTGATTATCCAGTAAAAACATGCTATGAAGAAGAAATTATTGTTACTTATATCGCTATTTTCAATTCTGGGATATTCGCAGTGCTTGCCGCCTACCGCAGGATCTGTCGTCAATTATACCCAATTCACTGCGACACTGTCTTGGGCTTCTGAAGGCGCGTCTGACCAATGGGGCATCTATGTTGTTCTGGCTGGATCTCCTTCGCCAGATGAAGCTACCGTTCCGGGTTATTTCAGCACCACAACAGTCTTTACTATTGCAGATCTCAACTGGAATACCTGTTACGATTTTTATGTCAAAGGAATTTGTGGCTCAGAATCTACTCCCTGGGTTTCATGTGGTTCAGCTTGTACCTTATCTTACGCGGGTTGCGGCGGGACATATGCTGACTCTGGCGGGCCTATGGGAAACTATGCGCCAAATTCAGACGAGACCATAACTATTTGTCCTGAATCTCCCGGAGATGTTGTTACCGTAACGTTCAATGAATTTAATGTGGAAACGTATTTCGATGCACTTTATGTATTCGACGGCAACACGGTTTCTGCCCCACAGATTGCCAGTGATAACGTGGCAGGCAATGTTCCTGGCGGACTTTCAGGCGGATTTTGGGGTAACGTAATTCCGGGGCCATTCTCATCAAGTTCTATAGATGGCTGCCTTACCTTCAGGTTCCGCAGCGACTTTTCAAATACTACCGCTTCAGGCTGGATTGCTAATGTAACTTGTGGACCGCCATTGAATTCACTGGAGCTGTTCGCCTATTTTGATGCCAACGCCAACGGCACGAAGGATGCTTCTGAAGAATTCTTCACCAAAGGAACCTACGAAATCACTTCGGCCAGCGGTAACGAGGTTTTTCCTTTTTATTCCGGTAACGGCTATGCGGTAACTGCGGCAAATCCGTTTGAAACCTACAACGTTTCATTTACCATAGATCCCGAATTCGCTCCGAATTTCACCGCTCCGTCTACACAGACCAATATTGCCATAACAGGTGTCACTCCGGTTTATTTTCCTATTGTTGCCGCCAACCCGCTTTCCAACATGGAAGTATCGATTTACGCCGGAGCCTATCCGAATGCCGGAACAAGCAAACGTATTATCGTACATTATGCCAACACAGGGAATACGCAAATGAGCGGTACGCTACATTTTACTTCAGATCCCGCCTTGAACGTGACTTATACGGTTCCTCCTTATCCGTTGCCCGGCGGAGGTTTCAGCATCGACTATGATTTGGATCCGTTCCAGCAGCATGATGTGGATGTTTACCTGAATGTGCCTTCTATTCCGACCGTTTCTATCGGGCAGCCTGTACAGTACAGTGTTTCTCTTGCATCATCTGATGACATGCCAAACGACAATGTGTATTCCGTAACCCAGTCGATCGTTGCGTCTTATGACCCGAACGATATTGCCGAAGCGCACGGGCCTCAGATAGACATCGATGATTTCACTGCAGACGATTACCTGTATTATACCATCCGCTTCCAGAATACCGGAAATGCACAGGCTATGGATGTTCGTCTTGAGAATACGCTCGACGCACAGATTGATCCCGAAAGTTTACGTGTTGTTTCGGCAAGCCATGACTATCAGGCGGAGCGAATCGGGAATCAGCTGACATTCCGGTTCGACCACATCAATTTGCCCTATGAAAGCCAGAACGATCCGTTAAGCCACGGTTTTGTAACGTATAAAGTCAAACTGAATCCGGGTTTTACAGTGGGTGACATCATCCCGAATGTAGCCGAAATTTACTTCGACACGAACCCGGAGATCGTGACCAATACCTTTGAAACGGAATTCGTGGAGCAATTAAGCACTGCGGATTTGAATTCCGAAAATGTTTTGTTATATCCGAATCCGGCTTCTCAATATGTATCAGTCAAGACATCGAACAATACCATAATCCGGAAGTTGAACATCATCGATATGGTTGGAAAATCTGTAATGTCATCTGACGGAAATGGCTCTTCACAACTGAACCTCGACATTTCGAAACTTTCAAAAGGAGTTTATCTGATGGAAATATCGGCAGACATGAACCTGAAAACAATTAAGAAACTGATTGTACAGTAATTTGAACGATCTTCAAATAAAAAATCCGTTCTGGTAATTCCGGAGCGGATTTTTTGTTTTAGGTAATATGTGTTTTCCAAAGGCAATCGTCGAAATTATCAGTGTTTATGGTATTATGTATTCAGATACCAAAGTGACGCATTGAGTATCAAGGCAAAACTGACCCATAAAATGTAAGGTACAAACAACCAACCCGCATATTTACTGATCCGGACAAATTTGTAGAAGGTTTCATAGATCATGAGCCACAACAGGACGATTTCCACGAGTGCCAGAAACGGATTTTTGAGACCGAAGAAAAGCAACGACCAACCCGCATTCAAGGCGAGCTGGATAAAGAAATACAACAGTGCTTTTTTGACATCTTCGCGTTGGAAATCGATTCGTGCCCAGACCAAACCGGCCGCAACTCCCATAAAAACATAAAGTGTTGTCCATACCGGCATAAACAGGTAATTCGGTGGATTGAACGATGGCTTTATTAAAGTCGGAAACCACGTATGGACGCTGGTTTGGGTAGCGACACTGGAAATATAACCAACACCCAGGCAGGTGGCGAGCATTATCAGGATTTTTATGTATTTGTTCATTTGGGCTAACGGATAACTGTTTTGCGAAGATAGGAAGACAGTATTGGATTACAGGGTTTATGGCAAACAAAGGCTTAGATCGCCCGATACTTTCCATCGCCCAACTGTCAACCATTAACCGTTAACCGTTACCTTTGCCCCATGAACAACCCGAACCAATTCATTCCAACACCATATACGAATTCCGTTGATTCCGGCAACTTTACCTGGAGTGCACCGAGCAACATCGCCCTTGTCAAATACTGGGGAAAACGCGAACCGCAAATACCTGCAAATCCGTCCATCAGTTTTACGCTGAACAAATGCAAGACCATTACGACCTTGTCTTTTGAGCGCAAACGACACGGCGGTTTTTCATTCGATTTACTGTTCGAAGGCCAACCCAAGGAATCGTTCAAACCGAAAATCCTCAAATTTTTTGAGCGCATTGAAAGTTACCTGCCTTTTTTGACCGATTTCCATTTTACGATCGACACGAGGAATACGTTTCCGCATTCTTCCGGCATTGCTTCATCTGCATCCGGAATGGCGGCACTTTCCATGACTTTGATGAGTGTGGAAAGACTTTTAAATCCAGAAATGACCGACGATTTCTTTTATCAGAAGGCATCTTTTTTGGCACGTCTCGGTTCCGGAAGCGCCTGCCGCAGCATCAAAGGAAATCTGGTGGTTTGGGGCGAACATGAAGACATTCCGCAAAGTTCGGATTTGTTCGGGGTTGAATTTCCATTCGAGGCACACGAGGTATTTCAAAACTATCGTGATACGATCCTGATTGTGGAAGAAGGACAGAAATCCGTATCGAGTACCGTCGGCCATGATTTAATGAACGGCAACCCGTTTTCCGAAGCGCGTTTTGCACAGGCACGGACGAACCTTACCCGTTTAAAACAGATTTTGATCGACGGCGACCTGAAGTCTTTTGTCGCTCTTGTCGAATCGGAAGCTTTATCATTACATGCCGTGATGCTGACCTCGAATCCGTATTACATATTGATGAAACCGAATACCTTGGCTATCATTGAAAAAATCCGGAAATTCCGCAGTGATACTAATGTGCCGATTTGTTTTACGCTTGATGCGGGAGCGAATGTGCATGTGTTATATCCAGATGAATACAAAGGAGTAATCAAGACATTTATAGATGGAGTATTATCCCTGTTTTGTGAAGGTGGAAAATATATTGAAGATAAAATTGGAAATGGTTCTGAATTGTTAACGGTTAACAGTTAACGGATAACAGTTAGGCCTGTTGAATGTATTTGACTACTTTTGCATCATCAACGCCATCCATCATGAATAAACCTCCAAGTTTAATACGGGAAAAGTCTTTCCTGTTCGCTCTTGAAATTATTGAGATTTATAAATATCTATTGAACAAAAAGAATTTGTATTATCAAGACAATTACTTAAATCAGGAACATCGATTGGCGCGAATATTCGTGAAGCGCAGTATGCCGAAAGCCGAGCCGATTTTGTTCATAAAATCAGAATTGCTTTAAAAGAAGCCAATGAAACTGAATACTGGCTGGATTTACTTTCCGAATCTAAATTTATTGATCCAGAAACCTATATTCGGCAACAAAATAATATTAAACTGCTTTTGAAGATTCTAATTCGGATTGTAAATTCCACTCTCAAAAGCAACCCGTTATCTGTTAACCGTTAACTGTTAACCCACAATATGAAAGGACCTCTTTTCTATTCCAAAATCCTCCTCTTCGGGGAATACGGTATCATCAAAGATTCCAAAGGACTTTCCATCCCTTATAATTTTTACAAAGGCGCACTTAAGGTTTCGGATAATCCTGACGAGGAAGCGGTTAAATCCAACGCCAGCCTGAGCCGCTATGTGTATTATCTGGAAACGATGCAACAGGATCATCCGGATCTGGTTCAGTTCGACCTTGAAAAAATGCATCACGATATAGCCGAAGGCATGTATTTCGACTCGAGCATCCCGCAAGGTTACGGAGTCGGAAGCAGCGGTGCCTTGGTTGCAGCCATCTACGACAAATACGCCAAGAATAAAATTACCGTTTTGGAGAACCTGACACGTGAGAAATTGGTTCAGCTCAAGACTATTTTCGGGCACATGGAATCGTTTTTCCACGGAAAAAGTTCCGGACTCGATCCGCTCAATTCCTACCTCAGCATTCCAATCCTCATCAATTCCAAAGACAATATAGAAGCTACCGGAATTCCTGCACAGGCCGCTACAGGTAAAGGTGCGGTGTTTTTGCTCGACTCGGGAATCGTTGGCGAGACAGCTCCAATGGTCAATATTTTCATGGAAAATCTAAAGGACAAAGGTTTTCGTGCGATGCTCAAGAATCAGTTCGTGAAATACACCGATGCGTGCGTCGAGAATTTCCTCGGAGGTGACATCAAATCATTGTTCGCGAACACTAAAAAACTGTCCAAAGTGGTGCTGAATAATTTCCAACCGATGATTCCGGAGCAATTCCATGGCATCTGGCAACACGGCCTCGATACTAATGATTACTATCTTAAGCTCTGCGGATCCGGCGGCGGCGGATACATTTTAGGCTTCACGGAAGATTTCGAGAAAGCACAAAAAGCGTTGTCAGGTCACAAATTGGAAGTCGTTTACAAGTTTTAATTTTATGGCGTTGCTTTCAGCCCGGGCTGTCCCACTGCAATCTTTTTCAAAACTTTGCAAGGTTTTGAAAAAGGATTTCCGTTTGCATCCCTAACGCGCCCCATTCTCCAAACCAAATGCTATCCAGAAAGAACAAGCTTTTCCTTAAGAAAATCCTGAGTTTGTTCTCGGTCATCCGCGGATACAATATTCCTGTAATTGCGCTTGCCCAATATCTTTCGGCCATTTTCATCCTGGCACCACAGGAAATGCCTGCACTGGATGTGATCCTCGATGTCAATGTTTTTCTGCTCGTTTTGGCATCGTCTGTTGCCATCGCCTCAGGCTATATCATCAACAATTTTTACGACAGCGAAAAAGACCTGATCAATCGTCCGCGCAAATCCATGCTCGACCGGCTCGTAAGCCAAAAGACGAAACTGTATGTGTATTTCACCCTGAATTTTATCGCCGTCGGTTTGGGATGGCTGGTTTCGTGGCGTGTCGCGTTATTTTATGCACTGTATATTTTTGTGATTTGGTTCTATTCGCACAAACTCAAAAAATATCCGATTGTGGGGAATATCTCAGCTTGCTTATTGGCTGTCGCCCCCTTTTTCGGAATCCTGCTGTATTTCGCCAAAATGGATAAATACACCATTTTCAGACCTATGCAATTGGAGATTATTTTTTCGCATGCAAGCTTTCTTTTCCTGCTTTTGCTGATTCGGGAAATGACAAAGGATCTTGAAAACCTTCGCGGCGATTTAGCCAATAATTACCAGACAATCGCGGTCCGCTACGGGGAAAATGTGTCCAAGATAGCCATATCTATTTGTGCCGTTCTGACCATTGTTCCGGTGTACATCCTTATTGAATTGTACGATGTGGGCTATATGGATTTGTATTTTTATTTCTGCCTCGGTTTCCTCATGTTCTTTGTCATGTTCCTGTGGCGGTCAGAAAACCGGACGCAATTCCTTTGGCTGCACAACGCTTTGAAATTCGTCATCGTAGCCGGAATTTTCTGCATCATCCTGATCGATCCTAGCGTGTTGGTCCATGGAAAGCGAGTCTTACTTTCTTAAACCAGTTGCCAGTTCATAAGCCTTCGTCAAAAACTCGGGATAAAGGCGTTCGCGCTGAAACATATTCATGTAAAACAGTACGATCAGGTCATTTTTGGGATCGATTATATATTCCGTTCCCAACATCCCGCCCCACGCATAAGCTGAATCAGACACCGCCGGCACTGTTTTTTTCTGCGGATTGAAGAGCTCAAAGCCCAACCCGAATTGAAAGCCTTTTTCGGCTGAATTTACCGCCGGCAACCTGTTGATGGTTGTCATGAGTTCCACCGTTTCGGGTTTCAGTATCCTATGCCCGTTGAACTCACCTTTGTTGAGCAACATCTGGCAGAATTTAGCATAATCTTCAATGGTTCCGTTCAAGCCCATTCCGCCTTCCGCATACGTTTGGCTGCTGCTCAATGCGCCGTCGAGATACAGGGTTGGCCCTGGCTGTAGCTTGCCATCTATATACGTATATGGCTTGACAAAACGCGACCTGGAATCGGCCGGAAAATACCAGTCCGTATTTTTTATTCCCAGCGGCTCAAAAACGGCTTCTTTTACATATTGTCTCAATGGCTTGCCTGAAATACGTTCGATCAGGTACGCCAGCATATTGGAACTCGGATGGTAATTCCAGTCGGAACCAGGATCGAATCCAAGCGGATATTTGACCAGATCGGTCATTTGTTCACTCATGTATTTCGCGTCCAGATTCAAGCCGTAGGTATATTGTCCATTCGGTACTTTTTCAGGAATCGGGCCACCATATCCGGGCGGACCTAAATCTTTTTCTCCCTTTGCCATTCGGATTTGCTTTACGAGTCCTGCATTTAATCCCGAAGTATGGGACATGAGATGAACAAACGTCATTGGTGTTTTTACCGGACGTGTTTCGTACGTTCCATCCGGATTGACCTTTGTGACAACACGGTTCGGGATTTCCGGGAAATACTTTGACACCGGATCGTTTATGGAAACAAGGCCTTTGTCTACCAATGTCATGAAAGCTACTGTAGTGATGGCTTTCGTTTGGGAAAAAAGCTCGTAATAATCATCGGTCGTAGCGGGAATATTATGCTCCGGATCTTTTAACCCGAATGCTTTTTTGTAAATGACATTGCCTCGTTTGGCAATGAAAGCTTCCACACAATTCAGTTTTTTATCTTTCACAAAAGATTGGAGCACAGAATCGACGCTTGCTATTTTTTTTGGATCGATGCCAAGGGATTTTACATCCGGGTTTTGATTGAAGCTTTGCGGGATTTTATTCTGGGCAAAGCTTTTTGCGCCGTTAAACACAATCAGGATGAGGCAGTAAATTAGCGAACTATATTTCTTCATATTGCGTTGGTTTGTAAACCGATGTTATTTCAGATAAAGTTAACTAATAAATGTATTTATAACACCTATGGCAATTGTATTTCGTTTAGATGTGGGTTCAGTTGGAAACGATAGTGTTTGCTGTCCAAAAAATCCACAAAACCAAATTACCTATCTTTGCAAAAAAATTCAATATGGACAAGCCGAACAATCGTTTTGAGAAGAAATCCGGAAAAGACGGAAGAGTAAATTTTTCACGTCCCGGAAAGCCTAAAAGCGATGGAAGCTCCAAACCCGCTTTGCCGAAACGTTCGCAAAAACCAAAGGCAAAACCGGAAGCCACCACTGAAAAACCTGCATTCGACAAACGTGCGACACGGCCTAAAAAAACAGCGGCTCCAAAAACGGCAAATCCAGATGAAATCCGTCTGAACAAATATATTGGCAATTCGGGGATCGTTTCTCGCCGTGATGCCGATATCTACATCCAATCGGGCAACGTGAAAGTAAATGGCGAAGTCGTGACCGAAATGGGTTACAAGGTGAAGCCGGGCGATGTAGTCAATTTTGACGGAAGTGTAATTACTCCTGAGAAAAAGGAATATGTTTTACTCAATAAACCGAAGAATTTCACCACTTCGGGCGAAGGAGAAAACGATATGCGTAACGTACTTGAATTGGTACGCGGTGCTTCCAAAGCAGATTTGAAACCCATAGGCCGAATGGATAAAAACACTACCGGATTGTTGTTGTTCACGAACGATACGGACATGATCCGGAAGTTTGCCCAACCGAACCAGAAATCGGCAAAAATCTATCAGGTATCACTCGGGAAAAACTTCAAATTCGAAGATCTGGAATCTATTTCAAATGGAGTAACGTTAGATGAACACCGTTTGTATGTTGATGAAATCTCTTACATAGAAGGTGAGGCAAAATCTGAAGTCGGGCTTAAATTACGCACAGCGAACGTAAAAGTGGTACGTGCGATTTTTGAGAAATTCGGATATGACGTGGCTAAAATCGACCGTGTTTCTTTTGCCGGTCTAACCAAAAAGAACCTGCCACGCGGCAATTACCGCTTCCTGACCGAACAGGAAATCATCAACCTCAAAAACTCCTGATTTTTTTTTAACATTTTTTACATTTTTTCTGTAACTGACAAACGATAAGCGTACGTAACTTTCGGGCATAAATTATACGCCATGTCCGTTTTCGTCTACATTCTCAGCAATCCGTTGCGCTCTTCAATCTATGTTGGTTTTACTTCCGATTTGAGTTCGTCTTTGCATAAACTCGATTCTGCAATGACATCTAAAATTCCAAAAAAACACAACCATCTTATCTATCTCGAAATGTTGCGTGATGCAGATTCGGCCCGACTCCGCATGCAACAATTCAGACGCGGCCGCCGCAAATGGAAATGGCAGCACATCATGAACTGCAATCCGGACTTGCGTGAAATGAATGATGTGACCGATGCCATTTTCGAATCTGCATTGTGTACGAGTTGATGAAACAATGACAAATCCATCTGTGGAAGCAACATTTTTCGCTATTTTTATCGGAAAACAAATCCATGTCCACAGAACCTGTCGCCATTGCCTGGATGGAAGCTTTCAACGCGAAAGACATCGAGGCATTGCTGTCTTTATATGACGATAACGCACAACATTACAGCCCAAAACTCAAAGTCCGAGAACCGCAAACCAACGGTCTCATCATAGGAAAAACCGCCATGAGGAACTGGTGGCAGGGCGCGTTCGACAATATGCCGACCTTGTTCTACAAAGTCATATCGCTTACGGCAAATGAAAATCGTGTGTTCATGGAATATGTGCGCGAACTTGAAGGCGATGACGATTTGCTCGTCGCCGAAGTCCTCGAAGTGGAAAATGGAAAAATCACAGCATCACGTGTGTATCACGGATAAATCAATATGAAAAAATCAATTCTCGCAGCCGGAATCGCTGCCGTTTCACTGGTACTGGTCCAGTGTAAAAAATCGGAACAAAAAACAATTGACATGCCTGCCGAATTCGCCAAAATCACAAAAGCTTATTTTGACGACAAGAACAAGCTGAACCCACTTGATGCCACATACAATGGGCAGGAAGGCTATAACGACCAACTGGCTTTTGAAATGACCGATACACACAGAAAGGCCCAGCGTATCTTTTATGACAAATACCAATCGCAATTAAAAAACATAGATACTACCGCTTTATCGGCAGAAGAAAAAATCTCGTACGGCATCATCAACTGGGAAACCAAAACCGGCCTTTTGATGCTCAAATCCCCCAACAATCTAATCCCGATCAACCAGTTTTCGAGCACTCATTTAATAATTGGCCAATTCGCAAGCGGTGAAAGTGCACAGCCATTCAAAACGGTAAAAGATTATCGGGATTTCCTGGCCCGCATGGATAAATTTTCGGCCTGGGTCGATTCGGCTATGGTTTACATGAAGAAAGGGATTGAACAAAAAGCCACGCTGCCAAAGGCATTGACGGTAAAAATTACGCCTCAGTTCGAAGCCTGGATTTCAGACAAACCACAGGATAATTTCTTTTACACTGTAATCAAAAAAATGCCTGCGGATTTTCCGGAAAAAGACAAGAAAGAACTTGCAGATGGTTATGCAAAGACCATAGCTGAAAAACTGGTTCCAAAATTCCGCGAAATGATCGCATTCTTAAAGGGCGATTACCTGAAGGCTTCACGTTCCACAAGCGGTTACGGAGCTTTGTCTTTTGGGAAAGAAGCCTACGAGACTTATGTCAAACAATGGACAACGACCGACATGACTCCGGACGAAATCCACGAACTCGGCCTTAAAGAAGTCGCGCGTCTGAGGGCCGAAATGCAAAAAGTCATGGATCAGGTTGGCTATAAAGGCGACATCAAATCTTTCTGTGATTATGTCCGTGATAAGCCGGAACTCAAGCCGTTTAAAAAACCCGAAGAAGTCATCGCCAATTTCAAGAAAATCCATGCTACGATAAAGCCGAACGTCGATAAATTGTTCTCGCTTCAACCTAAGACACCTTTTGAAATCCGTCGTACCGAAGCATTCCGTGAAGCGTCGGCATCCGCTGAATACGTGCAAGGTTCCGCTGACGGAACACGGCCGGGAATTTTCTACGTCCCTATTCCGGATGTAAAAAAATACAATTGTTACGCGGACGAAGATTTGTTCCTTCACGAAGCGATCCCGGGCCATCATTTCCAGATTTCGCTCCAGCAGGAAAACAAGGAATTGCCGGATTTCCGCAAGTTCAACTGGCTTGGTGCCGAAGGTGAAGGTTGGGCATTGTATACCGAAAGCCTCGGAAAAGAACTCGGGCTATACACAGATCCGTATCAGTATTTTGGAATGCTCAGCGGTGAAATGTTACGTGCTACAAGACTTGTGGTAGATACCGGATTGCATTGGAAAGGCTGGACGCGCGAACAGGTCATCGAATACAAAATGGCCAACGAGGCCGAACCTGCCGATGGTATTGTGATGGAAACCGAACGCTACATGGCTATTCCGGGCCAGGCATTATCTTACAAAATCGGGCAATTGAAAATACTCGAATTACGCCATAAAGCCGAAACGGAAATGGGAGCTAAATTCGACATCAGGGAATTCCATAAACAAATTCTCGAAAGTGGATTGATGCCATTGAATTTGCTTGAGGCGAAGATTGACAGATGGATAAAAGGTTCGAAAAACTGATGCTCTTTTCCTAAGCCACAACCGTAATTTCTTTATGATTATTCATCATATCCGGACGCTATGAAAAACATGCTCTTTTTGCTGGCACTTTTGCCATTGCTCTCAGCAGCCCAGACAGTAAGCTGCTCCGATTACAAGACCGGCGAATTCGTATATCCGAACAACGCCAATAAAGTAAGCCTGCGAAAAGAAACGACCCAGGAAAGTTACAACGATGGCAAACTCGAAGCGGTCTGGAATGTCAAATGGCTCAGCGATTGTAAATACGAACTCGTGTGTACCAAGCGATTAAAAGATGATTCACCGTTTCAGCTTGGCGACAAAATGGTTGCGACCATCCTGGAAACCGACGATTCGTGTTATACCTTTTCACTTACGGTTTTCAATTCGCTCCATCCGGAAGGTTTCGAAGTACCGAACGGGAAAATGTGCCGCAAATAAATCAAGGACGAAACCATGAAAAACATAATTTTATCGCTGATCTTATGCAACGGTCTTCTACTTAATGCCCAGCGTTTGGAACCCGTGGAAATCTCCGGAACTGAATTCGTTGCAATACCCTATTTTGATACGGAAAAAACCGGCGATTCGGAATCCGGCATTAAGTTCATAAATACCGCAACCGGAGAAATCAAGCAAGCCATACTGCCAAAGGACAATCACGTCGCCCGACTCGAACACGTGAAAATCGAATCGCTCGGCATTGACAAAATCGTCGTCATCATCCAGAACGAAGGCAAATCGGTGATCGTGAAAGGGACAAGACAAAGCCAGTTAAGCGTTTATTCGGTAAATGGAACGCTTGAAAAAAACATCATTTTGGACGCTGAAGTCGGAAGAGACCTGATTGTCAATAACGTAACTGGCCGCTTGGTACTGATTTCTTTTAAAGGCAGTAAATTCGCTCCGGAACATAAACAGGAGGAAATCATATATGATCTTCGGACCAACTCCATCATTCCGTCAAAATAACAATTATGGCACAGAACAAAACAGCTGAAACCTCGGCATCGGTGACGGAATTCATCGAATCCAAAACACAGGGACAGAAACGCGAAGACAGTTTTGCCCTTGTCGAATTATTCAAGAAACAAACGGGTTTTGAACCCAAAATGTGGGGCCCGAGCATCGTCGGGTTTGGATCCTATCATTATAAATATGACAGCGGACATGAAGGCGACGCACCACTGGCCGGTTTTTCGCCACGCGCCGATTCCTTTTCCCTATACCTTTCCTGGGACTATGAAAACCGCGACGAGCTTATGGCAAAACTCGGGAAACATAAGGCGGCAAAAGCTTGTGTCTACATCAAGAAATTAAGCGATGTAGATTTGGATGTGTTGTCACAAATGATCAGCAATTCCTTTAGGCAAATTCAGGAGAAATACAGCAATTGATTCCAGACATTGCGTTTTCTGAAATGATTCAATGCTTTAAATATTCGAGCTATGAAAAAAGAATATTGGGATGTCGATGATGTTCAGGTCATTGAAAAAACAGGAAATGCTATCTCACACTGGATAACAATTCTCGATGAATTCAATGCCGCCGAAAAAAAATCGAATGACTCCGTTTCGCTGTTGCAATCGGAATATAATGTACCCCGATATTGGGCAAGAACGTTAACCACTTTATATCTGAAATCAAAAGGCAAATGACCTGAGAAAAGTGTGAGATACCTTGATAAATTGCTCAACCAATGTCTGACAGAATAGAAATACAAACCCCTCGCCTGCTGCTAAAAAGTGTCACGCCCTCAATCATCACGACCTGTTTTGAAAATAATTCACAGGATGAAATCAAAGCTTTTTTCGGTGTCGATCAAAACGGATTCGACCATTTGAAAAATATGTATGAAAAAGGCATGGAAACCCATCGGCTATCCCTGTTCTATTTTTTGTTGCATGAAAAAAATACCGACAGGATTATTGGCGAATGCGGCTTTCACACTTTGAACAAATCACACCATCGGGCCGAATTATTCTACAGCCTTCGACAGGATTCGGACAAACGCAACGGATTTATGACAGAAGCACTCAAACCGATTCTCGATTTTGGTTTCAACCAATTGGGATTGCATCGTATAGAAGCACTTACGGCTCACTGGAATATTCCGTCCTTACGAACACTCGGCCATTTTAATTTTACTTTTGAAGGAACCATGCGCGAAGATTATGTCGTGGATGGGAAGAACGAAGACTCCCAATGTTATTCGCTCCTGAAATGGGAACATGAAAAACACCATGCAAAATGAACAATGACATTCAATTATACAACGATTCCCAGATGAATCCGGATTCGGAAATCTGCAACTTGCTTTCTGGAATCATCGATGCAAATTTGCCTGAAGCCGAAAGCAAGATATGGCATGCAAGCCCGGTTTGGTTCCTCGATGGAAATCCTGTAGTCGGATACGGAAAATTAAAAAACTGCGTGCGGTTGTTGTTTTGGAGCGGACAGTCTTTCCATGAAGAAAACCTGCAAAACGAAGGCAAGTTCAAAGCCGCCGAAGCCCGATATACAACTGCTGATCAAATCAATACGGACGACCTTGTACGATGGATCAAAAAAGCACGCGATATACAATGGGATTATAAAAACATCGTGAAGCGACGCGGTGTCTTGGAAGCACTGACGAAATTCTGAAATAAAAAAGCCCCTGCAAACACAGAGGCTTTTGTTACCGTCTTTTAGATTTATGCTTCAAGTAGCCCGATCATTTTTTTAGCAACTCCTTTGGCCGATGCAGGATTCTGTCCGGTGACGAGATTCCCGTCTGCGATACTGTTGGCGATCCACGGTGCGGCTGCGTGGAATATCGCTCCTTGTTGGGTCAGAGCGGTTTCAAGCTCGAAAGGAACATCGGCTTTTGCATAATGGTCTTCTTCTTCATTCGTGAACGATGCGATGTTTTTTTGATTGACGATGTAGCTTCCATCACTCAGTTTCACATTGAGCAAAGACACCGGACCATGACACACAGCACCCACAACGGCGTTGCGTTCATAGGTTTCCCGGATCACTTGTTTTAGTTCCGGATTTTCGGGCATATCGACCATTGGGGCCAATCCGCCGGGAACAAAAATG
Organism: Flavobacterium silvaticum; assembly: GCF_012911565.1. GTDB lineage: Bacteria > Bacteroidota > Bacteroidia > Flavobacteriales > Flavobacteriaceae > Flavobacterium > Flavobacterium silvaticum. Next base: position 4,721 of record NZ_JAAMPU010000099.1, on the reverse strand, counting down.
GCATCGTAACCGCTTACGTCGACGGTTGATAATTTCGCGGCTTTCTGCATGTCGGCCCAGCCTTTTCCGGTAAGGAAAGACAGGTTTGCCGGATCGTCGGCCAGATTCAATGCATCGAGATATGGCGTATCTCCGCTAAGGCTAGCAAAATCTATCTGGTAATTCGCTTGTGCAAACTCGTGATACGGATGCGCTACTTCAGGAAGGAATGTTCCCGTTCTTCTGTTGTTAGGGCCAATGGTGTTGGCGTTTGAAACGATGATTAGAATTTTTTTAGACATGATTTCCGGGTATTAAATAGTATTGTTAATTAGAATAATTGTTTGACCATGACCACTTCACGGGTTTCAAGAAGCGGGATGATTTGTTCCGCCACGATTTTGTTGTAATGGGTTGAATTTTTATGGTCTTCGAGCGCTTGCGGATTGGTGTAGCGTTCGTGAAGGAATAGTTCGTTCGGGTTGTCTTCCGACTGATATATGTTGTAGAAGATATTTCCTTTTTCTTTTTTGGTTTCGGTTGCCATTTGCTGCAACAGTTCCAGGACGCGGGCTGTTCCAGATTCTTTGATTTTCCATTTTACGATGAGTTCTTTTTCCATGATTCGTTGTATTTATTTCGATGATTAGTACATGACAAATCTCCGTCGGATTTCACTCTTAAAAATTGATGTATGGTAATTTCGACAGCTGATTTAAAGACATGACAAATTCGTTCCGATGCATTCGTCGGAGCAATAATCTGCCAAAAAACAATTGTGATTTATTCGTGTGCGAGCTCTGCCCTGACCCTGCTCAGACTTTCCGGAGTGATGCCTAAATAAGAAGCCAGGTGATAATTCTTGATGCTCGATTCGATATTCGGATAGGTCTTGAGAAACGTCTTGTATTTATCTTTTGCAGACATCGCCAGATCTGACAAGATACGCCTTTGGAAACTCGCAAAAAAACGCTCCATCTTAATCCTGAAGAAACTCTCGATGGCAGGAATTTCTACATACAACTGCTCCATGCTTTCCTTTGATATGCGATAGATGACCGCATCCTGCACACATTCTATATTCAATATCGAAGTGCCTCCGGTGAAAAAAGCCGTATAATCGCTGATCCACCAATCGCAGATGGCGAATTGCAGCGTGATGTCTTTTCCGGCTTCGGTAATGAAATAGGTTCTGAGGCAACCGCTGCCAACGTAATATTGGTACGGAACGAGCTGGCCGGCGCTCAAAATCATATCACCTTTTTTAACTACGATCTCATCGAATTTCGATTCGGCTGCAATCAATTGACCCGGAGAAAAATCAATCCCTTTGAAAATATCGGACGCACTACTTTTTTGCATGAATTAAAGATACACGTTTAAGATATCCGGAATTAAAATGAATTTCCAAACCATGACATTTGTCATATTTCTGCCAAAATCCGGGCGGTAATTTTACCTCATCATTCTAAAAGACCAGGAATCATGAGTATGTATGAAATTGTTTACCGTCAGTTTGAAAAAGGATTTTTAGGAAGCTGTGCGCTTACCGTCTTACTCCAGAGTTGCGTAGGTGGGATCAGCGCGATGGCCGTACTCCACAATGGAAATTCATTGCCGCAGATGATACAGCTTTTTTTGGTTGTCACTTCTTCACTTGCCGTCAATGGCGCCATCATTTCCGTCCAACCGCCAAAGACTGTTTTTAATTTGCTTTTACTCGGTCAATTGACCTGCATTGTTTTGGGAATCGTCAATTTCGTGCGGTTTGTGTAATACGGTTGGCGCTTGTGCCCAAAGTTGTAAATTTGCACGAACCAAAGTGGCATCCATGTCAAAGTGCGAACAGTGCATCGTCCGGCAATTAAGTGCAATCAAAGCTCTCGGCAAAGAAGAGTTGCTGCGTATGGCCGATTGCAAAACCTCTAGCACCGTCCGCAAAGGGGAAAACCTGTTTGAAGAAGGCGACCACATTGACGGTATTTTCTGTATCAAAGACGGCGCGTGCAAACTCACAAAACTCAGCGCCAACGGAAACAGCCAGATTGTGAAACTCGCAAAGAAAGGCGAATTGCTCGGCCAGCGCTCGGTTATAAGTGGCGAACCGGCAAACCTCAGCGCCGTTGCTTTGGAAGATATGGAAGTGTGTTTTATTCCTTCAAAAGACATCACGGCTTTCCTCGACCAAAATCCGCAATTCTCAAGATCGATGATGCAGACGCTGAGCAAAGACCTAAAAGATGCTGACAATATACTCGTCGGGATGGCCCAAAAAACAGCAAAACAACGCCTCGCAGAAGTGCTTCTTAATCTTGAAAAGACTTTTGGCACAGATGCGGACGGCTACATCTCGCTTCAATTGTCACGCGAAGAAATGGCTGGGATGATTGGGACTGTGCTTGAAAGCTGTATCCGTTTACTGTCTGAGTTCAAGAACGAAAGGCTGGTTGCGCTTGAGGGAAAAAAGATACGGATTTGCGATAAGGCCGGATTGGAGCGTCGGGCCTATCAGTAAGGGCGATCACTTTGCGACCGTACCCATTTGCACTACTTGTTTTTTCAAGACGGAAATCCTTCCAAACCGCTCGTTAGTAGCTTGAAAACCCACGTACATTCATCGGCAGGAACACACTCAATTGTTTGATTTAGATTCGCGCTTCAGATACCACATTTCCGTATCTGTAAAAAGCCGTATCCCAATGAAAGATTTTTTAAGCCTTTTCACGAATCATGTCGCCGATTTCCTATCGCGCCGACGTTCCCGTCATTACAACAAACTTTACAAAAAAACAATCTTGATTTCAATAAAATCGATTGGAAAGAAAGAAGTATTCCGTTAGGTTTGCGCGCGATAATTCCTGCAAATCTTAAAGCAGGCTTCACCTTAAAATACCATAAAATCAAAATCAAACAAATGAACAAAATTACGATTGCATTTTTTGCCCTTATTGCCAGTTTTGCTTCTGCCCAGGATGGTGTCAGCGATGCGACATTCGGGACAAACGGGAGCGTCCTGATCAACACCCCGACCGTTTCCTTTCACAACAAACTCCGCTCGGACGGCAGTATCCTGTACCGCGACCTCAACGTCATCCGTCACCTGACTTCAAACGGGATTGCCGATACGTCTTTTGGCGCAGGCGGACAAATTACCATAACACAACCCGGAGTCCATCAGGGCCTTGTCGATATCGAGTCCCAGAACAAGATCATGGCTTTTACCAAATATGATATGTTCGAGGTGTACTACTTCGGCAGATATAATGCAGACGGAACGCCGGATACTACAATGGGAACCAACGGACTTGGCTATCTCGGGCTGAACCTTGAAGACATAGAACGGGGAATACTACCGTCGCTTTCGCACAACGGCGACTTTTTGTTCATAGCCGGAAACAGCGACACGGCTTATGGATCAAAGAACAACATCCTGCTGCAGAAATTTTCGTTTGACGGAGTCGAAGATCCGTCATGGAATTACTCCTTGAGCAGCTATGGCATAAACCAGTTGAATTACAGCGGTGAAAGCTCGGATGATTATGATAACGACGTAGACCTGATGGCAAATGGCAATGTAGTAATTACCAGCTATTCCAACTTTACCGGAAGCACGACACACGACCACAAGGCGGGTATTGTGATTGCCAAAGCCACTCCGAACAATGGTGCTTTCACGGCCGTGAGCCCATATACCAATTATTACCGCGACGTCAAGGCGCAATCTTCTGTTGGGCCAGCTGATAAAATTTATTTGCTTTCCGGAAGCGACTATGACACGTTCCCTGAATCTTCAAGCCCGGTCAATACGGTGACGCGCTATATGCCGAATGCCTATTTTGACCTGACGTTTGCACCGTCGAACGCCACTAAATATATTACGCTTGACCTTGGTGGAAAAAAAGCGAGTTTCCACAGAATCGCAGTCCAGCCGGACGGAAAAATCATACTTGCCGGAATGACGTGTACCAACGGAATGGCAAACAGCTATCCGGACCTGATCCTGGCCCGTTATCTTGCGACCGGAGAATTGGATACCACTTTCGGTAACAACGGATATATACTTCACGATATAGATCACCCGACGACAGCAGCCAACAACAACGTCCTGACCGGTTTGATCGTTTCACCGGATTTCAGTTCGATTTATATCACAGGTAAAAACCTGGAGAATTCAATCATCCTCAAATACAGCAACAATTCGATGCTTCCGGCTACAACGCCGACTTTCACTCAGGTTGCTGCCATTTGCTCAGGAGAAACATTGGCCGCACTTCCTACCACATCCGGAAACAATATTACCGGAACATGGTCGCCTGCAATCAACAATACGGCTACCACAACGTATACATTTACACCGGCTGCGGGACAAAATGCAACGACGGCTACAATGACGATAACGGTAAACCAACCGACTTCCGAAACCATCACCCAAACGGCCTGTTCAAGTTATACTTACGGCGGACAGACATATACGGCAAGCGGAACGTACACACAGACCTCGACGAACGCTGCGGGTTGTGTCCACACGACGACGCTGAACCTGACGATCAACCAACCGACTTCCGAAACCATCACCCAAACGGCCTGTTCAAGTTATACTTACGGCGGACAGACATATACGGCAAGCGGAACATATACACAGACATCTACTAACGCTGCGGGTTGTGTCCACACGACGACACTGAATCTGACCATCAACCAACCGACTTCCGAAACAATCACGGAAACGGCTTGCTCAAGTT
>NZ_JAAMPU010000098.1 GCF_012911565.1 Flavobacterium silvaticum | reverse complement strand
CGTCATTATTGTCGTCGCAGACATGCAACACAGGGAAAGAAGGGATAACAGGTGCCCCCACGACAGTCACACTCACCGTCTGGTTGATCTGCCGGATGCAGCCGTTGACGTCCGAAATGCTTGTGAGATGAACCGTAACAGGGCCCACTGCGTCTGTTGGTATTGAAATAATATGTTGTGTTTCTGTTCCAATCGTAGTGTAAGAATCGGCAGCACCATCGATTTCAAAATTAAACGTGTATGGCGCATTTCCGGAACTTGCCGTAAATGTTACTGTAGGCTCATCTGAATTCTGGCAAACCTGAGTAGCGGAAGACACAATGGTAGCCGTAGGTAATGTCCACACGTCCAGATCAAGAATATCTCCTTGTGGATTGGTACAGTTAGCATCTGAAACGTCAACCAAAACAATATGCACAGGTCCTGAAATACTTGTATCGATGGTAACGGTCGGATTTGTATCTGTAGCAGTTCCGGCAACTCCATTTAGCAAATAGTTGAATGTGTAAGGCGCGGTTCCGTTTGAACCTGTAAATGTCACAGTCATTGGATTCGAACCCTGACAGATCGCGGCAACATTTGACGCAATTGTAGCTTCCGGCAACGGATTTACAGTCACCGTTACAAGGTCGTTCTGTCCTTGCGTACAATGTGCATCGGCAATGTTTGTCACAAGGATATCATGATCGCCAGGCGTTAAACCGGAAACCGGAACTGTAACACTATCCTGACCGGCAAGGGTCGAAACAGGGGTTTGGGCAATACCGTCAATCTCGTAGCTAAAACTATAAGGAGCTTCTCCGTTCGATCCGGTGAATGTCAATTGAAATGCACCTGAACCATCACACAAGGTCGTTACATCTGAAACGACAGCTGCTTCAGGAAGTGAATAGACCGTAACAGATATGGTTTCATCTTTAGCCCGTGTACAGTTGGCATCTGAAACTTCGGTCAGATGCACATCATAATCTCCCGGAACACTTGGCAACACTATAGCCTCGGTTCCAGTCGCAGAAGTTAACATCTGGAGTGGTCCGCCGTTAATTTGGTATGTAAACGTAAATGGCGGAGTTCCTACTCCATTCGTACCACACCAGATATTGATTCCAGGTTCTCCTTCACATATAGAAGTTGCGCTTGCTGTAAGGCTTGCATCGGCAACAGGATTAATGGTAACCGTTGCAGATGTTCCAGGTGTGCTGGTACAAGAGGTCGTATTATCTGTAACACTTACAAGAGTCGCAGTTACGGTTCCCGGAACAACAGTGTCAATTGGAATTACAGCCGTGTTTGAACTTATGGTCAACGGAATATCGGCTCCACCAATATTATATACGATGTCATACGGAGGTGTCCCTCCCACAATAGTGAATGTAGCTTGAGGCGAAGCTGCTCCCACGCAGGCTTCCGGAACATCGAATGCTACAGTTCCTGTTGGTACGATTCCGACATTGAGGACGAAATCTACAACGTCGACATCTGTAGGGTCTGTATTGTTTTCGAATCTCACGTACAATATCTGTCCATTTGAACCAGTATAGGTCGTGGCCGGAATGGATGGACCGTCATTCTGGGCATCGATGAGGGTTTCGTGGATTGTTATGGTATAATTCGCAGCAATGTTTGAACCCAGTACTTCGGCTGGAATTCCTGAAATATCAAAATCGGTGGTTCCATCGGCAACGCCATCGTCATCGCATTCGAACAAATCGGCAGGATCTGTCGGATTACCGCAATCAAGAGTCACCAGCGTAAATGGACGAACAGAGATACATGGCGCAGCTCCGGTCTGATCTTCGATACTGGCGTAGATGATTTCTCCGTCAAAACCATTATATGCCGTATAGTTGAGGATTGGATCGACAAGATAAACGGCATCTTCTGCAGAATGGTGGAACTGGATTCCGTACCCGGTTTGGCCGTTAAGGATTTCCGGGTTGATCAGCGTCAGATTGAACGGAGTTCCCTGGCACTCTTCCAGCGTATCCGGATTTCCGAAAAGAACATTTTCCGGACGGTATTCTACAGTGATGTCATCCGTTTGCTGACAGCCTCCGTTAACAGAAACGTTTACGGTATAAACTCCCGGTTCATCGACGACTAAAGTGTATCCGGTTTCATCAGGAATGAGCAGGTCATTAAGATACCAGGCATATGTTGCTCCCGGAATAGCCGAGGCTCCGGCTTCGAGCGTACGGGTATCTCCTATACAAGCTGCCGCGTCTCCGGTGAGGTTAGGGAAATCATCCAGTTCAAATCCTTGGCCGGCAATATCGGTCTGGCCTACGTTGAAGGAACCGGCTTCGAGGAATACGGCTGATTGTACCTGCGTGTCGCTATAATTTCCAATAGCCAGCTTGATTCGGTAATTGTGGTTCGGTATTACCGTTGCTTTAGCTTTCATGGGCAGCACCTGGCCGCGTAGATTAATTGGAGTAACCGCAGCTGGCAATTGAGAATTCATTTGCCCGAACCATTCCGGATTTACAGAATCACAACCACCGTTATATGCTTCATCTCGGATTGAAAAAACCGAAATGAGCGTTGGTGGAAGCAAATCTGGTATCACAGCTATATTGACAGGGTTTGTACCCGGAACCAAAGGCTGGTCGAGATCTGTAAGCAAAAAGGCAAATACGTCACCGAAACCACACTGGAAAACCTCATATTCCTCTGATGCGAACAAAAAGTCAAAACTGAATTCATTTACATACGGAACAAAGTCAAATTGCACGTAAGATACGTTGTTGATATCCGTTCCGGGAAACTCGTTGTATGGGTTCGTGTCACTGACGTATTCAAGGTCCGTATCAGATCCGCCAAAAGTGGAGACATTACCGTTACTGCCTGTGTAATGACCGTCGACATCGCCCGCTCTGGTTGTAGCGATAACAACCCCATCGGTAAGTGGAAAATCGGCATTATTGGTCTCGAAGTAACCTACTGTAGAGTTATTACTGTTTGCAACAAAGCCCAAAGAGGAAAAATTAGATACGTTCGCACAATCGGAATGAATCAATACATCTTCCACTAATTCCTGAAGCGTGAACTGATTGGTTGTAACAGTCACAAATTTATCGTCGGCTGTATCATTATCGGTACACCCGGGACAAGTCGGGTTCTGATCTGGTGTATCAGAATTTACAATTACCGTATTCACAAGATTGGTATGTGTGTCGCTATAGCCTGCAGGGATATGTACGCTCACCTGATACGTTATTACTTCTCCTACCTGCAACGATGGAATCACATCGTTCAGCACACCGGAACCGGTTTTGCCGTTACCCGACCATTCCATGATGGCAATCCCGGCAGGCAGCGGATCGTATACAGATACGTTGTTGGCTGCGCTCGGCCCAAGATTGGTAATGGTTACTACGTATGTCCACATTTGAGGGTTTAACGGATCGTCATCATCCGGACTGTCTGTGAATGTAGCAGAACCATCTGTTTTGAATGTCACGACATCGGCCATTGGAAAAGGTATATCCGTGTCTGTACAACGGAAACAATCCGGGTTCGGATCTGGAGTTGTACTGGTGACATCGACTGTATTGACCAGATTCTGATCCTGAGGATAATCTGCAGGAACAACTACATTTACTGTATATGTAACAACCTGACCTACGGTAAGTGTTCCAAGATTTTCCGAAACAGCACCGGTTCCGCTTCCATTTGGCCCCGTCCAGCTTACATTTGTCGACGGAACGTTTGCAGGAACCGGATCGCTGACAACAACATCCTGAGCTTCTTCAGGCCCATTGTTGACAATGGTTATCGTATATGATCTGATGGTGCCCGGAGTATAACCGATAGAACCATCTGTTTTGGTAACATTGATGTCGGCACCCGTGAGTGCCTGAGTATCTGTATCGGAACAAGCTGTACAAGCCGGATTCGGATCTGTAGAAGTAGAAGTCACGTTAACAACACTTGTCAACGGGCCTGTAAAACCTGACGGAACTCCGAGGGTTATGGTATAAGTCACGGTTGATCCTACGGTTAATGTCGCGATGTTATCGGCCAAAGGCACGTTCGAACCACTGCTCCCATTCGATCCTGACCAGGAAAATGCCGTAATGCCGGCAGGAATAAGGTTTGAAACCACTACTCCGGTAGCATCGTTAGGACCAAGGTTCGTAACCGTAACCGTATAAACGTTATTCGAACCCGGAACGTAGGTTACGTTTCCATCTGAATTCGTAATTACCAAATCGGCTCCAAAAGTATAAGTATCGGTGTCGGTACACGCATCGCACGCAGGAGTCGGATCTGTAGAAGTAGAGGTAACCGAAACCTGGTTGACGATATCTGCAGTCAATCCGGCAGGAACCGTAAGCGTGATTGTATAAGTAACCGTCTGCCCGACTCCTATAGTCGGGATAATTTCGTCAATTCCGGAATCTGTGCCTGAAGTTGAAATGTTGCTGTACCAGTCGTAATTAGTGGCCGGAATCCCAGCCGGGATAAGATTTACCACATGAACATCTGTAGCTGCGGCAGGACCGTTATTGGTAATGGTGAGTGTATAGGTATTGGTGCCAGGATCTGTATAAAGAGTCTGGCCGTCAGTCAAAGTTGTCGTCAGATCTGCTCCTGAACCTTGTATATCTGTATCGACACACTGCGTACAACCCGGAACCGGATCAAAAGTAGGACTCGTTGCAGATGCTGTCGTGGTAAGGTTTCCTGTAAATCCGGCAGGAACCACAAATGTCGTAGTGTAAACAACAGATTCACCGGGCAAAAGCGAAGGAATTATGTTATTTACCGGGCTATTGCTCGCGCCACTGCCATTGGTTCCACTCCAGGTGTAAGCCGTTATTGCCGCAGGTAGCGCCAAATTGAATTGTATGTTTGCAGCAGTCAGCGGCCCGTTGTTTTGGACCGTAGTTGTGTACGTAACCGTTGACCCCGGTGCATACTGAGCCTGGCCATCTGTATTTATGACCTCAACATCTGCTCCAAAGGCTTTCTGATCTGTGTCGATACAAGCCGGGCAAGCCGGAAATGGATCGATGGATGTAGAGGTAACTATAACTTCGCTTGTCAATGGCCCCGTTAAAGAAGCCGGGATTTCCATTTCTATAATGTAAGTCACCATCTGACCCGGATTCAGTGTCGCGATCGTATTTACAAGTGGGTCGTAAATACCCGAAGAACCGTTACTTCCCGTCCACGAAAAGTATTCAATTCCTGCAGGAATCGCGTTGTTGACCGTGACTCCCGTAGCTACTCCCGGTCCCATGTTTATGACCGTAACCGTATAGGTTGAAGTTGTGCCGGGAATGTAATACGCACTGTTATCGGTATTGATAACGACCAAATCCTGGGAATAGGAAAATGCCGAAATCATAAAAAAAAGCAGCAGAAGTAATCTTTTTTTCATAGAGGTAGTATAAAGGAGTTTTGCAAAAAATACTGCAAAAGATAGTTGTTGTTGTTAAATTTTTCTAAATCGCCAAATATAGCGATTGGCCCCAATAATGTTTGTTAAATTTGCCGTGAATTTCACCACTTTTTGATCAAAAAATATGAAACCCGAAATAAAAACCACCGCAAATCCTTCTGTACTGAAATTTGAATTCCCCGAATTCATCGTGAACGGAAATTTCGAATATAAAAACATAGACGAAGCCAAAAATTCAGCCCTGGCAAAGCAGCTTTTTTATCTTCCATTCGTTAAAACTGTCTACATATCAGGCAATTTCGTAGCCATCGAACGATACAGCATCGTGGAATGGGAAGATGTCCAGGCCGAAGTCGCAGAGCAAATCGAGGCTTACGCAAACAGCGGTGTTCCTTTTGTAACAATCGAAGAACAAAAAACCCTACTCAAACCGGTACAGGTTTATGGCGAAATGACACCCAATCCGGCATCACTCAAATTCGTCGTCAGCCGCATGCTTACCAAGACTGCCGCCGAATTCAAAAACATCGACCAGACCGAGGCTTCCCCACTCGCCCGCGAACTGTTTAAATTCCCGTTCGTCAAGGAAGTTTTTATGGATCAGAACTATGTTTCCGTGACCAAATACGACAGTTATTCGTGGGATGAGATTACCCTTGAAACCCGCAGCTTCATACGCGAATACATCCAAAATGGCGGAACCGCGATAGACGAGTCCTTAATCCAGGCCGCGCCGGAACAGGAAAAGCAGCAAATCGCTAACTTTGATTCACTTGACACAACTTCCCAGCAAATCATCAATATTCTCGAAGAATACGTAAAACCGGCCGTAGCTGCCGATGGCGGAAACATTCTTTTTGATTCGTACGACGAAAATGAAAAGCGTGTAAAAGTGGTGCTACAAGGCGCTTGCAATGGCTGTCCGTCTTCTACCTTCACCCTCAAAAGCGGCATCGAAAACATGCTCAAGGATATGCTCCGGGACGAAAGAATTGTCGTCGAGGCCATCAACGGTTAAATCACAAGCGGCTTTCGGGTCGCTTTTTTATACGGCAAATTTCCCGCTGCCCGCTTCTATCTTTTTTAAACCCGTCAGCTTTTGTAATGGTTTTAAATGGCTTCTGGTGGTCGCCTTCAAAACCAAACAAAACCAGGCCGGCTTTTTCAAAAGGATAATCGCTCGCATCGGGGCCGGAATTGGGTATTGACAACCTTTTTTCTTTGAAGGAGAAACTAAGTCAAAAAATTCCGCTTTCGGTTAACTTTGTCCTATTTGAGACCAGAACCATGAACGAACTCGCTCACGAAACCAGCCCTTACCTGCTCCAGCACGCCCAGAATCCCGTCCATTGGAAAGCCTGGAATCCAGCCAGTCTCGAACTCGCGAAATCCCAAAATAAACTCATCATCATCAGTGTTGGTTACGCGGCCTGTCATTGGTGCCACGTCATGGAACACGAAACCTTTGAAGACGAAGAAGCCGCAGTTGTAATGAACGAACATTTCGTCTGCATAAAGGTTGATCGGGAAGAACGTCCGGACGTGGATGCGGTCTACATGAAAGCCGTCCAGCTTATGACACGTCATGGCGGCTGGCCCATGAACGTAATCGCGTTACCCGATGGACGTCCGGTTTGGGGCGGAACGTATTTCAGGAAACACGAATGGATGGAGTCGCTCCAAAGCCTTCAGGATTTATATGAATCTGATAAGGAAAAAATGGAAGATTACGCCCAAAAGCTGCATGAAGGAATCGTCGCTTCGAATTTGCTTCCACCCGCATCAACAGATGAAATCGCTTACAAAATCATCCTTGAAAATCTGGTTGCCAAATGGTCCAAAAGTTTCGACCCCGATTTTGGAGGTTACGCCCGTGCGCCAAAGTTCATGTTGCCGAATAACTGGGAATTCCTGCTCGCCTACGGACACAAATTCCAAAACGCGGAAATCCTCGATCACGTTTTCCTGACCCTTGATAAAATGGCCATGGGCGGCATTTTCGATACCGTCGGAGGTGGCTTTTCGCGTTATTCGGTCGATATGAAATGGCATGTGCCACACTTTGAGAAAATGCTGTATGATAACGCGCAATTGATCAGCCTGTACAGCAAGGCATATCAGCTTACATCAGAACCGCTATATCTTGAAATCGTCCAGAAAACCATCGCTTTCGCCCAACGCGAACTTCTCGGCGAAAAAGGGAATTTTTATGCTTCTCTGGATGCCGACAGCATCAATCCCCAAGGAAAATTGGAAGAAGGAGCATTTTATGTATGGACGAAAAAAGAACTTTCAAATTTGCTCGGAAAAGACTTTGGGCTGTTTTCACAAGTCTTCAACATTACTGATTTCGGTCATTGGGAACACGGGAATTATGTCTTGATCCGAACCGAACCCTACGAAGCGATAGCCGCAAAATCGAATCTGCGCTTACCCGAACTGCTTCTTAAAATCAACCAATGGGAAACGACCCTTTTCAATGCCCGTAAAAATCGTCCTGTACCAAGACTGGACAATAAATCCATCACTTCGTGGAATGCGCTTATGATTACCGGGCTTTGCGATGCGTATAAAGCCACCTCAACGGAATCATGGCTGGACCTGGCAAAACAAACAGCTTTGTTCATCAACACATTTTGTCGTGATGCAAACGGTTTATTGAGCCACACTTCATCTGAAAACGGCAACCAAAAACCCGGATTTCTCGAAGATTATGCTTTCTGTTGCCAGGCATTCATATCACTTTATGAAATATCATTCGATGAAAAATGGCTTCTCGAAGCGCGGCAGCTACTCGACCATTGCCTCGATGCCTTCTTTGATACGGAACATGGATTCTTCAAATTCAACGATACATCGGGAGAAAACTTAATCGCCGATCATTTTGAAATGGAAGACAATGTCATTCCGGCGTCGAATTCTGTTTTGGCTAAAATGCTCCATGTTTTGGGACGGTATTTTGACAACCCGGCTTATCTTAAATTGTCAGATCAGATGATTTCGTCGGTAGTTCCGGTTGCAGATTATGCGTCGGCTTTTTCAAACTGGCTTTCGGTGGCCCTTTTAAAAGAATTGGAACCTTTAGAAGTAATAGTCTGTGGGAAAAATGCGCGCGAATTCCTCAAACCTGTATTCGCCGAATATCTTCCGGATGTGCTGATTGCCGCAACTGAGAATCCATCGGAACTACCACTTTTCAGGAACCGTTTCGTTTCCGGAAAAACCGTCGCCTACATTTGTCGTGGAAAAACATGCAGCCTGCCAGTTGAAAATCCGCAGGAAATCCTGAACTTGCTTTTGCAAACGGATTGATTCAACTAAATCAACCTCAACTATGGGATTCTTTGGTTTTTTAAAATCGATTTTTGGCTCCGGCACTCCTGATAAAGAGTCTGTCGATCGTGGTTTGGATGCCGTGGAAGAGGCGTCGAATGTTGTGCTGCCTTCTACTGAATTGCTTCCGGAACAATCGGAACCGAAACCGTCAGATGAAGATCGAAATCTTTAAGAAGTCTTGAAATCTTTGAGGTAAAAAGGCTCGAAATACGCGACATCTTCAATTTGCCCTTTGACGAATTTATCATACGCGAGCCAACTCATTTCATGTGCCGACGGAAATTCGATACCGTCCAAAAAGTGGAATCTGCCGTCATTTAAAACCGTCTGTGCCTTTACATTGGAATCACCCACAAAATAGAGATTTCCGGAAAATCTGTCGAATGAACCGGCTTCAAGGATCAACGCTTCCGACGGAGAAATTTGATTGGATTTGCCATCGTAAGCGGCACAATAGACTTCCATGCGACGCGCATCGATCATAGGAATGATGATTCCGTCATCGATTTTTGCTGCGGCTGCCAAAACCTGAAGCGTGTCAATAGTAATCAAAGGTTTGTCAAGCGCCACGCAAAGTCCTTTCGCAGCAGAAACGCCAATACGCAAACCTGTATAGGAACCGGGGCCGCGACTAACCGCAATGGCATCTAAATCTGTAAAAGAAACACGGGCTTCATTCAACACATTTTGGATGAACAGATGAAGTTTTTCGGCGTGTTCGTAACCCTGGCCTGCATGTTCTTTTAAGGCAATCGTCTCTCCGTCCCTGGACAATCCGACCGAACAATTTCGTGTTGCCGTTTCAAGCGAAAGCACTAACGCCATTATTCCTTTTCTTTTTTATCGCCGGGTTTGCCGGAAGATTTCTTAGCCACTTTATCGCCCGGATTCAACTCTTTGGAAACCGTGGTGTAAGGCCCCGTGATTACATTCTCGCCTTTTTGGAGGCCGGAAATGATTTCGATGTTCGATTCGTCCTGTATTCCCGTTTTGACCACACGAAGTTTGGCGACACCTTTTTTTTCTACGAATACGCATTCGAACTTCTTATCCTTGGTATTTACCGGAGCCGATTGGTCTTCTACCTTGAAGTTTTTCTTGACAGAAGTCGTATCAGCTTTGACTACTACGGAACTGATTGGAACGGCAAGCACATTCTCGCGCTTTTTGGTGATGATATCGACCGTTGCCGTCATTCCAGGCCGGAACGGAGAAAAATTCTCGGGTTTTCCTTCGAGTAAATCGGCATAAGAAGATTTCAGGATCCGGACCTTTACCTTGAAATTCGTTACCTGGTCGGCCGTTGTCGTAGTACTTGCCGAATTGGAAATGCTCGTTACCAATCCCTTGAATTTCTTTTTGGTATACGCATCTACTTCGACATCGGCGGAATCACCAAGCTTTATCTTGACAATGTCGTTTTCGTTTACGTCGACTTCGACTTCCATATTGTTCAGGTTGGCCACGCGAAGAATTTCGGTTCCCGCCATTTGCTGTGTCCCAAGCACGCGTTCGCCCAATTCGACTCCTAAAACAGAGATGGTTCCGTCTGCCGGAGCATAAATATTGGTCCTTCCAAGGTTATCGCGGGCTTCACTAACGGTGGCATTGGCACTCTGCACATTGTAATACGACGACTGGCGGTTTGCCTTTGCGACTTCAAAAGAAGAAATGGCCTTATCCCAATCTGAACGCGAAATGATGCCTTTGTCAAAAAGCGTCTTGTTCCTGTCGTAATTGGCTTTGGCCTCGGCGAATTGTGCATCCGACTGGCTCAAGCCGGCTTTACTTCCGGATAGGTTGGAAATGGATCTGTTGAGGCTTGACGTATATAAATCGGGGTTGATCTTAACCAGCAACTGGCCTTTCTTGACAACCTGGCCTTCTTTGACAGGCAGTTCGATGATCTCACCCGAAACTTCGGACGAAATCTTCACTTCTATCTCAGGCTGCACTTTTCCGGTCGCGGAAACGGTTTCTACAAGCGTCTGTGAATTCACCTGGGCCAGTTCCACTTCGATTCCTTTGTCTTTGTTCCCGATAACGCCCGATTTGGACAATCCTACAAGTACGATTATCAAAACCACCACAATACCAATCAGGATATAGAGCCTCTTTTTTGACATATTATATTTTGTTTATGGGAATCCCAAAATAGAATTCCACGACCTTGACTTTAAAGATATATTCGAATTTTGCGCGTGCCACATCAGATTGTGCGTTGACAAAAAGCGTCTGCGCCTGATTGAAATCGAACGAATTCATCATTCCCACCGCGTATTTCTCTTTTGCATAATTGAAAGCAGATTCACGCGCCTCGACTGCAACCAAAGCAGACTCATAAGCGTTCAAAGCGCCGTTTGCATCGGTAAAAGCCTGATAGACGTTCCGTTCCAGATCAAGTTCAGCTTGTGACAAAGCCACTTTTGAGCGCTCGAGCGCCAGTTTGGAACGCTGGACACCGTTCCTGGCCGAAAAGCCGTTAAGTATGGGAACATTCAACTGCAATCCGAAAGAGTGCCCTTTATTATCGCTGAACTGGTCGAACAGTGGCGCACGCCTGGCCAATACCGGGACATAATTCGGCACGATTACATTCTGCCCTGTTCCTTCCACTGTTCCTATGACCGCGAAAGGATTTTCGGTATCGGGAGTCTGTCCCACGATCCTGTCAGCATAGGCAGCACGCGTGCTGAAACTGTAAAAACCGGTTATACTTGGTTGATAAGCACCTTTTGAGATTTTCACATCGCGCTCCGCAATTTCAAGATTTGTACGCGCTATCTTGATTTCATATCGCGCTTCTTTCGCTTTTTGATAGACATCATTGGCCGTTTGGGACATGACTTCGCTTTTAAGCAAATCGTAGTCGCGGTCTTCCACGTCGAAATCTTTGAATTCCCGCAGTTGAAGCAGTTGTGCCAGGCTTAATTTAGAAATCAGCAGCGCATTCTCGGCATCCACGACCGATTTCTGGCTGGTTGCCACAGTGGCTTTCATATCGAGCAAATCACCTGCGGGAACGGAACCGGCCTTGACCATTTCCTCTGTACGGTTCATCTGGCGTTTGTTATTGGCCAACTGCTCTGTCTGGACCTTTAGGTTCTCTTTATTGAAAAGAATCTGGAGGAATGCATTGGCCACGTTGAGCGAAACATCATCCCTTATCTTTGAAAGTTGGTACGACGCTGCAAGCGCGCTCAATTTCGCACGACGCAGTTTGTTCTGGTTCTGTAAACCTTTATAGATATCGACCCCGACCGAGACACCCGCAGAGGTAAATTGCGTAGTCTGGTTCTCGAGTAAACCAGTCGTGATGTTCTGGTTCAAACCGATATTCCACGAGTGCGAAGCATTGCCGTTGATTGAAGGCACAAAATTCCCGATCGCGTCTTTTCGGTCGATGCCGGCAACCTGGTTATCGATGTCAGATTGTGCTATCGAAATGTTATTCTTTTGTGCATATTCGACACATTCCTCTAATGTCCATTTTTTGGCCTGCGCTTGTGACATGCTAGTCATCAGCAGGAAAAATGCAGCTATATAAAAATAGTTTTTCATAAAAATAGATGGTACGCACAATAGGGTCGTGCAAATTTAACTTTTTTGGTCAGATGATGAATTATTTCCCTGATTCCTTTTGAAGTCCCTGATTCCAGACCTTGATTTTCTCGCCGGCTTTTACACCGTTTTTTATCTGGACATAGATGCCGTCACTGACACCGAGTTCGAGTTCGCGTCTTTCGAATTTCTGGTCGCCCGTCATGATCTCGGCAAAAGGTTTCTGGGTTTTTGGATCGAATTGAACAAGTGCTTCTTTTATGGAAAGCACATTCTCTGCCTTATCCAGTATAATCGATGCATTGGCACTGAGGCCGGCTCGGATAAACGTCGTGTCCCTATTCTTCAACGCGCCTTTAATCTCGAATTGGATGGCTCCATTCTCTGTCTTTCCTTTTGGAGCGATATAATTCAGGACGGCATCGAATTTCTTGTTTTCGATGGCTCCTACCGTAATTTCAACCGGAAGGTTTTCATGAATACGGCCTACTTCAGATTCGTCTACTTTGCCTACGAAAATCATTCGCCCTACATCGGCTAACGTCGCAATCGTAGTTCCTTCGTTGAAGTTGTTGCTTTCGATGACCTGGTTCCCGACTTTGACCGGAACATCAAGCACCATTCCGTTGACCGTTGACCGGATCATGGTATTGGCATAATTGCCCAAACCTGCTGTCGTTCCCGTTTTGACGATATCCAATCCCTGACGCGCCGAGGCATACGTTTGTTTTGCCTGTTTCCACGCCGTTTCAGAAACCTGGTAATCGTTGGCCGAAATAACACCTTTGTCAAAAAGGGTCTTTTGGCGCTGGTAAATCTTTTCTTCGTTGTCGAGCGCAATTTTGGCCGATGTCACCTGATTCTGCGAACTGCTCAAACTTGACACATTGGCAACGACACGAATCTGGGCAATTGGGTCGCCCGCCTTGATATGGTCGCCCGCCTTGATGAACACTTTTTCTATGATTCCCGAGATATTCGGTTTGATGAGCACTTCCTCGTCCGGAACGATGTTTCCAGTGGCGATGGTGTTTTTTACGATAGTGCGGTTTTCGGGCGTTTCGGTTTCAAACACAATGGGCGATTGCTTGTTTTTGGCGTACAGATAATACAACGAGCCACAAAAAACAAGGGCAATGAATACTAAAACGACAATGGTAACTCCTTTTTTCATTTCTGATTATTTTGCTATGCTGCAGATAGCGGTTGATTGATTTATTCGGTTCTGAGTGCGTCTACAGGTTTTACACTAACGGCAATCTGGGCGGGAATGAGGCCGGCGAGCAATCCGCTTCCTACAAGTATCATGAGCGCAATAAAGACCACGACCAGGTTGACGCTCGGGTTGGCGAACATCATATCTTCTTTTGGCATTCCGTCAAGGATATGGTTTATGAGGGCGATGATTCCAGTCGCTACGGCAATTCCGGCCATTCCGGCAATGATGGTGAGGAAAATCGATTCGCTTAAAATTTGTCGGCGGATCATTCCCGGTGTCGCGCCCAATGCACGCCTAATCCCAATTTCCCTCGTTCTTTCTTTAACGACGATAAGCATGATATTCGAGATTCCGATGACGCCCGAAAGCAACACCAGCGTTCCTACGAAATACGCAATGAACGTCAATATCCCGAACAGCCCATTGACTTTGGCAAATTCCTCGTACAAGTCGAAATTCCCAATGGCGCGGTCATCGTCGGGATGGATCGTATGACGGGCTTTGAGAAACGAAATGATTTCCGGTTTGAGTTCTGTGATGGATGCATCATCTTTTGCCGTGATGGCCATCCATCCGACAATATCTCCATAATTGAACGCCTGCTGGAACGTGGTGAACGGAATGAAAATATTCTTTTGCGCTTCTTCCCCACCTCTGTCCGTATTTCGTGATTTGTACACGCCGACGACCATAAAATTGATGCCGTTGATTTTAATATAAGACCCGATGACATCTTCTCCAGGCATATACATCTGGTTAATCACACCCTGGCCAATAACGGCGACTTTGCGCTTGCTTTCCAGGTCATTTTGGTTGACAAATCGGCCCTGGATGATACTCATGGATTCCTGTTGTATCAGTTCCGGGCAATCGCCGTAAATACCGAATGCGGCCGTTTTGGTCCCGCGGATTACATTGTTGGTGCCTTGGTAATCGCCGAGTTGGTTTCGGGGCGATACAAAACGCAGATCCGGAAAGTGTTCCTTGAGTGCAGGCACATCGGCATTATTGAAATTGAACTGGCGGCCAATAGGCAATCCCTTATATGGTTTGGAAACTGATTGTGTCCAGATGAACATGGTATTCGTCGCAATTCCGGAAAACCCTTTTCGCACCCCGTTTTCAAGTCCGTTGCTTGCCGCAAGAAGTATCACAAGGATAAATATTCCCCAGAATACGCCAAACGCTGTAAGCACCGTCCGGAAAACATTAGCCGAAAGCGCCTGAAGTATCTCGCCCCATTTATCTCTGTCGAACATATTATTCTTCTCTTAATGCTACTATTGGTTTGATTCTGGCCGCACGCCAGGCAGGAAAAAATCCGGCGATGGCTCCGGCAATGACAAGCAAAATGAGTGTGGTGACGGCTACATTGAAATCGACTTCGGGATTCTTGAAAAAATCGCTTTGCATCATGGGTCCGCCGAGTTCCAACAGAATCAGGCTGGCCAACAATCCGACAAAACCGGCAATCGTCGTAATAAAAATAGACTCGTGCAAAATCATGGTGACGATGGACCAGGGCGATGCACCCAACGCTTTTCGAATACCGATTTCCTTGGTGCGTTCCTTGACGATGATAAGCATGATGTTGCTCACCCCAACGACTCCGGCAATGATGGTACATATCCCGACCCACCAAAAAAACAGGCGGATGTATAAATTGAGGTCGTAGAATTTTTTGACTTCTTCCATCTGGCTGTTGATACCAATGGCACCTTCATCGTCCGGTGCGACCTGATTCTTCGCACGTAACATATCACCGAGGCCTTTTGTGAAGGAATTGACATCTGCCAAAGCCTCGTCATACGTATCTTTCTTTTTCAACGTGAATTGCATATTGTGCACCTGTGTCCCCATTCCGAAAACGCTTTGGATCGTGGTGTATGGAATGTAGATCCTCGATTCTTCGCGTTCGCCACCCGGATCTGTGTAAACCCCGACTATTTTAAACGGGATTCCGTTGACGGTAAGCACTTCGCCTATACACGGTTTGTCCTTGAAGATGACCAATCGCATCGATTCTCCTATCACCCCGACTTTTTCAATGTTGCGAACGTCATTATCGTTTATGAACCGACCTTGTGTAACCGTTACATTTTCGAGGAATTGCCTGTCGGATGTAATACCGCGCACACCGTAATTATTGGTTTCTTTTTTATAGGCTATCATAGCTGACCAAAGCGATACGCTCGGTGATTTAAGCACGATTTGGTCATTGAATTTATGGAGGGCCATATCATAATCTGCATTATGCATTTGGATTTGCCTTCCTGGATTCAGGCCTTTGTATTCTTTTGTGGTCGAGTTTGCCCAGACTTCGATAAGGCCGGTCGCGTCTCTTTCGAATTGTGACTGGATACCGTTTTGCAGGCCCTTCCCGACTCCGAGTAATATCACCAGGATAAAAATCCCGGATGCCACGGAAATCCCTGTAAGGAAAGTCCGCAGCTTATTCTTGGAAATAGCCTGAAAGATTTCCTGCCAACGTTCGAGGTTAAACATAGCTTGAAGCGCGTTGCTGGTTGATCATCACATCATCTATTATGAGCCCGTCTTTGAGCACGACGTTGCGTTTGCACATAGCGGCAATATCGGGTTCGTGGGTTACGATGAGGATGGTCTTTCCTTCATCATTTATTCCCTGGATGAGTTCCATGACTTCGTAAGACGTTTTGGTATCGAGTGCGCCTGTAGGTTCATCGGCCAATAAGACTTTGGGATGAGAAGCCAACGCGCGGGCAATGGCGACCCGTTGTTTTTGTCCGCCAGACAACTCGCTGGGCAAATGATGTGCATGTGACGCCAAACCTACTTTTTCAAGATAGGACATCGCCTGGTCATTGCGCTCGGAATGTTTGATTCCCTGATAATACAGAGGCAAGGCGACATTATCGAGGGCAGACTTATAACCGATGAGATTGAACGATTGATAGACGAATCCGAGGAATTTATTGCGGTAACGTGATGCGATGGTTTCGTTCAGGTTTTTGATTGGGACGCCATCGAGGTTATAACTTCCGGTATCGGCTTCATCCAGAATGCCAAGTATATTGAGCAATGTAGATTTACCTGAACCGGATGAACCCATAATGGCTACGAGTTCTCCCTGACCGACATTGAAATTGATTCCCTTGAGTACATGGAGCTTGGAACTCCCACTCGTATAAGACTTGTGAAGATCTTTGATTTCGATCATGTAGTGATTGGATGCGAATGATTGATTGATGAATTAACGGCTATTGCCGCCAACGACACATACGACAGCAAAATCCCGGAATTGTTACAGCAAGCGACAAATATTTTACTTTTGCGGCACCGGTCATGAGACCCGTTTAATAAAGCCAAATCCACAACCCATGAAATCTGGAGTTTCCATCGTATTGAATATTGTAACGCTGTTTTTGCTTTTTGGTTGTTCGTCCACCAAAAAAATCGAAGCCATGCGACCGGAACCGGATACGGCTGCGCCCTTGTTATATGATGCCACACCTTCTTTCATCGATTTACCGGTACAACTCAAATTAGCCGATATAGAAACCCAGACCAACAAATACCTGAACGGGCTTATCTATGAAGATAAAAATGTAAAAGACGACGATATCGCGATGAGCATCTGGAAAACCGGTCCGGTCCAGATTACGAACGAAAAAGGCAGGATCAAGACGGTTTTCCCTATGAAGGCGACAATCAAGTACCGCGTGGGGACAGATAAATTGCTCATTGATCTGTCCACCGTACGCGAATTCAACCTGAACGGGAAACTGACGTTGCTGAGTGAAGTAGGCCTTACAAATTGGAAAGTCAGCAGTAAAACAGAACTCAAAAGCATCGACTGGAACGAAAGCCCCACGACGACTGTTCTCGGGAAACAGGTTCCCATTACCTACATCATCAATCCGGCAGTAAAATTCTTCCGCGAAGACATCGAAAAAAGTCTTGATGAAGCTATAGGAAAATCAATGGATTTTAAGAGTAATGTATTGGATGCGCTCGAAAAAATGTGCACGCCTTTCCAGATGAACCAGCAATTCGATACGTGGTTAAGATTGGTTCCGATAGAATTGTATACGACCGATGCTGTTCTCCAACCGAATGCCGTCAACCTTGAAATGGGACTCAAATGCAATATCGAAAGCTTCATCGGGAAAAAGCCGGAACAATCATTCGACCGGAACAAGATCGTGTTAAAACCTGTTGCCAAAATGCCCGATCATATTTCGGCAAATATCATGGCGATTTCGACGTATGAAGATGCATCGCGCGTCATCGGCTCAAATTTCGCGGGACAGGAATTCGGGTCGGGAAGCAATAAGGTCAAAGTCAATTCGATTCAATTGTGGCAGAAATCGGGTAAACTGATTATCGCGATGGATATGGTTGGAAGTGTCACCGGAATGGTGTACTTGTCCGGCGTTCCGAAATACGATCCGGCGACAAAAGAAATTTACATCGATGGATTGGACTACGCGGTCGATACGAAAAGCAGGCTGATCAAAACGGCGAACTGGCTTGCATCTGGCCTTATCGTCAAGAAAATGCAGGCGCTTTGCCGGTATAATATTTCGGGCAATGTCGACGACGCCAAAAAGAGTATCATGACGTACCTGAACAATTATTCGCCGGTCAAAGGCGTTTTTGTGAACGGAAACATCCAATCGATCGATTTCCAGAAAGTGAGCCTGACCGATCGCGCCATAATCGCCCTGATGAGCGTCAATGGAAAAATCGACGTTAAAATTGACGGACTCGACTAATGAAACTGCCCCAAAAGATAAAATCCTACTTTGCGCGCTATGGTTTCCATTCGTGGAAGGAAATGGATTGGAACGAGAAACAGTCGGCTTTTACGTATCCGGAAGAAGAAAACCTGCTCGAGATTGGGAGTTTGCTGCGTCAGTTGGACAATGCGGAAACGCCCGATAATCCGAAACTTCGGATGAACCGCAAATCGGCACGCATATTCGATTCTCTTGATGACCTGATTCCGTGGCTAAGGGCCGTAATCCTGGAAGATTTAAAAGAAACGTCGTTGGAAAGCGATGAACACGGTTGGGACTTCAGGTACTTCACCCAAAAACACAACTCCTGTCAAGATACGATCTGCATCTGTAACGGACTCAATTCAAAAATCGAAACCGGCCAGAATTGTATTTATGCGATGGCCTCGATACGGAAATTCGAAGGGAAATATTACGGCTGGAGCAATGTATTTCCTGCTTAACCTTTGACTTTCCTGCGGCTGCGGTAGATAAAATAGCCCACAACACCCACAAGCAAATACGGAATGACCATAAGATAAACGATGCCATCGTTGACCGCTTCGGCCTGTTTCTGGTTTTCCGAATTCGCAAGCACGGCACGGCACATGGCGCATTGGGCATTGATCCCTGAACTCAGGAACAACACACAAACAACCAATATCGCAACGAGTTTCTTAGGCATAATAAGGGGAAATCATGAAATAGACAATCACACCCGTGACCGCCACATACAACCAGATTGGATACGTGATTTTAGCAATTTTACGGTGTCTGTCAAAACGTTGTGCAAGTGCTCTTACATATGTCACCAGAACCAACGGAATGATGATGATCGAAAGCAGGATGTGCGTAATCAGTATAAAGAAATAGATGCCGCGAATCATGCCTGCGTCGATGGCTTCCTGAGGTGATAATTCGCCGTTGTGGTCCACGTCGCCATAATAGGTATTTGTTGCCGTCATGTGATAGGCTACATACATAATAAGGAATACGACAGACAGCCCAATGGCAAACGTCATAAGGTTTTCGTGTAATTTTCGATTGCCGCGTTTGATGGCCATGACTGCACTTACGAGCACGATTGCCGTGAGTCCGTTTATGGTTGCATAGATTGGCGGAAGGAACGACAGCGGTTCGACTTCAATTCCAAAATCTTTAAGTTTTATACCGAACAGAATAGCAACGGCAACCGGAATGATTATCGAAACGGCGATAATGCCTTTGTTGTATTTTTTTTCGAGGTTGACTTCTTCCATTATTCTTTCAAGAGTTTAGCGATATCGGTCATTAAGGTACGGACGCCTTCTTTTTCGGTTCCATCGTAATACGCGATCGGGTTTCCGAATTCATCGAGGCGTGAACGGATATTTCCATTTTTATCTACAAGGGCAAAAAAACCGGAATGCTCGAAACCTGCTTCTATGTTAGGGTTTGTCCCTGCGTACAAATTGAATCCTTTGTTGGCAAGGTTGAAAATGTAATCCCTGTCACCTGTAAAGAAGCGCCAGTTCGTTGATTTTACACCTAAAGCCTCCGCGTGATCTTTGAGCACTTTAGCCGTATCGTGTTCCGGGTTGATCGTAATCGAGGCAATGCCGAAATTCGGGTTGCCAAAAAACTGTTTTTCGATGACCAGCATATTCTGGTTCATTTTTGGGCAGATGGTTGGACACGTCGTAAAGAAGAATTCGAGCACATAGACTTTGCCTTTGTAGAATTTGCTTCCGGATTTCTTTCCGTCCTGATCGGTCAGTTCGAATTTCGGGGCTTTGGCAATGGTTATGAGTTCTTTTCCCTCGGGCTTTGCATTATTGGCCACGGCATCTAGTCGCTCTCCGCGAACCACATCATGATTTTTTACACGGTCGATGATCTTTGGAATAAACAGAATCCCGAAAACCAGCACAACCAGTGAAACCCATATGTATGATTTGTTCTTCATAATCCTTTTGGTCTTTTTTCGGCATTGTGGTTCTTGCGCAAAGCCGCCTTGTATTCGTATAGCAAAACCTTGAAATCGTCGAGCATTTCGTTGCTGATGATTGACGGATGGAACGTATCGTATCCGTCGATGGTTTTCCCTTCGTCTTTTCGTCCGCGAAGATTGCGTTGCTTATCAAGCATATAGACGAAAGATGAACTGGCATCTGGCAACAACGGCTGCTGGACTTGCATCGATGTGTGAAACGTTTCGATTTCAGATTTGGGGGCGAAGACAAAATGCCATTGTTTCATATCGACGACTTCGGCAAATTTATCCGTGATCAGTTTAGCGGCGTCTTTGGATTCGGGCGGACACAGATAAACGAATTGGAGATCCTTGAACTCGTGGTATCTGTTATAGATTTTCTGGTTCAAATTGAACAGGTTTCCGCGATGCTCGATCAGATCCGATCCGCCAAAACCTAAAACAGTAATTTTTCCTTGTAACCGAACCGGATTTCCATCTAAATCTGACCATTGGCCAAACTCCGGAATTCCCTTATGAAGCGTGGGTAGACTCGAAAAACTGTTGACGCCCGAGGCAAAGAATAAATACGCAACCACAGGAACTATGAAAAGCAGGAAAAGAACCAGGATTTTTTTCATTTTATGAGCCTCGGATTGCGGGTACAAAAATAAAAAAAGGCGGTATCAAACCGCCTTAATTATAGAATTATTATGTTGTTAAAAATTCCATTTAATCGTGGAATTCGCAAAAACACCGTAGATATAATCTCCTTCAACAAGGAGAATGAAAATCAGATACAAAATCAGGAAGATTACAGTAGCCACAACAGACCAACGCAAACTTGCTTTTTCACCTTCCATGTGCATAAATGCCCAAACGATGTAATAGGCTTTGACAATGGTCAGGATAATGAAAATCCAGTTAAGCAAATTCATTCCAAGCAATGTGTGCATGTGAAGTGCATCTGGCTTAACAATACCCAAAGCTACTTCGACAGTTGTAATTACAGACAGAATTCCGAATACTTTCCAGATCCTGCCCAAATTAGATACATGTTCGTGAGAGTCGTGTGACATAACTATATTTTATTAAACCAGATAGAAGAATGTGAAAACGAAAACCCATACAAGGTCAACGAAGTGCCAGTATAAACCGACTTTTTCGACCATTTCGTACGAACGTCTTTTTTCATACGTTCCCAAAAGTACATTGAGGAAGATGATGATATTGATGATAACTCCTGAGAAAACGTGGAAACCGTGGAAACCGGTAATAAAGAAGAAGAAATCTGCGAACAGCTTACTTCCGTATTCGTTTCTCCAAAGATTAGCACCTTCAACTACCATGTGAGCGTTACCGACCATTTCAAGTGAAGCTTCACGGGTCAGCACTTCTTTATGCTTGACTTTGTTTACGCCAGCCTGAAGTTTAGTATTGGCAACATCTTCTTTTGTTCCCTGGTAAATTCTCTCGGTACGAACAAGAAGTTCTGGATGCGCTTTGAAAGCCGCCTGTACTTCTGCGACAGAATAGGTAGGCAGAGTTTCTTGCTCTTTCATGAACCACATACCGCGGCTACGTGTCAGTTCCTGGCGTTCCTCTGGCAATTGGACCACAAAGTCCTCCAGTTTTACACGCTCGATTTTATGATCCGGACCTTCTTTTACGAATTGCAGCAAGCTTCCGCCTTTTGTTTCGACGGCTCCGTATTCACCTTTGATGAAGTTTTTCCACTCCCAGGCCTGTGACCCAACGAATATCAAACCTCCGATAATAGTCAGCAACATATAAAAAGCAACCTTACGCTGCTTCATCTGATGTCCGGCATCAACCGCCAAAACCATGGTCACCGACGAGAAAATCAGGATGAACGTCATCAACGCCACATAGTACATAGGCAAATTTTGACCATGCAAGAACGGAAAGTGGGTAAATACTTCATCCGGCAACGGCCAGGTCTCGATGAATTTGAAACGGGAAAAACCGTAAGCAGCGAGGAATCCGGAAAATGTCAGGGCATCTGACACGATGAAAAACCACATCATCAGCTTGCCATAACTGGCTCCCATGGGCTCGTTTCCTCCACCCCAGACCTTTGTTTCACTACCGTGCGTAACTGTCGCGTCCATATATGTGTTTGCGTTAAAAAGTTCCCAAATTTAAGGGATTTTTTTTATTTAAAGAAGGACAAAAATAAAAACAGGAATAACCATAAAAAATCGAGAAAATGCCAGTACGTAGCACCTAGCTCAATTCCAAGGGTTTGACCCGGCTTATATTTTTGTTTAAAATGATTATAAATTATAACGAGGAGCGAAATCATACCGCCCAATACGTGCGCAAGATGCACTAATGCAACAACATACAGAAAAGTAGTAGTTATACTGCTTGCCTGCCCGGTAAAGTAATAACCCATCTGGATTATTTGTCTGAAGCCTTGGAATTGCAGGAAAAAGAACGCAAGACCAAGCAAAAAAGTCGCCAACAAAGCACCTGTTGCAGAAGTATGCTTTCCTTTACGCACAGATACCAGCGCCCAATGCATCATAAAACTGCATGTCAATATAACCGCAGTACTCGCATAAAAAGCGGTCGGCATTTGGAAATCCTTGATCCAGTCAGCGCGGCCTTTGCTTACGAGGAATGCGCTCGTCAATCCGGCGAACATCATAAACATGGAAATCATCGCGAACCAAAGGATCAGCTTTGCCGAGCGTTCCTTGCGTGCCTTATGTTCCTCAACGGTCATTGCATTATTTGTCATTATCTCAGAAATTTATCAAGGACGTATACGATCTGCACCAGCGAAATATAGGAAACACTCGCCAACATGAGTGCTTTGGCAGCTTTTGGAGTCCGGAGTCTGTACAGTTTGACGGCATATACCAGCATCCACAATCCCATCAGCAACACGACTGCCGCCGACCAATGTGTGATATAAAATTGGCCTGTGTAACCGGAAGCCGGAAGCAACGAAGCCACAATGAGCCAAACCGTATATAAAATAGTCTGTAAAGCGGTTGAATTATCGCGTTTACCCGTCGGCAGCATAAAGATATTCGCCTTTTCGTAATCGTCGTACAAAAACCATCCGATGGACCAGAAATGCGGGAATTGCCAGAAAAACTGAATCAGGAAAAGCGTTCCGGCCTCAATCCCGAAATTGCCCGTAGCGGCAACCCAGCCTAACATGAACGGTATCGCGCCCGGAAAGGCACCGACGAAAACCGACAGTGGCGTTACCGTTTTCAAAGGCGTATAAACGCATGTGTATAAAAAGATGGAAATCGCCCCGAACATGGCTGTTTTGGGGTTGATCAGATACAGAAGGATAATTCCGGTCAGTGTCAGCAGGAAAGCGATCGAAAGAGCCGTAGTTACAGACATTCTTCCGGCTGGAACAGGCCTGTTTTTGGTTCGGTCCATCAAGGCATCGATGTCTTTTTCAATGACCTGGTTAAAGGCATTCGAAGCGCCGACCATGCAATAGCCGCCAATAATGAGCATTATCAAAATACTCCACCGAAACGGATGGCTGTCGCTAAAACCCAGAAGATAACCCGCAATAGACGAAAACAAGACACTGATGGCAAGCCCGGCTTTGGTAATCGCCTTGAAATCGGCAAAGGCAGATTTAACGGAAAAAGAGGTTACGGGTGCGTCCAATGCGGTTTTCATTTGGCTCAAAATCGCGCAAAGGTACGTTGGGAAAAGGTAATGGCAAAAGGGATTGTTGGATTTTATTTAATCATAAAAATATCTTTTGCCGCCGTTACAATCAGGAATTGAAGAATTCCCGGACTTTTGGGTTTTTGACCACTTTATACGTGAGCAAAACAAATCCGACAATTTTAATGACCATTGCCGCAAACAAAACTTCATGGGCATACGGATAATGCATGATTTTCATCATCGCGCCCGGAAAATCAAGACAAATTCCGGCAATCAGAATAAATAAGGCGTGTTTGGTTTTCATAAGCGGTAGTTTTTATACATAGGACAACCAGCCATTAAATTTGTACTACGAGTCCAGCCAGAAAACTGCGACATTAAAGTTTCGTCGAATTCGATGCACTTCAAATCTTTAATAGTACAGCTTAGTAATCGAAATACCAGTTAAACACATCAGATCTTAACCCAATGGAAAACCAGGCCGTATTCTCTCCGAAAACTAAAGCCGTATCTGTCTTCGGTTCAAAACTGCGATAGATAAAACTCGCATAAAGCTTAAGATTTGTGGCCGGATTTACAAGATAACCCGCCTGGATATCGGTAAAGAAAACATCGGCACGATTTCCCTGTCCAACTTTTACACCTGTATCATATGGCCGCCCTTCCGTATAGTTCTTGTAAATGTTGCTGCCGTAGTTATACGAATCTTCGCTTGTGTCAAAATCAAAACCTCTTTGGCCGAAGGTGAACTTGACATCGGCAAAGTAACGTCCGTAATTATATCTGGCGATCACCAGTAATTCCTGAAAATTTGAACCCCAATTATGGCCGAGGCTTTGGTTGTTGTGTCCGTAATTTGTAATTGGATCACTGTGTGAATAAACATACGGACGAACCCGGTTGTATTCCATCTGAAGCGTCAGGTGATCGATATCGAATGCATTAAAATACTTCAGCCCAAGCTGATACCCGAATTTATTCTTCCAGCTCTTATCGCCTGACTTCATATCGGCTAAAGAAAACTCATCAAGCAGATATTGGGCGTAGAAATTAAACTGATTCGTGAATTTATATTTGGTTGTAAGCGCGAGCAAAGCATTTCCTGATTTTGAAGACGATGCAAATTCCACTGAGCGGTAAAATATTATCGGATTGATGAAACTCATATCAAACCCCCGATTCTCATCTCTCGCCCAAACCACCGACTCAAAGAAACCGATGTTCCAGCGTTTGGTCAGGTTAAGGCTCAGGTAATGGGCTGCCGAGAATTTAGTGGCATATGTTCCATCTACGGTTGCCTCCGGACGTACATCTTTGAGCCAGGTGTAGACATTGGTATACTTGATTTTCCAGAAAGTCGTGTTGATCTTAAAATACGGATACGGACTCACACCATCGCCCAAAAGCAACGACCGGTAACCATCGCCAATGAAATTACGGCCGTAACCAAGGTTCAGGTTGAGGAATTTTGCCGGTGTGTATGAGAGGTTTGCTTCTGCAAGGGGAAAATCATACGCATCGTCCTTGAAACCTTTGGCAATACCCATTCCCGGAATAATCGCCGGATTTCCACCAGAAGGCTTTATCGATTCCGCATAGGCGTTGTAATAATCCGCGAACCGGCCCTGACTTTCATATATAGTCGTGGTGAAGTTGATGTTTTCACCCAAACCGCCTTCAAGCCTGATTCCGCGTGTATTTACAAATGTATTATCGACTTTATCTGATGAACTTTTACCCAATTGAAGATCCAGAATCGGGTTCAACGTAAACCAGTAATCCTCGCCCTGGATTTGAACGGTGCTTTCGTTCCAGAGTTTACGTCCCCACCAACCCGTTTTATTTTTGGCTATCTTTTGGTAAGCCGTCTCAAGATTGTAATATCTGTTGACATCGGCATAGGCATAAGGTTTTGAAGCCGTATGGTTATTGGCGCCAATCTGGTTCATGGCATCATCGAACTGAGCATAGTAGCTATGCGAGAACGGAATGTTCAAATGACTCCTGAACTGCGGATTATCCCACTTTTTATATGTTTTGGCGACACTGTCGAATTCGGCGAGCTCCTTTGAATGATCGATTTTCGGTTTTTTAGGCTTAGGTTGAACCATGCCTGAAGGAAGAACCACTGGCTTACTCAAATCCTGCACATTCATTTCTTTGGGGTCGACAAGCGGAATGGCAATACGAAGCGTATACTTCTGATAAGTCGTTTTACCGTTAAAGGTAGCCGGCGAAACTTTAGGCAATGTGGCAAAAACGCGTTTGGATTCTTCTGCAACCGACGGCTTGTCTGAATCTACAAAAAGAACCTTGAACTCGCCTTTATCAGTAACTTCAAAAAGCACGGTCGCCATTCCGGAATAATCGGCGGCAACATCCTGGGGAACTTTGAAACTTTCAAAGACAACCTGTTGTACCTTATTGTAAAAACAGGCTTCACGTTGGGCCTCATTTTCTGATTCGCATCCGGGATAAACCGGAGCCCGTTGCGTCTGTGCAAAGACCGGCAGGAAACTACAAATAAGCAATACAGCGTAAATCTTTCTCATTCTTACTATCAGAATTTATTTTCGACCCAGAAACCGTATGCCGAACAACGTCATGACAGCTATCAGGCAACCTGAAAAATTGGCAAGTACGTCCATGACATCGGCTTGTCTTGTTTTGGTAAAAAGACCTTGGGCAATCTCGATGAAAATTCCAAAGAAAAGCGATAACAACATCACCTTAACAAGTTTCGGCCAAAACGCTGTCGTATTTTCCGAATCAAAAACCTTAAACCATAATATGGTAAATATAAAATGGAAGGTCAGGTGAACGTATTTATCTACATTCGAAACCGTGACATTAGGCAAATCATTGAAACTTATCAGGCAAAGCACCAGGACAAAAATAGTCCACGTCCATGCCGCGACAAGCCAGATTTTTTTAGGCACCGATAAGGTCTTTGTAGGCATCGGCAGATAGCAGCGATTCAAAATCGGCCACATCAGCAACTTTTACCTGAATCATCCAGCCTTTTCCGTAAGGATCAGAATTCACGAGTTCCGGCTTGGTTTCAAGCTCCTCATTGAACCCGACGATTTCACCGGCAAGCGGAAGGAATAAATCTGAAACGGTTTTTACAGCTTCCACAGTTCCGAAAATTTCGTCTTTTTCCAGCGTCTGGTCAAGTGTTTCCACTTCTACGTATACGATGTCGCCGAGTTCTTTTTGAGCGAAATCTGTAATTCCGATAGTGGCGACGTCACCTTCAAGGCGCGCCCATTCGTGATCTTTGGTGTACTTTAATTCAGCCGGGATGTTCATAGGTTGTGTATTATGTTAGTCGCGCAAATGTAGCTTTTACGACGGTATTATAAAATGTTTTGAGCCAATTCTTAGTTACCGAAATTATATCTGAGCGTAAAGCCCGCGCGAATGTTGGTCATTGGGAACGAAGTAGAAATGACGGCCTTGCTGAATTGGTGATCGTAATAGAAAATCAGCGTCAGGTTTTTACTGAAGGAATAATCGGCCGTTAGTTTCGCGGCCCATATGTTCTGTCCGCCTCCAATCTGGTTGTTATCGTAATCAAGGTTTCGGACGATGGTTTTGTTGTTTCGGTACGATCCGTCGAGCTTGATGTTGATGTCGCTGCGGATGACACCGCTCGGATCATCGGCCATTCTCGAAGTAATGGTTACATCTTTCACCCGATATCCCAATCCGAGCACATATTCCATTCCCTGAACTTCAGTAAGCAGGTTATTGTCGAAACTCATGGATAAGGCGCGGTCTTTTTTAAGTTCGGCCAAAAACTTGAACGAGTTCTTCATTTCGAAATCCACACGCATCAACGGGTTGAACTGCTCTACGAGGTTGACGTTCGAAATGATGGTCTTGTTGAAAAAGTTACCGCCTGTATCGGTTCCATTCGGGTTCTGGTCGTATTCGAAATTGGAACGGAATGAGTTGATCGTGTAAGACGCCCGATAGCTTGACTGCAACGAGAAGCGCTTGAACCGGTCCTTGAAGAATTTATAGCGCATCAAACCGGAATACTTGATAGTCCAGTTCGGGATAGGCACATCGCGGAAAGAACCTAGCGAAACTTTGTTGGCCGCTTCCCCATAACCCGAGTTAAGCAAACCTGTACCCGTATATGCGGCCATGAATGCAGGCAACAATACGGCCTGGCTGTTCTTTCCGAAACCTACAGGAAAACCATCTGCCCCAACCGGGAAACTCGTGGTTCCGTAATATTGGGTTGCAAGTCGGTTGGCGATAATGATTCGGTTGTCACGGAAATCCTGGAACGGCGACGATTCGAATTCATCGCTTTTCTTGAACGACGTCTTTAACATGACCGTCGTGATCGAGAAGTTTCCGAAAGAGTAAGGCGAACGTGAGTTGTAATGATCTGTTTCGATTATGCCGACCGTTCTTTCATCATCACCTACATCGTATTGCTCTGAATAATTATCGGCATACGTCCTGTTTCCGGTAAGGTCGATCTTGAGATCCGGGAACAAATCGATATTCGCAGTAAAATCAAGTGTTTTGTTAGTGACTTCGGTGTAATTCTGGTTGAACTCCTGATATGTGGTCAGATAACCCCTTTTGGCAGCTTCATAACGCACGTCATCCTGGGAACCGAAAACGAAGCCCAAAGTCGGCTTTGACGTTCCAAAGAAACCAAGTCCCGGAACATAACCCGGAAGCACCGTACCTCTCGTATCGACATAATTGAGCTGGATATTCTTGATACTGGTTGCCACTCCGATAAGTCCGTCAAGCCACATATTGCTGTCCTGAGCGGGAGCAACATTGGTATTGGTGATTTTTTCGCCCGGTTTTGGTGCGGCGGCAGGTTTTGCAGGTGCTTTTTTAGGCTTCTTGACCAAACCGATGTATTTATAGAAACTTTCCATGTTCAAGGCCGCATTGATTTTATGCGAAGCGGCATTCTGGATCGTATTCCCCAAATTGTAATTCACCCCGTCAACTTCAACAGATGACAACGCAATGGAGGCGCGGTTCCAACTGTAATCGCCCGTGTAAGAATACGTGGTTTTAAGGAAACTCAGGAACGGCAGTTTATACAGCGGCAAATCATAGTTGACAACAAGTTGCTGGTTGTGCTGATTCGGTATCCCGACCGAGAAGAAATCGTCCCAAACCGTAATTGAATTGTCGGGAACATTGTTTTCGTCTATGTAATTCCTCACGACATGGCTTGAAGTCGCATTGTAATTGATCTTAAGCGATTTGGTCAGGTTGAAATTGAAGCCGTATTGATAGTTGAATAAGTAATTCCGCTGATACAAGGCATCGATTGGAATTCCGTCCACATCTACATTACGGAACTGCTGTTTGTTGTACTGGCGTAATACATTAGAGTTGAATGTCAAACTGGACGGCAGGTAGTTGAAATTAAAATCCTGAAGCATTTTCCAGTAACTCGACTTTTTGAGGTATTTGCTGTTTTTGAACGGCTCGACAGGCTTCGGCTGGAAGCTATAATTATAATCGGCGGTTGCGCTTACCTGTTGATCAATGTAACTCTCGATTTCATAATTATGCCTGTTGACTTCGTTATAGGAATACGATAGGGTGAGGTTTTCCGGATCGTAAATACGCTGCTTTTGTTCCGGCGCACGTTCTTTCCGCACGCCGATAAAGTTGATGCTTGAACGCTTCGTATAATCAATGGCGCGGTTTTTAAGGTTCGCCCGTTCGTTGGCATCGGCCGTATTGTCAAGCAATTGCTGAAGTTCGATATCCTGATAATACGGATCGTACTTTGGCGTACTGGTCTCTTCACCTATGGCGTAATTGAATGGCAGGTTCACGCCCCATTTCTTCGGAAGCAACTTACCCAGATTGACATTGGTGACAATATTGTACTGCTTTAGATCTTCACGGCTGCGTTCATTCGGGCCTTGTTCGAGAGATCCGAAACCTATGGTACTGATTCTTCCGGTTCCGGAAACGGTCATGAAATCGGCCACATTCGAATCCATGCTCACCACACCGGCCCATCCGCCTTTATTATCCATGTCGGCAAGTCGTAATTCGTTGAACCACACTTCACCGCGAATGTCGCGTGCAATGGTTGGCGCACCGTTTCTTGGAATCTGCGGATCCTGTGTATTGTTACGGATACCGATCATAATGGTCCGCACCAAACCAAAGTTCGGATTTCCTTTGATACCGATACGCAATTCATTATCGGCTCCGGCACGTGATGCATCCAAATCTCCTTCACGTACAAAACGAATTCCGGTAGCATCTGCGGGCGGAGCGGTCGACGGACTTAGAGCCAACACCTTCAATTTGGTCAGCAAATCAAGGCTCAGATCCATGTTGTTTGCTTCCGGCCAGACTTCTTCCGAATTTAGCGGAAGACAGGTGCCGGTAGAACTATTATACGTAGCCTGTGTCACTTTGAGCGGAACCTGTACTTCGTAAAAGTTCTGTGAAAAGTCGTTACCAAAACGAATGAAAGCCACCATTTCATTGTCGTTCAATCCAGATCCATTATCGGCGATCGCCTCGGCATGAAGGAACATTTTGAGTTTCTTGAACTGACGGAAATCTACCTGGACGTTCTTGAATACCGAACGTGCATCACCCGGCTCTATTCCGCCCTGGCCATCCACACGCAACGCAAGTGCCTGTTCGTTCTGATTGATGACCGAATTGTTTTGGTATAATTGTTCCCGTTGAACATTCGGAGGAGAAACATAATTCACCGGACAACGCGTCCCGTTTTCCTGGATGTTCAATGCCTGTACGTCAAAATTGGTCTGGTCGAGGCTGTTATCGGTATCCGTATCGAGAACACCTGTATATCTTCTCCATTCACCCCGAACCAAATCAAGGGCTCCAAAACGAAGCGTGACTGGCTCAGAGAATCCGGTAAGGAACATACGCATGAACTGTACCGTGCGGAAATCTGATATACCTCCAATGCGTTGGACCATTTCTGTCGAGACCGGAATTTTGAACAAAAGCCAGTTCGCCGAGGTCGCATTTGCACCGCTCGGAAGATTCGTGGCAGGCGTTGTACGTTTATCGACAAGGAAAGGTGCGTTGGCATCACCCACGTTCATATTCGGATACATTTTGACCGCATACTCAAAATACGCATTGATGGTATTCATGGTATTGTCCCGGTTCACGTCTTCAATATCCGGAAGCGTGGTAGATCCGCGGTTCGTATCACCCACTGTTACCGGAGAGTTGCCTTGAGTTCCGTTGTAATTCAGGTACCGCTCAATGACGTTTCCTTCTACATTGAGATAATATTGATAGTTGTCGCCAGATGGATCGGGCAAACCTGCAAACTCCGGAAAAGTAACCGCTTCCTGATCGTCGGTAAGTCCGTCAAAACCTAAATCCTGGGCTTCACGGTTCCCGCCGTCGACATCGAATGCATAAATAAGTGACTGGGAAGCAGGCACATTACCCCATTGCGTAGCCGTTACAACCTGGCCAGGCCCGAGACCGTTTTCAAATTGCTTGCGCCCGTCTTTAAGTATGTCTTCAGAAATGGCACCAAGGTCAATGAACAAGGTTCCCGTATTGCCGGCAGATGCCTGTTGGTCTGGATTTCCCTGATCGAAGTACGGATCCATTACCCAGAACTGTACATATTCTACGTTGCTCTGCTCAAAATTCGTCGAATTCAGGGCACGCATGATTCCGCCGAAATTCGATGACGGATCAGGTAGCACGCCCGTAGATGCCGCCTGTGGGTTGTAATTGAACGGCCCACGTGCCTGTGGATAATAGCTAAGATCCAGTGTGCTTACCACCGTTGTTTGTCCTACCGCAATGTCTGTATCCGGATATAGCTCATCGTAATAGATACGTCTTGTGCTATTATACCCTATTTCCTGTGCAGAAATACCTGTAGGCCGCTGGGCATAAAAGATCGGATCGATAGTGTACCAGGAAAGTTTCGCCCGTTTGAAACCATATTCAAGCCCTGTTGCCGATGCGTTGAAGTTGAAATTCAGGTCCGGATCCGGATTGTTGTTGTTTTCCGGTGTAGACGACAAAGACCAAGATAACGGCGATCTCATGTCAATAGTGGTTTGAGAACCTTCAAAGTCATCTACGTACAAGGTAGATTCTCCTTCAAAGCGGTCAGCTTTTGGGGTATCTGGCTTAAGGAATGCCACTTCTGCACGGACCGAAATATTAGAAGGAACATCCGTATCGATATTCGGAAGGTGGTTCACCATTCGCGTCAGGAACGGAACTTCGGTCGCATAATTTCCATTGACGCCAAAAATACTGTTGTTGACAGATTCCTGTCCGTAGTTCGACTTTTGCGTAAACGGCTTTTCGGTCATCTTCAGGAAGGTCGCCCCAAGCAGGAATTTTTCCGAGAATTTATGTTCGACATTAACTCCAAAGAAACGACGGGTCTGTTGTCCGAAATTGGAATTGTTCTCTACCGAGACTTCGATCGGCGTGTTCGATGCCTGCAATGACGGATCGAGAATCTGGACACGTCCCAACTGATAGTTTACGCTGTAATCGACACCTTCTACCAAAACACGTCCGCCGGCAGTTACGACTACGGAACCTTGAGGCACATTATAAGCCCCAATCGGAATTCCGTCACCTCCGCTTGATTTGAAGCGTCCGCGAAGCTGGAATTTGTTTTTCTCGCTTTGCTGCAATGCGTCGGCCTGTGTGCTTTCATACATTCGTTTGTAAACGTACTTGCGCTGGTTGTCGTTGTAGGCGATGAGCGATGTTTCGTCTCCTTGGTAATTTTCAGTATTCGAAAGCCTTAATTTGTTGAAAAGCGTTTCACCAAAAGGTTGTGTGGTAGAGAAAATGATCCGGCCATACTGAGTGTCGACAGTAAGCCCGGGCAAATAATCAAAGAAACCATCACCGCCAACCTGCGGATCGTTATTGTAATTCAATCGGTCCATATTGAACACTTTCAAAAGAGGTGTCTCAGCTACAGGATCCGCGGGCGGAGATGCAGGGAAAGGTGTTCCGGAAACCGGCGTAATATAGTTGAGTGGCGACGGATCGGTGTAAAGAATGTTGAAACGGAAATCTTCCTGTTCCAACTGGAAAGCACCGGGAATCTGATAAATATTTTTCATCATCAAATCCCAAACCGGCATGTTCACATTCGTCAGGCTGCTCCGAAGCATTTTAAGGACAAGGCTCTGTGTGGAAACCGTGGCTGTTTCACCGGTATTCGGATCTGTTGTGGCCTGGGTAGCATCGACACCATCCGTACCGAATTCCCCAACCTGGTACACTTCGCTTCCAATGGTATACTGATACGAAACCGCAAGTACTTCATCGTTCGACAGTTTTTGCTGAAGCGAGATATAACCGAGTTGCGGATGATAAGTAAATTCAGCCGTAGTCAATTTCCTGGCATTCTCCAACTTGGAATAATCACGGCCTTCACTTACTGTTGCAAAGTTGAAACCAGCCGAAGCCGTCACTATTTCACGGATATTGGAATTGAGCAATCCGCCTCCTGCAGTAATAAGGGCCGGATCGTACTGGTTATTCGAGTTGTCCGGAGGCAAATCGGGTTGGTTGGGCGTAAAGAACGTGGCCGGAGTTACCGGATTTATTACAACCACGTCAGAAACGGCTTCCCCTGAAAGCTGGGATTCACCCAAATCCTGTAGCGCGACAATGTTACGCATGTTGTTATTGGTTCCGGCCACACGGTTTTGCCTGTTCGTGACCCAGACTTCGATGCGCGTAATCTGGACGCGGCTGTCGATAAACGGATAATTCCGCATGGCATCGTCATAATGATCGCGGAAATATTGGGAAAGGAAATAGTGCCTGTCCGAATCGTAATCCAACGCGAACAATTCAAAATCCTGGATTGTACCGCCACCTTGGGCTGTTACGGTTTTGGTCTGTGATTTCTGTTCCGAGAAAACACCCGTAACCGTAGTGCGCCCGAACTGCAATTGTGCCTTGACGCCAAAAAGGCTCTGCGCGCCACGGATCAACGAACTGCTTAGCGGAAGGCTCACGTTACCGACTTCGATTTTCTGGAGAATGTCGTCTTCGTCCGGCGTGTATTCAAGCTTGATGAGATTCTGGAATGCGAATGTCGATTCCGTATCGTAATTCACGTTCACGGCAAGCCTCGTCCCTACTTTACCCATAAGGCTCATGCTGATACGCTGGTCGAAATCAAACGTAGTCGATGCACGGTTTCGCGGGGAAAGCGCTGGATTATCTGTTTTGGTGTAGCGCACACCAAGATCCATTTCGACATTCCCGGTTGGCTTTACATCTATGGTATTACTTCCAAAAACCGACTGGAAAAACCCGGAATTGACGTAATACCGCGGCAACAAGTCTTTCTTTTTATCTTCGCTACCCTCCTTTTTACCGTCGATGGCATCTGACTTTTCCTGGAAATACTTGCGCATGTTTTCACGCGTCACGAGTTCCTGATATTCGGCAGGCGTTAAGATAATAGGGTAATTGATGTTGAAACCGTCGAAAGTATTGGTGTAGATGTATCTGTCGGTAACCGGATCATAGGAATAAGCCTCTATGATGCTCGGCGGGTTGCCCATATTGAGCTTTCCCTGATTGTATCCGATAGTATCTGTGGGAGTATCATCTTCTTCGACAACCTGTGCAAAGCCAGAAAAACCTCCGGTAAGCAACAGCAGGAAAATAAATGCAACGCGGTAATATATCTTCGTAAGGTATTCTGTTTTCAATCTCAT
Organism: Flavobacterium silvaticum; assembly: GCF_012911565.1. Lineage (GTDB taxonomy): Bacteria > Bacteroidota > Bacteroidia > Flavobacteriales > Flavobacteriaceae > Flavobacterium > Flavobacterium silvaticum. The sequence continues at coordinate 125,687 of NZ_JAAMPU010000098.1, read as the reverse complement.
TACAGGTTTTTAAGCGCCGCTTTGATCAACACTTCTACAGTGGCATCAGGGTTAGCAGCAATTGCCTTTTCCAATGCCTTCTCAGCCAATTTTTTGTTAAAGCCCAAAACTTCCAAAGCAGATAACGCTTCATCCTTGCCCGTATTGTAGGCTGCCGTGGAAACTTCGTCTATATCATATAGTTTTAACACTTTGTCACGTAAATCGAGTACGGCCCGTTGTGCGGTTTTAAGCCCGATACCTTTTATGGACTGTATGGTTCCCGAATCACCGTTGGCCAATGCGCGAATGATTTGCTTTGGTTCAAGCGACGACAACATGGTACGCGCGATCCCGGCGCCAATGCCGGATACAGTAATAAGCAACCGGAACAGTTCACGTTCTGATTTCTCTACAAAACCGTATAGCACATGCGCATCTTCACGAATCTGGAGATGGGTGTACAACCGTATGTTTTCGGAAGCGGGCAACAGGGAATACGTGTGAAGGGAAATGTTAACAAGATAACCCACACCGCCACAGTCTATGACCACTTCGGTTGGTGTTTTCTCGACCAATCTGCCCTGGATATGCGCGATCATCAAATGTTAAGTAATTCCCAAAGATATAAAAATTATTGAACTGCAACTTTTGTGAGCGGTTCTCTAGCTTTTTACGATCAGATTGCGCAATCTTTTTTGTTTTTCCTGTGCGTCGACAACGGCTACCGTGGCCATAGAAACCATTTCTTCGACACTTGCCCCGAGCTGGAAAATGTGGACTGCCTTGTCAAGACCAAGCATGATTGGCCCTACAGATTCCACGTTATCAAGCTCCTTTAAAAGTTTATAGGTGATGTTAGCCGATGCCAAATCAGGGAAAATCATCGTATTGACCTTTTTATCGGCGAGTTTGGAGAATGGAAATTTCTTTTTGAGCATTTCCTGGTTAAGGGCGAAATCGGCCTGCAATTCACCGTCCACAATCAGATCAGGATAGTATTTATGCAGATAGTTCACGGCATCCCGAACTTTTCTGGCAGCAGGATCGGCCGAAGAACCGAAGTTCGAAAACGAAATCATCGCAATCACAGGTTCCATCCCAAAAAGCCGGACTGTCTTTGCCGTCATCAAGGCGATTTTAGCAAGTTGATCAGCGGTCGGATCCGGATTTATAGCGGTATCGGACAAAAACATCGGCCCGCGTGCCGTCATCATCATATTCGTCGTGGCGACAAGCGAAATGCCTGGCGCACGATCTATAAGCTGTAAAATCGGTTTTACGGTCGCCGGATAGTTTCTCGAATAACCCGTCAGCATGGCATCGGCTTCTCCTTCGTTAACCATCATGGCCCCGAAATAGTTGCGTTCGCGCATCCACTTTTGGGCATCGAGCAATGAAACTCCGCGGCGTTGACGGTCTTTCCAGTACATTTCGGCGTAATGCAGCCTGCGTTTGTCTTCGGTATTGGTCTTGGGATCGAAAATAGGAATTTGCGCATCGAACCCGAGTTCTTCCATCAATTCCACAATGGTATCGCGGTTTCCGAGCAATATCGGATGGGCGATTCCTTCTTCGTGTACAATCTGGGCCGCCTTGAGCACATCGAGCTGGTCGGCTTCGGCAAAGACGACGCGCTTTGGATCGTTCTTGGCACGGTTGGCCAACAGGCGCACCATTTTATTATCGGAACCTAATCTGTCAAGCAGTTCCTCTTCATATTTTGTCCAGTCGTGAATCGGATGCAATGCCACGCCAGATTCCATTGCAGCGAGAGCAACGGCCGGAGCAACGGTTGTGATAAGCCTCGGATCGAAAGGTTTCGGAATGATATAGTCGCGCCCGAAATTAAGCTTGGTCTCGTTGTAAGCGATGTTCACCTGTTCCGGCACCGATTCCTTGGCCAATGCCGCAAGTGCTTTCACGGCGGCCATCTTCATTTCTTCGTTGATTTTCGTCGCCCGAACATCAAGCGCCCCACGGAAAATATATGGAAAACCAAGTACGTTGTTGACCTGGTTCGGATGATCGGAACGCCCGGTTGCCATGATAATGTCACTGCGCGTTTGGATCGCGACGTTGTAATCGATTTCCGGAATCGGGTTCGCCATGGCAAAAACGATTGGATTCGCGGCCATCTTGAGCAACATTTCCGGAGTCAGGATGTTTCCGGCAGATAATCCGAGGAAAACATCAGCATTTTCAAGTGAGTCAGATAAGGTAAGTCCGTCTCGGTCTTTGGCGTATCTTTTTTGCAAATCAGATAAATCTGTCCGTAACGTCGATATCAATCCGTCTTTGTCGAACATGATGATATTTTCTGCACGCACACCAAGCAGAACGTACAGGTTGGCACAAGCCAAAGCCGCCGATCCTGCTCCCGAAACCACGATTTTTACAGCTTCGATTTTCTTTTCGGCGAGTTCCAATGCATTAAGCAAAGCCGCAGACGAAATGATTGCGGTTCCATGCTGGTCGTCGTGCATGACCGGAATATTCAGTTCTTCTTTGAGGCGTCTTTCTATTTCGAACGACTCGGGCGCTTTGATATCTTCGAGGTTGATTCCACCAAAAGTGGGCGAAATCCGTTTGACCGTATCTACGAATTCATCTATGTTTTTGGTATCGATTTCAATATCGAACACATCTATATCGGCAAAAATCTTGAACAGCAATGCCTTACCTTCCATGACAGGTTTGGAAGCTTCGGGTCCAATATCGCCGAGTCCCAAAACCGCAGTTCCGTTTGTAATAACAGCTACAAGATTTCCTTTTGCCGTATATTTATAGACATTCTGGACGTCTTTGGCAATTTCAAGGCAAGGCTCGGCAACACCGGGCGAATAGGCCAGCGACAGGTCGCGTTGGGTGGCATATTTTTTTGTCGGGACAACCTTGATTTTACCCGGAGTGGGCTTGGCGTGGTATAATAAGGCTTCTCGCCTTTTGCTGTATTTATTCATCTTGACAGATTAGAATGCGGCTTGCAAAGGTAAAAGTTATTCAGTTGCCACCTTATAAAAATCGACGGTTCACGGTTCTTCTTTGTTCTGATTACGATTTTTTCCGAGTGCGAGCTTGATTTTCACGTCTCCGGTTTTGTCGTCATCAGCTGCCAGTAAATGCACTACGACACCGCGGTTACGGCGTTTGGCGAGTTCTTCGGCATTGGTGATTCCCTTATCACGTTTGGGGTCGCGCAACGGTACATCTACATACATCAGCGTCCCTTTTCCAAACGAATACGTACCTGAAATATCCATATTCAACAGGCTCGAACTGATAAAAAGCGGGGCTATGTGAACCTTATCGCCTTTAAATGTAAAGGATCCGCTCAGGTCTTTGAACAGGATTGTGTCGAGGTTGCGGTGTGGAAAAGCGAATTTGCCGATATTCTTTAAAGGTTCAAAATGCTGCAGTCCGCCTTTTTTAAGGGTAAAATCGACCGTGCCTTGCATGCTGTTGGGTTGCAAGGTTCCGTTTTCGCGAATGTTTCCGTTCAATTTTGCGGTCATATAGAACTTTCCGCTCAGATTTTTACCGGTGAGGGTCTTCATCCCGAAATTATCGAATTCACCAAAGAATTTCCTGATATTGACTCCGGTAATGGTAGCATCCATGGTATACGGATTCGTTTTTTGCCCGCGATTGAGCAAACCGTGGACTATCATGGTTCCATCGGCATGATTGAGGCGTGTGTTTTGAATCTGGATTTTTTCATCGGACACTGTCACCTTTGCGCGCACGTCAGATGCCAGGAAGTTCCTGAAATGCAATTTGTCAACCTTGAGCGCAATATTGAGATTGCTTTGGTCGATGAATTCAGCCAGTTCGTTCGTGAAATTCCCGGGCTTTTTAACGACTTTTTTCTTTGCTTTTTTCGGTTCGATGTAAGAAAGCATTTCGGCTAGGAAAAACTCTTGGCTGTACAAAGAGATATCGGCTTTGAGTAATTTTGGATCGTTGTAATACAGCTTGAGGAAATTATCGATTTGGCCGCTTACGTTGAACACGCTTTTGCCTGTGTTCATTCCAAGTTTGCGGATTTGCAGTTCCTGATCAGTAAACAACAAATCGATGTTGACATTCCGGAACTTCATATTGCGCGGGACGTAATCCAATTCGCCACCAATTACATCGACTTTCCCTTTAACCAATGGTCGGATCAGTTTATAGTTGTTGATATCGGCCACAAAATCTACATTGAAAGCTGCCGTTCCGGATTTGAACAAAAGCAACTCTTTGTCAATGACGCTGTTGATCCTATCTACCGGAAAATTCCCGCTGACTTTCCCCTTCGCAATCGGATCGACGAGGTTGTCAATCGAGAAACGACTCATCTTAAAAGGAATCGTTCCGTATTCACCTGAAAAATTTGTCAGAATGATGCTCGAATTTTCATCGACGGTCCCTTTGCCCGCTACAAGCCTGTTGGTGAACAAACCATCGAAGGCACACTTATATACGTTTCCGCCGGGCGAATGCAGTGTATTGTCACGGCATTTCGCTTTTACCAGAATCAGCGGATCTTGTTCCGATGAAAGATCTCCCACAATATCACACGTCACGAAAATGGGTTTTTCAATGGCGAACATATCCAGTTTCTCACGGATGTTATTGGCCAACAAACCCGATGCGTTCTTCCACACTATTTCTTTGGTTATCAGATGGATTTCGAAAGGTGCGCTTTTGTCCCCGAATGTAAATTTGGCCCCGATAATGAATTTTTCGCCCCCAATATCCAACCGGCGGGGGTTGACGACAAGTTCTTTTTTCGCGGAATCATAATCGACATCAAAATTGCCTTCGACCATTTTATGATCCATGAAACTGCCGTGGCTCTTGTTGAAACTCATGCTTTCGGCGAAAGTCCTCAGGCCGGCCGAGGCGGAAAATCCCCCGGAATGATAGTCAAGCCCGCCTTTGAGTTTTTTAATGTCGTACACAAACAGTTTGTTCCGAAGCTGGTTGTCTGCCGTGAATTTGACATTCTGCATTGAAAACCGCCTGAGTTGCGGCATGCTTTTACGGGTTCCGTCAGGTTTGTTGTCCTTTGATTTGAAGATGGCCGTATTGCTGTATCCAGTAGAATCTGTAAGTATGTACACCGATGCATCATTGATCCCTATTTTGACGATGTCGATTTTCTTCCGAAGCAAAGCCATCGCATTGACCGAGATTTCAACCGAACCGGCTTTAAGCAATTCTTTGTGATGGGATGCGAATTTTTTGTCCTTCAGGTGCACGTCTTCCAACCGAAGCGACAAATTGGGAAAGCCATTGAAGAACTCCGGAACCAGTTGGCCAATGACCAGTTCGCCATCGAGATTCTCATTGAGTTTGGCCAGCAGTTTTTCCTTGATTTCGGGCCCGTGGCTTTTGACGTACCAGGCAGCCGCGCCTACCACAATTCCTAAAAAGAGAAAAGTACCTACGATAATGCCCAGAATCCATTTCCACCAGTGCCGTTTTTGGAATGACTTGCGCGCCTTGTCCGTTATCTTTTTCATTCGCTGCCGATTGTAAGTAAAAATCGGCAATTGGAACGAGAATGCAATATGAATTCCTGAATTCTTGGCCAAGTCAACCTATTATTCTTTGACGAACCTGATGTTGCGTTCGAGACCTTCGAGCTTGGTACGTTTGACCGCCGAATTTTTAAATACGGCCTGAAACGTCTCCCTCGTGATTTCTTCCCAGTCTTTTTTTGCCATCGACAGTAATTCCGGATTCGGGTTGAACAAGGGTTCGTTGTGCGATTTTGAAAACCGGTTCCACGGACATACATCCTGGCACACATCGCAACCGAAAACCCAATCGTCGAATTTGCCTTTCATTTCAATCGGGATGTTTTCCTTGAGTTCGATGGTGAAATAGGAAATGCATTTGCTGCCGTCGACTACATAAGGAGCTATGATGGCTTCGGTTGGGCAGGCATCGAGACAGGCCGTACACGAACCGCAATGGTCTGTGACCGCGTGGTCATGTTCGAGGTCGAGGTCAATGATAAGTTCGGCGATAAAGAAAAAAGAGCCAACCTGCTTGCTGAGCAAGTTCGAATTCTTGCCAATCCAGCCGAGTCCGCTTTTGGCCGCCCAGGCTTTATCGAGAACCGGAGCCGAATCTACGAAAGCGCGTCCGTCCACATCACCAATTTCCGTGCGGATGCTTTCCAGAAGTTCACGCAATTTCTCCTTGATGACAAAATGATAATCCTGGCCGTAAGCGTATTTGGAGATTTTATATGATTCCGGGTTTTGGATTTCCGACGGATAATAATTGAGCAGCAGCGAAACCACGCTTTTGGAACCTTCGACGAGTTTGGTCGGGTCGAGGCGTTTGTCGAAATGATTTTCCATATACGACATCTGGCCATGTCTGTTTTGGTTGAGCCAGGCTTCGAGTCGCGGCGCTTCTTCTTCGAGGAAACCCGCTTTGGAAATACCGCACGAAAGAAAGCCGAGGCGTTTTGCTTCGGATTTGATGAATGCGGTATTTTTCTGGGTCGTGGATTTCATTTGCAAACGATGAGCCCGCGTAAGGGACGGAACCAGTTGTGTGAGCTCGTGTCGGGTGGCGCGAGGCCGCAGGCGCCGCCCGACACAGCGAGTGGTTCCTGCCCGACGGCGGCCTTACAAAACTAGGCTTCAGCCGTAGCTTTTGTTGGCCGGCGGCACGCCATTAAAACAAGCAACCGCAAAGGTAGTCAAAACCTGAAACCCAAATCAATAGATTAGTTTGTATCCAAAACCCCTGAGGTTCACGATTTCCACCGACGGATCGGCTGAAAGCTTTTTACGCAGTTTGGTAATATAAACGTCCATGCTTCTTGCGGTGAAGAAATTTTCGTCGCCCCAAAGCGTGAGCAGCGCAAATTTCCGGTCGAGGATTTCGTTTCGGTTTTTGAGCAAAAGCAGTAGCAATTCACATTCCCGGTTGGAAAGTTTCGCGACATTGCCGTATTCATCGGTCAACCTGAGCTTTTTGTGTTCAAACGTAAATTTCCCAATTTTTGTTCCCTCGGCCAAAACAGGAGCCGAACGCCTGAGCAGTTCTGAAATCCGGAGAAAAAGTTCGTCCAGGCTGAACGGTTTTTTTAGGTAATCGTTCCCTCCGCTGGCGTATCCGGTCTTTACGTCGGCAATTCCGTCGCGGGCCGTAAGGAAAAGTATAGGGACGGCCGGGTCTATCCTCCGGATTTTTGCCGCGAGGGTAAATCCGTCTATTTCCGGAAGCATGACATCGAGCAGGCAGATGCTGTATTTTGAAGCGGCAAAATTGGTGATAGCGGCTTTTCCGTCAGTGGCCCAGTCTACGTGATAACCTTCTTTTTCAAGGCTTTCGCTGACGACCTTGCCAAGAAAAAGTTCATCTTCTGCAAAAAGTATGTGTGGCTGTTGCCTCATTTGGGAAGTTTGATAGTGAATACGGCTCCAGATTCCGGATTGCCTGATACTGAAATGGTTCCGTTGTGTTTCAAAATGACTTTATGGACATAATTCAAACCGAGGCCAAAACCTTTGACATCGTGCCGGTTTCCCTGGCCGATCCTGTAAAATGCATCAAATACCTTTTCCCTTTCGGCTACTGGAATTCCGGGGCCGTTGTCGGCGATTTCAATGAATACATGCTTGGCGGTTTCATTGGTTTTTATGCCGATTTCAACCGATGGCTTGTTGGAATATTTAATGGCATTGTCAATAATATTGCATAAAGCTTTCCGAAGTTCCACCTCATTTCCTGTCAGGGCTGTTCCTGCCAGATTCTTTTCGTAACGGATATGGGTATTCGGAAAATGAAGAATTACATCATTAATGACATTTGCTATCATCAGTTCCTTTTTATCCTGATTCACCAAAACCCCGACTTTAGCCGCATCGAGTATTTCAGAAGTCAGTATCCCAAGCCGTTTGACCTGATGCAAAATAATATCGAGATAGGAATTGCGGCTTTCCTGATCGTGTGCGAATTTTTTGAGTGATTCGGCGGTGACAGTCAATGAAGCAAGGGGCGTGTGCAATTCATGGGTCATATTGTTGATGAAATCATCTTTTATCTGAGCCAGTTTTTGTTGGGTCAAAAGCAGTCGCAGCGTGTATGCAAAACAGAACAACGTCAACAATAGCAATGCGACACTTCCAAGGATTGCCCATTTGAGTTGTTTGAATACAAAAAATCCGGAATCATTGAAAGTTGCGTAAATCCATTGAGGTGTCACATTGGTCCGGACTGCGATATTCTTTTTATCTGTCCTGAAAGAAGCGGCATTCGATTTTTGCGGGTTGAGGCTAAAATCCAGTATGATACCGCGCTTTTTCAATTGCATCTGGAACTGTTTCCTGACAATTGCCGTGTCAAGCGGAACATGGAAACGGATTTTATCCAGTCGTTTACCCAATTGCTGCGTATAATAAAAAACATAGCCGTTCTTAATGTCGTTCCGGGCAACACTTACCATGTGTTCGATAAACACATCCCTGGCTTCCGGGGTTATGGTATCAAGCCGTTTCCGGAAATTGTCCAGGCTCATTGAAATCTGGTCCAGCCCTTTTCCGACTGGATGAACCTGGGCCATGGTAAAGACAGTGACTTTTTCGGTGGGATTGATGTGGGTCGAAATACGGATGTAGCCGGTATCTGAAATCCAGGTGCGGAATTCGGCGGCAATCTGTTCGTAGCGGATTGAAAAGGAAGAATCTACGGCAATGGCAAACGCCTCATTGGTGTTCCGGACAAAAGTTCTTTTCTCTACCTGGTAACTCTGCCAGCTGTAAAAAAACTGCAGGAAGGCAATCCCGACGACACAAACGGCCATTAGTGAAACAATCCGGATTATGTTTTTACCCATGACCCAAAAGTAAGGCATCAGTCAAAAAAACAGGCCAAAGCGTTAACACTAATTAACCTTGTTTATGGGAGTGTTAACCTGATTCCGATTTACGTCAGTTTAGATTTGGCAAAAAAACATCACATGGATACATTCAAAAAAATCTGTTGCATCATGGCATTTTGCCTTGGCTGTTTTAGCGGAATCTCACAGAACGACAAACTGGTCATGTCCAGCAAAGGATCATTCGACAAGAAAGAATTGCGCGACATATTGGATTTTCAGGGAATGGATTACTACAAAGTCAGCATTTCTGGGGAGCAGCTAAAGAATAAGAATTATTATATTGTCTCGAAGGAATTCTGGAAGGGTAAAATCAAAAAGACCGATACGATCTTCGATTCCCGTCAACACGAAGTATTCCGGATTGGCAAAGACACGCTGGCGTTCCGGATTATGAGTGGAAAGACATCTGAAAAGAATTTACGCGTTCAATTCTTCTTTGAACGGTTCGGCATCAACCGGAATTTCAAATGCACCAAATCTGACGCTTACAGCCTGCGTGACTCCGGAACGCTATCTAAGATCAATTTCGGAAAGCCGTTTTATGCGTTTGCCTGCATACTTCCGACCGAACATAAAGACGGCAGCAAATCGTGGTGTGAGGTCGATGCCGATGCCGATATGGAAAACTGGGGGAAAAATCTAGGCATCGAACATTATCTGCTTTTCGAGATGAAGTTCTACTGACGAATCAAAAAAGTCCGCCCTGATAATCTGTCCGGATACGACCTAAATGACGATAGGCTTTTTCTGTAGCTTCACGTCCACGCGGTGTTCGCATGAGGAAACCTTCCTGTATCAGGAACGGCTCGTAGACTTCTTCTATGGTTTCACCGTTTTCCGAAACAGCCGTCGCCAATGTGGTCAAACCTACCGGGCCGCCTTTGAACTTATCAATAAGTGTCTTGAGGATTTTGTTGTCCATTTCGTCGAGGCCGTGTGCATCTACGTTGAGCGCTTTCAAAGCATATTTGGCAATTTCGACATCTATTTTGCCATTGCCTTTGATTTGGGCAAAATCGCGCACGCGACGCAAAAGGGCGTTTGCGATACGGGGTGTTCCGCGGCTTCGGCCTGCAATCTCGATGGCGGCTTCCATTGAAATTGGAACTTTGAGAATCATGGCCGAACGTTGGATGATGGTCGAAAGCAGTTCGGTGTTATAATATTCAAGACGCGACTGGATTCCGAAACGGGCACGCATTGGTGCCGTAAGCAAACCGGAACGTGTAGTCGCTCCTACTAATGTAAACGGATTGAGGTTGATTTGGACGGATCGTGCATTCGGTCCCGATTCGATCATGATGTCGATCTTGAAATCTTCCATAGCCGAATACAGATACTCTTCTACTATCGGACTCAACCGGTGGATTTCATCTATGAACAATACATCGCGCTCTTCCAGATTCGTAAGCAAACCGGCCAGATCGCCTGGCTTGTCAAGAACAGGACCCGATGTTATTTTGATACCGACGCCAAGTTCGTTCGCCAGGATATTTGCTAACGTGGTTTTCCCTAAACCCGGCGGACCGTGGAAAAGAGAATGGTCAAGCGCCTCATTACGTTGATTTGCCGCTGCCACAAAAACCTTGAGGTTGTCGAGTACATGATCCTGGCCCGAAAAGTCATCGAAACTTAACGGACGCAATTTTCTTTCGAGGTCCATTTCCTCTGGATTGAACCTGTTGTTGGTTGGATCGAGATTCTCGTTCATGGGGCAAAGATAGAGAAATTGTGTGCCGTTACATTTGGTATCCGTCCGATAACAAATCGTGGAATTCCGAATGATTGTTCACGTAATATTGCGTATAAGGACAAAGCGGAACAAGCTCGAGGTTCTTTGACCGGATATACTGAAGCGCTTTTTTAGTCAGTTCCGCAGCGACTCCATTACCGCGATACGGTTTTGGGACTTCGGTATGCGTCAGGTGGATTTTATTTCCTGAAATGGCATATTCAAGGATGGCTTTATCTGTACCGAGATCCAATTCGAATTGATGTTCGGCTGTGTTGTCTGAGAATTGCATCAGCCTATGTTGTATCCGTCAGCCAAAATAGATTTCCATTCCGGATGCCGTTTCAGGTATGCGGCGACAAACGGGCAAAGTGGAGCCAAAGTATAATTGTGATTTTTGATGTAATTGAGTGCATATTCCACGATCCGTTTTCCTATTCCGCCGCCTTCGAGGGCTTTGGGAACTTCGGTATGCGTGAGAAACATTACATTTCCTTTGGCGAGTATGCTGTCGATTATGGCGGTGTGACCATCTATGGTAAGTTCAAATCTATTTTTGTCAGGGTTGAACGACGGTTGGTTTTCTGTCATGATTCGGGATTGGTGAAATAACTGAGTGCGCCAGACGGACACTTCGATACTTGGTTGGTTATTTGTTCAGACGAGGCATTTTCGGGAACTATCCAAGGCTTTTCCTTAGGCTTGAAAACCGATGGCAATCCGCGCCAGCAATTGGTGGAATGGGAACACAATTCCGGTTTCCAGACTATGGTAACTTGCTTATTACTATACTGTTTTTCGGTAGCCACTTTGTAAAATTTGTTTCCCACAAGATACAAATAAAAAAGCCTCTCTGGTGAAAGGCTTTCGTATATGTTAGTGATGCAATTGTTCTTCTCCGTCTTTCATCGGGACGTTTTGAGGAACAAAGTCGTCATCATGTCCGGGCTTGCTGTAATCATATGGCCAACGGTAAACGTGAGGGATTTCCCCAGGCCAGTTTCCGTGCATATGCTCTACAGGGGCAGTCCATTCTAGCGTATTCGATCTCCAAGGGTTCTGTACCGATTTCTTTCCGTAGAAAATACTGCGGAAGAAGTTGAACAGGAACACCAACTGGAATGCACCTCCTACCAAAGCGAACAAAGTAATAAGTATGTTTACATCCTGAAGCTCGTCGAACAACGGGAAGTTTGTATTTGTGTAATAACGACGTGGTAAACCTGCAAGGCCGATAAAGTGCATTGGGAAGAAAACGCCATAGGCACAAACCGTAGTGACCCAGAAATGGACATAACCCATATTCTTGTTCAGCATTCGACCGAACATTTTAGGGAACCAATGGTAAATACCGGCGAACATTCCGTAAAGTGCCGAGATACCCATTACGAGGTGGAAGTGAGCAATTACGAAATACGTATCGTGAACGTTGATGTCAAGTGTCGAATCCCCAAGGATGATACCTGTCAAACCTCCGGTGATGAAGGTAGACACGAAGCCCATTGAGAACAACATGGCCGGGTTCATCTGTAAGTTACCTTTCCAAAGTGTCGTGATCCAGTTGAAGGCTTTTACAGCCGATGGAATCGCAATAAGCAATGTAGTAAACGTAAACACGGATCCCAGGAATGGGTTCATACCTGACATAAACATATGGTGGCCCCAAACGATCGTCGAAAGGAATGCGATGGCAAGAATCGACATGATCATCGCACGATAACCGAAAATCGGCTTGCGTGAATTCGTGGACATAATCTCAGAAACCAATCCCATCGCAGGAAGGATTACGATATATACTTCCGGGTGACCAAGGAACCAGAACAGGTGCTCGAACAATACCGGTGATCCGCCTTGGTAGTGCAACACTTCTCCGGCGATGTAAATGTCTGAAAGGAAGAATGAAGTTCCGAAGCTTCTGTCCATGATAAGCAACAAAGCTGCAGACAAGAGTACAGGGAAAGATATGATACCGATTACCGCTGTAATGAAGAACGCCCAGATGGTAAGCGGAAGACGTGTCATCGACATACCTTTTGTTCTCAGGTTGATTACGGTTACCACGTAATTCAAAGACCCCATAAGTGATGAAGCGATGAACACAGCCATAGAAACCAGCCAAAGCGTCATTCCCATTCCAGATCCAGGGATTGCTTGCTCTAGGGCACTCAACGGAGGATAAATGGTCCAACCGGCAGATGCAGGCCCTGATTCTACAAACAAAGAGGAAACCATGATTACCGATGAAGTAAAGAACAACCAGTATGAAATCATGTTAAGGAAACCCGATGCCATATCCCGTGCCCCAATCTGAAGTGGTATAAGCAGGTTACTGAATGTTCCCGATAAACCAGCCGTCAACACAAAGAATACCATGATGGTTCCGTGTATGGTAACCAATGCCAGGTACGTATCATTTTTCATAACTCCTTCCGGAGCCATACGCTCGCCAAGGATAAAATGGAACAGTTTAAACGATTCTTCCGGCCATGCCAACTGCATACGGAACAACAAAGACATCCCGACTCCAATTACCCCCATGATGATACCTGTGATAAGGTACTGCTTGGCGATCATTTTGTGATCAATCGAAAAGATGTACTTTGTTATGAAAGTATCCTTATGATGGTGCTCGTGATCATCGTGTCCGTGAGCGTGATCGTGACTATGGTCGTGTGCGTGAGCTACTGCTGACATATATGTTTACTTTAGTATTCTGGATATTATTTTTTAACCGATGCCATTGCAACCGGCTTGGCGTCTTGTTTTACTGATGCAGTGTCTCCCGGAACGGAAGCCTTTGCCGTATCAGGAGCTGAACCGGGCTCAGTTGTCTCAGGCTTTGCATTGGCCGCTTTAACAGCACTTGCCAGTGTTTCTTTGGTTTCATACCAAGCTTTGAAATCTTCCGGAGTATCTACAACTATTTTCATTTGCATGTTATAGTGTGAAGCACCGCAGATTTTATTACAAAGCAACAGATAGTCAAATGTGTACGGATCCAATGGCGGAAGTCCTTTGGCAACAAGTTCAGCACTTTTTTTAGCTCTGATGTCGTTGATGTGAGCCACTTTTTCCTGCATGAAGCCCATATCGCGCATTTCAGCTGTAGTGTAAATAGGCTCGAAAGAAAACTGCGTCACCATACCCGGAACACAGTTCATCTGGGCGCGGAAATGTGGCATATAAGCAGAGTGCAATACATCTTGCGAACGTATCTTGAACAATATCTTTTTACCTTTTGGCAAGTGAAGTTCGTTTACCACTTTGTCATCCTGTGCGTTCGGGTCAGACATATCGACACCTAACGTATTTACACCTTCAATGTAACGCACGTTAGCTTTGCCCAAATGATTGTCTTCTCCAGAATAACGCGCTTCCCAGCTGAATTGCTTGGCGTAAAGTTCAACAACCATTACATCTTCGTCTTCGTCAACGAACATGATGTTTGTCCACGCGTACAATCCGTAAAGGATAAGACCTGCAAGGACTACTGCCGGAATAACCGACCACACGAATTCGAGTTTATCGTTATCTGCAAAATACAAAGCCGTCTGGCCTTGGCGTCCGCGGTATTTGAAGGCGAAATAGTGAAGCAATGCCTGTGTTACGGTCTGTACAAAGAAAATAAGCACCCAGGTAATATTCATCAGGTTATCTACCTGTGCACCGTGCGCAGAAGCGGGAGTGCCAAGTACGAAATGCCCCCAGTTCAACAGACCGTAAATGGTCAGTATATAAATAAAAGCCAGGAACCCGAACATGAGATAACCCTGGATATTGTTGTCTTTATCGGTAGCTACCTGTGTACCGGAATCCGTAATGCCATTGACGGCCTGAGTCAGATCAAAAATCTTGGTCAGCTGCCAAAGGGCAATGGATAAAAGGACTAAAATTACAATTACCAACAACGTTGTCATCTGTATGTCTTTAAAATATTAATAATGGAAATGCTTACTTTCTTCAATGAACGGATTGCCTTTTGGCAACAATGGCGCTTTGGTCAGTGCATTGAAAATCACCAACAGGAACAAACCAAGGAAGAAAAGTACCGATGAAACTTCAGAGATGCCAATAAACCAGTTCTTACCAACCGTAGCAGGCATGATCATGTTGAAGAAGTCAACATAATGTCCGCAAAGGATGATTGAACCAGCGATAACCAAAATCCAGGTTACGCGTTTGAAATCGGTATTGACAAGAATGAGGATTGGGAATACAAAGTTCATCACAACAGCACCCCAGAAAGGAACTGTATAGTCATTAATACGGGTGATGAAATACGTAACCTCTTCCGGAATGTTCGCATACCAGATAAGCATGAATTGGGAGAACCAAAGGTAAGTCCAGAAAACACTGATACCGAACATGAACTTGGCCAAATCGTGGATATGGCTGGTGTTGACATATTCCAAAAGACCTTTTGACTTGAGGTATAAAGTCACCATACAGATTGTCGTGATTCCGCTTACGAAGAAACTTGCAAAAACGTACCATCCGAACAACGTAGAGAACCAGTGTGGGTCAAGCGACATAATCCAGTCCCATGACATGATGGATTCAGATACAATAAAGAACACAAGGAATCCTGCAGATCCTTTGAACAATTTCTTATAGTTGAAGTTGTCTCCGGCCGGTGCCTCGTCTTGTTTCAGGCTTGTTTTACGGGCGAAGAAACGATACAGGTTCCATCCGGCAAGGAAAACAGCAGCGCGGATAATCCAGAACCCGAAGTTAAGGTAACCCGATTTTCCGGCGACAAGAGCGTCGTAATGTTCGCTTTTCGGATCGGTGATTCCTTCTACCATCCATGGGAAAAGATGATTTGAATGGAACAGATCCAATCCACAGATCAAAAGGAAAATAAAGAAAATCACAGACCCTACAGGCAAATAAGCCGTAATGCCTTCCATCACACGGAACAATACCGGTGACCAACCTGCTTGGGCAACCCATTGGATTCCATAGAATGCAAGGACTCCCATAGTAATCAAAAGGAAGAAGATACAAGCTACGTAAAGTGCAGCCCAAGGTTTGTTTTGCAACTGATGCAACACGTGCTCCAAATGTTCCTGGTGTTCAGCGTGAGCATCGACGGCAGTTTCGTGCTTTTCGGCCACTTTATGGTGCGCAGGTGCAGCAACTTCGGCTGCATGGGCTACTGCTAGGGTATCAGTCGCTGCTGCATGTTCAGCGTGAGCCGTATCAGTAACGACTGCAGTTGTATGTTCTGCGTGTGCTTCTTCGGTCGCCACTTCATCGTGATGCGCTTCGGCTGCAGCAGGAGTCGTTTCAGCTGAAGCTTCATGAGCCTCATGTGCCGGTGTGGCTTCATGTCCGGCAGCTTCGTGTCCGCCGCCATGATGGGCTTCTGCCTTTTCAAGGGCTTCAACATCCTGTATTGTCTTTGGTGCAGTTAAAAATCCATATCCAATCCCGAGTGCTCCAAGAACCATCAGGATGATGGAAAACATTTTTAATCTATTTGATAAAGTGTACATATCTTACGATCAAGTTTATTCGAAAATTATAGTTCGCCTTTCAGCTTCATCACATAATGGGCAACCTGCCAACGCTCTTCCTGGTTCAACTGGTTGGCATATGATCCCATCGAGTTGAGCCCGTATGTTTCCACATGGAAAACACTTCCTGTTGTCACAGCACGGTCTTTATAACTCGGAACGCCAAGGAATTTTTCCTGTTTTACGAGTTTTCCTTTTCCATCGCCTTTTTCACCGTGGCAAATCGCGCAATAGATCCCGAACAATTGTCCACCGCGGTCCAAATCGATCGAAGCCGTATCCAATGGAGATTGTAAACCTGCTCTTGCCGCTTCAAGACCGGCAGTCGTGTTGGGATATTCGTAAGGAACGTATCCGCGTTTGATGGTTCCGGGAACCGGTGTCTGTGCTTCTACGCCACCTCTTTTGAACGCATCTGATTCCGAATACGTCTCATAAGCCGTCGATTCATACATATTTGGCATGTACTGGTAATTCGGCTTTTTACTATTGAAACACGAACTCATGCTGAGCGTAAGTCCTGTTAAGGCAATTATTCTGAATACTGTCTTCATAGTACAGTTAGTGCTTTTCGATTACTTTGACTTCCACTGCGCCGGTGCCTTCAAAGAAAGAAACCTGTTCAGCTTCGTTTCCGCTCACCGCCACTTCCATAAGGAAATGGTCATCTGTGGTACGTACATCCGGGTTTTCAGCGGCTTTGAAAGGCCACAATCTGCTGCGCATATAAAAGGTGATTACCATTAAGTGAGCGGCAAAAAATACGGTCATCTCAAACATTACCGGCACAAAAGCAGGCATGTTCTGGATGTAGCTCATGCTCGGCTTACCTCCAATGTCCTGAGGCCAGTCTGAAATCATGATATTGTTCATCATCCATGTAGCTACAGATAAACCTGTACATCCGTAAATAAAGGCACAGATCGCAAGTCGCGTCGGAGAAATACCAATGGCTTTATCGAGCCCGTGGACCGGAAACGGCGTAAACACTTCCTCAATGTGGTAATGTGCGGCACGTGTCTTTTTCACGGCATCCATAAGGACATCGTCGTCGTTATATAAGGCGTGAATGACTTTATTAGTGGTGCTCATGGTGTGAAGGATTTTCGTCTCTGCGTTTTTTGAAATATTCACCTGAAGTTTTCAGGATGGTTTTAACCTCGGCCTGCGCGATTACAGGGAACGAACGTGCATACAAAAGGAACAATACGAAGAAGAATCCGATGGTTCCGATAAAGATACCGATGTCGATGAATGTCGGCGAGAACATCGTCCAGGATGACGGAAGGTAATCGCGGTGCAATGACGTCACGATGATTACGAAACGCTCGAACCACATTCCTATGTTCACGACAATCGAGATGACGAACGAGAACATGATTGACGTACGCAATTTCTTGAACCACATGAACTGAGGCGAGAATACGTTACAGGTCATCATCGACCAGTAAGCCCACCAGTAAGGTCCCGTCGCACGGTTAAGGAAAGCATACTGTTCGTATTCCACTCCTGAATACCAGGCCACGAAAAGCTCTGTGATATAAGCGACACCAACGATAGATCCGGTGATCATGATGATGATGTTCATCAATTCGATATGCTGAAGGGTGATGTACGCTTCAAGGTGACACACTTTACGCATGATGATAAGGAGTGTGTTTACCATCGCAAATCCCGAGAATACGGCTCCCGCAACAAAGTAAGGTGGGAAGATGGTCGTGTGCCATCCGGGAATTACCGAAGTAGCAAAGTCAAAGGATACGATAGTGTGTACAGAAAGTACGAGCGGTGTTGCAAGACCTGCAAGAACCAGGGAAACTTCTTCGAAACGCTGCCAGTCTTTGACACGTCCGCTCCATCCGAAGCTCAATATAGAATAAACCCTTTTTGTAAATGGGGTAACCGCACGGTCACGAAGCATGGCGAAATCAGGTAAAAGTCCTGTCCACCAGAATACGAGTGAAACCGAAAGGTAGGTCGAAATCGCGAATACGTCCCAAAGTAGTGGTGAGTTGAAGTTCACCCAAAGCGACCCGAACTGGTTAGGAATCGGGAGAACCCAATATCCGAGCCAAGGACGGCCCATGTGGATTACCGGGAACAAACCTGCCTGGACTACCGAGAAGATGGTCATCGCTTCCGCAGATCTGTTGATCGCCATTCTCCAACGCTGGCGGAACAACAACAGTACCGCTGAAATCAGGGTTCCGGCGTGACCAATACCTACCCACCAAACGAAGTTGGTGATATCCCAGGCCCAGCCTACTGTTTTGTTAAGACCCCAGGATCCGATACCGGTTGCTATCGTATAGGAAATACAGCCGACACCCCAAAGAAAGGCAACTAAGGCTATGGTAAATACCGTCCACCATTGTTTGTTCGCCCTGCCTTCTACCGGGAAAGCAACGTCGACAGTTACGTCGTGATACGTCTTATCACCAATGACAAGGGGTTTTCTGATGGGTGCTTCGTAGTGCGATGACATACTTATATAATTTCTGAATTAATCTCTTTTTACTATGTGTTACGGACTTTTACATGATAGAACACGTTTGGCTGTGTTCCGACATGCTCGAGAAGGTGATACATACGCTCGTTGTTTTTCAATTCTACGATTGCATCTTCTTTGTCGTTTACGTCCCCAAAAGTCATAGCTCCTGTAGAACATGCGGCCGAACACGCACAAGCATCGTTGAATTCTCCTTTGGCAACCGGTCTTCCTGCACGTTTTGCATTCAGGATAACAGCTTGCGTTGACTGGATACAGAACGAACATTTTTCCATAACCCCACGTGAACGAACGTTGACATCCGGGTTCAAGACCATGCGTCCGAGGTCGTCGTTCATGTTATATGGGAACTCTTCGTTATGGTTGTATAGGAACCAGTTGAAACGACGCACTTTATACGGACAGTTGTTCGCGCAATAACGAGTACCTACGCAACGGTTGTAAGCCATATGGTTATGTCCCTGACGGCTGTGGGATGTAGCGGCAACCGGACAAACCGTTTCACACGGAGCGTGGTTACAATGCTGGCACATTACCGGCTGGAATGCCACCTGTGGATTATCTGCAGGCTCTTCCATTTCACCAAATCCGCCCAAAGAACCTTTGTCGCCCCAAAGACCGTCGAAGTTTTCTTTTTTCTCGTCGTCCTTGGCAAAGGTTTCCTCAGAAGAATAGTAACGGTCGATACGCAGCCAGTGCATATCGCGGCTTCTTCTTACTTCTGATTTTCCAACTACAGGAACGTTATTTTCGGCATGGCAGGCAATGACGCACGCACCACAACCCGTACACGCATTAAGATCTATTGAAAGGTTGAAGTGGTGACCGGTAGTCTGGTCGAAAGATTCCCACAAATCAACTTTGGTAACCGGAGTTTCCTGGTGATCGAGAGATACCATCGGCATCGGGTTCCAAACTTCGGCATTCTCTTTATTGAATACCTCAAGAGTCGTTTCCTTGATAATGTCTCCACGACCCATAAGCGTTTTTTGAGACTGGACACAAGCAAACTCATGTTCTCCGCCGGCATTCGTGATTTTTGCAGATTGGACGCTGTTGAATCCGATGTATAACGGATAAGCATTTACACCTACCTGCATTTCTTCCTGCATCGAAGCTTTACGGCCATATCCTACAGACAGACCCAAAGTTCCATGTGCCTGGCCCGGCTGGACGATTACCGGAACATTATCCAGTTTTTTTCCGCCGACAGTAATATTGGCATAGCTTCCGTTAAGACCACCGTTTGCAACGATCTTATTTTCCATTCCGATCTTATCGGCATCGAATTTAGAAATCGTCACATAGTTATCCCACGATACACGCGAAATCGGATCAGGGAATTCCTGAAGCCATGGATTGTTAGCCTGTTGGCCATCACCCAAACCTGTTTTGGTATAGAGCACAAGTTCAAAATCACCTGTAGCTTTTGCTTGTGAAAGAGCGGCAGCAGCACTGGCAGCATCTAAACTTCCAGCCCCCACTCCCGGTGCTTCGTGAGCGCAAACACCATCATGTACGGCTTGGTTCCAGCTTTTTCCTACCAAATGATTGGCAGCATTGGCCCTGAGGTAATCGTAATATGTCGAAGGACTTCCGGCCCATGAAAGCAAAGCCTCTTCAAATTGTTTTGTATTGAACAGCGGACGGATAAGTGGCTGTGTCAATGAATATGTTCCTTTTGTCAATTCGAGATCACCCCATGTTTCAAGGAAATGTGGAGCAGCCAAAGCGACTTTTGAAACTTTAGCCGTTTCGTCGTCACGCAACGTGAATGTGGCAGAGAACGGAAGTGCTTTCACCGCATCGGCGAATGCCTTACCGTCTGGCAAGGTATAAGCAGGATTGACACCACTCATGATAAGTGCACCAACTTTACCTGAAGTCAAATCAGAAAGGAAAGCGGTCATTTGTGCATCGGAACCTTTACGTACATAACGGATCGGCGCACCTACATAAGCCTGGCTTGCCAATGCCTGGTTGATACCCAGAGCAAGTAATTGTGCATTTTTATCGTCAAGACCTGTAACCAAAACACCACGGCTTCCTGCAGATTTAAGCTGCTGGGCGGCTTTAGTGACTTCGGCAGTAAATTTTGCATCGAGGGAAACAGGAGCGCTTCCACCGGCAACTACATTATAAATAAGGACAAGAGCCTGTTTTTGTTGTGTCGGGGTCATCGGGACACGCTTGTCGGCAGAAGCACCGGACAATGTCATGTTCGATTCAAACTGGAAATGGCGCGACATTTTTCCGTTTGCAGGAATACGCCCTTTGGTATATCCGGAATCAAAACCGCCACCTTGCCAATCGCCAAGGAAATCGGCGCCGACAGAAACGATAAGGTCAGATTTTGAGAAGTCGTAATCTACCAAACCACGCTCTCCGTGAACTGCTTCGAAAGCATCAACGGCAGCCGAAGACGAAACCGCATCATATTGGATGTGACGCGCTCCATTGGCAGCAGCGAATTCATTGATTAATTTTTGAGTCGTCGGGCTAGCAATAGTTCCGGTTAAAAGAACAACCTGTCCGCCTTTTGCTTTGGCATCGGCAAGTCCTTTTTTGACAGCAGCGTTGGCATCATCCCAGCTAGCAGGTTTTCCCGCCACCAAAGGCTGCTTCAAACGAGAGCTGTCATACATAGAAAGGATTGACGCATGAACCCTTGCATTGGCTGCAAAACGAGCTCCTTCTATCGTGTTGTTTTCAATTTTGATCGGACGGCCTTCGCGTGATTTCACCAAAAGGTTCGCAAAGTCGAATCCATCGAAATACGAAGTCGCATACATATTCCAGACACCCGGAATAATCTGCTCCGGCTGGACTACATATGGAATTGACTTGTGAACCGGGCCTTCACAAGCTGCCAATGAAGCGGCCGCAGTGCTGAATCCTACGAATTTGAGGAAGTCGCGTCGTGAAGTGGGGGAAGATGAGAGTGCTTCGCCATTTCCAAGGAATTCATCTACGGGAATCGGCTCTGCAAACTCGTTATTTTTAAGCGTCTCAACAATAGAACTGTTATCACTTAGTTCCTCAACACTTTTCCAGTATTTTTTGTTTGATGACATCGTATATACTAATTAGCTTCTAAAATCATTTGAATTAATAGTGGCATTTGCCGCACTCAAGTCCGCCCATCTGAGCTTCGGTAAGTTTATCGACGCCATATTTTTTGGCAAGTTCCGAGTGGATCTTGTCGTAATACGCATTGCCTTCCATCTTGACCTCGGTCTTGCGGTGACAGTTCACGCACCAGCCCATCGTCAATGGAGCGAATTGCTTCATGACTTCGTACGTCTGTACCGGTCCGTGGCAAGTCTGGCATTCGATGCCGGCAACAGTCACGTGCTGGGAGTGGTTGAAGTAAACAAAATCAGGAAGATTGTGGATACGAACCCAATTAACCGGCTGGGTTTTGCCTGTATATTTTTGGGTCGCCTTATCCCATCCGACGGCATTGTAAAGCTTTTGGATTTCGCCGTCGTAGAATGCTTTGGTATGATCGGCCGTTGCAGTAGTATCTGATACTTCAGAGATATTCTTGTGACAGTTCATACAAACGTTCAAAGAAGGAATACCAGCGTTTTTACCGACACGGGCTGCAGAGTGACAATATTTACAGTCGATTCCGTTGCTGCCCGCGTGTATTCTGTGTGAATAATGGATTGGCTGGACCGGTTCGTAATTTTGATCTACACCAACCTGCATCAGGTATCCGTAAACATAATAACCGCCCGCAAGCATCAATACAATAGTTGAAACAAGCACAAGGAATTGGTTTTTCGCAAATGCTTTCCAGATTGGAGTTCCCGGTTCTTTTGTAACGATTTCAAGTCCGTTTTTCTCAGCAACGCGGTTCAGGACACGGTTTACCATGACAAGCATGATGACCAGGATAAACAGGACTACAATAAGAGCACCCAGGATTACGTTGTTGGAAATACCGCTATCGGCTGCTGCTGTCCCCGGAGGCCCTGCACCTGGAGGCGTTACAGGCTCAGCCTTAGGCTCAGACGTATAAGCAATGATGTTGTTGATATCCGTTTCTGACAATTGAGGAAATGCAGTCATCACCGAATGATTGTTTTCTTCAAACAATTTAACGGCTGCGGCATCTCCGGATTTGATCATTTCCGAACTGTTGTGAACCCACTTGTAAATCCACGACATATCGTGCTTTCCGGCCACGCCACGGAGCGCAGGACCAGTAGATTTTGAATCAAGTTTGTGACAAGCGGCACAGTTCGAGTTGAAGAGTGCTTTACCAGCTGCAGGATCACCTTTAGCTTCGGCAGGTGCGGCAGCGGCGGCTTCAGGAGCTGGGGCGGCCGGAGCAGCCTGACCCATGGAAACAGAAGCAGAAAGCAATAAAGCAAGGCTAAAGAACAGGGTTTTCAGAATCGAATAATGGTTACCCAATTTTTTCATATTGTAAACGGTTATCGACAAAATTCTTACAAATGCCATCCAAGCAAAAACACTATGGAATGTGGCATTTCTCTTAAAAAATCGACACAAAAATACAATATCCATCGTATTTCGGAAGCCTTAAAATAATCTTAAATATCAATTTATAATAATTCTAAATAAATTGCTTGGAGCCGCAAATTCATTTCGTTTACATTTGTATAAAAATCACCATTTTATGAATTTCCGCTCAACCAAATCGGCCATCACAACATTTGTAATTGCAGTAACTTTTTCTATTTCCGGATTAGCCCAACAGGGTAATGTCACCGTTTCACAAGACCCGAAATTTGATCAGATGCTTACTGAAAAGCGAAGAATCAACCCATCTTTGACCACAACCGACCGTTATAAAATCCAGATCTTCAATGGCGACAGCGAAACATCGAAAAAAATCCTCACTTCTTTCAGGAATGATTTCAAGGAGTACGACGCCACAATAGTATTCAGTACGCCGGCTTATAAAGTTTGGGTCGGAAGTTTCAAATCGCGCGTCGAGGCCGAAAGGAATCTTGAATTATTGAGGAAAAAGTATTCAAATGCAATCATCGTAAAGCCTAATAAATAACAATCCTACAAATAAAAAGCTCCTAAGAAGGAGCTTTTTATTTTTTTACTTTCTCAAAATAGGCTTGCAACGCTGTCTTCCTTTCAGACATTCCACGCGGGCCTTTCTCAAATTTGGTCCAGATTTCAGGATAAGGCATCAATAACCTTTTTAGTTGTGAATCATCCATCATCGTCAATTGGCCCGTCAGGCGATCGATCAAAACCGGAATGGTGTCGCTGATTGCAGCATCTGCAATGGCAGGCCCCGAAAATCCTAGTACTATTGGTGCAATCCGCATAAAAAGTTCTTTATCGCGGTTCGGTATGAAAACAAGGTATTTCGGCCCGACAATTTCTGCTCTATAATAAAAATTATCACCGGCATATTTCCCCAGGTTAAGATAAAAGCCCTGGCCGTCGCTAAACCCGTAATATCCATTAACGGGAGTACGCATTGGTTGGCTGAAAAGCAAGAAGCGGCCTTCATTTTCACTGGCATAAAATTCCGTTTCGGTTGGGTTGCCATTCAATGCATCCGCAAATGATATATAGATTCCTTTGGGAGGAATTTCGATACTTTTTATTACTTGGGGAACCAGAGGATCAAACGGAATATTCAATTCTTGTTCCGATCCGAGATTATTAAATGCATTAAAGCAACGCTGCATCACTTCTTTGATCCGGTCATCGTGCGTCGACGTGATATCCCAACCGCTTTTGCCATGCGCGGTCTCTGAAAAGCGGCCGACCGTAACCGGTTTTCCATCGCGTTCTTCTATAAAATCAACTACGGCAACAGCCAGTCCTGTTTCTTCATTTCCCGCATAATCCGTTTTTTCCCCGACAAACAGGTCGTAAAAACAAATAGAAAGTTTTCGTGCCCCTTCTTTTTTGGGAAGCACGACCGAAAAATAATTACCGAAGGCTTCAGGCAATGGTTTATCGAAATTGGCAAGCTGGCGCGAATTGGCAATCCCTTTCTGTATGGTTCCGATATTATCCTGCATCTGGCGCTTGTCATACACCTTATCGATGTAGAAATTAAAATAGGCCATAGGTTTGTCCTTTTTATCTTTCAATGAAATAAGGAACCTGTCCGAATTTTGCCCCATCGTCATAACCGGAAGCAAAAGCAATAGAAAAAATGATTTCATAAGCATAAAAAAACCCGACGAATCGGGTTTTGAATTTAATTATTTTCAGGAATTATTTAAGCTTCTTTTTAACCTGGACTTCCTGATAAGCTTCGATAAGGTCATTGATCTCGATGTCATTGTAGCCTTTAAGCTGGATACCGCAATCGTAACCTTTTGAAACTTCTTTCACATCGTCTTTGAAACGTTTCAAAGCCGTCAGTTCGCCTGTATGGATTACCACACCGTCACGGATAAGTCGGATTTTAGAGGCTCGGAAGATTTTTCCATCGGTCACCATACAACCTGCAATAGTCCCGACTTTTGAAATCTTGAACAATTCTCGTATTTCGGCGGTTCCAGTAACTTCTTCCTTGATTTCCGGAGAAAGCATTCCTTCCATGGCATCTTTAAGGTCGTCGATCGCATCGTAAATAATCGAATAATTACGGATGTCGATTTCTTCCTTATCGGCAAGTGTTCTCGCAGATTGTGATGGACGAACGTTAAACCCGATGATGATCGCGTCTGATGCAGATGCGAGGTTGACATCTGTTTCCGTAATCGCACCGACTCCTTTGTGGATGATATTCACCTGGATTTCTTCGGTAGACAATTTAGAGAACGAGTCTGAAAGTGCTTCCACAGATCCATCCACGTCACCTTTGATGATGATGTTCAATTCCTTGAACTGGCCAAGAGCGATACGGCGTCCGATTTCGGCAAGCGTAATGTGGCGCTGCGTACGTACAGACTGTTCACGTTGCAATTGGGCACGTTTTACAGCGATCTGCTTGGCCTCACGTTCGTCTTCGAATACCGTGAATTTATCACCCGCGGTTGGCGCTCCGTCAAGACCCAGAACCGATACCGGAGTAGACGGCCCTGCTTCTTTTACAACGTGGCCACGTTCATCATGCATGGCACGGATTTTCCCGTGGTGACGTCCGGCAAGAACATAATCCCCAACACGAAGCGTACCTGTCTGAACGAGGATTGTAGCCACATAACCTTTCCCTTTATCGAGGAAAGCTTCTACCACAGTACCTTGTGCGGCACGATCCGGATTGGCTTTCAGGTCGAGGATTTCGGCTTCGAGCAATACTTTTTCAAGAAGTTCTTTTACGTTGAGACCTGTTTTGGCAGATATATCCTGCGACTGGATTTTTCCGCCCCAATCTTCTACCAAAAGGTTCATTCCGGCAAGACGCTCCTTGATTTTCTCAGGATTCGCCGTTGGTTTATCGACTTTGTTGATTGCAAATATGATAGGAACTCCCGCCGCTTGTGCGTGGCTGATAGCTTCCTTGGTTTGGGGCATGATATCGTCGTCCGCAGCTATTACGATAATGGCAATATCGGTGATTTGGGCACCACGCGCACGCATCGCAGTAAACGCTTCGTGACCCGGCGTATCGAGGAATGCTATTTTCTGGCCGCTATCCAATGTAACTCCGTAAGCCCCGATGTGCTGTGTAATACCTCC
Organism: Flavobacterium silvaticum; assembly: GCF_012911565.1. Lineage (GTDB taxonomy): Bacteria > Bacteroidota > Bacteroidia > Flavobacteriales > Flavobacteriaceae > Flavobacterium > Flavobacterium silvaticum. The sequence continues at coordinate 99,414 of NZ_JAAMPU010000098.1, read as the reverse complement.
CGATTCACCCGCAATTACGTTTTCTTTACGAATGTAATCGAGTAGCGATGTCTTACCGTGGTCAACGTGCCCCATTACGGTAACTATCGGCGCACGTTCTACCAAATCTTCTGGCGCATCCTGCTCTACCTGGAGGTTTTCTTCGATATCTGTAGTGATAAACTCTACGTCATAACCGAATTCATCTGCCACGATGCTCAATGTTTCGGCATCAAGACGCTGGTTCATGGTTACCATGATACCGAGTGACATACAGGTTCCGATCACCTTTGTGATCGGCACATCCATCATGGTCGCAATTTCACCTACGGTAACGAACTCGGTTACTTTGAGTGTCTTGCTTCCTTCTTCTAACGAACGTTGTTCATCTTCTGATTTCTGGCGGTGCGTATCCCTTTTGTCACGACGATACTTCGCCGCTTTTGATTTTCCGCCTTTACCCTGAAGTTTCTCAAGGGTTTCACGGATCTGGTTTTTAACTTCTTCTTCGGTCGGCTCTACTTTAGAAACAATAGACGGTCTTGCTCCCGGCTTTTGGCCAGGTCTCGGAGCTCCCGGTTTCTGAAATCCGCCGCCTGTATTTCCACCGGGACGAGGTCCGCCTGGATTATTTACAGGTTTAACAATGCGCTTGCGTTTGTTCTTCTCGTTATTGGAAGCATTGGAATTTGCTCCCGGAGCAGGTGTTTCCTTCTTTTTAGGACGATTGAACTGAGACAGGTCAATGGTTTGTCCTGTCAATTTTGCCCCTTGTAACTGTGTGTATTTTGTGACGAAGGTTTCTTCGCCTGGTTTTGCGGCTTCCTGTGTTGCAGGAGCAGGCGTTTCCTGCACTGGCGCTGCAGGCTTTTCAACAGGCTTGGTTTCTTCAACCGGCGCAGCAGCGACAGGTGAAGCTGGTGTTGTAACAGCAGCAATCGGTGCCGGAGCAGCAGCGACAGGTTCGGATGTTTTTGGTTCCAGGTCAATGGTCCCCACCTGTTTTGGGCCCGTTACTACGGCCTTGGCACGGATCACTTCCTGGCGCGCGCGTTCTTCGTCGATCTTTCTTTTATCTTCGATCTCCTTTTCGCGTTCAATACGTAGCGCTTCTTTTTCCTTGCGCTTTTCTTCGCCCACTTCCTGGGACGCGACCTTATTGCCCCGGTCTCCGGCGAACTGGCTCATCAGCTGATTGTGCTCGCTCTCGGAAATCTTGGCATTCGGGTTTGCGTCAATGGCTATCCCCTTTTCCTTGAGGAAATCCACGGCGCGGTCAAGCGAAATGTTGAGCTCCCGTAAAACCTTGTTAATCCTTATTACTCTTTCTTCAGACATAAATCTAATTAGTTGTTATCGTTGTGTTGTTGCGGGCGACGGATGTTACCCCTCGAATTCTTCTTTCAGAATCCGCATGACATCCTGGATCGTTTCTTCCTCGAGATCCGTGCGTCGTACCAAATCGGCAACATCCTGTTTCAGGACGCTTTTTGCCGTGTCAAGCCCGATTTTCGCGAATTCCTCGATCACCCATGCTTCGATCTCGTCAGAGAACTCTGTCAACTCTACATCGTCCTCCTCTTCTGCAATAACGCCTTCGCGTATCACATCCAATTCATAACCGGTAAGTAAACCGGCCAGTTTTATATTGTGGCCACCGCGTCCGATAGCTTTGGAAACTTCTTCCAGCTTCAGGAACACATCGGCTCTTTTATTCTCTTCGTCAATCTTGATGGACGATACTTTTGCCGGGCTAAGCGCACGGGTAATGAACAATTGATTGTTCGTGGTGTAGTTGATCACGTCGATGTTCTCATTTCCGAGTTCGCGGACGATTCCGTGGATACGCGATCCTTTCATACCGACACAGGCCCCAACCGGATCAATGCGATCGTCATAAGAATCTACGGCAACTTTCGCTTTTTCACCCGGAATACGAACCACGGCTTTTACCATGATCAATCCGTCGAAAACCTCCGGAATTTCCTGCTCGAACAATTTCTCAAGGAATTTCTCCGATGTACGCGACATCACGATTTGTGGTTTGTTTCCTTTCAATTCCACATTTTCGATGATTCCGCGAACGTTGTCACCCTTGCGAAAAAAGTCGCTCGGGATTTGTTTTTCCTTCGGCAATACGATTTCGTTTCCTTCGTCGTCGACCAAAATTACGACACGCGGCCTAACGTGGTGCACTTCTGCCGTATAAATTTCACCTATAAGGTCTTTGAACTGTTTGTACAGGTTTGTATTGTCGTGTTCGTGGATCTTTGAAATCAGGTTCTGACGCAAAGCAAGGATGGCGCGGCGCCCAAGATCTATCAGTTTCACTTCTTCTGAAACTTCTTCACCAATTTCAAAATCGGGTTCTATTCTGCGCGCTTCGGTCAGCGTAATTTCTTCGTTTTCCAGATCGAGGTCGTCATCGGCAACAATGACACGTCTTCTCCAGATTTCCATATCTCCTTTGTCCGGGTTGATGATGATATCGAAATTGTCATCGGAACCGAACTTCTTTTTCAAGGCATTTCTGAAAACATCTTCGAGGATGGCCATCAACGTAACGCGGTCAATGAGTTTATCATCTTTAAACTCTGAAAACGAGTCAATTAATGCGAGATTTTCCATTTTAAGTATTTTAAAATTTGATTGTAACGATTGCTTCTTTTATATCTGTGTACGGAATTTCGCGGCGATTGTCTACCGTTTCTTTTCCCTTACCTGTTTTTTTCGGTTCGCGCGATTGCCATTCCAGGATAATGAAATCTTCATTGGCATCCGTAAGTTCGGCTTCGATTTCTTCTGATCCTGTTTTGACTTTCAAAAACCGACCGATGTTCTTTTTATACTGACGCCTGATTTTCAAAGGCGACGATACTCCGGCCGATGCTACTTCAAGCGAAAAATCCTGCTCCTCACGATCGAGGTTGTGTTCTACCGCACGGCTGATGTCGATGCAATCCTGCAAAGTCACACCGTTGTCGCCATCAAGCGTAACCGTTATTTTATTGGCTTCATTCACCGAAAGATCGATAAGGAAGAGTTCCGGCTTTTCCGCCAGCCCAACATCCAAAAGCTCTTTGACTTTTTCTTTAAAAGACATATAGTATAAAAAGAGGGGACTGCCCGTCCCCTCATTATTTAGTTTCAACAAATAACGCGGCAAAGATACATTTTTTTTTGAAAAGCAAAAAGCCTTGTCAACTGTTAATTATTTCTTACCTTTCGTACCGTATCAAACACACAAATTTTACTATTTTTCTATCTGACCATGAAAAAAATTCTTGTTCCTACGGATTTTTCCGATCATGCCGAATACGCGCTCAAATCTGCAGCACAAATCGCAAGGCAACACAACTGTGCAATTTTATTGGTGCATATGCTGGAACTTCCGCAAGAAGGAAGTGAAGCCACTAAGCCAAACGGGGCCGATATTCCGGAAATCATCTTCTTCAAAAACATGGCTATGTCCAAATTCGAAGACTTGCTCGATGCCGATTATCTCGAAGGCCTCGATGTAAGTGAAACCACGCGTTTTGGCAAAGTTTACGAAGGCATAAACGAAGTGGCAAAAACAGAAAACGCCGATTTTATTGTAATGGGCTCTCACGGCGCCAGCGGCTTCCACGAAATGTTCATTGGCTCGAATTCAGAAAAAGTCGTACGCTCTTCTGAAATTCCGGTTTTGGTAATCAAGAATGAAATCCCTGAATTCAAAGCTGACAGTTTTGTTTTTGCAAGCGATTTCTCCGGCGAGATCAAAAAACCGTTCAAACAGATGCTCGACATCGCACGCACTTTCAAAGCGCACCTGAACCTGGTCATGATCAATACGCCAAATAGTTTCAAGCCAACACATGTTGCAGAGGAAATGATGACTTCTTTCCTTCGCGATGTCGATTATACCGACTATTCACTGCACATCTACAATGACGTAAACGTAGAGAAAGGCGTTCTGAACTTTGCCAATAAGGTAAATGCTGACATCATCGGGCTGAGCACACACGGAAGAACCGGATTCTCTCATTTCTTTAACGGAAGCATCAGCGAAGACCTCGTAAATCATGCCGTAAGACCGGTGCTTACATTTAAGATATAGTCAATTAAGTCCTGAAATACTAAAAAACAAAAAAGCCTCCCGTTAAAAGGAGGCTTTTTGTTGGCCCACTAGGACTCGAACCTAGAAAGACGGCACCAAAAACCGTAGTGTTACCATTACACCATGGACCAGTTTGCTTGTTAGCGAGTGCAAATTTAGTACAAAAAATAAGCCGCGCAAATTTTTTTGTCTTTTTTATATTCTTGCCTGATTGTTAGCCTTAAAGCTGCCGGACTGTATCATCTGGCATTTACAGCAGTCTTTTGAACCAAAGAATTTTTTGTTAACGCCCGATTCCGTTGGCAAAAAAGTAGTTTCTTTGTAACGCTTTTAGAACCAATATATATGGCAGATTTCAATTCCCAAAAATGGGATAAATGGCTGGGCTGGCTTGCCTTTAGCATCGCATTCATTGTCTATTTCATAACTGTCGAGCCAACCATGAGTTTTTGGGATTGCGGTGAATATATCGCCACTGCCGCAAACCTTGAAGTAGGTCATCCGCCGGGGGCGCCGTTGTTCCAGATGTTAGGCGCGTTTCTGTCTATCTTCGCCGTCGGGAAAGAGCATATCGCGCTCATGGTGAACATGATTTCGGTTTTATCGAGTGCTTTCACGATTTTATTATTGTTCTGGTCTTCGACTATGGTGCTGCGAAAAGTAGTCGCTTCTTACTCGGAACTTACTCCCGATAACCAAAAAATGATTCTCGGTGCTTCATTCGTCGGCGCACTTACGTTTACGTTTTCAGACAGTTTCTGGTTCAATGCCGTCGAAGCAGAAGTGTATGCCATGGCATCTTTCCTTATCGCTTTATTGTTCTGGCTTGGCCTGAAGTGGGAGCAGAATATGGATTCGGAACGTGGCAATCGCTGGTTGCTTCTCATTTCGATGGTCATCGGATTATCTTATGGCGTCCACTTTATGGCGCTATTGACGATTCCATCAATCGGACTTTTATATTTTTTCAAGAAAAGAAAAACCATTACGATAAAGAATTTCATCTTCGGAAACATCGTCATCGTTGGTATATTGGTCGTTGTGGCCTTATTCCTTATGCCCTGGACGATGGGCTTTTTCGGGAAATCTGAAATCTTCTTCGTAAACAGCCTGGGACTTCCGTTCAACTCGGGAACTATTTTCGCATTTGCGGCCATGATTGCGGTTTTTTACTTCGGATTGAAGTATACGCGCCGCAAAGGGAAAGTCCTCGCAAACACAATCCTGTTGTGCATCATGTTCCTTTTTATAGGTTTTTCTACGTGGATGATGCTTCCGATTCGAGCCAACGCCAATCCGCCTATCAACGAGAACAAACCGTCAGATGCCGCCGAACTCCTCGCCTATTACAATCGCGAGCAATACGGTGTCAACCCATTGTTTTACGGCCCGCAATACACAGATATGTTCGCCGGACTCGACAAAGACAATCCGTATCTTGACAAAGCGCCTAACTACGAACGCGATTACAAAACCGGCAAATACGTCATCACCAATAACTGGAAAAACGCAGAGCAGAACAGTGATGACAACCACAAGGCTTTCCTGCCGCGTATGTGGAGCACGGAACACGCCGAAAATTATATGAATTTCACCAAAGTCCCAGATTTCCGCATCAATCCGGAATACGCCGAGGAGCAGGAACTTGTGAGCATCGTATCTGAGTTCCGTAAGGCTTATTCTACGGGTCAGATCGATTCGGACGGTTATGTGAAATTCCTCAAGGCATATGGTGAATATCTGATTATCGACAAACCGACCACAGGCGAAAACCTGGGCTTTATGTTCGAATACCAGTTCGGCTATATGTACTGGCGTTATCTAATGTGGAATTTCACCGGCCGCCAGAACGACATCCAGGGTAAATACGATAACCTTGACGGAAACTGGCTCAGCGGCATTACCGCTGTAGACGAAATGCATCTGGGTTCACAACAGCATTTACCGGATGACACTTTAAATAACAAAGGACGTAACCTATATTTTTTCCTGCCATTCGTATTAGGACTTATCGGGCTTGCCTATCATGCCAATAAAGACCTCAAGAGTTTTTACATCCTGCTTGCTTTGTTCCTGTTTACAGGTTTGGCATTGAAGATTTACCTCAATGAACGGCCATTCGAACCACGTGAACGTGATTATGCACTTGTCGGATCGTTTTATGTATTTGCAATCTGGGTCGGATTCGGAGCTTATGCCGTTTATGATTGGTTGCTCAAAAAGGTTCAGGCCAAAATCCTTATTCCTGTGATTACCGCGGTTACACTTCTGGCTTCACCTATCCTGATGGCTTCGCAGAACTGGGACGACCACGACCGTTCAAACAGATACACAGCTATAGCAATGGCCAAAAACTACCTCAATTCTTGTGATAAGGATGCCATTCTGTTCACGATTGGCGACAACGACACCTTCCCATTGTGGTATGCCCAGGAAATCGAAGGTGTGCGTCGTGACGTGAAAATTGTGTGTACGAGTCTATTCATGACCGATTGGTATATCGACGAGATGAAGATGAAATCATATGAATCAGACGGCGTTCCGGTATCGTTCAAACACGAGCAATATGTGGGTGACAAACTCGACTATGCGGTGTATCAGCAAACAACGGACGGCCGTCTCGAACTGGGACAATTCCTCAATTTCCTCAAACTCGAAGATCCGAGAGCATTGGTCGAAATGAACAACGGAATCAAGTACCATTTCTATCCGACGAACAAAGTGCGTATTCCGGTAGATAAAAATGCCGTGATCGCGAATAAGGTCGTGAACCCGAAATTGTACGACAGCATCGTTCCGTACATCGACATCGAAATCAAAGGTCCGGCAATCTACAAAAATCGTATCATGATGCTCGACATTCTGCAGAACAACAACTGGAAACGCCCTATTTATTTTACGGGTGGAAGTTTTGGCGATGACGATTATTTGTGGATGAAAGATTACCTGCAATTGGACGGAGTCGTCTTTAAATTGGTTCCGATTAAAACGCCGATAAAAGATGCGCCTAGCCCACTCGATATGGGAATGATCGATTCAGATAAAATGTACAATCTTGTCACCAAATGGGATTGGGGCAACGGCGAAAGCACCAAAATCTATCACGATCCTGAAACCCGCAAAAACAGCATCACCTACCGTACGAATATGGCGCGTTTGATGGAACAGCTCATCAACGAAGGCCAGACTGCGAAAGCCAAAGAAATCATTAAGCTTGCGCTGGAAAAAATGCCGCTCGATTATTACGGCTATTATACTATGGTTGAACCTTTCGCCGGTGGCTATTATGCCTTGAACGAAACGACCAAAGCACGTGAATTGCTGGAAAAGCTGATGAAAAAATACCAGCAGAACCTGACGTTCTATAAAGGAATGAGTTCGCGCGACCAAAGCAACATCGCCATAGACATCGTAAGCGACATCGAACGTTACCGCGGCCTGCTCGAAGTAATGAAAGACCACAAAGACACCGAATTCTACAATAAGAATAAAGCGGTCTTCAACGAATACAACAATAAATTCAAACGATTCGGACGCGATCCGGAATAATACAAATGCGGCTTTCGGGCTGCATTTTTTTTGAGATGAAATTCTATTGGATCAAAACACCTGCTTTGGTAGCGTGGCTTTTCGGCCGGTTCGAATGGCGCGTACCGACCCTTGAAAAAAAAGTCTATCTCACGTTCGACGACGGACCGATTCCGGAAGTGACGCCTTTTGTACTCGATACGTTAAAAGAGTTCGGCGCCAAAGCAAGTTTCTTTTGTATTGGCGACAACGTTCAGAAGCATCCTGAGATTTTTGAGTTGGTAAAACAATCCGGAAATGCCATCGGAAACCACACCTTCCATCATGTCAAAGGATGGGGAACCGATTATAACACCTATATAGAAGAAGTCAGGATGTGTGAAAAGCTGATTGGATCTGCACATCCATTGGATCAGAAAATCATGCGCCCGCCTTACGCAAAAGTCACACGCCGCCAGGCAAAGACAATAAAGCAAATGGGCTACCGGATAATTATGTGGGATATTCTGAGTGCCGATTTCGATCAGCGGATTTCACCTGAAAAGTGTCTGGATAATGTAATCAAAAACATCCGCCCTGGAAGCATCATTATTTTTCACGACAGCCAAAAGGCATACGAAAACATGAAGTTCGCATTGAGGGGCACATTGGAATATTTAAAGAAAGAAGGCTACAGTTGTGAGCCGCTGTACTAAAGCTGCTCCTGAACCAGGCCGATTATCGTATTGGCATCGAGTTCACCCGATTGACGCCAAATCATCTGACCGCTTTTATAAATCATCAAAGTAGGAAGGCCTTTGATACGCAAAGCATCGGCAAGTTCCTGGTTCTTATCCACATCAATCTTGATGACTTTGGCTTTGTCGCCCAGTGCGGCAGCCACATCTCGTATTACGGGGTGCATCGCGACCGACTGTTCGTTCCATTCGGTGTAAAAATCGATAAGGACGGGAACAGGGGCGTTGATCAGCTCTCCAAATTTTGACATAGTCGTAAGAAATTTAAACTTTTACGTACAAATATAGCTTTTTTAGGATATGGCGCTAAATTTTAGATTTTTTTTAGTTCCAGCACCGTAATTTCAGGCCAGATCCCAACACGCCCGGGATAGGCATGAAAACCGAATCCGCGGTTGACGTAAACATATCGGCCCAAATGCTCATACAAACCGGCCCATTGTTTATAAACGTATTGAACCGGGCTCCATTTGATCCAACCCGGAATCTCGATGCCAAACTGGAAACCGTGTGTATGACCGCTTAACGTAAGTTGGAAATGACGATGGTCGCGTTTGACTTCGGCTTCCCAATGCGACGGGTCATGTGACATGAGCACCTTGAAATCTTTTTCGGAAAGTCCTTGCGAAGCTTTGTTCAAATCACCGGCCTGCTTGAAATTGACGCCCCAGTTTTCCACGCCGACAAGTGCGATACGCTGCCCGCCTTTCTCAATGAACCGGTGCTCGTTGAGCAACAATTTGTGTCCGATGCGTCCGTACAGTTCCTTTATCGCTTCAAAATTCGCCACTTTATCGCGCGGGTCTTTCCACTCCACATATTCGCCATAATCGTGATTGCCCAAAACGGCGAACTTTCCGTATTCGAATTTTTTGATTCCGTTGAAAATCTCGATCCACGGGAACATCTCTTTGGCATGCGTGTTTACGATATCGCCTGTAAAAAGACACAAGTCCGCCTGTTGTTCATTGATCAGATCGATGGCATAACGTATTTTATCTTCGTTATCGAAACTTCCGCTGTGGACATCCGATATCTGCAGGATTTTAAAGCCGTCGAAAGCTTCAGGCAAATCCGGAAAACCGATTGGTTGGTTGATGACGCGGAATTTGTATTTGCCCCATTTCATTCCATAGGCCAAAGATGCAAAAGGAATTGCAGCAATTCCAAGGGCGACAAGACTGATGAATTTTCGTCTTTCGGGTAAAAAACCGCCTGCTTTATTTCCGGAGATATATCGTCCCGAACCATACAGGATCCGTCCGATATCTTCCAAAAGCATAAAAAGGGTAATGATGATTTTCGGAAGGAACGTAATCAGCAACAGTCCGAGCGTGAACAGGGTCATCTTTGTCTGCCCGACCGATCTGTCGAATTGGGTGAACTGATAAATGATATAAATGTCAATGGCCAGCGAAATAAGCTGATACGAAAGCAAAAACCATTTGACTTTGGTTACAGCCCGGAAAGCCTGATAAGAATAGACTTCTACGATAACCACAAAAATGAAAAAGAAAAACCAGCGAAGCATAAAATTGGAATGGTTCCCAAAATTAATCGGAAATCCAAAGCGGCCGGAAATCTAAAGCAATTATTTAACATTGTTCAAATTTGATGATGGCCTCACATTAAAAACAACCCTAGTTTCCTATTTTTACATTCCTTAAAAAAAGTAACGATGGCCAACCAGAAACGCCTTTTCCTTCTTGACGCTTACGCCCTTATTTTCCGCGGATATTATGCTTTGATCAAAAACCCACGGGTGAATTCAAAAGGTATGGACACATCAGCCATACTTGGGTTTATGAACTCGTTGCTCGATGTGATCAAGCGTGAAAAGCCCGATCATCTGGCCGTTGCTTTTGATAAAGAAGGAAGCACGGTACGTACGGAAATGTATCCGCAGTACAAAGCACACCGTGACGAAACGCCCGAAGCCATAAAAATCGCCGTGCCGTGGATACAGAAAATCCTTGAAGCCATGCACATTCCCTCTATAGAATTGGCCGGTTGTGAAGCCGACGATTTGATTGGAACGCTGGCCAAACAAGCCGAAAAAGAAGGCTATCAGGTTTTTATGGTAACTCCAGACAAAGATTACGCTCAGCTCGTATCGGAAAATGTGTTTATGTACCGGCCGGCGCGTCTCGGGAACGGAATTGAGATTTGGGGCGTGCCGGAAGTTCTGGAACGATTCGGTATCGAACGTACGGAACAGGTCATTGACTTTTTGGGAATGATGGGCGATGCCGTCGACAACATCCCAGGTTTGCCAGGAGTTGGTGAAGTGACCGCGAAAAAGTTCCTCAAGGAATTCGGGTCGATGGAAAACTTATTGGCGAACACCGATAAGATTTCGGGTAAGATGCGTGAAAAAATCGAAGCCAATGCACCGCTTGGAATTCTGTCGAAACAACTCGCGACGATCATCTGCGACTGCGATGTAAAATTCAACGAAGAAGACTTCGAGTTGTCAAAACCAGATGGACCGAAAGTGGAAGAATTGTTCCGCGAACTCGAATTCCGCAGAATGGCCGAACAATTCAATACCCTGTTTTTCGCATCGGGCAACGGAACCTATCAATCGGCTGAAACGTCCGGCCTCGCTCCTACCAAGACCATCGTCAAAAACGAACAGCAATTCGGGTTATTCGACCAGATCAATGGAGACGATGACGAACAAATTTCTGCCAATGCCTATAAAACACTGGCAGATACCGAACATTTCTATCAATCTGTCGAAGGTGACTTTGCAATAAAACTTCTCGTCAACAATCTGCTCAAACAAAAAGTCGTCAGCTTCGATACGGAAACCACGGGAATCGATCCGATTCTTGCCGAGCTCGTGGGGCTTTCGTTTTCGTGGGAAGCCGGAAAAGGGTTTTATGTTCCTGTGCCCGAAGACCAAACGGCCGCAAAAGAACTCGTCGATAAATTCCGTCCATTCTTTGAATCGGAAACCATAGAAAAAGTCGGACAGAATGCAAAATACGATTTAAAGATATTGAGCAATTACAATATTGTCGTCAAAGGAAAACTGTTCGATACCATGCTCGCCCATTATCTGATAAACCCGGATATGCGACATGGAATGGATGTGTTGGCCGAAACCTATCTGCAATATTCGCCCAAACCTATCGAAGACCTCATTGGCAAAAAAGGAAAGGGCCAAAAGACGATGCGTGAAGTGACACTTGAGGAAATCAAGGAATATGCTTCGGAAGACGCCGATGTGACATTGCAGCTCAAGGATAAATTCGCCCCGATTCTCGACCAGACCGACACCCGGAAACTGTTTGATGAAATAGAAGTTCCGTTGGTACAGGTTTTAGCCGATATGGAAATGGAAGGTATCAGCCTTGACACTGCTTTCCTTACAGATTTATCTACCGAATTCGCTGCCGACATCCAATCGCTCGAAATGAAGATTTACGAAGCGGCCGGTGAAAAATTCAATCTGGGCTCCCCAAAACAACTCGGTGAGATTTTATTCGATAAGATGAAAATTGGCGGAGCGAAACAAAAAAAGACCAAAACCGGGCAATATGCTACAGGCGAGGAAATCCTGTCGTATTTGGCATTGAGCAGTCCGTTTGTACAGGACATACTTGATTGGCGTCAACTCGTGAAACTGCAAAGTACGTATGTGACCGCTTTACCCGGACAGGTTTGTGCCAAGACGAACCGCGTCCATACCGATTATATGCAGGCTGTGGCAGCTACGGGACGTTTATCATCGAACAATCCGAACCTGCAGAACATCCCAATCCGCACAGAACGCGGGCGTTTGATCCGGAAAGCATTTATCGCGCGTGATGAAAACCACACCTTATTATCTGCCGATTATTCCCAGATAGAACTTCGCATCATTGCTGCTTTATCTGGCGAACAGAACATGATCGATGCATTTAAGAACGGAGAAGACATCCACAAATCGACGGCGGCGAAAGTATTCAATGTAGCTTTGGAGGAAGTAACACGCGAACAGAGAAGCCACGCCAAAACGGTCAACTTCGGGATTATTTACGGCGTATCGGCTTTCGGGCTATCAAACCAGACTTCATTGACCAGAAGTGAAAGTGCCGCCTTGATCGAGGCGTATTACAAGTCATATCCGCAATTGCGCAATTATATTTCGGAACAGATTGAACTGGCCCGTGAACAAGGTTTTGTCTCGACTATTTCCGGCAGACGTCGCTATCTGAAAGACATCAATTCCGCCAACCAAGTTGTCCGCGGCGCTGCAGAACGAAATGCGGTGAATGCACCGATACAGGGAAGCGCCGCCGATATCATCAAGATTGCCATGATCAACATCCATAAAAAACTGACCTCGGAAAACTGGAAAAGCAAGATGTTGCTCCAGGTGCATGACGAATTGGTATTCGATGTCCATAACGATGAACTCGAAAGAATCAAGCCGTTGATCCAGCATGAAATGGAAAACGCCTATTCACTTTCCGTTCCGCTTGAAGTGGATATGGGAACCGGCCGCAATTGGCTCGAAGCACATTAATCGAATTCTAGGCGAAAATCATCGCTTAATCATTTTGCCCCGTCCGCGCTGAATAGCTTTTATAGATTTGGTACCGAATTTAATATCAGGTATCATGAAAAAACTATTACTCTTAGCGGCATTTTTGGCCGGACCAATCGCGTTTGCACAGACAACGCACGTCATTAACTGGTTTATGGGTATCACGAATGCCCAGGCAAGTATGACCATCGATAACGGCGACACGGTAAAATGGATGTGGACCAGCAATATCCCTCACACCGTTACTACTTCAGATGGCGCTGCCGAAACCTTTGCAAGCCCTGTGATCAGCGGAACAGGTTCTTCTTACGAACACGTATTTACGATTACGGGAGCCACTCCTTACTATTGTGAAATCCACCCGATGATGACCGGAACCATTACGGTTCAGGCTCTTGCCGTTCCTTCTGTCGAAGCCAATGAATTGAAATTCTACCCGAATCCGGTTCGTGACGTACTTACCATTTCTGCTCCTTCAAGCATCGACAAAATTTCCATGTTCAATCTTTCAGGACAAAAACTGTGGGAATCGACCACAACGACTCCGGAGGCTAAAATCCACATGGAAAATTACCCGAGCGGAATTTACTTCGTCGAAGCTGAATCACAGGGAAAAATCCAACGTTTCAAAGTCGTTAAGGAATAATCGTTTTTTATTATTTTTTGGAATTGAATTAATAAGTATCTTTAATTCAATATCTTAAAACTGATGAATATGAAAAAAGTGTTTCTTACCATGTCCGTTATTGCATTGGCTTTCGGATCGTGTAAAAAGGCCGAAGACAAAGCAGTTACCACAACAACGACTGAAAAGGATACTGTAAAGACTGAAACCGCCGAAGCTGAAAAACCAATGGATTCAGCTGCCAAAATGAAGGCCTGGATGGACTTTGCAACGCCTGGAGAAGTCCATAAGGTGTTGGCCAGCGATACCGGAAAATGGAATTGCGACATGACTTTTTGGGAAGGACCGGATGCCAAACCTGAAAAATCTACCACGCAGGCAGACGTAAAAATGGTCTTTGACGGCAAATATCAGGAATCTGTCTACAAAGGCACGATGATGGGGATGCCTTTTGAAGGAAAAAGTACGGTTGGTTTCAATAATGCTTCCGGTAAGGCTTTTTCAACTTTTTATGACAATATGGGAACCGGTTTTATGTATGTTGAAGGCACATATGATGCTGCCAGTAAAACATTTAGCTTTGCCGGTGAAACTACAGATCCGTTGACAAAAAAGAACGTCAAGTATCGTGAGGAATATGTCATTGTAGACGATAATACACGAAAAATGAGCATGTTCGACACTAAAAACGGTTCCGAATATAAGTCGATGGAAATTGTCATGACACGTGCAAAATAGAGTATTGTAAAAAATCGGCATTCAAAATAGGAAAACACTCTTTAACCGGAGTGTTTTTTTTATTATCGACAGATTATAGCCAAATCTGATATTTCTTACAATACCGAAATTAATTTCGTATCTTGCGAAACTGGGGTGATTCCGGTCACGTCTGTTTCAAAAACAAAAAATGCCTGAATTTTACCTACATGCGATTTCGCGTAAATTCAAATGGAACCTGCTTATTCTACTCCTGATAAGCAGCTTGGTATCATTTTCCCAAAACGAAACGAATCATTGGTATTTTGGTGAAAACGCCGGACTGGATTTCAGTAATGGTGAATTTGCGCTCGATTTCAACGGGGCTATGAATACCCCGGCCGGGTGTTCATCTATTTCTGATAAAGACGGCATCCTTATGTTGTATACCAACGGTGCAACCGTATGGAACCGAAACCATGAAATCATGGAAAATGGTTCCGATCTTTTTACGGATATTGATTCCGTACAAACGTGCGCTATAGTCCCGAACCCCATCAATGAAAACCTGTATTATATTTTTCACAGCCGGCAAACTGCATCGGTCGATCCGTTTGTACAAAAAGGCCTGTATTACAGCATTGTTGATTTCTCTACGAATCCGCTGGGACAAGTAACGTTGAAAAACGTACGGCTTCGTGACAATATGACTGCACATATTGCGACCACTTTTGACTATGCAACCAATACGTTCAAGGTATTCACCATAGGCGCCGCGGGCGGATCATCTTCTGTAAACAATACAGTGTTTATCTGGACTGTTGGCCAAGACGGAATACCGGAAGAACCCAATCCGCAGATGATCACGCTTGATTATGATTTCTCTTCCACAGGGCAAATGAAGATTTCACCTAATCATAGTATGTTGGCCATAGCCAGCGGATCAGAATCTAAAGTATATGTTTTTGACCTGAACCTATCAGCGCCATCAATCACATTTAAAAAATATTTCGTTACAATTGTAGGACTGGCGCGGCTAATTCCTTACGGTGTGGAATTCTCCCAGGATTCATACTGGCTTTATAGCTCTACCAGTGGCTCTTTGTTTCGTTTCGAGCCCAACCCGCCTCCTTATCCTTACGAACCAGAAGTAGAAATGGTAGGAGCCGGGAACGGTTCGCTTCAGTTGGCCCGAAATGGTAAAATCTATTGTGCAAACCTGGGTGCTGACCCGCGCCTGAAACGAATTTCAGTGGTTAACTCACCCGAAAAGCCTATAGATTCCGTTGACTTCCGTTGGATCGATATTTCAGAATCCAATTCTACACTCGGTCTTCCGAACATTCCTGCCGCACTGCTGAGAAGCCGTATCATTGCCAATGAAAAATGCTTTGGCGAATCTATTGCTTTCTCTGTAGATTCGTTTCGGCCGGTAAACACTATCCTTTGGGATTTCGGCGACGGGTCAACCTCAACGGAACTTACTCCCGAACATCTATTCGCAACTCCGGGGCTTCATAAAGTTACAGCAACCATTCCAGGTCGGAATGATTATCCGGTGACACTCTATAAAGATGTATTTTCGTATCACTTCCCTTCTATTCCAGCCAACACTTATTTACGCCAATGCGATGCGGACAACAACGGTTCGGAACTGTTTAACCTGAATAACCTGAACGGCAAACTACCTCAGTACGAAGGCATCAGGTATGAATATACTTTTTCGTTTTATCACACGCCTGAAGATTTGATGGCTGATACAAATCCAATACAAAATCCGGATCATTACGTCAACACTATAAATCCGGAGAAGATTTTCGTGAAGATGGTCAACCAGTTTGGATGTACCACACTCACAGATTTCATGATCCAGGCCGAATACCATCCGTTACCGCCACTGGATCCTTATGTCGTGTGTGAGGGCACGGACGGGATAGAGGATAATTACATCGGCCGGTTCTGGCTGGGAATGTATGAAGAGTCGATCCGTGACCAACTCAACATTTCAGATGTAGAAAATTTGCAATTCTACCCTAGCCAGCAGGACGCTCTGGGAAAAACCAATGAAATAATCGTCGATGACGATATGTTTAAAGTGGATTTTCCTTCTACAACACTGTGGCTCCGGATTGATGATGAGAGTAACGATTGTACCGGAATCGGACCATATGAACTTATCGTTAATCCACCTGTGGTCACGACGGTTCCCGGACAAGTGATTCTTTGCGGCAACGAATCGATAATACTGTCCGGAAATCCTGAGAATACGGCCTGGGAATGGAAAAAAATCACCGGAACCGCCGCCATCATAGGAACTGAACGCGAAATTACCATTACAGAACCCGGAGGTTATCAGATCACAGAATTTCACACCGCAAACGGCAAGACCTGTAAAGTGGTAAAAAACTTTGCCATCCTTGCGGGTGGAGCGATTACTTTTGATGTAGTAGAAGCCGGAAGTAATTCTATTTATGTTTCGGTAACCGGAAATAGCGATTACGAATTTTCCATAGATAACCTCAATTTCTATGGATCCGGAACGGAATACACCTTTTCAAACGTTCAACCCGGAATTTATACCGTCTATGTGAGGGATAAGGCAGATTGCGAAGTCCCCATAAATACTCAAGTGGTATTAATATCTTTCGACCCGTATTTCACACCTAACGGTGACGGCTATAATGATTTATGGAAAGTACGCAATGTGGACGGTTACTTCTCTAAAATCAAAATCGACATCTTCAACAGATTCGGAGCGTTGTTGTATTCCATGGAAAACAATGAAGGCTGGAACGGCATTCTCAACGGCAAAGAATTGCCGTCATCTGATTATTGGTTCAAAGCAGAACTGACAGATCTGCAAAATATAACCGCAACTACAAAAGGGCATTTTTCACTTGTCCGATAAAAGAAAACGGGCTCAAAAATGGCCCGTTTTCTTTTAAAGTTTTCTTGTCGATTCCCGCTGACGTAATTCAGTTTTAATGATTGTGGTCTTGAACGGTTCTTCTTCCTCATTCTTATCTTCAAGCCTGTCGATGAGTAAATGTGCTGCTGCCTCGCCAATTTCGGGCCCGTGCTGGCTTACCGTCGAAAGGCTCGGCGTAAGCCTTCTGGACCATACACCATCGGCGAAGCCTATAAGTTGTAGTTCCTCAGGAATTTTATAGCCTTGCTTTATGGCCGCTTTCATGGCTGTGACCGATGCGTGTTCGTCAAGTGCAAAGACACCATCGATACGATTGTTGGCCATAAGTTTCTGGAAACGCTCGTCAAAATCGTCTACATTATCTGTCAGGATAACCAGATTATTGTCTTGGCTGATTCCATTGCTCTGTAATGCTGCGTAATAACCTTTTGCGCGTAACTTCCCTACACTCAGGTTGTCGAT
The DNA here is from genome assembly GCF_012911565.1 of Flavobacterium silvaticum. Lineage (GTDB taxonomy): Bacteria > Bacteroidota > Bacteroidia > Flavobacteriales > Flavobacteriaceae > Flavobacterium > Flavobacterium silvaticum. The sequence goes on along the minus strand of NZ_JAAMPU010000098.1, from coordinate 81,822 downwards.
AGAAGACAATAATGCAATTTTCTTACATCCGGTAGAAAGCAAATGTTTTGTGGCATTTACAGCCGATTCGTAATCATCAACCACAACCTTATCACAATCGACATCTTCTGCAATACGGTCAAACATGACTACAGGCGTTCCTTCGTTTATGATTTGGCGGAAATGTTCCGTTTGGTTCTTTTCCTGCGATTCTTCGGACATCGATAATATAAAACCATCAATTGTCCCGTTGCTCAGGATGTCCATGGCGTGGATTTCCTTTTTAAGCGATTCGTTCGAGATACAGGTTATCAGGTTATATCCTTTTTCATCCGCCACTTTTTCAATGCCAGTAAACACTTTAGCAAAGAACGGATTGAGGATATTCGGGATGATTACACCTATGGTCTTCGTCTTTCTGTTCTTAAGGTTCAGACCGATGACGTTAGGCTTATAATTCTTCAGCTTGGCATATTCCTGAACCTTGGCTTTTGTCTGTTCGCTGATTTCCGGGCTATCATTGAGCGCCTTTGATACGGTTGATACAGATACATGCAAGTCTTTTGCTATTTGTTTTAACGTGGCCTTTGATTTCATATGCAGATTGGTTAGGTGCGAACATTGAAACTATGACAGGGAATTGTACAATGCACTGCAAAAATATACAGTGACCTTTATCAAACATTAAAAAAAATGCAAAAAATATCCTTTTTCTCAATTTTTTTTAAAACCAAGATTACAAAGCTGTCGTATACAAATATATCGCAATCGGGCGAAACAACTCAATCACTAATTCTAAATAATAAATTTTATGCAACAACAAGTTAAAAAAGAGGGTGTTTCACAAGCGTTTACCGGACGCAGAAACTTCCTCAAGCTAAGCGGCCTCACGCTGGCCGGAACCGGACTACTGCTTGCAGGCTGTAGTGACGACGACGATACTACACCTACTGCAGATAACCTTCCCGGTGTCCGCAATGGTAAATTCGATTTAGGCGGTGGCGACTTTGGCGTTCTTACCTATGCCTACGCCCTTGAACAACTAGAAGCCGATTTCTATACAAGAGTTGTAGGTTCAGCCGGTTTCGCTTCGTTTTCTGAAGAAGCCAGAGACATTCTATCGGACATCCACAAACACGAGGTGATCCATCGCGAATTTTTCAAGTCTACATTGAACAGTCTTTTGCCAAGTGCAAATGTTCTTCCTGCCTTGGAATTCGCTTATGCCGGTGTGAATTTCGACAGTGAGTCATCTGTATTGGCTACTGCCGCAGTTCTTGAAGACACAGGCGTTGCCGCATACAATGGAGGCGGACAGTATATTGCCGATTCGGCTTATCTGGTGATTGCCGGCCAAATCGTGTCGGTTGAAGCGCGACATGCCTCTGCAATACGCGACCTGATCAACCCAGGTTCTACAGATTTTGCAAACACCGCAGATGCCAACGGACTCGATCCGGCTAAAAATCCTTCTGAAATTATTTCCGCAGTCAGCAGCCTTGGACTGATCACGACTCCATTCACCGCAACGTTTTTACCGTAACACCTAAACAGCAACATCATGAATCTTATAAAATTCCTAGAGTCGTTCACCGACGATAAACTATACACATCCGGAACATCAAGAAGAGATAGTTTCTCTCAATTCGGGACTATCGGCAAAGGCCTTGCGCTTGCTTCAGTTCCATTCGGACTATCGGCACTTGCCAATAAATCTTTTGCCGCCGATATACAACCTACACCGGCCACAGCTGCCGGAGCACTTCAACTTGCTTTGACACTCGAATATTTAGAAAGTGCCTTTTATGCCAATGGAGTTGATTCCGGTATTATCCCGGCAGAAGATCAGGCAGCCATAAACCTTATCGCAAACCACGAAGCAGACCATGTTTCTTTCTTGAGCAGTGCCATGACAGCTGCAGGAGTAGCGCTTCCACCAGTACCTACATTTGACTGGTCGGGCGGTTTGGGATTGACACCATTTGAAGACTACGAGCAATTCCTTGCCGTAGCCCAAGGCTTTGAAGACACCGGCGTGCGTGCCTATAAAGGTCAAGCCGGCTTCCTGATGGGAACACCCTATTTGACCCCAGCGCTCCAGATTCATTCCGTAGAAGCACGTCATGCCTCATTGATTCGCCGCTTAAGAGGGCAGAAAGGATGGATCACCGGAAGCGACAGAGGCGGTTTGCCGGCAGAATTCCAAATCATTTATGATGGAGAACAAAGCACAACCCTCGGTGCCGGACAATTTGATGCCGCTGCACAATCGGAAGCTTATGATGAAGTCATCAGCACACAAACCGCAGTAGATATTGCCAACGTCTTTATCGCATAAGGATTATTGATTTTATACATTGTGAAAACCATCTGTGGAAACAGGTGGTTTTTTTGTTTGTGCCGATGGCTGAAAGTTATCTTTGTGTCCTAATTTTTTGAAAGATGCAAATTCGGCAAGCGGCAAAATCTGATATTGATTCGATTATGATGGTATTAGATGAGGCCAGGAATATCATGAGGCAAAACGGAAACCTGATGCAATGGAATAACGGCTATCCGTCACGGGAAGTCATTCTTGAAGATATAGAACTGAAGCAGGCTTTTGTGTGTATAGCCGATTCTGAAATAGCCGGATACTCTTGCTTTATATATGGCGACGATCCGGATCCTTATTATAAAGTAATTGAAAACGGAAGTTGGCTCAACAATAAACCGTATGGTGTAATCCACAGATTGGCCACAAACGGAAATGTAAAAGGCATTGCCCAAAGTGCTTTTGATTTTGCATTTTCTGTAACAGATAACATACGTGTGGATACGCATCACGAGAATATCCCGATGCAAAACTTCCTCAAAAAATCCGGATTCTCTTACTGTGGGATTATTTATGTAGCCGATGGAACGCCCAGAGACGCTTTTCAGAAAGATATTTCTAAAGAATAGCAGAGCCCGCACAAACATCAAAGTTTTAGCCCGACCGAAGCATTGTCGTAATCAAATGAACGATCGCATATCAAACCTGTTTCGTATAAATATATATTTTCACTTCATTATCAGCATTCTGTACCAAAAAATCTTTGTTAATAAGTCGGTTCACATTCGGCCGAATGCAATTATTAATCGTTCATTATTAATTATTAATTCACCCGTTTGGTTTTCTAACAATAAATCGTACTTTTGCAGCCCCTTATATTGGGGACGGAATGTTTAATTAAATAAATTTATTGTGAACACATTAAGTTACAAGACAATTTCAGCCAACAAAGCCACTGTCGTTAAGGAGTGGGTTGTTGTGGATGCTGATGGTCATAACTTGGGTCGTCTTGCATCGAAAGTCGCTATGATTCTTCGTGGTAAGTACAAGCCGAGTTATACACCGCACGTTGACTGTGGCGATAACGTGATTGTTATCAATGCAGAGAAAATCAACCTGACGGGTACCAAAATGGACGACAAGATCTACATGCGTCACACTGGTTACCCAGGAGGTCAGAGAACCCTTACTGCCAAAGTGCTTCAGCAGAAAAACCCTGCTGCTTTGGTTGAGAAAGCCGTTAAAGGAATGTTGCCTAAGAACAAACTGGGTGCAGAACTTTTCCGCAACCTGAATGTTACTGTAGGTTCTGAGCACAAACACGAAGCCCAGAAACCTAAAACCGTTAATCTAAACGATCTTAAGTAATGGCTACAATTCACAAAATTGGCAGAAGAAAAACTGCTGTAGCCCGTGTTTACCTGACTGAAGGTTCTGGTAAAATCACGGTTAACAAAAAAGAATTCGCTACCTACTTCCCTACTGCGACGCTTCAGTACAAAGTAATGCAGCCCCTTGCGATGACGCAAAATGCTGAGAACTTTGACGTGAAGATCAACGTTTACGGAGGCGGTTCAAATGGTCAGGCTGAAGCTGTTCGTATGGCAATTGCACGCGCTATGTGTGAAGTTGGTGACGAAAACCGCGGCATCCTGAAACCAGAAGGATTGCTTACACGTGACCCGCGTATGGTTGAGCGTAAGAAATTCGGTCAGAAGAAAGCACGTAAGAGATTCCAGTTCTCTAAACGTTAATCCTGATCATTCAAATTATTTTATAACTAAGTTAATGTTGTTAGCAGGTTGAGACCTGCGACTAGTTTAGCATCTAAATGGAGTAAGAGCCAAAGCTATAAGCCCAAAGCCCCAGAAACATTGCTAATTCAACAGAACGTAAACTATTACAAAATGGCAAACAAAGTAGAAGTTAAAGACTTACTGGAAGCCGGTGTCCACTTTGGGCACATGACCAGAAAATGGGATCCGAACATGGCTCCTTACATCTACATGGAGCGTAATGGAATCCACATTATCAACCTGTACAAAACTGCAGCTAAGATCGAAGAAGCTAACGAAGCCTTGAAAAAGATTGCTGCATCCGGACGCAAAGTATTATTCGTTGCGACCAAAAAACAAGCAAAAGACATCGTAGCCGAAAAAGCAAAAGCTGCCAACATGCCATACATCACAGAAAGATGGCCAGGCGGAATGCTGACTAACTTCGTAACTATCCGTAAAGCCGTCAAGAAAATGGCTTCTATCGATAAGATGAAGAAAGACGGTACATTCAACACGCTTTCCAAAAAGGAGAAGCTGCAAATCGATCGTCTTCGTGCGAAATTAGAGAAGAACCTAGGTTCCATCGCTGATATGTCTAGACTGCCGGCTGCACTTTTTGTTGTTGACATCAAAGCTGAACACATCGCAGTAAAAGAAGCTCAGAAATTAAACATTCCGGTTTTCGCAATGGTTGACACCAACTCAGATCCACGTGAAGTTGACTATGTTATCCCTGCAAATGACGATGCTTCTAAATCTATCGACAAAATTCTTTCTTTGGTTTCTGCCGCTGTTATTGAAGGATTGCAAAACAGAAATGCCGATGCACCTTTTGAAGACGCAGTAGAAGGAGAAGAAGCAGACACTACAGAAGCAGTAGCAGCTCCGGCTGAAGCGCCTGTTGCTGAAGTGGAGGCACCAGAAGTTGCCGCTGAAGAAAAAACAGAAGAATAAATCTTTTAAATTCCAAAGAACAAGTTCCAGGCTCCAAACATAACGCAACGTTTACATTGGAATTTGGAACTTGAACCTTGGAATTTTTACTTTCAATTTATAAACTTTACAACTAAAATTATATGTCAACTATCACTGCTGCAGACGTTAATAAACTACGTACCACTACAGGTGCCGGTATGATGGACTGCAAAAAAGCGCTTGTTGAAGCCGATGGAGATTTCGAAAAAGCAATCGAGATCTTGCGTAAAAAAGGACAAAAAGTTGCCGCTAACCGTTCAGACCGTGAGTCTACCGAAGGTGCTGCAATTGCTGTTGTCAATGCCGACAAAACAGAAGGTGTCGTAATCACTTTGAATTGCGAAACGGACTTTGTAGGTAAAAACGAAGGATTCGTAAAATTGGCTACAGATCTTGCAAACCTCGCCATCAACTTCGATTCTAAAGATGCTTTCCTTGCCGCTGACTTCAACGGAATCACTGTTTCTGAAAAACTAATCGAGCAAACCGGTGTTATCGGTGAGAAAATCGAGATTGGTTCTTTCGAGAAACTTTCAGGTGCTTTCGTAGGATCTTACATCCACGCTGGTAATAAAATCGCTACTTTGGTTTCTCTTTCCGCAAACGTTGCCGGAGCTGAAGAAGCTGCCCGCAACGTAGCCATGCAAGCTGCTGCCATGAACCCTATCGCTCTTGATGAGACCGGTGTTGATGCAGATACAGTTGCAAAAGAAATCGAAATCGCAAAAGACCAATTGCGTCAGGAAGGCAAGCCGGAAGCTATGTTGGAAAACATCGCTAAAGGAAAATTGCAACGTTTCTTTAAAGATAACACCTTGGTGAACCAGGATTACATAAAAGACGGAGCGGTAAACGTTGCGGCTTATGTAAAATCTGTCGATCCAAGCCTTACCGTAACCGGTTTCAAAAGAGCCGCTCTAGGTTAATATATTTAATTCAAATACCTGAAACCCGTTCTGCAAAGGACGGGTTTTTTGTTTTGTGGTATTTTTTTGGGCGCATCGGCGGCTGGAAACTTTCGTGTAGAACAAACTTCTATTAGCCGCCGTCGGGCTGACCGCTACTAGTTTTCCTAAAAAAAAGCAGCAGTTGCAATGCATTTGAGCCGGCTTCTGTTGTCGCCGCCCAAATACAGCAACTGCAAGCGTTTTCCGGAAAAAGCTATCCGCTTTCATTCCTTGCGCGGGCCGCGAACATTTAACAAATGATACAGAAAAAATGTACTACCAACCCATCAGAAACTTCGAACTTTAGACATAACAAGTTTTGAAAACTTGTTATGTCTAAAACACCAAAATTTCACGCTCAAAAAACCCATCAAAACCTCCACTCCAATTCCTTATATTTGAGTTTATCAACCTCCACGGCCTTGAAAAAAATTCTCTTGCTCCTCGTTACCGGGTTATCCTTTTTCACCTATGCCCAGCCAAAAAAATACCAAGGCCTGCTCTGGGAAATTTCCGGTAACGGCCTGACCAAAAAATCATACCTCTACGGATCCATGCACGTAAGCGAAAAAGTATCCTATCATTTATCCGATGCTTTTTTCCAACACCTGCTCGCCTCAGATTATGTAGCTACGGAAAGTGATCCGGCAACTTGGCTTGACCTGTACTCCGTATTTGCCCAAAACCGCAATTACGATTCGTTCTACAAAGGATTTTACCGTCATCCTGTCAAGCGCGACGAGTTGTTCCCCTTGTTCGAATCATCAGATTTCATGATGAACAACCTCATGTTCCGCACAACCGAAGCGAGAAAAGATTACCAGGAAGAAACCTATCTCGATCTTTTCATCTATCAGGCTGGAAAGAAATACAACAAACGTGTCGTCGGATTAGAGAACGCCAAAAAGTCTATCATTGACGTCTTAAAAGCAGAACCGACATCGTTCAATCCGGATCAGGAAAAACTTCAGGCCATCATGAAACTGCTCCGTGACAGAACATACAACCAGGCCATGAACGATTACTATCGGGACAAAAATCTCGATATGCTTGATTCTTTGTATTATCTGGCCACACCGCCAAAATATCTGAAGGCCTTGATCCACGACCGGAATATAACAATGGCCAAAAGTATCGATTCATTGGTTTCAAAAGGAAGCTTGTTCGCTGCAATCGGAGCTGCACATTTACCTGGTAAACAAGGAGTAATCGAATTATTGAGAGCAAAAGGCTATGAAGTAAAAGCCATCAACGATCCGTATTCAGAAACCGGCCGAAAACTGAAAACAAGTATCGAAAAGCAATTTATAAAACCGAATTATACGTTTTATACCACTACAGATTCCGTGATAAAAATGCCCATGCCATCAAAACCTGCTTTTTTTGGCAGTACAACGTTGGCACCTGATATTTCAAACGGAGCCATGATAAGCCTCAAAAGAGTCGCGTTGAGGCAATTTCTCCAAAAAACAGATGATGCATTTGATCCGAGACGCCTGGACAGCCTTTTCTTTGAACACATTCCCGGTGAAATAATTTCCAAAAATCTCTCACAATCTGGCGATATTCCTGTTTACGACATTGTCAGCCAAACCCGCAGCGGACAATCGGCACATTATAAAATCTTCCTGACTCCGCTTGAGATTATTTGCGCCACTATGAGTGGAAAAGCAGATTACATACGTCAATTCGAAAAAGATGTATTCCCCAAAATCCAAGTGAACACTTCAACCTCAGGATGGCAATCGATAAGGCCGTTTCAAGGAGATTTCAAGATTGAAGCTCCTTCTGTAAAACTAATTTATGGTGACAAACAAAATACCGAAGGCATCGAACTCAATGCCTATGACCCAACCGATAAAAGTTGGTATTTCGCCATAGAAAAAAACCTCAACGACAACGTGACGCTCGAAGATTCCAGATTTGAAATGGAACGTATTCCAATAGAATTCCTTCGCGAATTGGGCGGACAGGCAACCAGAGACAGCCAACAATCGGGTGATTGGTTTTATACGACCAAGGCCACCATCGGAACCAAAAAACTGACCTTGAAGACACTTATCAAAGGCCAGAAATACTATCTGCTTGGATCTGTCAATGCTTCTGAAGTTAATTCCAAAAGATTCCTCGATTCGTTTTCTGCTGCTCCTGAGGTCGATACTGAAGTTTATGAAACCCTGACCGATTCAGCCGGCCATTTTTTAGTTTCAATTCCGCAAAAAGGCAATGAACAACTGTTATGGCATTTGGCCCAAAAGGGAATCGACGTTGAAGAACCATCTGAAAATGCATTCGATCCAGCCCAGAAATATGTCGTACTTCGAGGACCGAGCGGCAAAACCATCGACGTCAATTACTGGGAATACCACCGATACGATTATGTTCCGAGTCGCGATACGCTTTGGGCAAACATCGAAAGGCTTATCGTAAGTGGCTATACAGATTCGCGTCATGACGATTATAAAGGAGAAGCTTATAATTCGACAAACCGCGATGATTTGATGGTTGAAGAATGGAACAAAAGAATGGCGCTTGATTCAAAAACATACCGGGAAAAACATCCGATAACGCTAAAAAAAACAAAAACCGAAGAAAATGGGCCGTTCACTACATGGGAAGCTATTTCGACCTGTGACAATTGCTCCCAGGTAACCAAACACAAAGTCGTTACGCAGGGAACTGAATTGTGGTGGCTCAAGACGATAGTCGATAAAAATTATTCAGGAGATGATTCCTTCACCGAAAAAGCATTTAGTTCATTCGAACCGGAATCAGACAAAGCGCCCAACCAAATGTTTACGCGTAAATTTCCTGTTTTCCTCAAAGATGTCGCAAGCGAGGTCGATAGTGTCCGCACGTCGGCATTCGCATCTGTAGACAATCTCGAAATTACAGAAACGGAGCTTCCCGCATTGGCCGAATTCCTGTCGCATTACAAACCATCGGCAGGCGAATCTGATGGAATTACGGAACTCATAGAAAAAGCCGGCGACCTTGATTCGGAACAAGTTTATGATGTTTTCAAATCACTTTACGCGGCAAAAGGAACCACGTCTCAAATGCAATTGGCCATTTTGGAATCACTCGCTTCTAAAAGAACTAAACAAGCTTATGAATTGATAGCGAAACTCATGGAATATGATTTACCGGTTTCAGACAGCGGTAACTCCATAAATTTCCTGTTTTCAAAATTCTCAGCCGATCCGGAACACAGCAAGGAATTGTATCCACTTGTGTTCGAGTTCTTCGGAATCCCGGAATATCAGGGGCCTGTCCTCGATTTTACGGCTTCGCTTTTCCGTGACAAAGAAGCACCCAAAGGCAAAATCAAAAAATATCGCAAATTATTGTTGAGCAACGCCCGATTGGAGTTCAAACGGGTTTCCGGCGCTAATCCGGATTATGAAAGCGAAGAAGATGAATCTGCTGCCAAGACGCAATCTACGGGACGTTTGCTCAGTTATTTGCAATTGCTGTATCCGTACCGCAACGACAGAAGCATTGCCGGATTCATCAACGCCTGTAAATCGCTCAATAATTCGGAAATCCGAATGGAAATCGCGTCATTGGGAATCCTGTATGACGAACCTGCCGATGAAAAACTGTATGCCACCTTGTTGTCTGACAATAAAACGAAATATTCGGCTTACCTGCTTTTGAAGGATTCAGGCAAGCTGCCGAAAGATTCCGATTGGAACGAGCAACAAATTGCAAAAGCCGCTTTACTCGAGTCAATACCAAATGAAAAAGCAACTGCCGATTTTATATCGCAACAGACATTGGCGAACGACGGCAAAAACACCCAGATTTTCTTTTTCATGCTCAACGATCCGGGAAACGATGACGGATATGACGCTGGACCCGAAAAATTCCTCGCGGCATTCAGTTTTGCCCCGTCAGAAGATGGTTTCGATCCAACAGTATATCGGTTGACATTGGTACCTTTTCCTGTCAATGCCACAGATGTTCCCGAACGCTGCAAAGCGATATCGGACGAATTCCTTAATCCGGAACACAGCAGGGCAAATTTTGAAAAAACATCTTCGGTTCCGGTCCAGGAAATAATTGAGGAAGAAGAATAGTATTATGTTCAAAACCAAAAAAGAAACACTCTACATAATCCTGGCGGGCATCTTTATCACGAATGCCGTCACAGCCGAACTCATTGGCGGTAAACTGATTTTCGTGGGGCCGTATTTGATGAGTATCGGGATTCTGCCGTGGCCCGTGGTTTTCCTGACTACCGATTTGATCAATGAGTATTTTGGCGAGAAAGGCGTCCGGAAATTATCTTTTATCACCGCAGGTTTGATTTGCTACTGCTTCCTGGTCTTGTTCTGCGCATTGAAGATTCCATCTGCGACTGCCGATGGTTTGAGGAATGTGACCGACGAACAATTCAGAGCCGTTTTTGGGCAAAGCCTCTGGATAATCATCGGTAGCATCACCGCATTTATTTTTTCCCAACTTGTAGATGTCACCCTTTTCCATTTTGTAAAAAGACGTACGGGTGACAAAATGATTTGGCTCAGAACGACCGGATCGACTGTGATTTCTCAGTTTTTTGATACCTTCATCGTTCTCGGGATTGCCTTTTATCTGCCCGGAAAAATGACGACGGATCAATTTATCTCGTCTGGATTGACGGGATATTTTGTAAAACTGAGCATTGCTGTTTTACTGACGCCGGTTATTTACCTGGCGCACTGGCTTATTGAAAAATACGTGCATTCAGAAGCAGAGCATGACAAATCATGATTTAGGAGGCACAGCGACCAAACCGTATTTTTTCATCACTTCTTTTACTTTTACAGGATCTGGCGGCCCACCGGCACTGAGCAGATTCCCCAATTCGATAAAGTAGTCAGGGCCTACAATTGCGGGAGTCAAAACTGATAATGCTTTGGATGGTTTATCGGTCAAATTATCAAACCCATGAACGATTCCTTTGGGGATAAAACAGGATTCTCCGGGACCTACATCGACGGTTTTTCCATCTATGATAAAAGTCATCGTCCCCTCTAGGACATAGGCGGCCTCATCAAAAGCTTCGTGGTAATGTGGTAGCGGGACCTTGGCTCCGGCCGGCACCAGGAATTCGAATAGGGACATAGTTCCGTTAGTATCTTTTGAATCGAGTAAAAACCGGATTTCCAGTTGGCCTACCTTAATTATTTCTTTGCTCATCAAGTTATAATTTACCCTGAAACTTACGGCAAATCAGCGACATAAGAAAATATATTATAGCATCAGGCGACCTCTTCCGGAAACAGGCTTCTCAATTCCTCGTAAACGATAGCTCCGTCTACTATATTGAGTCCTTTTCCCAAATCCTTATTCTTGCGGCAGGCTTCTTCCCAACCCATATTGGCAAGTTTCAAAACATAGGGCAAGGTAACATTCGTCAAAGCAAGAGTCGAGGTATATGGAACGGCACCAGGCATATTACTGACACAATAATGAACTACATCATCTATGATATAAGTTGGATTTTCGTGCGTGGTTGGACGCGTCGTTTCAAAACATCCACCCTGATCTACGGCGACATCTACCATTACGGTTCCCGGTTTCATTTCCTTGAGCATTTCACGCGTAATCAGTTTTGGCGCTTTTCCACCCGGAATCAACACACCACCAACAATAAGATCGTGGTTTTTGATATGCCTGCGGATGTTATATTCGCTTGAATATTCCGTAACTACATGAGGAGGCATCACATCGTTTACGTGGCGTAAGCGTTTCATGTTGATATCGAGAATCGTAACGTGAGCACCAAGCCCGGCCGCCATTTTAGCTGCCTGCAATCCGACGACCCCTGCGCCCAAAACCAACACTTTTCCCGGAGGAACGCCCGGAACTCCGCCAAGCAAAACACCTCTTCCTTTGATTGGCTTTTCGAGGTATTTTGCACCTTGCTGTATGGCCATTCTTCCCGCGACTTCACTCATTGGTGTCAACAACGGCAATGTTCCATCATCATCGGCGACTGTTTCATAGGCGATGCAGATGGCTCGGCTGTCAATCATAGCCCGTGTCAGCGTGATATCTGAAGCAAAATGGAAATAGGTAAACAGTACCTGACCTTTTCGGATCAGCGGGTATTCTGATGCTATCGGCTCCTTGACCTTTACGATCATTTCTGCCGATGCGTACACTTCTTCAATCGTAGGTTTGATTTCGGCACCGGCCTGGATGTAATCTTCATCTACAAATCCGCTCCCTTCTCCAGCCGATTGCTGTATAAGCACCGTATGGCCGTATTTTACCAATTCGTAAACACCTCCGGGAGTCAGGGCGACCCGGTTTTCATTGTTCTTTATTTCCTTCGGGACACCTATTATCATGGGGCTTGATTTATAAATTTTTACAAATATAAACTTAACACCCTTCTAAATTATAGGTTAATTTAAAAAAACAAACAAATTAACCCGATACGACCCTTAAAAAATCACCCCTTGATATTTCCCGACATCCAAGACTTTCCAAATGCGGATTATGGATCTGGCAATCCAAAAGCTTGTATTGTTCTGATTCGAGTTTGGCCGCCAAAGCGAAAAAGGCAATTTTAGACGCATTCGGAACAAGCGAAAACATACTTTCGCCGCAAAAGATATGTCCAAGGTCGATTCCATATAATCCTCCGACGAGCTTTTCATCTTGCCAAACCTCAACCGATTTTGCAAATCCCGAAGCGTGCAAAGAATTGTAAGCCGCTTCCATTTCATGTGTGATCCACGTTCCGTCCTGCCCTTTCCTGTCAGATTTCCTGCAATTTGAAATGACAGCCGGAAAATCCCGATTGAATGTCACCGTAAAGCCGCCGTTCCGAATAACCTTCTTCATGCTTTTACTGATTTTGACTTCATCAAAGAAAAGCACCATACGTTTTAAAGGCGACCACCACAGGATAGGTTCATCTTCATTAAACCACGGAAAGATTCCGCTGCGGTATGCGAGCATCAACCTTTCAAGTGATAAATCTCCGCCGACAGCCAAAAGACCATGCTTGTCGGTTTCGCGTGGATCTGGAAAATAAAGTTCTTTGGTCAGAAAATACATGGCGTAAAAAACCCGGCGAGTTGCCGGGCATAACATTTTTGCTTATTTAGAACGGCAAATCGTCCGGTTCCGTTTCGTTGAAATTCTGTGCCGGAACAAATGCCTGCGCCGGTTGCTGATATTGTTGCTGTTGCTGAGGAGGAGCCTGCCGATATTGAGGCGGCGCTTGTTGTGCCTGCCCAGCCTTTTCAATTCTCCAACCCTGGATACTGTTGAAATAACGGGTTTCTCCTTGTGGGCTTACCCATTCGCGTCCGCGCAGGTTGATGGAAACCTTTACTTCCTCACCTACGTTGTAGTTGTTGAGCAAATCACATTTATCCTGAGTGAACTCAATCATGATATGTTGCGGATACTGCTCGTCCGTGGTCACTACCAATTCGCGTTTGCGGAACGAAGCGCTCACCTGTTGTTCCGGACTGATTACTTTGACTCTTCCTGTAACTTCCATCTTTTCTTTACTGTTTATGAATTAATCTATCGGCTAATAACACTTTCCAGGCGGAAAGCAAATCGTTTTTTATAATGTATTCCTTGGCAAGCTGATGCTGCCTTATCTGGTCATCGGCACTCAAAACACCTTTGACCTCGAAATCTTCTTTTACAAATATAGCGACTTCTTCAGGTGTCGGCAAGGCTTCTACATTGCCTAACATTCCCAAATCGTTACCCGTAAATACAGGGCTTTTTTTGATGTCTTCCGGAATGGAATCTACACCAACGCCCAATGTAGTCAACGGTTTTGGCACTTCAAAAAGACCATCGATCGACCTGGAATACCAATTATTGCCCAATCTTGAAACAAGATCTATTTTATGTTGGTCGATATCGCCGTTCGCATCTAGGATTTCTTCACTGATATGCATTTTAAGCACTTCGCAGATCACAAGATTTCCGGCACCGCCTTCTGTTCCGAGAGCAACAATTTCGTTGACTTTGCATTCGAACTGAACCGGAGATTCGGCTACGCGGAACGGCTTCACCAAATCTGATTCAAGTTGCGTCAATCCTGATTTTACAAACTCATTTACGCCATCCGGATATTCGGTACTCGACAATGAAGCCTGCTGGACCATATCGAAATTCACGACATTGATAACTACCTCACGTGTTTGCTGTACGTTGATCAAGGTATGTTTTATCGAATTGTCCCGAACGCGGCGCGATGGCGAGAAAATCAATATCGGCGGATTGGTACTGAACAGATTGAAAAAACTGAATGGCGACAGGTTTGGACTTCCGTTTTCGTCTACCGTGCTCGCAAATGCAATGGGGCGCGGCCCCACAGATGCCTGCAGATAACCGTGTAATTTAGGAACCGAAAGGTCGCCAGGAATAATGCTTTTCATAAACTGTCCGTTGAGACAAATGTAACAATTTGGATTCCTGGCCGGATACATGAAAACTGTAAATTTTCCACTCTTTGTGAACATTTTGGAGTGTCGGAAGGCGCAATAGGAAGCTTTGATAAATTGTTATCTTTACCCAAATTCGACTGTATGCAGTTTACCGATAAGCGCACGCTTTGGCGCTGGTTCATCATTTTGCTTTCATTCCTCATCGTAATCCTGATCGTGGGCTATACTTACTCTTTTTTCCAGACGGTGAAACAAGAAGAACGGGCCAAAATGGAGCTTTGGGCGCAAAGCATGAGAGCAATCAACCTTGCCGGCGACCAGGACGATTTGACGTTGCAATTCCAAATCGTAAGCGAGAACAAGACAATTCCAATTATACAAACGCTCAACAATAAAATTGTCAACATCTCGAATTTACCTCCAGAGGTTGAAAAGGATTCGACGGCAATGAAAAACCTGCTCGAAGACCTCAAGAAAGACAACGAACCTATAAAGCTGGAATACCTCAACGGCCAGAATTACATGATTTTCTACGGAAATTCATCGTTGCTGACCAAACTCATTTATTATCCGGCAGCATTGGTGTTGATTATTTTTCTCTTCGGATTGATGGTCTACAATTTTTACCGAAGCACAAAAATATCAACCCAGAACAAACTCTGGGCGGGAATGGCCAAGGAAACGGCACATCAGATTGGGACGCCGCTTTCATCCCTGATTGGCTGGATTGAAATCATGAAAGCAGACAATGTAGATGAAACAACGGTGACCGAAATTGAGAAAGATGTAGTCCGTTTGCAGACTATCGCCGACAGATTCTCTAAAATAGGCTCGGAACCGGCTTTGGAGACGCTTGACATTGTTGAAGAAACACAGAAGTCATATGATTATCTGCAATCTCGGTTTTCGAATATCGCATTTACGTTTTCGGCTCCAAATAAGGCGATCGAAGTTTCGGTCAACCCGATTCTTCACAGCTGGACGATAGAAAATCTGGTCAAGAATGCTATCGACGCCATGAAAGGCCGCGGAAAACTCGATATCAAAATGGAGGAAGATGCCCGATTCGTTAAGATTACCGTTCGCGACTCCGGAAAAGGGATTCCGAAAAGCCAGTTCACTAAAATCTTCGAGCCTGGCTTTACAACTAAAAAACGCGGTTGGGGCTTGGGATTGTCGCTGACGAAAAGAATTGTTGAGGAATATCACAAAGGACGCATCAAGGTACTTTCATCCGAAGTCGGAAAAGGAACCGTGATGCAGGTGAGTTTCCCCAAAGTAATCCAATAAAAAAGACGGCCCGTTAAAGCCGCCTTTTCGTTTAAAAAGCAAGAAAATTGTTTATTGTTTGATGACTTTTACTGTCTTCTGTGCATTTGTACCGTTAACCTTTACAAAATAAGTTCCTGCCGTAAGTGCCGACATATCAAGTGTCGCCTGGGTTGCATTGATTTTTTGGTTCAAAACCTGCTGACCGAGCATATTTACAACTACAACATCTGTAATGGTTTCATTGAAAGAAAGGTTCAGGTTGTTTTTGACCGGATTCGGATAGAAAGCCAATTGCTGGTTTTGGAAATCTTCGGCAGATAAAGGAACCGACTTCAATTCAAAATCATCGAAGCTCAAATACCAAGGATCACCAGTAGCTTCATTGACCTTTATACCAAAGTAGTAAACTCCCGAAGTCTGAGGAACGAAACTTCTCGTCGCCTGAGTATAAACATCCGGAGCCGTTGTTCCAACAGACAGGAATGGAGAGCCAACCTGAGTCGCCCCGTTTGATGTTTGAGCGGAATTCACGACCACACTGGCATCCCATGAATCATAATCGCCATAACTGTTGAACCAGAAACTGAAATCGTAATTGGATCCGGCAGTCAATTCAAAACCAGGCGTCCAGATGTATTCGTTATCTGCAGTCCAGGAATTGGTAAGGAAGTTATTTCCGGAATGCGCATCTTCGTCATTGTCTGAATTATCGTTGTTCGAACTTGCCCAATCGCCGTTTTCCTTAAACCAGCAGCCAGGGAAATATTCATCCCCCACGTCTGTGAGATCTTCGAAACCTTCTGACCAAGGCAAAGCTGATTCGGTAATGGCATCACAAGCGGTTGTAAAGGAAACCACGTTGGTCCAAGGGCTGCTGTCGGTAGCGGAACAAACCGAACGCACCCAAACATAATAAGTTGTGTTTGCCGATAACTCATAGACAGTCGCAGTCAGTTCGCCAGCGGCAGTGGTTCCTGAATATTGAGCTGAGTCTGGTGACGTTGCAGAGGTTGACCACACATACTCATATCCGTTAGCAGGAGCAGATGCGGATGCCTGCCAGTTGAATGTTGCCTGATGCGCTTCGACATCTGAAACAGTCAAAGAAGCTACTTCGGCACAAGTTGGCGTGAATTCCACTTTGAAATCATCCACACCCAACGCATACGATGAAAATCCTGCAGTAGTGATTCCACGGATGATGATAAACACTTGCGAAGCTCCGTTGAATGAAGCCGGAATATCTATTTTGTAGTTATAAAAACCAGTCGCCGCAACAGCAGGCGTACTTGTGATTTTTGAGAATTGCTCATACAACTGCGTCGCCCCGGTCAAAGAAGGCGTCGTGTTGGCATAGATTACGTACTTGTCGGCTACGTCGGCAAATTCATGGCGGTGCAAATATAGATTGACCCGTGTCGGCTGGGTTACGTTAGCATAATCCATTGCAGGAGAAAACAACAAGGCCTCTGAATTCTGGTAGTTTTTGTAGATGATTTTATCGCCGGAAGCGGTTGTGGTTATATCACCGAACAAAGGCGTGGTAACTTCCCAGTTATTATCGCCACTTACGAGAGTTGACGACCAACAAACCGGAAGCTCCCCTTCATCTGTAGTTTCAGCTCCTTCTGTTACAGTTGGCAGAGGTGTGGCTACACAAGGCGTGGTAAAAACAATCGGATCGCTCCAATCTCCAACCGATCCCGAACAACTTGAACGCACCCAGACTTTGTATGTAGTTGCGGGATCAAGATTTTCTAATGTAAACGGATTCGTAGGCGCATCATTGATATCGCTTTCATCAGGAGCGGAATCAGACTCGGAACCCACATAATATTGCCATGCCGTAGCTGAAGAAGTCCACGTCAACTGGGCGTTTTCCGGCGTAACGGTTCCCACCGCAACATTCGTTGATGCAGGACAAGACGGGAACGCATCGTTCACTGCATCGTCAACATATAAAATGTATTCATTGGTTCCGGTAGCACGAATGGCGATATATACGCTCTGGCCTACATAATTGGAAAGGTCGAATTGCTTTTTAGTCCACACTTCACTTGCCTCCTGAGAAGGTTGCAATACGACCGTAAAAGCGGCCGCCGTTGTGTTTGTGGTAGACAAACGGACTTCATACGGCTCCAGATAATATTCCGAAGCAGATTTGATCCAGAATGAAAAACGGTTTGACGTTGCCGTAACCGCAATGTGAGGCGTAATCAGATAATCGTTATGTGCTACTGTGCTGTCATACTCGATGGCTGCGGCATTGTTTCCGCTGTGTGCGCCGCCTTCGACTTCATCGGAAACAGTCCATCCGTTGGGACTTCCCTGGTTTATGATGGACCAACCTGCAGGCATTGAGGCAGATGCATCAAAATTCTGCGTAAACTGTGCATTGGCCCCAAAGGATGCCATTGCGAGTAACGCGCTTAAAATAGTTTTTTTCATGAAAATTGAGTTTTTAATCCCTACAAGTTAGCCGCAGCGAATTAAACAATTCGTTAACTATTTGATAAAGTAAAGAGATGGAATAGCGTCAAAAAACCTTAACTATCTGATAAAGCCTGCAGATTTCACAAAATCCAGCGTTAAATAATTACGGGAGTAAAGCAATTTTTAGAAACAAAAAAGGCTATCGTTACCGATAGCCTTTTTTTTATACTAATTCATCAGGAATTTTACGATTTTAACAACTCAGACCGAATTGTCCTGACTGTTTCTTCGAATTCTTCAGGTGATAATTTGACTTTGTCCTGAAAACGTATTTCGTCCATATGGTTCAGCGGAATCAAATGAACGTGCGCATGCGGAACTTCCAAACCAATGACCGCCATGCCTACTCTTTTGCACGGAATTGCTTTTTCCAGTGCGTTGGCGACACGATGGGCGAACTTCATCAGGCCCAGATATTCATGTTCGTCCATATCGAAAATCTTGTCCACCTCTTTCTTTGGAATGCAAAGCGTATGGCCTTTTGCGTTCGGATTGATATCGAGAAACGCCAAGTAATGCTGATCCTCGGTAATTTTATAGGCTGGGATTTCCCCGTCGATTATTTTGGTGAATATGGACATTTGGCTATCGGTTGTCTGGAATAAAAAATAAGAATAACAATAAATAATAACCTTTAGTCACGTGATATCTCAAGAACCTCGAAGTTCAATTTTCCGTTCGGAACCGTGATTTCCGCCAGATCACCAACAGATTTCCCAAGCAAACCTTTCCCGATTGGAGACGTTACAGAAATTTTTCCGGCTTTCAAATCGGCTTCACTTTCGGCCACCAAGGTATAGGTCATTTCCATTTTATTGGCCTGATTGCGTATTTTAACTTTTGATAATACCAGTGCCTTTGAGGTGTCAAGTTGCGATTCATCTATCAAGCGGGCATTTGCGTGTAATTCCTCAAGCTTGGCAATTCGCATTTCCAAAAGTCCTTGGGCTTCTTTTGCCGCATCGTATTCGGCATTTTCAGATAAATCACCTTTATCACGCGCTTCAGCAATATCTGCTGACGCTTTAGGACGCATTACGCTTTTAAGGTGATCCAATTCTTCACGGAGTTTTTTTAGGCCGTCTTCTGTATAGTATGATACTGCACTCATGTTTTTAGTTTTATTTTTCGTTCTTCATTTGGGCGGCAATAACGCAGCCCTGCATCCGTTATAAACAGAAAAAAATCCCACTCGCAGGGGATTTCAAGTCGCAAATATAAAGTTTTTTAAACCTATTATTTTGTCTGGCTTATAATAATATGACAATCATAAGCCTTCCAAATTTAAAAAAATTAAATTTGCCACCATCAAATTTCTGACATTTTTAATGAGAACAGCAATCACACTTCTTCTTTTCAGCCTTTTGGTTTCATGCGACGATTCAGGGCCTGCACGAAACAATCCGTACATTCCGAGTGTGGCTTTTTCTATTGAGATAGACACCAATCTGCCGCTCTACAACCAATTGCAATTCGCCGGAAACGGAAAATACATCCCGAATGCAGGCGTACGTGGAATTGTAGTATTTTACACCGGAAGCGGCTACAACGCCTTCGAGGCGACTTGTCCGAACCAGGCCATTTCAAGCTGTTCAACACTTGAGTATGACGGCGGTTCTTCTGTAACCTGCCCTTGTGACGAAGCCATTTACAGCCTTTACACCGCCGATTCTCCGGGAAAAGAATATCCGTTGTACCAATATCGTGTGGAAGTCATCGGAACCGTACTTCGGGTGTATAATTGATATGCTAAAAGCCGCTTTGGGAAACAGCATTTGTCCCTAACCTTTCGGTCGCTGCTTCCCGCCGCGGCGAATCTTTAGAATTTAAGCGTCAATCCAACAAGGAAATTCAATTTTGCCTGCGGATAAAACCCGGCTCCTTCCACGGTCGTAATAGTTCCCGGATTGGAAAAATCATCATCATAGGTATAGAAATATCCGTTCGATTCATATTCGTAATTGAAGATGTTGTTTACCAGCCCGCTAAGGATAACCGACTGAAAGAACGTCCTGGTTTTCCATTCATACGACACGTTCAGATCGGAAGTGGCGTAACTCTGAAGTTTGGAAACAGCTGAATCTATATTTCCCATATACTGGTCGCCGACGAATTTTGACAATAGCGAAAGCTGCAATCCGCTGACCGGCACAAAAGTAATGGCGTTACCAAAGATGATATTCGGGGAAAAAGCGATATCCGTATCACCCAAATTCTGGAGCGAACCGTCGCGCTGGAAATAAAAATCGCGGTTTTTGTTCTGGCTCAGCGTTACATTCGGGCGGATAGACCATTTTTCGGTGATCTGGAAAGCTGCATCAATTTCCAACCCCAAACGATAACTACTGCCGCTGTTGGCCCGTAACGGATTCCCGACATCATCCAAAGCACCCGTCAAAACCAACTGATCCTTATAATTCATAAAGTAGGCATTGATGTTGAGCCGCGTCTTTGGAGTAGCATACCGCCAGCCGAGTTCAAAGTCGTCAAGGCGTTCCGGCTTCGGGTTTCCGCCTTCGTAGTCTGTCCTATTAGGTTCCCGATTGGCGCGGGCATAAGACAGATAGATATTGCTTTTGTCCGATGACGTAAACGTAATTCCGGCTTTAGGATTGAAAAAGTCAAAACGGTCGCGCACATAACCGGTTTCATCACTGTCGGCATCATACGATACCTTACGGAATTGCATATCGGCAAACACATTCCATTTTTTAGACAGGTTGACCGATGCCCGCGCAAACACATTCGCATCTTTTTTAACCGCCGAATCAAAATAATACCGCTGGCCATATTGAGGCAGGACAACGCTTCTGGTCCAAAGCACGTTACCGAAATGATCGCCGTCATATTCGTTCCAACCGCCGCCAATCATCGCATCGACGATTGTATTTTTGTAGTTGACCGAAAACGTAGTGCCGTAAAAATCATTATCAAGCCATTTCTGGTCGATCAGGTCACTTCCTGAAACTTCCACGCCATTGATGATTTGCGGCTCGATGCCATAATCACCCACCGACTCACCTACTTTATAATTCTCGTAATAACCTTTGCCTTTGGTGTAATGCATTGCCAACGCCGAACTCCAGCCTTTCCCGAACCGCTGCGTCCAGTGCAGCTGATAGTGATCCTGTTGGTAATTATCGGTCTGGTTGTCATAAAAAGCGACGTTCCCGTTATCATCTGTGTATTGCCCTGCCGGATTGTAAGTCCGGTCATATTCGAGCTTCTCCGGATCTTCGAGGCCATACCAGGCCTGATAGGTTTTTTCGGTGCCGCCAAAGACGAGCGCCTTGATCATCGTGCCTTTGTTCACGTAAGTTCCCTGAAGAAAATAACTTTTGAGGCTGGACGATGCCCTATCGATATATCCGTCCGATTCGATGTTCGACAGACGACCGGCAAGTTCAAAATGGTCACCGAGCAAACCCGTACTGAATTTGACCGTATGTTTCCGGGTATTGAAACTTCCGAATGAATTCGAGATTTCACCCGATGCCTTATCAGAATACGAATCGGTCAACACGTTGAGGCTCGCCCCAAAAGCACCTGATCCGTTTGTAGATGTTCCGACGCCGCGCTGCAATTGGATACTTTGTGCCGACGAAGCAAAATCGGGCATATTGACCCAGAATGTTCCCTGTGATTCGGCATCGTTGTATGGTACGCCGTTTACGGTGACGTTGACCCGCGTGGCATCGCTTCCGCGGACTCTGATCCCGGAATAACCGATTCCTGCGCCTGCATCGCTCGTAGTGACGACAGACGGCAGAAAGTTGAGCAATTGCGGAATGTCCTGCCCCAGATTCCTCGGAGCTATTTCCTGTGCCGTAACATTGGAAAACGTAACCGGTGTTTTGGACGTCGCTCGCACCGATTGGACAATGACATCGTCGAGTTTTTGTCCGGCGATGGAATCTTGCGGTTGTTGTTGGGCAAAAAGGTTGGTTTGCGACAAAAAGGCGATTCCGGAGCATACGGCCGCGTGAGGGATGCGAGTGAAAATCCTTTTAGAAACCCCAAAGGTTTCTAAAAGATTGAAACGGGCAGCCCGACGGCAGCCTAAAAAATGGTTTCGGTTTCCGGATTGGTCATGGGTGCCGGCACGCCCAGAAAAA
The DNA here is from genome assembly GCF_012911565.1 of Flavobacterium silvaticum. Classification (GTDB taxonomy): domain Bacteria; phylum Bacteroidota; class Bacteroidia; order Flavobacteriales; family Flavobacteriaceae; genus Flavobacterium; species Flavobacterium silvaticum. The sequence goes on along the minus strand of NZ_JAAMPU010000098.1, from coordinate 59,532 downwards.
TTAAAAAAAACTTGGTGACTTTGCGCCTCTGTGTCTTCGTGTCGAAAAACTTCGCGTCTTAAAAATAAAAGTTTCATTCGTAAAATGAATTACGAATAAAAGGGGCAATTATTCTTGGTTTAAAAATATGTGTTTGACAGCACTGTGTGCACGCAGCGTTGTCTTTGAATTCCTTGGCAGCATTACCTGCCCAGGTTCTATGGGTATAATCTCAGCCCTTTCGAGCACCCCTTTGAGACATGGCGAAATTAATAATTAATGATTAATAATTAACAATTAATTCCAGGAGTATTCAGTCCTTCAATTTTTGGCTGGCTTTATAATTGGCGTAAAACCCTAAGAATAAAAATACCATCAGAGCGGCGAGCAGTGCAATTTGGTTATTCCTCAGATTTTGGAAATCCTTGGTTTTAAAGCGCGACAAGACTGATTACTATCAGAAGAATTCCGGGATTTTTTGGTCTTTTATTTTCCATATTATGTGTTTTAAACCCAAAATCCCGAAAGGCAATTATTAATTGTTAATCGTTAACTGTTAATTACTAACTCAAATCAGGCTTTCTTCGCGATTGCTTCAATTCTGAATTCACATTCTTATTCTTCAGTCGTTTCTCAACCACAGATCTCGGGATTTTTGTCGCTTTACGGATTTTTGGCACATGCAGCGCCTTTTCAATCAGTTCAAAAAAACGTCGTGTAACGATTTCTTTGTTCTTGAGCTGGCTTCGGTCTTCGTCGCTTTTTAAGATGAGCAAGCCCGAATTCGTGAGCCGTGACTGCAGTTTTTCGAGCAGCAAAACTTTTTCTTCGACAGAAAAGCTCTGGGATTTTTCAACATCGAAAGTCAGTTCCACCTTTGAGGAAACTTTATTGACATTTTGGCCACCGGCACCGCTGCTTCGAACTGCTTTGTAGTTCAGTTCCGATACGATTCGTTCTTTTTCCACGACAATTATTGCGGCTGATGCGCCGGTTTGAGCAGGTCGTTTACCGTTTTTACCGGATTGAATGTCACGAGCGGAACTTCTACGAAAACGGTATTCCATTTGGCCATGGCACCGTTCCACAATCCGGGAAGTTCGTAGCCTTTGAGGTCGCGCCCGTCTTTTTGTTTCTGGACGATGAAGCCGCGTTCGTGGTCCACAAAATCTGGCAGGTTGAATTTCTTGCCTTTGTAATCCTTGACGCTGCATACAATATCGACCGGATTGAAATGGGTCGATTTTTCCACGATTGCCGTTTGTTGCGGATCGCGCATTTCGACCTGGCTGGTTTCTACGATCTGGAGCGACACATTCCCTTGCTGGCCTACGACCCAAAAAGGTCCGCCTCCGGGTTCGCCTTCGTTCTTTACCATACCGCAGATGCGCAACGGCCGGTTCAGTTTTTCAAAGATGAAGTCGATTTTGTTTTCGCGGGTGTATTTCCCAAAATCTGGCGGAATGGTTACATGGAGTTTTTTCTTAAGGAATGAGATGGCTTCTTCGGCAAACGCTTCGTTGGCATTTCCGGCCTCTATCTGATTCAGCAATGAAAACACTTCCTGCTGCAATTCGAGCAACAATCCGCCGAGTGCTTTTTTGTATAATGTAATGATCGCGTCATGGTTCTGGATGACGTTGTCGATGTTTTTGATGAAGACAATATCGGCATCTATTTCACTTAGGTTGCGGATGAGCGCACCGTGCCCGCCAGGACGAAAAACCAGATTGCCTTCTTTGTCGCGGAACGGTTTGTTGTCCATATCAACCGCAATAGTATCGGTACTTTGGTGTTGATAGGAGAAATTTATTTTGATATCGATTCCGGTGCGTTGTTCGATTGCCGGTTTGACTTTGGAGACGATTTCTTCAAAACCTTGCCGATGGCCTTCGGAAATCGTGAAATGCAAATTGGAAATGCCGTCAGATGAGGCATATCGGGCACCTTCGCGCAAATGTTCTTCTACAGGTGTAGCGATCCTGTCAGCATAACGGTGGAAAGGCAAAATCCCTTTGGGTTTATTTGCAAAATCGAATTCATTTTCATCGAGCATCATTTTAATGAACTCAAAACTGCGTCGGTCTTTTTCGCGGATTTCCCCATCGGTATAACTCTCATCAAGACGGGAATTGACGGCTTCGAAAAAAGGAAACTTTTCCCGCGCGGCCATGAAAATAGAAAGATCTGTCGCCTTATGTCTGTTTATGTAGGAATTGATCGTGTCATTACTGACGTCGAATTCCTTTAGAAAGACCGACATGAATTTGAACATCCGGCTCGCAGCACCAGAAGCAGGAACGAATTTCTTGAGCTTGAGGCCATTTTTGTGCTGGTCGAAAAAGTCGGCGGCGACCTGGAACTCGAGTGCGGTCAAACGGACGATACCATCGCCCACAACGGCGGGCCGGTCGAGAAATGTTTTGGGAATTCCTTTTGAAAATATGGTCATCTGGCGGATGGCTTCCTCAATGGAAAGTCCGTGTTCCAGGATTTGATCAAGATCGTTATTCGTAAATCCAACCGTTTCGTGATCCGGCATTTGATCTACTGTTTTTGTGTGTGTAAAATTTTTCTCCATTCAACGTACGCTATGATGGCGAGCATCGTAAAAATCACATATTGCAACGAGAGCATTCCGAGGCCGCGATGCAGGTAAAGCGGAACGGCAATGGCATCTGCAATAATGTACAACGTCCAGTTTTCTATCTTTTTGAGTGCCATAAACCACATTGCCGTAAAGAAAATACCCGAGATGAAAATATCGATGTAATTCGCTGGCTTTACTTCGGCACCAAACAAAGCATAGATTGCGAAAGTAACCAGAATTGTGAGGATAAACAGACCGAACCCTGTTAATTTTTGGTTTCTATTTGTTCGTGTGACAGGCAATTGGCCGTTCGCTGAAGGTCGCAACCATACGATCCAGCCGTAAATACTCATGACGGAATAATAGACATTAAGTGCCATTTCGGCTAAATAGCCCGCTTTGTACAACAGGTAAACCGTAAGAATTGTCGCAACCAGACCAGTTGGAAAAACCCAAATATTTTGTTTTTTGGCAAACCAGACACTTACGATTCCGAACAGGAAAACGATGGCTTCTATGACAATGTCAAGGGTCGGTGTATTTCTATACGATTCAAAAAAAAGGCTATACAGATTATCCACGATCAAAGAAATTCATGTCGTTTTCAAAAGCGGTCCCTATGACAACCATGTCTGCGCCCGATTCAAATGCGTTTTCGATTCCTTTTTTGCTTCTGATTCCACCACCTACAATCAGTGGAATTTCAAGTTTTTGGGAAACCGATTTGACCAAAGACAACGGCACTGGATTCTTCGCACCGCTTCCTGCTTCCAGGTAAATGAGTTTTTTTCCGAGCATTTGACCCGCAAGGGCTGTGTTGACAATTTCATCGGGATTTTCAAGCGGTTTTGTCCCGCTGACTTTTGCCACGGCGGTTTCACTTTGGCTTTCCACTAAAATATAACCTGTCGGAATGATTTCAAGTTCAGATTGATGTAAGACCGATGCTGCTTTTACATGATGTCCGATCAAAAAATCCGGATTTCTTCCGGATAACAAGGACAAAAACAAAATACCATCGGCCTTATGCGAAATCTGGGACGGGTTTCCGGGAAACAGAATCACGGGCAACTGACACGAATCTTTGATCTCGACAATGAGTTCATCCATGCGATCGGTAAACACATGGCTTCCACCAATGAGAATATGTGTCGCTCCGGACGAATTGATTTTCCCGACCAGAATATCAAGTGTTTCCCAATCGATCTTATCCGGATCGAGAAGGATTGCGAGTAATTTCCGACCTATTTGCCTAGCCGAAAGAATGTCGTTATAGAGCTTTTTCATTTGCGGTTTCAAACGCGTAGACCAGCATATGATCTTCTATCGTTTGGAATTTGACCTCGAAATGCCTGTGGATGTCTTCAAAATCAAGACGTGCGTGGGCGATTCCGGAATTTATATCGAACGCAAATGTAGTGATGTGATCTTTAAAACTGATGCCGATTTCGTTCCGGATCTTGAAAATGGATTCTTTGACGCCCCACAGCACGGTAAGAATCTTGACATAATTATCATCGGACGCGTCGAGGTATTTTTCTTCTTCTTCGCTGGTAAATTTATCGGCGATGCGAATTATTTTTTCGCGCATGAGTTCCAGGTCGATTCCAACCGTGGTATCACTGATCATGATTGCCGAAAAACCATGCGAATGTGAAATGGAAATATGATGGCCGTCATTCAAATGCGGTTTTCCGGTTGCGTCATAAGTCACATCAAAATCTGTGTAACCGGCGGCCTGGAATAATTTCCGGACAGATAAAAATCCGCGTTGGTGCTGGACAGATTTCATAGACATGAGCCGGATCATGTTCATATCGGTCAGATGGATCTCGTCAAAAAGGTCGTCGAATTCCTCTTCGATTTTCCAAATATAGAGATGGGTATGGGTTCCTATATGTTCGTATTTGAATAAAGCCATGCCGTAAATTTCGCAATTTTATTGAATATGGATTTTTGGAAAAGTGTGTTTTATTTTTATCCGGAGTTTTTTGAAAAGCGAGACATATTGAGCCGGATTTCCCCACAGTCCAAAATCGGATAAATTCCTAACGTAACGGCAAGAACGGACATTGTATTCCAAAAGTTTCTGCTCGAGGATTGAAATGACCTCATCGTTTTCCCGATCGTTTTCATCAAACCGGATATAAACATAAAGTGCTTGGCGTGGCTCCAGATTTTGAATGAATCCAGTAATCGAGCTGATGTAACGATCCAGACTTTCTTTGTCCTGAAATGCATCAGCCGGAATCATATGTAAAAAGGCAACAGGATTCGATTTCGTCACATCAAGAAACCGTTTGGCGCGGCGCGACATTCTTTCTTGAGCGATTTGATCTTCGGGCAAATGAGGCTCATGGATGAATTCGGCATACGGATAATTCGCCGAAATGACGTTCCCGTTTTGATTTCGGGTAAGATTTGCAAGATACTTTTCGAATTTGTGAAGCAGGTTTTCCGATACATATTCTAATGCGAATTTAGGTTCGGTATTCAGCCAGTCGAATGGCAGGCTTTTATTGCGTATCCTTAGGCTTTGCAGCATATAAGCCGGATGACAATCGCAACCTATGGGAACAATTTCAACATTAGATTGGTACTTTTTTTCTATGTAAAGAAACCTCCAGTATCTTATTCGCGGATCATAATAAAGCGGAATTTTCATAACGATTCTTTTAGGAACCTAAAAGGTTCAACAATGCTGGATTAGGCCTGATGTGAGTGGTTAGCGGGAACAGCTCCAATCATTTAAATTACAAATATTTAACGCTTTCCGAAGCATCACTTATTGCAAAAATGGGTTTTTAAATACAGACTTAATGCTTACTTTTGCGGCGCTTTGCCATATGGCGGCAATTATCATTGTCTGAATTTAAAATTAAAGATACTATAATGAGTACATCGACCATGCCTTATGTGGCGTACAAAGTGAAGGATATTTCCCTGGCTGCCTGGGGACGTAAAGAAATTGAACTGGCCGAGGCTGAAATGCCGGGATTGATGTCGCTTCGCAAGGAATTCGGCGCAGAACAACCGTTGAAAGGTGCACGTATTGCCGGATGTCTGCACATGACCATCCAGACTGCTGTCCTGATAGAGACATTGCAAGCGCTTGGAGCCGAAGTAACCTGGTCTTCCTGTAATATTTTCTCGACCCAGGATCACGCTGCAGCTGCAATTGCCGATGCGGGAATCCAGGTTTATGCATGGAAAGGCCTGAATGAAGAGGAATTCGACTGGTGCATTGAGCAAACGCTTTTCTTTGGTGAAGATCGCAAGCCGTTGAACATGATTCTGGACGATGGCGGAGATTTGACCAATATGGTCCTGGACCGTTATCCGGAATTGGTGTCCGATATCAAAGGTTTGTCTGAAGAAACGACTACCGGTGTCCACAGGCTTTACGAGCGTGTGAAAAACGGAACGCTTCCAATGCCTGCGATCAACGTGAACGATTCGGTTACGAAATCGAAATTCGACAATAAATACGGCTGTAAGGAATCGGCTGTTGATGCTATTCGCCGTGCGACAGACTTGATGCTTGCCGGAAAACGTGTCGTGGTTTGCGGATACGGTGATGTCGGAAAAGGAACTGCGGCTTCTTTCCGTGGCGCAGGCTCAATTGTAACGGTTACTGAAATCGATCCAATCTGTGCGTTGCAAGCTGCAATGGACGGATACGAAGTGAAGAAACTGGATACGGTTGTCGGGAACGCCGATATCATCATCACAACTACCGGAAATAAAGATATCGTTGTGGGAAGCCATTTCGAAAAGATGAAAGACAAAACCGTAGTTTGTAATATCGGTCACTTCGATAATGAAATCGATATGGCGTGGCTCAACAAAAACCACGGATTGTCTAAAGTAGAAATCAAGCCTCAGGTGGACAAATACACAATAGCAGGTAAAGACATCATCATTCTGGCTGAAGGTCGTTTGGTGAATCTTGGTTGTGCCACAGGCCACCCGAGTTTCGTAATGTCGAATTCATTTACGAACCAGACATTGGCTCAGATCGAATTGTGGAAACACAGCGACAAATACAATAACGAAGTCTATATGTTGCCGAAACACCTGGACGAGAAAGTAGCTGCTTTGCACCTTGCGAAACTAGGCGTCGAGCTTGAAGTTTTAAGAGAAGATCAGGCTGCCTACATTGGCGTTGAAGTTCAGGGGCCGTTTAAGCCGGAGTATTACAGATATTAATAATCTTTTTGGATTACAGATAAGACCCTTTCGGAAACGAGAGGGTTTTTAATTTTATGCAGATTTGGATTTACAGACTTATAGCCTTTTCATTTTGGCTTCGGGAAATTTTTGAAATTCAGCGGCAAAAAATGTTAAGTACATTTTTCATGTAACTGGCTTATCGACAGAATCATTATCTTGTCACAGGGAAGGGGCCGGTGCATGACCCTACACAATCTAAAATTTTTGCAGCTGTAGAAAAAATGTATATTTTGTTAAACTTTCAAATTAACCAGCGGGATCAGCATCTTTTTCTTGATTCTTTTCTTTTCACTGGCATCACTGGCTCTCAAATTACTCCTACTATCCTGAAAACCGACCGATTATGAAAAAAATCCTGTTACTTCTGACACTTATCTGCAACAGCATTTTCGCCAATCCAATTTTTGAATACAAACTCGGGAAGCACGAAAAACTCCAGGGAACGTTTACGGCCGAACTCGGGAATGGAAAAACCCTGCATCTGATTTCTATAAAAAACACCGATACAAAAGAATTCCTGCTGATTCCTTTTCTTGTCGATGCGGACAAATCTGTACATAAAATGAACCCAGGCGTTTCAAAGGAACTTTTTGCAATTCTCTCCTATCATAACAACGGTAATGTGACAACTTTGGTGAGTTACAGTGAAAAAAGCAATCAGCTCCAGATTATAGATTTTGATATGGTTTCAGGCCAGAACACAATTACGCTGACACCTGAAGCTTACCGACCGGACAATATTTTCCGGCTTGATGACAAAACAGTCCTGGTCCATTTTCTGGATAAAAGCAAAAAGGTCGAAACCCGTACGATTTTTTCCGGTTCAAACCAGATCTCGGGTTCCATCGAAATACCTAAAGAACAACAGAAGGCTTTCAAGGAATTGGTAGCTGAAGTGCCTCAAACCGTCAACCAGAATGAGTTTGTCAAGAACGGATCGATTTCAAAACGCAAAGGTTACCTGCAGGACAATCATTTGATTTACACGTTTGAAAAAGATGAGGATGATTTTGGGCTGTATGATTTTGACCTGGCATCGACATCGGGTTTTACCCAAACTAAAATCAATCCCGAATTTTCAAAGGAAACCAAGGAAATCAGCAATTATGTCTTTGGAAAAAAGATGCTTTTTCTTGGTGTGGAAAAGCAAGATGTGAAACTCAAGTCGTTTGATCTGGCGAGCGGAAAATCAGAAGGAAATTTATCGTTCGCTTCAGATTTAAATGCATCGGTCAATTCGGAATTGCTTACGGAGTATATTAAGAACGCCCTAAAATCTGCCATGAAGCCAACGCTTACGGTGAACAAAACCAAATCCGGAAACCTGGCGTTGCGTGCCGATAGCGTCGACTCGCGCAATTACAGTTACAATTACAATTGGTGGTATATACATTGGCACATGCAGCAAATGATGATGATGCAACAACAGCAGCAACTACAACTGCTTCAAATGCAACGCCAACAACAAATGATGACCCGCGGGCCGGCCCAACAAGATTCCGATTTTTTCTTATTGCCCGAAAAATCAAAAGAAGTTAAGGCTATCGAATTCACGATTTCGCCAGATTTCAAATTGGCTACGGGAGAAGATGAACTTCAATTCCGCAATCTCGATCAGGGAAAATATATGGAAAAATACAAGACTACTAAAATCGAAGAGGCTTCCTCAGGCTTTACATCAAATGAAATTCGGGTGATTTATCAGGATTACAAATCAAAAACTGTATTTATCGAAGTCGATATGCTGTAATTTTTTTAATTACCTTTAATCTACTTAACAATAAGAAATCATGAAAAAAATCACTCTTTCCCTCGCAGCATTGGCACTCGTTGTACTGTCTTCCTGCAACAAAAAAACGACTGAAACAGAAACTATGACAGACACAACGACTGTTGGCGACACTACAACCGTAACTACAGAAACCACAGAAACGACAACTTCTGCACCTGACACCACCGCCTGGCACGAAGCCAAAGAAAAGGCAAAAGCAGATTATGATGCTGCCGAAGCCAAAGTAAAAGAAGCGATTGCCAAAGGCGATAAAAAAGCTCAGGAAGCCGCCCAAAAAACAGCCGACGAAGCCAAAGCCGCCTGGGAAAAAACAAAAGCCGGTGTCAATGAAGCCGCTGCCGATACGAAAGAAGCTTTGAAAAACGCCAAAGAAGATGTGAAAGAAGGTTATAACAACACGCTTGAGAAAGCGAAGGCAAAATAAGATCGGAAGTTCAAAAGTCCGGAACCCGAGGCGTTAGCCGAATTGTATAGAGCGCAGCGGAATAAGATTGGAAGACAGGACTAACCTGAGTATAATATGTAAAAGCCGCTGTAAATAGCGGCTTTTCTTTTTAAAGTAAAGTATTCCATAAAAAAAGCCACCCGAATCGAGTGGCTTTTCTATTTTATCAGGAAGCAGTTGATTATGCTTCGAAAGGAAGGACAGAAACAAAACTTTTGTTATCTCCTTTTTTCTGGAATTTCACAACTCCGTCCACTTTAGCGTGAAGCGTGTGATCTTTCCCCATGTAAACATTTTCTCCAGGGTTGTGCTTTGAACCACGCTGACGAACAATGATGTTTCCAGCAATGGCAGCCTGACCACCGTAAATCTTGACACCTAAGCGTTTCGATTCTGATTCGCGTCCGTTCTTGGAACTACCGACACCTTTTTTGTGAGCCATGACGTATATCTTTTAAAATTAATTATTCTTCTGTTGTAGCTTCTTCTTTCTTAGCGGCAGCCTTTTTCTTAGGCGCAGCACCACCGAAAGTGATTCCTGAAATCTGGATCTGCGTCAAAGCCTGACGGTGTCCGTTTTTCTTTTTGTAACCTTTTCTGCGTTTTTTCTTGAAAACGATTACTTTGTCTCCTTGAAGGTGTTGCAAAACTTTCGCTTCTACCGAAGCACCTTCTACAGCCGGGGCGCCCAAAGTCACAGTCCCGTTGTCATCCAGAAGAAGCACTTTCGCGAATGAAACCGCGTCTCCTTCTTTGTCTGCCAAACGGTGAACATAAACCTTAAGGTCTTTGCTTACTTTAAATTGTTGCCCTGCTATCTCTACGATTGCGTACATAACAAATGTTTGATTATTATTAAAAATGGCTGCAAATATACAATTATATCTCAATGACGCAACCGGTTAACCAAAAAAGTTTTGAGGATTTTCGGGACGTGCCCGCATTCCATCACCTTCAATTAAAATATAACCATTTTTTGAGGAATGCGGTCGGGCTCTCCGCTTTATCTTTTCCCTGCAAAAGGATGCAGGAAAAAGGATGCCGCTGCCATCCCTCACGCGGCACAAAGGTAGGATTTGACATTACGTATCAGGTCAGAAAGTTTAACAATTGATACATAAAAACTACAGCAAAATGTGCGGCCAAATCGTTACTTTCGAAACATAACAAGTTTTGGAAACTTGTTATGTTTCGAAGTCTTCAAATTACATGCGCCGCAAATCGCCGAAATAACTCCCTAAACTTGAAGCATTCACCAAAAAAAGGTACTTTTGGCGTAACATTTTCAAAACGGCCGCAACTAACTGCCGTTCTGCTGAACAAACACACGAAAATCAACACTCAATTTTTAATATGAAAAATGCAATAATGGCTTTGGGCTCTGCACTTTTGCTGTCCGGCGGTGCTACCGCGCAAAAAGTTGCTTTCGAAGAGTACAACCTCGACAACGGAATGCACGTTATCCTGCACAACGACAACACGGCTCCAACCGTGATCACGTCTGTCATGTACCACGTAGGTTCAAAAGACGAACAACCAAACCGCACGGGTTTCGCTCACTTTTTCGAACACCTTTTGTTTGAAGGCACCGAAAACATCAAACGTGGCGAATGGTTCAAGATCGTAACATCAAACGGAGGCGTCAACAATGCCAACACCAGCGACGACCGTACCTATTATTTTGAAGTTTTCCCGTCAAACAGCCTCGAGCTTGGTCTTTGGATGGAATCGGAGCGTTTGATGCATCCGGTAATCAACCAAATTGGAGTTGACACGCAAAACGAAGTCGTCAAAGAAGAAAAACGGCTGCGTGTAGACAACCAACCTTATGGAAACCTGATTGCCGAAGTCAAGAAAAACATGTTCACCAATCACCCGTACCGTTGGGCGACAATCGGCTCCATGGAACACCTTGATGCGTCGAAACTTGAGGAATTCCAGGCTTTCAACAAGAAATTCTACGTTCCTAACAATGCTGTCCTTGTAGTAGCTGGGGATTTGGGTGACATTAAGAAAACAAAAGAATGGATCCAAAAGTACTTCGGAACTATTCCAAGAGGTGCCGACATCAAGCGCCAGACATTCACCGAAGACCCTATCACCACACCACGCACTGCAGAATATCAGGATCCGAACATCCAGATTCCAATGGTAATCGCCGCTTATCGTACGCCATCAATGAAAACCCGCGATGCACGTGTTTTGGATATGATTTCGACTTATTTAAGCGATGGTAACAGTTCAAAACTTTACAAGAAAATTGTGGACGACAAAAAAATGGCACTTCAAATGGGAGCCGTTGGATTCAACCAGGAAGATTACGGAATGTACATTTTGTACGGAATGCCACAAGGCAGCAACACAAGCGCACAGATTCTTAAGGAAGCCGATGAAGAAATCGTAAAAATCCAAACGGACCTTATATCTGAGAAAGACCTTACCAAGCTGAAGAACAAATTCGAAAACCAATATGTGAATGCCAATTCATCTATCGAAGGAGTTGCCGAAAACCTGGCTTCGTTCTATCTGCTTTACGGAGATGTAAACCTCATCAACACAGAAATCGATATTTACCGCAGCATCACCCGCGAAGAAATCCGCGACGTTGCCCGTAAGTACCTGAACCCGAACCAACGTTTGGTACTCGATTACATCCCATCTAAAGACAAAGGTCAAAACTAAGAAGCAACAACAATGAAAAAATATATAATCGCATTAACCGGTTTTTTAACCCTAGCCATGCATGCACAAGACAGGCCTCAGCCAAAACAAGGACCGTCGCCGATTGTCAATGTCAAAAAGCCGCAAACCTTTACCCTGAGCAACGGACTGAAGGTCATGGTGGTAGAAGACCACAAATTGCCACGGGTATCCTATAATCTTACCATAGACAATACACCATATGCCGAAGGCGACAAAAAAGGAGTTTCCGATCTTTTAAGCGCGATGCTTGGAAAAGGTAGCCAGAAAATCGCTAAAGACGCTTTTGACGAAGAAATCGACTTCCTTGGGGCCAACATAAACTTCAGTGCAAACGGAGCATACGCCAGCGGACTTTCCAAATACGGAACACGCATCATGGAATTGATGAGTGACGGAGCCTTGAACCCAAACTTTACACAGGATGAGTTCGACAAGGAAAAAGAAAAAATGATCGAAAGCCTTAAGACACAAGAGAAAAGTGTCCCTGCAGTTGCCGGTCGCGTCCAGAATGCACTCGCTTACGGAAAGAACAGTCCGTCTGGTGAATATGTAACTGAGCAAACACTCAACAACGTAACATTGGCCGATGTAAAATCAAACTACAACACGTACTTTGTTCCTGCAAATGCTTACTTAGTTGTAATCGGTGATGTGAAATACAAAGACATCGAGAAACAGGCCCAAAAACTTTTCGGAACATGGAAAAAAGCGACTGCTCCAAAAGTGACATACACCGACCCGACGAACGTACAGTTTACCCAGATCAACTTTGTCGATATGCCGAATGCGGTTCAATCTGAAATCGCTTTGCTGAACACGACACACCTCGAAATGAAAGATCCTGACTTCTTCCCGACCATTATCGCAAACCAGGTTTTGGGTGGAGATTTCAACAGCTACCTCAACATGAACCTTCGTGAAGCCCACGGATGGACTTATGGTGCGCGTTCCGGAATTTCAGGAAGCCGTTGGGTGACCGATTTTACAGCATCTTCACAAGTACGTAATGCCGTTACCGATAGTGCGGTGGTTGAATTCCTTAAAGAAATCAAGAGAATCCGTACCGAACCGGTTTCTGCAGAAGCTCTGAACAACGTAAAAGCAGGTTATGTAGGGCGTTTCGTGATGCAGGTTGCAAAACCTCAGACTATCGCCCGTTATGCCCTGAACATCGAAACAGAAGGTCTTCCTGCAGATTTCTACACCAACTACATCAAGAGCATCAATGCCGTTACGCCAGCCGATATCCAACGTGTCGCCAACAAATATTTCCTTGCAGACAATATGCGTATCGTAATTGTAGGAAAAGGATCGGAAGTATTGCCAGGACTTGAAAAATTGGGTATTCCGATTTTCTATTTCGACAAATTCGCGAATCCGGTTGACAAGCCTGTAGCCAAGAAAGCCGTTCCTGCAAACGTGACCGCCAAATCTGTATTCGAAAGCTACATCAAGGCAATAGGCGGAGAAAAGGCTCTTAAAGCTGTTAAAACCACTTCAACTACAGCAAGCGGAACCGTACAGGGAACGCCACTTGTATTGAACATGAAAAAATCTTCGGCAGGAAAATTCGCCATGACGATGAATGTTATGGGAATGACGATGATGAAACAAGTGCTTAATGAAAAAGGCGGATATAAAGAACAACAAGGACAACGTGCCGACGTTACCGGAGACGATCTTGCCGAACTGAAAGACAACGCCCAGCCTTTCCCGGAATTGACGCTTGCCAACAAAGCGGGCGTAAAAGTAGACGGAATCGAATCTGTTAACGGAGCCGATGCTTATGTCATTAAAGACGGAAAGACCACTTTGTACTACGACACCAAATCAGGTTTGAAAGTAGCCGAAGCCAAAACGGTTTCAGAAGGCGGCCAGACCATGACACAAACCATGAATTTCTCTGATTACAAAGATGTCAAAGGAATCAAATTCCCACACAAAATGACCATGAGTGTAGGTGTTGACCTTGAATTCATTGTAAGCGAGGTTAAGGTAAACGAAGGTGTTACCGATGCCGATTTCCAATAATCAGCATATCACTTATAATAAAAGGCTGCTCTCACGGGCGGCCTTTTTTATTTTTTGCTCGACAGATATACGCCGCAAAGTACAATGAGAGCACCAAGACATTGAACCACATTCAGCGCTTCCCCGTCAAGCACACCCCAGCCAAAAGCGACAATCGGAATCAGATACGTCACGGCAGATGCAAAAACCGGTGTCGAAATCTGTATCAGGCGGAAAAACAAAATATTGGCGACTCCTGTTCCAACAATGCCAAGAATTATGATATAACCTGCAGAAGTCAGGACGGTATCATTATCGAGTTTATGGAAGAATCCGCAAGTGAATAAAATTGCCAACGCAGGCAACAACATTAAGGTCGCGTTTCCTGCACTGATCGCCAATGGCTTCAGGTCTGAAAGATAGGTTTTGATAAAATTGATATTGGCCGCATAACAAATACACGCTACATAGACGAGCAGTACGTAGCTGAAATCTTCCACCGTAACCGCTTTGGATCCGCAAAGAATCAGTACACAGCTGCCGATCATCCCGATAAGCACTCCAAAAACCTGGATGCGCTTGAAGTCAATTTTATACGCCCATATCCCGATTATCAATACATTCAGAGGCGTCAGTGAATTCATGATTGCACTAACCGTACTGCTGATATGCGTCTGCCCCAAAGCAAACAGGAATGCAGGAAAAAAAGATCCGCAAGCCGCAGTAAGCGCCAGATATTTCCATTTTTGGGTTGGAATCGTCAAAAGAGAGCGCCATCCGATCACAATGAGAAAAGTTGACGCACATGTAAGCCTTAACGCGCCAAGCTCAAAAGGAGAAAGGCCCAGGAGCCCGCGTTTTATCAGGATAAAGGAACTTCCCCAAATCAGGGCGAGCGGAATCAGTAAAAACCATTTGGTCAGGTTAGAAGGCATCTGCGTTGTATTAATTGGCTCAAATTTGTAATAATTTTATGATTGACGGTATTCAATTTTCATATTTTTGTGGGTGGACTAGATTTTAGTCCTTCCGTTCACCAAGTATTTACGCATAACCCAAGAAACTCCCTTTGTTATGAATCTTAAAAAAATTATCGCGCTTGTTGCTTTGCCTTTCGCCATGATGGCATGCAAACAAACCGAAAGTGCTCCGGCAGAAAAAAAGAAATCCATGACTATGGCTGCTGCCAAGCCTGAAACTGCTTCGTTTAAAATTGACGGAATGGTTTGCGCTGTAGGATGTGCCAAAACATTAGAAAAGAAACTCGCCGCCATGGACGGTGTTTCAAAAGTTTCGATCGACTTTGAGAAAAAAGAAGCTGTAGTTGAATTCGATGCCAACAAACAGACTCCGGAAAAACTGGCCGCTGCAGTAGAATCGACCGCCGATGGAAAGACCTACAAAGTACATGACATGAAGGCTTCCGGAAATCAGGCGATGGTCTATTCCCACGAAAAGGAAAAGGAGAAAGAAAAAGACAAGAAGAAAGATAAAAAAGCCAAAGCCCCCGAAAATACTAAAAAGGGGAAAGAAGGCTGCAGCGAGTCTAAAGAGGGAAAAAGCTGCTGCGCCAAAAAAGCGGAGAAAGCATAATTCCAAAGGAATATAAGTAAAAAGGAATCTCAATCGAGATTCCTTTTTTATTTCCAGTGGATGGTTTCCATAAGTGTCTGCATATCATTTTTGATATAATCTGCGGCAGGCATTATGGAATCGAAATTGGGCTTTGCGTAGAAATACAAGGAGCCGCGAACAAAATGCTTGGTACTGTCGGTTAGATAGAACTGGGAATTCGTAGCCGCATTTCCTCCGACCGAATAAAACATGCCGTACGTCTTTTTATCCGGATTCAAATACGGTTGTTCCGTGATATTATCTGCCTTTATGACGTGCTTATAGGTCAACGTCTGCGCATCGTTTAACAATGCTTCGATATTACCATTCACAGGCATATAGGACAAATAAACCGTCGCTTTCATTTTGGGATAGTGAATCGCAAAACCACAATTTTTACTCACTTCGATCTTAGCAGATGAATTCATGAAGAAACCATACGGGCAATCGCTTTCAAAATCAACATATCGCGCTACCGGATAATCGAGCCGCAAATAAGACGATGGTTTCGGTAACACATCACCATTACCGCAACCCGAAACAGACAAGGCTATAACCGTTGCAAAACCAAACCCGACGCTCTTTTTGAGGATTTCTGTAAAACGCAGCTGCATATTCAGGAATTAAAACGGCAAATCGTTTTGAGGCAGCTCATTTTCAAAGGCATTCTTTGGCGGTTGAGGCGTCTGGCGGTTCGCATCGAGGTCTTTTTTCACAGTGAGGAACGTGAATTCGGTTACCTGGATTTCAGTGGTGAATTTGGTACTTCCGTCTTCCGCCTGCCATTGGCGAGACTTGATTCGGCCTTCCACGTAAATCTTGTCTCCTTTTGAAAGATACTTCTCGCAGATTTCAGCCGCTTTGTTGCGAACGACCAGATTGTGCCATTCGGTGGAAGTGATTTTCTCGTTTGTCGTTTTATTGATATACGTTTCGTTTGTTGCCAACGGAAAACGGCCAATGCAGTTGCCTCCGTCAAAATAATGCATCTTCACTTCATCGCCCAAATGGCCTATCAGCATTACTTTATTCAATGTCCCACTCATTTTGTATGGTTTAGATTAGATGGTCAAATATAGTGATTTTAGAAGGTCGATTATCAGATTAACAGACTGTCAGAAATCTGGCATGAAACTTTTACTTCCACCGTTCTTCGATAAATTTTTCCAGCACTACAGGAACGGGAAAGTCGTGGATTTCTTGCGCCGATATTCCATTTTCCAGATTTCCCTCAACTTCTACATCCCAGAATTTTACATGCAAATGCTGATGCGATAATTTGTGCAGTACTTCTTTCCTGTTGGTTTCCCGGATCGAAAGGATTGGATTCGGGAGTTTGATAGCGTCATATATGGCTTCCGGTTCGGCGGTTTTATGTGTCTCGACAAGCGGAAATTCATACAGGTTCTGCCAGATTCCTTTGCCCTCGCGTTTGACCAGCATGGTCTTATGATTACTATCGTTGACGACCAGATAATTAAAAAACCGTTCCGTGATCTTTTGCTTTTTGGATTTTACAGGAAGAGCCGAAACCTTATTTTTTTGCAATGCGATACAACTGTCATTGAGCGGACATTTGGTACAATCCGGATTTTTCGGAACACATTGCAATGCTCCGAATTCCATTATGGCCTGATTGAATAGCGCCGGCTTGTCTTTTGGGATCAGTTCCGATGCGAGCTGGGTGAATTCTTTTCGGGCCGATGAGGAAGCTATATCGGTCTCAACCCCAAAATACCGTGACAAAACCCGATAGACGTTTCCATCTACAACCGGAACACATTCGTTGTAACTGAAAGAAGCCACAGCGGCTGCGGTATAAGGCCCGATTCCTTTTAAATGCAGAAGGCCCGCATACGAATCCGGAAATTTTGCGTTATATCCTGATACAATCGCTTTTGCAGTTCCGTGCATATTCCTTGCACGCGAATAATAACCGAGGCCTTGCCATAACTTGAGGATTTTTTCTTCATCTGCGGCAGCGAGCTCTTCAATCGATTGAAAGTTTGAAGTGAACGAAAAATAGTACGGCAATGCCTGTGCAACGCGGGTTTGCTGCAACATTACTTCTGACAGCCAAATTCGGTACGGATCATTGGTTTTACGCCAAGGCAATTCGCGTTTATTTTGTAAATACCAATGAATTAGACGGTTAGCAAAGTCCATTATTTAAAGGGGCTGACGTCAAATGTAACGGTTTATGTTCTTAAATTTTAATTAATTATGGTTGAATATATGGTATTTTAATTCTTATATTTGCACCTCAAAAAATATCACACAATTATTAAATCAAATTAACATGACGAAAGCAGATATCGTAGCGAAAATTTCTGAGAAGTTAGGACTTGAAAAGGGAGATGTTCAAGCTACAGTAGAATCTTTTATGGATGAAGTAAAAACATCTCTTGAAACAGGAGACAACGTATACCTTAGAGGTTTCGGAAGTTTCATCATCAAGACACGTGCTGAAAAGACAGGTCGTAACATTTCTAAAAATACGACAATCAAAATTCCTGCTCACAACATTCCGGCATTCAAACCTGCAAAAATTTTCGTTGAAGGTGTTAAGACAAACAACGAAGCAAAATAAACCAATAATTAATCACTAAATTTCGCAATGTATGCCAAGTGGTAAAAAAAGAAAAAGACATAAGGTAGCGACGCACAAGCGTAAAAAACGTGCAAGAGCTAACCGTCACAAGAAGAAAAAGTAGTTCTTTAACTACTTTTTTCTTTTTTGTAAAAAACGTTCATTGAAATTGGATTCAAACGAAAGAAAAGGCCTTAATGGCTTGGTTGAATCCACCGGGTAAACAAATTACCTGTTAACTATTGTTTAATCCATCCCGTACCAAAGTATTGAGTACCGAGTATTTAGTATTGAGAATCTCTCACGACTCATATCTGACGACTCATATCTCTGCAGTATCGGATAAAAATTTACAGTGTGAATAAAGAATTAATCATCAGATCCAGTTCTGAAGCCGTAGATTTTGCCTTATTGAAAGATGGAAAACTCATAGAATTACACAGGGAAGAAGAAAAAAGCGATTTCCAGGTCGGCGATATTTTCATAGCGAAAATCCGTAAACCGGTCGCCGGGCTCAATGCAGCCTTTGTAAATGTCGGGTTCGAGAAAGATGCCTTCTTGCATTATCACGACCTCGGCCCCAACTTAGCTTCCCAACTGAAATTCTTAAAACTTGTAAGCGCAGGTAAACTAAAAGATTCTTCACTCAAGAATTTTCAATTCGAAAAAGAAATCGACAAGAATGGTGTCATAACAGACATTCTGGGATCTAACCAATCCTTGCTTGTCCAGGTCGTAAAAGAACCTATTTCCACTAAAGGTCCGCGTATCTCATCTGAGTTATCGCTCGCCGGAAGGTTCATAGTCCTGGTGCCATTCTCAGACCGTGTATCGATATCGCAAAAAATCGAGTCCAAAGAAGAAAAAGACCGTTTGAAAAAACTCGTGCAATCGTTCCGACCTAAAGGATTCGGGGTAATTGTGCGCACCGTTGCCGAGAATCAAACCGTTGCAGAACTGGAAAAAGACCTCCATAACCTTATGGCGCGTTGGAATTCCATGTGCAAAAAGATTCCCACGGCACATCATCCGTCCAAAGTTTTAGGAGAAGTCAACCGGGCTTCCTCCATACTTCGCGACGTATTTAACGACACTTTTACAGGGATAGTCGTTGATGACGAAGACTTGTTCTACCAGATCAAGGAATATTTGTCAGAAATTGCCCCTGCCAAACAAAACATCGTACGGTTCTATAACGCCAAGGACAATCCGATCTTTGAACGATACCACATCGAGCGCCAGATCAAGACCTCATTCGGGAAAACCGTTTCCATGCAACGAGGCGCTTATCTGATCATCGAGCACACCGAAGCCTTGCACGTCATTGACGTCAACTCCGGAAACCGTTCCAACAAAGCATCTAACCAGGAAGAAACGGCACTTGAGGTAAACATGATCGCGGCTGCTGAAATTGCGCGGCAGTTAAGGCTGCGCGACATGGGTGGCATCATCGTCATCGATTTCATAGACATGACCAATCCGGATAACCGGAAGGTTCTTTTCGACCATCTTCGCCAGGAAATGAGCGACGATAAGGCAAAACACAAAATACTTCCGCCGAGCAAATTCGGGCTTGTCCAAATCACGAGACAGCGCGTACGGCCGGAAGTTAACATCAAGACACGCGAAGAAGACCCGAATAACAGCAATGGCGAAATAGAAGCGCCAATCCTGATTATCGACAAAATAGAAAGTGATCTTGAACGCATTTTAAAAACCCACAAAAATATCGTGCTCAACACACACCCTTTTGTGGCGGCTTACCTCCGTAAAGGTTTTCCATCTCCGCGTTCCAAATGGTTTTTGGAGCATCGTAAATGGGTGAAAATCATACCACGTGACGCTTACACGTTCCTCGAATACCACTTTTACAATCCTACGGGAGAAGAAGTCGTTGCAGAGTAAAAATTAACCGCCAATCGCCCTGAAAATGGGAGTATGGCGGTTTTTTTATGAAGTGACTCGACAAAAAATTAACATTTTCGGCATTTTTCCTGTATGCGTCGTATTTACTGGACTCTTAATTTTATACCGGGTAGGGGATAATTGGGTTTTCCCTACAAAATTCCAAAGTTTACAAAGTACATTTTTTATGTATTTTTTAGCTTCGCTCAGTTCGGCTAAAGCCTCGGGTGTTAAAATTCACACTCAGATCGTTCTCGTCCAAAATTACTAAACGGAACACATCGCATTTGAAAATCTGAGTTGCATCTTCCCACTGCCCGCTCCTGGCCTTTTGTAAAAATCCTGTTTTTCCAAGACTTCCGTTGGCCGCTGCGAACCGCCGGCAACACAGTTTTTTTTCCGGCAAGGGCTGACCGCTTGAATCTGGACCGCACCCAATTCAGATTGATGCTTTATTCCCTTATGATTTCCAGATTCCGCCGGACTTCATTGCCTTTGTCATCCACAACAGTAATCACATGTTTTCCGGAAGAAACGGCGAGTTGCATCTCATGGAACGTCTGTGTCTTTCCTTTGAACACATCATCGACGTACCAAAACAAAACCGCATTAGAATCTGAATGTGCTACCTTTACAATAAGCGGCTGTATTTTTCCCCTGAAATCTTTGGTCAGGTAAATTTTCGGCGTCAGTGTTTTGGGATAGATAAAATCCATGCGCGCTTTTTCTGTTCCGGAACAATCCTTTCTCAAAGGTGGCAAAGGCCGATAATCCACATGGCTGCTTTTGTAATAATATTCCATGACCGGAGGAAGTACAAACCAGTTTTGGGAAATCATCTGCGACACCTCTTCACAATTGGAATTGACACGAAAATTTCCCGATAAATCCAGCTGAACCAACTTATGATACGGACACGTCTTACTGTTTTTACCCTTGATGGAAACGTATTGTTTTACTTTAGGACAATCATCGAGCGCCAGAAATCCGCTTTCGGCACAAACCTCAACTTGTTCAAGATCATTGAGAGGTGCAGCGAACCATTTCTTTTTGGGCAGCAGATTGAACGCATCGAATAAAACCGGCGCGGCACAATTGACACCTGTAAGTTCGGGTCTTCCTTCTCCGGATGCATTTCCGACCCAAACCCCTACGACATAATTTGAATTTACACCAATCGCCCAGGCATCGCGGTTCCCAAAGCTTGTTCCGGTTTTCCAGGCAATTTCTACAGATGAATCATAGAATTTCCAGGCTTCGTCTCCTTGCGGCCGGTTGACTTCTTTCATCGCGTTAAAAGTCAGCCAAATTGCACCGGCCCCCACGATTGGTTTTTCAAAAGAATCCTTCCCAAAATCAGGTTTTAAGCCATCGATATAATTCAATTCTGAAAATTCATGGTTCCGATATTTGGCATCGTTGCAAGTGAAATAGCTGAGTGTTGAGGAAAGATTGGCGTACGTTCGGCACAAATCCCACAAATTCGATTCAGCTCCACCCAGAATCAGCGATAGACCATAATGATCCGGATGCTTGTTGATATCGCGCAATTTGAAATGCTGCAAGGTCTCGTAGAATTTATTGACGCCGTGTTGCTGGAGCATCAGAACCGCCGGAATATTCAACGATCTGGAAAGTGCCTTTTGTGCAGGAACAGCTCCGTCGTAAGTCATATCGAAATTCTGCGGCATGAAACCGGAAATTTGTACCGGAATATCGGCGACAAGCGAATTCGGAAGTATTTCACCTTCGTCAAGCATCGAAGCAAACAACAACGGTTTCAGAATACTTCCGGTACTTCGTGGCGCTGTAATGATGTCGACATCTTTCTTGTGGTCCTTATCAGTTGGGGAATTGCCAACATATCCGACAATATTCCTTGTCTTGACATCGATAACCATAATGGATAAATTATACACTTCATTCTGGCGGAATTGGTTGTAATAGGTTCTCGCAATCTGGTTCAACCGTTCCTGGAGTGCTAAATCAACAGTCGTCTGAATCCGCTTTCCATCATGCTCTTTTGACACGCGGGAAAGCAAGTGTGGAGCAGTTTGAGGAAGATTGAACGGCTTTTGCGGCAACGGTTCAACCAATGCGAGTTCGTAGCTCATTTTGTCGATACACCCTTTTTGAAACAGTTTTTTCAATAGCGCATCGCGCTTTCTTTTTAACGGTTCTTGGTTCCGACCCGGAAAAATCAACCCCGGAGCATTCGGTAAAACGGCCAAGGTTGCATTTTGGGCCCACGATAATTGATGTGAAGGAACTCCGAAATACCGCCACGAAGCCATTTCAAGCCCCACGACATTTCCGCCAAAAGGCGCATGGGCAGCATACGTTTGAAGGATTTCATCTTTGGACATACGCAGTTCAAGACGTGTAGCGAGAATTATTTCAATCAATTTTTCGAAATACGTCCGTTGTTTATTTTTTCGGGACAGGCGGATTACCTGCTGTGTTATGGTGCTTCCGCCTCGAATGACTTTGCCTGCTTTCCTGTTCTGGACAAATGCCTTGTACATTGAGATTGGGTTGAAACCCGGATGTCGCCTGAAATTCTCATCTTCATACATCACGACACATTGGGCATATTTAGCGGAAATGCTGTCGGCTGCCGGAAAACGCCATTGACCGTCAGAAGCTATTTTAGCCCCAAGCAATTCCCCTTCACGGCTTTCGATTACGGTGGAATAAGGTTCGTCGAAAAGTGTCTCAGGCAGACATAAATAATAGGCAATCAACGCGATCAGGAATACGGTTGATTTAATCGGATGTCTCCTGATATGTTTTATTATTTTCCCAAAAAATGAAGAGATTTTTTTCACCTGAAATGAAAATTGTCGTCAAAGATGTGGTTTACGATGTAATTGTGTTTTTGGCTGTTTTCGCGATAGGTTTCTTTGAAAACTTCTACCAAAGTATTTGTTCCTAAAGCCGGATTACGCTCAAATTTTATCCATTGGCCACTGTGTCGCCCATCGGCATTTTTCAATCCGACAGAAACACTACGCACGGGAATTAAGTGTTCCTCTCTCCATTCGTAAAGCGTCTGTATATAATCGGCATACCAGCTTCCTTCGTAGATATACTTGAGTTTAGTTGCAGAAAAGACTTCATATCTTCCAAAAAAACCACCGGCTTCATGCACATTTCCAGAAATGGCTGACTTGAGATAAATAGTGTATGACCTGTTGCCATTCATATTTGGACCAGACACAGCGAGAATTTCCTTTTGTCCGTCACCGGTTAGGTCTTCGAATTCCATCTGATCAAAACCACATAGCTTTTCTGTTCCAATAATATTCCAACTGGCATTTTGATACTCATAAAACACCATAAGACTGTCTTTCGCCGATGCGGAAATGGCATTGAATTGACCGTGTTTCATAAAATCGCCAGCGACCAGGTATTGGCCATCTTCTTCATCATAAAAAGGTTCGTAGGCAAAAAAAAGCGAGTCTTTTCCGGCAGTTTCTTTCAGTTTAGGAAATACTGAATACAGAAATTGTGGAATCGTATCCTTGATTTTGAAACTTTTAGATGATACCTTGACTGACCTGAATGAACTCAGCATACAAATCGTGATGACTGAACAAACAGCTATCCTGAATAAGCCATGGAATCTGGATTTCCGCAATCCAGGATGATCCGGAATTATATTTTTCACCCTTCTTTCAGGATTTGTCCAAACAATCGAAGTCTTACTACTTGACGATGTCATGATTTTCGATTCCATTTCTGCCTTCATTCTTTTCATTTGACCAAAATCAAGTCGTTGCCTTTTGAAATGTTCCCTGAATAAACTGCCGCTGCGACAATATCTTTTGTTGATGCTCTTGGTATAGGCAATGAAAAAATTGGCAAACGGTTGATGCATTCGGTCTTTGTATTTATCGGGAATCACATTGGTCTTCTTGATCTTTACTATAATCTCGAAACTGTTTTTATATAACCGGAACGATTGTAATGTGGCAATTTGATGGATGTGTTTTTTGAGAAGGCTTAGAAAATAAATGTAATTCTCGTCTTCGTAAAATAGTGGTTCGAAGTTGTTGCCGGAATTTTTGAGGTGGTAATAATT
This sequence comes from Flavobacterium silvaticum, assembly GCF_012911565.1. GTDB lineage: Bacteria > Bacteroidota > Bacteroidia > Flavobacteriales > Flavobacteriaceae > Flavobacterium > Flavobacterium silvaticum. Next base: position 35,587 of record NZ_JAAMPU010000098.1, on the reverse strand, counting down.
GTCTGGGAGGAAGGGTTCTCGTTTCATGGCTTGGATTTTTTTGAATGGCGGTTTAGTATGATGATTTTTCGGCTTTTTTTGAGCCGTAATACATAACAAGTTTTGAAAACTTGTTATGTATTACAAACCTCATCCAAAAAGTTTAAACCTAAGTACACTTTTTCTGCCTATTTTGTTAAAATCGCCTTATATCGATCCTAACGAAAAAATCAGCTTCAAAAATGTTATCCGACAATTCAATCAACGCTCCACTTCAACCCACTGCCCCTTATTCCGAGCCAGGTAATTAGTATCATACATCGCCTCACACTGCACGCCCGGCATATAATAAATCCCAGGATACGACGCATTCAATCTCATGCTGAACTTTCTCGTTTCACCAGGTTTGATCCAGAAATAATAATTCGCCCTGTCATCGCGAATGTCAATATAATCGACGTTATTTTCCGTCGTTGCGCCATAATCTGTGTAACGTGTGTTGACAATCTCGAATCCGGAAGGCAGAATCTGCGTCAAGGCCATATTGCTCAAAAATTCCTTACTTGAATTGGTCACGTAAACCTCAGCGGTAAATTCAGTCCCTTGTGCAATTTTGGACACATTGATCGTTTGGCCTTTGCTGTCTTTGAAAATTGTGGACACGCTAATGTTTCGTTGTTCCGCCAGTTCTTTTCCGACAGGCAAAATACCGCTGTTCAAAATCCGCACATAAACACTATTCCCTTTTTTGTTTTTAAGGCTGATGCCATTCTTGCCAGATGTAACCGACAGGTTCCGCGAAGCCAGTGATTTTTTGGTCGAAACAGACATTACTTTTCCGCCCTGACTCAAATCAACCTGAATTCCGTCCCGGCCGTTTGCCAAAGCGAACTTAGACATGGCATACAATCCGTAAGCGGTGGTTTGCGTGCTCATCCAACGGCTGGATGACAGTTCCTTCGCCAATTTCGCAGCAGTCTGGAATGCCTGTTTCTGCTGGCCCAAAAGCATCAGCGTTTCCAGTTCCATCGCCCTGTTCCGTTCTGGTGAACCATAATAGAAATAGTGGGTTTCATACGATTCAAGAGCCGATTTCGCCAAAAGTGACTTGGCAGCATCTGTCTGTTTGACCAATGCATAAGCCGCTGCAAGCCTCATTTTGCCTTCATTCGAAATTCCCGGGGTTTCACGCAGACGGTTCATCGAAGGCAAATCCGGCGAACCTGCAAGCGCCAGTGTATACAATCGATACGCCTGAGCCTGATCTGTCCCGAATTCACGCACATAACGCCACGCACCTGAAGTTTTCTTTTGATAATTGATCCATTTCTGTTTGAAACCAATCGGCAGTACATATCCTTTTCGTTCCGCTTCAATCATAAAATGTCCGGCATAAGTCGTTCCCCAATCATCTGCATAAGTTCCGCCCGGCCAATAAGACAATCCGCCATTCGGTTGTTGAAAGCCACCGAGACGCTGGATTGCGGCAGTGATATAACCCTGCATGGCCTTTTGACGAGATGCTTCAATATCCATCACATCGGCCAGGTACAATTGCGGAAATACCGAAGATGTCGTCTGTTCCACGCAACCATGCGGATATTGGATCAGATAATTGAGTCGGCGATTCAGATCTATAGTTGGGAAAGAGGAAACTTCGAGCGTCGCCTTTGAAGTCCCGTTTTCACCGAATGGCTGCCAATCCATAGTCTTTGAAGCATTCGGGCCGAGGATAAAATCCTGGAATGTCTGCGTCACCGGATTCGGGTTCATCACATCGATTTCCACATCATACGTCGATTTTTCAGAGCCTGAGGTCGCCGTAACGGTTATTTTGCCAATTCCCGTGGCTTTGGCAACTCCGAGGCTGAAATACGCCATTTTTTCATCCGGGTTCGAGAACGAAAGCGATTGTTTCGATGGACCGACGACTTTGATATTCGGGCTGGTCTTAACCTCCACCGATACATTTTTAACCGAATTCTTCATCGCGAACACCGTAACCGGCAACACGACTTTTTCCGAGGGTGTGATTTTTCTAGGCAACGATGCCAGCACCATCAACGGGCTTTTCACCGGAACCGCTTTTTCAAAACTTCCGTAAGCCCCGGATTTTGCATTGGCGGCAACCACCATAGCACGCACGGAACCAACGTAATTCGGCATCTTGATTTTATGCGTGCGGTTCTGCCCGGCTCCAAGCTCAAACGGCCCGATGAATTTCACGACAGGTTTGAATCGATTGGCTTTCTTCGCTTTTCCGCCACCAAGTGCCGCATCTCCACCAATGGCAAACACCTGGTTGATTTTTCCGCCATAAGCGCCAATCACATCGTCATACAAATCCCAGCTTCTTACACCCAAAGCCTCACGAACATAAAACGCATCCCACGCATTCGGGGTTTTGAAACGTGTCAGGTCGAGCAAGCCTTCGTCGACAATAGCAATGGTATACGTCATTGGTTTACCGTTTTTCTCGGCCACTTTTATATCGAAATTCCGGTCAGGTTTGAGTTCCGATGGTAAAACCGCAGTCGGTTCAAGGATGGTATTTTTATCGACCACTTCTATCGGAACGACACCATACATCCGGATCGGCGAATCGTTTTTGGTATTAGCGTGCGGTTGAAGCAACGTAATATTGATGTAGACGTTCGGTGCCATCTCAGGCGTCACCGGAATTTCCATCTGGGTTTCTCCAGCTTGTGATTTCGCCCAGAAGGTTTTAAGTACTTTGGTTCCGTTTTCAACCGAAATCAATGCGCGTCCGCCTGCACTCGACGGGAAAAATATCTTGGCTTTTTCACCTGTCGCGTACTTTTTCTTATCTGTGGTAAACATCAGCATATTGGCCGATTCCCCATCGGCGTTACGTGTTTTTCCTGACCATGACGGCCAGTCGATGAACACAGTTTCCGATGTCGCATGGCCGCCTTTCGCATCAGACACCCGAATCAGGAACCGACCCCATTCCGCCTGAGGAACGGTCAAAGAAACTGCAGCATTACCTGAAGCATTGGTTGTCGTCTGAAATTGCTTGTACGGTGTGATTGAAGTCGAAGAGCTGTATCGCGACAAATTATCGGACGAGGCATCCCACCACCATCTCGATTCCAATCGATAGACTTTGACATCAACGGCCGTATTTCCTTTTGGCTTTCCGTTTTCATCGACGCTGACAATGCTGAATTTGTTCGGTTTTTCGGTTTCGAGCATACCGTATCGGTTCGTTCCTGCCACTTTCAAACCTATGTAAGTGACGTAAGGCGAGTAATCGGCAGCACTCACGTCGGTACTTACGTCGCCACCGGTTTCATATACTTTTGTGATGAAAGCGGCTTTGAGCATTCCCGGAGATTGGGTCGAAAGGTTTGGCAGAATCGGATAAGTCGCCTGTCCGTTCCCATTGACTTTTCCGGAAAACAGATTTATTTCTTCGGTTGAAAAATTACGTGTCGCATCGTCAAAATTATAGCCGTCGTATCCTTTAAAAGCTGTCGCTTGCGAACTCAGTTTCATCTGGACTTCAACCTTCAAATCCTTGGCGATCGCACCGTGAAGCCAGGTTGCCGTAATGGTATTGAAATTTTCACGAGTGGCAGAAAGGAAGTTCCCATTGAACGAATTCTTGATTTTGAGACGATTCGGCTTGATGGTTTCCACCTTGATGTTCTTGTAGAAATGTGCGCCTCCGACAGATACCATGGCTTCCCAGCTTCCGGTTTGGGCCGATGCTTCGGTGCTGACCTCAAATACATAATGATTGAGCGCATTCGTAGGTTTTACGGTTTCATAGACCACTTTTCCGCGCGGATCGGTCAATCTGAATTTAATAGGATGTGCCGCCGGAAGCTTGTTTGCATTATCGTTCAGGATAAACGACAGGAACATCGTATCACCCGGACGCCACACGCCACGCTCTCCGTAGATAAAACCTTTGAGGCCTTTTTCGAGTGTTTCGCCGGACACATCGAAATTGCTCATCGACAAGGATTTTTCATCGTCAAGCTTGAGATAGCTGCTTTGCTTGCCTTTGGTGACAATGGCGAAATAGGCGTATTTATTCGACTTGAACGAAATAGTCCCAAGCGGATTTGTCATTCCCGAAGCGATTTCCTGCTGCTGGTAATTGTACAATTTGACCGTCGCGCCCTGGATCGGATCTGTCGTGAGGATGTCGTTTACGGCAATGAAGTATGATTTGTCGAGGCCGCGTTTGGCGATGATGCCAATATCTGAAGCCAGTACGTTAGTCGCAATCTTGTTGTGATAGAAATAATTCGAACACGGATCTTCTTCTTCATACCAATCGTAATCGTCGTCGTAGTAATAGCCGTCGTATCCGTAGCCGCTGTAGTTTACGTCGTCTTCATTGAATTCTTCCTCAGATTCATCTTCATTTTCGAATTCAGGAGAACTTCCTTCGCATTTGTAAAGCGAATACGCGCGCTTCATGCCGAACTCAACACGGTAAATCGCTCCCGCGTCCGGTGTAATCAGCTTTGACAAATCCAAAGCGTACGTATTCCATTTGGAATAATCGAGCAACGAATTCTGCTTGAGGACGATTTTCTTTACGGCAATCGGCTGGGAAACCTGACGCATGTTCCGGCTTCCGTTGAGCTCATTGTCCTGGAGGAACTGCATGATGTTGTTCTTGTAGATCTTATAGATTTTTACATCTACGGCATTCAGGTTCGCAGCTTCGAAATTGAGTTTGAGGTTGGCTGATGAAGGCAGAATCGAGCCACTTTTAAGGAATCTTACACCCGGCTTTATCTGCTCGAACGTGATTTTCTGGGTATAGACTTTCTCCATCTTTTTCCCGTCGCTGTTCTTGATTCCCTGAAAAACTTCGACCAGTTTGGTACTTTCCGGATCATTGGAATCGGTCGTCACACTTTCAGCATAGACTACCGCTGTATCAATAGCGGCTTCGGTCACGGCAGTTGCCACAGCCGCCGATCCGTTGTCAAAAAATACTTTCAACACGTTTCCTTCTGTCATAAAACGCAGGTTCGAAGCATTGGATATCGACACCAATCCGCTAAAATCCTGGTCTTTGTCCAATCTATCAGAGAAGTTTATACGGATCATCTGGTTCGTATCGTCACCCGCAGAAATTCGAAGGACTTTGAAATTATCGACCGCCGCAATCGGGAATTCGAGTTTTCCTGTGCGATCGATATCGGCTTCATCACCATCCCACGACAATTCCAGTTTTCCGTCGGCAGAACCGCGTTTGATGCTATCGACGATAAACCTAAAATCGGTTGGCGAACTGTGTTGTTTGTCATATTTGATTTTAAGCGGCTGACCTTCGAATTGAGCACTGACGAGTTTTTTGGCCGTTTCAGCATCCAGTTGGTCCGCACTGCGAAGTCGCGCATTGAGGTACTGGTATTCGCTTGAGTATGATTGCAGATCGAGGACCGAAACCGCGATATCCTGTCTGATGGTTCGTACCGTAAACCGGAATTCCCGCAAATCCTTTGGGACTTCGATGATTTGCGACAAGTTGAATTTCACCTGGTACGGCGTATCCTGATCGAGTTTTTTATCTGGGATGAACGCCACGGTATTCGCACTTAAAACCTTCACCTTTCCGCTCACCGAAGGCGAAATATCGAACAAGGAAGACGGCAACTCATCATCTGGCTTCCATTCCTTTTTGGAAAAAGCCAACTGGACGCGAAAATCCGACTTTGCAGGCACAGGTCCGGCGGTAAAACCGGAGATGAATTCTTTGAAAAGTTCAGGATTGGAATTAAAATCAGCATCTGATTTTTTAGAACAGCCGTGCAGCATCACAAGCGCACAGATTACACCCAGGAGTTTTCCGGTTTTCATGGTGTTTTGAGAGGTTAGGTTGTTGGTTATAAACGATTTCCGTTATTATCGCGATAACACAAAACGGCTCTCATTTATTATATTAAATATCAACTATTTTTTGGTTCCGGTGAAGATTTTTTTTGAGGCCGCGCCGTTGCTCATTCTGTTAAAAAAAAGACCGCCCACTTTTGATGGACGGTCTTCATAGTATTTATTTTTTTGGCGGCAAATTCCTGCTGACCCGCTAGTAGCCTTTCTCAAAAATCCGCATTTGCGACCGGCTTATCCGGCTTCCTTTGGTCGCCGTAACGCACGGGCAAAAGCAGGTCTTTTTCTCAAAAGGGCTGGCCGCTCGCATCAGGGCCGCACCACTTTGTTTATTGGACTATCAGTTTCTTGTTGAACGTTTTTCCGTCAGAAACTATCTTAATCACATACATTCCGGTAGAAAGGTTTGAAACATCGATTCCTGAAGTTCCTTCCGCAGCGTTTACTTCACGTACGAAAAGCATCTTTCCGCTCAAATCGGCCACGGTTAACGTAGCCTTATTTTGTATTCCGACGAGGAACAGTTTTTCTTTGGCCGGATTCGGATACATTACTACGGCATCCGAAGTATTTTCCGGAGTTCCAAGATTGATGATCTCTGTACCGACCGTATTGGTCACGACTGCTTCATTGAAGTCAAAATAAATATTGGCGTTGTTTTCTATGAGTTGATCTACGGTCAATCCTTCCATCGGTTTTACTTCATAGGTGATGAATCCGTGGCTGGCTTCTTCGTTATCCTGTTCCGCAGGCAAGTTGATGTTGTTGAAACGAAACGTCACATTTCCATCTACGCGTTGCACAAAAAACGGATGGCTTGATGCGACCGGACGGAACGTAGCCGCATTCAACAAAGGGCTCAATTGGTTTTCGATACGAATAGTATCAGCGACGGCAGTTCCCGTGTTCTGGAACCGGACCGTGTAATGCAGATAACCCTGGGCCTGCTCATAAGTAATCAAAGCGCCTTCATGAACCGCAATATCATTCGGGTCAAGTGAACTGACTAAGGTTTGTACCAAAACCACGTGATTGTTATCCAGGTTTTCATCCAACTCATATTCCAGATGGGCTATAAACGAAACCTCGTCTCCGGCCTCCGCAACAGGTGGTTCACCCACATGAAGTACAATTTCAAGCGTAATGGTTTGTCCCGGTGCCAATGCGTTTACGGCAAAGTCGATTGTGTTTCCATTTACGGTTCCGCCTGCGTTGTTTACGACTGAAAACGCATCTGAATCAAACGTTACATTGACAGTTCCAGATGCAGGAACGGTGCCGTGGTTGTGGATTTTGAGAATGTAGCCGCGATTATTTCCGATAACGGGAGCCAAAGACGAGTAAAATTCTATCCCAAGGTCATGGTATTCGTTGAACGTGACACAAAAATTACCCGTTCCCGCACTGTCGCCGGTCACGTTGAATGTATAGATTTCCGGTGTCACCACATTGAACGGCTGACCGTTCGCCAACAGGAACACGTGGTATTCACCGGTCGGCAATCCTGAAAACTGGTATTCACCAGATTCGTTCGTATAGGCATAAAACGTATCGTTGTTATGGATGGCAACCACGGTAACGCCTGCCAAAACAGGATCTTCGTCATTACAGCCATTTCCGTTGGCATCGAAACGCACAATACCGGAAATAGTCGCTTCGGAACAATTCTGGACGTGTAAATGGAAATCTTCGATTTTATAGCAGTTCGATCCTATATCAGTCACTTTGACAAACACATTTTCATTGTTCGTTCCGGCATATTGCAGGTTTTCGATTGCGTTCACGTTTGCTGTGGCATCTGCCATGGTATGATAGAAATGAACTTCTACAGCTGCATCGTTATATGCCACAATCTGTTCTGCAAGATTTGCCAGATTGAATGTCGTTTCGGCACAGGCATACAAGTTAATCGGTGTCTGGATGACCGGCAACGGATTTATGGTAATGTGAAAAGACGTTTCGGAAGCGCAATCGCCTTCGCCTGAATAAATATAAATGATTCGCGTAGTCGTTATTACCCAGCCGGAAGGAAACAAATCGCCCTCTCCGCCGGGTTGCGTGTAGTAATGCCCGATTTCAAGCGGTGGCAATGCATATGATCCGCAATAGGTTACATCGGGAAATTCCGGGACATCGACTGCATTCGTAAAAAGAGCGAAAGAGGTGGTGTCGAATTGACCGTTGAAGATGTTGAATACCCGGATAAAAATCATCTGGCCGCTTTCGAGTGCCGTATAAGATTCCGGGTTGTTTATAGGATTGACATCTGAATTGGCATCAATCTCAGTCATGTAATAGTGGGCTGCGAACTCGTTCGGATTTTGATTGCCCAAAGTGACAGGTGTCTGAACAGTCAAATCAAAAACCCCGCTGCAACTATGCAAATTGGGTACAGGATAAGCCACCGGAACAGCGAAGGCAGGCACGGCAACAATCAATAAAACAAAGAGTAAAAGTTTTTTCATAGGTTGGTCGTTTTAGCCGAAACAAGTTACCGCAAAAAAGCCCTACTTCGTTTCAGATAATTAACGAGTTAGGGCTTTCATGGTAAGTAGAATCTGATTTATTTTATAACCAGTTTTTGTGTAGTTGATTGATTTGCGGACGTAAGTTTCATCACATAAATTCCGGCGGACAATCCTGAAATATCAACTGTACCAATGTTCCCGTTAATTTCAGGGTTTTGTTGCAGTAATTGTTTCCCGCTCAAATCGGTAACCGTAATGTGGGAATCGGCAGAAATTCCTGAGAAGAACACTTTTCCTTTGGCCGGGTTCGGATACATAAGAATATGCCCGGATTGATTTGAGCCAACGCTCAATGGCTGGATTTGCGTCGTGACCTGATTGGTTGCGATAAACGGATTCTGGTCGAAAACAATATACGCTTCGTTTTCAATGATATCTCCCACTGCGAGTCCGGCTATCGGCTTGATTTCGTAGGTAATGTATCCGTGGCTGCCCGCTGAGTCGTCCTGTTCTGCCGGAAGATGGATGTCCGGGAAACGGAAAAGCACATCGCTCATATATCTTTCGGTAAAATACGTATGGCTTGAAGCAACCGGACGGAACGTACTCCAATCGAGGAAATCGCTGAGGATATTGGTAATTTCGACATCAATAGCATCTGCCGTTCCCAGGTTCTGGAAGTTGATGGTGTAATGCAGATAACCGTCAGCCTGGTCTTCGCTGATGTATGCGCCTTCGGCCACAAGCATATCATTCGGGTCGAATGAATTCACGATAACCTGATTCACTACGGAAACATTGTTATACATAATAGTATCGGCCGTTGGCAATTCAGCCGTAAATGTTACCTGCTGGCCCAATGTCGCAGTCAAAGCCGTATCAAAGGTCAACGTGTTCCAGACCGAACCAAACTGGGCGATATCTGCAAACGAAAACACCAATTGTCCCGGCGTATTCGAAGTCGGTGCGATATCTGAAGAAACAAACGTGAATACGCTTGCATCGTACGTCAATGTCACGGTTCCGCTTACCGGAAGGCTTCCGCCATTAAAGACCCGAAGCGAATAGTTGGCCGGCTGGCCCGGACGTGCATTCACAAGCGGATACAATGAAACAGTAGCATCTGTAAAATCAATCTGCGCCAGACAAAAATCATCTGTAATAGTCTGTCCTTCCGCTACATTATGCACATAAGCAGGTGTCATGTTATATAGGCCGGGATACGTGTCTGCGACATTTATGGTTGCAAGTCCGGATGTCGCCACATTACTGAACTGATAATGGCCCTGGGCGTTGGTGTAAGCATACATGGTCGCTCCGGCTTGTTCTTTCGAAATGATGATGCCCGGAATGCCCGGATCAGTAGGTGAACAATCGTTTCCGTTGGAACTGAGGCGGGCCGTACCTGAAATAGTGGCGTTGGTACAATCTGAAAGTGCCAGAGTAATAGGTTGGACTCCCATCATATTACACATGGCAAAAGGCGCATTGGCATACACAATCTGGCCGTTCGTTCCGGAATAAGTAGACGTATTGAGAATAGGATTGACATTGTTGAATGCGTCGTCCATGGTTTCATAAAAAAAGATTTGGTCGCCCCATGAAAATGTAGCCTGGTTTAAATCAAAAACCGGGTTGTCGGTACAGCTCGTTATGGTACCACCGTAGTAAGGGGAATAGTTAATCTGGATAAAGTACGTATATTCCACATGACATTCCTCATCTCCGATAAGCACGAACAACAGGGTGGAATTGGAAATGAAATCGCCCGGAAACAACTGTGCGCCACTACCGTCAGGCCCGGTGTGATACGACCCTACTTCAAGTTCCGGAAGAATGTAGAAATCGCATACCGTTACGTCAAAAATATTGGGTGGATAGTATGATTGCGTATTCCAAAGTACTTTAAAGCTTGTGAAATCAGCATCTGTATTGGCCAGATTATTTACGCGCACATATACCGTTACCAATTGCGTTCCGGAATAAGCCAAGGTAGACGTAAGCTGGTTCGTTTGACTTTGGGCATCGAATTCTGAAAGATAAAATGTTACAGAAAGAGTCGCGAGATTCTGGCTCAGGATGATTTGCGGAATCTGCGTATTCAAATCGACCGCATTCGTACCGCATTCGTACATATTTGCCGGTTGATTGGCCGTAACTTGGGCAGACATCGAAAACGAGGCAAGCCCCACAAAAAGGAGTAGTAGTTTCTTCATTTAATCAGGTTTTTTGAGTAACAGCCGACTTGTAAGTTACCCTACTCCAAAAAATTGATTTTCAGTATTTTCTGCCTCGGCGCTCTTCAAAAAAACGAAGCACTAAAGAGGCAGCCTCATTTTCCAGAACTCCGGATTTGACTTCGGTCTTCGGATGCAGTTTACCGCCCATAGCCGTAAAACCGCGCTGGTTGTCCCCAGCTCCGTAAACTACACGCGAAACCTGGCTCCAGTACAAAGCTCCGGCGCACATCTGACAAGGCTCTAACGTTACATAGAGCGTACAACCTTTGAGATATTTTCCGCCGAGGAAATTCGCAGCAGCTGTTATCGACTGCATTTCTGCATGGGCAGTTACGTCGTTGAGCATTTCGGTAAGGTTGTGGGAACGCGCGATAATCCTGTCATTTACCACGATTAAGGCACCTACGGGAATTTCGCCTTTTTCATACGCGGCTTCAGCTTCCTGCAAGGCTTTTTTCATGAAATATTCGTCGGTGAAAATGTTCTCCATAAGATGAATTCGAAGCGCAAAAATACGATTCCGATTCACATCTGCGTTAGCAATCCATAACCTAATTCACTCAAAATGGACAACTTCACAAAAGTTTCCATCCCCGTGCCCTGCCATGAGGATTGGAACAGCATGTCCGTTCAAACAAACGGAAGGTTTTGCGCTACTTGCGCCAAGAATGTAATCGATTTCAGCAACAAATCGAATGAAGAAATCCACAAGTATCTGTATCAGAATCGGGGTAAAGAAGTCTGTGGCAGGTTCAGGAACGAACAGCTCGAGGGTTTGAAGATCCAGATTCCGGAACACATATTCTACCAGAAAATGCCTTTCAAAAGAGCCTTTTTACTGGTGCTTTTTGCAACTATGGGAAGCTTTTTGTTCAGTTGTTCGAATGATGATGGCGAGCGGCAAAGCATCGATTCTGTAGAAATCATAGATCAGCCACGATATGGCATGACTGCCGGTGCCATCATGGTGCCGTATTATTATACACCTCAAGAGGCAGATGTGACTAAGGAGTATGAGCCGTTGGTATATGAAGATGCTGCCGATTATTACTGGGAAGCCGATACTACTGCGATCGCCGATACCACTGCTGCCGAAATGATTTCTTTTGAAGAGGAAACAGATACATTAAAACTCCCCGATTTGGAAGAGTAGTTTTCCCACCGATCCAAAGTTGTACCTTTGCCACACGATGGCATATTCAATCCTAAAAGAAATAAATTCCCCAAAAGACTTACGCAAGCTAGACCAAAAACAGCTTCCGGAACTTGCGGCGGAATTGCGCGAATTCATCATTGATGTTATTTCCTCGCGTGAAGGCCACTTGGGCGCTAGTCTCGGTGTTGTTGAATTGACACTCGCGATTCACTATGTTTTCAATACACCACACGACAAGCTCATTTGGGACGTAGGTCACCAGGCTTACGGACACAAAATAATTACCGGCCGCCGCGACACTTTTAACACGATTCGTGAATTCGGGGGAATTTCGGGTTTTCCCAAACGAAGTGAAAGTGACTACGATGCTTTCGGAACCGGGCATTCTTCCACGTCTATTTCTGCTGCACTGGGAATGGCGATTGCCGCAAAACTCAATGGAGACGAGAATCGACAGCATATTGCCGTGATCGGTGACGCATCGATTGCCGCGGGAATGGCGTTTGAAGGTTTGAACCACGCCGGAGTAACCGATGCGAACCTGCTTGTGATTTTGAACGATAATGCCATCGGTATCGACCCGAGCGTCGGGGCTTTGAAAGAGTATCTGACAGCTGTCAAGGAAGGAAAGAATCCGCGTCAGAACAACATGATCAAGTCGCTCAATTTCGATTATTCGGGCCCGATCGACGGACATGATATCCCAGCGTTGATCAAAGAATTAGATCGTCTCAAAAAAATAAAAGGCCCGCGTTTCCTGCACATTATCACAACTAAAGGAAAAGGAATGCAACTGGCCGAAGCCGATCAGGTGAAATATCATGCGCCCGGAAAGTTCAACAAAGAAACGGGTGAAATCATTGCAGTTTCAGATGCCCATCTGCCACCAAAATTCCAGGATGTTTTTGGAAAGACATTACTCGATCTGGCCATCAAAAATCCTAAAATAATCGGAATCACACCGGCAATGCCAACGGGAAGTTCCATGAAATACATGATTGAAGCGTTACCTGAAAGGGCTTTTGACGTGGGAATCGCGGAACAACACGCCGTCACTTTAGCCGCCGGAATGGCAACCGATGGTTTCGTGGTTTTCTGCAATATCTACTCTACCTTTCTGCAACGCGCTTATGATCAACTGATACATGATGTGGCTTTGCAGAATTTGCCTGTACTATTTTGTCTTGACCGTGCCGGTTTGGTTGGTCAGGATGGCGCTACGCATCACGGGGTTTTCGATATTGCCTATTTGCGTTGCATCCCGAATATGATGGTGTACGCACCTCGGGATGAAAATCAACTCCGGAATATGATGTTTACCGCCCAACTCGGTCTTGAACAACCAATTGCGATACGTTATCCGCGAGGTCGCGGTATTTCGGTCGATTGGGAAAAAACTTATGAAAAAGTCACAATCGGAAAAGCTGAAATGCTTCGTGAAGGATCTGAAATCGCGATTTTGTCTTGCGGATTCATCGGAAATGAAGTCATCAAAGCGTTGGATGGAATGTCTGATGCGAGCCGTTATTCCCATTATGATTTTCCGTTCATCAAACCGTTGGATGAATCGCTCCTGAAACAAATCTTCACCAAATACAAAACCCTAATCACGGTTGAAGAAGGAACCGTAAAAGGCGGCTTCGGTAGCTCGATTGCGGAATTCGCAGTCAGTAATGGGTTTTTTAAAACAATCCGCATTCTCGGAATTCCGGATGACTTTATGCCACAGGGAACACCATTGGAATTGCTTAAAATTTGTAAAATCGATGCCGAAAACCTCCGATTAATTTTCGGGGAATACTGAAATTGCAGATTTTTGCATCGCGAACAAAAACCAACTTCATGAAAGTATTCCGGATTGCCATTCTGCTGACTTTTATTACTACGATTGCATCGGCCCAGGACATAAAGCCCATTCCAAAAGATTCGGTGGTTTCCCATTGGGACAAAAAGAACCAGGTCAGTTTTGATTTGAGCGAAATTGCTTTCCTGAACTGGAGCGCCGGTGGAGTAAGTGCCATTACAGGTTTGGCCAAAACGCAATTTGTCCGCGTCTATACGAATGGCAATCTCAAATGGGGCAATGAACTTATCATGCGTTATGGCCTCAACAAGCAGGACGGCATCGAATGGAGAAAGACAGACGACGCTTTTTTGCTGACCTCGACTTTCGGGTATCGGACAGATACGATTTCGAATTGGTTCTATTCGGCTAAATTCAACTTCAACACCCAATTCAGCAACGGTTATAATTATCCGAATACAAGCGAACCTATTTCAAAACCGTTTGCCCCTGCGTATACATTCCTGGGTGTCGGTACCGAATATTCGAACAAAGTCAAACATGTGAACGCTTATGTATCGCCTTTGACGCTCAAACATACCATGGTTGCAGACCAGCGATTGGCAAACCAGGGTGCGTTTGGTGTGGATCCGGCTTTGATAGATCCCGTAACCGGAGAAGTGATCCGAAACGGTAAACGATCAAAAACCGAACTTGGTATTTTGGTCACGGCTCACCATAAACACGAAGTTTATCGCAATATTTTCCTAGAAGACCGCGTACAGTTTTATACCGATTACCTCAATAATTTTGGAAATATAGACGTGGATTGGACATTCCAGATGGATTTTGTCGTGAATGAATATGTCAAGGCGACCATTGGCGCGCAGGTGATTTATGACGACGACATCAAGGCAAAGGAAGAAGTCGATGGCCAACAAGTGACGGTTGGACCAAAAGTACAGTTGCGTCAGTGGCTGAGTATTGGGTTGGTTTATAACTTCTGATGTGTTTTCAATAGGTTTATAGGCGAATAGATCCAATGTGTTTTTTAACAAAATGTACATTTTTTCTGTAATGATGATGTGGCAGAATTTCCGAACTTCACACATAACAAGTTTTTGAAACTTGTTATGTGTGAAACCTCAGATTTTGATGTGGTAAAATCCTCAATCCATCATCTGAAACTTCCAATCATTTCATGGTAAATAATCGCTTTCCCATCAGTCAGCATCGATATGAAATGGCAAATATGAAGCAACCTTTCATACAGGTTTTCCTTTTCCACCCGATGCTTTTCCGGTAACACCTCAAGCAACAACTTGTCGTAATTTGTGGCTTTCCCTTCAAATTGGTTGTTATAAGCACTTATAAATGCTTCGAGAAGATTGTTAATCACCTGATATCCACGCAATTCTTTTTCAACGACCTCTCGGCTTCGGTAGATATTCTTGATGCTGAGCGCGATGATGTCGTCCATTTGCGCTTTATACTTGCTTTTATCATTCAGGGAAACATGGAATTCGCCTTTGAGTATGGCATCTTCATTTTCCATGAATACCTTTACGGCATCATTTATAAGGCTTCCGATGGCAAGTGCCCGCAAATAGGAAATCCGTTCTTCTTTGGTCGACAGTTCGTTATATTTTTTGCTGTCGATACTATCCTTTACCAGTTTTATCAGATATTCGAGAGCATAATCTTCTGCGATAAGCCCCAGATTTATCCCGTCTTCAAAGTCGATGATCGTATAGCAGATGTCATCGGCGGCTTCGACCAAAAATGCCAACGGATGTCTTTCGAAACCAATATCGTTTCCGGTTTTGTTTGCTATCAGACCAAGTTCCGATGCCACTTCTGCAAAGAAATCCTTATCGGACTGGAAAAACCCGAATTTCTTATCGGATATGTTTTTAGTCGGTTTCTTCGGAAGGCTTTCTTTAGGATACTTCATAAAAGCACCAAGCGTCGCATACGAAATGCGTAAACCTCCCTGAGCACCGGCACGCGAGGCAGTAAGCACTGAGAAACCGTTGGCATTGCCTTCGAATTCGGTTAAATCCTGCCATTGCTTGTCGGTCAACGATTCTTTAAAACGCTGTCCTTTACCGCTTTTGAAATATTCGCCTATAGCTTTTTCACCCGAATGACCGAAAGGCGGATTCCCGATGTCGTGGGCCAATGCAGCTGCAGCTACTATCGCCCCGAAATCGTTCATATGGAAACCATGGACTTCGCTTAGATGCGGGTATTTTTCAAGAATCTGTTTCCCGGCTAAACGTCCCAACGAACGACCTACGACAGAAACTTCGAGCGAATGCGTAAGCCGTGTATGGACAAAATCGGTCTTTGACAACGGAATCACCTGTGTCTTGTCCTGAAGGCTCCGGAACGCCGATGAAAAGATGATCCGGTCGTAATCTACTTCGAAACCGAGGCGTGTATCTGCTTCTTCCTTGCGAAGCCGTTTGTTTTTGTCACCTTGCTTTTTAAGTGAAAGCAGTTGTTCCCAGTGCATCATAATGATTGGAGGAAATTATTTTTTATCGTTCGCCAAAAAGAAATTCCGGCTCTTTTGCGGGTATTTTTCCACGCTTGCATTACTCGGATTCGCGATTACCGTTTTAAGGTTGACTTTGTCGCCTTCCTTGAAATTTCCGGCTTCGGTATATTGGTAATCGAGCAGATACGGCCCACAGAAGTAGTTGCCTTTTTCATCTTTCCTGATTACTCCGGTGTAAACGCCCTTTTTTTCTTTTGACATGTTTAATTGAATTTGAAAACCCGATTCTGAGGCTAAGTTACAGTATGGTTGGCAGATAATTGAGATTTGTGAATTTTAGATTCATTCCAGAAATCCTATAAGCTATAAACCAAAAAAAAGGAAGCCGAAACTTCCTTTTTGAACATAAATATACTACTGGTTATGATCCGCACATTTCGCAATCGTCCGGTTCGGCATTACGGGAACGTTCGACCATCGCCTTGAATTCCTCTGCTGTCATTGCATCGGTGTCCGGCTCTACCTCAACGGCAACGGGTTCCGCTGTCGGTTCGGTTTTCTTATCGTTATTCAGCGTAAACTTGATCGCATCGACTGCAGATTTGGTACGCAGATAATACATTCCCGTTTTCAATCCAGACTGCCAGGCATAGAAGTGCATCGAAGTCAATTTGGCAAACGTAGCTCCTTCCATGAACAGGTTGAGTGATTGCGACTGGTCGATGAAATAACCTCTGTGGCGTGCCATATCAAGAATGTCTTTCATGGACATTTCCCAAACGGTTTTGTACAATTCCTTGATATGATCCGGAATACCGTCTATGTTTTGGATCGAACCGTTGTGACGCATGATTTCCTGCTTCAGGGTTTCATTCCAGATTCCGAGTTCTACCAGGTCTTCAAGTAAGTGCTTGTTGACAACGATGAACTCTCCGGACAATGTACGACGTGTATAAATATTCGATGTATATGGTTCGAAAGCTTCGTTGTTTCCAAGGATTTGCGAAGTTGAAGCCGTAGGCATCGGAGCCACGAGAAGCGAATTGCGAACCCCATGTTCCATAACCTGCTTACGCAAGGCGGCCCAGTCCCAACGTCCGGACAGATCGCTGTCTTTCAAGCCCCAAAGGTTATACTGGAATTCACCTTGCGATATTGGAGAACCCGCAAAAGTCGAATATGGACCTTCTTCCTTGGCCATCTCCATTGACGCGGTTACGGCAGCAAAATAAAGTGTCTCGAACACATCCTGGTTCACTTGTTTCGCCTCGTCACTTGTAAACGGCAGACGCATTTTGATGAACGCATCGGCCAATCCCTGAACGCCCAATCCTACCGGACGGTGGCGCATATTGGAATTTTCTGCTTCTTTGAGCGGATAGTAGTTCCTGTCGATTACCTTGTTCAGGTTACGGGTTACGCGTTTGGTCACGTCGAAAAGACGCTTGTGGTCGAATTTTCCGTTTTCGACGAACATCGGAAGCGAAATAGACGCAAGGTTACACACCGCGATTTCATCTGCAGAAGTAAACTCAAGGATTTCCGTACACAAGTTGGAAGAACGGATTGTCCCCAGGTTTTTCTGGTTCGATTTACGATTTGCCGCGTCTTTGTACAACATGTAAGGCAAACCGGTCTCGATTTGTGATTCAAGGATTTTTTCCCAGATCTCACGTGCCTTGATGGTTTTGCGTCCGCGGTTTTCCGACTCGTATTTGAGGTACAAGGCATCGAATTCTTCACTGTGGACATCATACAATCCAGGACATTCGTTCGGGCACATCAAGGTCCAGAAAGAATCTTCCTGGACACGTTTCATGAACAAATCCGGGATCCACATACCCAAAAACAAGTCACGCGTACGCATCTCTTCTTTTCCGTGGTTCTTTCTCAGGTCGAGGAAATCGAAGATATCGGCATGCCAAGGTTCGATGTAAACCGCAAAACTTCCTTTGCGTTTTCCACCGCCCTGGTCTACGTAACGGGCTGTGTCGTTATACACGCGAAGCATTGGAACAATTCCGTTTGAAGTTCCGTTCGTGCCGCGGATATAGGATCCTGTCGCACGTACATTATGGATAGAAAGACCGATTCCTCCGGCCGATTGTGAAATCTTAGCCGTTTGTTTAAGCGTATCGTAAATACCGTCGATCGAGTCATCCTGCATAGCCAAAAGGAAGCAGGAAGACATTTGCGGCTTCGGCGTTCCGGCATTGAACAATGTTGGTGTGGCATGCGTAAAGAACTTTTTCGACATGAGTTCATACGTTTCAATGGCGGCGTCCATGTCATTGATGTGGATTCCGACAGAAACACGCATCAGCATATGTTGCGGACGCTCCACGATTTTACCGTTGATTTTCAGCAGGTACGAACGTTCCAAAGTCTTGAATCCGAAGTAATCGTAGTTGAAATCACGGTTGTAAATGATAGCCGAATCCAGCTTTTCCGCATTCGCCTGTATCGCTTCATGAACCTCATCACTCAAAAGCGGCGCTTCCTGATTGGTGCGCGGGTTCACGTAATGATACATATCGCTCATGGTTTCGCTGAACGACTTTTTGGTGTTCTTGTGCAGGTTGGACACGGCGATACGCGCAGCCAACTGGGCAAAATCGGGGTGTGTAACGGTCATCGACGCTGCGGTTTCGGCAGCCAGGTTGTCGAGTTCTGAGGTCGTTACGCCATCATATAAGCCTTCGATAACGCGCATGGCCACTTTTACCGGATCAACCAGGTCATTGAGGCCGTAGCACAGGATTTTGATACGGTCGGTGATTTTGTCGAACATCACCGGTTCTTTCTTGCCGTCTCTTTTAACTACAAACATACGTCATGAGCTTATTAAATTATTTTTCAGGTGTTTGGAAACGAGTTCCGGAACTTTTGTAAAATGAAATCGGGATAATATTTCCTTGCCCATAAAGAAATCTGGGCTTGGATTGTATTGATATGACAAGCCTTTTTATCTAAAAATCGGCGTCGAAACTAATCTTTTGTGAATCGGTGCCTTTGTCCATGACCCCGGCTTTTTGGTATTCGGAAACGCGCTTCTCGAAGAAATTCGTTTTGCCCTGAAGCGAGATCATATCCATGAAATCGAATGGGTTGCTTCCGTTATAAACACGATCGCAGCCTAATTCCACAAGCAAACGATCTGTCACGAATTCAAGGTATTGAGTCATCAGGTTTGCATTCATCCCGATAAGGCTTACCGGAAGCGACTCGGTGATGAATTCACGCTCGATGGCCAACGCATCTACAATGATTTCCTTGATTCTCGATTTCGGAACCTTATTCACCAAATGATGGTTGTGCAAATGGACGGCAAAGTCACAATGCACGCCTTCGTCACGCGAAATCAATTCGTTTGAAAAAGTCAATCCTGGCATAAGGCCCCGTTTTTTAAGCCAGAAAATCGAACAGAACGCACCAGAGAAGAAAATTCCTTCAACCGCTGCAAATGCAATAAGTCTTTCGGCAAATGAATCCGATTCAATCCATTTCAAAGCCCAATCAGCTTTTTTCCTGATGGCCGGAAATACTTCAAGCGCATGGAAAAGCTGATCTTTCTCCACATCGTCCTTTACATACGTATCAATCAACAGCGAATAGGTCTCACTGTGGATGTTCTCCATCATAATCTGGAAACCGTAGAAGAATTTTGCTTCGGCGTATTGGACTTCATTTACGAAATTCTCGGCGAGGTTTTCATTGACGATACCATCTGAAGCAGCAAAAAATGCCAGGATGTGTTTGATGAAATATTTTTCGTCTGCGTTAAGCTTGTTGTTCCAGTCATTAAGATCTTGATGCAGGTCGATTTCCTCGGCAGTCCAGAACGACGCTTCCATCTTTTTGTACCATTCCCAGATATCGTGATGTTTTATAGGGAATATCACGAAACGGTTTTTGTTTTCCTGAAGAATCGGTTCTATCGCTGACATAATTTTCTGGGTAATTTTCGAGGTCCGTTTTAACAAAATATTTGCTAATTGTCGGGATTACAAAGATTAGGATTTGGAAGGTTTTAAAAAAGGCAAACTTTTCCACAATCGGGCGTAGTTTTTAACAAAGAGTGATTCCAAATAGGCCGAAATATACAAACGCAATTCACTGTATTTTAAATACTTAAAAAATCATAAAATTCGCGAAGGCTCGGAATGACAGGGATTTTCGATGAACGGCAATTATCCGGATTTCGAGAAATTCTTAAAATTTCCGGACGTCAGGTTTGAACTTATTTACACAAAAGTCAGTAGAGTCAGATGATGTGAGTTTTAACAAAAAGTCACTGATTTTATATACTGGAAGTTTTGCAAAATATTTTTGCCGGCAGTTGGGAATTTGACCCGCTTTTGGCTTTAACGAAGAAACCATGGGGCGCTGGCCGATGCAGGAAGTTTTCCGCAATTTACTTTTCCACATCAATCCAAACCGGAGCATGATCGCTCGTCTTTTCCCAACCGCGAACATATTTGTCCACGCCGCACGATTTGAGACGTTTTTCAAGTTTCGGATTGAGCAGGAAATGATCGATGCGAAGACCTGCATTGCGTTCATAGGCCTGACGGAAATAATCCCAGAAGGTATAAATGACTTCATCCGGATGGAGTTTGCGGATGGCATCTGTCCAACCTTGGGCAATCAGTTTATGGAATGCCTCGCGCACTTCAACCCGGAACAAGGCATCATTGAGCCAGCGTTCGGGCTTATATACGTCGAATTCTGTGGGCATAACGTTGAAATCGCCTATAAGTGCGATCGGCATATCGAATTCGAGTAGTGTTACAGCCCTTTTGTGCAACCGTTCAAACCAACTGAGTTTATAATCGAACTTAGGGCCGGGTGATGGATTGCCGTTTGGAAGGTAGAGGCAGACAATCAGAATATCGTTGACGACGGCTTCGAGGTAGCGGCTCTGGATGTCGTCGGGATCACCTGGAAGAACACGGGTGACTTCTTTGATTTCATGTCCTTTTGAAAGAATCGCGACACCATTCCAGGATTTTTGTCCCTGCCAAACAGCATTGTAGCCGGCGGCGCTGATTTGATCTATTGGGAATTTTTCGTCAGGTGCTTTGAGCTCCTGGAGACAGACAATATCAGGCTGGGTTTCTTCGAGCCATTTCAACAAAATCGGCAAGCGACCATTGACTCCGTTGACATTGTAGGTGGCGATTCTCATAAAAGCTTTTTTTAAAGTTAGCTCTTTTGAATAAAAAAAGCCCCGCATTTCTGCAAGGCTTTATGATGTGGTCCCACTTGGGCTCGAACCAAGGACAACCTGATTATGAGTCAGGGACTCTAACCAACTGAGCTATAGGACCGGTTTAGAGGCTGCAATATTAGCACTATTTTTTATTCGTTACAAGTAATTTGTGTGGGATTTGCGACACTACTTCCTTAAAGCGCCAAGTGCATTTCTCGAAAAGTCACTGAGGACGAGTCTTCCGGAAACAGCCGCCCGTTCGTAAAGTAATGATTCCCAATGCTCGGTTCCTTGCCAGAAAATTTTCTTAAGTTCTAACAACGCTTCCGGATTATATCTTGAAAGGATTCCGGTAAAATTCCTTATTTCGTCATCCATGGCATCGGAGTTTTTGAAAAGACAGGTATACAACCCTTTTTCCTTAGCCCAGTAGGCACTTTTCCATTCATGGGCACAAAGCGTAAGTTCGGCAAATGCAGCGAGACCAATCTTCCTCTCTACTGCCGGAGCAATGACGAATGGTCCAATTCCGATGGCAAGTTCCGATAGTTTGACCAGTGCCGATTCCGTAGCGAACGTGTAATCACAGGCCGCCGCAAGCCCCACTCCGCCGCCGACTGTTTTGCCCTGGATTCTTCCGATGATGAGTTTCGGACATTTCCGCATGGCGTTGATGACCAATGCAAATCCGGAAAAAAACCTCGTTCCCTGATCGATATTTTCTACAGTCAAAAGTTCATCAAACGACGCGCCGGCACAAAAAGCACCATCGCCCCCGCTTTTCAGGACAATTATTTTTACCGATTCATCTTTGCCAAGTTTTTCAAATTCAAGGGTCAACGCCTGAAGCATAACTGCCGGAAACGAATTCCCCGAAGGATGGAAGAACTCAATTTGGGCAACTCCATCGGTAATTGTCGACTGCAGGTTTCCAGCTTCTGGCATAGTGTTGAAATTTTTCTAAAATTACATTTTTTGGGCATTCTGTTTTTGTATTGTCTTTAAAAAACTATATTTGCCCTCGCTTTGGGGATGTAGCTCAGATGGCTAGAGCGCTTGCATGGCATGCAAGAGGTCGTGGGTTCGAGCCCCATCTTCTCCACCAAAGTAAAACCCTTGGAATCATCGGACTTCCAAGGGTTTTTTATTTCTGCAATTAGCCAAATCTTCAGTTTTTAATTATCTTTTGTGTCAATTTCACAAAAAGACAACTCGTATGAAGAAGGAAATTCTATGCTTTTTATTGACGCTATTGGTGCTACTGACCGTTTCGTGCAAAAAAGACGCAACAACTACAACACCAATTGAGACCAACAAAACTGTCCATACCAAGGAACTCAGCGATGCCTTCGATTCCAAAATAAACGACATCGTTTCAAAAATGACGATTGAAGAAAAAGTGGGAATGCTCCACGGATACAGCATGTTTACCAACAAGGGTGTCGAACGCCTCGAAATCCCTGAAGTCCATATGGCAGACGGCCCTCTGGGTATTCGCGAAGAACTGGAGCGCATGAGTTGGACGCCACTAAAACTTGACACCGATTTTGCCACCTATTATCCCGCAGGCGGCGGATTATCGGCGACCTGGAATCCGGAAATGGCAAGCGTTTTTGGAACTTCGATCGGGCAGGAAGCACGTGCAAGAGGCAAAGACATATTACTCGCTCCGGCTTTCAACATCATACGCACACCTTTGGGCGGTCGGACTTTCGAATACATGACAGAAGATCCGTTCCTCAATAAAAGCCTCGTGGTTCCCTATGTCATTGGCGTCCAGAACCAGGATGTTGCCGCTTGTATCAAGCATTTTGCCGCAAATAACCAGGAAACCAATCGCGGAACCGTCGATGTCCTTATGGATGAACGAACCTTGCGTGAAATATATCTTCCCGCGTTCGAAGCCGCCATCACCAAGGCAAAAGCCTATAGCATCATGGGTGCTTACAATAAATTCCGAGGCGACTATTTGTGTGAGAATACTTATATGCTCCAGAATATCTTAAGGGACGAATGGGGTTTCAAAGGAATTGTCATTTCAGATTGGGATGCCGTCCACACCACCAAAAAAGCGCTCGAAGCCGGAACCGATCTTGAAATGGGAACCAGCAAGCCATCTTTTGATGAGTTCTATTTTGCAAAACCTCTTTTGGCTGCTGTAAAATCGGGCGAGGTGACTGAAGCTGAAATCGACAAACATGTAAAACGCATGCTCAAAGTATTGTTCAACCTCAAGGCGATGGGCGATGCGAAAGACCGTGTAAAAGGCAGTATCAGTACAGACGCACATTTCAAAGAAGCTTATGACATTGCATCCGAATCTGTCGTGCTGCTCAAAAATTCAGAAAACCTGCTTCCGCTTAAAATCGAGAACCTTAAAAGCGTTGCAATAATCGGAGCCAATGCGACGGCTAAACATGCCCAGGGCGGATTCGGTGCCGGTGTCAAAACAAAACGCGAAATCACGCCACTTGAAGCGCTCCAGGCGAAGTTGCCCAAATCTGTCACGATAAATTATGCCGAAGGTTATAAAACCGAATTCAAACCAAGCAGTGCCAAACTCGGAAACGTGACCGTAGAAAGAGCGCAGACCGTGAACGAACTTGACTCAAAAATGGTTGCTGATGCAATGGCGGCAGCTAAAAAATCAGATGTAGCCATTCTTTTTGTCGGCGGGAACCGGAATTATGAAACGGAAGCTTCCGACCGTGCCGACCTGACTTTGCCTTTTGGACAGGAAGCGATGATTTCTGCCGTAAAATCCGCGAATCCGAAAACTATCGTTGTCTTTATTGCCGGCGCTCCTTATGATCTGAACAAAACCGAAAAAGAAAATTCTACCATCGTCTGGAGCTGGTATAATGGTTCTGAAGGCGGAAATGCACTTGCCGATGTTTTGCTCGGAAAAGTCAATCCATCCGGAAAACTTCCGTGGACAATGCCTAAAAAATTATCTGATTCACCTGCCCACGCGACCAACAGTTTTCCGGGCACTTCGACAGAAGAATACAAAGAAGGCCTTTTGGTAGGTTATCGATGGTTCGACACCAAAAACATAACGCCGTTGTATCCGTTTGGCTATGGATTGTCTTATACGACTTTTGAATTCAGCGATGCGAGATCGGACAAATCAACCTATACGAGAGGCGAAACCATCGTGGTCACACTCACTGTAAAAAATACCGGAAAGATGGATGGTAAAGAAGTCGTCCAGTTGTATTCGTCAAACCCCGGAAGCAAAGTCAATCGGGCGAATAAAGAACTCAAAGGTTTCACGAAAGTATTTGTAAAAGCAGGAAGTTCACAAAAAGCGACCATCGAAGTTCCGATAAAGGAATTAGCATACTATGACACTGCTTCCAGAAAATGGATTGTCGAAACTGGAACATACGCGCTCAGATTGGGCAATTCATCAAGATCAATCAAACAGGAAGTAACTATCACGGTCAAATAATCCGTTCATATTTTTCCCAAAATCTTATCCAGAACCCAGGTGGTATGCGTCGCCGTATGACCCGTTGACGGATGTCCGGTTTTGCCCAAAAGATGGTCACGCATGTTTTGAACATGGTATAACTGGATATTTTCCGGATGGTCGATCACCACTTCTTCCATGCCCGAATCGTTGACCAAAACCAAAGGCACTTCTTCAAAAACGGCAAAAGTGATGCGGCCTTTGCTTCCGTAAACGGTCACTTCATCCTGACGCTGATAGGCGCCGAAATTCCAGCTTCCGGTTCCCATGACACCCGATTCATGAAGCCAGGCCGCGCCGATTGTATCTTTTGCCTCATAAAGCCCTTGTTGGTTATCGCTAACCCCTGAAACCGCGATAATATTCCCGAAAAAAAAAGTAAAAAGGTCAATCCCGTGGCTGGCGAGGTCGTCAAAATACCCACCGGCGGCAATTTCAGGATCAGTCCGCCAATTGTATGTTCCCGATAAGTCTGTGTGGGAAGTTGTTTTGGTCAAATGCCAATGTATATTCCGGATTGTCCCTATTCGACCTTCATCGATCCATTCCCTGACTTTGAGAAAACGCGGAAGAGACCTTCTGTAATAGGCTACGAAAAGCGGCAAATTTGCGTTTTCAAAAGCAGTGGTGATTTCGACACAATCGGCATAACTTGGAGCCATTGGTTTTTCAATGCAACATGGTTTTCCGGCCTGTGCAACCTTGAGCGCATAAAGTTTATGCGTGTCGGGCGGAGTTGCAATATACACGGCATCAATTTCAGGATCATTGATGAGTGCGTCGGCATCGGAACCAGATTTTTCTATGTTGTGTCTGCGTGCATAATCGGCCGCTTTATCTGCATCGCGCCTCATGACTGCCTTTAGTTCAAATCCATCCGTCTTTTGGTAGGCCGGTCCGCTTTTGCGCTCAGTGACATCGCCACACCCTATGATTCCCCAACGTATGGGAGTCGCTTTTTTATCCATGGACTAAAAATACGCAATTATAAAATCCGATACCAATAGCATTTTGTCACTTCCGACACATTCAAAACACCGCTATTTTTTGACAATTCATCACAATTCACTAATTTTTAACCAAATCTTAAAGCCTTAATCCCAAAACCGAAAGTATCTTTAGGAAAAAGCTACAAATGAGTTTCTCCAAATCGATAAATGCCTTTAGGCGCAAACTGATGCGAGGCCTGACAAAGAACGTAGGCACATCCAAAGGTAATTTTTCGAATCCGTCAAGCATCAATCGGATATTGATTTCAAGACCGAACAAGCGTTTAGGCAACCTTTTGCTTGTTACGCCATTGTTACGTGAAATAGAACACACGTTCCCTTCGGCCAAAATAGATCTTTTCGTTCGCGGCGGATTAGCCAAAATCCTGTATCAGCAATATCCACAGGTTGACCGCATTATTGAACTTCCGGGCAAGCCGTTCAAACAATTGATCAAATACATGAGTGTGTGGATCCGGCTCCGGAAATATTCTTATGATTTAGTGATCAATTTACAGGAAGATTCGTCTTCCGGCCGTCTTTCCACCGCACTTGCAAAAAGTTCGAATAAGTTTTTTGGCGAGGCCGATATGCCATCCGATGAAAAACACTTTGCCAAAATCCCGGTTTATAATTTCAGGAACTACATCCAGCAAATGGGGCTTCCTTCTGCTTTCGGGCCTGTTCCTGCTCCGGATTTGCGGTTGACCGAAAGCGAAAAAATCCACGGCAAACAATTGCTGGAAAGCCTTTTTCCGGATTCGCGCCCGGTTATCTGCATTTTTACTTTTGCCACAGGCGATAAAAAACTCGACCGGAATTGGTGGGACACATTCTACAACCAGCTTCAATCTGATTATCCTAACTACAACATCCTCGAAATCCTTCCTATGGAAAATGTTTCCCAGATTGATTTCAGGTGTACGAGTTTCTACAGCCGCGACGTTCGGGAAATAGGTGCCGTCATTGCAAACACCGAACTTTTCATTGGTGCCGACAGCGGGATCATGCATCTCGCAAGTTCCGTCCAAACTCCGGTTTTGGGGCTTTTTAAAGTGACCGATCCATTGAAATATGAATCGTACAACCGGAACAGTATTTCATATGATGCGACAGGGGAGAAGATTTGCGGCAGATTGTTCGGCTGCATTCAGTCGATTCTTTCCGGAAAAACGACCCAAAGTGTTTTGAGAACCACAACCGGATTTTTGACGTTAACCGCTGATTTCATGTAATTTGCATCAACTATCCCGATGTAGTTGCGCAATCACGTTAAGAAAATAATAAAACGCTTGTTTTACTCACTGAAATACAGCCAATTTTGTGCTCTGAATTTGAAACAGAAAAGCCAAAACGGAAGTGTCTGACTGAAAACGTTTTCGTAGATTTTTCCCGCAAACACTGGTCTTTTTGTTTTTTGATTTGCAACTTTAGTTACTTTTGGCCTTGTAATGAGAGCACTTGTATTCATCGTTTCCTTGTTTTCGCTTCTGCTTAGGGGCGAGCATACCGTATTCGAAAATGCGAGTCCTGTTTATTCTCTCTCCACTGAAAATTCCAAAAATCTTCATGTAAAATCTTCGAATCAGGAAGCGGCTTTTTCAATAAGTGAATACGCCGATCTTGATCCGTCCGAAGATTATCACTCAGGCAATGATATAACAGATGATTCGGCCACGACTCTTTTCGGTGGCAGTTATCACATTTCTTACCAATGGTATCTCGCCATTGCAGGCCTGCTTTTATTGACTTTTATCCGAAGGAATTTCCAGGCAACGCCGGTTCTTCGGGCTTCATCTTCCCCTATTTACATTACGCAGCGCGATCTCCGGATTTGATTCGCTGAACATTGGTTTTCCATGGTGAATTGATTCATCAGGGCGTTCGCGTAATGTTGAATTTCCCATATGACAGTTTTGGTTCTCCACGGTTACCGCTGATTTTTTATTTCGAGACTTTCCTGAATCCAAAAAATTCGAACCAAAACTCCATTTATAATGAAAAAGATTGTTTTATCGGGCTTCCTCGCCCTGTTGTGCCTTGTCAGTTGCGCCAAAAAAGAAGAGGAAAAAGAAGAAGTTGGTAAATTCACAGTAACCAACGGTGTCGTGTTGGACACATCACTTACCAAAGAATATGTATCCCAGATCCGGTCGGTACGCAACATTGAGATTCGTGCACTCGAGCGGGGTTATCTCCAGAAGATTTACGTGGATGAAGGCCAATTCGTAAAAGCCGGACAGGTCTTGTTCCAGATCATGCCGAAGATGTACGAAGCTGAATACCAAAAAGCCCAGGCCGAAGCCAAAGCCGCCGAAATCGAACTTTCAAATACCACGTTGTTAGCCAATAAGAACGTTGTTTCCAAAAACGAACAGGCTGTAGCAAAAGCACGTCTGGATCAGGCGAAAGCCGAATTGGCCATGGCGAATTTCCATCTGACGGCAACCCAAATCAAAGCGCCGTTCGACGGAACCATCGACCGTATCCCTAAAAAGCTCGGAAGTCTTATAGACGAAGGAGAATTGCTCACAAGCCTATCGGACAACAGCAATATGTTCGCGTATTTCAACGTATCGGAACCGGAATACATCAATTACCAGCAGAATGTAAAGGGCCGCGGCGACAGTAACGTGAAATTGCTTTTGGCCAATGGGCAGCCGCTTAAATACAAAGGAAAAGTCGAAGTGATCGAAAGTGAATTCGACAGCGAAACCGGAAATATTGCCTTCCGTGCCAAATTCCCGAACCCGGATAAATTGTTGCGCAACGGCGAAACCGGAAAAGTAATCATGACGCTTCCAATTCACGGGGCACTTATCATTCCGCAAAAAGCGACGTATGAGATACAGGATAAAAAATATGTTTTCGTAGTCGGCAACAATGACAAAGTGGAATCTCGTGAAATCACGGTTTCTGGTGAACTACCGGACTTGTATGTAATCGAAAGCGGCATTACGCAAAAAGACCGCATCCTGCTTGAAGGTGTCCAAAAGGTAAAAGAAGACGAGAAAATCGAATTCAAATACGAAAAGCCGGAAGAAGTGCTTTCCCACCTCAGACTCAAAGCGGAATAACTCCAAAACTCCAAGAAAATGTTTAATAAATTCATACAACGGCCAGTCCTGTCGATCGTCATCTCGCTCATTATTGTGTTTTTGGGCGTGCTGTCCCTGATCCAGCTTCCGGTGACCCAATTCCCGTCTGTTTCGCCTCCAAAGGTGAACGTGACGGTCGAGTATCCGGGTGCGAACAACGAATTGCTCATCAAATCTGCCATCATTCCATTGGAACGTGCCATAAATGGTGTTCCGGGAATGAAATACATGGCTTCGGATGCCGGTAACGACGGTGAAGGAACCATTCAGGTAGTATTTAACTTAGGTACCGATCCTAACGTGGCCTCGCTCAACGTACAGAACCGTGTGGCATCGGTGACTAACAAACTTCCGCCGCTCGTTATCCGTGAAGGTGTCAAGATCACGCGTGAGGAGTCGAACATGCTGATGTACGTCAACCTGTACAGTACAAACCCGAAAGACGACCAGAAATTCCTGTTCAACTTTGCCGAAATCAACATTCTACCTGAACTTAAACGCGTTGATGGTGTAGGTGTTGCAGATATCCTGGGAACACGTGAATATGCCATGCGTATCTGGCTTAAGCCCGACCGGATGCTCGCTTACAAGATTTCTGCAGATGAAGTCATGGAAGCCCTGAGTTCCCAAAGTCTTGAAGCATCGCCTGGAAAAACAGGGGAAAGTTCCGGTAAACGTTCACAATCTTTTGAATATGTATTGAAGTATTCTGGACGTTTTACCACGAAAGAGCAATATGAGAATATCATTGTCCGATCCAATCCGGATGGTGAAATCCTTCGTCTCAAAGACATCGCGAGTGTCGAATTCGGAAGTACCATGTACGATATTTATTCGAACCTCAACGGACGCCCTTCTGCCGCACTCGTGCTCAAGCAATCCTACGGAAGTAACGCAAGTCAGGTCATCAAGGACGTCAAGGCGAAACTGGCCCAGATCAAAGAAAGGTCGTTCCCTAAAGGAATGGATTACGAGATCAGTTACGACGTTTCCAAGTTCCTCGATGCGTCCATAGAAAAAGTATTGCATACGCTGTTTGAAGCCTTCGTACTCGTAGGGCTTGTCGTATTCCTGTTCCTCGGCGACTGGCGTTCGACGATCATTCCGGCTCTCGCGGTTCCGGTTTCACTGGTCGGGACGTTTTTCTTTATGCAGTTTTTCGGGATTACGATCAACCTCATCACGTTGTTTGCCTTGGTTCTTGCGATTGGGGTGGTCGTCGATGATGCGATCGTGGTCATCGAAGCGGTGCACGCCAAGATGGAACTCGATCATCTGTCTCCGCTAAAAGCAACCAAAAAAGCTATGGGCGAAATCTCGGGTGCGATCATCGCGATTACGTTCCTGATGGCCGCGGTGTTCATTCCGGTAGCGTTTATGAGCGGACCGGTCGGTATTTTCTATCGGCAGTTCTCGATTACCATGGCAACAGCGATCATACTTTCGGGTATCGTCGCGTTGACACTGACACCGGCCTTGTGCGCCATGATCCTTCAGAACAACCACGGAAAACCCAAAAAGAAATCTCCGGTAGATAAATTCCTCGACTGGTTCAACAGAGGATTTGAAAAATTATCCGGCAGATATCAGAAAGTACTAAATGCCATCATCGATCGCCGTGTCGCTACATTCGGCACACTGATCCTGTTTTGTATCGGAACCTATTTCCTCAGCGGCAGCGTGCCTTCCGGATTTATCCCGAACGAAGACCAGGGGATGTTCTACGCTATTATCCAGACACCTCCGGGATCGTCTTTGGAACGTACACGCGAAATTTCCGAACGCCTCCAGAAAATCGCCGAAGGTATCGACGGAGTACAATCGGTATCATCACTGGCCGGTTATGAAATCCTGACCGAAGGAACCGGATCCAACTCCGGTACGTGCCTTATCAACTGTAAAAGCTGGGAAGACCGGAAGGAATCTGTAACGGAAATCATGGAAGATCTTGAGAAACAGTGTAAGGATATTACGGGTGCGAACATCGAATTCTTCCAGCCGCCGGCCGTTCCGGGTTATGGTGCCGCAGGTGGTTTCGAGCTGCGTCTGCTAGACAAGACCGGAACAGGCGATTATCACCGCATGGAACAGGTCAGCAATGATTTCGTGAAGGAACTCAAGGCTCGCAAGGAACTGTCGTCTGTATTCAGTTTCTACAGCGCGAGTTTTCCTCAGTTTATCCTCAAGATCGACAACGACATCGCCCAGCAGAAAGGCGTTTCGATAGAGAATGCCATGAACACGATGTCGACGCTTGTAGGTAGTAACTACGAGATCAGCTTTATCAAATTCGGACAGGCATATAAGGTTATCGTACAGGCCGCACCGGAATATCGGGCATTGCCAGACGACATCCTGAAGTTGTACGTCAAAAACGACCGTGACGAAATGGTTCCATTCTCCGCCTTTATGCATATGGAGAAAGTATACGGATTGTCTGAGATTACGCGCCAGAACATGTACACCGCTTCTGAAATTTCAGGTTCCGCATCCAACGGATACAGTAGCGGCGAGGCCATCAACGTAATCAACGAAGTCGCTAAAAAAACACTACCACGAGGATATGACATTGACTGGGCCGGTATTTCCAAAGACCAGGTGGCCCAGGGTAATCAGGCTATTTACATCTTCCTGATTTGCCTTGGTTTCGTCTACCTGATTTTATCGGCCCAATACGAGAGCTTCGTGCTTCCGTTTGCGGTGTTATTGTCGCTTCCTGTGGGTATTTTCGGGGCGTTCCTACTGTTGCAGTTGCTCGGGCTCGAAAATAATATCTATGCCCAGATTGCCATGGTTATGCTCATCGGGTTACTTGGTAAGAACGCGGTACTGATCGTGGAATTCGCCGTCCAGAAACACGGTGAGGGTATGTCGGTACTCAAAGCTGCCATGGAAGGAGCGAATGTTCGTTTCCGACCAATTCTAATGACTTCTTTCGCTTTTATAGCCGGTTTGATCCCGCTTGTTGTCGCTTCAGGCCCGGGAAAAATTGGAAACCGTACTATTGGAACTGCTGCTGCGGGTGGAATGCTTTTCGGGACCATTTTTGGAGTTTTGGTCATTCCGGGATTGTATTTCATTTTCGGCAGCATAGCGGAGAAGTTTACCCTTGTCAAGAATGAAGCGGAAAATCCGTTAACCGAAGAAATCGAAGGCCATGAATAAATTCAAATCATATCTATTCCCGACGGCTTTCGCATTATGCTTGGCCGTATCCGGATGTAAGGTTCCGGCAGCTGCGACATCGGCAGACAACAAACCCATGCCGGAAAGCTTTGCGAAAAGCACCGATACCACCAATACCGCCACAACCCAATGGCGCCAGTTCTTCAAAGACCCGAACCTTGTCGCTTTGATAGATACGGCTTTGCAGAACAACCAGGAATTGCAGATCACGTTACAGGAAATCGAAATCGCGAAAAACGATATCCGCGTGAGAAAAGGTGCTTTGCTGCCGACGGTCGGTGTACGAGCCGGAGCCGGAGTTGAAAAAGTGGGCCGATACACAAGCCAAGGGGCTGGTGACGCATCTACTGATATCGCTCCCGGAGTCGAAACCCCAGATCCGCTGTTGGATTTCACGTTGGCCGCTTATGCTAATTGGGAAGTCGATATCTGGAAAAAACTGCGCAATTCTAAAAAAGCAGCCGTGAGCCGCTATCTGGCATCGATTGAAGGCAAAAACTTCGTCATCACGAACCTGATTTCAGAAGTCGCGTCGTCTTACTATGAATTGCTTGCGCTCGACAATCAGCTTGCCATAGTAAAGCAAAACATCGCCTTGCAGCAAAATGCGCTTGAGATTGTAAAAGTCCAGAAAGAAGGCGCGCGTGCGACGGAACTTGCCGTGCAGAAATTCCAGGCCGAAGTCAACAAATCCCAAAGCCTCGAGTTCGATATTACACAGCAGATCAGGGAAACCGAAAACCGCATCAACTTTTTGCTGGCACGTTATCCGCAGGAAATCCCGCGTA
Organism: Flavobacterium silvaticum; assembly: GCF_012911565.1. Taxonomy (GTDB): domain Bacteria; phylum Bacteroidota; class Bacteroidia; order Flavobacteriales; family Flavobacteriaceae; genus Flavobacterium; species Flavobacterium silvaticum. The sequence continues at coordinate 2,830 of NZ_JAAMPU010000098.1, read as the reverse complement.
CTAACAGCGAATTCCTGAACTTGTTGCCGTCTGAAGTCAAATCCGGGATTCCGTCCCAATTGCTTGAAAACCGCCCTGATGTGAAGCAAGCGGAACTCGAACTGGCCGCATCCAAACTCGATGTAAAAGCTGCTCGTGCCGAATTCTATCCGTCGCTTGATATTTCAGCAGCTTTCGGGTTACAGGCTTTCAAACCGTCGTATCTGTTCGAACTACCGGAATCGTTGCTGTACAATGTCATTGGCGATCTGGCTGCTCCGCTCATCAACCGGAATGCGATCAAAGCCGAATATAAAAGTGCCAATTCACGTCAGTTGCAGGCCTTGTACAATTACGAGCGTACCATTTTGAATGCGTATCTCGAAGTATCAAGCCAGCTTTCCAAGATTGAAAACCTCGGAAAAAGCTATGATCTAAAATCGAAACAGGTCGAGGCCTTGAACAAGTCGATAGATGTTTCAAATGATTTGTTCCGGTCTGCGCGCGTCGATTATTTCGAAGTATTGATGACACAGCGCGATGCTTTGGAATCCAAGCTCGAACTCGTCGAAACCAAAAAAGACCAACTAAATGCAGCCGTTATGGTCTACCGCGACTTAGGCGGCGGCTGGAAATAAATTGATGATGGATACGATTGCGAAAAAGCCGGGCTTGATTGTCCGGCTTTTTTGTTTTATCGCTTGAGTGAAAAGTGCGCCTTGAAGACTTTGGTATTGCCCGATTTGTCAATATAATCGAGCGTGAACCAATAATCGGTAGAAGGCAATTCATGTCCGTTGTAGGTTCCGTCCCAGCCATAGCTATCAGACGGCTTGATCACTTTGAGAAGCTTTCCGTACCGGTCAAAAATATTGATGATGGAACCGGCCTGATTTGAAAGTCCTTTGATGTTCCAGTAATCGGAATATCCGTCGCCGTTCGGGGTAAAGAAATGTGGATAATCGAGAAGATAGGCGTCGATGGTAACTTCGGAACAACCATCGACATCCCTCACGATGATCGTATGTTCGCCCGGTTGTACCGGATACAGCACCGGATTGAATTGCACCGGCTCATCGTCTAACTGATACGAATAATTCCCTGACCCGCCGGTTGCAGAAACCACTATCGAACGGTTTCCGCTGAAATCTCCCGGAACATCCGCTACAGCCGTCATTGGGCTCAAAGCTGTCACCGAAGCTGAATCGCTCCCGTAACAACCGGTAGTTATATTCGTGACCAGAACTTCATATGTGCCTGCTTGCAGCGCAGTATAAGTCGAACCTGAAGTCGCAACCACAGTTCCGCCCATTGTCCAGGTAAACTGGTAACCGCTTCCCGAAATTCCGGAATCGAGCACATAACCCGATGTATTTCCGTTCGAATCCACGCAAATGGAACCATCGACAAGGTTTGGATCAGGTAATGGGTTCACAATCACATTCAGTGTAGTATTCTGAGCACATTGGCCTGTATCCGGCGTGAAAATATAAGTGCCACTTTGCTGATTGTTTATGAGAGATGTCGACCAGACTCCTGAAATCCCATTTGGAGAAGTCGTATCCAATGCAGGAGCCGTATCACCTTCGCAAAGTTGCAAACCAGTAGCGAAATTTGGCATTGTGGCTGGCATGATAGTCACCGATAATGTAACCGGATTGGCACAAGGTCCGGGATTAGGCGTAAATACATAGGTATCACTTGCCAGAGTACTGATTACCGATGGCGACCAGGTTCCCGAAATACCATTAGGTGAGGTCGTTTGCAACGTTGGCACCGGATCAACTGAGCACAGGGTCATAGACGAAGCAAAATCAGGAGTTATAATGGGAATTATGGTAACCGAAAGCGTCCAGGATTGAGCACACTGGCCCGCATCTGGTGTAAATAGATACGTTCCGGAATTATTCGGGTCGATTGCCGATGGATTCCAGCTTCCCGTGACGCCATTCGGCGAAATTGGTGAAAGCGTTGGAACAGAAGGAGTTTGACAAAATGAAAGCAATTGTGGAAAATTCGGCATGACCAGATTGGTAACCGTGACGGACAGCGTCACCGGCGAGGCACATTGGCCAGCGTCAGGCGTGAAGACATAATTGCCGCTTGTCGTATTGCTGACAGTCGTCGGCGACCAACTTCCCGTAACCCCATTCGGAGAGGTCGTATTCAATGCAGGAACGGAGGAACCCGAACAGAATGGCGGAATGGCAGCGAAATCAGGGACGATGGAATTCGTGACCGTAACCGACAATGTCACTGGCGAGGCACATTGGCCCGCATCAGGTGTGAAGACATAATTGCCGCTCGTCGTGTTGCTGACAGTGGCCGGCGACCAGCTTCCCGTGATACCGTTCGGAGAGGTCGCGTCCAATGCCGGAACGGAAGAACCCGAACAGAATGGCGGAATGGCAGCGAAATCAGGGACGATGGAATTCGTGACCGTAACCGACAATGTCACAGGCGAAGCGCATTGGCCCGCGTCAGGCGTGAAGACATAATTGCCGGAAGTGGTATTGCTGACAGTCGACGGACTCCAGCTTCCCGTGATACCGTTCGGAGAGGTCGCGTTCAATGCAGGAACGGAGGAACCCGAACAGAATGGCGGTATCGCAGCGAAATCAGGGACGATGGAATTCGTGACCGTAACCGACAATGTCACCGGAGAGGCGCATTGGCCAGCGTCAGGCGTGAAGACATAATTCCCGGAAGTCGTGTTGCTGATAGTAGACGGACTCCAGCTTCCCGTAACCCCATTCGGAGAGGTCGTATTCAATGCCGGAACGGAGGAACCCGAACAGAATGGCGGAATGGCAGCGAAATCAGGGACGATGGAATTCGTGACCGTAACCGA
>NZ_JAAMPU010000097.1 GCF_012911565.1 Flavobacterium silvaticum | reverse complement strand
GCGTACGCGTGGTGGGCTATTGCGACGAGATCGTCATACCCGATGTATTCATCATCGATTACCCGCATTATTTCACTCCGAACGGGGACGGAATACACGATACGTGGAATATTAGTTGGCCTCCTTCTCAAGAAAGCCCTCAGGTATTCATATTTGATCGTTACGGTAAGCTGATGAAACAGATCCATGCGCCTGGTGACGGATGGAATGGAACATACAACGGACATCTAATGCCTTCAACAGATTACTGGTTCAAAGTAATCTACAGGGAAAATGGTGTAGAGAAAGAATTCAAGGCACACTTTGCCATGAAGAGATAAAAGGTTAATTCAAAAAATAAAAGGCTTCCCAATTCGGGAAGCCTTTTATTTTTTTAGCCCGACCCGAGGCTTTAGCCGAATTGGCGAAGCAATGTGAGTGGAAAGCCCACAGGTGTGCCAGCTTGTTTTTTTTGGTTTGGTGCGGCGACCAAAGGAAGCCCGCTCCAAGCCTTATAAAAACGGCTGGCACGCCGAGGACTTGCAGCGGACAGCCGGATTCGCTTCTAAATAAACTAATTATTATTTTTTACCTGGATAAACTTCAAGTGCTTTTCCCAAGATTTCTACAGACAGAATTAAATCTTCCTGCTTTAGTACATAGGCAATGCGGACTTCATCAAGGCCAGCGCCCGGAGTAGAATAAAAACCGGCGGCAGGAGCGACCATGACCGTTTCGCCATTGTAATCGAAAGATTCCAATAACCATTGTGCAAAGTCATCGGCATTTTGGACGGGAAGTTTTGCAATGCAATAGAAGGCGCCTTTTGGTTTTGCAACCATGACTCCGGGGATTTTTTCAAGTTCCGAAACCAGGGTGTTACGTCTCTCCAGATATTCGCCGATCACTTCATCGAAATAACTTTTCGGTGTTTCCAATGCGGCTTCACTTGCAATTTGGGCAAATGTTGGTGGGCTCAAACGGGCCTGGGCGAATTTCATGGCGGTCGACATGACTTCTTTATTCTTGGAAACGATACATCCAATACGTGCGCCACACATACTGTAACGTTTGGAAACGGAATCGATCATGATGGCATGCTGCTCCAATCCAGGTACATTTAAAACAGAGAAATGTTCAAAGCCGTCATAAGCGAATTCACGGTAGACTTCATCGGCAATAAGGAAAATATCGTGCTTCCTGACTAGGTCGGCAAGTTGTTGGATTTCTTCTTTTGAATAGAGATAGCCGGTCGGGTTTCCGGGATTGCAAATAAGTATCGCTTTGGTTTTTGGAGTGATGAGTTTTTCAAAATCTGAAATCGGCGGAAGAGCAAAACCGGTTTCAATACCTGAAATTACCGGAACAACCGTGACACCTGATGCCGTAGAGAAACCATTGTAGTTGGCGTAAAACGGTTCCGGGATTATGATTTCGTCTCCGGCATCGGCAGTACTTCCCATAGCAAAAAGCAAGGCTTCTGAACCGCCTGTAGTTATAATTATATCTTCCAGATTCACTGGAATACCTTGTTCCTGATAATGGGCGGCCAACTTTCGTCTGTAACTTTCAAAACCTGCCGAGTGGCTGTACTCAAGTACTTCCATGTCGATATGGCGAACGGCATCGAGCGCTACCTGTGGCGTTTTGATATCTGGTTGACCAATATTTAAATGATATACTTTATTGCCTTTCTTTTTGGCGATTTCAGCGTAAGGGACAAGTTTTCGTATTGGCGACTCCGGCATGGCGGAACCTTTATGGGAAATTTTCGGCATGTGGTAGTTATTTTTTGAAGTTGCAAATTTGCGAATTTTTCGGCGAAAGCATTTAGATTTTAAGGGAAAGAAATTATTCTTTTTTATCGGGTCATCATATTTAGTAATTTTATAAAAATGAAGACGTTCCGATTCTTGTGGCTGATCTTATTTCCGGCAATTTTGCTGGCTCAGGACGGCTTTCAGCTAAAGCAGGGAAAACACAAATGCAGTCTTCCATTCAAGCTTATCAATAACCTCATTTTTGTAGAGGGAGATTTGAATGGCGTTCGCCTGACATTTTTATTGGACACAGGCGTGGACGATACCATATTGTTTAATCTGGACAAAGATGCCGAGGTCGAACTGGCCAACGCTGAAACCGTTAATTTACGTGGCCTTGGCAATCAGGAGCCGGTTACGGGTTTGCGATCACGCGGGAATCTGTTTAAGGTAGGGGCTCTTTCTGACGCGAACCATGAATTATATGTGATTCTGGAAAGAGACTTCAATTTCTCGTCCCATGTCGGCATTCCTGTCCATGGTATTTTAGGGAAGAAATTTTTTGAAAACTATTTTGTCCAGATCGATTATAAAGGAAAACGGATTTTTGTTTACGATAGGGAATGGGGCATTAGGAAAGATAAATTCCGGTCGTTCCAAAAACTTTCGCTCACATTAGACAAAAATAAGCCATATGTTATGGCCGACATCAGAATGCCCGACAAATCAAGTTTTCCTGCAAAACTATTAATCGATACCGGAAACAGTGATGCCATTTGGCTTTTCAGGGATCGCAATCAGGTCATTACGGTTCCCGAGCCTAATATCCGGGATTATCTCGGTTATGGCTTCAGTGGTGAAATATATGGCCTGCGGGCACGTATCGCTTCGGTCAATTTAGCCAACTTCACTTTTGAAAAAACGCTTTCCGCCTTTCCGGATACGGAATCGCTCCAGCATCTTATAGCCGTCAATAACAGGCTCGGATCTGTCGGCGGGGAAATTCTCAGGCGCTTTAATGTGGTTTTCGATTATAAAGGAAATGCCATGTATTTGTACGCTAATAATGAACTGGCTAAAGAATTCGAATACAATATGAGCGGCCTCACGGTACAGCACGACGGATTTCAGTGGGTGCAGCAACAAGTGGTAAAAAGGCCCGATGAGGCGGAAGCAGCATATAGCGCCTCTATTTCTCTCACATTCGAACTCAAACCGTCGTTTCGCATAGTGAATGTTCGTGAAGGATCGCCCGGAGATATTGCAGGTCTGAAAAATGGCGACCTGTTGGTTTCGGTCAATGGGAGAGAAGTACAGAGATATGGACTTCAGGAGTTGGTAAGCCTGTTCAAATCGGAAGAAGGCAGGGTCATCAAAATCAAGATTGATCGCGACGGAAAAATCATAACCACCAAATTCACCCTGAAAAAGCTACTGTAAAAAAAATCCCTCCGAATGGAAAGGAAATTTTTATTTCATTGGGCCGACTTTTTTCTTTTCGAGCAGGTTGACTTCCTGTTTATTGATTACTTCTCCAATAATGTGAAGTGCCACACGGCCTTTATCTACATTGACGGCATTTGAATCAACATAAATCGTTTTGTTGATTTTTCCCGGATTCATATTGTATTTGACATCGATCTTGCCCATTTTTCCAGGCATGATCGGTTCCGTAGGTTTTGATGGTACGGTGCAGCCGCACGTAGATTCCACGTTGCTGATAATGAGAGGCGCGTCGCCCGTATTGGTGAATTCGAACGTACGCAGGCCGTCGTCGCTTCCTTTGGCCACTTTGCCGTAATCTACCGTATTGTCTTTTGCGAAGAATTCTATTTTAGCACCTTTTTGTGCCATCCCTGAAAGACTTACGGCCAAAAATCCGAGTGTCAAAAACAATGATTTCATACTATCTTGGTTTGTCGGTAAAAATACTTTCTTTTGATTTACGGGCAAATAGTTGCCGCGTTATTTTTAAAACGGGCCGGAATGGTTAATTTTGCCGTCCGGTCATCATAAACAAGCCGTAAACTTAATACAGCACAATGGAAATCCCAACCCAATTTGAACACACAGCAATAGAACAGAAATGGTATGGCTACTGGATGGAGCATAAGTATTTCCATTCGGAACCGGACGGACGCCAGCCGTACACTATTGTAATCCCGCCGCCAAACGTGACCGGAGTGCTTCACATGGGACATATGCTGAACAATACCATTCAGGATGTATTGATCCGTCGTGCGAGGTTAAAAGGCTTCAATGCCTGTTGGGTTCCGGGAACGGATCACGCTTCGATTGCGACAGAAGCCAAAGTCGTAGCAAAACTCAAAGCGGAAGGCATCGATAAAAAAGACCTGTCACGCGAAGAATTCCTCAAACACGCCTGGGATTGGACCGATAAATACGGAGGTGTGATCCTCGATCAGCTTAAAAAACTTGGTGCATCCTGCGATTGGGATCGGACAAAGTTTACGATGGATCCGGATATGTCGGCATCTGTAATCAAATCTTTTGTCGATTTATATAACAAAGGCCAGATTTACCGCGGATACCGAATGGTGAACTGGGATCCGGAAGCCAAGACGACACTCTCTGACGAAGAAGTGAATTACGAAGAACGTCAGGGGAAATTGTATTTTCTAAAGTACCAGATTTCAGGTTCGGATGAATTTGTGACCATCGCGACTACACGTCCCGAAACAATTCTCGGCGATACCGCCATCTGCGTCAACCCGAATGATGAACGCTATCAGAATCTTATCGGTAAAAAAGCCATCGTTCCTATTGCCAACCGTGAAATCCCGATCATTGCCGATGACTATGTCGATATGGAATTCGGTACCGGCTGCCTTAAAGTGACGCCAGCACATGATGTAAACGACAAGGCTCTTGGTGACAAACACAATCTTGAAGTCATCGATATTTTCAATGACGATGCAACGCTGAATTCATTTGGGTTGCAGTATCAGGGCAAGGATCGTTTTGTGGTCCGTGAGGAAATCGCGACGGAACTCGAAAGCCTTGGGAATCTGGCAAAAGTCGAGACACATTTGAACAAAGTCGGGACATCGGAACGAACCAAAGCCGTCATCGAACCTAGATTGTCAGATCAGTGGTTTTTGCGGATGGAAGATTTGGTAAAACCTGCGATAAAAGCCGTTTTGGAAACGGATCAAATTAAATTGTACCCGAAGCGATTCGAAAATACCTATCGCCATTGGTTGGAAAACATCCGCGATTGGAACATCTCGCGCCAGCTTTGGTGGGGCCAACAGATTCCGGCTTATTTCTATGGAGATGGAAAGGAAGATTTCGTGGTCGCCGAAACCAGGGAAGAAGCGGTTCAACTGGCAAAAGCCAAAACCGGAAATCCGTCGTTATCTGATGCCGATCTGAAACAAGATCCGGATGCACTCGACACGTGGTTTTCGTCATGGTTGTGGCCCATGGCTGTTTTCGGCGGAATTCTCGATCCTCAAAACAAAGATTTCAACTACTATTATCCGACCAATGATTTGGTTACAGGCCCGGACATTTTGTTTTTCTGGGTGGCCCGTATGATTATTGCCGGATACGAATATACAGGTGAAAAACCGTTTGAAAATGTGTACCTGACCGGTTTGGTTCGCGACAAGCAGCGACGCAAGATGTCGAAATCGCTTGGGAATTCGCCTGATCCGCTTGATCTGATCGAGAAGTTCGGTGCCGATGGTGTTCGTGTCGGATTGTTGCTTAGTGCTTCAGCCGGAAACGACATCATGTTCGACGAGGAATTGTGTGCCAACGGAAAAGCGTTCGCTCATAAAATCTGGAATGCATTCCGGCTTATAAAAGGTTGGGAGGTAAGCGACAGTATTGCTCAGCCGGAATCGTCTGCGATTGCCGTTCAATGGTTCGAAGCTAAATCACAACAGATTCTTCTGGAAATTGAGGATAACTTTTCAAAATATCGTTTGTCAGATGCATTGATTGCAACCTATAAACTGGTTTGGGACGATTTCTGTTCATGGTTCCTCGAAATGATCAAACCGGGTTATCAGCAACCAATCGATTCCAAAACGTTCGCATCTGCCCTCAACGCGCTCGAAACCGTACTCAAATTGTTGCATCCGTTCATGCCTTTCCTGACCGAAGAAATCTGGCAACACATAACCGAACGCGACCCTAAAGACGCCCTCATCATTTCTGAATGGCCTCAGATTACCAGTTTCGACGAAAGTTTACTCAAATCTTTTGAAAAGGCATCAGAGATTATCTCTGGTGTAAGAACAGTCAGGAAAGACAAGAATATTTCGTTCCGCGATACCATTTCATTACAACTTCTCGGGACGGCTTCTGATACGCGTTTTGACAGTGTCATCAAAAAACTCGGCAATGTCGATTCGTTTGATCAGGTTTCTGAAAAACCGCAACGTGCCGCTTCGTTCCGGGTTGGAAGCGAGGAGTATTTCGTTCCGCTTTCAGCCAACATCGATACGACTGAGGAAAGGGCTAAACTGACATCGGAACTCGATTACATCAAAGGTTTCCTCAAATCGGTACAGGCGAAATTGGCTAACGAGAAATTTGTTGGTGGTGCGCCTGCCCAGGTTTTGGAAAACGAACGCAAGAAAGAAGCTGACGCGTTGGCTAAGATCGCGACATTGGAACAGAGCCTTGCTTCGTTATAAAAGTCTTTGGGGAAATAAAAGTCGCATTTCTGAGAGTTAAATCTTTAGAAATGCGATTTTTTTCTGGAAATGCCCAGGGAGTTTGAAATCAGGTTTATTTCCTCACGGCATCGTCATACTTCTCCGAAACTTTGTCCCAATTGATCACATTGAAAAAAGCGTCGATGTATTTTTTGCGTTTATACTGATAACCCAGATAGTAGGCGTGTTCCCAAACGTCGATCCCCAGAATCGGTTTGCCGGGAATTGTCGCCTGTGGCATCAGTGGATTGTCCTGATTCGGAGTTGAAGTTACCTGTAGATTGCCCGATCGGTCTACAACCAGCCACGCCCAACCCGATCCGAATTGGCGTGAAGCCGCATTTTCAAACGATTCCTTAAAGTTGGCAAACGAACCGAAATCTTTTGAGATTGCTGCTGCCAATGCATTGTCTTTTGGCTCACCGCCTTTTTTGGGTGCGATGGTTTCCCAGTATAGCGTATGATTGTAATAGCCGCCCAGGTTGTTCCGAAGATCGGCATTGCTCATATCGAGTTTTTTGAAAATTTCCTCGATGGGAAGTTTGGCGAGTTCGGTACTGTCCAGAAGCCGGTTCAGGTTATTCGTGTAGGTAAGGTAATGCTTGGAAAAGTGCATTTCCATGGTCATGGCATCTATGTTCGGAGCCAATTCGTCGTACTCGAACGGAAGTTTATACATTTCAAAAGCGCCGGGATCGGCAACGGCTTCGTCCGGATGACCGATGGTGACTTTTTCTTCGGCCGTAGGTAACGGAACTTCGACCACCTCGGTCAGTTTTTTCTTCTGGCACGAAAACAAAAGGCCCGATGCGATGATCAGGGCCGGAATAAAATTATGTTTTAAAAAGGTCATTCGGTTATGGATTTCCTTGTGTGATGGATTCTACTAGTGCAATATAATTTTCTTTGGCTTCTTCGGACGACATATCCCGAATCTGCATCCAGGCGTTCGTCTTAAAGGCATTCCGTAAATCAAACGTGCCAAAATGTCCCGATGGCGATCCTTCCGAACCTTGTTTGAAAAACGCATACAGACGCAATTGCGTGTCCTGTGGTAAATCTGCCTGTGACATTTGCGAAGCTTTTTCAAAGGCTTCCCGGAAGCGTGTATCCAAATCGTCTTCGGCCATTATAACTTCGCTATTATGGTTTTACCACCAACGGCTTTCTGGCCGAGTTTTACTTCTACTTTAGTTCCGATAGGGAAATACAAATCTACTCGTGATCCGAACTTAATGAAACCGGCATCGGTTCCCTGGACTACCTGCATGCCTTCTTTGGCATAATTGACGATTCGTTTGGCCAACGCACCAGCAATCTGTCGGTACAATACTTCGCCAAACAACCTGTTTTCGACAACTACCGTAGTACGCTCATTTTCGGTACTCGCTTTCGGATGCCAGGCCACAAGGTATTTGCCCGGATGATATTTGCTGTATTTCACTTTTCCGTTGACGGGATAACGCGTCACATGGACATTGATAGGTGACATGAAGATAGAAACCTGCAGGCGATTGTCCTTGAAATACTCCGGTTCAAAAACTTCTTCTATCACGACGACTTTTCCATCGACTGGTGCGATAACATTTTCGTCGGTTATTTCGGTGTATCGTTTCGGGTTTCGGAAAAACTGCAATACCAACACTAAAATAGACAATACCAGTAGCATCAGTACAGTTCTGAACCAGCCTTCGGTCACAAAATAATCGATGAGCAATAGCAGAGCAACCGTCAGTGAGGTTGATATCAGGATTATTTTTCCGCCTTCTTTATGAAACATACGTTACGATTTGATAAAACAAAAATACAAATGGAGCCACAAATATAATACTATCGAGCCTATCCAAAATGCCTCCGTGGCCTGGCATTATGTTTCCGGAATCTTTTACGCCGGCTGAACGTTTGAATTTAGATTCGATAAGATCTCCGATTGTTCCAAAAAAACTGGCTATTGTAGCGATAATCAACCAATGTAAAACGGGTTCTTTTGTAAGCCAGATGGCAACGGGAATGCTGAATGCAAGTGACATAACCCAGCCGCCGATAAAACCTTCGACTGTTTTTTTAGGTGAGATACGTTCAAAGAGTTTGTGTTTCCCGAAACCTTTTCCAAATAAAAAAGCGAAGGTGTCATTGGCCCATATCAAAATAAAAACGCCCAATAAAGTCAGTGGCTTGAAGATGCCAGTAGTATTGGGAATCCAGATTATGGCAGAAATTGGAATGGCGATATAGCCAATCAGGATTCCATATCCCGGAATCGGAGCCTGGCGTTTATCTGAAAACAGCCACCATAGCAGGACGCCGAAAACAAATAAGCAAAACCCCAACGCAATCAAGGTCGAAGCGGGAGTAATGACGGCTAGTAGTAAATAGAAAAAGGCGGAAATACCGAGGGATGTCCAACGGTTCAGGTCCGTCAGTCTTGAAAATTCAATAGTGGCAATGGCGAGAAAAACACCAAACAGGGTAATGAAACTTGGCGAAAAAAGCGAGCAAACTACAAGTATTGCAATATATACCGCTCCCGACAGGGTTCTGGTGAGCGTTTCATTCATGCTACAAATCTTCTACGAGCAGCAAATATAGATTTTTAGCCGCACTTCCGTACTGCAGGAAATCTTCTTCTTTGGCTTTTTCAAAGTATTTTACCGTAGTGATGTTGGTAGGATAATCTTTTTCGTATTTCTTTTTGATGGCACGAAGACCATCACTTTTCGACTCGAGGATTTGGCTTGTCGTGGCCAGGATAATCATGTTGGTCGGTAAGTCGTTCGGTTTGTTCTGTTTGATCTGGTTCGATGAAAAAAGCACCGAGCCTTCATCTGCAATCAGGTTTTCGCAGGAAGCGAGAATGAATTTAGGGTTTTCGGCTTTATCGAAAGAAATATTGTTTTCCTCGAGCATCCCAAATAATTTAGGCTCGTAGCAAACCGCCGTAGACTCGAACCAGTCATTTTCTTCGAGGATATTTTCGAACTGCTCGCGCATTTCATCGGAATTCTCACAGTACAGGAATTTACCGCCGTTGCGTTTGAAATTGAAAGTGAAAAGTTCGTCAACCGGCATGTTTGGCTGCGCTTGCGGCCGGTATTCACTCTCTTTTTCATCACCCGGAGCCGGTTCATTTCCCGTTCCAAAAATCTTCCTGAATAGACTCATAAAAAATGTAGTTCGTATTAATGCAGCCTGAATTGCTCAAAGATAAAAAAATCTTGATTCAAACGATTTCTGAACCAAGATTTTTATAGGATGGAATCGGGATATTACGGATTGACTTCTTCCTGGAGATTTTTATCAAAAGGACGTCTTCCGAAAATCTGCTCGAGGTCGTCTTTGAAAATAACTTCTTTTTCGATAAGTATATCGGCGAGCTGATTCAATTTGTCTTTGTGGAGCTCCAGGATATCTATTGCTCTTTGGTATTGGCTTTCAATAAGGTCCGATATTTCCTTGTCGATGACAATTGCGGTTTCTTCTGAATATGGTTTCGAGAAATTGTATTCGTTCTGCCCGCTTGAATCATAATAGGTAACGTTTCCTAATTTTTCATTGAGGCCATAAATAGTCACCATGGCACGTGCCTGTTTTGTCACTTTTTCAAGATCGCTGAGCGCACCGGTTGAAATAGTATTGAACGTTACTTTTTCGGCAGCACGTCCGCCCATGGTAGCGCACATTTCGTCGAGCATCTGATCCGGACGGACAATCAGTCGTTCTTCTGGCAGATACCAGGCGGCTCCAAGGCTTTGTCCGCGCGGAACGATAGTCACTTTTACCAAAGGTGCAGCATGCTCTAGCATCCAGCTGACAGTGGCGTGTCCGGCTTCGTGAATGGCAATCGCTTTTTTCTCTTCCGGAGTGATGATTTTGTTCTTCTTTTCCAATCCGCCGACAATACGGTCAACGGCATCAAGGAAATCCTGTTTGTCAACCGCCGATTTGTTTTTACGGGCTGCAATCAGAGCTGCTTCATTACAGACATTGGCAATATCGGCGCCTGAAAATCCAGGAGTTTGCTTGGCAAGGAAATCAGTGTCCAGGTGCTCCACTTTTTTAAGCGGGCCTAAGTGCACTTCGAAAATTTCTTTGCGCTCACGGATGTCCGGTAAGTCCACAAAAATCTGACGGTCAAAACGACCTGCACGCATCAATGCTTTGTCAAGTACGTCTGCGCGGTTTGTGGCGGCAAGAACAATTACATGAGAGTTTGTTCCGAAACCGTCCATTTCCGTAAGTAATTGGTTCAGCGTGTTTTCACGTTCGTCATTTGAACCTGAGAAATTATTTTTTCCCCTGGCGCGACCCACGGCATCAATTTCATCGATAAAGATGATGGCAGGTGATTTTTCCTTAGCCTGTTTGAACAAATCACGCACACGGGAAGCACCGACTCCTACGAACATCTCAACGAAATCTGATCCAGAAAGTGAAAAGAAAGGAACTTTCGCTTCGCCAGCAACCGCCTTCGCCAATAACGTTTTTCCCGTTCCCGGAGGCCCGACGAGCAAAGCACCTTTAGGGATTTTTCCGCCAAGACTGGTATATTTTTCAGGGTTTTTGAGGAACTCGACGATTTCCTGGATTTCCTCTTTGGCGCCTTCGAGACCGGCTACATCTTTGAAAGTAGTCTTGATATCGGTCTTTTCATCGAACAGGCGTGCTTTTGATTTTCCTATGTTGAAAATTTGTCCGCCGCCTCCGCCTGCACCGGCCGACATACGTCTCATGATAAGAACCCAGAGTATAATGATAACAATGATTGGCAAAAGATTTATGAACAGGCCGGACCAATTGTCTTTCTCCTCAAATTTGTAATCCCTGATCTTTCTCAGCTTTATGGCATCGTCCAGTTTCTTCTGGAACAGTTCATCGTTTCCGATATCAAATGAATAGTGCGGGCCTGGATTGGCACGATCGAGCACGTCTTTCGATACATCTTTGTTTTCCTTTTTTTCCAGAGCGGCTTTGGTGAGGTAAACCTCGCCCTCGGTCTTATTATAAATGATGACTTTGTCAACCTGACCGGATTGGAGCAATGCATCGAACTTAGGGAGAGAAATTTTTGCAGGTCCTTCAAATGCGGTTCCGCCTGTCGCGAAACTTATGAATAAGAAAATCAGTGCAACGGCGCAATAAAGCACCCACGGATTGATTTTGATCTTGTTGGGATTCGGATTGTTATTTTCGTTAGCCATTTAGCTTGTAAAGGGAATTAATATTTGTTCTGGATACTGGTGATTTTGGCATCGCCCCAAAGACTTTCGATGTTGTAGAATTCACGGATGTGCTTCTGGAAGATATGGACCACGATATTTACGTAATCCATGAGCACCCATTCTCCGTTTTCGGCTCCTTCTACATGCCACGGTTTGTCTTTCAATTCTTTCGATACCGTTTTCTGGACAGAACTTACGATGGCGTTGACCTGAGTGTTTGAATTCCCGTTGCAGATGATAAAATAATCACAGGCTGAATTATCAATTTCCCTAAGATCGAGGATGTCGATATCATTGCCTTTGACCTCTTCAATTCCTTTGATGATATTTGCAAGAAGGATATCGTTGTTAACTGTCTTTTTCGCCATTTATGAAATTTGTATAAGTTCGCAAAGTTACCATTTTTTGTCTTTAATTTGGTGGCTTAACAAAAGATTAAAGCCGTAATTTTCAAAGCCGATGCCGCACATCAAACTGGATGCCACCGCTTCTACCAACGATTATCTCAAAGACCTGCTCAAAGCTGGGAAAATCGAAAATTTCACTGTGGTTTCCGCAGAAAACCAAACCGCGGGACGTGGGCAAATGGGGGCGATTTGGAAAGTCGAATCCGGTAAAAACCTCACATTCAGTGTTTTTGTATCCGATGTTGCTCATGTAGATTATTTGTTCGGCCTCAATGTAGCAGTGGCCGTTTCGATAGTGGAAACACTTCAAAAAAATGCCATATCTGATCTTTCGATCAAATGGCCTAACGACATAATGTCAGGACGAAAGAAAATCGGTGGCATACTCATAGAATCGATTTTCCGGACAGATGGCAGTATCTGGTCTGTTATCGGAATCGGGATCAACGTCAACCAGACGGATTTTGAAAATCTTCCGCAGGCCAGTTCGCTTATGATGCAGTCAGGGCGTGAATTCAATCGGGAAGAACTGCTGGAATCTCTGGTCGCCGATCTCGAATCTAAGATTTCTGAGTTAAGAAACACCAAAGAACAATTGTGGAACGACTACCATAAACTTCTATTTTGCGCCCAAAAGCCTGCTGTTTATGAAACGCCTGATGGAATCAGATTCAACGCAATCATAACAGAAGTGCTGCAAAACGGCAAATTGAAACTGGAACTGGAAGAGGGGACATTCCGCGAGTTCGGTATCAAAGAAATAAAGATGCTTTTTTGATCACACCGGAAAATACAGGAAAAATTCAGCGCCTTCACCCAGCTTGCCCGTGGCTTTGATATGGCCTTTGTGAGTCTGCATGATTTTCTTGCACAAGGCCAATCCCACACCTGAGCCTTTGTATTCGGACTGTCCGTGCAGCCTGGTGAATATATTGAAGATGCTTTCTGAGAACTGGGGCTCGAAACCAATTCCGTTGTCTTTGTAATGAATCAGGTGATACAGATTTTCAGACTTTGGTAAATCCGGAAATCCGACAGGTTTTTCATCTGCCCAAACCTCAATAGAAATAGCGCCTTCAGTTTTGGAATATTTGATTGAATTCGAAAACAGATTGGAGAACAATTGGTTGATTAAAAACGGAATACCCATAATAACCGGAAGTTCTTTTATGGTAATATGCAGCATTCTTTCATTGCGGTGATCCTGTACGTCCGCTTCGACAGACTGTAATAATACATTCAGGTCGACACGTTCCTCAATGGCTTTGGTATGGCGGATCCGTGTGTATTTGAGGATGTCAATGAGCAACGCTTGCATTCTTCCGGCGGAATCGTTCATTCGCATCAATGACTGGACGACGCCTTTTGACAATTGCTCTTCCTCCTTGCTCAACAGGCGTGAAGCCATAAGTTGGATCTTCCGCAGTGGTTCCTGTAAATCGTGCGTACTGATCCAATTGATGTTTTCGAGTTCCGAGTTGGCTTCCTTGAGTGTTTCGTTGAGTTCAAGGTTGCGCTTTCCTTCTTCCGATAATAAAATCAGGTTCATATGGCGCTGTAAGGCATGACCGTAATTTGCTGCAGCATTGAGTTCGGGTGTGCGCCACGGAAGGCTTTGGCATTTGACGAATTCCTGCCACAATTCAAATGATTTTCGGGGTGACAATCCGTTCGTGTCTTTTTCTATCGCCTTTGACGGATCGCCGGCCCAATGCACTTCAGATATGGTTTCCGGTCGATACCAGATGATATTGTAGTTTTCCGCTAAACCGAGTGACTGGTAATTTAGTCCCGAAATTTTCTCGCAATCAAAATCAAGTTCCGGCAAATCTGTCAGGATGCGATCTGTAGTAAATCCTGAACCATTGGATTTTTGAAACAAGGCTTTCGATAATTTCCGTATCATTTCCGCATTTGGGACATCGCCGTTGGTATACAATTCGTTTCCGAAACAAATACTGACGCCGCCGGCATTGCAAAGTGACAATAACTCAGGCTGTACGATGATTTGGGCAATCGATTCCGCTTTGGGAACAAGAGGCAAGGCATTCAGGGTTTCGACATCTGAGTTGCATTTGCGCGCCAAATCATATTCTTCATTGAGCTGGCGCACATCTATTTGTGAGGTCAGGAATTGTCCCTGGAGTTTTGCGGCAATTCTTTTTTGGGGTGACAGGTTCAGGGCGGAATAATGATGGCAGGCTATCAGTCCCCATAATTTTCCCTTGTGGATTAACGATACGGTTAAGGTTGCTTCAACGCCCATATTCTGAAGATACTGAACATGGATAGGCGAGGTACTTCTCAAGACGGAAAGACTTAAATCGAGGCTTTTATTCGTTGCGGAATCGGCCAGGGTAAGAATCGGAACCGGCGTGTAATCCATATCGACAATAAGCCGTAATAAATTCTGCAGATATAATTCACGTGCCTGCCTCGGAATGTCGGTATGCGGATAATGCAACCCAAGGAACGGCTCGATGCCTTCTATATGGCTTTCGGCAAAAACTTCCCCATTGTTATCCTTGTCGAAACGGTAGATCATCACGCGGTCATAACCTGTAATTTCCCGTGTCGTATTCGCGACATGCTGACACAAATCCCTGAGCGTGAAACTGTCACTCATATTGGCAAGAAAACCAGTAGTCTGACGGTAAAAGTTCAATGATTCCGAATCTGATACCGCTTCTGGTTCAGCTTCCAAAATCAGGAAACTGCCATTGTGATGCACGGTGCATTCAAAAGGGTTTCCGTCCAGATTCACTTTAAACGGGGCTAAATCAGTCTCCGAAAGTCCTTCCGAATACAGCTGCAAATTTCGCTCAATGGATTCGCCGAATACAGCAGAAAATTTCTTACCGAGAATTTTTCCCGGTTCTATGGACAAATAGGTTTCAATATTGGAACTTGCAAAAACTATTGTAAATGCAGTGTCGAACGCAAGCAGAAAACCGTGAGGCTGTATGCTTCCCGGAATATGTATGGGCTCATTCTCACAGTTGTCGAGGTTGACCAGGTCACGGTTGACGATATCGCGCATCATTCAGCGAAGCCTGATAAATGGTGGTAGATGGCTTCAAATGTTCGCGTTGCCGTTTTTATGATTTCACCCTGCGAGTCGTTTTCGACAGCAAAGCCGGTAAGCGAATTGAGGAACGATTTCCAGTTGCTTCCGGTCGTATTGCCGTTTCCGATAAGAAAGGAAAGTCCGCCGTTTTCATCATATCCCAAAACAGATTTTACATTTTTGGCAATGTAAACGCCGCCAAGCGACGAGCCTTCAATAACGTAAGCAACACCGAATGATTCCGCAACGGATGTCGTTTCAAAACCAGTAAAATGTGTTTGGATTGGTTTCGATCTGAGAAAATCAAGGTCTTTCAGAATCAGCTTATGTCTTTTGAATTGTCCCGGAAGTTCTATGTTTTGGGGAAGATGCGAATAGGCTTGCTCTTCGGCCCATTTTATAACCGGATACATCAATTGAAGATACCGCGTGTAAGCTTCTGAGGTAAGTTCGGCTGTCATCAAAACCGCGGAAGCAGGAAGAGAATCCAGTTTTTTATGTGAATCGGAAGTCTGGCTTCTGAGTGATTGTAAAAAAAATTGTCCGGCCGAAGCCATCGTTTCAGTACTATTCATAAAATCAGGCGGCGTAAACGAAATTTTCAGGGTTGGGTTTAAAAGAAGACCAGTCTATGTTGAGCGTATGCTCGATCGATTTTTTGAGCGTAGGGAAATGGGAAGATTTCGTTACATAAAAATTGGCTCCAAGCTCACGGCTTCTTTCTATGGAAGCCTCGTCGCTTGAGGTACTGAATATGACAACCGGCAAATTACTGAAAGCTTCGTTGCTTCGGACGCGTTTCAAAACTTCGAACCCATTAAAACCGGGCATATTTAAATCGAGAAAAACAACCACAGGCTGGGGCGGGGGATTATCGAGGGCAGCCAAAAGTTTTTCGCCGTTTTCATGTGTGACTACCGACACGTCTTTGGCAAGGCTGTCGGTGACTTCACAGAAAAAATCCAAATCTTCGGGATCGTCATCTGCATAAAAAACCGTGTACTCATTATTATGATCCATAATTTAAATTTTAGGGGACATACGTAAATATAGGCTATCCGTACCACAATTCAAATTCCCGCAACATTAATTTGGCAATAGCTTCAGGATTTTGTGTTACGTAATTTTGTGTTACCTTATTTTGCGTAACACGAAATTGCGTAACAGCCTTTGAATAAAAAAACCTTTCAGTGTAAGTGAAAGGTTTTGGATATGGTATAGTGTCAATTCAGAGTTTGTGCATGTTTGCCGCCAGCGTTTCAAGGAATTTTGAAATAGGTCCTTTGATCATCATGGCCATCATCGCATTGAATTCGCCTTCAAAGAAAAGTTGCACGTCACTTGAACCGGCCGAAGTCTCATCTATTTTCGCTTCAAGGCTGAAAGGCAATTTGTCAGAAGCCGCCCCAAGCAAAACCCGGGTGTTGGGTTGCTGTTCTTTGAGTTTCAGTTTGATCTCGGGCATTCCTTTGAGGCCGAAGATAAAAGCATCAGGCGCCGTCACTTCGAATTTGGCGATCGATTCCGGCATCAGCTTCTCGAAGTTCTCGACTTTGATCAGTTGTTCAAATATATATGAGGCAGGTTTTGCGACCGAAACCTTTGGACTTTCTAAATTCATATAATTAATTTGCGGCCACTTCCCATTCCGACGGATTCTCGTTCCATTGGGCAAGGGTCGCCAGTTCTTTTTCTGAAATATATTTTTTCTGGAGTGCCAGCTCGAGCAAATGATCGTAATCGCTGAGCGTAATCAGGTCAACGTTTGCCTGTTTGAAATTTTGCTGCGCCAATGGGAATCCGTAGGTAAAAATCGCGACCATTCCCTTGACTGTCGCACCGGCTTCGCGCAAGGCATCAACAGCCATGAGGCTGCTTTTTCCGGTAGAGATCAAATCTTCCACGATGACCACGTTCTGGCCTTTTTGTAGGAAACCTTCCACCTGATTCTGGCGGCCGTGTTTTTTTGGCTCCGGACGCACATATACGAAAGGCAGTCCCATATATTCGGCTACAAGCATCCCAATCCCGATCGCACCGGTAGCAACACCGGCGATCACATCCGGCTTTCCGAACTGTTTCTCAATGTTTTTGGCGAATTCCTCCCGTATGTAATTGCGTATTATGGGGAACGACAGCGTCATTCTGTTGTCGCAATAAATTGGGGATTTCCAACCTGAAGCCCAGGTAAACGGATTTTTAGGATTCAATTTTATTGCATTTATTTGCAATAGCAACTCGGCGGTTTTATCGGCGGTTTCTTTGTTGAAAATCATAGTGCAAATGTATAAAGTTTTTGTGAACGACAAGCCACTTTACCTGACGAATGAGATCAGGAAAGAGACCGATTTTCAACTTTTCCTGCTCGACGGAATAGACATAGGCGCACTCATTTCACGTATGTTCTCGAACAAAGTGCAAAAGGCATGGCTTTATCATCCAGATGAGAAAGAGGCACTTAAGGCACTCAAGTCAAAGCTTCCGGTAAGCAAGGCCGGAGGTGGATTGGTCTACAATAACAAAGGCGAAGTCCTGTTTATTTTCCGCAACGGCAAATGGGATCTTCCCAAAGGCGGAACCGAAAAAGGCGAGGAAATGGAAGACACGGCCATGCGCGAAGTGACCGAGGAAACCGGGGTCAAGAAACTTTCCATCGTCCGTAAATTGCCCAAAACCTATCACGTCTTCAAACGCAACGGGCACTATAGGCTCAAGATCACGCATTGGTATGAAATGAAAAGTTCATACAGCGGCCTCCTCAAACCACAATTGGAAGAAGGGATCGAGAAAGTCGCGTGGCTCAAACCGTCCGAAATTCCACTTGCGCTTGACAATTCCTATGAAAACATCAAGTTGCTTTTCGAGGAAGAATATACCTGAATCACTTTAAGATCCTATAGACCGGATATTGCAGATGCGCTTTTTCATAATAGACGGAGTGCGTATAGACCCAATACAATTGCGCTTCGGGATTTTTGGCGAAAGCAGCGTCTGATTTTCTCTTTTGGTCGAGTTCCGACTGCAACGCTGGATTTTTGCGTAAGATTTCAGCGGCCAGGTCTTCAAAGACATAATCCGAATACCATTCTTTTTGCTGCAATACCGCATCGAAGAAATTCCAGTTGAAGAACGAGTCGCCTGCTTCCGGTTCCAACGTTTCGAGCAGATACTTTACGGCTTGCTGGTCTGTCGTAAAAATATAATCGCCTGCATTGAAATTAACGTTGCGTATTGATTTGGTGACCGACGTGCTATTGTGGGGATAATGTCCTTCATAAGCTTCAGTCCCGGTTTTATAATCGGCGATGCGGTAGCTTTCCACTTCAATGACCGTGTCATTTTGGATTCTCTTTCCCTTTACGTCGTTTGCCAATAAAACCGATATCGCATTATGCCAGCCCTGCGGAATCACATACGCCTGCGGAACCACGATTTGTTTGACGGGTTTATATTCCCCATAAAACGGAATCTGTTTTTTATACGGTTTGGTCCGGTCATAGAAAAGACGGTCACCTGTAGTCACGTCGCTTTTCCTGTACGAGCCTTCATAACCCAGGAATTCTATTTTGGAAACCTTTGCGGAATCGAGTGTCCAGCTTATCGGATACGGACTTCCGGCCTCATACATTTTTTCACTTTCAAGCCGGCTTGATTTTATTTTAGCAGCATTCTTATCGGCAAATTCGATGACCGAAAGATTGAAATCATACGTCGCTTTGACGCGCGGGGCAAACTTCTTAAGCATATGCGTTTCCACGATAAACCCAATCGTATTGAACAAGGATGTATAACCTGTGCTGTATCGCGGGGCATCGTCGAACTGGGCGAATCCTTTACTGTCCGGCGTTCCTTCCCAAACATCGACATAAGGCGTGCTTTCTGTTTTTTTCTTTTTGAGATCGGCGACCACGGCTGGTAACAATTGCTGTGTCATAAACTCGCCCAGTTTTCCCAGCTTGTTGTGCTGCGTCATGCCGTAACTGAGTATATATTGATAATCGGCACCGTCGCTTACATGGTTATCGATAAAAATATCCGGATTGAGTTTGTGGAAGAAATCGGCAAAGGCAATGGTGTTTTTGGTATCCGATTTTATAAAGTCGCGATTGAGGTCATAATTGCGCGCATTTCCCCTAAAACCGTAAGCTTCCGGGCCGTCCTGATTGACGCGGGTGGTGGAATTTCGGTTGAGCGCGCCACCGATGTTGTAAACCGGAATCGCGGCAATCAAGACATTTTTTGGGGCTTTGATTTTTCCCGTAGCCAAATCGCGGAACAGCATCATGGTCGCATCTATGCCATCGGGTTCGCCGGCATGGATTCCATTATTGATCAGGATTACGGTCTTTGGGCTGTCTTTCTGGATGAACTTTTTGTCCGGATCAAAAACAACAAGATGCAACGGTTTTCCGCTATCGGTCGGCAATCCGGTTTGCATGGAAACGGTTTCGAACGATTCGTCGAGCCTGTTGTAGAAAGCGATTGTTTCAGCATAGGTCGCGCTCTGGTTTCCGTCGCCTTTTTCAAAAACAGTCCTCAGATCCTGTTTTTGTGCCGATGCGAAAATCGGGACGAGTACTATCAGGAAAAGCCTTTTCATTTTTGTGCTACTCTTACGGCATCAGGGACCAGGCCGGTATAATCGCCTCCGTTTCTAATGACATCACGCACGATGCTGGAACTGATGTACGATGTTTTGGCGGCTGTCAGTAGGAAAACCGTTTCGATTTTGGACAACTGTCTGTTGGTGTGCGCAATAGCTTTCTCGAATTCAAAATCGGCCGGATTGCGAAGCCCGCGCAAGATAAAATGCGCTTTTTCCTTTTTACATAAATCGATCGTCAGGCCTTCATACGTCATCACCTTTACTTTCGGCTCGTCTTTGAAACATTCCTCGATGAATTTCTGGCGTACCTCGAGCGGGAACATGTATTTCTTTTCGGCGTTGATGCCAATGGCGACTACAATTTCGTCGAACAATGTAATGCCGCGTTTGATGATGTCGTAATGACCGTTCGTAATCGGGTCGAAAGATCCCGGAAATATGGCTTTTCTCATAATCAATGGTTGTCAAAATAATCAGGCGGATATACCGTCTGTCCGTATTTTACGGAAAGTTGCGCAAGTTGTTGTTTTTGGGTTTCATCAGGTGGGTTTCCGTGGAGCAAATCGTCTACTTCCGTAAAGAAAGCATCGAGACCGGCGGGCTGGACGGTGCAAAGCAAAACGGCTTCTTCATTGCCCGTATTGATAAACCGGTGCGGTTCCCCATCAAGCGGAATCTGCACAAAACCTCCGGCAGAAACTATTTTTTTTCCTGCAGCTGTCTCAAAAGAAACTTCCCCCGAAGCCACATAAAATGATTCCGCAAAACCCGGATGCTCGTGCGGTATAGGGCCTTTGCCGACGGGAACGCGCATTTCTATCGAAGCCAGTCTTCCGTTGGTTTCATCGCCTGAAAGCAACACGCGGTACGAACCTCCGGCAATTTGCAGCACCCGTGCCGAATCGTTATCAGTTATGGAAACCCGTTTCATCAATTATTAATTGTTAATCGTTACTTATTAATTCCCTTCAGTGAGAGTTCGATGGAATTCGTAAACAGTTCTTCAAGTGAAATCCCTGCAATCTGGGCCTGTTGCGGAATAAGGCTTTCGGCCGTAAGTCCCGGAACCGTATTCATCTCAAGCATAAAAGGTTCGTCGTTTACAATAATGAATTCGCTTCTTGAAAAACCTTTCATCTGCAGCACTTCGTAAGCGCGTTTGGCCGTCTGGCGGACTTTTTCGGCGAT
Source organism: Flavobacterium silvaticum (assembly GCF_012911565.1). Classification (GTDB taxonomy): domain Bacteria; phylum Bacteroidota; class Bacteroidia; order Flavobacteriales; family Flavobacteriaceae; genus Flavobacterium; species Flavobacterium silvaticum. The sequence goes on along the minus strand of NZ_JAAMPU010000097.1, from coordinate 128,794 downwards.
GGCATCCGGAAGCTGGGCCGGTGTGATTTCCTGGGATTTTCCCAGATACTTGGCTTCGTAATCGAAGAAGTCGTTTTCAGAAATGATTTCGGTAATCGGCAATACGATTACTTCGCCCTGGTAATTGATCACGCCGACGGAAACTTCCCGTCCGTCAAGGAAACGTTCGATGATGATTTCATTGTCTTCCTTGTAAGCGACTTCAATGGCAATAGGCAATTCATCGGCCGATTTTACTTTGGAAATACCAAAGCTCGACCCCGATTTGTTCGGTTTGACGAAACACGGAAGGCCGACTTTGGAAACGATGGCTTCCGTATCGATATGGTCGCCTTTATTAAGGTAATAGGATTCGGCACATTTGATCCCATACGGTTTGAGTACCGAAAGCAAATCCCTTTTGTTGAACGTGAGGGCCGACTGATACGCATCACACGTATTATGCGGGATTTCAAGCAGCTGGAAATACGATTGCAGCAAGCCGTCTTCTCCCGGCGTCCCGTGTATGGCATTGAAAACGGCGTCGAAGGTTATTTTGTGGCCGTCCTTTTGGGTGGAGAAATCGTTGCGGTCGATAGGGAATTCCGCTCCCGAATCATCGACATACACCCATTTGTCGCGAAAAATATGTACGCGGTACGGATTGTAGCGGGATCTGTCGAGGTTTTGATAGACTACATTCCCACTTTTGAGCGAGATTTCGAATTCGGAGGAATAGCCGCCCATGAGGATTGCGATGTTTTTCATAGTTAACAGTTAACGGTTAACAGTTAACGGTTAAGGTTAACTGTTGTTTGAAATCTTTTTTATTTAGTGTTTCATTATTTTGGCTTCAAGATTTTTTGAAACGGATTTGGTCTTATTGATAGGCTTTAAACGAATTGTCCATCATGCACTGTTTTATTTAAGATTATATTTTTTTCTCAGATCGACACCATCTTTTATCCATGGCTGATCAGGATTCTCAATTACGAATTCTTTTAGGGCAATTTCGGAAAGTGAATCAATAAATTGCCTGCCGTATCTTTTTTCAATTTCATGCTGCATTTCAATTTCATAACAATAAGGTTCAAAACCTCCTAATCTTGCGCACCGTGTGTAAATTTTTCTTGTTTCGATTCCATAAACTTTCAATATATTCTTTAGCTTTTCAAACTCCAGAGCGGGTGGAGAAAAATAGATCAATTTCCCATTTTTTATATCGTCACTTGCTCTTGTTTTTTGATTAATGCAAAAGGTATCGACAACTGTGACGTTTAACTTTCTGTTTTTTGCCCACATATTGGCATAAACTTCTTCGTTGTAGACGATCAATCTTCCATTTATATCATGTCGTTGCAATTCCCTTTCTTTGTTACAGGAAATTATAAATAAGCTTAAGAATAGGATGATTGAACTAGTATTCATAAATCTTTTTAAATCGATTTTCCTGAAGTAATACTTTGTTTACCGCTCATCGTGAAAAGCCATCCCTTAACGGTATGGCCAACAGTTAACCATTAACAGCCCACCCAAAATTACACTTTTTAACCTTCAGCTACCCACATCATTTTTTATATCTTTGCGAGCCCGGCTTAGCCCGTAAACAAAGATTCTATGAGTTTTAAACAATATGTCACGAGCCGGACTTTTTTCCTTCAGCTGCTCGCCGCTTTTGCGATACTTTTTGTCCTCGGATACCTTTTCATGCACTGGCTTACGTTCACGACCGATCACGGTAACGAGATTACGGTTCCGGATTTGCGCAAGCTGACCGTTGAAAAAGCCGAAGAAAAACTCGATGAGCTCGACCTCGATTACGTAGTCCTCGACAGTGTCGATTTTGTGGCCGATTATCCAAAACACAGCGTGGTCACCCAAGATCCTGTGCCGGGCGCGAAAGTAAAAGAAGACCGCAAGATTTACCTCAAGATCAATTCGTCCGGATTTACGCAGGTTCGTATGCCAGACTTGGTTGAAAAGACATACCGTCAGGCTGTCCCGACTTTGAAAGCCCTCGGTCTGGAAGAAGGAAAAATCACCTACAAGCCGTATCTTGGGAAAGACATGGTACTTGAGATGCGTTTCAACGGAAAGAAACTCAAAGCCGGCGAGAAGGTGTGGAAAAGCTCCAAGATCGACCTGGTTTTAGGCGACGGCAAAGTAGTTTTTGAAGAAGCCGAAGACACGACCGCAACCAAAACCGAAACTCCCGAAAATGGCGGAGAATAAGGACGACAATTTTGAACCGGAAGACGAACTCTTCGAGCATCACCGTTTCGAGGTTCCCAAAGGACAGGCGTTGCTGCGCATGGACAAATACCTGACGGCGCTCATCCAGTTCGCCACGCGCAATAAAGTCCAGAATGCTGCGGACAATGGAGATATCTATGTCAACGGAAAACCCGAAAAATCGAATTATAAGGTAAAACCGGGCGATGTAATACGGGTCCTGCTCGCGCATCCGCCGTTCGAGAACCGCATCGATCCTGAAAATATCCCGCTTGATATTGTCTATGAAGACGACGCTTTGATTGTCATCAACAAACCACCCGGACTTGTCGTGCATCCGGGCCACGGGAATTATACCGGGACTTTAGTCAATGCCTTGGTTTATCATTTCCAGAATCTGCCGATGAATTCGAGCAATCGCCCCGGATTGGTGCATCGGATAGATAAAGATACATCGGGCCTTCTTGTGGTCGCCAAAACCGAACAGGCACTGGCCAACCTTGCCGCCCAATTCGAATTCAAGACTTCCGAACGCGAGTACGTGGCCCTGGTTTGGGGAAATGTGATCGAGGACGAAGGAACCATTACCGGCAATATTTCACGCCACCTCAAAGACCGTATGCAGATGGCTGTATTCGAAGATCCTGAGGTAGGGAAGCCAGCCGTGACGCATTACAAGGTACTGGAACGCTTCGGTTATGTGACGCTGGTTTCCTGTAGACTCGAAACCGGCCGCACGCACCAGATTCGCGTCCATATGAAATACATCGGGCATACGCTTTTCAACGATGCGCGTTACGGTGGGGACGTAATCCTTAAAGGAACCACGTTCACCAAATACAAACAGTTCGTGGAAAACTGCTTCAAATTATTGCCGCGACAGGCACTTCATGCCAAGACGTTGGGCTTTAAACATCCGGTCACGAACGAACTCATGCGGTTCGACAGTGAAATACCCGAAGATATGCAATCGGTCATTGAAAAATGGCGCACGTATGCATCGGCCAAGGATACGTTTTTTGAGGAGGAAGATTAATTTGCATTACCATTCTTCCTATACTTGTTTACCAATTTGCCGTTAACGAAATTTTGTAAACAGTAAATGGGTAAACAGTTTTTATCCATGTGGTTTCCCCTTATCTTTAAACCAAGAAACTAACAGAATGAAAATAGTCATTTCCCCAGCCAAAACCCTCGACTACGAAACGCCATTACCGACAACCCGCCATACGCAGCCCCAATTTTTGACCGGTTCACGAAAAGTCCACAAAGAACTCAAGGCCCAAAAGCCGAAACAGCTTATGGAACTCATGGATATTTCAGACAAGCTTGCCGATTTGAACTGGCAGCGGAACAAAAAATGGAAAACGCCGTTTACCGCTGAGAATGCGCGGCCAGCGATGTACGCTTTTAACGGAGACGTGTACATTGGCCTCGATGCGTATTCGCTTCCGGTGGAAAAACTCGATGCGTTGCAGGATAAACTGAGGATTCTGTCGGGTTTGTACGGATTGTTGCGCCCGCTCGATTTAATTCAGCCGTATCGGTTGGAAATGGGAACGCAATTGCCCGTGGGTGACGATAAGAACCTGTATGGCTTTTGGAAAGACAAACTCACATCGGCACTCAACAAGGAATTAAAAAAAGGCGACTTCCTGCTGAATCTCGCAAGCAAGGAATATTTTGACGCGGTTGATGCCAAAAAGATAAAAGTTCCCGTCATCACGGCTGAATTCAAGGATTACAAGAACGGAAAACTATCGATGATAAGTTTCTTCGCCAAGAAAGCGCGCGGGATGATGGTGCGTTATATCATTGACCACAACATCGAAACACTTGAAGGCTTAAAAGGCTTCACTACCGAAGGCTACCAGTTCGACGCGAATTTGTCTAAAGGGAATACTTTGGTATTTACCAGATAATGATGCGATGAAAAAAAGTATCGGCCTTTGTCTGATAGTACTGCTCCTTTCGTGTTCAGAAAAAAAACAGGAAATTGATAGAGGTCAATTTGAAAATGAGCTGTACCCACAACTTTTACCGCAACTGTTGGATTCTATTCATTTATCCGAGCTTCCGCCGCCAGCAAACGATTCCGTGGACAAAAGTTATCAGGATAAGGAATTTACTGTTTATCTTGATCGCTTTACAAAGTTGCTTACCAAAGAAGAACAAATTTCATTTGCAAAGCAATATCCACATCTTGAATTTGAGGTAGATTCTTCTTATCTCAACAAAGAAGGAGGGATTATATCACTTAAAAACCCAAATCCCAAAAAACTGGTTTTTGCGCTACAATCTAAAAAGTACAGGTTAAAATATACCTCACAAAATAATAGCGATAGGATTACCGATATGTTTTACTGTGGGAAAATTTCATTGTCGGATATAAAAACCGATACGTCGGGAGTGTATGCGGTTTTTTCCGTATCACATTATTGTTGCCGTCCGGAAGGCAATTGTGGTCAGGGTTATACGGTCTTTATCAAGAAGACAGGCAGATTTTGGAAAATTGAAAAGATAGTGCCGACCTGGGTAACCTGAGTCGATGTCCGATAAAAAAATATTTTCGCTTTGTAATTTGATGTTACTTTACATAAACTACAATCCTATGAAAACTTTGTTTCCGTTTTTGATTGCCATTTTATTTTCGTGTTCCGATAGTTCCGACGCTTCCACGGACGGACAAATCATAGATGACCAGGACGACACCATAGAAACTCCGGTCGAAGTGGTGAATGTCACCCAGCCGGAAGTCAGCCAATACGCCGGATATACGCTTATCTGGAACGACGAATTCAACCAGTCGTCACTCGATGCGGCCAAATGGAATTTTGAAACCGGAACCGGAATCAACGGAGATTTTGGAACCGGACAGCTCGACCGTGCGACGGACAGGGTTGAAAACGTCAGCATGCTTCCCGGTACAGGCTCCGATGGTTCGCTCGTCATAGCCACCCGAAAAGAAACCTATTTAGACCGCAATTATACAAGCGGACGCATCAATACCAAAGATAAATTCAGTTGCGGGCCCGGCACACGTATCGAGGCGCGGGTTTGGGCAAAAGATGTCAAATACAAAGGACAGGGCTTTGCGTTCTGGATGATGCCTGCCGAAATTCCGTCCGGTGAAGACCATTTGATGTGGCCTCAGGGTGGTGAAGTCGATATCATGGAATATGTCGGCGCAATCCCGTTCCATAATCTCGGTACGGTGCATTATGCATGGTCTTGGGAAAACAACCAGTACCAGGATTGGAACCACGGGCATAAAGGCGGATATTATTCGTATGAAGAAACACAGGTTCCGGCCGCCAATCCGGTTTATGGGAATTGGCCGCCTGCCGCCGGAAATACGAATGCCGGAAGTGCAGGTTATCATTTGTATCGCGTGGATTGGTTTTCAGACCGTATTGAGTTCAGTGTTGACGAAGTGGTATATCATGTGAATTATTTCAACGATGGGGCCGCTTTCAACAATGCGCCTGACGGACAGGATGCCGATAACAAGATCCAGATTAACGGGAAACGCACGTTTGTTTCGGAATATTCACATCATTTTACACAATGGGCGCCGTTCTCCCATAATTTTTACCTGATACTTTCGGCAGGCGTGGGCGGAAACGACAATATGAGTTATGGAGGCGCGATTGTACCGGAAGCGGTTTTTCCATGCCAGACGCTTGTGGACTACGTTCGGGTGTACCAGCGGAATTAACTTGCAGACAACAACAAAGACCCGGTTTGGGTCTTTGTTTTTTATACCTCAGGACTTTTTCTTTTTCTTGGGTTTCTTGCCTTTTCGCAAGTCTTTTTTATACTGATCGTAAAGCTCGATTTGGTTCGGGCGAAGCAGTTTCTTTATTTCTTCATCCGTTTTTTCAAAAACAGCCATGCTTTCTTCGCGTTTGCGGTCGTTGTCGAAATCGACTTCTTTTGACAACATATTCGATTGGCGGAACTGGTTGAGCAATATTTGTCTTATGGCGGCTTCCTGGAGGCCGTCAAGCTCAATAGCTTCTGTCATAGGTGGCATAATTTGGTCCAGCTGTTCGTCCCATGTCAGTTTTTTGGGTTGGCTTCCGGATTGTTGGCACCAGGCCGGCGTTGCCGTAAGGAACAATAAAATAACCGATGTTACAAAGATTCTCATTAGCATTGAATTTGGGCGAAAATTACAATATTATCGGATTCTGCCAACATAAAAATCAATCGCTGTTTACCTTAATTTCATCCCAAAGCCGTATTTTGCAGGCTTAAAATCCATAATATGTTTAGAAAAATTTGCCTGGCCTCGTTGTTTTTTTTCGTGGCCGGACTTTGTGCGCAGACCCTTAAATCTCCTGACGGCTCGCTTCAGATGGAGTTTTCCCTCGCAGCCGATGGCGCTCCGCAATACACCTTGCACTACAAGAACAAAGCAGTCATTTTACCAAGCCGGCTTGGGTTTGAATTCAAGAATGACAAGACTTCGATGCAGACCGGATTTAGTCTGGAAAATGCAACGACTGCAACCGTAGACGACAAATGGAAACCGGTTTGGGGCGAAGAAAGCAGCATCCGCAATCATTACAATGAACTGGCTGTTACGCTGAAACAGGCGGAATCGAAACGAACGCTCGTCATCCGTTTCAGGCTTTTTGACGACGGGCTCGGTTTCCGCTATGAATTTCCGCAGCAAAAAGAACTCGCTCACTTCGTAATCAAGGAGGAACATACGCAATTTGCCATGGCCGGCGATCATACCGCCTGGTGGATTCCGGGCGATTACGATACACAGGAATACGATTATTCCAAATCGAAGCTGTCTGAAATCCGCGGACTGATGGCGAATTCGATTACCGCTAACCTGTCACAGACTTCATTTTCGCCGACCGGTGTACAAACATCGTTGATGATGAAATCTGCAGATGGCATCTACATCAACATACATGAAGCGGCATTGATCGATTATTCGTGCATGCATTTGAACCTCGACGATAAGAAAATGGTTTTTGAATCGTGGCTGACTCCGGATGCCAGAGGTGACAAAGGCTATTTGCTTGCTCCGTCAAAAACGCCATGGAGGACAATCATCGTGAGCGACGATGCGCGTGATGTGGTGGCTTCAAAGATTATCCTGAACCTGAACGATCCTTGTAAAATAGACGATACGTCTTTTATCCATCCCGTCAAATACGTTGGCGTATGGTGGGAAATGATTACCGGAAAATCGACATGGGCTTATACAGATGAGCTTCCGGCTGTACAAATAGGTGTGACCGATTATTCCAAAGTAAAGCCAAACGGAAAACACGGAGCCAACAATGAAAACGTCAAACGGTATATTGATTTTGCCGCAGAGAATGGTTTTGATGCCGTATTGGTCGAAGGCTGGAACATAGGCTGGGAAGATTGGTTCGGGCACTCTAAAGATAAAGTGTTTGATTTTATCACGGCTTATCCGGATTTCGATGTACAGGCGCTTCATACGTATGCAGCTTCCAAAAACGTCAAAATCGTGATGCACCACGAAACGTCAGGTTCGACCCGCAACTATGAGCGTTATATGGAGCAGGCATATCAGTTCATGAACGATAACGGATATGATGCGGTCAAGAGCGGTTATGTGGGTGAAATCCTTCCGAGAGGAGAGAACCATTACAGCCAGTGGACGGTGAATCATTACCAATACGCAATAGAAGAAGCGGCAAAACATAAAATCATGCTCAATGCCCACGAGGCAGTCCGTCCAACCGGAATTTGCCGTACGTGGCCGAACCTTATAGGCAACGAAGCCGCAAGAGGTACGGAATACCAGGCTTTTGGCGGATCAAAACCGAACCACGTAGCTGTACTTCCGTTTACCCGTCTATTGGGCGGCCCGATGGATTATACGCCCGGAATATTTGAAATGGATATCTCCAAACTCAATCCGGACAATCATTCGCACGTGAACAGTACGCTGGCAAACCAGCTTGCTTTGTATGTGACGTTGTATAGTCCGTTGCAGATGGCGGCCGATTTACCGGAACACTACCAGCGTTTTGCCGATGCATTCCAATTTATTAAAGACGTTGCCATTGATTGGGACGAAAGCAAATACCTTGAAGCCGAACCGGGAGAATTCGTTACGGCCGCCAGGAAAGCAAAAGGGAAACAAGACTGGTATGTGGGTAGTGTAGGGGGAGAGAATGCCCGTACATCTAACATCAACTTTGATTTCCTCGATAAAGGAAAAGAATATATCGCCACGATTTACGCCGATGCGCCTGAAGCTCACTACAAAACGAATCCGCAGGCTTACGTAATCCGGAAAGTACTCGTGAACTCGAAGTCGAAACTAACCCAGTTCGTGGCTCCGGGCGGAGGATATGCCATCAGCATAAAACCTTCGGCAGGACAAAACACAAAAGGATTGAAAAAACTGTAATAGTTGCTTAATGGAATTAAAAAAGCCCGATTGTTTGTTGCAATCGGGCTTTTTTTAAATCGTGTAGATTTTGCTGAGATCCTGTATTCCGGAGAGTACGTTTGGAACTTCCGGTGTAATTTCGTCCATGACTATGGTGGTTATAATTGCCGTATCTGGATTATCACCAGTCTTGGTTTGGTCTGACTGGCAATTCATAGGACAGGAACAGCCTATCGATATGCCAAGTGCTTTTATAAGGGTTGCGATCATGATGTGATTTTTTTGGATGATTTCAAATTTCGGAATTAAACACGTGTTTAATTTCTTTTCTGTATAAACTTTGGCTAATGCGTGATAGTGAAAAATTTATTCTTTTTGAAAATCAATAAGTTAAGATTTGTTTGGGCTGAAATTTTAAGCTAACATTAACAATGCACATTAACAATTCAAAGAAGACTTCCAGATTTTTTAATAAAGGAATTATGATCTTAAACCGGAAATGTTTGCATCTATACCCGAAATACATTTTCGGTATCCATTTTTTTTAAGATTTCATTTGGCAGGTCATTGTAATCTACCAATGTCCGTGGCTTCTTGAGGAAGTTTATATGTTCATGTTTCTCAAACTCCAGTTTGGATGCGGGATTTTCTATCCCCGAAATGATGAATACTTTCATTTCAGCCGCCATTTTATGTGATAATAAATGCCTAACGGCCTGGGTTCCGGTTATGATGGGCATTACTTCGTCTGTGAGTAGGATGTCGGGAGGTTTTGGGGAGTTGTTGATGACATTTATGATGTCGGCTCCATTTGAAATACACCGGATAATTTCGAAATTGGGATGATGGCTGAACAGGAAACGAAAAAATTCAAGATCTTCAAAATCATCATCGGCAATCAGGATAGTAAATGAATCACTTGTTGTCATAGTCAAAAGTTTGAGGATATTCAAATATCTTTTAAATAGGACAAAAGAATTTATATATTAAGACTCGTTCCTTACATGAATAAGATAAGTAAGCATTTACCCTATGCAGTTAAGGAATTTATTCAATCGCTTATGAATTTTATTCCGAGGTAGGGAATACAAAAATAAAAAAACCGCCAATCAGGCGGTTTTACTTTTTACAGAACTATATGGTATATCTATTAGATAACTGTCACATTTACTGCATTAAGGCCTCTTTTTCCCTGCTCAACAGAGTAAGTAACCTTGTCGTTTTCACGAACGCGTCCGTTAAGACCTGTCACGTGAACGAAGATGTCTTCACCACCATCGTTAGGAGTGATGAAACCGAAGCCTTTAGCTTCGTTGAAAAATTTAATCGTACCTTGATCCATTACTTGAATATTAATTGAGCGGCGAAGGTACGTGTAAAATATTGAAATACAACAACTTTATTTTAGTAAATATTTAAGAAAATGCAAAAAAGCCTGCAAACACAATTTGTTTACAGGCTTTTAACTTTGAAATTACTCTCGTGGAGTCGCCGGGAATCGAACCCGGGTCCAAACAAGCAATAAAAGAGCTTTCTACACGCTTATTTCCCGCTTGGGTTTTCGATGCTGCGCTTGGCCGGGAAAAGGCCACAAAACACTTAGCTCTTTAAATTTCGAAAGTCCCGCAGAGCAAAAGACAATCTAGGTTCATTTTTACGGTTCCCCTTGACGAAGCGCCACAAACCAAGGCTCTTCAGGAGAATTCAGCCTCCCTACCTTGTAGGGACGTGGATTAATCTTACTTTATTCAGATTAAGCAGCCAAAGCGTAGTTATTCTCGCCGTTTAAAAAGGTTGCAGCTCGGGATTAACGTGAATTGCTGCCTTCACGACGTGCTTACCGTTCCATTGGTCTTGCTGTCAAAACCAGTCGACCCCAAAATGGAGTGCAAAAATAAGGGAATTAACAATTAATAATTAACAATTAACAATTAAAAATCGGGACGAAGAACAACATGGATTTTAGCATCATGACAATTATTAATTATTAATTGAAGCAAATTCCCGCTGCCCGTTCCAAGCTTCTTACAATTTCCCTTTTTCGCATGCCGGATGGCGAGCTTCCGTTGGTCGCTGCCATCGGACGGCTCAAAAACGGGAAATTATTGCAAAGGCTTTCCACTTGCATCGGGGCTAGGCTTTCGGCTACTATTAAATTTTCGGTACTTACGCAGCCCTTTTGCTTTCATTGTATATTAGAGCTAACTATAAACAACAACACTATGTTTTCAAAACTACTTTTATCAGGAATGCTCATTTTCTCCGTGGCAAGCAAAGCCCAGGAAGTTGAAATTGCAGGCGACACTATGCTTTGTCCAAACTCGAACGGAACAGCTTACGTAACGTCACAGGATCCTATAGATTCGTATCAATGGCTGGTCAGGGACGCTTTCACTTCTGATCCTTTTGTCCCTATCCCAGGTGCTACCGAAGCGACTTTCACGTATTCGGCATTCGAATATTCCGTTAAGGAAATCAGGCTAGGAGCTGTATTGTTCGGGGATATTTACATGGAATCCAATATTTTGCTTATTGACGGCTGGGCCTTTCTCGGAATCACGACCATGACAGAAGATGATTCAGATATTTCGACTAATCCCAATGATGGCAGCCTGATGCTTTGTCAGGGAGGTTCGTTCGATGTTTCAGTCATGTCGCCTTACACTACAAATGTGCTGTGGTTCAAGAACGGAACCCAGGTTGCAGCAAATATTACGACACTTGAAATAACAGGCCCGGGCGAATATTGGGTCAGTGGCGCGCCCCAGGAATGCCCAGATTATGTTCAGACTTCCCTACCCATAGTCGTCACTACAGATCCGGATTGCCAGCTTGGTGTTATGAACCCGGAAAGAAATGCAGTTTTGGTTTACCCGAACCCTGTTGAGAATTTGGTTAAGTTCCAATCGGGAATAGTCATTTCTGCCGCAGAAATAATCAATATGTCAGGCCAGGCAGTTTTAAAATCCATACTGCAAACCGAATCCGGAAGTTTTGATGTTTCAGGGCTTGCTTCAGGAATTTATATTTTGAATCTAAAAGCAGGCAATGGAATCGAACACTACCGGATTATCAAGGAATAGCTTTTAAGAACTGCATTGATTGCAGGTTTTTTTTGTGGTTTAAAGTTTCAGTTAAATATACTGCCTAGCCCCGATGCAAGCGCAAAGCCACGAGCTGCAGTTTGCTAGTTTTTACCAACAAAAAAGAGCGACGTAAGAAGCTCCTTTTTTGGTGCGAAAAAACAGCAAATGGCGCGAGTGCTTGAAGCGGGCAGCGGGTTCCCGGCTTCCGATTAACAGTTAACAGATAACGGTTAATAGTTGTTCAAACTGAAACTGGAATAGACTAAAAACTGGAATTTGGAATATTGCGCCTATGTTAACTCCAAAAGTATTTTATTAATTGTTAATCGTTATCTGTTAACCGTTAACTTATTCCAAAGGATCTTCTTTCTCCTTCTTGAACGGATAATCCCCAAACAAAGGTGCCAGTTTTTTGATCATATAAGGCTTTTTGGAGAATTTGTTGGAAAGTGCCAGGATCATGACTTTCTCTTTCCTCAAATTGACATAAGACGAGGTGTTTCCGTGCCACCAGCCGTTGTGGAAGTAAAAATGCTGGCCTGTAACCCATTCGATCATACGTATTCCGAGGCCGTAATTCTTCTCGCCTTTGTGCTCGTAACTGTAACCTACATAAGCCTGTTTGAGCAATTCCGGATTTAGGTAATCCGGATTGTAGCGTGCCATGTCAAACTTCATGAGGTCGCGTGGGGTAGAGTAAATATTCTTGTCACCGTAGACCGCATCGAGAAAATCCATGCCTATTTCGACTCCGTTTGCTTTGTATGATGGGATTACATTTTTGCGGTCTTTGTCGTAATCCATCACGAACGTATCGGTCATTCCGAGCGGTTTGAAGATCATGCGCTTCATGGCTTCAGGATATTTGAGCCCCGTCTTTTTTTCGATAATCAGGGCGAGCATGGCGTAATTGGTGTTGCAATAGGCAAAGCTTCTGTCCGCCGGTCGGTCAAGAGGTGTTTGATTCTTTACGAAAAGATCAAGAATGTCCTGGTTGCGCAATTGATTATGTCTGTCCCAGATTTCTTTGCGATCGGCGTAATAAGCGTAATTCGTAAGACCGCTTCTATGGTTCAGCAGCATTTTTACGGTGATATCCGGATACGGAAAATCTTTGAGTATGGTATTGACTTTTTGGTCGAGTTCGAGCCGGCCTTCATCTATCAGGATCAAAACGGCCGTAGCTGTAAGTACTTTACTGACCGATGCGATATGCAAAGGCGTATCTTTCGTCATTTCGATTTTCTTGGCTTTCTGGGCCATTCCCTGATACTTCTCGAAAATGACCTGGCCGTTCTGGACCGCTATGAAACTGAGCGTCTCCTTGTCGTTCTTCCAGTTTTTATTGACGAAACGCTCTATGGTGGAACGTTTCCTTTCCATGTCGGCAGCGGCCAGTTTTGGGCCCGTCAGCTTGAACGGTTCTATATGGGGAAGCGTGTCGGAATAGGTTTCCTGTGGCTCGTAACCCTCGGTGGGAACTTCTTTTTTGCAGCTTGAAAAAAGTAGGGCAAGTACCGAAAGCGAAATATATAATGAGGTATTGATAATGCGCATATCAGCAAATATATTGAAACGGACAAGGAATCTCAACGGCTTTGGAAGTTGTTTATCAACGTTGAATTAACAGGGTTTTTAACCGATTGGAAACCAGTAAAACCCGAATCAAAAGGGTTTGTAAAAAAGTTTTGACATCGATTTCGTAAACCGTACATTTGGCCGGATTAAAAAGGAAGCTATGAAAATTGGGATCATCAGGGAACGAAAAAACCCGCCGGACAGAAGAGTCGTATTCAGCCCGGAGGCACTTGCAGCACTTAAAAAACGCTATCCTGATGCCGATGTAACAGTTGAATCTTCAGACATCCGTGTGTTTAGTGACGATGAATACCGCAAAGCCGGAATTGAAGTCACGACAGATATGAACGACCGCGACTTTTTGATTGGGGTCAAAGAAGTCCCTGTCGAAAACCTGATTCCGGGGAAGAAGTACTTTTTCTTTTCGCATACCATTAAGGAACAGCCGCATAACCAAAAGCTGCTTAAAGCTATCCTTGAGAAAAATATCGATTTGTTCGATCACGAAACGATAGTCGATGCAAAGTTCGCCCGCCTTATCGGTTTTGGCAGGTATGCCGGAATTGTCGGGGCATACAACGGAATCCGTGCATTCGGCCTCAAATATGAATTGTTCGATTTGCCCAAGGCCGAAACCTTGCGTGACCAGGATGAATTGGTCTCGCGTCTCAAGAGAGTTATGCTTCCGCCGATAAAAATCGTTGTGACAGGCCACGGGAAAGTGGGTTCAGGTGTGAAGCAAATCCTTGATGCTATTGGCATAAAGCAGATTCAGCCGACTGATTTTCTGTCGAAAAACTATTCCAGCCCTGTCTACACCCAATTGGACGTACTCGATTATAACAAACGCATTGACGGTGAAATTCGCGACAACCAGGATTTCTATAAACACCCGGAAGCTTATGTTTCAGACTTCGAAAGATTTTCTCAAGCTGCAGATGTATACATGGCCGGACATTTCTACGGAAACGGCGCACCTATAATCCTGACTGCAGCAATGCTCGCTTCTCCCAAAAACAAGCTTAAAGTCATCGCTGATATTTCATGTGATGTAGATGGCCCGATCGCTTCGACTTTACGATCCTCTACCATAGCCGATCCGTTGTACGGGTATCATCCGGTCAAATTAACAGAAGTCGAATGGCACCATCCGGCGGCCGTGACCGTAATGGCAGTTGACAATTTGCCGTGTGAGCTTCCGCGTGATGCGAGCCGCGGATTTGGAGAGATGTTCCTCGAACACGTAGTGCCGGCGTTCTTCAATTCAGATGCAGACGGTATCCTCGAACGCGCCCAAATCACATCGAAAGGCACGCTGATGCCGCGGTTCCGTTATCTTTCGGATTATGCGGGATTGACCGAGAAAGTATAATCCCGTAATTCCTTACATTTGGTAAAAAGCGGTTTCTTGAAATCTTTGCTGCGTTTTATCCCGTTATTGTTACTTCCTTCTCTCGGCTGGGCCCAGAATATATTGCCGTTCACCGAGAATTTCACCAAGTCTGATTACAATGGCGAAAATCAGGTCTGGAGCATCACCCAGGCTCAGGATCATTCGCTGTGTTTTGCCAACAACAAGTATTTTTTACGATATGACGGCGTGGCATGGGAACGATCGGCGCTTCCGGCCCAAACGGCAATCCGATCACTTTACTCATACGATGACCGTGTGTATTGTGGCTCTTATAAGGAATTCGGATACTGGCAGCGCAAAGACGGACAGCTTAAGTATCATTCGTTAAGCAGCGGTCGTAACCTTTTTACAGGTGTTTCTGAAAACGAGGAAATCTGGAAAATATTCAGGTTCAAATCTCAAATATATTTCCAGTCTTTCAATGAATTATTTGTTTATGACGGAGGTTCAATCCGCAAAATAAGGCTGCCATTCCAGGTTTCTTATTTTTATCAGGCTGGCAGAAATCTGTATGCGGCATCTGTTAAAGAAGGCGTTTTTTTATTTGACGGAAAAGACTTTCAGCCGGTTTTAAACTGGGGTTTGGCCAAAGGAAAAATTGTCCACGCCATCGAATCGGTAGAAAACGAAACCTTCGTGTTTACCAAAACCGATGGTGTTTTCCGGACTATCCAAAATGGCCTTGAGGCTTGGAAACATCCGCTTAATTCCGTTTTCAAAAAAGAGGTCATACTGTCTGCCAAATATCTCGGAAATAATCAAATGGCTGTAGGGACTTCACTAAATGGTTTGTATCTGGTGAATTTGAAAACTTCCGAATTCCGTCATCTGAACCGAAGTAATTCAATCCTCAACAATACCATCCTCAACATCTTCAGCGACCAGGAAGGCGATCTCTGGCTTGGCCTCGACAATGGCATCGCACATGTGGAAGTGCAGTCGCCAGTAGGTTTGTATACCGATAATTCAGGTGGTTTGGGAACGGTTTACGCCATTGCAGAAGTAGATAAAAATACGCTTTTACTGGCGTCGAATCACGGTGTATTCAAATGGAAGAATGGTGCTATTGCGCAAATTCCGGGTTCTCAGGGCCAGGTTTGGGATATAGCCAAAGTCAGCAATCGTTTCCTTGTGGGGCATAACGATGGTTTTTTTGAGATTTCAGGCGATTTATGGAAGCCGATAAATTCGGTCAACGGCGGATGGAAATTCTTTTCCGATGTTTCGGCTAAACGCTACTTTCAGGCCAGTTATACCGGAATTGCGACCTACGGTTCGCTTAACGAAATGCAAAGCCCGAAATATGTTTACGGACTGACAAAGCCAATTCGTGACGCCGTCCAGGAATCACCGGATGTTTTGTGGGCCAGTGATAACTATCGCGGACTCTACCGGATAGAATTAGGAAATGAATTGGGGAAAGACAAGGTGATGAACATTACGGAAAAGCAGCATTTTACCAATGATTACAGTGTCAGGCTTTTAAAACTGGCCAATAAGGTTTACGCATTGATAGGGCAGAAGTGGTTTGAGTTTGACAAACGCAAAAATCTATTGCAGCCATCGGCATTCCTGAATAAATCCTTCAATGAGATTACTGATGTTTACCAGTCCGGGACAAATGAATTCCTGATGAACCGACGCGGAATCCTGTATAAAGTGATTTATAAATCGGGCAATTTTGAGTGGCAGATAATTCCGCCTAAGTATTACAGCGGAAAATTAGTTACCGGAAATACAAAGGCTTTCTCTATAGAAGGAAAGACCTATATCAACCTTGATGATGGCTTTCTTGCGCTGTATGGCCATCAAAGCGCAAACAGCCGCATACGTATTGAAGCGTTCTCGTCCGGGACCAATATGAAGCCGAATCAGTTTGTCGGGTTTGGCAAGGCAGTCGAAATTCGCGTCATCAGTGAATGGTTCGGTTATAAAAAGCCGACCGTGTATTATAAGGTAGACGACGATTCCCAGGTGATTCCGGTTCAAAACGGACGTATTTGGCTCAATAACCTTTCCGGCGGCCGGCATTCGGTACTTGTTTTTGATTTTGATGGGAAAAGCTATAAGGAACTGACCCGATACGAATTCCGCACGCGTTATCCGTGGTACTTTTCCAACCTGATGATCGCCATTTACGTAGTTGTTGCCGCACTATCGTTCTTTTTATATTACAGATGGAACAAACTGCGTACAGACCAACGATTGAAGCTTCAGGAAGAAACGTTAAGGCATCATAACGAAATTGCCCAAATGGAATTACGGGCGGAAAACGACGAAAAACACCGGGCTTACGAAAAACAAATCTTGGAACTAGAGGTAAAGAGCAAAACAGGTGAAATCGCAGGTAAATCCTTATCCATTGCCAAACAGTCGGAAATGATCGATACTATTCTGTCGATTGTAGAAACGGAAGAAGATCCTTCCCGCATCAAAACCAAGATACGAAAAGCCGTAAGAGGCAATGAACTCAACAAGCAGGAATGGGAAGCCTTTGAAAATAACCTTAACCAAATCAATGAAGGGTTCACCTCTAGGCTGCTTGAAAAGTATCCGGATCTTTCACCCCGAGAGATAAAATTATGCATCCATCTCCGAATGAATCTATCTTCCAAAGAAATCGCCCCGCTCATGAATATTTCCTATCGCGGAGTGGAATTGCAACGTTATCGTTTGCGTAAAAAGATTGGTGTCTCGACCGAGGCAAATCTCAATCAATTGATGATGGCACTATAAAATCAGTCCTCAGCCCTTAAAATCAAACTACATCATTACTACATCATTCAAGTTTTTATTTGTTTTTAAACGTATTAAAGACAAGTAATTAACACTCTTTTTTGATAACTTGTTTTTCTGTGTTAAAAACCACAATTACGAAAACGTTGTAATTTTATATATTAGCGTTGAAAAACAAAACCCAAGCCCACTCAAATGAAACACATTTTTACACTTTTTCTTACCATTTTCCTTTTCTCATTTGCAGAAGGACAAACGGTAAAAGGAACGGTGAAGGATGCCTCTGGCATTCCATTGCCCGGCGTTAATATTAAGGTAATACCCTCGAATGCGTCGACCATATCAGATATGGATGGAAATTTCACTATCGCAGCCAATGTCGGTGACGTTATTGAATTTTCATTTATTGGTTTCAGCACCAAAACTGTCAAGGCTACGACTCAAATGACGGTTGCGCTTGCTGAAGAATCGAGTACGCTTACGGAAGTTGTCGTAGTTGGATACGGAACCAAGAAATTGGGAGCTGTTACTGGTTCGGTCGCTCAAGTCAAAGCCGCCGACATAGTGCGTACTCCTGCACAATCTGCGGTACAGGCTATACAAGGTAAAGCTGCTGGTGTTAACATCGTAACGAATGATGAGCCTGGAAGTAACCCGACCATTAGGGTGCGTGGATTGGGGACGTTAATTGCAGGAAGAGACCCTCTGTATGTAATTGACGGGGTGGAAACCAACGGTCTAAATGGAATCAATCCGAACGATATTGAGAATATGGATGTGCTTAAGGATGCCTCGTCATTGGCTATCTACGGCCAAAAAGGGGCAAACGGAGTGGTAATCGTAACTACTAAAAAAGGAAAAGAAGGTAAGCTGAAAGTAACTTTTGATTCCTATTACGGTTTTAAAAACATTCAACGAAAAGTGGATATGGCAGATTCATATCAATTCGCCTACTTTAACAACTATGCAATGGGTTCGAGTTCGTATTTAAACCTTAACCAACCTTATAATACGAATTGGCTCGATGAAATTACAAGGACTGGTTCGGTAAAAAGCAATACGATGTCCATTTCCGGAGGAACCGAAAATGCCAATTATTATTTTTCAGCTGGAAATTATGAGGAAGAAGGTATTCTCATCGGAACAGAATATAAAAGGACCAACCTTAATTCCCGAAATCAGTTCAAAGCATTTGATGGTAAATTAAAAATCTCACAGAATTTTAATGCCACGATTGGTAGAAATACTCCAAAGCCTGCCAGTTTGTTTACTGCAGCATACAAACAGTCACCGATAGTGCCTGTTTATTTTGAAAACGGACGTTGGGGGCAGCCATTGCGTAATTCAGCTACCGGCTTAGTAGATATAAACGGAAGCGACCGTTTCAATAACGTAGCCAACCCTGTAGCGCAATTGGCAAATACGAATGATCAAAGTAAGAATGTAATTCTATTTGGATCTGTAGGGGCGGAGTTGCAAATTTTTAAAGATTTGAAATTCAATTCGACTTTTGGTGCTACTTACGAAACTTATAAAGGATATTCGTTTGTTGATAATACTGAAAATTACCTTATTACAAATGCGACCAAAACAATCACTGATTATGAAAATACATTTGGTGATAAAGAAGTAATATATAATACACTGACACAGTATCAGGGAACCAATTACGCCTGGAACTGGGATAACTACCTGACCTACACCAAATCAATCGGTAAGCATAATATAAATGTCACTGCCGGTATGTCAAGAACCACAAAACAAGATAATGATTATTTGTCCGGAACACGTCGGAATTTGCCTGAAAATGCTAATTATTGGAACCTTTCGTTAGCATCATATAACAGCGAAACTTCTCCTGGAGCAGTCACTACAGGTACCAAAACAACTCCAATTGTTTCAGTAGCTTATTTTGGCCGGTTTGAATATGACTATGACGGCAAATATATGCTGACAGGGATTTTGCGCCGGGAAGGTATTAGTGCTTTTCAGAAAAGCAACCGATGGGACAATTTTCCTTCAGTATCGGCGGGTTGGGTAGTGACCAATGAAGATTTTCTGAAAGAATCTAAAGTGTTTAATTACCTCAAAATTCGTGGTGGTTATGGGCAGGTTGGGAATGGAAATACATCAAATGCGACTAATAATGTCGTCTTCCGTTCAGGCGCCAACTACACTTTTGGTTCTGATCCTTCAATCAACCCCGGAGTAACAATTCCTTATGAAGTAGATCCGAACCTAACGTGGGAAACAATGGAGGAAATAGACCTGGGTCTTGATTTCAGGTTTCTGGATAACAGACTTAGCGGAACTATAGATTTATATGATCGTACGTCTAAAAATGTTATACTCCCTGTAAGTCTCCCTCCGGTGCTTTCACAAGAAGATGTTGTGCTTAATACAGGGGAAATTTCGAATAAAGGAGCTGAATTGTCTTTGCGTTGGCAAGACAAAATAGGTGACAAAATATCATACTGGATTGGTGGGAACATATCTTTCAACAAAAATGAGCTTACCAAAGTCACCAATACATATTTCGCGAATTTTACGGGAGGCGACCTTGGAAATGGTCAATTTACAAAGCAAGTATTGGTAGGCGAAGCTTTGGGTAGTTTCTATGTTTACGATGTAACTGGCTTTGATGCGAACGGTAATTTTACGTATAGCGATGAACGTGTTGTTGCCGGGTCTTACATACCAAAATATACTTACGGAGGAAATATAGGGTTGACTTACGGCAACATCGATTTTTCTGTGGATATATATGGTGTTGGTGGAAATAAAATTTTCAACGGAAAAAAGGCACAACGTTTTGGAGGTGAAAATTTCGAAGCTGATTATCTTGACAGCTTCTGGACGCCAGGCAACCCGAATGCAGAAAATCCAAATCCAAGCAACGAACAGCCCCGTCCTTCCACTTACTTCATTGAAGATGGTGCTTTCCTGCGGATAAATAACATTACGCTGGGGTACACTTTGCCGGAAGTTTCTAAGGCGATTACCAAAGCCAGAATTTATGTGACAGCTGTCAATCCTTTCCTATTTACAAAGTATAGTGGTTTCTCCCCTGAATCGTCGGGCAGCAATGGAGGTGATCCATTGGGGAATGCCGGGATGGAGCTCGATGCTTATCCAACCAACAAAACTTTTACGGTTGGTCTTAATCTTACTTTTTAAGCTATGAAAAAATATATAAAAAACCTTTTGATTGCTTCCGTGGTTCTGGCGGCAGTTTATTCCTGTGAAGATGATCTTGATGTTGCACAGACTGATTCTCAAACCGAAGAAGACTTTTTGTCAGATCCCAATAATTCAATCCAGCTTGTAAATGGGGTTTACAACAAAATGCTTGATTACAATATGTATTCTTTTTCCTGGATTGGATTGGCAAGTATAACTTCCGATGATGCAGATAAGGGATCTAGTGCAGGCGATACGGGTACAGACAAACATAAAATGGACGCACTTACTTTCGAATCATCTGATGTTTGCTTTAAAGATGTTTGGGAAGGTCGCTATCAAGGTATTAACCGTGCCAATACAACATTGTTTTACCTGAACGAACTTGAGATTGATGAAGCCCTTAAAAGCAGGCTTATTGGTGAAACAGAATTTTTACGAGCTTTATTTTATTTTGACTTGGTCCGTTGTTTCGGTGGTGTTCCCGTGGTTACGACGCGAATTGATATTAATGATTCACAGGCTATTACAGATCAGGTATACACTCGTAAAACCAAACAGGAAACATATGCTCAAATTGAAGCAGATCTTCTAGATGCTATAAACAGGTTGCCGGTTTCATATTCGGGAGGTGATGTCGGACGGGCTACGCGTGGCGCTGCCCAAGCCCTTTTAGCCAAGGCTTATCTCTATCAGGAAAAATGGCAGCAGGCTTACGATATGTCCGGAGAAGTAGTCAATTCGGGAGTTTACGCATTACTTCCCGATTATGGAAATGTATGGAGACAAATTGGGGAAAACGCATCAGAGTCAATTTTTGAAGTACAGGCATCGCTTACAAATGGGCTTGTTGAATATACGGATGTCCAAAACCCGCGTGGTACTCCAGATTTGGGGTGGGGCTTTAACACGCCATCCCAAAATCTTGTAAACTCATATGAGACGGGTGATCTACGTCGGAATGCGACGGTCTTATTTGTGCCGGGAGTTTTATGGGATGGATTCATTGCACCATCTACATGGACTAATCCACGATATAATTATAAAGCATATCAGAGCAGTATTGCCGAAGAATATGATCCGACCAATAAAGCTGTCACTGGAAAAAATCACAGGATTCTGAAGTACAGCGATATTCTTTTGATCCGTGCAGAAGCGGCATTTCATATTGGAATGGATGCCGAAGCACTCGATCGTGTAAATCAAATACGCACACGTGCAGGTCTGGCTGACTTGCCCTTCGTAGACCTTGCCGCAATCTTATTGGAGCGTCGTCATGAGATGGCTATGGAATACGATCGTTGGTTTGATATTGTGCGTACGAATACGGCTGCTTCTGCAATGGCTGCAGACAATAAAACTTTTGTAGTAGGAAAGCATGAAGTATTTCCAATCCCAAACACTGAAATAGTCAAGAGCGGCGGGTTGCTCACACAAAATCCCGGATACTAAAAAATTGTTATTTTAAAATTAATCCTTAACACTTTATTTATTATGAAAACCAGAAAAATTCTAATTTCGGCACTTCTTTCAGGTGTTGTATTAACTTCGTTGGTAAGCTGCGGCGATGACGACAACGGCACCAGCCTGCCACCAATCGGCGGATACAACTCTGCAGATGAAGTAGGAGCTGCCGACCTTAAAGCCTATTTCCCATTAAATGGAAATAGCACCGAGAGCAAGTCAGGAACAGCGGCAAACGATCAGTCAAACGTTACTTGGGTCGAAGGTCCAAAAGGACAAGCGGCTCATTTCAATGATGGATACCTAGCTTATCCTGTAATCAGCGCGCTTTCAAGCATGACAGGAAGTGTTTCCATTTCATTGTGGGCTAAAGTCGGCAATAACGGGACTCATGCAACGATGTTCTTCTCTTTGACAAAGCCAACAGGAACAGGTCCGGACGAATGGAACGGCGCCGCTAACGTAATGGCAGAAACGGGTATCGGGAACCGTTTGGTTTCTTCCGATACACTTAAAGTCAAAGGTTTGTTTAACATAGACAAAGCAGACGGAAGCAGCTTTGGTGGTGATGCAGTAAATGCAGAACAACTAACTGACGAAGATATTGCAAACGGAGGTGCTGTTGTGGTTAACCAAACTGCAAATGAGTGGATGCATGTAGTATACACTTATGATGGTGCTACTGCTACAAACAAACTGTATGTTAATGGAGTTAAAATCTCCAATCCACAATGGGAACGTCGTAATGTTGTCGATGGAGTTGATGTTGCTGTACCATTCAATGCGAAAAGCAACGCCCGCGCCATTATCGGAACTTTCGGATCGCTTCTTTCAGGAGGTTCAGATACCTGGCAGGATAACATGACAGGTGATGTCGATGAAATCCGTGTTTGGAACAAAACACTTTCTCAACAAGAGATTGGGTTCCTTTACGAACTTGAATTAGCAGGTCGTTAATCCTAAACCACAAACCCGGCAGTTCTCGCTGCCGGGTTATTTTTTGTACTCCCTCTTCTCTAAAAAAAGACATTTTGAAATTCCTTCGCCTCATATTACTCATACCATTTCTCATTTCCTGCGGCTGTTCAGACAACAACACGTCTGTTACAGAGCCGACTACAGATGACACCGTTGACGACACACCAGACCCGGTTTATACTGATGCCGAACTTCTGGACAGGGTACAACAAGAGTCATTCAAATATTTCTGGGATTATGCCGAATCCAACTCAAAGCTCGCCCGCGAACGGTATCACACAGATGAACCGAGCGTAGACGAACATTTGGTAACCACAGGCGGTTCCGGATTTGGTTTGATGACCATCCTTGTAGGCATCGAGCGTGGTTTTGTGCCACGTGCCGAAGCTGTCGCACGATTGAATACAGCACTTACATTCCTTGAAAACGCCGATCGTTTCCATGGAGCCTGGTCGCATTGGATAGATGGAAATACCGGAAATGTAGTTCCTTTTGGTACAGCAGACAACGGAGGTGATTTAGTCGAAACTTCATTTATGTGCCAGGCATTAATCTGCGTACGCGAATATTTTAAGAATGGGACAACCGAAGAACAAGCCTTGGCTACAAAAGCCGATGAACTCTGGAAAGGTGTCGATTGGCAATGGTATACCCGTGGCGGTCAAAACGCCCTTTGGTGGCATTGGTCGCCCACGAATACGGAACAGATTGATTTTAAACTCGAAGGCTACAACGAATGTTTAATTACTTATATCATGGGGGCATCGTCTCCGACACATCCAGTTCAGGCAGCAGCCTATCACGAAGGTTGGGCCAGAAGTGGAGCAATCGTTAGTGCGGCCACAAAATACGGGCTTCCGGTAGTTTTCAATTACAACGGTGCAAACGGAAATGTCGGCCCTATGTTCTGGTCACATTATTCGTATTTGGGATTGAACCCTACAGGTTTGACAGACCAATATGCCGATTACTGGACATTGACACAGAACCATGCGAAAATCATGTATCAATATTGCGTTGCAAATCCGCATCAATACGCCGGATATGCAGAAAATTCATGGGGGTTGACGGCTAGTTACTCACGTAATTCAAACGGTTCTACCGGATATTCAGCCCACTCGCCAACGAATGACTTAGGTGTAATCTCTCCAACGGCCGCGCTTTCGTCATTTCCGTATACTCCGACAGAATCCATGGCAGCCCTTCATCATTTCTACGAAGATACCAGCCTAAACCTGATTGGTGTTGCTGGACCTTATGATGCATTTTCCCCTCAGCACAACTGGCGTACACCTCGTTATCTGGCTATTGACCAGGGAACTATTGCACCAATGGTCGAAAATTACCGCAGCGGAATGCTATGGAACCTTTTTATGAATGCACCTGAAGTGCAGACCGGTCTCCAGAATCTCGGATTCCACTCAACCACTTATGGATTTTAATTACCCACTACAAACAAACAACATGATCAAAAAAACGCTGTTAGCCTTGATGATTTCGGTAAGTATAACCGGACTCGCCCAAAAGAAAGGCGAAAAAGCTACTGTCATCAAACCTAAAAAAGAATTTATAGATGAGTTGCTGTCCAAAATGACGCTCGAGGAAAAGCTCGGACAACTCAATCTGCCAACTTCGGACGATTTTACCACTGGGACTGCCGGAAGCACAGGGACTGCTAAAAAAATTGAACAAGGTAAAGTGGGAGGCTTATTCAATATCAAAAGCGTAAAAAAAATCAGGGAAATGCAGCGGTTGGCAGTTGAAAAAAGCCGTCTCCATATTCCGTTGATTTTCGGGATGGATGTCATCCACGGATACGAAACCGTATTCCCGATTCCGTTGGGCCTTTCTACATCGTGGGATATGCCGATGATTGAAAAATCGGCACGCATTGCCGCACAGGAAGCCACAGCCGATGGTATCTGCTGGACATTTTCTCCAATGGTTGATATTTCACGTGACCCGCGTTGGGGACGTGCATCAGAAGGTTCGGGTGAGGATCCATTTCTCGGAAGCCGCATTGCAGAAGCTATGATCAAAGGTTATCAAGGTTCAGATTTGTCAGCCAATAACACGATGATGGCCTGCGTGAAACATTTCGCCCTGTATGGAGCTGCCGAAGCCGGACGCGATTACAATACCACCGACATGAGCCTCAACCGCATGTACAACGAATATTTCCCGCCATATAAGGCCGGTGCCGATGCAGGCGCAGGTTCTTTTATGGTATCATTCAATGACATCAATGGTATTCCGGCAACGGGAAATAAATGGTTGCTCACCGATGTACTTCGTAAACAATGGGGCTTCAAAGGTTTCGTCGTCACAGACTACACCGGAATCCCGGAAATGATCGAACACGGAATGGGCGATTTGCAAACCGTATCGGCCTTATCCATGAACGCCGGAGTTGAAATGGACATGGTAGGAGAAGGTTTCCTTGGAACGTTGAAGAAATCGCTCGATGAAGGCAAAGTCACCCAAAAAAGAATTGATGATGCCGTCCGTCTGATACTCGAAGCGAAATATAATCTGGGCCTTTTCAAAGATCCATACTTGTATTGCGATGAAAACCGCGCCAAGACCGAAATCTTCACAGCTTCCAACCGTAAATCGGCACGTGAAATTGCGGCTGCATCTATGGTACTTCTTAAAAACGACAACCAACTGTTGCCCCTCAAAAAATCCGGAACAATTGGCCTTATCGGTCCGTTGGCCGATGCCATGGAAAACATGAACGGAACCTGGAGCGTTGCCGGTGACATCACAAAAGCCGTATCATTGCGAAAAGGACTTGAAGATGCCGTCGGTAAAAACGCAAAAATCCTGTATGCCAAAGGATCGAACCTCGATTACAACGAAACGTTTGAAGCGAACGCAACTATGTTCGGAAAAACATTGCACCGTGATTCGCGTTCGCCCGAAGTAATACTTAAAGAAGCGCTCGATGTCGCCAAACAATCCGATGTCATCCTGGCAGCAATCGGGGAATCGGCGGAATTAAGCGGAGAATCCACAAGCCGTACAAATATTAAAATCCCGCAGGTACAAAAGGATTTACTCAAAGCACTTATCGCTACCGGAAAACCTGTCGTTGTCGTTTTGTTTACGGGTCGTCCGCTTGATTTGACAGATGAAGATGCATCTGCTCCGGCAATCCTCAATACCTGGTTCGCCGGAACCGAAGCCGGAAACGCCATTGCCGATGTGTTGTTCGGAGCCGTAAATCCTTCAGGCAAACTCACCATGACTTTTCCGAGAAGCATCGGGCAAGTGCCTATTTTCTACAGCCACAAAAATACGGGTCGTCCATTGGCGAATTCAGAAGGTAAGTTCGAGAAATTCCGTTCCAATTACATAGACGAGCGCAACGAACCACTTTACGCTTTTGGTTACGGATTGAGCTATACGAAATTCGAGTATTCCAACCTTAAGGTTTCGTCTGATAAACTTCAGCAGAACGGAAGCATCACAGTAACAGTCGATCTTGCCAATACCGGAAATTACGACGGATATGAAGTGGCGCAATTATACACACGTGACCTGGTAGGATCTATTTCACGTCCCGTTCGTGAGCTAAAAGGTTTCCAGAAAGTCTGGCTCAAAAAAGGAGAGAAAAAGACGCTGACGTTTACCCTGACCGCAAACGATCTTAAATTTTACAACAATGACCTGCAGTTCGTGGCCGAACCGGGCGACTTCGAAGTCTATGTCGGAGGCGACTCGAATGCCAAACTGCAAACTAAATTCGAACTGGTAAATTAATATAAATAAAGTTTTGAGTTAGTGATTATTTTGATTTCAATTTTGGTTAACCCCTTGGCCAGTCGAGGGGTTTTCTTTTTGAGTTCGGAAGATCGAAAGTTCGGAAGATCAAAATATCGGAAGATAGTTAGGGTCGGATAATAAATAATAAAAATGAAAATAAATAATAGAAGCTTTTTCCCGCTGCCCGTTACAAGCGCTCGGGTGCTTTGCCGTTTTTCCACCCCAAAAAAGGAGCTTCTCGCGTCGCTCTTTTTCGGCGGGAAAAGCAGGGCAAACCACGACTCGCGGCTTTGCACTCGCATCGGGGCTATGGCCTTGGTGGTGTTACTGACCTTATCGGCTCAAACATCGGCACAACAAAAAACCTACTGTAATCCTATCAACGTCGACTACGGCTATTGTCCTATTCCCAATTTCGTCACCCAAGGAAAACACCGTGCTACCGCAGATCCGGTCGTCACGTTTTTCAAAGGCGAATATTATATGTTCTCGACCAATCAATGGGGCTATTGGCACAGCAAGGATATGCTCAACTGGAAGTTCATCCACCGCAAGTTCCTTCGGCCGGAGCACAAGGTCTATGATGAATTGTGTGCGCCATCGGTTTCATTCGTAAACGATACCATGATTGTCGTCGGGTCGACACACACCAAAGAATTTCCCATCTGGATGAGCACAAATCCATCAACTGATGACTGGAAACAACTTGTCCATAAATCACAAGCTGCTGCCTGGGACCCGCAGATTTTCTGGGATAAGGAAACAGACAAGGTTTACGAATATTTCGGTTCGAGCAATCTCTATCCGCTTTATGCGTATCAACTAGACAGAAAAACATTCCAGCCAATCGGGGACGAACCCATGCCGCAAATCGCCTTGAATGACGACGAACACGGTTGGGAGCGTTTTGGCGAATACAATGACAATACCTTTTTGAATCCGTTTGTAGAAGGTGCTTTCGTGACCAAACACAACGGAAAATACTATCTGCAATACGGTGCACCGGGAACCGAATTCAGCGGATACGGCGACGGCGTTTATGTCAGTGACAAACCAATGGGACCTTGGGAATACCAATCTTTCAATCCATTCTCATACAAACCCGGAGGTTTTGCCCGTGGTGCCGGTCATGGAGCAACTTTTCAGGATGCAAATGATGCGTACTGGCACGTTTCGACCATCGGCATCTGTACCAAAAACAATTTTGAAAGACGCATCGGGATTTGGCCGGCCGGTTTTGACAAAGACGGTATTTTGTATTCAAATACGGCCTATGGCGATTACCCGACGTTTCTCCCTGCCGAGAAAAAAGGGCATTTAGCACCGAGTTTCGCCGGTTGGATGCTGCTCAATTACAACAAGCCGGTTCAGGTTTCATCGACGCTTGGCGGTTATCAGGCAAATGCGGCTGTCGATGAAGATATCAAAACGTATTGGAGTGCAAAGTCTGATGGAAAAGGTGAGTGGCTGATTTCTGATCTGGGTGAAGTAAGCATCATCAATGCCATCCAGATCAATTACGCCGACCAGGATGCCGATATCATGGGAAAACCAGATGCGACAAAAGGCCATCAATACGTCATTTCTGTTTCAAACGACAACAAGAACTGGAAAACCATTGTAGATAAGTCGAAGAACAAAACGGATGTGCCTCACGATTATGTCGAATTGGAAAAACCGGCAAGTGGCCGCTATGTGAAGATTGAAAATCTTGGTATGCCGACCGGAAAATTCGCTTTGTCAGGCTTTAGAGTATTTGGAAAAGGAAGCGGATTGAAACCTCAGCCAGTCAAAAATTTCGTCCCATTACGTGCTGAACCGAAACGCAAAGGCGAACGCCGCAACGTGTGGTTCAAATGGCAACAGAATCCGGATGCTGACGGTTATGTGATTTATTTTGGCAAATCGCCGGATAAGATGTACGGATCTATTATGGTCAATGGAAAAACCGAATATTACTTTAACGGGCTTGACCGCAGCGATGTGTATTACTTTTCAATTGAAGCTTTTAACGCGAATGGGATTTCGGAGCGCAGTGAGGTTAAGGAGTCGAAGTAGTCATGAAAGTCGGGAAAGTCATGAAAGGATTAGTTGGATTAGAAGAGTTGCTTGTTGTGAATGGTCTTTTGCGACTTTCCCGACTTTTCGGACTTTCACGGCTGCACACTGTTCGAAAACGTTTGAATTCTCATTTTTCAATCGATTTCGTTAATAACTAAAAATTGGCGGTATTGCAGGATAGATACATTAAGATGATATTTATAAAATATTGCGGATAAATTGATTAATGTGTAAAAAATACACGTATTTATTCGGATATAAACAAATCAAACCAACGTTTAAAACCAAATTATTTTATGAGTTCCGGAAATGTTCAAACCAAATGGAGCCAGTTTCTGCCGCTGGTCACCGTTTTTTTCTTTTGGGGTTTTGTGGCGGCGAGCAACGATATCCTGATTCCTGTTTTCAAGAAGGCTTTTACGCTTTCGCAGGTTGAGAGCCAGTTGGTATCACTCGCTTTTTACATTGCCTATACGGTAGGTTCGTTAATCTATCTTGGCGTTTCGTATGCCATGAAATCTGATATCGTCAATCGTTTGGGGTATAAGAATTCACTGGCGCTTGGCCTTGGCATTTCGGCTGTGGGAACATTATTGTTTTATCCGGCTGCGAATACGGGTTCATTTCCGTTGATGCTTTCGGGGCTTTTTATCGTTGGTCTGGGGTTTTCGCTCCAACAGACTGTGGCGAATCCCTTGGCAATTGCTCTCGGGCCTGCCAATACAGGTTCGCAGCGTTTGACACTTGCAGGCGGTGTGAATAATTTCGGCACGACGATCGGTCCGCTTATCGTTAGTTTTGCATTGTTCGGTTCACCTGATTCCGGAAATACCACAGTTGATATACAAGACGTAAAGACTCCTTATCTTATTTTGGGGGCGGCTTTCCTTTTGGTGGCTTTGTTCCTTAAGATGTCGGCTTTGCCAAACCATCCGGAAACTGAAGTAGAAACAGAGGCTTCAAAGAATGAAGTAGTGAAATCGGCACTTAAGTATCCACAGCTCGTATTGGGAATGATTGCAATTTTCGTTTATGTGGGTGTTGAAGTTTCAACAGCGAGTAACCTGCCTGCATATCTTGAAAAGGATCTCGGCTTTTTGACCAAAGATGTGGCACCTTATGTTTCGCTCTATTGGGCGAGTTTGATGATTGGTCGTTGGACGGGCGCTGTCGAGGCTTTTACAGATGATAAATCAATCCAGAAAATACTTAAGATTGTTGCGCCTTATCTGGCATTTGGAGTATTCCTGGGAGTCAATGCGATTATGCAACATGATCTGGCCCCGTTCTATGTCTATGCCGCAATTATTCTGGTCATGATTGTTGCCGATATGGCCAGTAAAGGTAATCCGGCGCGTATGCTGTTATTGTTTTCTGCGCTTGGAATAGTCGCACTTTTAATTGGTATGACGACTTCCGGAATGGTCAGCGTTTATGCATTCACGAGCGTTGGGTTGTTCTGTAGTACGTTGTGGCCTTGTATTTTTGCACTTGCCATCAGCGGACTTGGAAAAAGTACAAACCAGGGAAGTAACTTCCTGATCATGATGATCATGGGTGGTGGATGGATTTCGATGATCCAGGGCTATGTGGCCGATATGACGACAATCCATTCAAGTTACATTGTTGGTGTTTGCTGTTTTGCCTATCTGGCATTCTATGCCTGGAGAGTAAGTGCAATACTAAAAGCCCAGGGAATAGTCCTTGACAGGGTTGAAGGGGGAGGCCACTAAAGAGACTCGATTTTATAAATAGCCAAAGGGTTTGCAATCACTTGCAAACCCTTTTTGTTTAAACCCTACTAAAAGTTTATTGAATGGCTTGACTAAGATAACGTTGTAGCCAAGTTTGACCAAAATCCTTTTGTGGTTTTCGATGAACGGCAGGTTATTTTAACTTTTATTAGGAAAGTCCTGTCGTTCGTCGATTATTTATTTTCCTTGTAGCGACGGTCAGGTGTACCGTCTTTTTTTACATGGACTTTTTGTTTGTAGCGTTTATCTGCAGTGCCATCTTTTTTGAGGACTGTACCGTTTGCATCTGTGGTGACCGTTTTTTTGTCTTTTTCAGATTTGGTAGTCTTTTTATCGACAGTAGCCGATTTTTCAGTCTTTGTTTCTTTTTTGTCTTTTGTAGTCGTTGTCGTTTTTTCCTGTGCTATTGAAGAAAAAGACAATGCAATCAGTGCCAGCAGGCTCATCAATACTTTTTTCATGATACTTTGATTTAAGTGTATCATAAAATTAAGAAACATCTTATGAAATGTGCCGCGGAATTAACGAATTCTTGTGTGAGTTATTAAACTTTGAAAACACCTCCAAAAACAAGATTGGTCTGCCTGAACGTGAAATGATGTGAAGCGTGGTCGCTCGAATCGAAGGTTGTGCGTACATCGGGCATATTGATATATCCGCCTTTGAGCTCGCTCTGTACAAAAAAGTGTTTGAAGAAGGTGAGATTCAAACCGACTTTCGCCGCCATTCCATAACCCGATAGGTGGAACTTATCATGTCTTTCCTGACCCATAAGGGTTGTGTTGGTTTTAGGTAATAATATGCCCCCACCGGCACCAACTATGGTGTTCACCTGAATATATTCAGCCGAAAGGCCTAAGTATTCAGAAATAGGATCATGGCGTTCGCCTTCAAGATTGATATAGTTCAAACCATCCGTATGCTCGAACTGCAGGAACTCCATAGTCATTTGCTCCGGGCTGTGATTGTAGGTTCCGTTAAAAGGGGCATGCCCCGTGATGTAGCCTGTCATATCCGCCGTCTGGAATTGGGTCATCACATATTTCATGTGGTCGAGTCCGATTGAAATGACATATTTATCCGTCAGGTAATACCCGATGCGGTAATTGGTCTGTGGAATCGTGATACGGGACGGATTGAGATAATCTATCGAAAAACCTTTGTACTTATCGTGTGCATCGACGTTGTCCAACGTAAAGTCATATCCGTTTCCCCAAAACCGGATATCCGATTTGCTGAACTTGTCTTTATTTCCGCCATAGAAAATAAAAAAGCTGCCTTTTTTGTGGAGTTTTACAAACGAGACTGGTTCGGCCGTTTCCTGTGAAACCGCCAAAAGGCTGCCGAGAAGGCACGCCAGGGTAAAGAATTTTTTCAAGATTCCTCTGGATTTAAAATGTATTGATTGTTTGGCGGATGGCGACGAGTTTTCTCATCAAACCATCGAAATATTTGAGGTCGAGCATATTCGCGCCGTCACTCTTGGCGTGTGCAGGATCAAAATGTGTTTCAATGAAAATACCATCGGCACCAACAGCAATGCCGGCTTTCGCGATGGTTTCAATCATATCCGGACGACCACCCGTAACACCGGCGGATTGGTTCGGTTGCTGGAGCGAGTGCGTCACGTCAAGCACCGTTGTCGCAAATTGCTTCATCGTCGGGATGCCGCGGTAATCGACAATCATATCCTGATAGCCGAACATGGTTCCGCGGTCTGTCACCATCACTTTCTCATTGTGGCAATCGAGTACTTTCTGGACAGCGTGTTTCATGCTTTCCGGGCTCATGAACTGGCCTTTTTTGAGGTTGACCGTTTTGCCCGTTTCTGCAGCCGCAACCACTAAATCTGTTTGTCTGACAAGGAACGCCGGAATCTGCAATACATCTACATATTGGGCCGCCATGGCCGCATCTTCGTTGGTGTGGATGTCGGTAATCGTGGGAACATTGAATGTCTCAGAAACTTTCTGCAGTATTTTCAATGCTTTTTCGTCACCGATTCCAGAGAAACTGTCTATTCGCGAACGGTTCGCCTTTTTGAACGAACCTTTGAAAACGTACGGAATTTTTAAATCGTCCGTAATCCGGACAAGTGTTTCGGCAATTTTCATCGCCATTTCTTCACCTTCAATGGCACAAGGGCCGGCCAAAAGAAAGAAATTACCACTGTGAGTATTTTTGATATTGGGAATGGAAAGAAGATCCATAGGTAAGATATTTTTTAACTAGGTTCAGTTCGGCCTTGTGGCCTCGGGTGCAAAGATACGCAGATTTGACAATGCAAAATGTATAATTGGCAGTTGTGAATGCGTACTTACCTAAAAGTTACCTACATATGACGTCCGATTCACAATTCTCAATCAATTATGCCATCTGAACTTTCAAAAACCAGCTCATTTCCGCGAATCGAGAATTTGAGGTTTTTGAGCATTGCCCCGTGATAACCCAAGCCGCGGCTTTTCCGGATTCCGTCAAATAGCTTGTCCGATTTAGATATAGAAACAATTCCGGTGGCGCAAAGTTCCTTTCCTTTAATGGAGACATAAATCATTTCCTGTCCATTCAGGATGACGTATTTATCAAAGAAGAAATAAAGGCCGGACGTATCTATGGCCTTGATTTTTGAAACAAGCTCTTTTTTATAAATAGCTTTTTCAGGCGATGCCGAAGCAAAAATTTCATTCGTATTGGAACACTCGACATTTTTGCATCCGGCCAAAAGTAAAAGTGATACGGATATGATACAAAGATATTTTACGGTCTGATTCATTAACCTTTACCTTTTTTCAGGTCGTTTTCGACAGCTGGCGGCTTATTTCCGAATCCCATCGGAACCATAACCGAACCTTTAGCGTAACTATTGATATATAGCATAATAGGTTTCTTTTGGCCGACCCATGTGATTTCATATAAATCGATGAATCCGGCACCCATTTCGCTGCGTTTGGTCGGGAACGGGCAGCAGGTATCTATCTTTTTAAAGAAGATTTTTTCTCCGTTCGGGCCTGACAATCCATTGAGGAAGCGGATTGCGTTGATATTCTCATCTTTCACATCCCTGAAAAAAACATTAACCGGATAATCTGGGTCGAAACCGTACTTTGGGTCTTTGCTGAATTCGCTCAGGACAAAGGCATTTCCTTTAAGCTTGGGTTCGGGAGCATTGTCATCGATGTTGCGGATGGTATTTTTGGTACTGACGCAAGAAATCAACAATACACAGAGAGAGGCAACAAAAG
Source organism: Flavobacterium silvaticum (assembly GCF_012911565.1). Taxonomy (GTDB): domain Bacteria; phylum Bacteroidota; class Bacteroidia; order Flavobacteriales; family Flavobacteriaceae; genus Flavobacterium; species Flavobacterium silvaticum. Next base: position 94,928 of record NZ_JAAMPU010000097.1, on the reverse strand, counting down.
GAATCAGTCTCATTTGGTATCGGCTTTAGGTTTGGTCTTGAGCACTAACGCAATAAGTGCCGCTGTTAGTACGCCGACAGAAAGAGATGTAAAGGCGGCCTGGATGGCATAACTGCGGAAACTGAAATATACCTCGGCCTGTTTCTGTGTCATTCCGCCATGGGATACGGCATAGTGAGCGAGATTTTTGAGTAACTCCGGTGATATGGCCTGAAAAACAATCAACTGCGCCAACGGACTCAACAAGGCAATAAAAAAAGACAGGAAAATTCCGCTCACGAATCCTTGTGCCCATGTCATGGTTCCTTGAAAATACTTGCGCTTTTTTTCAAACAATGCAAAAAAATAGACTACAAGACCGACTATTCCGGATAACAGACTGACCGATAAATAACTCGAGATATTTTTGTCGTGAAAACCGGCTTCTTTTTCGCCGATTGTCCACGCCAGCATGGCAATCGTGAATAAGGCCGCATATTTTATCTCTATGGAAAATTTGCCCATCAGCTGTAGAATTTGAGCCCAAAGATAGCGATTTTGCAAACCTCGGGGATTGGTTCCGAATTGTTACTTTTGCACAAACGCTATACTTATGCATGTACTTTATCAAACCTGGCCGTGGTACATTTCCGGCTTTGGGATTGGGATGATTCTACTCATTCTGATCTGGTTCGGGAAAACCTTTGGGATGTCTTCCAACTTACGGTCTTTGTGTTCGATTGCCGGTGCCGGAAAATTCGTCCCGTTCTTCAATTTCGACTGGAGGGCCCAACGCTGGAATCTTGCGGTCGTTTTAGGAACCATGCTAGGCGGATTCGTGGCCGTGCATTTTATGTCAGATCCTACGAATGTAGATATCAATCCAAAGACAATAGAATTACTCGGACAATACGGAATCGATGCGCCAAACGGTAAATTGCTACCGGACGCACTCTTTTCTGCCGATGCCTTGCAATCACCCAAAACCGTTTTCATTCTTGTCATCGGAGGCGTTTTGATAGGATTCGGTAGCCGTTATGCAGGAGGATGCACTTCAGGCCATGCGATTACCGGATTGAGCAACCTGCAACTGCCGTCGCTCAAAGCCGTGATCGGTTTCTTTGTCGGAGGATTGATCATGACGCATTTGATACTTCCGTTAATTTTCAATAAATAATTCCAGATGATACTTAAAGCATTTAAATATATAGCCGCAGGTTTTGTTTTCGGAATCATCCTGACCAAGTCCGAAGCCGTTTCGTGGTATAGGATTTTTGAAATGTTCCAGTTCCAGTCGTTCCATATGTACGGAATCATTTCCGTAGCGATTGCCACCGGATTGATTGGAATCCAATTGATTAAAAGAAAAAAAGTAAAAGATATAAAAGGAAACCCGATTGTGGTTCCAGATAAGGAAAAAGGAAATGCCCGTTACTGGATTGGCGGGACTATTTTTGGATTGGGCTGGGCACTTGCCGGAGCCTGTCCCGGGCCTATCTTTATTTTGATAGGCGCCGGTTACTGGTCCTTGTTATTTGTGTTGGCCGGAGCGCTGATAGGTACATTCCTGTACGGTGTCATCCAACGATTCCTGCCTCACTGAGATTTACTGATAAACGCGAACGTAATCGATATCCATAGCCGATTCGACGAAATTAGGGTCAACTGTTCCTCCAAAGTTTCCGCCCATAGCCACGTTAAGGATCAGGAAGAAATCATGCCCGAACGGAATGCCCGGGTTGTTCGGGAAAGTAAAGAACAGGTTGTCGTCTACATAGAACTTCAGGCTTGTCGGTGACCAATCGGTAGCATACACATGGAATTCAGACGAACAATCCGGAACCATGGTATTTCCGCTTGAGCCATTGGCACCAAAATGTCCCGGATGATGCAGCGTTCCCAAAACTTTCCCCGGATCGTTGCCCACTTGTTCCATGATGTCATATTCGCCGCAACCAGGCCATCCTGCCGATCCGTAGTTGGCTCCGAGCATCCAGATGGCAGGCCATGTTCCGCCACCAGTTGGTAATTTGGCGCGTACTTCAACACGTCCGTAAGTAAACTCGAATTTTCCTGCTGAATTGAGTCGGGCAGAAGTGTATTGTGACCCGCTGAAATTTTCTTTTTTCAGTTTGATGTGAAGCATACCGTCTTCTATATAAGAGTTGGTTGCGCTCGTAGTGTAATATTGCACTTCATTGTTACCCCAGCCGCCGGCACCGGTTTCGCGATTCCAGTTTGAAGCTGAAGGTTCTGTTCCAGTGTTGAATTCATCAGACCAAAGCAAATGTGTCTCGTAATTGACGTTGATGACAACAGATCCGGTCACGGTTGAATTATTGATCCCGTAAGCCTTGACCAAAACCGTATACGAATTGACTCCCGGCTCGCGAAACTGATATTGCAACGTTCCATTTGTCGATTGTATTTCTTCGCCGCCCGGCATGGTAAACAGATAGCCGCCGGTAATGTTGTTGGCTGTTGCGGTAAAGTTGACTACTCCTGTCCCGTCACCATTCGGGGTTTCGGTTGTCACTCCAACAGGCGTTCCTGTAGCGACAAGGTTAGTTGGATAGGCAGTTACTGGCCCTCCGCCATCATCTGTGCCTCCGCCATCGGACGAAGAACACGAAAGTAAACTGGCTATGATTGTAAGGAATAAAAGCATTTGAACAGATGTCTTTTTCATTTTCAGAGGTTAATTTTTTTTGATTTGCCACTAAAATAGTAAATGAAAAACGATATCCATAAAAAAAACCTGGAAAATCCAGGTTAGGTTCAAACGATTTCGGCACTGAGGCCGGCTTCGAGTAATGCCGTGCATTGGAGCTTGAGTTCGGGAAGTTCGCCGGTTTTGACGGTACACTTACCTTTGTAGTGTATGATCAGCGAACATTGCTCAGCTTGTTCCGCGGTATGGCTGCAGACCCGTATAAGGGTTTCGATGACATGGTCAAACGTATTGACATCGTCGTTGTAGATGATGATTTCATTCTGCCCGGCCAGGACTTCATGTTCCGCCAGTTGTTCTTTGACTTGTTCTAAAGTGCTCATCTCCATTTTCTTTTCGCCTTTTATAACGAGTTTCTAAAGTACATATTTTAAAGCGGTCCAATTATTACGGACGTGCTTTTTTATCAACCGATAACCTAATTTGGTGCAGCATTCGTCAATCGCTTCGACATCTTCTGTATAAAAACCACTTAATAGCAGCATACCGCCGGGTTTCATGCAGTTGCGATAGACTTGCATATCGGCCAGCAAAATATTACGGTTGATATTGGCAATAAAAAGGTCATATTGTTTGTCAGATAGCAATGTGGCATCGCCTTCGTAAACCGAGATATGTTTGCATTTGTTACGCTCGGCATTCTCGATCGAATTCAAATAACACCAGTTATCGATGTCAATGGCATCGATAGGTTTTGCACCTTTCATTTCGGCCAAAATCGCAAGGATGGCAGTGCCGCAACCCATATCGATGGTTTTGAGGCCTGTGACATCGGTCTCGAGCAGATGCTGGATCATCATATGAGTCGTTTCATGATGACCTGTGCCGAAACTCATTTTAGGTTCGATGACAATCTCATAATTTGCTCCCGAAGGTTCATGGAAAGGTGCGCGGACATGGCACAATCCGTCGACATCGATTGGCTCGAAATGTTTTTCCCATTCTTCGTTCCAGTTAACCTGTTCGATTTCTTCTATGGTGTGGGAAATCTCGAATTCAGCGGATTCAAGTATTTGTATGTCTGACAACACATCTTCTGACCAATCCTGTTGCTTGATGTAAGCGATGACACCGGTTTCTGTATCCACAAAGCTTTCAAATGGTTTCTCACCGAGTTCCGCCACAAGAATCTCAGCTCCCGGATCTTTTGGATGTACTGTAAAATGATAACCTAAATAAGTAACGGACATGTCTGGAAATTTTGCGCAAAGGTACATTTATATGGACGTGTATTAAAAAATTACAATAGTTTTACACTTTCTAAACCATTTGTTAATGTTTAAAAAACTACTAGCTGCAATCCTGTTATTTACTGCTGCCGCAAAAGCTCAGGTAATTGTTGGAAGGACTAACAACGACAACGATCTTAAGCTCACCACACTGCCGTATTACAACTTTGGAAAAGGTGTCGGGATTACTTCCCCGGACAGTTTGTTCCAGTTCAATATCAGGTTCCGGATCCAAAACCGCATCACTTACATTGACAATGAAGGCCAGCCGCCAGCTTATGCGGGAGAAATCCGTCGGTTGCGGTTGCGGTTTGACGGATTTGTCGGAAATCCGAAATTCCTGTATGCGATCCAATTATCATTTGCGCCCGGCGATACGGGTGAAATCAAGGAAGGTGAAAACCTGAATATAATCCGTGATGCCGTGATTTATTATCGGCCGAATGCAAGCTGGAATATCAGTTTTGGGCAGACGAAACTTCCCGGAAACCGCCAGCGTGTGAATTCTTCAGGTGGTTTGCAGTTGACGGATCGTACCATCAATAATGCCCGATTCACCATTGACCGTGATTTTGGCATCCAGATACATCAGCTAAACGAATTCAAGAACAAATTTTCGTATAACTTCAAGACGGCGATTTCTACGGGAGAAGGACGCAATGTAACCGGAAATGCCGATGACGGTTTGGCACTTACCGGAAAAGCTGAAATTTTCCCCTTCGGTGCGTTTACCAAAGACGGAACTTATTTTGAAGGCGATCTGATGCGGGAGAAAACGCCAAAGCTTATGTTTTCCGGTGTATTCCAGCAGAACAATCACGCACGAAGGACTGGCGGACAACTAGGCGAGGAGCTGTATCATCCTTTGACAATGAAATCTGTTTTCTTTGATACCATGCTCAAATATCAGGGCTGGGCGGCGATGGCAGCTTATATGTCCAGATCGACAACAACGAATCCAATTACCTATAATCCGGAAGATCCTACCCAAATGCGATATGCATTCACAGGCCACGGATACGATTTTCAGGGAAGTTACCTATTCAAGTCCAACTATGAAATCATCGGTAGATACTCGATCCAAAAGGCAAATGACGAAATCAGCATGATTGCCCCGGATGCACAGCAGTTTTCACTCGGGCTTACCAAATACATCTGGGAGCATACTTTTAAACTTCAGGGTGAACTGACATTCGATAAGTTGCAGTATTTTGACGGTTCCGAAAAGAACAACTGGTATTTGAGATTCCAGGTTGAAATGGGAATCTAAAGGTCTGAAACAAGGTCGAAAACAAAGATTTTCATGTATCGGTCATCCGAAGCTTCGAAAGAATAAATGATGGTCTTTTTTACCGGATCATACACCAGTTTGCTTTTGAGGATTTTGGAACGCAAGGCCCATACGTCCTGATCACCGTCTTTTTTAAAACCGGTTATGGAACCGTGATACATACGCGTTTTTCCGTCGTCTGTGAGGCTTATCACCACATAGCCATTGCGGTTTGAATTGATTTCGCGGACATCGATCAGGGACGTTTCATATTCATCATCCCTTAATTCATAGTCTTGTTTTTCGGCATTCCACTGATAGAACTGCCGATGGTTGGAATTGTAGCGTACCTGCGAATCGATTTGGGCAAATCCGATGGCGCTCACAAGTAAAAAAGCCGCTAATGCTAACTGTTTCATTTAGTAGGGAATATATTCTCCGGACAACCGGCACCCCAAAAGTAAAAAAGAAAAACAAACCGCCAAGAAAATTCGTTCTTTTTGAAAGAATTTTTTGACGGTTTTGATAAATTTTGTGTTTTTTGTCGGATTAATCGTGTAGATAATCGATGTTTATGCGATTCCGGAGACGATGGCAGCAAAATCCGAAGCCTTTAAAGCGGCACCGCCGATTAGTCCGCCATCTACATCTGCCTTTGAGAAAATCTCTTTTGAATTGTCAGGTTTTACGCTTCCGCCATAAAGGATGGAGACATTTTCCGCAATCGTACTTCCAAATTTGGAACGAACGGTTTCCCTTATAAAAGCGTGCATTTCCTGAGCCTGGTCCGGAGAAGCGGTTTCACCGGTCCCGATTGCCCAAACCGGTTCATATGCCAGGACGATTTTTTCCCAATCGGAATCTGAAATATGGAAAAGGCCGTCCTTAAGCTGATTTTCAACAATATTGAAATGATTTCCGGATTTGCGGTCTTCGAGTTCTTCACCAAAGCAGAAAATAACGGTCATGTCATTGCGTAATGCGGTCGATGTTTTATCTGCAATCAAAGCATCGGTCTCTCCAAAATAGGAACGACGCTCTGAATGTCCGAGGATTACGGTATTGACACCGACACTTTTGAGCATATCGGCCGATACTTCGCCAGTAAAAGCACCACTGTCGGTCTGGTGCATGTTTTGGGCTGCAACCGCAATATTGGTGAATTCCAAATGTTGGACAGCTGAAGCGAGGTTCACAAAAGAGGGAGCAACAATGATAGTAGCTTGGGTGTCTTCCGGAAGCTTATCGATCAATTCATTCAAAAGATCTTCGGTTTCTTCGGCGTTCTTGTTCATTTTCCAGTTGCCGGCAACAATTTTTTGTCTCATCAGGATTTAAGTTTGTTTAAGGTTTGGTCCATTGCTTCGAAGTCTTTCTCAATGGCGCGGTAAGTAACGATTTTACCAAATTTGTCTATGATTATATATCTCGGAATCCAGTCCAGGTCAATCGAAGCGCCAAATGCTCCTTTCATTCCGCCTGGTGCAAAATAATGTGATCCTTTCAGATCGTGTTTTTTGATTCCTTCGAGCCATTTATCGGTCACTTTGTCCATAGATATGAACATGTAATTGGCTTCCGGATGTGATTCCTGTAATTTCTTTAGTTGAGGCATTGCTTTTACACAGTCGCCACACCAGGATGCCCACACTTCAATCACAAGGGTTTTTCCTTTTTCTTTTTGAAGTGCATCCGCAAAAGGGATTTTATTCTGATCTGAAGTAAGGAGCTCTTGTTTGAGTGATTCCGGGGTAAATTCCGTTTTTTGTGCTTTGCTGCAACCTATCGAAGCGAAAAGGATTACAACAGAAAATAGGGTGGATTTCATATTGTTTTTAACAAAGGTAATCGGCAAAGGCGAATCTATTGTTTCAGGCTCTATATTTTATGGTTTATTTTAGTCCTGAAAGTAATAGTGTGTTACGAGATATTGAAATATAGAAGATTTATGCTTCGGAACTGCTTCGGGCCTGTTTTCGCAATTCATCCTTTAAAAACTTAACCTTGGTATTGCGCTTCCTGTTGGCTTTTCTGTTCAGATGTAAGATATGTCGGACGAGAAAGAAAATCCCAATCACCGAAAAAAGGATTAATGCTGTTCCCAGAATAATGTATAATGTATTTCCTCCCGGCGGATCTTCAAGCACCGACACATAGTTCAGGAGAATCTGACCAATAACGAATAATAAAACGCTCAAGGCAATTCCCAGATAACTTCTTTTCTTTTCCTGTTTATACATGATGTATAGTCTTAATCTAATTTCAAATCCTCAGCATCTTTCCAATGCAGCTTTTGCGCAATTGTGCCTGATTTAATGATCACTAGGCTCGGGTTGGCACGCTCAATGGTCTTAAGTGTGGTCGCATCGCAAAAATAATAGTCGAATGTCTGTGCGTATTTAGCCTTGAAAGCTTTTGCTTCCGGTTCGGTGGCAGCGCTCATGGCAATCACTTTGTAACCTTTTGCTTTTGCTTTCTGGTTCAAAGATTCGAGTATTTCAATTCCTTCTTTTGAAGCTTTATTCAGGTCGTAGGCAACAAAAACCAACAATTTAGGTTCTTTGAGCAACTCCTCTTTATAGTCGCTTCCGTCGAGTTCCATGGTAAAATCGTGTATTGGCGGAATGTAACCCTGTGAAATGATATTGTCTTTTCTTTCAACGAACTTGGCACCTTCCGGAAGGTTCATCAAATCTTTCTCGGTGAAATCTTTATTTACCCCGTTTACATTATAAACAAACACCATTTCAACAACGGTCTTTGGGGCGCCTTCGGGAATCTCCATGCCTTTTTCAATGTTGGTTCCGACTTTATAGGCGCGAAAATCGATGATTGGCAAATGATTCAAAACCCAATAGGCCATAAAGCAGCACAGAAGTACGCTCAGGTAGACGATCCCATTCCGTATGCCTGAAGGAAAAAAAGGCTTTATGAGTCTTTGATTTATGAACAGGATCAAAACGAAAACCAACAACACAAGGTCTTTGGTAAATGATTGCCAAGGCGTCAGTTTAAGTGCATCGCCAAAGCATCCGCAATCGGTAACTTTATTGAAATAGGCAGAGTAGAAGGTCAGGAAGGTGAAGAATACAATCATCAGCAGTAAACTCCAGACCGTGAATTTTACTTTGTACCCAACTAAAAGCAGAACGCCAAGAACGGCTTCGAAGATTACGATAAAAACGGCCAGCCAAAGTGCGATTGGTACAAAGATGGGCATATTCAGGACCGGCTCACTGAAATATTCTTCAAGTTTGAACGAAAATCCAATAGGGTCATTCAGTTTTATAAGCCCCGATATGATAAAAAGAAAACCTACGAATATGCGGGAAAACTGGGTAAGTATATTTTTCATAAGCAAAAGCGGGAAAAAACTAATGTGCCGTTATTCCCAAATTAATTGTTTTGTTCATTTAAATGTATCAACGCAAAAACAGCATAATTTATCATATCCTGGTAATTGGCGTCTATCCCTTCAGAAACCAGCGTTTTCCCTTTATTGTCCTCGATTTGCTTTACGCGAAGCAGTTTCTGCAGGATCAAATCTGTCAGTGAGCTTACACGCATTTCTCGCCAGGCTTCACTGTAATCGTGGTTTTTGGCCTGCATCAGGTTTTTGGTAGCCGCTATTTTTTCGTCGTAATATGCAAGTGCCTTTGAAGTGTCAAGATCTGGTTGGTCAGAAACACCCAAATCAATCTGGATCAATGCCATGATCGCATAATTGATTATTCCTACAAATTCAGAAGATTGGCCTTCGTCGACCATCCGGACCGCATTTTCCTGAAGGCTTCTGATGCGTTGCGCCTTGATAAAGATCTGGTCGGTGAGTGAAGGCAGGCGTAAGATGCGCCATGCACTTCCGTAGTCTGTCATTTTATTGCCGAACAGCGCGCGACAACCTGCAATTACGGCGTCGTATTGCTGCGAAGTGTCAGTCATTTGGGCTATATTTGTTTGAAGTTTGTCCAAAAATAACATTATTTTCCGTATTCAGTGCGCAGGCATTCCTGTTAGTTCCATCTTCATTTGAAATCGCAAATCAACTACATGACAATCAACTGCAAAGGCCGCCTCATCGATTTTAAGACACCTAAAATAATGGGTATCCTGAACCTGACGCCCGATTCTTTTTTTGATGGCGGAAGTTACGCTACTGCCGACGAATATATTAAAAGAGCCGAACAGATACTGAAAGATGGTGGGGAATTTATTGACATAGGTGGCTATTCTTCGCGTCCCGGAGCTGATTTTGTGAGTTCAGATGAAGAAATAAAACGAGTCGTACCGGCCATTGAAGTCCTGTTGAAGGAATTTCCGGATGCGTTGCTGTCGGTTGATACTTTTCGGGCAGATGTGGCAAAGGCAGCCATTGAATCGGGAGCTGTCATCATCAATGATATTTCCGCCGGACTGCTCGATGAAAAAATGCTTCAGGTAGTTTCTGATTTGAAAGTGCCCTATGTCATGATGCATATGAGAGGAAATCCTTCGACCATGCAGCAATTCACCCAATACGAGGATTTGTTCCGCGATATCTTTTTCTATTTTTCCGGGAGATTGTCGGCAGCAAGGGAATTGGGTATTTCAGATGTCATCATCGATCCCGGCTTTGGCTTCTCAAAAACACTGCCCCAGAATTACAGCCTGCTGCACGGATTGGAAAATTTTTCCATTTTCGATTTGCCGTTGCTTGTCGGCATTTCAAGGAAATCGATGATTTATAAATCGCTGAATACAAAAGCAGAAGAAGCATTAAACGGAACCACGGTTTTAAATACCATAGCGCTTTCCAAAGGCGCGAATATCCTTCGTGTCCACGATGTAAAGGAAGCTGTGGAATGTGTCCGGTTGATGGAAATGATGACGCCTCAGCCCATCTGAAATAAAAAGACCCGCCGTAAAGCAGGTCTTGGAAAGTTGTATAAAAACGATTATTGTTTGGTGAAAACCAGTACGGCATCGATGCTTTCATAAGTGGTTTCACCGCCAACAGTCACTTCTATTTCATAAAAGTCCGGAACGGTCGCAGTAAGTGTATTGCCTGACTGCACAAAATTCTGGGTATCAGCTTCTCCCTCAACAGTAATCGTTGCCGCAATATTGTTTCCGCTGGCAACATAGGTTCCGTTTGCCGTAAAAGGAAAACAGGTTGTTGTGCCTGGCATCATCAGGTTGTACACAAACGTATTGTTTGATGCGAATACAAGCGTCGTCTGATCGAAACATCCGGCTTCTGCAATCAGGTCGGTTGTTGCTACGCCGTCTTCGTTCGCATCGGTTGGCTGTGAACTTGTCAGTGCTGTCAGTTTCCAGGTACCATCAATTGATGTTGTTCCGGATGCGTTGTCGTCATTACCGCTACATCCGAATGAAAACACTGCGGCTGCGGCTAAAATCATGATCTTTTTCATAGTTGAAGTTTTATTTAAGGGCGCAAATATAACAATTTAAGATTCTTGCGGTTATTCGTGATGATATTTCTCACCGCGCAGAATTGTGAACGCCCTGTAGAGTTGCTCCACAAAAAACAGCCGGACCATTTGATGCGAAAATGTCATTTGCGATAGTGAAATCTTTCCATTGGCCCGCGAATAGACAGCATCGGAAAACCCGTAGGGGCCGCCGATTACAAAGACAAGCGTCTTGATGCCGGAGTTCATCCGTTTCTGGATTTCGGTTGAAAAACCGACGCTTGAGAAACTTTTGCCGTTTTCGTCCATGAGGATTACGGTGTCGGCAACGGTGACTTTTGACAATATAAGCTCACCTTCTTTTTCTTTTTGCTGTGGTTCCGACAGGTTTTTGGCGTTTTTAAGATCCGGGATTATCTCCAGGTCGCATTTGACATAGAACGACAGCCGTTTGGAATAATCATCGATCAGGGATTGAAGCGCGGCATTATCTGTTTTTCCAATGGCGATAAGGCGGATATTCATCAGTTGAGGCCTTTTTTCATGCAGATGCTGTTTTCGACTCCAATGTAAGGGCCGTAATTCGGGATGATTTCATAGCCACACTTCGGATAAAGACGCACGGCAGCTTCCTGCTTTTTCCCGGTTTCAAGCACACAAAAATCATAACCGAGTTCTTTTGCCCAATCTTCCAACGCAGCCAATATGCGTGAAGCGACGCCTTTTCCACGTGCCGATTCCTTAGTGTACATTCGTTTGACTTCTATGGTTTTCACATCAATTTCACGCAAGGCACCGCATCCGACAGGAATGTTATCTAAATAACCCACAAGGCAATGTGAAATTTTGTCGAGTTTGTTGTATTGGGCGTAGAACGTATGCTCCTCGCCATCGAATACGCGAAGTTCGGCATCCAATAAGGCGACGAGCGACCTGAAATCAGGATTATCCGAATCACATCTTACAAGAGAAAAATTTTCCATGGTGCAATTTATAAAAGTCCATGTAATCGGCCCGACAATTTGAAGTGATACAAGCGTCGATTTCTTATTTTAGCGGTAAATTTCTCCGAATGATTTCCGATTCCCAATTCCAGACCGAATTGCACCTTATCATTACCAACAGCCTTCGTGAAGACATAGGCGATGGCGACCACAGTTCCTTAGCCTGCATTCCGCCCGATGCAAAAGGAACAGCGAAATTGCTGGTCAAAGACGAAGGTATCATTGCCGGAGTAGAATTTGCCAAGATGATTTTTGCGTCGGTCGATCCCGAAATGACGGTTGAAACCTATATGAAGGATGGCGATCCGGTAAAATTCGGCGACATCGTATTTCGTGTCCGCGGTAGTTCCCAATCGATACTTAAAGCGGAAAGGTTCGTCCTCAATTCCATGCAACGGATGTCTGCCATCGCGACAAAAACAAAGCAATTCGCAAATTTGCTCGAAGGCACCAAAACGAAAATCCTCGATACGAGAAAAACCACACCGGGAATACGCGCCATAGAAAAATGGGCCGTCAGGATTGGTGGAGGCGAGAACCACAGGTTTGCGTTATATGATATGGTCATGCTCAAAGACAACCACATTGACTTTGCCGGCGGAATCACGCAAGCCATACAAAAGACGCAATCGTACCTGAAGGGGAATGGGCTGGATCTTAAAATCATTGTCGAAGCAAGGAATCTTGAAGAAGTGCGTGAAATCCTCAAATCTGAAAATATCCACCGCATCCTGCTCGATAATTTCGATTATGACATGACGCGTGAAGCCGTGAAGCTCATTGGTACGAAATCACAAACAGAATCATCGGGCAACATCAATGAAAAAACCATACGTTTATATGCGGAATGCGGGGTCGATTATATATCGTCGGGTGCTTTGACGCATTCGGTTTACAATATGGACCTCAGCTTGAAAGCTGTTAATTAACGATTAACAATTAATAATTAACAATTGCTGTGATTACAGCAACGGCTATGATTTTATTGAAACAACAGGACGATTATTCGATTGTTAAAAAGCATTGCTTCGTTTTAGAAAAATACCAGTATTACCAGTCCTGACCCCATTATTAATTATTAATCGTTAATTATTAATTGAAAAACATTTCCAAAATCCCAGTGATTCGTAACCTGATGCGGGTTGCCCGTCGCGTTAAATTGCCCTGGCTTTCGGGATTGTCGCTATATGATTTGATTGAAATCTATTTTGTTGGGATTGCAGAAAGTGCCATAACCTATCGTGCGGCCGCCATTTCATTCAGTTTCTTCATGGCGTTGTTTCCGTTTTCGCTGTTCATCCTCAACCTGATTCCTTTTATCCCGATTCCCAATTTCCAGCAGGATTTCATGCGGTTCGTGGAAGAAAATGTTCCGCCGAATACATATGATGCCATCGCCAAAATCCTCAACGATATTCTTCACAACAGTCATAGCGGCTTGCTTTCTACAGGGGTAATCCTGTCCATTTTCCTGGCTGCTAATGGTTTGAATTCAATCCTAGGAGGTTTTGAAACGGCCAAGCACGTTATCATCAGGCGCGGGTTTTTTCGACAATACGCCGTGGCCTTGGGAATTTCAATCATTATGGTGCTGCTGTTGTTATTGACTGTGGCTACCATTGTGACATTAGAAGTCGTACTGCAAAAACTGAAGATAGAAGATTATTTAAGCGACCGGATTCCGTTACTTGAAGCACTCAGGTATTCGTTCCTGATGCTCATGATTTTGATCACGGTGTCTCTGCTTTTTAAGTTTGGGACAAAACATACAGGGAAACGTTCGTTCATTTCTGTAGGTTCGGTTTTTACCACCGTATTGGTCATTATATTGTCCTATTTCTTTGGAATCTGGGTGGTTAAATTCTCCCGATACAATGAGTTGTATGGTTCTATTGGAACTTTGCTCATCCTGATGTTCTATATCTGGGCCAACTGCATCATGCTATTGCTGGGTTTTGAACTCAATGCCGCCATCAACCAGGCTAAGAAAAAGCTTCAAAGCGAGCAGTGATCTTTCGTATTCTTTTTTTTCTAAATTAGTGGCTTAGGTTAACTGTTATCTGTTGACCTTTAACCATCAGTCATGAAAAAAATCTTCATAAGCCTCATCGCCATTTTTCTGTTGTCGTTTTCAAATTCACCATCTATAATCGGCAAATGGAAAACCGTCGATGATGAATCAGGAAAAGCCGTATCCGTAATCGAGATCCACGAAAAAGGAGGGAAGTATTATGGCAAAATCGTAGAATTGCTCAATCCCGGCGACCGCAACCGCAAATGCGTCAACTGCAAAGGGGAAGACAAGAATAAACCCATCATGGGACTTACCGTAATTAAAGGCCTTGCCAAAGAAAAAGACGAATACACCGGCAAGATACTCGATCCAAAAAGCGGCAATATCTACAAATGCAATGTGGAACTTGAAACGGCAGACAAATTAAAAGTCAGAGGCTATATTGGCGTCTCGTTGATCGGTAGGACGCAGTATTGGCATCGGGTAAAGTGAATTCTTAGCTCAGTGTCTAATCCTGGTCTTCTTCAAGTCCAAAAAAACTAAAGAAAGTCCCGCCATAATCGCGGCCGAATAAATAGTTTGGAAGCAGTTCCAATTTGGTGTATTTGGAGTGTTCGACTACCAAAAGCCCATCATCGTCAAGCAAGTTACGTTCAAAAACCGTGTTTACCAGCCTGTCAAAATCCTTTTGCTCCATCGCATAAGGCGGATCTGCAAAAATAAGATCGTACCGTGAATTCGTTTTGTCTAAAAAAGTAAAGCTGTTGCTCTGGACGGCATTTATAGGGAATTCAAATTCCGTAGCTGTTTTTCGGATGAATTTGATACAACCGGAATCTGCATCGACACTCGTGATGTCACTGAATCCACGCGAGCCCATTTCATAACTGATATTTCCCGTTCCCGAAAATAAATCAAGACCTCGCGCATCCACCAATTCCATTCGGTTGTTCAGGATATTGAACAGCGATTCCTTTCCCATATCGGTAGTCGGGCGGACAGGCAGGTTTTTTGGCGGGCTGATGCGTCTTCCTTTGTGGCTTCCGGAAACGATCCTCATGACTGGAACAAGGTAAAGTGTTTGCGGTTTTCGTGTTCCGACAGGCCGTTGCGTTCCGAAATCGTATCGGTTTTATACAGTTCGGTGTTGCGGATGTATTTAAAGGCAATCCGGAACACATCTGATTCTTCTGTCACATCACCCAATAATTGCAAACGGAACTGTTCCGGGTTCAGGCTCAATTGCTCGGCCGTAAACAAAACATAATAAATGAAGTCTTCTTTGGTGCGGTATTCAAAAGTGTTGTACAGCAATAATTTCTGGTTCTGGACAACGACCAATTCAAACCGATTCGGTGCGATATGTGCGAAAACCTGGCGCTCATCTATGTTTTTGGACGATTCGAGCAATCGTGAAACCAAAGTACTTGACGTGTGATGGTAGCTGAACGTCCCGAATTGGTCCACAAGCAAATTGTTGAGGTTCGCGAACGGGACAAAGACGTTGTTCATTTCATAAGTAGGCAATTCATCGAATGCAAAAAAATCCGTCTCGAAAACTTTGGTCGAAAACTGCAGGTAACTTCCCAGGTAATTTTCATCGAACAAAGCCACGGGCACAAAACTGTTGTAGCCGTTGTCGTGAAGCACTACGATCTCGTCATAAGCCGAAGAAAGGTCGGTATCGGACGCAAACAACTTATGGTAATGGCTTTCGGGACTTGAACCATCGGCTGGAAACACCACCTCGCGGGACCATAAGATGGACTGGTTGAGTATGTTGGTACAGCACATGGAAACTTTGTCGGCAGCAATCTGCAGGCTGAGTTTTTTGTAATTCTTTTCGGTAATGTTGGCGTGGTTGACAAGCATTGGGCAAAAATATCAATTAACGGTTAACAATTAATAATTAACAATGAAGAAATGCTTTGGTGCGGTTGTTTATTTGTTTATTTGATGATTCGTTGATTTGATAATCCAAAACCTTGTTCTACCACGATCTCCTTACCGCCTTCAAGTTCCAGCCGACGCAAAAGCAGGATATTTTCTTCCAGCTTATTTCCAGTTTTGTGACGAGTGAAAACCAGGACGAGATTTTCGTACTCAAAGGATACGCCGGAACCGGAAAGACCAGTGTGGTATCGGCTCTGGTATCGGCTCTGCCAGCGGTCAATAAAAAATATGTATTGCTGGCACCCACGGGACGGGCTGCCAAAGTCATTTCCGGCTATTCCGGCCAACAGGCGTTCACCATCCACAAAAAAATCTATTACCCCAAAAAGGGCAATGGAGGCGGCGTTCAGTTCCAATTGATGCCAAACAAACATACGAACACCATCTTCATCGTGGACGAATCTTCGATGATAGCCGATTCCCCAACCGAATCCTCGTTCTATGAAAACGGCTCCCTGCTTGACGATCTTATCGAATACGTCTACACCGGAAAAAACTGCAAACTGTTGCTTTTGGGCGATACGGCCCAGCTTCCGCCCGTGAATGCAGATTTGAGCCCGGCCCTTGATGTGCGTCATCTGGAAAAGAATTACCATATGACGATCCGCTCGATTGAATTCGATGAAGTGATGCGACAGGCCGAAGAATCCGGGATTCTGTACAATGCGACCCAGCTTAGGGAACGATTGGAAGAAGACTTTTTCGAAGAAATGAAATTCGAACTTCAGGGCTTCAAAGATATTGTCCGGCTTACTGACGGTTATGACATCCAGGACGCGATCCATTCGGCTTACGGAAAATACAGCATAGAAGATACGGCATTCATCGTCCGGTCTAACAAACGTGCCAATGCCTACAACCAGCAAATCCGGATGCGTATACTCGATCAGGAAAACGAACTCAGCACGGGCGATTACCTTATGGTGGTCAAGAACAATTATTTCTGGCTCAAGGATTCAGATGCTGCCGGATTTATTGCCAATGGCGATATCATCGAAGTGCTTGAAATCCATAAGATACAGGAATTGTACGGCTTCAATTTTGCCAAAGTCAAGATCCGGATGGTCGATTACCCGAACCAGCAGCCTTTTGAAACGGTGTTGCTGTTAAATACACTTACGAGTGAATCGGCATCGCTTACTTCCCAGGAATCACAACTATTGTATCAGGAAGTCATGGCCGATTATGAAGACGAACGCGCTCAATACCGCAAGCTCCAAAAGGTCAAACAGAATGAATATTTCAATGCGCTCCAGGTCAAATTCTCCTATGCCATAACCTGTCATAAATCCCAGGGCGGCCAATGGCATACGGTTTTTATCGAGCAGCCGTATTTGCCCGATGGCCCTTCGCGTGATTATGTGCGATGGCTGTATACGGCTATGACACGTGCGACGGAAAAACTGTATCTGATAGGATTTTCAGACGAGTTCTTCGAGAGCTGATATTTCAGTTATATTGCATCGAAAATCACACGTATGGGTAAATGTCTTTTTGGTAAAAGCTATCTGATATTTCTCTGCCTGTTTTTTAGTATGCCAAAATCCAATGGGCAGGATTATCAGACTCCAAACAAACTCTGGGTTGGCATTTCGCCTTTGGCATTGATAGACCTATATGACGGTGCATCGGTTCGGTTAAGTGCCGAAACCAAGATAAACCCGTGTTTTTCGGCGGTTGTAGAAGGAGGGTTTTACTTGAAGTATCTTCCCATTGACAGGATAAGCCCTAAGGGTTTTCTCATAAAACCATCGATTAAGTGTTACCTGAATAAAAAAGGTCTCTATTCGGGTTATTATCTCGGAGCTGAATACATGTACAAGAAAATAGATTATCAGCTCAATGACAGCATTTCAATAAATGATGTCGGATCTGCAAAACAATACCCGATGCGTCGCACCCTCAATGTCGTTTCCCTTAAATTTGGACATGTTGAAGATTGGGGGGACAATTGGATTCTTGAACTTTATGTAGGCTTAGGCGTCAGATTTACAGATTCCAAAGCATTCGGACTGACACCACAGCAAGAAGAAGGAAGATTTAAGACCAATGCCGACTGTGAAGAATGCAACGCCGGCTTTTATTTGCGGCAAACAGGAAATCTGACCCAACTCAATTTAACGGCGGGCCTCAAAATCGGCTATCGCATCCTCTAGAACAAATCATCAAATCAACAATCCGAATGAAATCCATCGCCGTCATCCCAGCCCGCTACGCCTCAACCCGTTTTCCTGCCAAACTTATGCAGGATTTAGGCGGAAAGACGGTAATTTTAAGAACCTATGAAGCTGCGATCTCAACAAATCTGTTCGATGATGTTTTTGTGGTCACAGATTCCAGCCTGATTTATGACGAAATCGTGTCCAACGGAGGAAAGGCCATTAGGAGCAAAAAAGAACACGAATCCGGTTCTGACCGTATCGCCGAAGCCGTGCTCGACATCGATACCGATATTGTCGTAAACGTCCAGGGAGACGAACCGTTCATAGACGCGATCCCGCTCCAAAAACTGCTCGAAGCTTTTCGCCAGGATGAAGCCCGGACCATAGATCTGGCTTCTTTGATGTACCAGATTACGGATAAATCAGAAATCGATAACCCGAATAATGTAAAGGTCGTCGTAGACCAAAGCGGTTTTGCGTTGTATTTTTCGCGTTCGGTGATTCCTTATCCAAGAGATGAAAATGCCGGTGTGCGTTACTTTAAGCACATTGGAATCTATGCGTTCAGGAAACAGGCGCTGCTCGATTTTGCAAGCTTACCCATGAAATCTTTGGAAGCATCGGAAAAACTTGAACAGTTGCGTTATCTCGAATTCGGAAAACGGATAAAGATGATTGAAACGACTCATGCTTCAATCGGAATCGACACACCTGAAGATCTCGAACGCGCGAGACAATTGCTTTCTGCTGGCAATTAGGGACGTGATTTTTCGTCATCTGAAACACCCTCGATATCTTCGGCATACACCTCTTCGCGGCTCCAGTCCTGTTCCAGTTTTTTGCGGTCTTTGTCGTTGCGCCATATAATGTATGCCACCAGGAAAACTACAGCGACCACCACTGCAACAATAAGCGTCCAGTTTATCATGTGATTTTTATTCTAAAATAGGTTGTTTTTGAAGCGACTGCCCGTTTTGAAATGTTATGTTTAGGTTATCTGCAATATTGTTTATAAAATTTTTTCAATCTGCTAAAACCAAATCCAAAAGATGCGCGTACATGAGGCAATAACAATTTAAATAACAAATCATGAAAACGCAAAGAATTTTAAGTACAATCACCGTGGCTTTGGTCATGGCTTTCGGGTCGATGCAGGCACAGGAGAAAACAGTTATGGTTGGTGGAGCAGCTATGTATCCGTCCAAAAACATCATTGAGAATGCCGTCAATTCAAAAGACCACACCACGTTGGTCGCTGCCGTCAAAGCTGCGGGTCTTGTCGAAACCCTGTCCGGAAAAGGACCGTTCACCGTTTTTGCCCCAACCAATGCCGCTTTCGACAAATTGCCTAAAGGAACCGTAGAAAAACTGCTCAAGCCAGAAAACAAAAAGATGCTTCAAAGTGTTTTGACATACCATGTTGTCGCCGGTAAAATGAACTCATCCGATATTGCCGCCGCAATCAAGAAAGGAGGAGGCAAAGCCGAACTGAAAACCGTAGCCGGCGGAAAACTGTGGGCTATGATGGATGGTAAAGACCTTTGGATACAGGATGAAAAAGGCGGAAAAGCCAAAGTGACCATTGCCGATGTAAACCAGTCAAATGGGGTTATCCATGTAGTTGACGCCGTGTTGATGTCGAAATAAAATAAAAAAACTCCAGACAAATAAGACTGGAGTCTTTTTATGTGAGGGTTTAAAATTCAGGGTCTCTGTAAGATTTTGAATTTTGAACCTTTTTTTAATTCCTGAGACTTGCACCCAGCTGGCTTTCAAAGTTCTTCAGCAGTTTTCCGACGATTTTATCAATCTGCTCATCTGTCAACGTTTTGGTCGCATCCTGAAGCACGAAACTCACGGCATATGATTTCTTGCCTTCGGGTAAATTCTTGCCTTCGTATACATCGAACAGGTTTACTTCTTTGAGCAGTGATTTCTCCGTTTGGCGCGCCAGGTTGTAGATGCTTTCAAAAGCGACATTGGCATCGACAAGCAACGCCAGGTCACGACGTACTTCCGGATATTTCGGGATATCGTTGAACTTGATTTTGAGTGAAACCGATTTCAGGATTGCGTCCCAGTTGAAATCGGCGAACAATACTTCCTGTTTGATATCGAAATGCTTGAGCATCGGTTTTTTGACGATGCCGAATTCAACCAATGTTTCATTTCCTGATACCACGGCGATTCCTTCGGCAAAAACATCTGAAACCGCCGGTTGGTATTGCGCTTTTGAAATGCCAAGTCGTGACAGAATCCCGTTCACGAAACCTTTGAACAAAAAGAAGCCCGATTGCTCGATTCCGGATGTCCAGCTTTCCGCTTTCCGGTTTCCGGATACGAATAACGTCAGGTGTTTCTTTTCATCATAACCCGACGGCATTTTGTGGTACGTCTTTCCGAATTCAAACAAACGCAGATCACTGTTTTTCCGGTTGATGTTGTACGATACGGCTTCAAGTCCGGAAAATAGCATCGACTGTCGCATCACGGACAAATCGCTGCTAAGCGGATTCAGCATCGTGACATTAAACTCCGGTTTCAGTTCAGCAGATAAAGCCGCATATTCAGGCGTTGTCAGTGAATTGGCCATCATTTCGTTGAAACCCTGTGCCGTCAATTGGGCCGCGATTAGGTTCTGCAATTTGAAATCTTCGTTACGAGCCGAATTCGAGACGGTCGCATTGAGTTTCTTGGTGAAGTTGATATTGTTGTATCCGTAAACGCGAAGGATTTCCTCGATCAGGTCAATCTCACGCTGGACGTCTACACGATAGGCCGGAACAGTTAGTCCAAGGCCGGCATCTGAAATCGAGTTTATCTTAATGTCGAGGGACGCCAGGATTTTCTTGATGGTTTCCTTTGGCAATTCCTGTCCGATGATTTTGGTCGCTTTCGCAAAATTAAGTACGACTGGGAAATCTTCTATTTTCTTCGGATAGATATCGATGATGTCCGATGTTACTTCGGCTCCGGCCACTTCCTTTAACAAAAGACAGGCGCGTTTCAGGGCATATTCGGTAATCGTCGGGTCGATGCCGCGTTCGAAACGGAAAGAGGCATCGGTATTGAGCCCGTGGCGTTTCGCTGTCTTACGGATTGAAACCGGATTGAAATAAGCGCTTTCAAGGAAAATTGCCTGGGTTTCTTCAGATACTCCGGAGTTTTTTCCGCCAAAGACACCTGCGATGCACATGGGGCCGTTGTTGTCGCAAATCATCAGGTCGTCTTCATGCAGCGTGCGTTCCACATCGTCAAGTGTGGTAAATTTTGTTCCGGAGGCGACCGTTTTTACCTGTACTTTTCCGGTGATTTTGGCTGCATCAAAAGCGTGAAGTGGCTGTCCGAGTTCGTGCATCACATAATTCGTCACATCGACCACATTGTTTTTTGGCGTCAGGCCGATAGCTTTTAGACGGTTCTTCAACCATTCAGGAGAAGGTTTTACCGTAATATTGCTAAGCGTAACACCGCAATAACGCGGAGCCAACTTGGAATCTTTGACTTCGGCATCGATTTTAAGGATTCTTTTATCCAGACGGAAAGCAGAAACAGATGGTGTTATCAATTCCACATGCACATTGCGTTGCAAAAGCCCGGCGCGCAAATCACGGGCGACACCCAAATGTGACATGGCATCGGCTCGGTTAGGTGTAAGGCCGATTTCAAAAACCTCGTCATTTTCTATCTTGAAAACCTGGGCTGCCGGAGTTCCGGGTTTGAGTTCCGAATCGAGTATCATGATACCATCGTGACTTTGCCCGAGCCCGAGTTCATCTTCGGCGCAAATCATCCCATGGCTTTCGGCATCGCGGATCTTTCCTTTTTTGATAACAAAAGATTCGCCGTCTTTTGTATATAAGGTTGTCCCAATTGTCGCGACTGGAACTTTTTGCCCGGCTGCCACATTGGGCGCACCGCATACAATCTGCACCGGGGGATTTCCATCGCCTAAATCGACGGTGGTGATTTTCAATCTATCGGCATTCGGATGTTGTTCGCACGTCAGAACATGGCCAACCACAATACCTTCAAGCCCGCCTTTGAGCGATTGGTATTTTTCAACGACTTCCACTTCAAGGCCAAGGTCGGTAAGCAGGGCAGCGGTTTCTTCGCTTTTCCAGTCGGTCTTGATAAATTGTTTGAGCCAGTTGTAAGAGATTTTCATAGGGTATTGTTGAGTGTCGCAAAGATAAGACGCGGGAATTAATAATTAATGATTATAATTAACAATTGCTAACTGATTGGATACGGAAAAGAATAATTTCTGCAACTTCCAATTATTATCCATACAAAAAGATTGAATTGGGCATAAATTAAATCTTTTGACAAAATGTGCATTTTTTCTGTACTTGGGATATGTCTGGAAATTGTAATTTTTCACAGGGAAGGGGACAGTTGGGTTCCCTATGAATTCAAAAATTATGTTGGATGTAGAAAAAATGTACATTTTGTTAAATTATTTTATTCGTTGTCACGCAGAAATTTGACTTTCAATACTCGGTTTGGCCAGACAGAATCCTGTCGTATTGGGCGCGATGCTTTCATATGACCCACAAATAAAGAACTTTTAATAATTGACATTCAAATTCATAATTCGATCAAAACTTAACGTTAAAATTATCAACCTGTCAAATTTGTGCTATTGACTGGTCAAAATGTGCTATCACGAAATCGATTTCAAAACTACATTTGGGAAAATCAAATTAGATAAAATCATGAGTGCAATAGCAGAAACGGAAGTAAGCAATCTGGCCAAACGACCACAGTTTAAAGAAAAATATGGCAACTTTATTGGCGGAAAATTCGTCGAACCGGCAAGTGGCCAATATTTCGACAATGAATCCCCGATTGATGGAAAAGTATTCACCAAAGCCGCTCGTTCCAATAAAGAAGATGTGGAAAAAGCGATAGACGCGGCGCATGAAGCGTTCAAGACCTGGAGCGTCACTTCGGCCACATATCGTTCGAATCTACTCAATAAAATAGCAGACCGGATAGAGGAAAACCTGGAATATCTGGCCACTGTAGAAACCATTGACAATGGAAAAGCCATACGTGAAACCCGTGCCGCCGATTTGCCGCTGGTTATAGATCATTTCCGGTATTTCGCAGGGGTCATCCGTGCAGAAGAAGGCGGAATATCTGAACACGATGAAAATACCGTTTCCATAGTACTACACGAACCGCTTGGAGTCGTGGGTCAGATCATTCCGTGGAATTTTCCACTTTTGATGGCAACCTGGAAAATAGCTCCTGCGATAGCTGCAGGAAACTGTTGCGTGGTAAAACCGGCAGAACAGACGCCGACGTCTATCATGGTCTTGATGGAATTGCTTCAGGACATCGTTCCTGCGGGAGTCATAAATATTGTAACCGGATTCGGGCCCGAAGCGGGAAAACCGTTGGCACAATCGGAACGCATATCGAAGGTTTCATTTACGGGAGAAACCACGACAGGCCGTCTGATCATGCAATATGCATCGGAGAATTTATTGCCTGTGACTATGGAATTGGGAGGTAAATCGCCTAATATTTTCTTCTCGTCCGTAGCTGATGCTGACGATGATTTCTTTGACAAAGCAGTCGAAGGAGCTGTAATGTTCGCGTTGAATCAAGGTGAAGTTTGTACTTGCCCATCGCGAATTTTGGTCCAGGAAGATATTTACGATACATTTATGGAGCGTGTTGTGGCACGTACCAAGGCTATCAAAACCGGACATCCGCTTGACGGAACAGTCATGATGGGCGCCCAGGCTTCGAATGACCAATATGAAAAAATCCAATCGTACCTTAAAATTGGTAAAGAAGAAGGTGCCGAAGTGCTGACAGGCGGTGCTTCCAATAACCTTGGCGGCGATCTCGAAAACGGTTACTATATCCAACCGACGATTTTCAAAGGCAATAACAAGATGCGTATTTTCCAGGAAGAGATTTTTGGCCCCGTGACTTGCGTGACGACTTTCAAAACAGTCGAAGAAGCCATTGAAATTGCCAATGATACCATGTATGGTCTTGGAGCCGGCGTCTGGACACGAGATGCGCATGAATTGTATCAGGTGCCGCGAGCCATTAAGGCAGGTCGTGTTTGGGTCAACAATTACCACGCATATCCGGCACATGCACCGTTTGGAGGTTATAAAAAATCCGGATTCGGCCGTGAGAACCATAAAATGATGCTAGATCATTACCGCCAGACCAAGAACATGCTGGTTTCTTACAGCAAACAGAAACTCGGCTTTTTCTAATATGATATACTAGTTGTGGATTACCCGGTTCTGTCTGACGGCCGGGTTTTCTTTTTAGTTTGAAATTGGGGAGTTGGGAAAGTCCGAAAAGTCCGAAAAGTCCGAAAAGTCGGGAAAGACGTAAAAGACGGGACTCGGGCCGGAGACAGACTGAGCGAAGCTAAAGACGGGGCTTGGGAAACGATAGTAAATCTGCAACCTGGAATTTGAACGAACTAACTAAACAAACTATGGATCAAGGCGGGAAATCGGCATCTGAATTCATTGTCTTTTCGGACTAAATAATACACCATCATGCACAAAAGAGTTTCACTTACCCCAGCAGCTTTCGACTTAATCGAAGAACTAAAAGCCATCCATGGCGAACTGATGTTCCATCAAAGCGGCGGATGTTGTGACGGATCGCAACCCATGTGTTTTGAAAAGGGCGATTTTAAATTGGGACAAAGCGATGTGTGCCTGGGAGAAATCGACGGTTGTGAGTTCTGGATGAGCAAAGACCAGTTCGAATACTGGAAACACACGCATTTGACCATTGATGCCGTGAATGGGCGAGGGGCGAGTTTTTCGCTTGAGATCCCATATGGCAAACGGTTTATGACGGTGTCACGGTTATTTACCGAAGAAGAAGCACAAGATTTGTCGCCACTTAGTTTCGTCGTGGATTAATTCCGGACGAATTTAAGGTTGTGCCTTACTGCATCGTTTTCCAACTGCAAAAAGTACACGCCAGACGAAAGAGTCGAAACATCAATTGAATTATCTTCACTAGTTAGATTTCCCGAAGCGAGCCGTGAACCCGTCGAACTGACAATCTGATAATTCCATTCGCCCGAAGCAAGGGTTACGGTTAATTTGTCAGAAACCGGATTCGGATAGGCAGTCGGTTTTACCAATGCAATATCCCGTGTGGAAAGCGGGAATTGCCTGTTTGCCGATGGAAAATCACTACACGTGTAAGTGGCTGAATTAAATTGTATCGTTTCCGGCCCTTTGGTGTAACAGTAAAGCATCCGGTTGTATTCAAAGCCTATGGAACAAGACATGCCTAAATCACCGATTCCTTCTACAAGTCCGGTGCTGGTATCCGGAAACTGGCCGTTGATGTGGTTCAGTGTCACACCTCCGATAGTATCTGTTGAGGAATATAAAACAGCACATGAATTGGGCGCCGACTGGTTGGGAAATGCAGAACCCACAGATGCAGCTGCAATGGATACGTTGTCCTGAAACAACACATCGGCAGTACCATCGTAATAAAGAAAATTTCCCTGATTGTCTTCCCGAACATAACCCGGGCCGTATAAGGTTTCGGTTTGGGTGGTCTCACCTGTCCACCAATGTACGACGGCTCTGTTCAAACGGAACTTCCTGTAATAAGCCGTTCCATCTATAATCGTATCTCCGTCAAAATATTCAATATCGAAATCTTCATATCCGTTGATGCTCCAGCCGCTGGCATAATACCGCCATTCACTGCTGTAATCCAGATAATGAAAGTTTGTAATCTGGTTCTGAGCCGATGCTGTCAGAATAAAAGAGGCAATGAAAAGGAATGAGTAGATTTTCTTCATAGTCCGGTGTTTATTTAGTTCAGTAGCAAACGATATTGCTTTGGCGTAATGCCTTCGTACTTTTTGAAAATACGGGTGAAGTAATTGCTATCCTCGAATCCGCTCATATAGCATACTTCATTGATTTGCAGGCTTGAATCTTTTAAAAGCTGTTTGGCGTGTCGTATTTTCTCAGATAGAACAAACTCAATAGGGCTCATCCCTAACTCCCTTTTGAAAAAACGGTAAAAAGAAGTCGTACTCATGCAGGCTTTGTCGCTTAACATCTTAAGGTTTATGCCAGATGTGAGGTTTTTACGGATGTATTCCACAACCTGCGCGATAGGTAAATTAAGCTCCGGATTATCAGAAGTTTCTATGGCTTTGAGCGATTGGGTCTGGATAATCCGGATCAGTAATTCCTGAAGTGTCAGATCAGCCAACGCATCTTTTGTTATGGTGTCGCTCATGCATTCCTTAATGAGCTTGTTCATCGTGGTTGCCAGGTCGATGTTGTTGTAAAAGAAATAATCGTGGTGATTGAGCTGCCAGTTTTGTCCGTGCTCTTTCGGATAACGTTCGTTGAGGAAATCAATGGTCTGTCCGATTTTTTCATGGTCTATGGCTAAGGCCAGGCATTGGGTCGGATTGTCGGTTCTGGCTTCGGGAAAATCGATCTTCATTTCAACGTTAGACGGAATGATGACCGTTTCTCCTGGCAGATAATCAAATCCGGGCTCATCGAATAAATGCATCACTTTTTTCCCTCGAAGCATACTCGTTACCACCAGATCATTGAATTTCAACGGAACGAGTTGCGATGCCTCATACGTCTCGAAAAGATTCAGCTCGCAATGTTCGAGTGAATAAACAGTGCGGTTTTCAACAAGCGTCTTGAGTGATTTCTCGTGTGTCAGTGACGGTGCTTCGAGAAGGGATTTTCGGAATGGCATGCGGTGGAATGTTCAGTTCCGTTAAAGATAAAAAAATAACAGTTCGCCCCTGAGGATGAACCGTTAAAACTAACCGAAGTTTTCGGTCTATTATGCTTCCTGCATGGTATGATACACGTTCATCACGTCATCATCCTCTTCTATTTTTTCAAGTAATTTCTCCACATCGGCTACCTGAGCTTCAGATAATTCCTTAGTCACTTGCGGAATTCGCTCAAAACCCGAGGACAGAATGTCTATGCTTCGGTTTTCAAGTTCTTTCTGTATCGCCCCAAAGCTTCCGAAGGGCGCGTAGATATGGATTCCGTCCTCGTCTTCAAAAACTTCCTCGGCACCAAAATCAATCAGTTCGAGCTCGAGTTCTTCCGGATCAAGTCCTTCCTTAGGGATTCGGAAGTTACACGTATGGTCAAACATGAATTCTACCGAACCCTGAGTTCCCATAGTTCCGTTGCATTTGTTGAAATAACTGCGGATGTTCGCCACCGTACGGTTGTTATTATCGGTCGCCGTCTCGATCAGGATTGCAATTCCGTGAGGCGCGTAGCCTTCGAAAAGCACTTCTTTATAATTTGCCGTGTCTTTGTCGGTCGCTTTTTTGATCGCGCGCTCCACATTCTCCTTTGGCATGTTCGCCGATTTAGCGTTCTGGATCACCGCACGCAAACGCGCATTCGCCTCCGGATTCGGTCCGCCTTCTTTCACGGCCATGACAATATCTTTCCCGATTCGAGTGAATGCTTTGGCCATCGCGGCCCATCTTTTCATTTTTCTTCCTTTTCGGAATTCGAATGCTCTTCCCATTTCTGCTTTTTTTTTGCCACGAAGACACGAAGTCACGTAGGCTTATAGTTTAATTATAATTTTTATGGCGTGCCGGAGCTTCGTTCCTCCGCACCGTCGGGCTGACCCGCTCATATCTTTTGGTTCGGTGATTGACAATCTGCCTCTCCGCAAAACCGCATTAGATATTTTGTATCAGTCGGCTTCCCAAAAGGATAACCCGCTCGCATCTGCTTCGCCAATTCGGCTAAAGCCTCGGGTCTCACGCGGCTCCGGTTTTCAATTGAAACCTTCGGCAAAATTAAAACTTTGGGTTAATTGTGCAACTGTATTCTGAGTCGGGAAAGTCCGAAAAGTCTGAAAAGAAATTTGAGTGTTATTCAGTCTTTCCAGTCTTTCCCGACTTTTCGGTCTTTTCGGACTTTCCCAACTTTTCGGATTTCCCCGACTCTCAATTAGTTCACCTTATAAAACGGCAGCTTCACCACCTTTGCAGCCACATCGTTCTTCCTGATCCTGATAAAAATCTCCGAATCCGGCGCAGCAAACTCAGTCGTCACATAACCCAGTCCGATTCCTTTATTCAAAGAAGGAGCCTGTGTACCGGAAGTCACTTTCCCGATTACGTTTCCGTCTTTATCCACAATTTCGTAATCGTGCCTCGGAACACCGCGCTCAACCAGTTCAAACCCGACGAGTTTTTTAGTTACGCCCGCTTCTTTTTGCTGCTTCAGGTTTTCGGAATTAGTAAAGTCTTTGGTAAATTTCGTGATCCAGCCCAAACCTGCTTCAAGAGGTGAAGTCGTATCATCTATATCGTTGCCATACAGGCAGAAACCCATTTCCAATCTCAACGTGTCGCGAGCTGCAAGACCAATTGGTTTGATCCCGAATGTTGAACCGGCTTCAAACACTTTATTCCAGATTTGGACGGCCTGTTCGTTGCGGCAATAGATCTCGAATCCACCTGAACCTGTGTAACCCGTAGCCGAAATAATTACATCGTCAAAACCGGCAAAATCACCCACCTCAAAGTGGTAGTATTTTATGGCGGATAAATCGACAGATGTCAGTGATTGCATAGCTTCGGCTGCTTTCGGGCCCTGGATGGCAAGCAAAGCCATGTCGTCTGAAATATTTTCCATGGCAACACCAAATTCGTTGTGCTGCGAAATCCAGTTCCAGTCTTTCTCAATGTTCGATGCATTGACAACCAACAGGTATTTTTCTTCGGCCATTTTGTACACGATCAAATCGTCGACAATACCGCCGTCGTTATTCGGTAAACATGAATATTGGGCGCGTCCGACTGTTAAAGTCGAAGCGTCATTGGAAGTTACTTTTTGAATCAAATCCAGTGCTTTAGGTCCGGACAGAATGAACTCGCCCATATGCGAAACATCAAAAACACCAACGCCATTGCGAACGGTTTCATGTTCGGCATTTACGCCTTCATACGTGATTGGCATATTGTATCCGGCAAACGGCAGCATCTTGGCCCCGAGCTTTTCGTGAATGTCGTTAAGTGGTGTAGTTTTCATAGATATAAAGTTGTGGCGCGAAGATAATTCAAAATAAGGGGTTTGGAAACTACTTTTTTTGATGATTCCATAAATTAAAATCTGACGAATATTGTTTCAGGAATGTTTAATTTTAAAGAGAAATCAATCTGTCAATAATGAAACAAATTACACGGGATCTTATCTCAACGCTTTACAAACCAACAAAAGAAGATGCCCACAAAGGCACAAAAGGCCATGCGTTGCTTGTTGGCGGCAGTTACGGGAAAATGGGGTCGATACTTTTAAGTTCCAAAGCCGCGTTGAGAACCGGTTGCGGACTCGTGACTGCTTTTGTCCCGGAATGCGGTGTTTCGATTTTGCAGACGGCATTTCCGGAGGCGATGGCAATTGCAGATGACAATCAAAAAGCAATAAGTTCCATCACGTTTGATTTTGAACCGTCAGCCATAGGAATCGGGCCTGGAATGGGAACAGAGGAAACAACCGAAGAAGCTTTTGGCGAATTCCTCAAATCCGTCAAGGGTCCGCTTGTAATCGATGCCGATGCCCTGAATATACTTTCAGGCAAACGGGAATGGCTCAAAAGAGTGCCTTCAACTACAATCCTGACACCACATCCGAAGGAATTCGACAGGCTTACAAAAACACATGATACCATAGAAGCGAGACAAAAATCGGCAGTTGCCTTTGCATCGGAACATAAAGTGATAGTCGTTCTCAAAGGTGCACCGACGATTATCACTAACGGGACAGAAACATTTGAGAACACAACCGGAAATGCCGCTCTCGCAACGGCAGGTTCAGGCGATGTGCTCACGGGAATCATTACCTCTTTACTGGCCCAGGGTTATCAGCCGTTGGAAGCGGCCCAACTCGGGGTTTATCTCCACGGTTTGACGGCAGACATTGCTGTTTCACACACCGGCACCGAAAGTTTTATCGCTTCGGATATCATCGGATTACTCGGAAAAGCCTTTTTGAGGATTAAGGAATATACCGGAAAACCAATCGGGTTCAGGAATTAGTAAGGAACTCGTGAAGCCCTGAATAGTCGGAAATCTCATGATACTTTTTATCCAATTTGAGTATATGGCTGACAGATTCCGGAATTTCAGGTGCGAAACCCAAAGCCTTTTCAACCGTATCCGTAAACTTACACGGATGTGCTGTCTCCAAAAACACGCCGATGCTTTGCGGAAATCGATCCAATTCTTTTTTAAGGCCGAGATAACCGACAGCTCCGTGAGGATCGGCAACATAATTGGATTCGGAGAAAATAGCCTTCATGGCTTCCAAAGTTTCTCCATCGGAAAATGAATACGAAGAAAATTCAGCTGCAAAAGCGGTTTTGTCGTTGCCATACATTTCGCGTATCCGGACAAAATTGCTCGGATCGGAAACATCCATCGCATTTGAAAGGGTCGGAATCGTCGTATGCGGGTCGTAATTCCAGTCTTCCAAAAACCTCAGAACCGTATCGTTTACATTGGTCGAAGCGACGAACCGGTCAATTGGCAAGCCCATCTTTTTTGCAAGGATTCCGGCGGCGATGTTTCCGAAATTTCCGCTTGGACAGGAAGCAATTATTGGTTTTCCAGATTTCTTCAAGTCACGATAGGCAAAAAAGAAATACCACATTTGTGGCAGCCATCGCGCAATATTGATGGAATTGGCCGATGTGAGCCTTATATCTGATAACGATTCATCTGTAAAGGCACGCTTTACCATCGCCTGGCAATCGTCAAAACTCCCGTCAACTTTCAACGCGCTGATGTTCTTTCCGAGTGTCGTCAATTGCCGTTCCTGGACATCACTGACTTTTCCCGATGGATACAGAATCACGACTTCAACACCTTCGACATCCAGAAAGCCACTCGCGACCGCACCACCTGTATCGCCAGAAGTCGCGACAAGAACCGTGTTTTTCTGATCAGATCCATTTCTATTGAAATAGCCAAGGCAACGTGCCATGAAACGTGCGCCCACATCTTTGAAAGCCAGTGTCGGGCCATGGAAAAGTTCAAGGCTGTACGTATCTTTTTCAACTTCCACAAGGGGGAAACCGAAATTCAATGTTTCGATTACGATCCGGCGAAGTTCGTCCTGGGGAATTTCAGATCCTATAAAAGGAGAGATGGTTTCAAAGGCAATATCGACATTGGATTTGCTTCCGATGGCTTCAAAGAAAGAATCGGGCAATGATGTTATTTCTTTTGGAAAATACAATCCGCGATCGGGTGCCAGTCCTTTTACTATGGCTTGTTCAAAAGAAACATCGGGAGCGTTATGGTTGAGGCTGAAATAGTTCATGTCAGTTGGTTTCGAGTATTTTGATTCCTTTTGGATTAATGGACGAAATCCAAACGTCGTGTTTGAGGGAAATCTGGCCGTAAACCGCAGACATCATATCGGCTGTTTGTTGTGCCGAAGCCGCTCCCTTGCAAAGTGCAAAAACCGAAGGCCCAGAACCTGAAATTCCGGAACCAAGCGCACCTGCCTGTTGTGCGACGGTTTTGAGTTTATCAAACCCCGGAATCAAGATGCCGCGCAACGGTTCGATGACCTTATCCTGCAATGACCGACCGATGAGGCCGTAATCTTTGGTATACAAACCCGCAACGAGCCCGCCCAGGTTGCCCCATTGTTCGATGGCATTCGGCAAGGATACGTTTTGTTTGAGTACCGATCTGGCATCGGCTGTACGTAATTCAATATCGGGGTGAATGACGACAGCATATAAATCTTCAGGCGAATCGATACGGATGACATCGAGCGGATCATAGCTTCGGATCAAGGTAAAGGCACCCAAAAGGGCAGGAGCGACATTGTCGGCATGGGCGCTTCCGGATGCGAGCTTTTCGCCTTGCATGGCAAATCGGATCAAATCCAAACCTTCATACGGGCGGCCCAATAATTCGTTGATTCCGAAAACAGCAGCAGCTGCACTCGCGGCAGAACTTCCGATACCGCTTCCGGCTTTTATTTTTTTGGTTATTGAAATCTCGAACCCGAAATCGGTAGGCCATTCGCGAAGCAAGGCAAGGGCGGCAACTCCGGCGACATTTTTTTCTGCTTCGAGAGGTAAATCGGCACCTGCTATCGAAACAATCCTCACGCCTGGAGTTTCTGATTTGTGAATTTCGACCTCGTCACCAATATTGTCGAGACAAAGCCCCATGACATCGAAGCCGCAGCAAAGATTGGCGATGGTGGCAGGAGAAAATAGTTTTATTTGGTTCATTTTAATCAATAAGAATTACAATAAACAATGATTTAGTTGTTTCCAACCCGTATCACATCGGCAAAAATCCCCGAAGCCGTAACATCAGCTCCGGCGCCCGCTCCTTTAATGATCAAAGGCTGGTCGAAATACCGGTCCGTATAAAACAATACGATATTGTCTTTTCCTTCCAGATGATAGAACGGGTGTTCCGGCGCAATCACCTGAAGCCCGACCGATGCTTTTCCGTCGGCAAATTCAGCCACATATTTCAATCTGGAACCAAATTCTTTTGCTTTTGAAACCATGGCCTCAAAATGTTTTTCATCTTTGGAAATAAGGGCGAAGAAATCGGGAACGGAAGCGGCATTCAAAGCACCCTCGGGTAGAAAATCTTTTCGTTCGATATCGTCAATTTCCATCACGTTTCCGCTTTCACGCGCCAGGATCAATATTTTACGCGCTACGTCAAGGCCGCTGAGGTCTATTCTCGGATCGGGTTCTGTAAAGCCCTGGATGCCAGCTTCGGTCACAATATCTGCAAAGGGCACGGAACCATCATAATTGTTGAAGATAAAATTGAGGCTTCCTGATAAAACAGCTTGTATTTTATGGACTTTATCACCCGATGCCACTAAGTTTTTGAGTGTATCGATGATTGGAAGGCCGGCACCCACATTCGTCTCAAACAAAAATGGGGCATTGTACTGGCGGCTCAGTTCTTTCAAAAAGTTGTAATGCTGATATTCGGAAGAACAGGCAATTTTGTTACAGGTGACGACAGCAATGTTTTTGCCTAAGAATGCTCCATAAATACCCGCAACATCTGAGCTTGCCGTAATATCGACAACCACGCTGTTGTGTAAGTTGAGTTGCTTTACGGTTTCGATCATTTCCTGAATATCGGCCGGGTTTCCCGCTTCCAGTCGCATTTCCCATTGTTCCAAATCGATTCCGTTTTCTTCAAAGACCATTTTTCTGGAGGTTGAGATGCCAATGACACGAATGTTGATTTTTCGGTCCGATCTGAGGAATTGCTGCTGTTTTTTGAGTTGATCCATGAAGCGTCGGCCTACGTTCCCGACTCCAATCACAAAGAGATTTATCTGCCGGATATTATCCTCAAAAAACGTTTCATGCAAGCTATTAAGTGCTTTATTGACATCACGCTTTTCGATAACGACAGATATATTCCGTTCCGATGCCCCTTGCGCAATCGCCCGGATGTTAACGTTGTTTCTACCTAATGTACTGAACATACGTCCGCTCAAACCCTGGTGGCTCTTCATCTTTTCCCCAACCAAAGCCACGATGCACAAGCCTTTTTCAAGGATACACGGTGAAATCCGGTTGGCCGAAATTTCAGAAGCGAATTCGTTATTGACAGCCGATTCAGCGATTCCGGCATCTGAATCTGAAATACCGATGCAGATGGAATGTTCCGACGACGCCTGAGTAATAAAAACCACGTTGATGCCATGTCGCGACAACACCGCGAACAATCGCTTGCTCGAGCCAGCCACGCCAATCATCCCTGATCCTTCGAGTGTCAGCAACGTGATGTTTTCCATATGGCTGATTCCTTTGATCGGGCCGCCTGAACCTTCGATGGCACCGCCTATAAGCGTTCCCGGATTTTCGGGTTCGAATGTGTTTTTGATCGCGATTGGAATTTTCGCATCGAGTGCGGGCTGTATTGTCGGCGGATACAATACTTTGGCTCCAAAGTGCGACAATTCCATGGCTTCGTGGTACGAAATCGCATCTATCGTACGCGCCTGTTTGACCAGTTTCGGGTTCGAGGTGTACATGCCGTTGACGTCGGTCCATATCTCGATCAATGAAGCCGATGTTCCCGCACCCAGGATCGCTGCCGTGTAATCTGAACCGCCGCGTCCTAACGTTGTGGTTTCTCCAGATGTGGTAGACGCTATGAAGCCTGGAAAAATGGTAATGGGCGAATTGCTTTCTGACAGGTATTCCCTGATGTTCTGATTCGTTTTTTCAAAATCGACTGTGGCCTTACCAAAATTGGCGTCGGTCACGATCAATTCACGGCTGTCTTTGTAAGCGACATTGGCTGAAACGGATTTTATGGCTTCATAAACGATATACGACGACAGTAATTCGCCAAAAGACAGGATGGCATCGGCACTTCGGTTTGTTTTTTCGCCTAACAGGAAACAGCCTTCAAGCAAGGTCTCGAGCTGGTTCAGGCTTCTTTTGATATGACTCAGTACCGAACTCTGGATTTCAAGCGGCAACAATTCGCGCACAAGGTCAAGGTGCCTTTTTTCTATCTGCGACAGCAACTCACGAAACTCTTCGTTTTTGGCTGATGCTAATTGTGACGCCAGAAGTAACTGATCTGTGATTCCGCTTAAGGCAGAAGCAACGACGAATATTTTTCCATTTTGGGATGCTTTGAGGGCAATGGCCTTTACGGCATTTATGTTTACGGCATTGGCTACGGAAGTGCCACCGAATTTCATTACAATCATTGGGTTGAATTTTAAGGAAACGTAAGTGAAGGTTCTGTATCAGAACCACCGGATCGGGCGATATGTATATAGATTTACCCCAAAGGGGTTGTGGTGAACGTACGGCCTGTGCCACCTGTAAAGGAGCATGAAGAAGAAGTATATGTTGTCCGTAAACGCATGTTCCAAAAATAGCGTTTTTAATTTTCCGTGCTACTTTTTTTAAACTTTTGAGAAAAATTATGTCAATATCTGTTTTTTGATGTCAAAATCATTGTTCTTTTAGCGTTTCAGGGAAATTTTTCAGGATATCAGATTTTTGCGCAAAGATTCTTTGAAAAAATTCCCTCCATATTTTGGGAATCCGATATCGTTTACGGAATTTTGGCATCCACACTACATTCATTCTTAAAATGGACTCACACCATTATATCAGTTCCGATATGATTTCGCTGGAAACACTGCGGGATATCTTTACCAACAACACCAAAATTGCACTTTCAGAAGAAGCTTCACTCAATATTCGTCAATGCCGCGATTATCTCGACAAACGCATGCAGGAAGAAGAGGCTCCGATTTACGGTATCAACACCGGATTCGGGTCGCTTTATAACATTAAAATCGAAAATGAGAACCTGACCAAACTTCAGGAAAATCTCATGCGTTCCCATGCTTGCGGAACTGGGGATGAAGTACCGCAGGATATTGTCAAGCTTATGCTGTTGCTCAAGATACAATCGCTGAGTTACGGCAATTCCGGTGTCCAGATTGAAACCGTGGAGCGGCTTATCGATTTTTATAATGAAGACGTGCTTCCGGTGGTTTACACACAAGGTTCGCTGGGTGCATCGGGCGATTTGGCTCCGCTTGCGCACTTGTCGCTTCCGCTGATTGGTGAAGGCGAAGTATATTTCAATGGTAAAAAAGAACAGTCGGCAGATGTACTAAAACATTTCAATTGGTCGCCGATTACGCTCAAATCCAAAGAAGGCCTCGCGCTTTTGAACGGAACCCAATTCATGTCGGCTTACGGAACTTACGTCCTTATGCAGGCGGCCAAATATTCGTATCTGTCAGATCTTATCGGAACCATTTCACTGGAAGGTTTCGACGGACGCAAAGAACCGTTCAACGAACTCATCCATATCATCCGTCCGCACAAAGGACAAGTCGTGACGGCGCATCGCATCATGGGTTTCCTCGAAGGAAGCCAGATTATCGCGCAACCTAAAAAACACGTCCAGGATCCATATTCTTTCCGCTGCATGCCTCAGGTTCACGGTGCTTCCAAAGATGCCATTGAATATACGCAGCAGGTTTTTACTACAGAAGTCAATTCGGTGACAGACAACCCGAATATTTTCATAGAAGCCAACCAAATCATCTCCGGAGGCAATTTCCACGGACAACCGTTAGCGTTGGCGCTTGATTTTCTTGGGATGGCTTTGGCGGAACTCGGTAATATTTCAGAGAGACGCACGTATCAGCTTATTTCCGGATTGCGTGAACTTCCTGCTTTCCTGGTTGAAAACCCGGGGCTCAATTCCGGTTTCATGATTCCGCAATATACGGCGGCAAGTATCGTCAGCCAGAACAAACAACTCGCGAATCCGGCAAGTACGGATAGCATCGTGTCCTCAAACGGACAGGAAGATCACGTCAGCATGGGAGCGAATGCCGCTACCAAAGCACTCAAAATTGTCGAAAACCTCGAAACCATACTTGCCATAGAATTGATGAATGCGGCTCAGGCAATTGAATTTCGTCGTCCGTTGCAATCCAGTGAATTTATCGAAAGCTTTTTAAAGGCTTATCGCACCGAGGTTCCGCATGTAAGCGAAGACCGTATTTTACACTATGATATTGTCCGGACAAAAGAATTCCTCAAAAGCTTTATCATAGAGGACGATTCGGTTTAAATCTTCACATAAGGCCTGACCAGATCTATTGTTGCAGGCCCAATTCCGGAAACGTCGTCAAGCTGTTCAACCGCCGTGAAGTTTCCGTGTGTCTGCCTGTAATTAAAAATGGCATTAGCTTTTGTCGAGCCAATTCCGGGCAATGCTTCCAATTGGGCAACGCTTGCGGTATTGAGATTCAGGATAGGCAAAACGGCATCGGTATCTTGCAAAAGAAGCATTGGGGTTGTTGTAGGATCTACCAGTTTCCACATTTTATCGCCACTTGTTTCAAGCACAATGGTATCGTCCCAAGCGGTACAATAGATACCTTTACGGATAATATAGTCTTCAAAATTCTCAGTAGTCCTGTTCCTGGTTCCTTTAATTCCGGCCTGAACATGGAAAGGAGTGCGCGTTGCCGTAAGGATTTGTTGCAGCATCTGGAGTATTTCTTTTCTCGGATGTCCGTATTGCCAGGCCGTCCAATATACCTTTCGCCCGACATCACCGGCTCCAATAAGTGCAATTTTTGGAGTGACGGCATCAAGTAAACTCTGGGTTGTTCCGTTTATGGATCCGTGATGGCCAACCATATAGACATCGGAATCAAGGACGGAAGAACCGTTGTACTTTCTAATCATGTCTTTCAATGCCGCTTCCTCAAGATCACCGGTAACCAAAAAAGTGGATTCGCCGTATTTTATTTTGATTACCAACGAATGATTGTTGGCGTCCTTGAATTCTTCTGCTGCCCAACCCGTATTCGTAACGGACGTTCCCCAAAGCACCGTTATTTCCGGATTGATGCGGCTACAATTTACGGCGTCTATTTTTTCATTCGTAAATCCGGTGTTTCCAATTTCATCTGTCACGACGGCTTCAAGGCCTATGTTGTCGGCAGGATTGGAATTCTCCTCTGAATCCTGGGCCAGTTTATGAAGCTGTTTTTGTTGGGAACCACCGGATCCATTTTCGATTCCGTCGGTGACAATGTTCTTTATTTTGTACGGAGGCTGTACTATGACCGAAACGCCTCGGGTGTGATCAATATGCGGATGCGTCAGATATACACATTCAAACGTGTTTTGAAGATCTGGCCGTTGTATGAAAAATTCTTCCAGATAGCTTTGCAGCGAAGCCGATGAGTCAAAGTAAGCGTTGCTTTCACCACCTGTATCAATGAGTATCGCGGCACAAGGAAATTCGACCAGCGTGGCACAACCCTGGCCGACATTGATTACATGGATACGCATTTGCGCATTGCAGGCCAATGATACAGTTATCATCAGCAAATTAAATAGGGATTTTGTTTTCATATGTTTGGTTTTAATGGATCTCGGCGCTCGATAAGAGGGAATAAAAAAGCCAATAGTTTCCCTTTATCTTTTTTAGAGCTTTTGGAAACTATTGGCTTACAGTGATTTAAAGATAGCGTAAAAAACAGTAACTGCAATATTAAGATATTGAATTACAGTTGATTATTGTTTTTATAGCGTTTCGGCGGCTACAACTTATTCTGGAATCAGAAACTATCTTAAGCCGCCGTCGTGCTGGCCCGCGTCAAGCTTTTTGCGCTCCACAGGTTTTTCAGCATCTTCCGCCGCTTCCGTTGGTCGCGACGGTCTCGCGAAAAACCATGCGGCGCACTGCAAAGGCTTTATACTTGCATCACTAACGCGTTTCGTCCGGTAACAACCGTTACTATTTTCCCAATTTTAAAGAGGTTTTCTAACTTTCCGGCATGCATTGAATACATTAGTTGCGAACCAAACACATGCATCTTATGATCCGATTTATTTTTTTCCTGCTGCTTCCCGTAACCCTTTTTGCACAAAAGACCAAAGAGCAGATTATCTCCCAGTTGAATGAAAATGTCAAAAAGTTCGCAGGCGATCCGGACTTCGGACAAATCGTCTTATCCCAAACCGATTTACTTTTAAAGATAGGCTATCGTATTCCGGTACTCAAAACGACTGCAGGTTTTGACAATACGCCATTTACCATTTCTACCGGGGCTGTAATGAGCGGAAAAGTCTTTTTTGAGTGTCCTATGAATTGTATTAAACGTGGAACAGCTGAGGTTTCCCGGGTGAATATTGCTTTTAAGGAGAAGGATGGGGCGGAGGAGTTTGTGCGGTTGGTTGGGGAGTTGAGGGAGGTGTTGTAGGTTCTTTCTCGCTTCGCTCGAATGTAAGATTCTTAAGGCTTGAAGGCTTGTCTCGCTTCGCTCGGTCGTTTGGAACGCGTTCCGCGTTCGCTTTTGGGCTTTCAGGTGATAGAACCACTCTTCCCACAGGATTACCGCAGCGGAGCTGCGGTGATCCTGGCACGACGTTCCGTTTACCACTCTTTAAAAACAACCATTTCTTCCCACATCAGGATTACTTCCGCTGCGCTCCAGTGATCCTGGCACCACGTTCCGTGGTGCTCAAAGAATACAAAAAGAAAAAAGCCATCAAGCGGAGCTTGTGGCTTTTTTCTTTTTGTATTCTTTGTGGGAAGAGCAGGATTCGAACCTGCGAAGGTTTCCCAACGGATTTACAGTCCGTCCTCGTTGGCCGCTTGAGTATCTTCCCTTAGCGGCTGCAAATATAACCAGACGACTATATTCTGCAAGCCGAAATCGTGATTATTGGCTTATTTTTTTTGAACCGGCATCGGTGCTCCGGGCATTGGGCCGCTAACTGGCGCAGGGCTAAGTGCTTGCTGCAATTTGCTGCGAAGTTCTTCTCCGTGCACATCTTTTGCAATCACCACTCCGCTTTGGTTCAAGACAAACATTTGCGGGATAGATTCTACACTGTATGTTTTCGCGATTGGATCTTCCCATTCTTTAAGGTTAGAAACCTGTGTCCATACAAGGCCATCTTTGGCGATGGCTTCTTTCCACTTATCGGCTTGTCCCGGTTTATCCAAAGAAACACCAATAATGTTGAGCCCTTTGTCGTGGAATTCGTTGTAAAGCGCAACCATTTCCGGATTTGCCTTGCGACAAGGGCCACACCACGATGCCCAGAAATCGATGATTGTAATTTTACCCAAAGATTCTTTAAGTGAAACGGTTTTTCCTTCCGGAGTCTGGGCCGAGAAATCCGGAGCCAGTTTACCGACGCTGATTTTCTTGGCTTCGGCAAGTCGTTTTCCAAGGGATTTTCCTTCGGTAGATTCCTTTACTTTAGGGTCGAGGCCGTTGTAAAGTGCTTCCACTTCAGCCAAATCACCCTGCATGCCGTACATTCTGTTCTTGATCAGCAATAAAGCGACATAGGTGTTTGAATTGGACTTGATGAAATTCACCGCTTTGTCGTCCATCTTTTTGCGGATGGCCATGAATTGCTTGCGAAGACCGTTCATGATTACCGTGTCCTGTGTTTTCTGGGCTTCCATTACCTTTTGCTGGTTGGCTTTCTGGAATTCCATGGCTTCTTTCTGGATTGGGTCGATAAGTTTCGTGAATTCGGTCATCTTATCGTTATTGATCGTACCACGCGCATTGATGCTGGTAAGACTGTCTTTGTTTATTTTAAGATCGATCGAACCACCTTCTCCAATGAAATACGATTTCCCCTGAAGCGACTCGATCCGCACGGCATACAACCTCGGTTCTTTTACTTCTCCGTCGAATTTGAAACTTCCGTTTTCAATTTTGGCCGTATCTATCGTTTTTGGTCCGATAGAATCGTCCTGGACTTCAAGGAATACTTTTTTTCCGTCGAATCCTTTGATGTTTCCGTTGATGGTGAATTCGTTTTCCCCTTTGCAGGAAACCAATAGCGCTGGAATCGCCAACGCCAATAATGCTTTTTTCATATGTTTTTGTTATGTCGGGTGCAAATTTATCCAAAATAAAACCGTCAACGGTAAATTGACGGCTTAAAATTTTGTTACAGAGGTTTATTTCAGTTCAGAGGCACATTGGAACTTGGTCAGCGGCACATTCGTCTGGCGTATTCCGGCCATTCCTTTTTCCACGTTGATCAGGTTGTGTATGCCGCGCGCCTTTAAAATAGAAGCCATGATAACCGAACGATAGCCGCCCGCACAATGAATGTAAAATGTCTCTTCGGGTAATTTATCAAATTCAGAATTGACCGTATCAAGCGGGAAGTTCGAAGCGCCTTCGACATGTTCGGCTTCAAATTCTCCGGGTTTGCGTGCATCGATTACAGGTTTTGTATCGGCAGAGGCAAATTCCTCCGGTGAAATACTCTCAATATGATCTGTCTCAAATCCGGCTTCCTGCCAGGCATCCAATCCGCCATCGAGGAATCCGAGTACATGGTCGAAACCGACGCGTGCCAATCTTGTAATAGCCTCTTCTTCTTTTCCTTCTGCCGTAATCAATAAAATCGGCTGGTCCACATTCATGAGCAACGCACCGACCCAGGGAGCGAATTGGCCTTGAAGCCCAATGAAAATAGAACCCGGAATATGATTTTTGACAAATTCAGATTCGTGTCGTACATCTAAAACTACAGCATCTGACGAATCTGCCATTTCTTTGAATTTCTGTGCCGACAAGGCTTTCTTACCGGTTTCCAGAACCGTATCGAGGCTCTGATACCCTTTGCTGTTCAGGGCGACATTCTGAGGGAAATAAGCCGGCGGAGCGCCAAGTCCGTCCAATAATTCTTTGATGAATTCGTCTTTGCCCATGTCGCTTCTTAGGGCGTAATTGTTTTTTTTCTGGTTTCCCAGTGTATCCGTCGTTTCCTTGGACATATTCTTACCACAGGCACTTCCGGCGCCGTGGCTGGGAAAGACGATGATGTCATCTGGCAAAGGCATGATTCTGTTCCGAAGTGAATCGAAAAGCATTCCGGCCAGTTTTTCCGTAGTCAGGTCTTCGGTTGCCTTTTGAGCCAGATCTGGCCGTCCGACATCACCTATAAATAAGGTATCGCCAGTTATGATTCCGTAGGGTTGGTCGTTTTCATCAAGTAATAAATAGGTAGTGCTTTCCAAAGTGTGACCTGGCGTATGTAAAGCCTTTATCGTGTAAGCCCCAACTTTGAATTCTTCGTTGTCCGATGCGATATGTGCCGTGAATTCTGGTTTTGCAGTAGGCCCGTAAACTATTTCGGCACCTGTTTTTTGGGCCAGATCCAAATGCCCGGAGACAAAATCGGCGTGGAAATGGGTCTCGAAGATATATTTGATTTTGGCATTGTCCTGATTCGCACGGTCTATATAAGGTTGTACTTCGCGAAGCGGATCAAAAATCGCGGCTTCACCATTGCTTTCCAGATAGTACGCAGCCTGAGCGATGCATCCGGTATATATTTGTTGGATTTTCATAAGAAGATGGAAATATGCCTTGCGGCTTTTCGGGCATAAATTTACGGATTTACGTCAATTGGAAGCGTCCATATTTAACGTAAAATTATAATCGGGCCTGATTCTGAAATTGACAAAACGCAGTACATTTATCTGCTATGCCCAAACAATCCCGAAACGGTTTCTTTTTCCGGAGTTATTCGGCTCCCGATCAAACCCCATTTGAAAAACTATTCGAAATTTTCAACGAGCTCATCACGCATACGTCCGGTGATCTCGATGAAGCCCTCGATTGGCTCAAACAGCTCGATGAAGAATATGGACTTACAACGCCCGATTATTCGCTCGATGATTTTGTTGAAGATTTAAAGCGCAAAGGTTATCTGCGCGAAGAAATCAACCCAGATGGAAACGCAGGTTTGGCCCTCACTGCCAAAGCCGAACAAGCCATCCGCAAACAGGCACTCGACCAAATCTTCGGCAACCTGCAAAAAAGCGGACGTGGCCAGCACCGGACAAAGTTTCCGGGAAGCGGAGACGAACATACGGGTGAATTCCGCGAATATCGTTTTGGCGACAGTCTCGAAAGGATTTCATTGACCGAAAGTCTCAGGAACGCGCAGGTTCACAATGGTGTCGATGAATTCATGCTGCACGAAGACGATCTGGTAGTCGAAGAATCTGTTTTCAAGGCACAAATGAGCACGGTTCTCATGATAGACATCAGCCACAGCATGATTCTTTACGGTGAAGACAGAATTACGCCGGCCAAAAAAGTCGCGATGGCATTGTCGGAACTCATCATTACAAGATATCCGAAAGATACACTCGACATTATTGTTTTCGGGAACGATGCGTGGCCAATTCCAATGAAGGAGCTTCCATATCTGCAAGTCGGACCCTATCACACGAATACAGTCGCAGGTCTTCAATTGGCGATGGACATATTGAGAAGAAAGCGAAATACCAACAAGCAGATTTTCATGATCACCGACGGTAAACCGAGTTGCATCCGCGAAAGCGACGGTACCTATTATATGAACAGCAATGGCCTTGATCCGTACATTAC
Source organism: Flavobacterium silvaticum (assembly GCF_012911565.1). Classification (GTDB taxonomy): domain Bacteria; phylum Bacteroidota; class Bacteroidia; order Flavobacteriales; family Flavobacteriaceae; genus Flavobacterium; species Flavobacterium silvaticum. The sequence continues at coordinate 52,165 of NZ_JAAMPU010000097.1, read as the reverse complement.
TGAAAAATGTTACACACAGGCAGCCCAGGCAAGAAAGCTCCATATCCCGATTACGACCTTTATGATTGCAACTGACCCGTATCTGCAACGATTCGTCACCAATTTTACCGAGGCAAATCAAGGGAAAGCATTCTACACCGGGCTTCAGGGATTGGGCGAAATGATTTTTGAAGATTACGAAACGAACAGAAAAAAACGCTTACGCTAAAGAATTTAAAATGGATTATCAAAACATAAAAACATTCGGTCAACTCAAAGCTTCGGGTTATGTGCCGAAAAAAATCAAAGATGAATTGCGCGAAAACCTGATCCAAAAGATTCGATCGGGGCAAGCGGCGTTCGAAGGCATCCACGGATTTGAAAACACGGTCATTCCGGAACTCGAACGCGCGATTCTTTCAAGGCACAACATTAATTTGTTGGGTCTTCGGGGTCAGGCTAAGACAAGACTTGCCCGTTTAATGGTGAAACTGCTTGACGAATTCATACCTTATATAGAAGGATCTGAAATCAATGATGATCCGTTCAGCCCGATTTCGAGATTCGGACGCGACGCGATTGCAGAACTCGGTGACAATACGCCGATTGCCTGGCTTCACAGAGACGACAGGTTCTTTGAAAAACTCGCCACGCCAGATGTTACCGTTGCCGATTTGATCGGTGATGTCGACCCGATAAAAGCGGCAAACCTCAAATTATCATATGCAGATGAAAGAGTTTTACATTTCGGGATGATTCCGCGTGCGAACCGATGTATTTTCGTCATCAACGAACTTCCGGATTTACAGGCCCGCATACAGGTCGCACTATTTAATATATTGCAGGAAGGAGATATTCAGATTCGTGGGTTCAAACTCAGATTGCCTCTTGACATCAACTTTATCTTTACGGCAAACCCGGAAGATTATACCAATCGCGGCAGTATCGTGACGCCTTTGAAAGACCGCATCGGTTCACAGATATTGACGCATTATCCCGAAGATATCGAAACCGCAAGACGCATCACGGAACAGGAAGCCAGGTTCGATTCACGTCCGCAGGAAGCCGTTTATGTACCGTCGGTTGCGCGTGATTTATTGGAACAATTGGCTTTTGAAGCGCGTGAAAGTGAATTCATCGATCCTAAAAGTGGCGTCAGTGCACGTATGAGCATCACGGCTTTCCAGAATTTATTGAGTACTGCCGAAAGACGGGCGTTGCTTGAAGGTAAAGATACCACCACAGTCCGTCTCATGGATTTTATGGGCGTGATTCCTGCGGTTACCGGAAAAGTCGAGTTGGTTTACGAAGGTGAGCAGGAAGGTGCTGCGTTTGTAGCCCAACGATTGATTGACGACGCGGTGAAAACCATATTTTCCGATTACTTTCCTCGTGTGGATAAACTTGAAAAACAAGGAAAACCCGGGGCGTTCCAGGAAGTCACCGATTGGTTTTTGTCTGAATCCGGCGTGAGTATTCCGGATGATGCACCGGATGCCGACTATAAAAAAGCACTTGATTCAATAACTCCGCTGGCCGGATTGATTGAAAAATTCGTTCCGGATTTGGTTGCCGAGGATCGCTATTTCTGGATGGAATTATTGCTATGGGGCCTGGTTTCTCACAATAAGATAAGCCGTGACCGTGTCAAAAGCGGTTTGGAATTCAAAGATAATCTAGGAAGTTATATTGACCGGTTATAAAAAAAGGCACCTGAATAAGGTGCCTTTTTAGTGGTTAGGAATTAATCGTCAGGCTGTTGCCCTTATGCAATGTTCCAATTTCGATTTCGCATCTTCGAGTTCGTTTGCCGTAATGCGGATGTCCAGAATCAACTGTCTTTGGTCGCTCTTCAAATCGGCATTATCCGAATCCGAAACTAAATTATTTTTGACCGACTGCAATTGATTTTCAAGTTCACGCAACATAGCATTCAAACGTTTGACATGCGATTCGAATTCCTCACAAGCTGAATCCATTTTTTTGTTTTTTGGGTTAGGGGCGACTAATATATTGATATTTAAAGTATTGTGCAATCCCTATTTTCAGGTATTTTTTATTCCCGTCAGACTTTTCTGATGCTAATTTCTTAACACGTTTACACGTCCCATATTTGTACCTTTCGCCGAATCAAAAATTGCCCTCATGATCAAAAAAATAATATGTGTTCTGAGTTTATTGTGGTTTATTACTGCTAATTCACAGGTAGTTATTTCAGAATTGGATACAGATACGCCCGGAACCGATGACATGGAATTCGTGGAACTCAAGACCGATGTACCTAACTTTTCTCTCGATGGTTATGTGCTGGTTTTCTTCAATGGATCGGCCACGGCGTCCGATGCCAACAAAAGTTATTACGTCATAGATCTTGACGGATTGCAGTCGGACATCAACGGAAACCTGCTTTTGGGCAGCGCGAATGTGTCACCTGTTCCAGCTTATATTTTACCGAACAGCGTCATCCAGAACGGAGCAGATGGCATCGGTTTGTATCTCGGAAATGCATCCGATTTCCCTGATGAAACACTCGCTACCCAAACCAATCTCGTCGATGCGCTTGTCTACGGTACTTCAGATCCCGATGCGACAGCTTTGATGGCTTTGCTCGGCGTCAGTTCGCAAATCGATGAAAACCTCAATTCACTCGGCACGACACAATCGATACAACGCAAAACTGATGGGACTTATGAAGTGAAAGCCCCGACGCCCGGCGTCAATAACGACGGCAGCGGCTTTGATTTCAACGGGTTGCTTATAACTACTTCGGCAGCTGAATTCAACGAAGGCCAATCGTTCACAATCACCTTTACTTTGGAAACGGCAAGCCTGAGCAACCTTACGATTGATTTTTCACTTGAAAACGGAACATTCAACGATTCTGATTTTACCGGAGACACGTCAGTTACGATTCCTGCCGGCCAGCTTTCCGCAGTCGTCACCATACAATTAGTCGATGACAATCTTGACGAAGGTGATGAAGTCCTCAAGATTCATGTAAGCGATTTGCCTTTCGGGTATATCCGGCTCAACGACAATATAGAGCGTTATGTGATCGACAACGATTTTACCGTATCTGCCTGGGGAACGCCCTTGAACCCGACCTATGGAATCGTTTCCTCTACGGCACCCGCAGGATATTACGACAGTCTCGAAGGAAAATCCGGAGATCAGCTTAAACAAGCCATGCAGGACATCATTGCCGATCCGTCCGTCGTCCATGCCCAGAATTACGGCGATATCGAATTCATGCTCAAAGAAGCCGACCAGAACCCGCTCAACAGCAACCAGGTCTGGCTCATGTATGTGGAGCAGGGAAGAGGCAAATACAAATTCCAGTCTACAGCGAGTAACACAGGGTCGTGGAACCGCGAACATATTTTTCCGCAGTCGCGCGGTGGTTTTACAGATGGAACCGATTCCGTTGCTGATGGAATAGACATTTGGCAAACCACGAATGCAGATGACATCGATGCAGGCCACGGTGACGGCCACCACATCCGCGCCGAAGATGGACCTGAGAATTCCTCTCGCAACAACCGCGATTATGGAGAAGATTACAACGGTCCGGCCGGAAACCAGGGTAGCTGGCATGGAGATGTGGCCCGAAGCCTTTTCTACATGGCGGTAAGATACAATGCATTGAGCCTTGTCACCGGAAATCCGGCCGATACTACGTTGCATCAAATGGGCGACCTGACCTATTTATTGGATTGGAACCACAGCGATCCGTCCGATGATTTTGAAATGCACCGCAACAATGTGATTTATGTGTGGCAGAAAAACCGCAATCCATTCATCGATCATCCCGAGTTAGCCGATTATATCTGGGGCATCCATGCAGGTGAAGCCTGGTTTTCGAATCTGTCTGCGCCGGAAGTTACGCGCAATAAGATTGTGCTGTATCCGAATCCGTCAAATGGCAATATCTCTGTTTATGGGATTCAGGATGGAACGATTGAAATCTTTGATATGACTGGTTCCAAACTGTTGGAGAAATCTCTGGATTCGACCGACAATTCTATATCAATGCAGCTTTCATCTGGAATCTATCTGGCAAAAATTTCATCTGGCGGAATTTCCCAAACCCAAAAACTCATCATCCGCTGATGCAATTCCGGACGCTTGGAAATTCGGGATTGTCAGTCAGTGAAGTGGGGTTTGGCTGTATGTCGCTTAAGCCGGATAATGCCGAAGCATCCTACCTGATTTCAAAAGCAATAGATTCCGGCATCACTATTTTCGATACGGCAGATTTGTACGACAAAGGCGGGAATGAAATCCTGGTCGGGAAAGCGGTTAAAGGAAAGAGGAACGATGTCATCATTTCTTCCAAAGTTGGCAATCAATGGCGGAATGACGGAAGCGGTTGGGATTGGAATCCGACAAAAAGCTACATCCTAAAAGCTATCGATGCCAGTTTGAAACGGCTCCATACAGATTATCTCGACTTGTATTTATTGCACGGCGGCACCATCGATGATCCAATCGATGAAACCATCGAAGCGTTTGAAATCCTCAAAACATCGGGCAAAATAAAGGCATACGGTATTTCATCGATCCGGCCGAATGTGGTACGTGAGTATGTGGAAAGATCTAATATTTCTGCCGTGATGACACAATTCAGCCTGCTCGACAGAAGACCGGAAGAAGACATCCTGCAGCTGCTCGAATCAAAAAATATTGGTGTTTTGGCCAGGGGAAGCGTTGCCGGCGGATTGCTTGCCGATAAGGAACCAAAGCCATATCTCGATTGGTCGGAGATTGAAATTGCCGATATGATTTCGCGGTTTAAATCAGAAACCCAAACCCCGTCTGAAACCGCAATCCGTTGGGTTTTGGCTCACAAAGCGGTGTCGTGCGCGATGGTCGGCATCCGGACGGAAAACCAACTTATGGATGCGATGGCATCGGCCGGAAGTAAGATTAATCAATCTGAAATCAATAGACTGTCAGATTTATTCCCACCCAAATACTACAAAGACCACCGATAAATAGTTTGCTTATTCTTTGAGCAACGTGACCATATCGGCATCGCGGTCATAGATGTCGCGGCGGAAATTCAGGTTTCCATCTGTATCCACAAAGGCCGTGAAATAACCAATATACACCGGAATTTGTTTTTTGAGCGTCACCCATTGTTCCTTTCCTTTGTGCATGGCGGCATCGATTTTCGCTGAATTCCAAGATTTATCACTCTTTAATATGCGTTGGGCCAGTTCCTTTGGTTCTGCAACGCGAATACAGCCGTGGCTGAACGAACGCTGGTCTTGGTTAAATAATGATTTGGCAGGCGTGTCATGCAGGTAAATATTATTAGAGTTCGGGAACAGGAATTTCACCAGGCCGAGGGAATTTTTAGGGCCTGGTTTCTGGCGGTAAATACCATTGACCTTTTCCATATTGTGGGACGCGAGGTAATTCGGGTTTTGGGCAATTCCGGGCAGGATTTCCTTCTTGACTATGCTGTTCGGGATGTTCCAATACGGACTGAATACGATGAATTTCATGAGGCCGCTGAAAATTACCGTCTGGTTCATGGTTTTGCCAACGACTACGTTGCAGCCCCAGGTTTCCTTGTCGTTCTCATAATAATGCAAACGGTATTCGGGAATGTTGATGAGCAGGAATTCGTCCGGATGTTTGTCTTGTGGAATCCATCGGAAACGCTCCATGTTGATTTCAATCTGATCTATTCTTTTGGAAATCGGTACGTTAAGCTCGGCAATCATTTCTGCCGTGATGAGCGAATCGTCCTTGAGGCCGTGGGTCTTTTTGAATTTGTTCACGGCAGTTGCCAGGTCTTTGTCAAAAGTGGTTCCGGCCGTGTCTATTTTATATCCCAATTCGGTCAGCCGGATGCGGATTGAAGCGATTGTAGCCGATGTGTCGTTTACTTTAAATGTCTTCTTACCCAAATCAGGAACAATCGTTTCGCTTCCTTTTTTAGCGAGTTCCTTATATTCCCAAAGTGCTTTTTTGAGACCGAGATATTGCGGTACTACAGCTTCTTTCTCCGTATCCCTGAAATTCCCGTGTTGGAGGTTTTTGAGCAAAAGGTCTGAATACGACAGCTTTTTTACAGGCAAATACCAGCCTTTTACTTTGTCTGATTTATCACCGCCCCATGAATTTTTGGCGTAGAAGAAATATTCGCCCGTGAGCATCAGTTCGGTGTGGATGTCCGGTTTTTCTTTGGTTTTGTTGTTTTTGCTGTCGGAATCGTCGTAGTTGACAAGTTCGAGGAATTCATCCCGATACGGAATTTTGATGTAAAGCCCGTCTTTATCTTCATGCGTCAGGTACCCGGCCAACAGATCGGCGAATTCAATCATCCCTTTCGTATCATACCAGGCGTATTTATACTGGTTTGTTTTGTAGAATGCTTTGAAATCAGACTCAAATTCCTTGAATTCGGGGCGTTCTGCAAGGAATTTGTTTATTTCTGTACTGTCCATCGGAACAGGTTCGAAAACAGCTTTAGGTTCAGCAACGATTTTTTTAGGTTCCGATGACTTTTCTTTCGATTGACATCCGATACTTAAAACCAGAAGTAAGAGTATGCAAATCGTCTTTATTGAATTTACTGTAATCGGTTGCTTGATAGTCATTTGAAAGCAGTTTGGTTCTGCCGATAAATATAATGCAGATTTTACTACAAATGATTCTATTTCAAATCAACAATCGGCCAACCCGTAGCATCCCATTTCAATTCGGTCACGATCAGTTTTGAAACCCCTTGGTCCGGGATCGAATAGCCGTGGGCGACAAAGTATTCCTTTGCGTCAATCTTGTAGACGGAGTTGTGTCCGAGGGCTGCATACCTGACACCGTCGCCAATGGCAATATCGGTTCCGTTACCATCCATCATCGAAAATCCAGCCTTGTCCAGGTAAGGTCCGGTAACTGATTTGGATCGTCCAACAACAACATGATAATTACTGTTGACTCCACGGCAACACATATCGAAAGAGGCGAACAGATAGTAATAATCGCCGTGTTTATAAACAAAAGCACCCTCGATCTGGCTGTCTTCGAGGCCGTAATTATATAGTTTTTGGGTCGATGGCCGACGCGCTATGGTGTGCCATTCTTCGGGATGTTTGAATTTCATGAGATCGTCCGTCATCCTGACCGCTTTGATGCCGTCCCAGAACGATCCGAAGATGAACCAGGGCGTTCCGTTTTCGTCAACGATGATATTCGGGTCGATTGCCTGCCACAAATCGCGTCCTAAAACAGACTGGACTATTTTACCGTGATCTGTCCATTTGTATCTAGGGCTTTTCGGGTCCAGTGTTGGTGTTGAAGCATGGCCGATAGCCGCATCTGGCTTTCCGGGAGTAGCGTTACAGGCATAGAAAATATGATAGTTGCCTTTGTAGAAAATAATGTCCGGCGCCCAGATATCACCTTTAAAATTCGGTAGTGCCTGTAATACCCAATCGGGTAATTTGTCGAAAACGGGTTTGCCTTTTTCCCAGGTTTTCAGATCTTTTGAAGACAAGGTACTTATTCCGGTGCCTGTCCCGAAAACATAATACGTATCGCCTTCTTTGGCCATGACCGGATCGTGTACCTGCGGGCTTTTTGGGTTGAAAGGTAAAGTCGGCGGCTGGTTGTTTTCCTGGCAAATCGCAGACTGAAAGCAAATGAGCAACAAAGCAAAAGTTATAGATCGCATTTTATAAATGTTTTAAATACACTTATGCAATGTAAAAATTATATCGATATAGTCCGAGGCTTTTTTAATCTGTATGTAATCAAAATCAATAGTTATGGCTACTTTTAATTTCCTAAAAACCAAAAATTGACACAGCATTCCAACGATACTTTCTATTCGGAACTTCCGTCGCACAAAATTCCGTTGCCTGATTTTATTGTGAATGATGGCCTGTTTACAGCGGTTCCGGATGACTGGCAAATCGTCATCACGGATATTGTCGGATCGACCAATTCGGTTTTGGAAGGAATGCATCAGCAAGTCAACCTCATCGCAACCGGAAGCATTGTGGCAGTCCTCAACATTGCGTTCGCGAATGAAATCTCCATTCCGTTTTTCTTTGGAGGCGATGGGGCGACATTTCTCATTCCTTCTTCGCTGTTAGACGAGACCATGAAAGCGCTGGCCATTTACCGTTCGAATACTTTTGCCAATTTCAATCTGGAGCTGCGTACCGGAGTCGTTTCGGTATCGGATGTCTACAAAGCCGGACATCGAATAAAAATCGCCCGGTTCAAAAGCTCGGCGACATTCATCATCCCGATTGTACTTGAAAACGGCCTGGCTTACGCCGAAAGCATCGTCAAAGGCGAAAATTACCTGTTTCCGGACATGCGTTCGAATGGAGAACCGCTGAATCTTGACGGAATGCAGTGCCGATGGGATAAAATCGGGCCGCCCCAAAACAAAGAAGAAATAGTGACTTTACTAGTCGTTGCGCGCGAAAACGGAACTCAGGCTGTTGTCTTTAAAAAAGTACTTGAAAAACTCGATTCGCTTTACGGATCACACGCCACAAGGCAACCAATTTCTGTCGATCGGTTAAAATTCCAGAGTACCTTCATGCGCATCGGGAACGAAATGCGGCTCCGGTTCGGCAAAATCAAATGGATCGCATTGATCCGTTCGTGGTTTTTTTCGCTTTATGTGAAATTCTATTTTACTACTAACAAGGGGCAGGATTATCTCAAGAGCCTTGTCGAAATGTCCGATACACTGGTCATCGACGGAAAAATCAATACGGTTATTTCCGGAAATGCCAGCCAGCGCCGCGAATTGGAAAAGCTGCTCGGCCAAATGGAAGCTGAACATCAGATTTTCTACGGATGGCATATCAGCAATGCCTCGATCATGTCCTGTTACGTGCGCGACCAAAAGGACGGGCATATCCATTTTGTGGATGGATCTGAAGGCGGATATACCAAAGCGGCCCAAATGCTCAAGCAAAAAATAAGGATTGCCGCACAAATAAGTTGACGCAATCTTTTAGAACAATTGTTTCGTACATTTGGTAACTGCCCATTTCAATCGATATTGCTGCTGAAAGGGATGCTTGCTATGAATTTCCAAATTTCCTCAACACCTCAAAAAAAAACGGGATATCTGCATCTGCTGATCCTGCTTTTATGTGTCATTAGTTGTCTGTATTCATGCAAAGATGATAAACGGGCACTTGCTTCTGCAGAAACACGCAAACCAACATCGGAACAACCTTCAAAAAGCTCCGACCTCAAATATTCGGTTGAGCAGCTTGACAACACCAAAGGGCTTTCAAACAGTTCGGTAAACTGTATTTTCCAGGATTCCCAAAACCTAATCTGGATTGGCACCTGGGACGGACTTAACCGCTACGACGGAAACAACTTCAAGATATTCAGGTCTGAACAGGCCGACGGACATTCACTGAGCAACCAGGTGGTCCTGAAAGTAGGCGAAGACAAAAACGGACGTATCTGGATTCTGACCATGCACGGTATCAATAGATACGATAAGGCAACCGATTCGGTAACGCAATATTATTTTTCGAGAAAGAACAAGCCGCCGCTGTCCGAGTCTGAATTCAATCTGGCGCTAAATGCTTCCAAAGAGGTATTTTGTGCCGTCAAGGAATGGGGAATAGGGTATTTCGACGGAAAGGAATTCCGCAATCTTTCCGGTCAGGATAACTTTAAGCAAAGTGTCCGTAAGATGGATTTTTCGGGTTCCGACGATTTACTGCTTTTGTCTGAAAACGGAGAATTGCATGCGCTCAGAATCTCCGGCGAACCAAATGGCAAAAAGGCTGTAGCTTCCAATGCATTGCTGTTTAAGGATGTAAGGACGTTTGATGTATTGCCGGATGGTAGCATCTGTATCGTTTTTACAAATGGCCAGGGGATTTTGTCCGATGCCTTAGGGAAACAAATTCAACCTGTTTCAGAACAACATTTGGATAATATCATCGGCCACACGGCTGATGGAATCGTGGTTTCGGGAAAATCAGGCTATTCACAGATTGATTTCAACGGACAGGCTATGTCTTCCTTGTGGATGCGCCATCTTAAAAGCCAAAAGGTAATGACGCTCATCCAGGGCAGCGAAAACATCATCTGGACAGGAACAGACGGAGACGGCGTGTTCAAATTATTTCCAATCAAAAAGTCGTTCAACCTTATTTCAAAAAACCAGATACCGGAACTCGACGGCGCCATTGTGAGGTCGTTCCTTGAAACTGACGGCCATACATTTTTACTCGGTACAAAAGGCAAGGGATTGTTTAGGCTCAACGGGGATTTTTACCTGAATCCGGACAAACCGTTATCATACCAGAATTTCACCGAAAGCAACAGCCCGCTCAATAACGCCGTATTTTCGTTATGCAAAGGCAGGGATAATCTGGTGTTCATCGGTACCGATGGCGAAGGGATTTCGGTTTACGACCAGAAGCAGTCAAGAATTATCGGCTGGAATGAAATTGCCGGAAGCCAGTCTGCGGAAGCGTTCAAATCTGTATACGCCATATATGAGGATAAAGACGGTTTGTTGTGGTTGGGAACGAACGGTTACGGAATAATCAGTTGTCACATTGGACGTAAAGGCAACGGTCTTGAAATCAATAGGGTAAAAAGATATAAAGCGGGTGGCGGAAGTGAATTGAGCAGCAACATCGTTTTTTCCATCATTCCCAAAAATGACGATGAACTTTGGATAGGGACGAGGCTTGGCGGACTTAATCTGCTGAATAAAAAATCGGGGAAATTCAACAGTTACAAGAACATTCCCGGTAATGATAAAAGCTTGTCGAGCAATGATATTTTGTGTTTGCTCACCGATGAAAAGAACCAGCTTTGGATTGGCACGAGTTACGGACTGAACAAGCTCGAAACGCTGAATCCGGACGGTTCGGCTGTTTTTAAGAGTTATACGGTCGCCGACGGATTGCCAAATAACACCATCCACGGAATCGTTTCGGACAAAGGCAATCTTTGGGTCAGCACCAATTTTGGGCTGTCGAATTTCCAATCAGGCAAGTTCATCAATTATTCGCGGAACGAAGGTCTGCAGAACAATGAATTCGCCGACGGGGCATTTTACAACGATAATGAATCGGGCTATATTTTTATGGGCGGAATCAAAGGGTTCAATTATTTCCTTCCGCAGAAAATCAAGGAATCCCAGCTTATCCCGGACTTGCTCATCGATAAAATCAGCGGACAGAACCAGGCGGTTCCGTATTATCAGGGACTTGTGATTGCTCCCGATTCGAAGGATTTTCCGTCTATCGTCCTTAAACACAACCAGAACTTTTTTGACATCCAATTGTCGGCTCTTACGTATACGAACAATGAAAAGTGCCAATATGCATACCAGCTCGAAGGCTTCGATAAAGGCTGGAATAAGATAGATAACCGCAAAATAATTTCGTTTACCAATGTCCCGCCGGGCAGTTATTCGCTTTATGTAAAATGGTCGAACAGCGACGGCGTATGGACAAAACCGGTTCGTTCGATCGACCTGCGCATCAAGCCGGTTTGGTGGCAATCGACCGTAGCGTATCTGATCTACCTGATTCTGGGTGTGGGTTTTATCCTGTTCGTCCGAAGTTATTATTTAAAACGCCAATCGCTCAAACAGAATATCCTGATTCGCCAAAATGAAGAAGTATTGCACGAAAACCGTCTGGCTTTCTTTACCAATATCGCCCATGAATTCCTGACTCCGCTTACACTGATTGTTGGCCCGATCCAGAAATTATCGGAAGCCGGCCATTTAAACGAGCGCAACCAGAAATTCGTCCACATGATCCAGCGCAATGCCTCGCGTTTGTTGTTCCTTACCCAGCAACTGCTCGAATTCCGAAAAGCCGAACACGATTACCTTGAAGTTACCGTAAAGCAATTCGATCTGGTCAGCCTGACGGAACAAATCGCGGAACTCTTTGATGACTGGGCTTTGGAAAAACGGATCGATTATGCGCTTGAAGTGCCGGCGTCTTTACAAGGTTGGTTCGATAAGGATAAGCTGGAAAAGATTGTGTTCAATTTAATGTCGAATGCCTTTAAGTATACACCTTCGGGTGGCACCATCCGGATTAAATTCACGATTGAGGAACGGGAACACAATCACTTGAACATTACTATTTCAAATACCGGAAAAGGAATTCCGAAGGAGAAGCTGGAATCTTTATTCGACCGGTTTTTCCTGTCGGATACCAACCAGACTTCAGATACCGAAATGTTCCGTACGGGAATCGGCCTTGCCTACATCAAAAAACTCGTCACGGTTTTGAGAGGTGACATAGAAGTTTCGAGTATTCCGGATCAACTGACCACGTTTACCGTGCTGATTCCGTGTGATAAAGCATCGTTCTCAGAAAAAGAAATCGACCTGGGCACATCGCCTGTATTGATTTCCCAACACCTCAAAAACATTCTTGAGGAACGAGAAGAAGAAGTACAGGATATACCGGCGCGTATCCTGGCTTTGGAGCAGATCGAAGACCAACGCAAAAAGGTATTGGTAGTTGAAGACGAAAAGGAAATACACGGTTTCCTCAATGATCTTTTAGGAGAAAAATACGCGCTTACAGCTGCTTACAACGGAATGGAAGCTCTTGAAATGGTCGAAAAAGAAGTTCCGGATCTTATCATCAGCGACGTCATGATGCCGGTGATGGATGGAGTGGAACTGTGCAGGCAAATCAAGACCGACATACGCACGTGCCATATTCCTTTTATCATGCTAACCGCAAAAGATTCGGTGATACACAGAATTGAAGGCCTTGAAAGCGGAGCCAATTCCTACATACCAAAACCGTTCTACCCGGACCATCTGCTTGTCCGTATCCAGAAACTGCTTGAGGAAAAAGAATTGATACTGCAGCATTTTACACAGGATTCGATTCCGGATAGCGTATCGGCCTTGCCCGTGAACAATGAAGAAAAAGATTTTATAAAACTTGTCATCAATCTGATTCGGAAGAATATCGACAATGAAAACCTCCAAAGTGCTTATATCGAAAAAGAACTCGGGATCAGCAATTCGCAATTGTACCGGAAAACGAAACAATTGTTCGGTATTTCACCAGGAGATTTGATCCGGACAGTTCGTCTCAAATTCGCAGCTGAACTATTGCGGAAAAATGTACTTACGGTGTCTGAAGTATGCTATAAATCCGGTTTCAACAATAGATCTTATTTCTACAGGGAATTCAAAAAGATGTATCAGACCACTCCGAAAAATTATCAGCTGCATTATAAAAACCGCAGCCTTTCTTTTTCAAATAACTGATAAACAATGTGTTTGCTAGTGGTGTACACTTTTGAATAAATAGTGTACACCCTTTTTTATGGCCTGGAAGTACATTTATCATCGCTACTAAAACGTTGTAGCAAGCCAAAATCACAAGTAACCCAACTAATTTTTATCAACATGAAAAAAAAATCCCTAATTATTAATGATTACACAGTTTTAATATGAACAGGAATCTTACTAACTTATTTTTCGTGCTTATAGCTGTATTCTTTTCAGGAGGCCTTTTTGCGCAAAAGGTTGAAGGTACGGTTTCTGATGCGAACGGCACTTTGCCAATGGTTACAGTAACCATTAAAGGCACCTCCATTTCTACAGCTACAGATATTGATGGAAAGTATACCATTGCCTCGGTGTCTAATGGTTATACTCTTGTTTTTAGCTATGTTGGCTACTTGACACAGGAGATTCCGGTAACGGGAGATCAAACGGTCAATGTGGTGCTTAAAGAGGATAGTCAGCAGCTTAAGGAGGTTATTGTTACCGGATATGTCGGCCAACAGAAAACTTCCATTTCCGGAGCGGTTTCACAAGTGGATATGGGCGATCTTTCCAAAACCCGTGTGGCCGATGTGACACAACAATTGCAAGGCCAGGTGGCAGGTGTTTTCGTAGCAGCCAGTACAGGTGCGCCGGGAGATGGTATCCAGCTTCGCGTGCGTGGTGTAGGTACTATAGGAAATACAGATGTCCTTTATGTAGTTGATGGAGTTCCTACACGCAGCATCGCCTCTTTGACTTCTTCAGATATTAAATCGATGACGGTATTGAAAGATGCCGCTTCAGCCTCAATCTATGGTTCGCGTGCGGCTGGCGGTGTAATCGTGATAACAACCAAGCGCGGTTCGCAAGGAAAAGGCGTACTTGAGGTTGAAGGATTTACCGGAGTTCATTTTGCTACGAATCTTCCGGACATGCTCAACGCAGACCAATATTTGACCGCAAAAGACATTGCCTGGCATAACACCTCGGGAAATGCTGCTGATGCACAAAGCCCTTATGTCCGGGATCGTACTACGAGAACAATGTCTGATACAGATTGGCTTGATGAGCTTTTCACTACCGGAATAAGTAAAAACATACAGGTTTCTGCCAGCGGGGCGAATGATAAATTTTCCTATTTGGTTTCGGGAGGCCTTTATGATATTGACGGTATAGTGATAACGGATAACGATTCATACAAACGTGCCAATTTCCGTGTAAACCTCAATGCCAAAGTATCGGATCGTTTTACAGTTGGAACAAACATGCAGATGACATTTATCAAACAGGATAAACTGTCTTCCAGTGGTGATGCACCGGGTGTTATCCGTCATGCCATGATTCGTCCACCGGTTCTGTCTGTATACAAAGATCCGTCAGATCCTACCTGGAGCGCAGATGATCCATACACTGATCTTCCGTTTTATGTAAGCCCGAACAGTGTAAATGGTTACAGCCGCGATTATGAATACAGTTCAAACCCAATTGCGATAGTGAATTATACAGACGATAAGCGCAGTTGGTACCAGGCTTTCGGTAATGTATTTGCGGAATACAGCTTTTTATCTGACAATTCATTGAAATTCAGAAGTAACCTGGGTATCGACCTGCGTTTTACGCACAACAAGATTTTCGCCCAGAACTATGGAGATTCCACCATTGATGACCCAGCTAATGTCTATTATGGAAATGGACGTAACAACAGCCCGACAAGCCTTAATGAAGATCGTGGCGAAGATGTCACATTTACTTGGAGCAACACATTGAATTATGTGAAGAAATTTGGTGATCACAGCCTCAATGCTTTGTTGGGTTCTGAATTCATCAAGAATTCGGCTTCTGCCATAGGAGGTGCGAGATCCATATATGATAACACCACAGATCCTTTCCGTTATCTGGATTATGGTGGATTGGGTAGCCCGACGACACCTTATCCGTATAGTTCGGGATCTGCTTCCGGATGGTCTTTGCTTTCGTGGTTTGGTTCGGCTACTTACGGATACAAAGAGAAATTGTTTGTAACGGGAACTATGCGTGCAGATGCTTCATCCAGATTCGGCCCGAACAACAAATGGGGCTTTTTCCCAGCAGCATCGGCCAACTATATCCTGACGAACGAATCATTCATGAAAGAAACGTCGGATTGGTTGAGTAACCTGAAACTTCGCGCAAGCTGGGGACAAAACGGGAACCAGGAAATCCCTAATTACGCGTATCAGAATCTGTACACCATTACGCCGAACGGGCCTGAATTACAGCGTTTGGGCAACCCCGATTTGAAATGGGAAACAACTACACAGACCAACTTAGGTATCGATTTTGGGTTCTTCAGGAACAAACTGAACTTTTCAGCAGACTATTTCATCAAAAAGACCGATGATATCTTGTTGCAACTCGATCCTCCGGGATATATAGGTGATTACGACCCTACTTATGTCAATGCCGGATCTGTGGAAAACAAAGGTTTTGAATTTGCCCTGAACTATCAGAATAACGATCATGAGTTCAAATACGGAGTGACCGGAAATCTGGCTACCCTCAAAAACGAAGTGACCAAATTGCACCCGAATCTGCCTTTGATCGACGATAATTTCAGCCATACCAGAACCACTGCAGGTCAACCGATTAATTCGTATTATGGTTATGAATTTATTGGAATCTATCAAAACCAGGCAGAAATAAATTCGTATTTGTCTACAGATGCGGGTTCTGTCCGACCTGGAGACATGAAGTTTCGCGATGTCAATGGTGACGGCCAGATCACAGCCGATGACCAGACCTTTATTGGAAATCCGATACCAAAAATCACTTATGGCCTTGCATTTAATGCTTCCTATAAAGGTTTTGACGTATCTTTCTTATGGCAAGGTGTTTCCGATGTCGATCGATACAATGACCTGAAACAGATCCTGAACTATGACAGCCGTCCGTTCAATTCCACTACTGAGGTTTTAGGTGCATGGAACGGCGAGGGAACAAGTAATACAACACCAAGGCTTACATTCAATGATAACGGTGGAAGCAGGGTTTCAAGCAAAATGGTAGAAGATGCGTCTTATTTGCGTCTTAAAAATGTGGAAATAGGTTACACATGGACTCGCATCCCAAGAATCAGCAACCTCCGTGTTTACGTGTCCGGACAGAACTTATTGACATTTACAGATTACACCGGTCTGGATCCAGAATCTACATTGCTTAAAGATCAAGGGACATATCCGCAGATGACTTCGGTACTATTTGGAGCAAAAATTAAATTGTAAAAGAAAGAATCATGAAAAAGTATATAACAATTGGATTGTTGATAGGCATAATAGGTCTGTCGGGTTGTGAAGATGATCTGAATCAGGAACCCATAGGCGTACTGACACAAGAGCAGGTAGATCTTACGCCAACGCTTACCGGAATGGAAAATCAGACAAAATCTGCCTATATGTTACTTTCCAACACCCTTAATATTATGGGAAGTTGGGATTGGACCGGTGGACTCGTTTTCCAGAATGATATCGTATTGCAGGACATCGGAAGTGACGATATGCAGAAAAAATGGATCATAGATGGCGATCAAACGTGGATGGATGAGATCAATTCTTTCACCTTCACCACTACGAATGGTGGCCCTAACGGGCTTTGGAGATACAATTATGAAGGTATCAAAAGAGCCAATACGGTAATCCAGCATTGCAATAATCCGCAAATCGAGTCCATAACGGGAATAACTACCGAAAGAAAGAATCAGTTATTGGCCGAGTGCCTTTTCCTGCGTTCCTATTATTATTTCGCTTTGGTTACAAACTTCGGAGGAGTTCCGCTTATCCTTGAGCCGGTAACTGACATCAATACTGCCTTTGAACTGGCTGCCCGGACAGATGAAGCGACTATCTTCGACCAGCTTCGTTCCGATCTTGACCAGGCTGCGAGCCTATTGCCAAACACAAAATATTCTTCAAGTACGGAACAATGGCGTGTTTCCAAGGGAGCTGCAATTGCCTTGCATGCTAAAATTGAGCTATACAGTGAGAATTGGACAGCAGTTCCTGGCTTGGTTGACCAACTTTCCGGACTTGGTTTTGGGTTGAATGCCAACTATTTTGATGCGTTCCGTCAATCAAGCGAGTTCAATGAAAACGAGGATATTTTTGTTTTCGATCACCAGAACAATGCAGCACCACTTCGTGGAAACGGCCTCTGTGCGGTAATGGGTTGGGGATTTTTTGCCCCGACACAGAATTTCCTTGATGAATTTGAAGAAAATGATCCTAGAAAATTCTATACTGTCGATGTACCTAACCAGAATGTCAACAAGTTATTGGGGAGCCTTGACGGCACATTTAAAGGGAATGACGATGCTCCGGTAAATAAGATTTATATCCGATATGCAGATTGTCTTCTATGGAAAGCCGAAGCTTTACTGAATTCCGGGGATACTGCGGGAGCTGTAACTATCATCAACCAAGTCCGTAATCGTGCGAGGACTACCGTGGCCGCTGACGGATCAACGCCACCGGCAGGTACGCTTCCGGATCGTTCATCGGCCGCTGATGCTAACCAGGTCAGACAATGGCTCATTCACGAACGCCGCGTAGAACTTGGATTTGAAAGCCAGCGTCTGCTTGATCTTAAGCGTTGGGGAATTGCCCAGCAGGTACTTGATGGCCAGGGAATCAATTTTCAGGAAAAGCATATGCTTTATCCAATTCCCCAGTCAGACGTAAATGCCACAGCGGGTACCCTGACCCAAAACCCAGGTTACTAAAAACAAAATGAGTTAGTTAGTTGATTATGTAACTCAAATCTGTCCTGACAGATTTGGGTTACTTTCTATTACGTATCATCACAATTCCTACTATGAAAGACATTGCAACCCGCTTTGCCCAAAATCCTATATTATCACCTTCGGATATTCCATCGAGTACCAAAGGCCTTGAGATTACATGCCTGCTGAATCCGGGCGTGTTTGAATTCGATGGCAAAAAATGGCTTATCGTGCGTGTTGCGGAAAGGCCGGCACAAAAAGAAACCACCATATCCTTTCCGGTACTGACTCCGAACGGCAAGACTGAAATAATCGAAATCTCCAAAGACCATCCGGATTTAATCGCCACAGATGCGCGCGTGATCAATTATCAGGGCAAAGATTACCTGACCACATTGTCACATTTGCGTTTACTGAGCAGCGAAGACGGGATCCATTTTACGGAACCTGAAGGCTATCCGCTATTAGTTGGAGAAGGCGATCAGGAAACTTTCGGGATAGAAGACTGCCGCGTGGTCGAAATTGAAGGGACATATTACCTGACGTTTACTTCGGTGTCCGATAAAGGCGTCGCAGTCGGACTCAGGACCACGAAAGACTGGAAGACATTTGAAAAGCATGGGCTCATCTTTCCTGCCCACAATAAAGATTGCGCTATTTTCGAGGAAAAGGTCAACGGTAAATTCTATGCATTGCACCGTCCGAGCAGTGTCGATATCGGCGGGAATTACATCTGGATTGCATCATCGCCGGACGGATTGCACTGGGGCGAACACAAATGCATCGTCACCACGCGCAAAGGCCATTGGGACAGCAAACGTGTCGGGGCAGGTGCGGCCCCAATCAAAACCCACAAAGGCTGGCTTGAAATCTATCATGGTGCCAACGAAAATCACCAGTATTGCCTCGGAGCATTCCTTCTCGATTTGGATAATCCCACAAAAGTCATCTCCCGCACAGATGCCCCGATTATGGTTCCTACCGCAGATTATGAAATCTCCGGCTTCTTTGGAAACGTCGTGTTCACCAACGGACATATCGTGGAACCAGATGACGATACCGTCACCATGTATTACGGCGCTTCGGATGAATTCGTGTGCGGGGCGACGTTTTCGATCAAGGAAATACTGTCACTTTTAAAACCTGTCTAGATGCTACAGAAACTTAAAAGGGAAGTCGATCATTTCCGCAAGCAGGATCACAATTTTAAGATTCTGGTGCTTACGAACCTCGTGTATGCACTGGTCCAGCCGGTAATTGATATTTTCGTGGCCGCCTACATCATGCGGAATTCAAACGATACCTCAAAAGTCGTCATCTATCAATTGGCCATTTACACCGGAATCCCACTTACTTTTCTACTCAACGGATTCCTGCTTAAATACTTCCCGATACGCAAACTGTATTCTGCGGGTATGATGCTCAGCGGTGTTTCCATGATTATCATGATGTCCTTGACCAATCTGGATTTATTAGGAATAGGAGTTGCCGGAATCACTATGGGATTGTCATTCGGATTGTATTGGTCGAACCGCGACTATCTGGTTTTGTCCACGACCGATGATGAAAACCGCAACTATTACTATGGACTTGAAACCTTCTTTTACACGATAATCGCCATCGTCGTTCCGGCAGCTATCGGATGGTTCATCCAGTCGAAATCCGGAGCCGATGCCAAACACACGGCTTACGTCGTTATCACCGGAATCGTATTCCTGATTACCATGATCGCGTCGATGGTTTGCTTCCGCGGACGATTCATCAATCCGATCCAGAAGAAATACATCTTCTTCAAATTCCATCCGCTGTGGCATAAATTACTGTCGCTTGCCATGTTCAAGGGACTTGCACAAGGGTTTCTGGTAACGGCACCAGCGATGCTTATTTTCAAGATTTTAGGCGAAGAAGGCGCGCTCGGAAAAGCCCAATCCATCGGAGCCATTTTAGCGGCAATCATCATTTATTTCATCGGGCGTTTTTCAAAACCTTCAGACCGCATCAAGACATTTTCGGTCGGACTCATCCTGTTTGCCATCGGTGCCTGCCTCAATGGAATCCTGTTCAATAAAACGGGAGTCGTCATATTCCTGTTGTTGCTGCTGATTGCAAAACCATTGATGGATTTAGCCTATTATCCGATTCAGTTACGCGTCATCGACATAGTATCCCGAATCGAGAAAAGAGGCGAATTCACCTACATCCTGAACCATGAGGCCGGTTTGTATGCCGGACGTTTATTCGGTGCCGGAACGTTCCTTGTTTTGTATTTTGCGGTATCGGAAGATGTGGCTTTGCGTTACGCCATCGGGATCATCGCATTGCTGCAACTGTGTTCCATCTTCATCAGCAAAAACATCATCAAACAAGGCAACGCCATCATGCCCGAAGACGGGAACAAAGCTGTCGACCCGAAAGTGCTTGAAGAAACGGCAGTTGAATTACTTTAAAATCATCAACCAATCAAATGAACTTCCCTTATAAACTAATTGTACCGTTAGCCTTATTCGTCAATCTTTCGTGCAGTGCACAGGTAAAACAACAGGCGATTCCGAGAGTCGACCAAATGCCGAACGTGCCTCAGCCTTTTGAAATCATCGATTACAACAAACTCGCCCACGACTTTGACAAAACCATTTTCGATTTTAACCAGAAAGGCCAATTCTGGCCCATGGTCTGGATGGATACAAGCCGCAAGAATTTCGATCAGGATGTGGTGGGAATGTACACGGCAGTCGGTGATGTACGTCAAGGGCCTAACGTAAACAACGGAATGTTCCATGAATCACTGGCTACGATGGGAGCTACTCTTGGAGCAACTTTAGTAGGTATTGACAAGACCAAACAAGGCAACCTGAATTATGTCGCCATGCTCAAGAATTACTTCAGCAAGGATACAGGCTGGAATATCATGATGAACAATACCACGCCAAAAGTGGCTTTGCTCGGAGGCGGATATGGTCGCGACTGGTGGTACGATGTGTTCCCGAACGTCATGTTCTATGCCATCTACGACAAATATCCGAACGAACCCGGCCTTGAGGAAATGGCACGTTCCATTGCCGATAAATTCTATGAAGCAGATAAAATCCTCGCAGGAAATTATGACTATTCCTATTTCGATTACGGGAATATGAAGCCAATGAAGAACAACATCTGTGCACAACCCGATGCTTCTGCCGGACATGCATGGGTGCTATATGCGGCTTACAAGAAATTCGGGGACAAGAAATATCTGGACGGAACCATCTCGGCTTTGAAAGCTTTACAATCCCAACAGACGAATCCCACTTACGAACTGCTGATGCCGTTTGGAGCTTCTATCGCCGCACGTGTCAATGCCGAGCAAGGCCAGAACTTCGACGTGAACAAAATGCTTCATTGGACGTTCGACGGAACACCTATTTGCCGCGAAGGCTGGGGCGTTTTGGTCGGAAACTGGAACGGATACGACATTTCCGGAACGGTAGGAAGTACGGTTGACCGCGGTGGTTATGGCTTCCTTATGAATACGTATGACATGGCTTGGCCGATGGTGCCGATGGTGCGTTATGACCAATCGTATGCCACGGCAATCGGGAAGTGGATGCTCAATGCGGCGAACGCTTCCAAATTCTTCTATCCGGAACATATGGCTGACGAACACGAAACGATTCCCACGCTGGCTTCTGCCGGAAAAGGCGTGATCGCTTACGAAGGCATCATCAAGAAATCGAACATGAAGGAATACGAAAGCGTGCAGGCGCCGGTCGCCCAGGGTGACGGGCCATTGTGGGTTCCGGGACAGAATCCGCCACAATCGCAATTGAGCGTTTACGGAAGCGGACACGTGGGCATCTTTGGAAGCATCATAAAAAAGACAAACGTAGATAACATATTGCAGCTGGATTTATTGGCTACCGATTTCTTCCGGGATAAAGCCTATCCGACTTATCTGTATTACAATCCGTCTGCTGAAGCGAAATCCGTAACCATCAATACAGATTCGGATAAATCAAAAAAAGTGGATTTATATGATATGGTATCCGGAAAATTCATTGCCAAAAATGTCGATGCAAATTCCAAAGTAACTGTTCCGGCTAACGGATCGGCGGTAATCGTCCTTGTCCCGGCTAATGGAAAAGTTGCTTATTCTGGTACAAAAATGAGCGTCAATGGTGTAGTCGTGGACTATCATGCAAAAGGTAAATAAGCGCCAGTTTTTTACGCATATCAAGATTTGTTTAGTTTTTTGGGTTAGTTGGTCCCTGAGTGCACAAGACTCAGGGATTCCCAAAAAATGGTGGAAAGAGGCGGTCTTTTACCAAATCTATATGCCAAGTTATGCCGATTCCAATGGCGACGGTTACGGTGATTTCAAAGGGATGACCGACAAACTTGATTACCTCAAAAGTCTTGGTGTCAAAGGAATCTGGCTCACACCGTTCCTGGCTTCACCTAAAGTGGATAACGGATACGACATTGCCGATTATTATCAGGTTGACCCGACTTACGGAACAAATGAGGACTTTAAGGTTTTCCTTCAATCGGCACATCAAAAAGGCATAAAGGTCATCATGGATATGGTGCTCAACCATACTTCGACCGATTCCAAATGGTTTAAGGAATCACGCAAATCCAAAGAAAATCCGTACCGCGATTACTATATCTGGAAAGACAAACCAAACAATTGGGAATCGTTCTTTGGCGGGCCGGCCTGGGAAAAAGATCCGGCAACGAATCAATATTACTATCACAAGTTCGACGTTCGCATGGCCGATTTGAATTGGCAGAATCCGGCGGTGCGCGACGAAATCCGGCGTGTGCTGCGGTTTTGGCTCGATATGGGCGTCGACGGGTTCCGGTTGGACGTCATCAATTTTCTCAATACAGATGGGATTACGGTTGACAATCCGGTAAAAGACGGAAGTCAGCAACATGTAAACGACATCGATCAGCCGGGAGTAAAAGATGCCATGCGGCTTATCAAACGAACGGTTTCTGAATATCCGGAAAGGTTTATCGTTGGGGAAATCGGCAGCGACAAGATCGAAGTACTCAAACAATATCAGGGCGAGGATTTGCTCGACGTGGTATTCAATTTCAACTTTGGAAGCATTCCGTCATTTTCGGCCCAACGTATTTTTGACGAACTCGTGAGCATGGAAAAAAATATGTCGAATTACCCCACATTATTCTTCGGAAGCCATGATATGCCCCGGATGATGGATCGATTGGCCGAAGGAAAACCGGATAGGGCAGCCGCGTTGGCCGCTTTGATACTTACGGCCAAAGGCGTTCCATTCGTGTATTACGGGGAAGAAATCGGGATGCGCAATATCATCGCTGATAATCTGTCGGAAATTAAAGATATTCAAGGCAGGACGCATTATAAACTCGCCATCGACCAGGGAAAAACGTCAGAAGAAGCACTTCTCGAGGCCAATAAAAACAACCGGGACAAATCAAGAAGCCCGATGCAGTGGAACAATAAGCCATTCGCAGGATTTTCCGACAAAACCAGTTGGATCAAGGTTTCACCGGATTACCGTGATATAAATGTTGCCCGTCTTGAAAAAGAAAAGCTATCGTTATTGCAAACCTATAAAGAACTTATCACGCTTAGGAACCGCGAAAGGGTCCTGCAATACGGAACTTATGAAACGCTTGAATTCAATGACAATCGGCTGGTTTTTACACGGACGCTTGGCAATGATAAAATTACCGTGGTGATTCGGTTCGGGACAAAAGAGTCGGAACCGGTTCCTGCAAAGGCTGAAATACTTCTTAAAAGCAAAGCCGGTTCAACCGATTCATTCCTGATTTTCAGGAATTGAAATGGATCAGGCCAAGACAGTATCAACCCCTCTTTATTTAAAAGTCCGTAAAATATCATCACTCAAATATCCCTATATTTAGGGATGTTTTTTATTTGTAATTCATTGTAGATTAGTTAATTGAAATAGGTGGCGACATTTTGCTATCTGAATATAAACTTCATTTCAATTACTATGGATATCATTACAGATTTGGCTTCGGAAGCGGTTTCATACCTCACCGTTATTCAGGATATATTTAGAAGTAATAAGAGTTTGCAGCAGAACAACGAGCGCGATGGCCAAAAGCTTTGGCAACTAATCGATTATTTGCCTGGTGCATTTGGTGAATCTGAGGTGCATGATCTAAATATCGGCAAAACGATTCATAAGCGGATCAACGAATTGATATGGTACGGAAATGCACCTGCAAAAGAAACCTATAAATTAAGGACTTTCCTTTTGAGATCACGTATGTTGTTGCAGTGGATGGGAGAACATGCCGATGATGTCCAGTCTTTCCCAAAAGAAGCTGCCCTTGAGGTATTAGGCCGTATCCGAACTGACAAAAAAAACAAATCCAGGGAAACAGGGAATGACGAAAAGAAGATCGATTCCAATGAAACGGAATATCCTAATCTTTGGGCAACACCTGATTATTGGCGTTTCCTTATCAAAAAAATACTGTATCGCAATCCCAAGACGCGTCTGGATTTATGTGAATCCCTTGCGTACATGCCTTTGCAGATAATCTATGCGCTCGATGATTTACAAGATGCGGGAGTAACAAACCAACGCTTATACCAGTGTTATTTTACAAATCGGACGGGGGATCAGCAAATAGGAGGATTTGCCGCTTTTGATGCAGTCATTATCGATAGATTTTGGAAAAGGCGATTTGAAAAACCGGTAATTTCCAATGAGCAACGGGATTTTGAAAAATCTACATCGGAAAGTTTGGACGGACAGACAGATCAAGCCGATGCCTGGTCAGATTCAGAGTCGGATGCCGATGCACTCTCCGGGCTTTTTTCCCATGTTGCCCGTAAGCTGCTCGAAGATACTGAATTGCTGTTGCTCATTCTGAACAGAAGGAATATAACACTTCCGTTTGCAAGCCTTTTTGAACATGAATTGATTGAAATACAGCGACTTCGTGAAAAAAGGGCCACTCAGGTCAAACCGGAAGAACAGGCAAAATATCCGATAGAGATCCCATATTTCGAAAAAACCTACGATCCTGAAATGCTGGCCGATAACATGAAACTTGCGGGGCTTGCATTCTCGGGTGGTGGAATAAGGTCAGCGACGTTCAA
Organism: Flavobacterium silvaticum; assembly: GCF_012911565.1. Lineage (GTDB taxonomy): Bacteria > Bacteroidota > Bacteroidia > Flavobacteriales > Flavobacteriaceae > Flavobacterium > Flavobacterium silvaticum. Next base: position 27,049 of record NZ_JAAMPU010000097.1, on the reverse strand, counting down.
TTTGGGGGTATTGCAAAAATTGGCGGAACTCGGTGCGCTTCCGCGGTTCGACTATCTTTCCACAGTATCCGGCGGTGGCTACATTGGCTCGTGGTATACTTCATGGCTGTATCGTAACACTTCTGTTACAAAAATTATGGATCGGCTAAATCCAAAAAAATCAGGCGATCCCCTCGGTGAGGAAGTTCGGCCTATACGTTGGCTGCGGATGTTCAGCAATTATCTGTCGCCTAATAAAAGCATCATGTCTGCAGATTCCTGGACTGCAGGCATGACCTGGCTTCGGAACACGTTGATAAACCAGGTTATATTATTATTGATTTTGCTGACTGTGCTGGCCGCGATGGAAATACTGCACAGCTTCTGGAAGTGGTTGATACACGATTACAATGACTTCAATCAATTATATGTGATAGTGTTGAGTGTCTTTGTAATTTCCGGGACTGCTTACCTTGCCGGGAGTGGCATGAGGACATTTTACAGGGAATCATCGACAGGTCGTAAGGATTGGTTTAAAGTTGGAAAAAGCGGTAACCTTTCCAAATATCTGACAGGATGGATTTTTACATCAGCTTTTGCCATTTCACTGCTTTGCATAGCTGAACAGGGAATCCACGACTTTTCCGCCATTTTTGATTCGCTTTGGCCGGGTGGAGTCATTGCCTTTATTGGTATGCTGGCAGTTGCCTGGATTGGGAAATACCATCGGTATAACGTGTCTAATCCTTCGTCTACTGCTATTAATTATAAGCTTTTTGGCCGGATTATAATTTCTTCCGCATTGGCTTCAATTGTTGGGGTTTTACTGATAGGTCTTGTCTGGAAGTTAATCGCGCAGTTGTTTAGACTGAATGATTTATGGCCTTTTATATTGGGGATACCTTTACTCATTGAAGCTTTCTGCATTACCATAGTCTTTCGTATGGCGGTTATGGGCAACTATTTTCCTGATGAACGAAGGGAATGGTGGGGGCGTATGGGCGGAATAGTGCATCGCTTTATTTTTTGGTGGATCATAGCAACGCTTGCGGCCTTATGGTTTCCCGGCAAGTTTATCCACATCAGCACGTTGGCTAATTTAGATAAATTCGTGGCTTTTACCGGAGGTTGGGCAGTATTGATAGGATATGGCGTTCGTACCGCTTTCACGTCAAAAGACCCGACAGACAAACCTGCAAACAACAGCAAAAGGCAACTAAAGGATGTATTTGTCCGCATCGCACCATATTTCTTTATGGTTGGTTTTCTTTTGATTGGTTCCTATGTATTGGGCAAGTTTACGTTCTATATGCAACAATACTTCCCAAATAAAGAATGTACTCTTATAGTTTGTTTTATTTGTCTTGCTGCTGCAACCGCTTTATTGAGTTTATGTGCCGGCGTCAATGAGTTTTCGCTCCATGATTTTTACAAAAACAGATTGGTGCGTGCCTATCTTGGGGCTACGCGCAAGAGAGCCGACAGGGAAGATTCGGCTAACACCTTTACCGGATTCGATAAGGAAGATGACATTTTGCTCTCCCAAATCAGATCAGACAGCTATTCAGGTCCTTATCCGCTTATAAACACGGCTGTAAATACAACGTCGGTATCAGAACTGGATCGACAGGATCGTATGGCGGAATCCTTTGTATTTTCGCCCTTATATTGTGGGTTCGATTTTAATGCGACACGTTCTGCTTCCCTGCGAAAGAGCAGTATATTTAATTTCGGATACAGGCCCACTAATCAGTTTTCCCGTAAATTCGGCCCATTTCTGGGTACCGTCATGGCTATTTCCGGAGCTGCCGTGAGTCCGAACAGGGGATACCATTCTTCTTCCGCTACATCCTTCCTGCTTACACTTTTCAATGTCAGGCTTGGCCGATGGATAGGAAACCCGAGAAAACATTCGTGGCAAAGGTCCGAGCCTCCGTTCGGATTAGTGTACCTTTTGAAGGATCTGATAGGAAAGTCCAATATAGACGATGACTACGTTTATCTTTCAGATGGCGGCCATTTCGACAATATGGGATTGTATGAGCTGGTTCGCCGGCGCTGCCATTATATAGTCCTTGGTGACGGTGAACAGGATGAAGATTCCATATGCGAAGGCCTTGCCAATGCCATCAGGCGCTGTCGGATTGATTTTGGGGTAGAAATTGTAATCGACGTTGACAAAGTAACACCAAAAGGAAAAGAAAATGGACTTTCGCCCAAACATTTGGTCAAGGGAAAACTATTTTACCCAAATAATCCGGTTCCGGGTACGATCATTTATATAAAATCTTCTGTTACTGGAAAAGAAGCTACCGATGTCCGCGAATATCGTCTCAGAAATCCCAAATTTCCCCAAGAATCCACAGGCGACCAGTTTTTTGACGAAGCCCAATTTGAAAGCTATCGCAAACTTGGATATGAGTCTATAAAAGATTCAGCAGATCTTTTGCCATAAAATACCAAGACATCATGAAACCGACAGAAAACAAAGTGCTACGCGCCCTCGAAGAAAATCCATTGCAAACGTTTAAGTGGTTTGAACGCGGATTGGCCGCATTTCTCGTAAGCATTCCGCTTATTCTTTACTTAACCGATAAAAACAGATGCGGAATGCCAATAGAAGGATTTCGCGACAGCATTAGCAATTATGTCTACATGTGGCATAGCTATGTTTACGGATTGCTCTTGGGGACGGCCTCTATGCTGTTTATCTTCAATGGGGTCATCTACTTTAAAAATGAAACGGAGAATAACATTGTAGTAGACAGGAGCGGTAAATGGTACAACCTTATCCTGGGAGTTTGTCTTTTGGGAGTAGTTGTTTTTCCACACAAGGAATTTTCTGTAATCCACTATATTTTTGCCGGTGCCTTTTTTATGGGAAATGCTGTGATTACTATGGTATTCCACACGAAAACCTGGAGAAAATCAAACACGTTCTTAGGTATACTTACAGTTGTTGGCCTGGCTTTCTACTTTTTGGATGAATACTGGCTGCACTGGTTTCCGGGTTACACGTTGTTCTGGGCAGAATGGATATCTGTAGCCGTAGTCGCTGTCCATTTCTTTCTGGATTCACTCGATTGAGTGTGTAGATGTTGATTATTTTACATGGAGAAAATAAATTCAATGCTCATTCTCAATCTCCATCGCCTTGATCAAACCGTTTTCAAAGCTGTAGACGTGTTTGACTTTTCCCTCGTACAACAGAGCGCCCGAAAGGTCTTTGGCAATCTGGTGGACTTCAACTTCGACCCTGTCATCGCTGAGTGATTTGTAACCGATAGGGTGTAACGTAGTGTTGATCTGTTTCCATTGGTGCGTCCAGTAGTCGCGTACTTCTTCAAAGCCCACAAGATAACCGCTTTCCCAGCCGCTGGGCCATTCCACATCCGGATCCATGGCCGTAAATGCGGCATCGATGTCGCGGGCGTTGAAATTGGCATACGTCTGTTCGATAAGGTCTTTGTAAATAGGCTCCATGATTCCAATAGTCAAGGATTATTGTATTGACCGAATGTAAGATATGGAATTTTAATGGATTACAAAAGATTCCAATAAGAATCAGAAGGACTTTCAATGGTTCCGATGGTTGCGTACTTAAGAGGTACTCATTTCTTTTTCAGGGCAAAGAATGTCCTGATGGATTTCTTCTTTGTTCATGGGTGTCCAATTTTCCATACGAGTTTTTGCGGTCTAATTCAGGCTGATCACATACCCCACATTAAAGTAAGGCAGCACTTTTTCATTGAGGTCGCTATACGTCATGCTGGCCTCGAGCGGCCCGAGGAAGGTGCGATACCCTGCGGTCAGCGAATAACCGACACCATTCGTATCTCTATTCACGGTGAGATTGCTTTTGACAAAGTCGTACCACAAACCGTTCACTATTCCGGTGAGGTAGAAATTGTTCGTAACGGCATGCTGATAACCAAATTGCGCACTGACTACGCTCGATGAAAAAATGGAAGCCTCGGAAAGACCTGCAAATGTGATCTGGTTCCGGACCACATTATTCAGGCCGCCAATCCGGAAATCGTTCATCAGGATTTGTTTGTAATTGAAGTTCATGCCAGATTGTACACGTGCGAAAATGGCGTGTTCGTTGATCGGGATGTACTGTTCGAGCGAAATCTTGATTTGAGTGTAAGCGTCGTCACCAAAAATTTCATCTTCTTCCGTGGCAATGAGTTCGTCGTCCTGGTAAATGGCAAAGTCCGGAAGCTGGTTATAGATGATGCCGGCTTTTACAAAAACGCGACGTCCCTTATTCGGATAGATCAATGCATTTAAGGTATTGTGTTCCAGGAACAGATAAGTATTCAGAAAGGCTACATTTCCACTGGCCTGTACCTGGGATTTTATGGTCGGTTTATAATCTACATTGCTCAATGTGGTCCCGAACCCGAACAGCCAATGCGTATCGGGTTGCCAGTATAGCTGCAGATCACAATTCTGGCTGGCTTGCCTGTAAAGGCCGGTTCGGCGGAAGTCTTCGTTGTAGGTGTTGATATCGGTAACTTCGAAATTCGTTTCGGCCTGGAGCGCGAGCTTGCGTTGTTTGGTCAGGTAATATCTGTAAATCGCTTCACCCCTTGGATTTTCACCAATGGCAAACGTGGCCGATGCAACCGAATATGGACTCAGGAAACCTCTTTTTACAAGCCCGACTTTGAGGGCAATGCCAATTGGGGTATTATATCGCAGGCCAAAACGAAAAGCGGTGGAAACGGATTCTTCGACGTAAAAGATAATTTTTGCGCCGTTTTGTGTTGCGGGAACAAGCCTGTAACTGAGTTTACTGTATCCGCGCGTGGCAAAGGCTTCGCGTATCTGATCGCTGATCTGGCTTGCAGTGTAGTATCTGTCTGTCTTGAATCCTATCAATTTTTTGAAAGATTCCGATTTTTTGTCGGAAAGGCCTTTTACCTCGAATTCGGAAATAAGTATGGAATCGCGTCTTTTGGCCCTCGGTTCCATTTCCTGTTTTCCGTAGATAAGATCAAGAGAATCTTTTAACCTTTTAATCTGCGGATACAATTGCCTTCCTTTTTCGAGCCCGATCTTGATGATTTCGTCCGCCGATGCGAAACTGGCCGTTCCATAAGGCCCGAGTGGATAATCGACATAAATGTTCACCTGTTTTTTTTGTTCCTCCAAGTCTGTGACCGCGTCGTAAAAAGGCAGCCTGCTGAAAATATCCATAGGCGATTTGATCTGGTCGATTGCGTTGATACTACCTGACACATCACTTCCAATAACAATATCGGCACCCATTTCACGAGCGTTCGCAACAGGGAAATTACGTGTGAGGCCGCCATCGATAAGTATTTTTCCGTCTATGTCGACAGGGGTAAAGACAGAAGGTATAGCCATACTTGCCCGAACGGCACTGACCATATCGCCTTTATCGAGCACTACCATCTTTCCGTTCCCCACATCGGTTGCAATGCACAGGAAACCTTTGTCGAATTTGCTGAAATCTGATATTTCATAATAGGAAAAGTAGAATTCGGCGAGTTTGAGCCAGAGTTCGTTCGATTCGATGATTCCACGTTTGAGCGACAATTTTCCTTTGTGCAAAGGCACTTCAATGTAATGCCCGAATTCTTCTTTTTCCCTTATTTTTAAAGTGCTTAACGGCAAATCGTTGCTTAGCAATGAAGTCCAGTCCAGGGTTTTGGAAATATCAAGAATTTCATTTGCCGAATAACCTGCGGCATATAGTCCCCCAACAACGGCACCCATACTGGTACCGGTTACGTAATCTACCTTAAGCCCTGCGGAATCTATCGCCTTGAGCACACCCACGTGCGCCATTCCCTTCGCCCCGCCACCACTGAGTGTAATGGCAATCTTTGGTCTTTGTTTTTGGGCATAGGTAACAGATGCGACCAATAGGAGCAGGGTAAGAGCGCCTAATTTTCTGAAAGTGCGATACATGGATTTGTCAGTGGCTGGTTTGATAGCTAAGATAGTCACAATTGGTAATTTATCATACTTCAAATCAATGGTTGTGAATAACCGGATTATCAGTTCCAGGCAAAGAAAAACGGCCTGAAAATATCGAATATATTCTCAGGCCGGCTAAAAGAGTCAGGGTAAATTATACCGTAACTTGTTTTTTGAACTTTTCGTTATAATCGGCAATTGCCTTATCGATGATTTTCCAGGCAGTTTCGCGATTCTGGAATTCTTCTACCACAACTTCTTTATGCTCTAATTTTTTATAATCCTCAAAAAAGCTCTTCAGCTCCGAGATAAAGTGTTGCGGCAATTCAGAAATATCGTTGATGTGGTTCACGCTCGGGTCGCCTTCTGCAACGGCTATGATTTTGTCATCTGCTTCGCCGCCGTCAATCATTCGCATCACACCGATTACTTTGGCCGGTACAATACACAAAGGAACAATGTCTACCTGACAGATTACCAGGATGTCCAACGGGTCATTGTCGTCGCAATACGTACGTGGAATGAATCCGTAGTTGGCCGGATAGTATACAGATGAAAACAAAACCCGGTCAAGGATCAGCATTCCGCTTTCTTTGTCAAGCTCATATTTTGCGCGGTTTCCTTTTGGAATTTCGATGATTCCGTTTACAACATTTGGGGCCTTATCTCCGAAGGTTACGCCGTGCCATGAATTTTTCATTATCTTTTTTTGTTTGAGGTTACTTTATTTTGCGGTGCAAAGGTAGGTATTACAAGGCATTGCTGAAAGAAATCCACCCGCTGATTGTGGAATTTTTAGGTAATCAAATAGTTCTTTTTGTGTTAGGTGTCCAATGTGCTTTCGTCTGATAAAAAATGATAGGCTACAAAGTGAAATCTGTTGATGTTGACATTTTTCTTTGTAAACACATCGAATGAAATATTCCTGGCGTGTATCATTTTTCCCATTTTTTGGAAAGTGGCACAACTCTTTTCCACGTTGTCAGGGCAGCTCATTTTACGGATAAGTTGGATTGGTACCGGCCACAATTACGTCTGCGGGATAAGGGACGCCGTTACAGATACGGCTGTAAGCTACCAAAACAGCCCGGAATTCCAATATCCATTTCTTGGGAAGCCGTACTCCTTTACAATAATGTAAGCCAGTAAAGCATAGAACGGAACCCAAAACCACTTATGGCTTGCCCACTACATGATGGGATCTAAAAACGCATTGTGTTTTGCGTTGAGGTATAGGAAGAGTTCGGTGTCGAGTTGGTTGATTTTTTCCACAAGTTCAGCTATAAATCAAAACGATGGTTCCCGAGATGATGAGCAATACGCCCAGAATTCCCAATGGACTGACCTTCTCGTTCAGGAAAACCACCGACAGGATAATGGCAATGGCCACGCTGAGTTTGTCGACCGGTGCAACCTGCGAGACTTTTCCCGCCTGTAATGCCTTGAAATAGAAAATCCATGACAAACCGGTAGCGACACCGGAAAGGCATAAGAAAATCAGGTTTTGGCGGGTGAGCGTATGGAGATGTGCCGTACCGCCTCTAAAGAAAGCGATTCCCCAGGCAAGTATCAGGACAATGACTGTCCGGATGGCGGTAGCCAGATCTGTATTGACGCCTTTGATGCCCACTTTTGAAAAGATGGCTGTGAGTGCTGCGAAAAAGGCCGAGAGTAAAGCGAAAATCCACCACATAATACTGTTTTTAGTTTATCAATGATCCTTGTTTTGTAAATCTTCAAGTTGCTTTCCCTGAAACCTCGCATAGAACAGATGCTTTGGGTTGCCGATAATCTGGGAGGAATAGATTCCGGTGTGTCCCGAGAAAAGGTACGCCAGTACACACGCCAGGCCAATGTATATTCCACAGGCGCTCCCGAAAAGTTCCATTCCCATCAGCGTACAGGCAATAGGCGTATTGGTTGCCCCTGAAAAAACCGCCACGAAACCCATTCCGGCCAATAGCGCGACCGGCAACGGGACAAAACCAAAACAGGCGCTTCCCAATGTAGCCCCTATGAAAAATAAGGGCGTGACTTCGCCTCCCTTGAAACCGGCGCCCAGGGTGAAGGTCGTCAGAAGCAATTTCAGTGCGAAAGCGTACCAAGGCATTTGCTGCAGGAACGATTCGGAAATCATCGGGATTCCAAGCCCGATATAATCTGTCGTGTCCATCGTCCAAACCGAAAACGCGATCACAACACCACCAATGAATGGTCGTAACGGCGGATAGGCTATCCTTTTCCTAAACAGGTGTCCGAAAAAATGAACCGTTTTTGAAAAAAATAAAGCCGTCAGTCCAAATCCGATTCCCAAACCCAACGTCCAGATTAAGTTCATACCAGACATTTCGGGAATTGTGGTGATTGCGTATGTTGTATGCTGTACTTGCCAAGCCAGACATACGTGGTCAGCGATTATGGCTGCCAGGAGAGCCGGAACGATTGCCTGATAGAAAATACCACCTATCGCGAACACTTCCAAAGCAAAAACAGCACCCGCAAGTGGCGTCCCGAAAACGGCTGCGAAACCCGCACTGATTCCCATGACCAACAGGATCTTGCGGTCGCTGTGTTCCATTTTAAAAAACCTGGTGAACTGATCGGCAATGGCGCCACCCATCTGGACGGCCGTTCCCTCGCGACCTGCAGAACCACCAAAAAGGTGAGTGGCCAGCGTACCGAACAAAACCAACGGTGCCATTTTGAACGGGATGATTTGTTTGGGATTGTGAAATTCCTCAAGCAAAAGATTATTTCCCCTGACTACAGATGCGCCCAGATAATGATAACTGAGCCCGATGGACAAACCGCCCAACGGAAGGAATGCGATGATCCAAAGATGATTTTCGCGCCAATGGGTTACGCAATCCAGTGAAAGGAGAAAAAAAGCTGTAACCGAACCAATGCATATGCCGATGACGGTGGACAAAGCCAGCCATTTTGCAAGATAGATAAGGTAATTTGTTTGTGGGATTCGGGCAATGTTGAAGTTTCGTTTTGTCATAATACCTTGAATAAATAGATCTATACTGGCATAAGCCACTACTAGACGTCATCAGCTCCAATTTTTTGGTGGCGGTTCAAGGCAGACATCATTGCCATATGTATTGCAAAGGTATGGAATTATAGATTCGGGAGAGCTTTTGGCGTTAAAAATCGCGTTGTTTGGATGCACTTTTGGAATTGCCCCATAATAATCCCAAAAGCAGAATGAATGCACTTGTAAAAGTTTTGGTCGTAGTGCGGAACGAAGTTGTATGGCACAACCTGCCACTTGGAATCGGGATTTTATTACCTGATTTACTTTCCGATGCAGAAGTTCGCAAAAATATTTCCCAAAAGCTCATCATTCGTGACCTGTCCGGTAATCAGCCCAAAATGATACAATGCCTCACGTATATCTATGGCCATCAGGTCGCTGCTGATGTTAGAATCAAGCCCGAAACGCACTTTCTGTATTTCTTCCAATGCTTTTATCAGAGAATCATAATGTCTGGCGTTGGTGACAATAGTGTCGTTATTCCTTAGTGCGCCGGTATTTACAAAAGACAATAGGGTTTCTTTTAGTGCATCGACACCGCTTTTTTGTTTGGCAGAAATCAGCATGATTCCCGGAATTTCAGCCTCGATTTTTTGCTTCTGGTCTTCCGACAGCAAATCGGCTTTATTCCCAATCACGACAAGTTGTTTGAGCGGATACTGGTTCCGGACTTTCTCAACATCTATCTTCACTGCATCGAGCTCATTAGCTTCGCTCAGTTCGGCTGTGCCTCGTGTGTTAATCGTTAATCGTTCATTATTAATTAAATAAACGACTACCTGTGCCGATTCCATTTTCTCAAACGTCTTTCGGATGCCGATATTTTCGACTATATCTTCGGTATCGCGTATTCCGGCCGTATCGATGAACCGGAACCCGATTCCGCCAATCGTGAGCTCGTCTTCAATCGCATCGCGTGTGGTTCCTGCAATATTGGAAACGATGGCTTTTTCCTCATTCAGAAGTGCATTCAGAAGCGTCGATTTGCCCACATTAGGTTCCCCGACAATGGCCACAGGAATTCCGTTTTTGATGACATTCCCGAACGCAAAAGAGTCGATAAGTCGTTTCAGAACGATTTCAATCCGGTTGAGCAACTTTCGGAATTCAGTCCTGTCGGCAAAAGCAACATCTTCTTCACTGAAATCGAGTTCGAGTTCGATGAGTGAGGCAAAGTTCAGCAGTTCAGCCCGTAAGTTGGCAATCTCATTCGAAAACCCGCCGCGCATCTGGTTGATCGCGATGGAGTGGGATGCTTCGTTATCTGAATTGATCAAATCCGCAACTGCCTCGGCCTGAGATAAATCGATTTTTCCGTTTAAAAAGGCACGCAGCGTAAATTCGCCCGGTTCGGCCATTCTGCAACCCTTGCGTAAACACAATTGGATGATTTGCTGCTGGATATACATGGATCCGTGACACGAAATCTCCACCGTATTTTCTCCGGTATACGAATTGGGACCGTGAAATACAGATACGAGTGCCTGATCCAGGATGTGCCCGTCTTCTACAATATTGCCCAAGTGCAATGTGTGAGTCTGCTGCTCGCTTAGGATTTTGCCAGATGCCGAAGAAAAAACAGTATCGGAAATGGACAACGCGTGAAGTCCTGAAAGGCGAATGACCGCAATGGCTCCGGTGCCGGAAGGTGTTGCCAAAGCTACAATGGTATCGTGTAATTGCATGATGCAAAAATAACCCAAAGTCTGCAATCGGCAATAGTTGGCAAATCGCTTCGTCATCGTTAAAAAAATCCAAAACGGCCTGACGGAAATTGGCCCGAATGTTTAACTTTAAGAAAGCTAAAACCGACACATGAAAAAGATATTGTTCCCTACAGATTTCTCCGAATCATCTGCAAACGCCTACAAATACGCGCTTCAACTCGCCAATAATACCAATGCCGAAGTGGTCGCTTTGCACGTTTATGAAATGCCTGTCATCGATTACGTCAACACGCCAGCTTATCTGCTCGACGTTTATAACACCGTCGAACTTGCGAGTTTTGAAAATTACAAAAGCCATGTTCCTGAATTGAAGCGGCTTGCTGCTGGTTTCGGTCTTGAAAATGTTCCGGTGTCAAGCGTGCTGCTCGAAGGTGATTTGGTCCAGACGATATTGGAAATGGTAAAGGAGCAACACTTTGATTTTATCGTCATGGGGACAAAAGGCGCTACCGGCATGAAAGAAACTTTTTTCGGGACAAGCACAGCCAGTGTCATGACAGATACCGATGCCATCGTTCTCGCTGTTCCAGATGAATCGACGTACAAAAACATAGAAAAAATAGTTTTTACCACCCGGTTCCGGGAAAAAGATGTACCCGCGCTCAAAAAACTGCTCACGTTTGCCGATGCTTTTGGCGCACAGGTCGATTGCCTCTACATAAAAACCCAAAGTTCAGATCTTAAAGAAGTCGTACTCGCAGACTGGCGCCATGTTTTCCGCGATTACAAACTCACCTTTCATATTATCGACAGTGAAGACATTGAAGGTTCGATCCTGGAATTCCTCGATTCACACCAAATAGATTTACTGGCGCTACTTAACCACAAACGCGGCTTTTTCGAAAACCTGTTTAAAACGAGCCTGACCAAAAAACTTGCGTTCCATTCCAAAATCCCGATACTCGCCTTTCATTGATTCAGGGCTCAGCCAGACATTTTCGGAATCCGGATCAATAAAAAATAAAACCCGAGCCGCAGCTGCCCCGAAGCTTTAGCTGAACTGGCGAAGCAATTGTATGGAGCGCAGCATAATAAATTAAGAATAAACAATAATCTCCGTGATCCAAACCACCAATCCATACACTAATAAAGTGGTCAAAACATTCGACGAACTTTCTGATGTCCAACTCGAAAAGAAACTCGCAAAGGCCCATAAAGCCTTTCAAAGCTGGAGAAATACCACTATAGCCGAACGCTCCGCATTACTTCTTGAAGTGGCGAGCCTCATGCGAAAACGCAAAGCCGAACTCGCTGCCCTGATTACGCTTGAAATGGGAAAACTCATCGCGCAAAGTGAGGCGGAAGTCGAGATGTGTGCCTCTGTCTATGAATACTATGCAAAGAATTCATCGGCTTTTCTAAAAGACAGGCCTATAGAAATCCCGGACGGAAAGGCATTCGTGCGTTTGTCGCCAATCGGTATTATCCTCGCCGTTGAGCCTTGGAACTATCCGTATAACCAGGTGGCGCGATTGGCTGCGCCGAATGTGATGGCCGGAAATGTCGTCTGCCTCAAACACGCTTCAAATGTTCCCCAGTGTGCAGCGATGATTGAAAAATTGTTTAAGGATGCAGGCGCGCCTGAAGGTGTTTTTACCAATTTGTATCTGTCCGGAAAACGAATCGCCAAACTCGCAGCCGATCCAAGAATCGCCGGATTATCGCTGACCGGAAGCGAGGCTGCTGGTTCGAGCCTGGCCGAAGCTGCCGGGAAAAATCTCAAAAAATCGGTATTGGAACTCGGTGGAAGCGATGCTTTTATTGTGCTTGATGATGCCGATGTAGACCTGGCTGTGGAAAAAGCTTTTCTCGGCCGTTTTTCAAATACGGGACAGGCTTGTACATCTGCCAAACGGATTATAGTCCTTCAAAAAGTCGCCGATGAATTTTTAGAGAAATTCCGCCAGAAACTCATCGGTCTCAAAGTTGGCGATCCTATGGACAAGACTACGCAGATTGGTCCGATGGTCAGTGAAGAAGCACTCAAAAATCTGGACAAACAGGTAAAAGCAACTGTAAAAGCCGGAGCCAGAATTCTCGTCGGCGGTAAGCGTATCAAAAGGGAAGGAGCTTTTTACGAATTCACGATTATAACCGGAATCACTAAAGAAATGCCGGCCTATCACGAAGAACTTTTTGGCCCTGTCGCTTCATTCTACAGCGTGAAAGACGAAGCCGCTGCCATCGCTTTGGCAAACGATACCGGATTTGGTTTGGGCGGAGCCGTATTCAGCAAGAACAAAGAGAGGGCAATCAACGTGGCCAATCAAATGGATACCGGGATGATTTTCATCAATGAGAATCTCGCATCGCGACCGGATTTACCATTCGGCGGAACCAAGCGATCGGGTTACGGGCGTGAATTATCTGCTCTGGGAATTGAGGAATTCGTGAACAAGAAACTCATCCGCGTTGCCAAATAAAAAAAGCGGAAGATTCACCTTCCGCTTTTTGTTTATCCAAACTACCGAATTTATTTTTTGACTGCTTTTGACACATCTTCGGGTTTAGCGGCGATTGCTATTCCGGGCAATGCGACTGGAGCTCCAATCTGGGCAAGGAAACTTCCCTGGACTTCACCTTTTTTGTAGGTGGTGAAACCAATCCGGTATAAGCCCATCACCAAAGATTTTGTCGGGTCCGATGTGCTGCTCGTGACACGGATGAGCGAATTATATTTGCTTCCCGATGGTTGGGCCGGCAATTCACCTGAATCATCATTCGAATCGATCGTAATCCATTTGGCCGATTTTGCTTTTGCGGCCACATCTTCGATTTTGAGGATGCCTTCGGCTCGTTCGAACGTTACCCAAGTGTCGAAATAACTTTTAGTGTCTGATGCATTGGTGGAATAATCGGCAGAAAGATAGTCGGTATCGGCAGGTTTGAATCCTTCCGGAATAGGCGAGACCATTCGTACGCCAATTTCAGGTGCGGCAACGGGAATCCACACATACATATAGTACATCTTTTTTCCGTTCTTGGTTTCATCTGGAGCCGATCCGGGTTTGATATATCCAAAATAACTCTTGATATCGGTGTAAGGCACACGGACTTCTTTGCCCATAACGGATTGTTTTCCGGCATCGGCACTAAATTTTCCCAATCGTTGGGCGCTGGCGATAAAGGTTGCAAGACATACGGCTACCGCCACGACATTTTTAATCATAGGTATTTATTGTTAGGTTTTCCTACTCGTAAGGCTTTTCGGTTCCGCCAATGCTAACTGATTTTGGATAGGGAAGTTACAGAAATAATTCTTTTGATGAAGTTTGGCCGATGAAATGTTTAGAAACAACTGCCCAAACCTGGCATTCGTTCTCGCTATGATATTTTGTGACAAAAAAAAATTAAATAAAAAAGTGTCACAGAAGATGTGACAAAAAAAATAAATTTTAAAAAAATGTCACAGAGAGTGTGACAAAAAATTATTTTAAAAAAAAATGTCACAGATTATATCTGCTTAACCTGATGTGCTTCATTTAGGTTTTTGAGAATCCAAATTCAACTGTTTTTCTATTCAATTTCACGGCATTTAAGTAAAGAGATGATATAATGCCAAAATCCAGGGAAATAAAATTACAGAGAGTAACTTAATGTATAGGTTTCGGTTATTATTTCCCTTGCTCAACGCAACACTTATAAAGAAGATTGTAGTAACGCCAATGTAAATAAAGAAAGTGAGCACAATCAAAGCCCCGTTTGCCGCACCACACGAATCAGGATAGTTCGATGATCCGGAACCGAACCAATTAAATGCAAAAAGAACCCATAAAACGTACAATACCAATACCGTATTTTGAAAAATATTCCTGCAAGACATATGTAAGAGTTGGTTTATAAACAATGGATCCGCATAAATGTTGCCAATCGTCCGGAAATAAAAAATCCGCTTTGGAGAGCGGATTTTCAAAGTATGTAAAGTTGGTATTTAATTGTTGAGCATGACCGGCATGACCAGCATAGTAACGCTTTCGCCTTCATCAAGTCCGTCGATAGGCGTAAGGATTCCGGCTCGGTTTGGCAAAGACATTTCCAAAAGAATCATGTCCGATTGCAGGTTTGACAACATTTCGGTCAGGAAACGTGAATTGAAGCCGATCTGTAAGTCATCGCCCTGGTAATCACACGTGAGTCTTTCTTCGGCTTTGTTCGAATAATCGATGTCTTCTGCAGAAATATTGAGTTCGGCACCGGCAATCTTGAGTCGGATCTGGTGCGTGGTCTTGTTGGCGAAAATAGCCACGCGACGCACCGAACTCTGGAATTGCGTCCTGTCGATCTGCAGCTTGTTCGGGTTTTCTTTGGGGATCACCGCTTCATAATTCGGGTATTTTCCATCGATAAGGCGGCAAGTCAGCACATAATTATCGAAAGAGAACGTAGCATTCGAATCGTTATACTCGATTTTGACTTCGGCATCGGAACCACCCAAAATACTTTTGAGGATGTTAAGCGGTTTCTTCGGCATGATGAAATCGGCAACTTCAGATGCAGTCACATCGGTACGCGCATATTTCACGAGTTTGTGCGCATCCGTAGCCACAAAGGTCAGTCCGTTAGGTGAAAACTGGAACAAAACACCGGACATTACCGGACGCAAATCATCGTTTCCGGCAGCGAATATCGTTTTTGAAATGGCAGTCGCCAACACATCGGCAGGGACAAGCGTAGTCGAAGGATTGTCGAGCTGGACCGATTTCGGGAATTCATCGCCGGAAGCATAAGCCAAGGCATATTTTCCGGAATTGGAACTGATTTCAATAGTATTGTTGGATTCTACGGTAAACGTCAGCGGCTGTTCCGGGAATGTCTTGAGTATTTCAAGCAATAATTTTGCAGGAACGGCAACGCTTCCGGTGCTGTTTGAATCGATTTCAAGCGTGGCAGACATAGTGGTTTCCAAATCTGATGCAGAAACCGTAAGGGATGAATTGTCCAGTTCGAACAGGAAATTGTCCAAAATCGGCAAGGTATTGTTGCTGTTGATGACACTTCCTAAAACCTGAAGCTGCTTGAGCAGGTAAGAACTCGATACAATGAATTTCATGAGCAATTATGGTTGGTTTTTAGCGCTCGGACACAGGTTCCAAAGCCACACAAATATATTTGAATCTGCCTAATGGCAAAAGAAATTTTATTAACACTATTTCGCGTATCGGCGGCGTCTCAAAAAGGTGAAAACCGCACCGGCAACCACAAGCAAAACGATTGGCGCTCCGACCGTAATGAATTGGGAACGGTCATACGCCCCATACACTTTTTGCGGATCGAGCACCGGCAGGTTCACTTCCTTGCTGCGAATGTTGATAAGTCCGTTGTCGTCGAGCAGGTAATTGACGCAATTCGAGAGGAATTCCTTGTTTGCATAGAGCTGGTTCGTCCATTTGTCATAACCAAGCTCCATGGGCTGGTAGTTCTTGTCGAGTTGGTTGCGGATCACATCACCATCTGAGATGACGATCATTTTAGAAGGCTTTCCTTCCGTTGCAAACGTTTTGTCCTTGAACGGCAGCACGCGGTTTTCAAATACCGAATGGAACTTTCCTTCAAGCAATACGGCCACAGGAATATTTCCGGTATTCTTGAATTGGCTCGGATCCGGCCGCTCTTCAACCATGTTGAGATTGACTTCCACAGGTGTGCCGACGGTTTTTGAATACACCGAAGATTTCAAAAGAACCGATTTTTTAATCCCGTTCTTCAAGGTGTCGATTCCATTGGCGAATTCAAACTTTATGGCGTCGAGGTGACTGACAATTGGATTGTTGTTTCCATCAGGGAATATCAAAGGCGAGTAATACCACGGATATTGGGTATATTGGGCCGCGCTTCCCTGTTGTCCCGTTGCGAGTGCGATGGGTGCAGCCTGAAGGTCTTTGACAAGTGTCGGATTGATCCTGAAACCATATTTGAAGAACATATCGGCCAGGTTGAGGTCGCGCGGAAACGCAAGTGTCTGTCCGTCTGTCATAAGCGAATCCATCTCGATCTGGACTTCATCCACAAGCCAAAGGGTTTTTCCGCCGTTGATCACAAACTGGTCCAGTACCTGCTTTTCGGCATCGGTAAACGTTTCAGATGGTTTGGTTATGACGGCAAGATCGTATTTCTTCAGGTACTCGAGGGTTTGGGTCGGTTGTTTGGCAACGGAATCGAGTGTAAATGTCCCGATGAAATAATTCTCGCGCACATTTTTGATGAAATCGGCCATCAACAAATCCGGCATCTCGCCATTGCCTTTGATTACGGCTACTTTCTTTTCCTTGGCGTGGGAAATGGTATTGAAGCCATTCGCGAATGCATATTCCAGATGTTGGACAGATCCGACTACTTTTTGTGCCGTGGAAGCCGCCATTGAATTCTTGAGTAACGGAATTTTGACACTTCGGCCTTCGTATGTGGCGATCGCCCACGGAAACACGACAGCTTCAGATTGTTTGCCTTTGTCGTTTACGGTGACGCGCGCCGGCATCATGCCGCTTCCGGCGAAGGAATCCATAAGGGCTTTGTCCAGATCGGGAATTTCCTTGATGCTTTTCTCGATCTCGGCTTTGTCCTGTTTCGACCGGATCGGGTTATCCATTTTGAAAATGGTGTAGATCAGGTCGCGTTTATCGTTGTCAGAACCTTCCGAATCATCTAGTGGATTGATGAACCGGAACGTAACGTTTGAATTATAGGCCTTGAATTCTTCGAGCAACTGACGGGTTTCTGTCTGCAATTTGCGGAATTCACCGGGAAACTCGCCTTCGAGGAACACATCTACGACCAATGGTTGTTTCACGTCTTCAAGAATCGAAAACGAGGTTTGCGAAAGGGTGTATCGTTTGTCCTGCGTCAGGTCGAAACGCTTGAATGCGAAGAACGAAAATACATTGAGCGCGATCAGGATGACGGCAACGACGGCGAGCTTTTTTAAGTTGTCCTGTTTCTTCATGAGCCTGATTGTAATGAGTTCAACCTGAAAACGGTAAGTGAAAGGAAAAAGACGCTCAGAGTGACGAAATAAACCACATCACGCGTATCGATCACTCCGCGGCTCATGCTTTCGAAATGACCCGACATTCCCAAAGGGGTAACCCATTCTGAAATGGCGCCTCCAAGCGTATCCAGAGACGAGAATCCGAAGAAAAACAGGAAGCATAGAAACAGCGAAAGGATAAAAGCCACAATCTGGTTTTCGGTCAGCGCGCTCGAAAAAATCCCAATGGCTGTATAACCTGCCACCAAAAACAGCAGCCCGAAATAAGACCCAATCGTGCTTCCCATATCTACGTTTCCTTCCGGCAAGCCAAGTTTGTTCAGAACAAGAACATAGACGAGCGTGGGTAAGATGGCAATGACGATGAGCAGGAAAGCCCCGAAGAATTTTCCATTGACTATCTGCCAAGTCGTCAGAGGCTTGGTCAATAGCAATTCAAGCGTCCCTTGTTTTCTTTCGTCCGAAAAGCTGCGCATCGTAACGGCCGGAATCAGGAACAGAAAAATCCACGGTGAAATAGTAAAGAAAGGCGTGAGGTCTGCGAATCCGCTTTGCAGGATATTGTAGTCACCGTCGAAGACCCATAGGAACAGGCCGTTGAGCAGCAAAAAAACAGCGATGACGAGATAGCCCACGGCAGAACCGAAAAAGGACTTGATTTCTCTTAACAGGATTACTTTCATTCGTTTTTTGTTAATTCTTTATGTTCCGCTTCAAAACCAGAACATCCTGGTGTTCTCCTAATTCGGTTGATTCCAATCCGGACCAGCTTCCGCGGAAAAAATGCTCGATCTCAAATCCGTGGCTTTCAAAAAGGTCAAATATAAACTCTTTTTGATAGGCAACATTGGCTTCTTTTACCGACAGATCCATAAGAGAATAATGGCCATGGGAATAGGGGAAGTTCTTTAGTCCGGTTTGCTTCATAGACCGGACGCTGTCTTCATCCAGCAGGAAAAAACTGGCCATGCAGCGTTTGCCCGGTTTTATGACACGGCTTATTTCTTTAGCATAATTTTCCACATCTTCAGGCATCATATGCGTGAAGACCGAGGTGAGAAATATAAAATCGAAGCGTTCGTCGGCATATGGGAATCGAAGCCTTGCAGCAGAATCGGCCGTACTTAAATTGTAGAGTTCGTTTCGCAACGGAATCCACCTGAAGCGGAAATTGGGGAATTTTGTCGTTATGTTTTTTGTACACCAGTCAACGCCTTGTTTTACAATGTCAAAACCGTCGTATTGTCCGTCTTTGGAAAGGAATTTTGTAAAAGGAACGGCCATTCTTCCTATTCCGGAACCTATATCCAGAATGGTGTCGTCAGGCGTGATGCCTCCGTATTTTTCAAACCTCAGAAAAAAGTCGGCTCCCAATTCCAAAAAGTCGCCGCGCCCGGTAAAGATCATCCCTTTTGGCGGCTCCATCGGCAAACGCTTTTTAACCAGGTCATGAGGCATATAAAGCAGCCTTCGCAGTGAATAGCGCCATTGGACAGGAAGCAGGTAAAAAGTCTTTCGGATTAAAGGATTCATTAAGGCAGGCTTGTGAGTTTGTCGACGCTCCAGGCTTCGGGTTTGGCATTGAATAATTTTTTGGTGAACGACCACACATCGTAAAATAACTCAGATTTGCGGTAATTCTCCAAATCTTCTTCGGTTTCCCAAAAGCTGTATGTAAAGAAAATTTCCGGATTGTCACGGTCGCGGTACAATTCGAGAAAACGGTTTCCATGGGCGTTTCGTATGCGCTGTTTCATCAGCTCGAAATTTTCGAGAAAGGCAGGAATGTTTTCTTCTGCAAAGCTAAGTTTTACGATCCGGATGAGCATTACAGGAAATTTATGGTTATGGCGTCGCGATAGCCCAATCCGAGGAGTGTCGATGCGCCGCCTGTAATGCGTGAGCTTCTGTACAGAGCGATTTCGAGATTGCCCGCTTCATTGAACAACGCGAGTTTTTCCCCGTCGTAATTCTGGTTTTTTGACGTGACGATGTCCGAATATCTATTGCGTATCTGACGAATCGTCCCAAGCCCGAACCGATTCAGCGATTCCCGCAGCACAATTTCATATTGTCGGCCTTTTCCGACTTCATTGAATAATTTGCGGCTGATGTTGGTCACTACATTGCCAAAGTGGTCGATATAAACCACATAACCTTTTATCGAAGCATTGTCTGAACCGACGACAGGCCGTAATTCCGTGACTTCTTTTATTTTATCCGTTTCTCTTCCGATTACATTGAGTTGTCCGCCTTTGGCAATGTGGCAGGCAACCGTAACGAAAACGTCAAGATCTGCCGAACCCTCAGGTAAACGGTCGTGTATGTTGATGGATACGATTTTCTCCGGAACAAAACGGTCTGTCAGTAAACTCAGGATTCCGTTATCGGCACAGACAAAGAAGTGGCCGTTCCATTCCATTGCGATATGGCGGTTGTCCGTTCCGGCTTCGATATCGACTCCAATCAAATGGACGGTACCTTTTGGAAAACTGGAATAGGCAGCCTCGACGATGTAAGCGGCTTCTACGGTATTGAACGGATCGATGTCGTGGGAAATGTCGATGATTTTCGCCTCTGCAAATTCAGTCAGTATCTTACCTTTCAACGCACCCACGAAATGATCGCGCAGGCCGTAATCTGAGGTAAGCGTAATTATCGACATAAAATTGTTTATAACTAAACCGCGGTACGACCGCAAAATGAGTAAATTTGAGAAGACCGCATACGGTGTTTTGCAACGGTCAGGCTGACTGCAAATCTACTAATAAATGCGAATGTTTCTAACTAAAATAGCAGGCGTTTGAACGAGAGAATCATTGAACTGGGCGATATTGCCCCTAAAGATTTTTGGGGCGCGCAGGATGCCCATCTGGAAACCATCAAAAAGTATTATCCGAAACTGAAGATCGTTGCGCGTGGCACGACAATCAAGGCATTTGGTGAAAAAGACGTACTCGACGAGTTCGAGAACCGTTTTCACCGTCTGATGGCGCATTTTACCCGATACAATAACATCGACACCAACGTAATCGACCGCGTCATCCAAAGCACGTCACAGGACGAGCAGCGCATGCCGGACCACGATAAAATCCTGGTGCACGGTCTTGGCGGGAAGCTTATCAAGGCGATGACACCGAACCAGCAATTGCTTGTTGATACGGTTTTCAAAAACGACATGGTATTCGCTGTCGGACCTGCGGGAACAGGAAAAACCTATACCGGTGTCGCGCTGGCAGTAAAAGCACTCAAAGAAAAACAGGTGAAGCGTATCATATTGACACGCCCGGCGGTTGAGGCAGGGGAGAACCTTGGGTTTCTTCCGGGCGACATGAAGGAAAAGCTCGACCCATATATGCAGCCGCTTTATGATGCCTTGCGCGATATGCTGCCACCAATGACGCTTGAGGATTACATTCTCAAAGGAATTATCCAGATTGCACCTTTGGCCTTTATGCGCGGACGTACGCTTGATAATGCATTCGTTATCCTTGATGAAGCCCAGAATACGACGCATTCGCAGATGAAAATGTTCCTGACTCGTATGGGCCGCAATGCCAAATTCATCATTACCGGAGATCCGGGCCAGATAGATTTGCCACGTAATGTGATGTCCGGGCTCAAGGAAGCTTTATTGATTTTAAAAGATACGGAAGGCATCGGAATCATCACACTTGACGATAAGGACATCGTGCGCCACAGATTGGTCAAGAAAGTCATCGATGCGTATAAGACTATAGAGCATCAGGGGTAGTAATTACCTGTTGCTTTCTGACAACCAATGGAATTCACGTCTTTCGAGCTGAAATTTCCTATGGTTATCCCTGAGGCTTATCCGGATAGAATCTGCTCCTGATTTATATTGGAGGTAGATTCTGTCTTTTTCCTTACGATATTTGATTTTCCACAAATAGGTACTGTCGCCATGATCCCATTTGTAGCAATCCAAAGTGCCTGCGAGCGAATCCTGTTTGTAATAAAAATAGCCTCGGCGGTAATTCTGGCGTAATACGGTATCTGTCGAATTGACGCTGACCATTCTGAACCGGTCGAAAATCACATCTTTCCAGATAATGGAATCTTTTGCCAGTACCGGTATTGTGTCACGGTTCCTCACATAGGTATCCACATCGTAAACCCCATAAAGCGATGGTTTGGGAGGTTTTTCTGCGTAATAATCATAACTTTCCTTGAAAACAAGGCCAATCATCACAAAGAAAATAACCTTAAGGCCTATACGGGTCACGCGCATCCATTTCCTGGCCGATGAAAAATGATATTTGGCACTTATGGCCGTGGTCCGGTTGCATATAAAGAAATGGTACAGCCTGGTAAGGTCAGGTGAAATCAGAAAAAGGCACATAGCGACCAGGTGCGCAGAAAAAAGTTTTACCGGAATGTCGTAGCACAGGTTCAGTAACAGCACATTGACAAAAACGCCCAGGCCAATGAATAACCCAAGCAATACCGTGCGCCTGAAAAGCAACAAGCCAAAGACAGTAAGTTCCATAAGCCCTGAAAAAAACTGATAGCCGTTTGAATAGCCAATGAACATCCAGCTTAGCCGCATTGGAAGAAAATCACCCAGAGGTGTAGCAAGCTGGCTCAGTAGCGGGAAGCTCATCTGCATCAGGAAAACCTTTATGATGCCGTAAGAAAACGCCATGAAACAGACATAATACCTGATGGAATTCCAAAGCACGAAATCAAGTTTGCGGTAATTTGTGCGTTTGTAATCGAGTATGCTCCAGATTATGGTTCCCACGAAAGCCAGTATGAGGTAAAGTATCAACTGTACCCAGCCGTAAGAGGTATCACCGCTGCCGGCTAACGGAACAAGTTCTTTTTTGAAATGGAGTATATGGTCGTTGAAGCCGTATACTAACGTATCCGCTATCAGCACCTGGAATTTGGTCAGGTAGGTCATGAGGGTGCCGAAATCTGAAAATGAGGTGGACAGGATGTACAACCCGAAATAAATAAAACAAAACCGGAAAGCTATTTTTTGCCATTGAGGCCAGGTTCCGGTATATGGAGCTGTTGTCATACGGATAAGTTTGATCAAATATAGACAAAGCAGCCCGTTGTTTTACAGGTAGTTGATTGGGAAATAAACGCTATTTGCCTTAAAGGTAGTGTGTTGTTATTTTATTTCACAAGAACCGGTATAAAACCTAAATTTGCGTTTTCAAATCCAGCACATGAGCAATACCATAACTACAACCGATTTTAATTTCCCTGGTCAAAAAAACGTCTATCGCGGAAAAGTCCGTGAAGTATACAATATCAATGATGATCAATTGGTCATGGTCGCCACAGACAGGCTTTCGGCTTTTGACGTGGTTCTTCCGAAAGGAATTCCGTATAAAGGACAAATCCTGAATCAGATTGCCACCAAATTCATGGAATTGACTAAAGATATCGTTCCGAACTGGCTTACTGCAACTCCGGATCCTAATGTTGCCGTCGGTGAATTGTGCGAGCCTTTCAAGGTTGAAATGGTTATCCGCGGCTATTTGTCAGGTCATGCGGCGCGTGAATATGCTTTAGGCAAAAGAAGTATCTGCGGTGTTTATATGCCGGAAGGACTGAAGGAGAACGACAAGTTTCCGCAACCCATCATAACTCCAACCACAAAAGCGGACAACGGGGAACACGATAGGGATATTTCAAGGGAAGAAATCCTGTCACAGGCAATTGTTTCGGAAGAAGATTACAGTGTCCTTGAAAATTATACGCATGCGCTTTTCCAACGCGGAACCAATATCGCTGCTGACCGCGGATTGATTCTCGTTGATACGAAATACGAATTCGGAAAGACGAAAGACGGAAAAATCGTGCTCATCGATGAAATCCACACACCTGATTCCTCGCGTTATTTTTATGCTGATGGATATCAAGAACGTCAGCAAAATGGCGAGGCGCAAAAGCAATTGTCCAAGGAATTCGTCCGACAGTGGCTTATTGCAAATGGCTTTCAGGGAAAAGAAGGCCAGCAGATTCCGGAAATGACCGAAGAATATGTAAACAGCGTTTCAGAAAGATATATCGAACTTTATGAAAACATCCTCGGTGAACCGTTTGTCAAAGCCGATATCGCAAACATTGAAGATCGTATCGAACAAAATGTACTCGATTACCTCAAAAAATAAAAAAAGCATAAAAATTGTAAAGCCCGCATGAACAGCGGGCTTTTTTAATTTCTGTCAGGTCTGGTTAGTTAAACAATTGTTAAATCAAAAAAGATGCAGTAACGTTTTTTGAAAAGGATGCGTCTACTCACATATCAATTAAATCATCAATCAATCATGAAAAAATCAATCATCACTTTCGGAATCGCGCTTTTAAGCGTATTGGGTATAGTTGAAGTATCAGCTTCAAACAGTTCAAATTCCCAACTTTCAATTGCCTACGATAATCCCACACCTTTGTGTATGGCCATTTCAAAGGGAGATTTTGAAATAGTCAAAAAATTCATCGAGTACGGCGCAAATGTAAATGAACGTTCCAACGGATTAACACCGTTAATGATCGCAGTTCGTTACAATCGTGTAGAAATCGTGAAGCATCTGCTGGACAACGGAGCTAAACTTGACGAGAAAAGCGACAATGGCTTTACAGCCTTGAAATGGGCAGAAGCCGCCGGAAGCACAGAATCGATAGCTTTGATAAAAGCTAAAGCAAAAGCATAACAAGGGTTTCAATCATCATCAATCACTTCTCAATCAATCATCTTTCAATGAAATCTTTTAAAACCGTATTCGCCATTCTGGTAAGTCTGGGAATACATTCGGTACTGTCTGCCGGAACACTCGAAAAGCATCAGGGAAACAAAACTGCAGCCCGTGAGACCGGCGAGCTTAAGAAGTATAAACCGACAGATGACACTCCGGAAATCTTCGGATCCAAAACAGAAGATTATTCGGATCATGTCAGGAAAATGGTTCACGGCAATCAGATCACAGATTACAACACGGTTGAAAATGCATATCGTCCGTTAGAAATAGCCGATAAAATCGTTGAAATCGAAAAAGATCGTTTGGTAACGGAATTTGAAGAACCAAAAACGATGAATCTTAAGATATGTGATGAGACAGTGTCAGAAACCAAATTGATTACGCCTGCCAAACTTTAAACTTCATTTTACATTCATAATTAATAGGGTTAGAAACGAAAAAGCATCTGCTAAACACAGATGCTTTTTTATTTGAATTAACCTTGAGATTATTTGTAATAACTAAAAGTCTCTCCTTTTTTAATGCTTAGCAACGATTCGTATATCAATCGGATCACATTTTCAACATCGTCTTTATGGACCATTTCAACAGTCGTATGCATATAACGCAACGGAAGCGAGATCAGGGCAGAAGCCACACCGCCGTTGCTGTAAGCGAAAGCATCGGTATCTGTTCCGGTTACACGTGAAGAGGCGAGTCGCTGGAATGGAATTTTATGCTTGTCGGCAGTTGTTAAAATGTGCTCACGAAGATTGTTCTGTACGGCAGGAGCATACGTAATCGCCGGGCCTTTTCCAATCTGGATTTCACCTTCGATTTTTTTGTTGATCATTGGGGTAGTCGTATCGTGGCACACATCGGTCACGATGGCGACATTCGGCTTGATGGTGTTCGTAATCATTTCAGCTCCACGCAGCCCGACTTCTTCCTGTACGGAATTGGTGATATATAACCCGAAAGGCAGTTTCTTTTTGTTTTCAGATAGTAATCTGCCGACTTCCGCAATCATAAATCCGCCCAATCTGTTGTCGATGGCACGACATACGAATTTGTTGTCGTTCAATACCATGAATTCATCGGGATACGTAATCACACAACCTACATGGACGCCTTTTTCCTCAACCTGGGCTTTTGTCTCGCAACCAATGTCGATGAAAATATTGTCGATTTTAGGGCTTTCTTCCTTATCGCGGTTTCTGGTATGTATCGCCGGCCATCCGAATACGCCTTTTACAATTCCGTTTTTAGTATGGATGTTGACGCGTTTTGAAGGTGCTATCACATGATCTGATCCGCCGTTTCTAATAACATATATAAGTCCGTTGTCCGTTATATAATTTACGTACCATGAAATTTCATCCGAATGTCCTTCGATCACTACCTTATATGCTGCTTCCGGATTTACAACCCCAACCACAGTTCCGTACGTATCTGTGATAAAGGTATCGACGTAAGGTTTCAGGTAATCCATCCAGATGCGTTGTCCGCTGGCTTCATGTCCTGTGGGTGATGCATTATTGAGATAGCGCTCCAGGAACGCCATTGAAGTTTCGGTCAAAATAGGTTTATTGCTCATTAATTTAATTTTCAGCTAAAATAGAAATTTGGCACTACAGTTGCCTGCGGAATTTTTAAATTTGGCACAATCCTCTTGCTATGAAGATCCATATCCTTGTTGCTGCTTTTCTTATCGGCACTGCTACGATTACTTCCCAGGAAGTTAAGAAAGACACGGTTCCGGAAAACGAAGAACAACTTTCAGAGAACGATTCCATTATGGAAACCATTTATCTTGACGATGTAATTATCAGCCGTCACAAGTTAAGCTATGAAGACCAGAAAGCATATTTGCTTTTACAGAGCCGTGTTTACAAGGTGTATCCATTTGCCAAAATAGCTTCTGAACGATTGACGATGCTCGATAATAACATGGCTAAACTTAAAACCAGCCGTGAAAAGAAGAAATATTACAAAATAGTAGAGGATTATATCGAAAACGAATTCACAGACAAGCTCAAAAAGCTTTCCCGCAAACAAGGCCAGATTCTCGTAAAGCTGGTCTACCGACAAACGGGCAAAAACGTATATAGTTTAATAAAAGATTACAAAAGCGGATTTAAAGCATTCGTCTATAATAACACAGGAAAAATGTTCGACATTGATATAAAGCGCGGCTACGATCCGCAATCGGTGAACGAAGATTATCTTATAGAAGGAATTCTGGACAGAGCTTTTAAAAGCGGAAGATTGGTCAGGCAAAATCCATACACGCCTTGGGACATCGACAAACTAGACGATCTCTGGATTCAGAGAGCCGAAGACCAGGCGGCAAAAAAAGAAGAAAATTAGCAACTTTAGGGTTGCTTTTTTTATGGCTTGTCCCTCGGCAGTCCCCAATTGATAAAAAGCGTCACTTATTTGCACCCGTTGCCGGTGTAGGTCTGTAGGTCCTGGCGCATCCTGTCGATCTGTCCATCCCGCCGGCGAAAAAAAATCCCTGTCCAACGTACGAGTTCCCAGGTCCTTACGGAAAAGGGGAAAAAACTTTTGGGAAAAGGCTTGGAAAAGTAAAAAAGGGGGCTACCTTTGCACCCGCTAAAGCAGCAGGCTCTTATATATTCTGATGGTT
>NZ_JAAMPU010000096.1 GCF_012911565.1 Flavobacterium silvaticum | reverse complement strand
TCCGTGTGACCAACCAGACCGACTCGTCGGTTCCGGGCCAGGTACAGGAGATCGAGCGTACGCAGAACTACTTCGCCCTGACCATGCTTCCGTACTATTTCTACGGAACGACTTACAGTGTGGAGGTGGCCATTAAGACAAACGGTGTGTTCTCGGGTTACGGCGCTCCGTGTCCGATCTCATCACCGGGGGTTCCGATGATCAACAACTGCGACCAGCACATGGCACAGCAGAACAGCTACATCTCCACGGCGAGCCTGAACAAGGCCACGGCCTACCGTTTCGAGGTATCCCTTGTGGATGGAAACGACAACCCGGTCTCCTCGCAGATCGTGGACCGTACATTGTCCTACTTCAACTTCAGCATGGTGCCGGGTTACGTGCCGGGCGGCAAGTACATGGTGCGTGTGGCCGTGAGGACCACCGGTTACCATTCACCGTTCGGTGAGGCCTGTTTCGTGTACGCTCCGGGGGTATTGCGCCAGGACGGGACACAGCAGCCGGAAGTGATTGCACAGCGTTTCGACGCCACGGTGTTCCCGAACCCGTATGCCGAGAGCTTCTCGCTCGACCTGGATTCCACTTCGGAGGAAGCCGTGCAGGTACGTGTGTATGACATGATCGGTAAACTGCTTGAGGAAAGATCCTTCGAGGCCAGCCGGATCGAACTGGCCCAGTTCGGGGAGAAATACCCGAGCGGTGTCTACAACATCGTATTGACACAGGGAAGCAACGTGAAGACGTTGCGTGTGCTCAAACGGTAATTGACAATTAATAAGTAACGATTAACAATTAGGCCCCGACTGCGTCGGGGCTTTTTTTATCTGATGAATGCCCGTCCTTCGTTTCAAAAAAACCGTCAAACCTGTGTTGGGAATTTTTGTGGTAATCCAAAGTGTGGACTTTTAAAAATCCACACTTTGGATTGCCACAAATTTAAAGGTAGTCAGCAAGGCCCTGCAGGGACGCTTTGTGAAATGTAATTGGAATCAATAAGCAGCGCAGGCACATAAAGCCAAATAAACTTTAACAAATGATACAGAAAAACTACAGCAAGAAAATTTGTGGATTTTGTAGGGAACACCATTGGCCCCTCCCCAGTGCCAAATTACTCCCTGGCGCGATAAGGCCGGTACAGAAAAACTGCCTCAAATGTTAAATAATCAGGTGAATCGTCTTAACAGGGAATAGGAATCTTTGTGACAATTCGATGTGTGGACTTTTAAAAATCCACACATCGAATTGTCACAGAAATCTGGCGTAACAAAAAATTGTTACATCCAAAATTATTACACAGCCAGATTCTTATAATTGGTTAAAGATGGAGCGAAACAAAAAAACCGGCTTAAAACCGGTTCTTAAAAGTATTTTGAATTTCAGTTATCCAAGTAAGCCGACAATCTGCTCAGCCAATTCAGTCCCGATCCTGTCCTGGGCTTCGTTGGTTGCAGCACCAATATGAGGCGTCAACGAAATTTTAGGGTGCATCAGGACTTGTATAGCCGGTGTCGGTTCGTTTTCAAAAACGTCGAGGCCGGCAAAGGATAGTTTTCCGCTGTCGAGCGCATCGATAAGTGCGACTTCGTCAATGACGCCACCACGTGAGGCATTGATAATGGCAGCTCCGTCTTTCATTAATTCAAATTCCGGCTGACCAATCACATAACCGTCTTCCTGTGCCGGAACGTGCAATGTGATAAAATCGGCAACTTTTAAGATATCCTCTATCGGCTCGGTAGCTATGTCAACATTGATGAACTGGCCGTTGTAGAAATCTACTTTTACTTCGGCATTGCCTACATATTTATCAGAAGCGATCACACGCATCCCAAGGCCGAGGCCCATTTTGGCAACCGCGCGCCCGATTCTTCCAAAACCTATGATTCCAAGGGTTTTTCCGCGAAGCTCGATTCCGTTGGCGTAATCTTTCTTCAATTTTTCAAATTTCGAATCGCCTTCGAGCGGCATGTTGCGGTTCGAATCGTAAAGAAAACGAACCCCAGAGAACAAATGCGCAAACACGAGTTCCGCAACGGATTCAGATGAAGATGCCGGCGTATTGATCACCTGCAATCCTTTGGCACGTGCGTAATCTACGTCGATGTTGTCCATCCCGACGCCACCGCGTCCAATCACTTTCAAAGACGGGCAATTGTCGATAATATCGGTCCGGACTTTAGTCGCCGACCGTACAAGAAGCACATCTACTTTATTGTTATTGATGTAAGTCACCAGTTGTTCCTGGGCCACTTTAGTCGTGATCACTTCATATCCGGCCTTTTCAAGCGCGTCTATTCCGGCTTGTGAGATGCCGTCGTTGGCT
The DNA here is from genome assembly GCF_012911565.1 of Flavobacterium silvaticum. Classification (GTDB taxonomy): domain Bacteria; phylum Bacteroidota; class Bacteroidia; order Flavobacteriales; family Flavobacteriaceae; genus Flavobacterium; species Flavobacterium silvaticum. The sequence goes on along the minus strand of NZ_JAAMPU010000096.1, from coordinate 136,096 downwards.
AATACTTTCAAAACTTATTGTCTATTTTTATTTTTATTGTTTATGGCGGTCAGTTCCCGCTGGCCCGCTCATATCTTTTGCTGCGAACCCCGCAACAAAAGGACCTGGATAATTGATTCGCCTTGTCCATTGGCGCTCGCATCGGGGCCGCACTGTTGTTCCTTACGCTGTGCGTTCAAATTCTTTCATTGCATCAACAAGAACCTGTACGCTTTGGATTGGCAACGCATTGTAAATCGAGGCTCTGTATCCGCCAACGCTTCTGTGTCCGGCCAAACCTGAAATTCCGGCGGCTTTCCACAAGTTGTCGAAGGCTTCGGTTTTGGATTCGTCTTCGAGAAGGAAACACACGTTCATTTTGGAACGGTCTTCTTTTACGGCTGTTCCTTTGAACAACGGATTTCTGTCGATTTCTGCGTAAAGCAATTCCGCTTTGGCATTATTTTGCTTTTCGATTGCAGAAATTCCGCCAAGGTTTTTTAACCATTGAAGCGTCAGCAAAGAAGCATATGTAGCAAAAACCGGAGGCGTGTTGTACATGCTTTCTTTTTCGATATGTTGCTGCAGGTTGAGCATATTCGGAATTGATCTTCCGGTCTTGCCAAGGATTTCTTCCTTAATTACCACAAGCGTAACGCCTGCAGGCCCCATATTTTTCTGTGCACCGGCGTAAATCATCCCAAATTTGGAAAAGTCAAGTTCACGCGAGAAAATATCGGAACTCATATCACAAACCAAAGGCATATCCACGTCCGGGAATTCGGTCATTTGCGTCCCGAAAATCGTATTGTTGGAAGTACAATGGAAATAATCGGCATCGCCAGGAATGGAATATCCTTTTGGAATATAATTGAAATTGGCATCTTTGGATGAAGCTACGACTACGGTCTCACCGAATGCTTTCGCTTCTTTTATCGCCCCCACTGCCCACGTTCCCGTTTCGAGATAAGCGGCTTTTCCGGCTTTGGTCATTAAATTATATGGAACCATAAGGAATTCAAGGCTCGCGCCTCCGTGAAGGAACAACGCCTGATAGCCTTTGCCGGTAAGTCCCAAAAGTTCCAGTGCAAGTGATCGTGCTTCATCCATCACAGCTACAAAATCCTTGCTGCGGTGGGAAATTTCGAGTAACGAAAGTCCTGAATCATTGAAATCCAATACCGCCTGAGCCGCTTTTTGCAATACTTCCTGAGGAAGGATAGATGGGCCGGCGCTGAAATTATGCTTTTTCATGTTGAAAAAATTTCCGCAAATTTCGGAAACAGCATTCGAAAAGAATAGGATTTTTATGAATAATTGCCTGTTGTTATTAACAGAAATCGATGTAGTTACGAACGGATGAAGCGTTTGGTGGCTGTTGTGCCATCTTCAAATTGTAGTTGTAAAAAGTACATTCCGCTGGAAAGGTTGGAAACATCGAAAGATTCGCCTGGGTCAGCTTTGTCCGAAAGTAAAACACCGGTAACCGAGATGACTTTAATATGCCTGATGATCCTGCCGTTTAGGTTGTGGATATTGATCGTTGCAGATGACGGATTCGGATAAAGATCAAAATCGGAAAACGACGGTGAATCAACTCCCAATGAAGCGAATTCCACATAATAACTTTTACCTACCGGATTCACAGGCGAATATTCACCCCCGGTTACTACGCCTGAGGCATCCCCGTCCAGCGTAGATCCAAAAAAGTCGTCGTTCCCATAAGTGTTCTCACTGTAAAGCGTGTGGGAGTAGGTCCAAGATTCGCCGTTTTTACTAAAGAAACGCAGTGGAAAATTTCGGGTCATTGCCAGGACATAAGTTCCGGATCCAATCAGCATTTTATCTTCGCTCACGAATAATGTCGTGTAGATCTGGTCATCATTGAAAACGGGGAAAGAATCTTCCAGTTCCCAAGACGTATCATTAGTGTAATTCCTGATTTCCAGTATAGAAAACCCGGAACCTGACTGTTGTTCAGCTTCCTCGGCATCCCTCAGGATATACATCTTTTCATTTGATATAAAAGCGTCCCAAAAGTGTAAGGCAGCGTTTCCGAAAGATTGTGAAGAGGATAAATTCCAGTTCCCGTTGCTTTTCAAAAAAGTATAAATGTGTTTGGTATCGGCAGAATCCATATAGGTGACTATCATGCAGTTCGTATCGAACTTCACATCATATCCAAAACGATCGGTTCCCGCGAACTGGAACTCTTGGGCAAAATTCCAGGACGTCCCGTCAAAAGTGTAGCGGTAGACGGCGCCTTCGTCTGAAATCCCTTTCTCTGGCGCACCAACAAAAAGTTCTCCATCGTGAAAATAAACGGTCCCGAATCCGTCACCTGAATTTCCATCGGGCGCAATCAAAGTCTGAGTAAGGGAGAATTGGTTGCCGTTTTTTAGGAACATATATACTTTTCCATTTCCGAAAGCTGTATCGGAGGTGTATTGAGGTGCGCCGACAGCCAGAAAATTTCCTTCGGATGCCACGGAATGCCCAAACCTGTTGCCAACAGAAAACTCGGGTTCATTGATTATCTGATATTCTCCGATACCGGAGCCGTCCTTTAGAAAATGATAGACTTTCGCAGTTCCGGGATTTGATAAAGTGGCATATTCTGGCGCACCGGCAAAAATATCATTACCGTTTACGGCGTAGGACCAACCGAAATGGCTATTGGGGAAACCTTGGGTCGTAAACGCAATCTGTGCCTGACCGGTTAGGGAAACCAGCCCAAGCCAAAAGAAAAATTGTTTCATATTCACTGCTTTTTACGCCAATGTAAGCAAAAAATCCATGGTATCTACATCATCCGCATAATCCCAAAGCTGAGGCTTTTGTGTCTGCCCAAACGGGATCGAATCTGCCATAAAACCATCAGAAACAATGCATTGTAGCAAATCCTTATCCTGCTCCAATCGTTGCTTCAACACATCGGCATTGGCATAAAATTCATAGAAAACACTCGAAATGGGCGATGCATAACTGTTGTCTTCCTTGATGGTCAAAAAACCGTTGTCGAGCAGTTTGAAGTTGCTCATGAGAAATACGGCTTTGTTATAATCGTAGTTATTCGCGTATTTTTCATAGTGGATGACATCACCGTAGGGAAAAATCGCTTCGAAGAATCGGGTAAAATCATAACCTTCGGGAACGAAAAGCTTGGAAACGTTGCGGCAACCGAGCCCGAAATACCTGAAAATATCTTCTCCTAAATCGTGCAATTGCGAATCGGTTTCATTTCCGGTAAGTATGGCAACGGAATTGCGGTTCTTGCGGATGATGGCCGGCTTGTCCCGGAAATAGTATTCAAAATAACGTGCGGTATTGTTGCTTCCGGTAGCGATGACGGCGTCGAAATTTTCGAGTTTTCCGTCTGTGAATGCAATCAGATTGGAAAAACGCGGTTCTATTTCGACAAGATATCTGGCAAGGAACGGAAGCAGTTTCTGGTCGTTAGATGATAATTTGACCAACGCTTTATTGCCTGACATCAGTACCGACAGGAAATCATGGAAGCCCACAAGCGGAATGTTTCCGGCCAGGATCAATCCGACCGTTTTGGGTTCGTGATCCGTGAGATGGTAAGCTGACAGCCATTTTTCAAGGTTTTCCACTGTCAAGGCATCGGCCCACGAAACAATGGCAAACCGAACCTGTTCCGGCGTAAACCAGCCGTTATGTGATTGGGAGAGATCAATCAACCGGATAAAATCGTCAAAGAACAAATCATTGGCCTGAACATCAGCATTTCTCTTATCTGAATCCAATTTGAACTGGGAAAGGAATGTACCGAGTTCCGCAAAAGCGTTGATTTTTTCTAAAGACGTCATAAATGGTTTGATAATACGGCGGTATGCGTTAATTTTGCACAAAGATACATAGAGTTCGGAAGTTCGTGGTTCAGAAGATCGGAAGAAAGTCGAAAGAACAAGGATTAGAATAATGTTTGCGAAATCTGAATTAACCTGGACAACAATTGTTCATTGTTACTCATTAATTATTAATTGAACCTACCATGGCCATAATAATCACCGACGAATGCATCAACTGCGGAGCCTGCGAGCCGGAGTGCCCGAATACCGCTATTTACGAAGGAGCCGATGACTGGCGCTACAAAGACGGGACTGCGTTGCGTGGCCGCGTGGTCTTACCTTCTGGTGAAGAAGTGGATACTGAAGAAGCACGCACGCCGATATCTGACGACATCTATTACATAGTGCCTGACAAATGCACCGAATGCAAAGGCTTTCACGAAGAGCCGCAATGTGCCGCCGTTTGTCCGGTTGATTGCTGCGTTCCGGATGACAACCACGTGGAAAGCGAGGAAACGCTGCTCAACCGACAGGCATTTTTGCACAACGAATAGTTCATACGATACAATTTCGAAACCCTGGATTTTTTGATTCAGGGTTTTATTTTTTAAAACACAAATGATAACAGAAAGTGCCGAATTCTTTTGAGTGAATTTGCGATATTAGCGGCGAACCGGACACTTGTGGAAAAAACTTTCGCCCCATTGCCTTTACTTGTCGCCTTTCTGCTGATGACAGCTTTGTCTTTTGGCCAGAAAAGCGTCATCGACAGTTTGCAGAATGAACTCAATAACCATCCGCAGGCGAACATTGCCAAAGTAGATTTGATGAACAGCATCGCCACCAAAACCTTTATGGCCGATGCTGACAAGGCACTCAGGTTGCTGAAAGAATCGGAATTGTTGGCCGGTGAACTCAATTATGCCAAGGGCAAGGCATACAGCCAGCTTTTTTCCGGAAACGCCTTGGTGAACAAAGCCGATTATACGTCGGCACTTTCCTATTTCCAGAATTCGTTCGCTATGTATCAGAAATTGGGCGACAAGGAAGGATTAGCGAATTGCCGGTTCAATTTCGGCCGATGCCATTTTTACCTCGGCGACTATGACAAAGCAACCGAAAACTATAAAGCTGCCATAGAATTATGTGAAGTTACGGGCGACCAGAAGCGACTTTCGTCTTCGCTCATCGGGCTTGGCGTCATCTATGCCAAACAGCTCAAATCTGAAGACGCGATCCGGGTTTACGACAGGGCGCTTGTGATAGATGAAAAACTCGGGAACAAGCGCGGTGTCTCTAATGGCTTGAACAATCTGGCCAACCTGCACCAGAACCGGGGCGAATATACGTTGGCGCTCGACTATTACCTGCGGTCGCTCGAAATCAAGAAACAATTGTCCGATTTGGCCGGAATCGCGGTCAACCAGCAAAACATCGGAAATACCTATAATGCGTTGGGCAAACCTGACGAAGCGTTGCAGCTGTATCTCGAAGCGCTTGAAACATTCGAAAAACTCAAGGATACGCAAGGGACTTTATCTGCACTGACCAACGCCGGCGTCATCATGATCGATAAAAAACAATCGGCAAAAGCGATGGCGTTCTTCCAGAGGGCTTTGAAAATGAGCCGCGAAATTGAAGATTCGCACAGCATTGCGTTTTGCCAGCTCAACATCGGGTCGCTCAAACTGAATGAAAAGAAATATGCCGAGGCACGCAATTACCTGGAACAATCGGTAACCATCTCAAAAAAACTCGGTGCCAAAAAAGAATTGTGCTTTGCCTACCTACATATAGGGCGTACTTATTTTGCTGAGAAGGAATATGATAAAGCCTTGGATTTTGCTACAAAAAGTGCCGCCATCGCCAACGAACTCAAACTGATTGACCAGCAACGTGACATCGCATTGCTCAAATCTGAAATCAATTATGCCACCGAACATTACAAGCTGGCTTATGAGGAAATAAAGACGCATAAAAATCTTCGTGACAGTATTCTGAGTCCGGCCAACTTAGACAAAGCGGCTCAACTGAAATATAAATACCAATTTAAGGACAGTCTGGATATGGCAAAGAATTCGGCGACAACTTTAAAGAAATCATTGACCAAAGCCGGTGATGAATTATCCAGTTCCAACCAGCAAAAGACCTGGTGGATCGTTGGATCGGCATCACTTTTAGGGCTGCTCGGCCTGTCGTTTATCGTTTTCCGGAAAAGACGCAAAAAACTCGAGGACAAGCAACAATCGACGGAACAGAAACTACTTCGGTCACAAATGAACCCACATTTCATCTTCAATTCGATAGATAATGTCCAGAGCCTGATTTTCAACAACAAAGAAGAAGATGCCATCGAATACCTGAACAAATTTTCAAAGCTGACACGGCAAATACTGGAGAGTTCCGATGAGAATTACATTTCGCTTGAAGAAGAAATAGAGATTGTGGAAAATTATCTCTCGGCCCAACAGATGCTTCACGGAAATAAATTCAATTATACTGTTGTTGTCGACGAATCGATTGAACCGGAAGTTACTTTCCTGCCACCCATGCTAACCCAGCCCTTTATTGAAAATGCAATAAAACACGGACTTAAAAACAAGCCTTCAGATGGTATAATAACGGTTAGGTTTTATCTCGAAGATTCGCATCTTTTCTTTGAGGTATCAGATAACGGAACTGGTTTTGAAACCGAAAAAGAACCATCAGCCAGAAAATCAATGGCGATGTCGATTACCAAAAAGAGACTCGAAAAATATTCAAAGGACAAAGGATTTATCATTCGCACTGACAATCTGAAAGATACAGAACACAAAATCATCGGTGCTCAGGTAAGGTTCGAAATCCCTTTCCTGCTTGATGCCTGATATAAAAAAGCGCCACTTTCGCGGCGCTTCTCCCAATTAATGTATTTCGTTAGTTTTTGGTGTATGTCTGGGTCGTGATTTTGTCCGACTTTGGATCGTAGGTATGCATCACAAGATTTCCGCTTCCGTCAAACGAAACATATGAAGTTTTTCCGTCTGAATTATATAAATATTGGTTGTTGCCGACATTTCGCAACGTAGCTACTTTTTTCATTGAAACCACATCTATAACAGAATATCCTACGTTATCCAAAACCACTTTGACCTTTTTTCCGCCAACGTCGTAAACCGCTGAACGGTCAACATCTACCAGTCTTGTAGAACCATCTGGCAATGTAACGGTTGTAGTGGCCGTAACTTCTGTAGGTGTAGGTGCCAGATCTTTGTTCAGTGCCTTTGAATCCGGATCCTGGAATTTGAGATCTTGCGACTGTTGTTCGGTTGTAGTCTTGACCAGTTTTTTCTCTCCGTCCGAATCCTTTACAGTTGTAACCGTTGTAGTAGATGCGTTCTGGACGTTTTTCTGTTGGGCCTGCACACCAAAAGCAAGCAAGGCCGCGATTATAGTCAATGAAGTCGTTTTCATGGTAGTATATATTTTGTACTGATTGGTTAACAAAGTTAAGTGTGGCTATTTCCATACGGTTACATAATATTCTGTCGCAGATTACATAATTCTTCACGAAACCGAATTATGCGCTATATTTGCACACCGAAAAAAATACCTTATGAAAGCTGGAATCGTCGGTTTGCCGAATGTAGGAAAATCAACCCTGTTCAACTGTTTGTCCAATGCCAAAGCCCAGAGCGCGAACTTTCCGTTCTGCACCATAGAACCAAATATCGGAGTCGTAAATGTGCCGGATCCGCGTCTGCAGAAACTCGAAGAACTCGTGAATCCGGAGCGTGTCCAGCCTGCGACCGTTGATATCGTAGACATTGCCGGCCTTGTAAAAGGTGCCAGTAAAGGTGAAGGTCTCGGAAACCAATTCCTGGGTAACATACGCGAATGCAATGCTATCATACACGTATTGCGTTGTTTTGATAACGATAATATTGTTCACGTCGATGGAAACGTAAACCCAATCCGCGACAAGGAAACCATCGATATCGAACTCCAGCTCAAAGATCTTGAAACGGTTGAAAAACGCCTTGAAAAAGTGAACCGCGCCGCCAAGACCGGAAATAAGGAAGCACAGACCGAAAAAGGGTTGCTTGACCGAATCCGCGAAGCCTTATTGCAGGCCAAATCAGCCCGTACCGTAACTCCTGCAAATGCTGATGAAGAAGCGTTGATGGAAGATTTCCAGCTCATTACGACAAAACCTGTCCTTTATGTTTGTAATGTAGACGAAGGTTCTGCCGTATCCGGAAATGCTTATGTGGAAAAAGTCCGCGAAATGGTCAAAGACGAAAAAGCCGAAGTCATCGTGCTTGCCGTTGGAACCGAAGCAGACATCACTGAACTCGAAAGCTACGAAGAACGCCAGATGTTCCTCGAAGACGTCGGCCTTGAAGAACCCGGAGCGTCAGTATTGATCCGTGCAGCCTATAAATTGCTCAATCAGCAAACCTACTTTACCGCCGGTGTCAAAGAAGTACGCGCCTGGACGATCAACATTGGCGATTCAGCTCCTAAAGCTGCCGGCGTGATCCATACCGATTTTGAAAAAGGTTTCATCCGCGCCGAAGTCATTGCCTATGACGATTACGTCACCTATAAAACCGAAGCCAAGGCCAAGGAAGCCGGAAAATTACGTGTGGAAGGAAAAGAATATATTGTGAAGGACGGAGATGTGATGCATTTCAGGTTCAACGTGTAGCCATATTCCCATAATCGCTTAAAACAAAATCTTATTCGCGCGGACTTTTTGTTGGCGCGTTTTTTTTATTCCGGCCAATATCAGTTATGCTAATCAATGAAATAATATTACGGACAATCATTTAAAAAGTGTTTTCATTATATTGCCTTGCATTTTCAACCAGACCAACCAATCTAACATTCAAATGAAAAAACTTCTACTATCCCTTTTCCTGGGTTTGGCTTCAATCGCTATGGCTCAGGATGGACAAAACGATCCGACCTTCAATCCTACAGACATTGGTTTTGGAAATGGTGTCAACGGAACTGCCCAGGATATGGTTTTACAACCCGACGGCAAAATTGTTTTGAGTGGATTTTCAAGTTATGACGACCATCCATGGAAAATGGTAAGATTGAATGACGATGAATCTGTAGATACTTCATTTTCATTCCCCTATTCGCAAGGATTGGTTCACTCCATGTTGCTTTTACCCGATGGAAAATTCCTTATTTCGGCAGATATTCCTGAAATAGATGATACGGCCAACAGCATAATCCTGCGTCTGAACGCTGACGGAAGCTTAGATGAAAGTTTTCCGACTACTTCTGTTTTCGGAGGGCCTATATTCAAGTTTACACCACGTCCGGACGGTAAGTTCTGGATTACCGGTTGGTTCACATCTGTCGGAACTGAGAGCCTGAAATACATCGCGTTGCTGAATGCCGATGGTACCGTAGACCCTACCGTTGTGATCAATACAAACAACCTGGTCTTTGACACGGCTATACAACCGGACGGAAAATTGATTATAGTGGGAGCATTTTCACAGGTAGCAGGCCAAGCACGCAACTGTTTTGCCCGGTTAAATGCGGATAATTCACTTGATACGGCATTCGTTCCAACGGGCCCAACCTATTCGGCGCGATCAGTGGAACTTTTGGCAAACGGAAAAATGTATGTCACGTGTACCGACTTTTTACTGCGCCGATACAATTCAAACGGAACTGTTGACAATACCTTTTTATCCCCGAACGAATATGCCTCGAATCTAATGTACTGCCCGATAGTTGTACAGCCTGATGGAAAAATACTTGTAGGCGGCGGTGGCGTGACACGTTTTAATGACGACGGTACTGTAGACGAAAACTTCCAGACAGGTATCGACCCTATGTTTGGAGCGCCAAGCGTTTACAAAATCAGGTTGCTGCCGGATGGTAAATTTTATGTTGCTGGCGGATTTTCCAATTATGAGGGTACTACCGAACATAAAGTTAGTCGTCGCAATACAGACGGAACATGGGATGCCGGCTTTGACAGGGGTAACGGGACTGGGGCTGACAACGGAATAGGCACCATCATTAATCTTGATCAAGGCAACCTCTTCATCACCGGAAGTTTCGATCATTACAATGATGTTTCGCGTCGAAGGATAGCAAAGTTGACCATTAATGGTGAATTGGATGAATCATTTGATCCAGGGACAGGTTTTGACGGAAGAATCTTTTTTACGGAGAAAACTTCTTCCGGCAAAATATTGATAAGTGGAAATTTTAGTAATTACAACGGTCAACAGGCAAATCATTTGATTTTATTAAATCCAGACGGTACAGTGGACAATTCTTTTCAATCTGGTTCCGGTTTTACAGATGCGTCTGGAGCAACGGGATCTGGTATTACTGCCGTAAGAATACTGGACAATGGCAAAATCCTTGTCTCCGGTAACTTTGATTCATACAACGGGGTTAACTGCCCGACCTTCATTTGTCTTAATGCTGACGGATCGCGTGATTACACATTCAACACCCCTTTTCTTCCGCCGAACCACTTTGCTACAAACATAATTAATTTGCCGGGCCAACAGAAGATATTGGTTACCTTGGCTTATCCGGGTATTTTCTATTATGAACATGACATCTTTTTCAAAATTGATTATAGTGGTAATGTAGATTCATCTTTCCACGCCCCATCAGACGAGTACACCATTTATTCAAATTTAATTGCGGTAGAAAATTCTGGAACAATACTTCTTATTGATCAATATCTGCCAGACCCTTCTGCTCTTTATAATCGTTTTTTACGTCTGGATCAAAATGGTAATATTTTAACTGTATTTGCAGATGAAGCACAAACCCCAAATGGATGGATACAGGTAAGCAGGATTTTTCCTCAGGTCGATGGAAAATTCTTCACCTCCGGAGAGTTTACGAGTCTTGACAATGAAGCCTTTGAAGGCCTTGTCCGCCACAATCATGATGGTTCGCCCGATACAACTTTTGACACAGGCACCCCAATCACCGGCGTAAGCTCCTTAGTCGCACAGGATGAACGGCTAATAATAGCTGGAGGATTCATTCAAGTAAACGGTATTGGACGCAACCGTATAGCACGCTTATACAGTTCCGGAATTCTCGACACATCCCAATTTGAAATCACTCAAAATGAAGTGGAAATATTCCGTAAAGGACAAGAAGTCAAAGTTGCATCACAAGAAAAACTTTTATCCCAAATTGCTATTTTTGATTACAGCGGAAGGCAAATTGCGGAATCAACTAATGTCAATTCCAATTCTCATACACTGACACTTAAAAGCCAACTGGAAATTGCGATAATTAAAGTCACCTTGAAAGATGGTTTTGTAGTCACAAAGAAGATGTTCTGAAGATATTGAAACAACCCTGACTTTATGAAAATCATCGCCTTCGCCGGATCACCATCGTCCCATTCCATCAACAAGAAACTTGTAACATATACCTGCGGGCTTTTTGAAAATACCGATGTTGAAATTCTCGATATCAATGATTTCGAAATGCCATTGTTCAGCGTTGACCGCGAAGCTTCGAGTGGTAAGCATCGGTTGGCACAGGCATTTCTTGACAAAATCGGGACGGCAGATTTGCTTGTGATTTCACTTGCTGAAAACAATGGTATCTATTCGGCGGCTTTCAAGAACCTGTTCGACTGGTGTTCGCGAATCCGCAAAGATGTATTCCAGCAAAAACCGACGTTGCTTATGGCTACTTCTCCCGGCCAGCGCGGCGGCAAAGGCGTTTTGGGTTACGCACTTGAAAATATGGGCCGATACGGGATGGACATACGCGATTCTTTTTCGCTTCCGTCTTTCCCTGATAATTTCGATATCCATGCCAATCGCATCAGCAATCCATTATTCGATGAAGAACTTCGCGAAAAGGTGAGCGCGATTCAAAAACAACTGCTTTAGTTTTTGCGTTTGCCGATTTGTTTACGGGCAAAATCGGTGGGTTTGAGCTGTTTCCTTTTCCGGAAGTAATTCGAAAGATGGCTGTTATCTGCAAACCCGAATTCATCGGCGATTTGCTGCAATGACAAATTTCCGCCAGCGATGCGTTTTTCCAATAATTTGGTGCGCAGGTTATTGACATATTCACGGTAACTCATCCCGAAATTACGTCGGAAGTAAGCCCCGAAATAGGTTTCTGCTATATGGAATTCAGATGCGATCTGCTTGACCTGGATGCGGTGCGGATCGTAGATATGCTGGTGTATATAACCAATCAGCTGATTGTTATCGCAACGCGTCGTATCTCGTTTTTCTTCGGAACCGATTGCTTCGCGGATCAACCCGAAAATCGAAAGTATCTGGTAAAAAACGATTGGCGATGTAGAAACATCTTTCCTGCAATTATACGCCACAATATTATCGACCGTATTTTTAAGGATGCCCGCACACGGTTCGTCGAGCCGCAATGCATTTTCCTTGAGCCGTTTTTCGCGCATGAATTCTTCGGGCGAATGGATCAGCATTTCGTCGGTTGCCAGATTTTTTTTGGAACTGAAATAGCTGTCGGTGAATTTGATGTAGACGAATCGCGTGCTTTCATGTATATCGAAATAATGGCGATCGTCCGGCGAAATCGCGAATAAATCGCCCGCCACATACGGAATCAGATTATCGTTGAGCCGATGGATTCCGTTGCCTTTGCGTATGTAGATCAGTTCGTAATAGGTATGGGTATGTTCGGGCAGATGGAATTTCTCGTCCTCGAATTCATCGAGTAAAAGCGTTTCGTATTGATTCAGTTTCCGCATATCGCATTTCTTCAATAATGTATTGCAAAAGTACAATTAAATCTGATGTGTACCGCTCTAACTTTGCAGCATGAAATTGAATCTTCTCCCATTGGCCCTTGGCGGCCTCACCATAGGAATCACAGAATTTGTCGTCATGGGTTTGTTGCCAGATATCGCTTCGGACCTCAACGTTTCAATCCCCCAAGCCGGACACCTTATCGCAGCTTACGCACTCGGAGTAGTCGTAGGCGCACCTTTACTGGTCATTGCCGGAAGGAATGTCCCGCCCAAAAAGATGTTGCTTTGGCTGGCGGTCATGCTGGCTGTTTTCAATGCCACTTCCATATTCGCCCCAGATTATGACCTGATGCTTGCCTCGCGTTTTCTGTCGGGATTGCCGCACGGAGCGTTCTTTGGAGTCGGTGCCGTGGTGGCAAGCCGTCTGGCCGAAAAAGGCAAGGAAGCCAGAAGCATCGCTTTTATGTTCAGCGGACTTACGTTTGCCAACGTTGTAGGTGTTCCGCTTGGGACTTTTGTAGGCCACAACCTGCATTGGCGTTATACGTTTGTAATCATTGCCATAATTGGCGTGATCACCGTTTTGAGTATGTGGCGATTCATGCCGAACCTGCAGAAACAGGATTCCGGCAACCTTGTCACCCAACTCAAATTCTTCTCCCGGATAGAAGCCTGGTTGCTGATTTTCATCACGGCAATCGGGTTCGGCGGCCTTTTTTCGTGGATCAGTTATATTGCGCCATTGCTTACGGAAGTGAGCGGTTTCGCTGCGGAACAGGTTCCATACCTGCTTGTGGTAGCCGGATTGGGAATGGTCGCCGGAAATTTTGCAGGCGGACGCATTTCAGATGCCATGGGTCCGTCACGTGCTGTAATCGCCACCTTGCTGTTGGTCGCTTCTGTGTTGACGGCAGATTATTTTTTATCTGGAAATAAGATTGTATCGATAGCACTTGTTTTCCTGACCGGATGTGCCGCTTTCAGTGTTGTCGCTCCTATAAACATGCTTGTTATCGGCACGGCCAAAGGTTCGGAAATGATTGCATCTGCCACGATTCAAGCCAGCTTTAATATTGGAAATGCCCTTGGCGCTTACCTGGGCGGATTGCCGTTACTGATGGGTTTTGGTTACGAATCACCGAATCTTGTCGGCGTCGGCATGGCACTTATAGGTGCTGTGATAGCGTTGGTATTTTTGAAGATCAATAAAGAACCTATCGTATTTTCTGGCCATGCTTCCGGAATGCACTGAGAAAGTCCTGCTTTTGAATTGATGGCAAGGTGATTGTAAGGCGGGAAAAAAATCATCGACTTATGAAGCGTTTCCTCAAGATTACCGGAATTATCATTGGTGCTGTCGTTTCAGCCATTCTCATGTACCTCATTATGGCTTTTTGCCTGTCGCGCATTCCCGTCAATACGGATGCCGTCGATTCCAAAGACATTTCCATCTACATTCTCACCAACGGCGTCCATACCGATATTGTGGTTCCCGTAAAAACCGACGACATGGACTGGAGCAAACTGGTTCCTTTCAAAAATACGGTCGCAACGGATTCCACAGCGAATTGGCTCGCGATGGGTTGGGGCGACAAAGGTTTTTACCTGGAAACGCCAACCTGGGATGACCTCAAAGCCAGCACCGCTTTCAAAGCCGCTTTCGGATTAAGCACGACAGCCATGCATTGCACCTATTACAAATCATTGTCTGAAAGCAAATCCTGCCATAAAATAGGCATCACCAAACAGCAATATCAAAAACTTACGGCTTACATCCTGGATAGTTTCCGGAAAGGCCCAGACCAACTTCCTATCTACATAAAAACCAATGCGAATTACGGGAATCATGATGCGTTCTACGAAGGTGTCGGCACATACAGCCTATTTGAAACCTGTAATACATGGGCCAACGCTTCGCTCAAATCGTGCGAGAGGAAAGCGTGTTTATGGACGGCTTTCGATACGGGAATCTTCAAATTATATGAATAATCAGTATTGAACAGGAACAAAAAAACAAAGAGGCAACCAAAATCCGGCTGCCTCTTTTTATGTAAAGAATATTCAGAGTCGCTAACGAAAAATCATTGTTTGACGATATTGAAATTAGACGATTTACCGCTTCCCGAAACCTTGAGCAAATAGACTCCGGTTGAAAAGGGTGACAAGTCGACCATAGCCTGTGTAGCCGAAACCTTTTGCTGCAACAACACTTGCCCTAAGGCGTTATAAACCGTGATATTTTCCATGGATTCAGATGCCGAAACAGTCAATTGTGAAGTCGTAGGGTTTGGATAATAGACCAAGCCTGAAAAACTGTTTTCATCTGTGCCGAGTGTCGACTCGCACGAAATATTGGCTACCCAACCCAACGAATTGACCTGGTCGTCCGAAGTGAATTCAAACGTAAGCGCACCGTTGTCCGCAGTCGAAACGAACGGCCCCGGAATGGAAGTCCCTGTGAATTGGCCGATAACCGGAGCATCTGTACTATCTCCATCATAGACGGTAAAGAAATCAAATCCGGTTTCAAGGAAGAACGACGAAAACTGGGCTTTTATACGCGAATTCGGATTTGTTGGTGCAATCGTGCGTATGACATGCTGGTTCAATCCGTAAAAACCTGTCGTTCCGTTCGGGCCGGTGAAGACCTGTCCCGCACACCAGTCGGCATCGGTAGCAAAAAGTACTTGTTCTGCTGTGGCGCCATTATCCGGACACATATTACGCACCTTGAATGTGTAATAGGTATTCGGCGATAATCCTTCGAGCATAGCAGATGGAACGGAAACATCCTGCCAATCAGAAGCCGTCATATTATACGGTTGTATCGAATACTGCCAAGGCCCGGAAGTTTCATCGGCCCACGAAAAATGCACCGACTCTGGGCTCATGCTTTCCCTGCTGACCGAAGTGATATAATTATGGCACGAAACTGCGGCACACGTAGTTCCAAGACAGGAAGCGTTGTTTATAAAGTTCTGTATGCGTTGCGAAGGCTGCGGCCCGAAACCATTGGCAAAATTGACCCCGACGCCTTGCAGGTGGCAATAGCTCATAATGGTTCCACCCTGTGCAGGTATAGGCCCGGGCGCACAGGCTCCTTCGTTGGTGAAGCAACCGTCGATTGGCGTGTTGTTTCCGTTCCAGGCACAATCGTGTGTATGTGGCGAACCGAACAAATGCCCGAGCTCGTGCGTCACGGCATGCACCGACCAGCTGTATAAAGGCACACTCAAGAACGAAAGGTCGTCTATGTCTACATAACTCACATTGAGGCCTTGGCTGTTTTGGCACAATCCTTCAATAAAGGCGACACCTCCCAAATCTCCGGGATCGATGCCGAGCAATTGGCCCACATCTCCGTCAAAATCCTGGAAAAAATAACGTGTCCCAAAGGCAACTACGTAATCTGAGGCTTCAGCACTGGAATATGGATCCGGGACAGTCCAGACCATAAATGATTTTAGGGAAACGGTGATTCCATCGTTCTCATACAACGTCTGGGTATTGTTGAAAATACTTGTCAGCCAGTTTCCCGTGGCCTGTTGGCTCGACCCGTTGGCAAGGAAAATATCATTGTCGATTTCAAAATAGACTGTAGCGCAATGATTGGTATCGGTCACAGATTCCGTCGCATTGAGGCGCAGATTCCGGTTGTTGTCAGAAAGACTAGTTGCACAGCCGAAATTGTTCTGTATGGTAAGCGAAGTATCGGCATACACCACATAAGAAGTCTTGTTCCTTTCGCCTTTTACATGTCCTGTCACAACATTGCCTTTGTCTGATGATGATATTATACCGGACATTTCATCTTCAAAAAAGCTAAAGGAAGCCAGCGAATTTTCATCGCCCTTTTCAATGCCGCGGTAATAAACTCCGGGACGATAATCTGTATTTACCTGGCTTTCGGTATCGGCATGGAAACCGCTGGCAAGCAGTTCGACACGATAAAGTTGTGTCACCACGACTTCATTTTCATAAGGAATCGAAAGTTCAATCGCTTCGGGAGCCGCAGATACAATTTGTTTTACAAGTTGCAGATCAAGTTGCGCGATTGTGGCTCCTTTGGCGATATCGTCAATTACGGTTGGTACATTTCCTTGGCTTTTGACCAATGGTGAAAAAGGGACAAATTTGGTTCGTCTTTCGTTCAGTAATTTAATCTTTCCGGCTACTTTGTGCTGGCCAATCATCGGAATGCTGAAAATCAGCAATAAAAGCATAATTTTTTTCATGGTGTTTGTGCAGTTTTAGAGGTGGATAATAAAATCTTGGTGCAAAAAAGGGCTTTTATCACACGCGTACTGACACAATAAAGCATTGGTATCTTTTGGCTTAGTATAAGGTTACTTTTGGTTAGTATTCGTTTGAAGCTTTCATTGACAGGGATTTGAGTTGCCGGCTTACCGGGCCTGATAATTCCCAAAGCCCGACACTTGTTGATAACTTAATCATTATACCTCTCAAAACAACCAGACAATCAATTAGACTTCAATATCTTAGCAAGACAACCTCTACAGTTACCCATCATGAAAAAAAATTACTTCCTGGCCGTATTGATTTTATCTATTTTCGGTCATTCACAAACCGGAATTTATGTACCCGGAATGAGTGCTTGCGACACGCAGATGACCAATTTCCTTACAACCTACAACATTCCCTCGGCGACTTTTGCGATCACTAAAAATGGTAAGCTTGTCTTTTCACGTGCCTATGGTCATTCAGATATTGGGCAGACCGATGACACCCAACCGTATAACATGTTCCGGATTGCCAGTATTTCCAAGCCATTGACATCTATCGGAATCATGAAAATGATAGAAAACGGACAGCTTGCACTCGACGATAAAGTATTCGGCCCCGGGGGTTTACTGGAAAACCACTGGTATTTTTCTACGGCAACCATCGTCGATAACCGCGTGTATGACATCACAGTCCGTATGCTGCTCGAACACAATGCGGGCTGGGATCGCGACATCGATTGTTTCCCGAACCCAACTACACCTTACCCGTGGGATTTTGGTGGATGTGACCCCATATCGGTTCCGTTGCATGTGACGGCTACTTTAGGCGAAACCAATCCTGTAAAAGAAGAATACCTGATAGCTTATCTGCTCGGAAAACCATTGAACCACGATCCGGGAACGACATATTCCTATTCCAATATGGGATTCCTTGTGCTCAGTGAAATCATTGAGGAAATCTCGGGAATGGATTATGAAGCGTGGATGCAACAGGAAATCCTTGAGCCGTTGGGTATTTATGACATGCATATTGGTAAAAACCTGCTTTCTGAAAAAATGGAGCGCGAAGGCGAATATGTGGGTAACGGTTACTCTACCTATTCTCTGTATAACGACAATACGTTGGTTCCGTGGGAATACGGCGGATTCAGTGTAGAAGCCATGGACGGACACGGAGGCTGGATTGCCACGGCACGTGATTTATTGCGCCTTATGGTTGCCGCTGACGGTTTTGCCACCAAACCGGATATTCTTTCTGCTTCAAGCATCGCGACCATGGTAGAACCTTCTGCCACAAACAGTTGGTACGCCAAAGGCTGGTCTGTCAACACAGCGAACAATTGGTGGCACTCGGGTGCGCTTGACGGAACCGCAAGTTACCTGGTCCGCAGCAACAGCGGATATACGTGGGCCATTATACTCAACAAACGCGCTGTTGGCAGTTTGGAGAACGCTTTCTGGAACGGACTTGATGCGCTCGGGTGGAATTGCCTGGCTGCGGTCACCGAATATCCGACCTATGATTTATTCGAATCTCCGTTACTGCCTGCCCAAAATCTGAACGCTGGCAATATTGGTGGAACTTCGATGGGTATAAGCTGGACGAATGGTAATGGAACCGATCGTGTAGTCGTCATGAAACCCATCCCAAACAATACAGCACCATTGTTTGAATCCTATCCTATCGATGGTACTGATTACAACAATATACCGAATTTCGCAGCTGCCGATGCCTTACCGGACGGAAGCCGCATCGTTTATAAAGGAACCGGTACCACCGTAGATGTTTCAGGGCTGATACCGAACCAGATGTACGCCATACGCGTCTACGAACTGACCAAAAATGAAGCAAACGGAAACCATGCACTTTATCTGCTTGGAGAACCGCCTCAGTTGGTTGTCACTACGACAACCTTGAGTGCTTCGGAGAATCTTGTAGCTTCTATTTCAGTCTATCCGAATCCGGCATCTTCAGAAATCCGTTTATTGAACCCGAATGGATTAGCATTGACGGACGCTTCCCTTTCTGATGCCAACGGCCGTGTCGTAAAGAAACTTTCGTTGTCAAACCAGTTGGAGTATAAAATTCCGGTGAACCAATTGCCTTCCGGCGTGTATTTCCTGACGGTAAATTCCTCAGCTGGAAAAACAGTGAGAAAAATCGTGAGGGAATAATTTCATTCATTATTCCTGATTCTGAATTTGCGGGCGTTATACTAATAACGTCCGCATTTGCGTTTAGGAAACTGGCAACCCTTTGATGACGATGATATGAGACTTTTGCCCCTTACCCTACTCTTTTTGTTTTTTATAAACCCGATACTCGCCAACGATTTTGCTGCCGTGGATCGCGCGGTAAAGGCATACCCCAATTCCTTTTCCGCGCCACAGCAGCTCGCCGACCGTATCAATCGCGATTTTAAGGATCCTGCAGATAAAGCCCGGGCCATTTATTCCTGGATTGCTTTCAATGTTCGCTACGACCTTTCTGAAATGCGCTCCCTGCGCGATGGCCGTGTCGCTTTTACGTATTCCGACGAACGCGATAAGCAACTCAAACTTCGCAAATACAACCTCGACCTTGCCAATAAAACTTTACGCACCGGCAAAGGTGTCTGTCGCGGATACGCCGCCTTATTCGATGTTGTTGCCTATCTCACAGGCCTTGAAGCCACGACCATTCCCGGCACGTCAAAGACAAGTCCGGCGCATATTGGTAAAATGCCTGTTTCAAGCGACCACATCTGGAATGCGGTACTTATAAACGGAAATTGGGAAATGCTTGATGTTACCTGGGCTTCAGGTGCCGTGAATACCGATAGTGGCAAATTCGAAAGCAAATTCAATCCGGGCTATTTTTTCACCAATCCGTACATCTTCTTTCTCAATCATTATCCTGACGATGAAAGCTGGCTGCCAAAAGACCTCAACGCCAGTATATTTGCCAAGCTTCCGTTGTTCTACGGAAATTACATCAATGCCGACTATACGGTTACCTTTCCACAATCTGGTACTTTGCCAAGCGGATACATCGTTCCACTGAAATTTGAAAACCTGAATACCGACAAAATCGCCTATACCATTGGCGGCGGGCCTTTACAAATTGCCGAGGCTGTAAAACAGGGAACTGCTTCGGTTTTTGAAATCCCAATTGAAAAACAGGCCCGCGGTTATCTTACGGTTTATGTAGGGCACGATTGCGTCGTTACGTATAAAATCGAAAAATAAAACCCAAATGGCACTGTCAGCGTAGGTAATGGCATGAGACTTTTGCTTGTGCTGCTATTGCCATGTACTGTTTTCTGCCAGAAAATAGACCATTTCGTTTCGTTCCGCGACATCAAAAGCGAAAGTTATTCCCGGTTCCATTACGACAACGACTATTTCACGTCGACCGACAGGAATTACACCCAGGGGTATAACTTTGAGCTTGTTCTCAAGGCGTTCCGAAAAAATCCACTCAACCATATTTTCTTCAAATCGAAAGATTCGGAATTCAGATACGGTGTTTCACTCGAACACATCGGATACACGCCGGACAAGTACAAATTTGCCGAAATACAATACGGCGACCGTCCGTTTGCAGCAGCGATCATGCTCAAAAACTTTTTGATTGCTACAGATACGATACGCAAATCACGATTGACTTCTTCCCTGAATCTCGGAATCCTCGGGCCCGGTGCATTCGGTAAGGAAATGCAGGTGGGCATTCACGAAGCCACCGGAAATACGATCCCGCTTGGCTGGAGGAACCAGATTAAAAACGATGTGGTCATCAACTATCAGGTCGATTACGAAAAACAATTGTTCCGTTTCCGGAATATTTTTGCCATCAATGCACAGGGAACAGCTCGGCTCGGAACGTTGTTTACGAATGCTTCCGTTGGTATAAATTCGGTAATCGGAATCATCAATTCACCATTCACATCGGTAACGGCCAAAAGAAAATTTTCGCTTTACGCCTATTCACAGCCTATGGTTTCCGTAATAGGTTACGATGCCACGTTACAAGGCGGTTTGTTCAACGATAAAAGCCCGTATACGATTCCATCAGGCCATATAAAACGGTTCGTCGGACAACACAATTACGGGATCATTCTACAGACGCGGACGTTGTATTTTGAATATTCCAGAACAATGATAACGCGGGAGTTTTATCCGCAGGCTTCAGGTAAATGGGGCGGAATACGGTTTGGTTTTACATTTTAAAGATGCAAATCAATATCAATTCAGAATTATTTCAGGATTGAGTTGCATTTTCACCTCATGAAAGTACAAATGCCCAAAATGCGTAATACCATACCGTTGCCACATTTTGTGCTTTGGATGAGCCTGCTCACTTTTCTGCTGTTCCATATTCCTTTTTACACTTTCGTTTTCAGCCATCATGATTACAAGAGCCTGAATGGAATGATATTGATTATCAGCCTGATTGTCCTGATGTTGGTCGCAAACGCCTGGGTGTATTACCTTATTTTTTTCCTGTCGCGTTATTTGGGCAAATTTTTATTGGTGCTGACTTTCATGCTCAATGCGGTCGCGGTTTATTTCGTCAACACGTATGCTGTCATCATTGACGAAAGCATGATTGGGAACGTACTGAACACGAACTATGAAGAAGCGGGCAGTTTTTTCTCGATAAAATTAATTGTCTACGTAACCCTGCTTGGAATTTTGCCCGGATTATATATTGTGAAAGCCCGGATATTCAGCGTTCCGATAAAGCGATTTTTAATCACATCTTCACTTATGCTTCTGTTTATGCTGGTCTTGGTATTTGCCAATGCCAGCAATTGGTTATGGATCGATAAAAATTCCAAACGATTGGGCGGATTGGCGATGCCGTGGTCATATGCGGTGAATACGTCACTTTTTTACACCCATCGGAACCAAAAGAATCAAAAGGAAATTTTATTGCCCGATGCAACGATTAAAGACAGTAGCAAATCGGTCGTGATCCTTGTCATTGGCGAATCTGCGAGAAGCCAGAATTTTTCGTTGTACGGATATTCAAAAAACACCAATCCGCTGCTTTCCAAAACGACCAATGTTTTCCATTTTGAAGCTACTTCCTGCGCTACCTACACTACGGCTGGGGTAAAATGCATTCTGGAACATGCCGATACGGGTGAGTTCCATGAAATCCTGCCCAATTATTTATACCGAAATAATGTCGATGTAATCTGGCGGACCACAAACTGGGGAGAACCGCCCATACATATAAAAAACTACCAGGATCGGGCGGTTTTAAGCCAAAAATGTAAAGGTAAGCCATGTAATTATGACGAATTGCTGCTGACAGGACTCAAAGAACAAATCCTTTCCAGCAAAAAGAATAAAATACTCATCGTCCTGCATACGAGCACGAGCCACGGACCAACCTACAACAAAAAATATCCGCCCCAATGTGAAACCTTCAAACCTGTTTGCACTAGTGTCGAACTGGCGAATTGTACACAGGAAGCTTTGATCAACGCCTATGACAACACTATCATCTACACCGATTACCTGCTACATAAAATCATTGAAGACCTTACCGATTTAAAAGAGTATCACAGTGCCCTGATCTTCGTTTCCGATCACGGTGAGTCACTGGGTGAAAACAATCTCTATATGCACGGACTGCCTTTGAGCATTGCTCCAAAGGAACAATACGACATTCCGTTCATTGTCTGGACCGATGGTTCAAGGCAACTCAAACCAAACAAAACCGTATCCCAGCATCACGTATTCCACAGCGTCCTGAATTTCCTCGACATCCAAAGCCCGATTTACGATGAAGAACTGAATATTTTCGACTGATTGAAATTTCCGTACCCGAAAGCTTCCAGTCAAAATCTCCAAAGAAACCTGTCAATATCATTCTTAATAACTTCCCCAAACCAACCCCAAAAAACCTCTCAAAATCGGCTAAATTAGCGGCTCTACCGCTTTTATGGAAAACCAAACGAACTATACCGAAGACAATATACGATCGCTCGACTGGAAAGAACACATCCGGATGCGGCCTGGTATGTACATTGGGAAACTCGGCGATGGTTCGAGCCCTGATGACGGGATTTACATCCTGCTCAAGGAAGTCATCGACAACTGTATCGATGAATTCGTCATGGGTGCGGGAAAGACCATCGAGGTCGGTATCAAGGACAAAACAGTTTCGGTTCGCGATTACGGCCGCGGCATTCCATTGGGAAAAGTCGTAGATGTGGTTTCGAAGATGAACACAGGTGGAAAATACGACTCGCTCGCGTTCAAGAAATCCGTCGGGTTGAATGGAGTCGGAACAAAAGCCGTCAACGCGCTGTCAAATTATTTCCGCGTCGAATCCGTTCGGGACGACAAACAGAAAGCCGCCGAATTCTCTGCCGGAAACCTGACATCAGAAGAAGAAATCACCGAATCGACAAAACGCAAAGGCACCAAAGTAGTCTTTGTCCCGGACGATACCATCTTCAAGAACTATAAATTCCGGAACGAGTACGTGGTCCGGATGCTCAAGAATTACTGCTACCTGAACACAGGTTTGTCGATTTATTTCAACGGGGAAAAATTTTCGTCGGAAAACGGCCTTAAGGATTTGCTTGAAGAAGACATCAAGGAAGATGACATGCAATATCCTGTGATCCACCTCAAAGGCGACGACATCGAGATTGCCATGACGCACTCCAAGAGTCAGTATTCCGAGGAGTATCATTCCTTCGTCAACGGACAGAATACGACTCAGGGTGGAACGCATTTGAACGCGTTCCGTGAAGCTTTGGTCAAGACCGTGCGTGAATTCTACAACAAAGGTTTTGAACCGAGCGACATCCGCAAATCCATCGTCGGTGCCATTTCGATCAAAGTCATAGAGCCGGTTTTCGAATCCCAGACGAAGACAAAATTAGGTTCGACTGAAATTGGGCCCGATATGCCATCTGTGCGAACCTTCATCAACGATTTCATCAAGACCAAACTCGACAACTTCCTGCATAAAAACCCGGAAACCGCCGATTTGCTATTGCGTAAGATATTACAGGCCGAACGCGAGCGAAAGGAACTTTCCGGCATACGTAAACTCGCCAAAGACCGCGCGAAGAAAGCCAGTCTCCACAATAAAAAGCTGCGTGATTGCCGCGTACATTTTACTGACATCAAGAATCCGCTGAGCCTTGAAAGTACGTTGTTTATTACTGAAGGTGATTCGGCTTCGGGTTCCATCACGAAATCACGCAACGTGAATACACAAGCCGTTTTTTCCTTGCGTGGCAAGCCTTTGAATTCGTACGGCATGACCAAGAAAATCGTGTATGAAAACGAGGAATTCAACCTGTTGCAAGCCGCTTTGGATATTGAGGAAAGCATGGAAGATTTGCGGTACAACAAAATCGTGATCGCGACCGACGCCGACGTGGACGGTATGCACATACGCCTGTTGCTGATTACTTTTTTCCTGCAGTTTTTCCCGGAAATCATCAAGGAAAATCACCTGTACATTTTGCAAACACCGTTGTTCCGCGTCCGAAACAGGAAAGAAACCATTTATTGTTACAGCGAGGAAGAACGCGTCAACGCCATAGAAAAACTAAAGCCGAAACCTGAAATCACGCGATTCAAAGGATTGGGTGAAATCTCTCCTGACGAATTCGTGCATTTCATTGGCCAGGACATTCGCCTGGATCCGGTCATGCTTGACAAGGCTACGACCATCGAGAGTTTACTTGAGTTTTATATGGGCAAGAATACGCCCGACAGACAGGATTTTATCATACGGAATTTGAAGGTGGAGTTGGATGTGGTAGCCCCCTAACCCCCAAAGGGGGAATTGTTGGAGCGTGAAAATTATAGTGTGTAAAGAGAATAAATTTTGCTTTTTGAATTATGGCAGACACTTCCGGCTGATCGTTGCAAGTCCTCGCTTTTTGTCAGGTTTTTAAAGTCTCTGGCCGGCTTCCGTTGGTCGCCGTCCATACACAAAAAAACCAAAGCCAAAAAGCTGTGGGCTTTTCACTTGCATCCGGGCTGCACCACAATTTCAATAAAAACGATTGTTTCAATTTTACCTGAATAAACCGTTAACTGTTATCTGTTAACCGTTAACAACCGACCAAATGACTGAAGACGAAGAAAACATAACTCCAGAACTGCCAGAAGATTCCGGCCAGGAAGAACTTTCCAGCAACGCCTCATCATCTGAAAGCGCCAGTTTTTTCGAAAACCAGGAAGTAAACCCCGAAGACACGATCACGAAAGTCACCGGGATGTACAAAGACTGGTTCCTCGATTACGCTTCCTATGTAATCCTGGAGCGCGCGGTTCCGGCCATAGAAGACGGATTCAAACCGGTTCAGAGACGTATCATGCACTCGATGCGGGAACTCGACGACGGCCGCTACAACAAGGTAGCGAACGTGGTCGGACATACCATGCAATACCATCCACACGGTGATGCGTCGATTGGTGATGCGATGGTGCAGATTGGTCAGAAAGATTTACTCATAGACACCCAGGGAAACTGGGGAAATATTTTAACGGGCGACGGAGCTGCGGCTTCACGTTACATCGAGGCGCGACTGACCAAATTCGCGCACGACGTATTATACTCTCCAAAAATCACAGAGTGGCAGGCATCTTACGATGGCCGAAGAAACGAACCGGTAAACCTTCCGGTCAAATTCCCGTTGCTGTTGGCACAAGGAGCCGAAGGAATCGCCGTAGGTTTATCGACCAAAGTGCTGCCGCATAACTTCAACGAACTTATCGACGCATCGATAAAAATCCTCAAGAACAAACCGTTTACGCTGTTCCCGGATTTCCTGACCGAAGGAATCGCCGATGTCTCGAATTACAACGACGGTATGCGCGGCGGACGCGTACGGGTGCGGGCGAAGATTTCCCAGCTCGACAAGAATACGCTCGTCATTACCCAGATTCCGTTTTCGACGAACACCTCGACACTCATCGATTCGATTTTGAAGGCCAATGAAAAAGGCAAGATCAAGATCAAGAAAATCGAAGACAATACGGCCGCTGCGGTCGAAATCCTGATCCATTTGTTTCCCGGTGTTTCCCCGGACAAGACCATCGATGCCTTGTTTGCGTTTACGGCCTGCGAAACATCGGTCGCGCCTTTGGGTTGTGTCATTGAAGACCATAAACCGAGATTCGTCGGGGTATCAGAAATGCTTCGGATCTCAACCAACCGCACGGTTGAACTGCTTCGGCGTGAGCTTGAGATACAACTCGAAGAACTCGAAGAACAATGGCACTTTTTGTCGTTGGAACGCATCTTCATCGAAAACCGCATCTATCGCCTGATCGAGGAAGAAGAAACCTGGGAAGGCGTCATCCGTGCCATAGACGAAGGACTGAAACCGTTTACCAAACATTTGAAACGGGCCGTAACCGAAGAAGACATCGTGCGCCTGACCGAAATCCGCATCAAGCGTATCTCGAAATTCGATATCGACAAGGCACAGGAAAAACTTGAGGCACTTGAAGGCGACATAGCCCAGGTCAAGCATGACCTCGAGCATATCATTGATTTTACGATTGCTTTCTTTACAAGGCTAAAGGAGAAATACGGCAAAGGACGCGAACGCAAAACGGAATTGCGCGGTTTCGATACGATCGAAGCGACGAAAGTTGTGCTGCGCAATACCAAATTGTATGTCAACCGCGAAGAAGGTTTTATTGGAACCGGCCTCAAGAAAGATGAATATGTGGCCGATTGTTCGGATATTGATGACGTAATTGTTTTCCTTCGCGACGGAAATATGATGATCACCAAAGTCGATGAGAAAAAGTTCATCGGGAAAGACATCATCCATGTAGCCGTTTTCGACAAAAACGACAAACGGACGATTTACAATATGGTTTACCGCGACGGGAAATCAGGGCCGTCTTTTATCAAAAGGTTCAATGTTTCTGGTGTTACGCGCGATAAAGCGTACAACCTCACTCAGGAAAAGCCCGGTTCACAAACGTTATACTTCTCGGCGAACCCTAACGGTGAAGCAGAAGTGATCACGATTTTATTGCGCCAGGTCGGATCTGTCAAAAAACTCAAATTCGATCTCGATTTCGCCGACATGGCCATCAAAGGACGGGCTTCACGCGGAAATACGGTCACCAAATACCCGATCAAGAAAATCGAGCTCAAGGAGAAAGGTATCTCTACGTTGCTTCCGAGAAAAATCTGGTTCGACGACACCGTCCAGCGACTCAATACGGACGGACGCGGGGAACTTTTGGGTGAATTCCGTCCGACGGATAAACTGCTCGTCATTTCATCTACCGGAAAACTAAAGGTCATCATCCCGGATTTATCGACCCATTTCGAACCCGATATGATCGTGCTTGAAAAGTGGCTGCCGAACAAACCGGTGTCAGCTATTTACTACGATGGCGAAAAGGAACGATATTATGTAAAGCGGTTCCTCGTGGAGAACGAAAACAAGGAAGACATCTTTATCTCGGAACACGCGAATTCCCAATTGGAAATCGTTTCCACCGATTGGCGTCCCGTTGCTGAAATCGTATTTACCAAAGTCAAAGGCGTACAGAAAGAAAATCAGACGATTGACATCGAATCGTTCATTGCCGTAAAAGGTTTCAAGGCGCTCGGCAATCAACTGACCACCGATAAGCTCAAGCAGGTGAATCTCCTGGAACCGTTGCCATATGAGCCTCCGGTCGAAGAAATTCCGGAAGCACCCGAAGTGGAAATTGGTGACGGTCCGGATACGGAAATCGATGATGAAGGCCAGATTACGCTGACGCTTGAATAAATGAGTAACGGTCAGGATTGGCTCGCGGTGGGCGAAACGTTACAAGTCCTATCAAATTGTATGAAATTCTTTAACCTTGCTCTATAGATCCGCATCAATTTTAGAAAGAATTCAGGCAAGAACAGTTGATACGCTATTCATCATATATGTAATGTATTTAACTGCACTTCTTTTTCCAAATTCAGAGGATTTGCCTGTGTGGTCGAGAAAGTGGATATTTTTAGGATTGTTCGTTTTTTACGATCCGGCCTGCAATTCATTGGGAACAACGGTTGGCAATTATTTCATTGGGATAAGAGTCCGCAAGCATTCAAATCCGGAAAAGAGGATAAACATCATTCGTTCCTTTTTCAGATATTTGTTCAAAATCCTTTTCTACTGGATATCTTTCATAACCATCTTTTTCACTAAAAAGAACAGGGCAATTCATGACTTTATTGGTGGAAGTACTGTAATCAAAATCGAATAAACGAAGAACGTTAACCGTCAGGCAATCAATCGAATTCAATATAATTTCAATGAATGATCGTGAAATTTTTAGCTCGAGAATTTTAAATGCTCCCGTGGAAATGGTTTACAAAGCCTTTGAAAATCCAGATCATTTGAAAAATTGGTGGGGTCCGGAAGGTTTCACCAATACCATTCATGAGTTTGATCTAAAACCAGGAGGCAATTGGAAACTTACCATGCATGGGCCCGAAAAGGGAAATTATGAAAATGCAGCTGTATTCAAAGAGGTCATACCAAATAAGCGGGTAAGCTGGAAAAGAATTTCACAGCCTTTATTCGATATGAAAATCGAATTTGAAGAACTGGACGAAACCAAAACGAAAGTATCCTTCCGTATGATTTTCAAAACTTTCGAAGAATGTGAAAAAATCAGAAGATTTGCAGAACCCAAAAACGAAGAAAACTTCGACAGGCTGGAAAGAGTAATAGAAAATATGTATGATGCTGACCGCTAACCTGGACTCATACTAGTAGTAGCAACAATTCTCTTTTTATAACTCTTATCCGCCACTGACATGACGGCACGATTTCATGTTGCTCCCAATCCAAAGCCATATCTCCCAAAACAAAAAATCCATAGACGCTTTCTACCGACTTGTTACGCAAAAAAGTGTTACGCGATTTTAAGTAACAGCAAATCGCGTAACACTTTGAAAATTCCTTCACATAAAGCCTGAGCCTGATTGGAATTATTAATTGTTAATTAATCCTACAAGCTATAATTCAAATTAACCCCCAACCTGAACTTCGCATCCACTCTCCCACCCGTCAGATCCTGGCTCAACGGCAACAACGCATTCATTCCGAGTGAAAATTTCTTCAACGCCGTTTCAAAACCTATGCGGCCAAAAAGAATGTTTCCCTTGGTTTTTTCAACTTCCTGCCCATATTGGTAATTCGAAGCCGACACTTCTCCGGCCAAACCCAATTGAGGTGAAAATGAAAAGTCGTTTTGTTCATGCAGCCAGAATAAGGTCGAGGCATAATTGAACTGGTTCCCGAACCGATAGCCTTTATCGTTGACCGTCTTGACCACGTAATTGACCATAGATCCCAAACCGAATTTCTTTCGTTTGACGGTATGCTCGATCAGGAACAGATAATCCCAACTTCCCGTACCAAGCTGAAACCCCGGATTTATACTGCCGTTGTTGAGCGCGTCATAGGTTCCGGTCGGTGCTTTGACACCTGCGCCAAGTTGTACGGTATGTGCAAAGAACGTGGTGTCGGTCTTGGTCTGTACCACTTTGTACAATCCCAAAACAGTGATGTCTCCGATTCCCTGTATTGAATGGCTTCCGGTTTCGGTATCGCGGCTGTTGAAATGATACGGAGCCAGAACCGAAATCTGGGCATTTTTAAAAACCGGAATCCGTCCCCACACCTGTATGGAATTATAAGATTCCTTGTACCAGGGCGAATTGGCATACAATCCGTCTGAACTCGAATATTGCTGATAGATGTATCTGACCCCGACGAAACGGCTCGTCAAAAAAGACCCGAACCCCATGCTGCCGCCACTTGCCGAGCAGCCGCACGCATCACACTTACCCAATGCCATCGACTGGAAATGGAAACGGCCTGGTTTTGTAATGCTGTCCGTTTCCATGCCAAAAAGGTTTGGGCCGATACATAACAGTATCAGCCCTAAAAACCTAATCATTGTGCACGTGGTTTACCTGGAACATGCTTTCGATATTGGTCGAAATCTGCAGGATGGACGTTTCATCAGATACATTGGCCGAATCACCCGAAACATGACTTTCAAGCGGCAACGCATTGATGCCGTCGAGCACTTTGGAAGCATCGGCAAAAATATGTACCTCCGGCGTAATCGTGGTGCGTACAAGCGCCTGTTGCGGCAAGGTGAGGTTGACGGAAACATAATTGAATTCGGACTGGTTGCTTCCCACGCTCACATCAAAAGGTGTTTGTGCAATGGTAGCGGAACTGAAATTCCCAGACATATAAAATTGCGTAAAACCGTCGGCCCAATCGCCGAGTAAACCTTCGTTTTGGGCAAGCAGTGCGAATTCCGGCAACACGTCAAGCCCGAGCGCATATTGCTGCTCATCTATACCGATTCCGAACGAAACCGAAACGTAATCACCGGCCGGAACATCCGTAAGCAGTAATTCAGACGTTTCTTCATCTGTTTCATCCACGATAAAATAACTGTCGGATTTTGGGTACACGTAGGTTGTCCCATCGGATTTTGTCAGCACAATATTGCTGACGATATATTTAAGTTGGGAAATGTTCAGCGATTCGCCTTCGGAATTCGCCGACTGGATTTGACCTAGTGCGAGGTCATCGGCTCCGTAGACATTGTCGAATTCAAGTATGAGCGAGCCGTTGCCCGATATGGCCGGAACCGAATCGTTGTCTGACGAACACGAAGCCGCGGCAAAGAAACCTGCCACTACGACAAGCCTGTATAAAAAGTTTTTCATGATTTAGATATATAGTGAATTTGTCCGGATTGACCGGAAATAAAGAAATGCCTTTCGGCTTACCTCAAAGATTCACTATACGGCGGGCGGATGGAAAACGGTATCTGAAGCTGAAAAAAGATACGAATTGGAATAGGCAAACCGATGTGGTGCCGATTCAGTAAATAAAGGGTGATAGCCGATGGAAACTGTCGAAATATCACAGAACAATTCTGTCAGCGATGGGATTTTTTTGGCTGGTTCAGACGAAGATTTTTCAGCATCTGCAGCATTGGCAAGCTCCTTCATCAAATGGCACTTTCCGTTACATTTGAGTTCCGGTTTGGCTTTGTTCTCGCAAAGTACGGTCGAGATATAATTGTAGTTGACAGCATAATCCACCAACGGGAACAACGGCCTGGTAATCAGGAAAAGGGTGAACACGACCGACCAGGCTCGCCACATCTATTCCAGCGTTTTTTTGGTGTCGTCTTTACCATCGGCCTGTTTGTCGTCGTCATTGTGCTTGCGTTTGTTCTTCTTCATCTTCATGTTCAGGACTTCAACCAGCAATGAGAACGCAATGGCAAAATACAGATAGCCTTTAGGCACCGCATCTACGGTATTTCCAAAGAAGGAAGCGTGTGCCAGGTGAGCCGATTCGGTAATCAGCATAAATCCGATCAGTACCAAAAACGACAACGCTAATATCTGTATCGATGGGTGTTTGTTGACGAAATTCCCAACCTGTACGGCAAACTGCATCATGATGAAAACCGATATGACTACAGCCGTAATCATGATGTAAATGGCGCCTTGTACGCCGTTTGTCATTCCTACAGCCGTAAGGATACTGTCGAATGAAAAGACGATATCGATAAGTATGATCTGGAAAATGACGCTCGCGAATGAACTCGAGGCACCTTTTTTAAGTTCGCGTTCCTCTTCGCCGTGATCTTCTACTTTCTCGCGGATTTCGGTCGTACTCTTGTACAAAAGGAAAAGTCCGCCAAGGAACAGAATCAGGCTCTGTCCGGAAATATGCATCTCGACCCAGCCCCATTCTATCGTGACCCAGGCATCTTTCATCTTGATGAGGACCGTTATGCCCAACAACATGGCGATACGCATGAACATAGCCAGGAACATCCCGATTTTAGTGGCTCTTTTGCGATTTTCCTTTGGCAATTTGCCCGTGGTTATAGAGATGAAGATGATGTTGTCGATACCGAGAACGATCTCCAGAAAAGTAAGGGTCAATAACGCGATCCAGGCGTTCGCATTGAGGAAAACTTCCATTAAAAAGGTTTTTGTGGTAAACGGGTGACGGTTCCTTTGACAGTTTGCGGATTTCCGACCTCGCCAAATTCAAAGGTATATGAATTTTTGGTTGTGGTCAAGATTTTCATGGCGATTGCCTTTGATTCCGCGCGGTTCTTTGGGTGCAGTTTGGTGATGACATATTCGCAGTCGCTGACCCAGCGTATCGTGGCCGTATCTGATTTTCCATTGTAATGATCGATTTCGATGTTTCCGCGTCTTTCAAAAACTGTTGTTTGTTTGACGCCATCTACCTTCATCTCAAACCGGAACCAACCATCATGGAAAGATTTACAGTCGCGTTCCGGCTGTTCAAGGCAGGAAACCATGAGGAAAGAAACAACAAGTAAGACTATACTTCGCATGAGGCAAAAATACATCGGGAAAACCGGGAATACAAAGACAATCGACAGGTTTATAAAATAAAAAAGTGCAACCACGACAATTCGGTTTATTTTGTACATTCCGTCTGTCAACCAAACCAATAAACAATTAAGAATGAGTCAACTAAACTCCGGACCAGCCATTTCTATCCGTCATGCGTTGCCGGACATACTTCGCGGCATTGCCTTGGGCGGCATTTGCTGGGCCAATTATCCGGCCTTTTCACTTTATGTTTTCCAGACCCATGAAACGATTGATTCGCTACCGACTGCGCCGATTGATCATGCGCTTGATTATTTCCACTTCATATTCGTCGACGGAAAATTCTACAGTTTGTTCTCGTTGTTGTTTGGAATCGGGTTTTCCATCATGCTTTCGAAATGGAAAAGTGAAACCTCAACGGGAATGGGAAGATTCTACCGTCGGGCATTCATCCTTACACTCATTGGAATAGCACATTTACTTTTGCTGTGGAGCGGCGATATTTTAATGCTTTACGGATTACTCGCCATGCTGCTGCCATTTTTCCGGAATATATCAGATAAAACACTATTAAGACTAGCCTTCGTATTGATACTGATGCCAATAGTGATAGATTTTGCCGAAGAAATCTCAAAAGTCAGGCTGTCAGATCCGGTGATGCAATTATTGATAGAAACGGCGCAGAAGTATCATTTCCAGGAAAGCGATATGGCCGATTATCTGGTGAAACACAACGATTACGCCAGCATACTTAAAAACAATCAGGTTGGATTCTTTGCGCGTTGGCAGGGTCTTATCGATAGCAACAGGGCCTTTAAAGTATTCGGGATTTTCCTGCTCGGATTATACGCCGGCCGCAATAATATGCACAGCCATCCGCAGCATTTCGTACCACTGTTCAAAAGAGTTCGTAAATACGGATTCCTGATCGGGTTTCCATTTTCAATCGGAATGGCATTCTTTGAGCTGACACGTGACAACTATAATCTGTTGTTCCATACGGTTTGCTATGCCCTGAGTGTGGTTCCGATGAGCCTTGCGTATACAGCAACCATAGCTCTCATCTTTGTCCGTAATCCTGAAAACAAAATCCTCAACATCTTCTCATGGCCCGGACGAATGGCGTTAACGAATTACCTCATGCAAACCGTCTTCGCCATTTCCATTTTTTATGGAATCGGATTGGGTTTTGGCGGAAAAACCGGATTAGTGTACGTGGAATCGATTGCCGTTGGCGTGTATCTTGTCCAGATTTGCTATAGCCGGCTATGGCTGACTTATTTCAGCTTCGGGCCGATGGAATGGATCTGGAGGTGTTTGACGTACGGAAGACTTTTTAAAATCAGAAAAGAATCCTGATTATTTATTTTCCAGCCGGTTACTTTCTTCTTTCGTAAAATTTTGTATAGATTGTTCCTTCGAGAATTTATCGTCATTATATACTTTCGAGCCTGCTCTCGGAATAGAAAGGCTATCCCAGCTTCCACGTTTAAGAAGCTTGGCGTAAAACACAATCTGGCCTGCATGATAGGAATAATGGGCAAGCTGACGGTTGACGGCTTCCAGAATACTGTGGCCTTCATTACGGATGTAAACCATTGTTCCTAATTGTTCATCGGTAACGGAATCCAAAGCCGCGAAAAGACAATCCCAGCCTTTTTCCCAGGCAACGAAAAGATCTTCCGGTGTTTTTAGCTTCTCCTCGAATTCGGAATCGCGGTCACGCCACGGTTTTTCACCATCGGTCGTAAGAAAATCGGTCCAGCGCGACAGCATATTGCCGCTCATGTGCTGGACGATTACGGCAATGCTGTTGCAATCTTCGCCTTCTGAAAAAAACAATTGCGCCGGTTCCAGTTGCTTCATGGCCTTATCGGCGAGCAGCTTGTAATACCGGAACAGGTTTTTGGCGCTTTCGAGGAAATTGGTGTTGGTCTTTTCCATGGTAATTAATAATTAACGATTAACAATTAACAATTACCTCAAGGAATGATGAACTGCCATTTATTTCAATAGCTAATGTATTTATAAATTTCGCGTGAGTCTCTATGATATAAAAAGAATTGCTCTCAGCCTCCAGAAAAAATGAATGTTTCTGTCAACCGAAAGCAATTGTTAATCGTTAATTGTTAACTCAATTAAACGACTGCCTGAATTCCAAAGGCGAAACATTCGTCTTGACCTTAAATAATTTGCTGAACGACTGCGGATGCTCGAAACCCAAATCGTACGCGATTTCACTTATCGATAAATCGGAACCCGCTAATTTCTCCTTTGCTTTTTCGATGAGCCGGTCGTGTATGTGCTGCTGCGTGCTTTGGCCTGTGGTGACTTTGAGCATGCCACTCAGGTAATTCGGGGAAACATTGAGCCTGGATGCGACATACTGGACTGTAGGCAAACCTTTTTTGTCAGTCGCACCGGAATCGAACCAATCGTCAAGAACCTTTTCCAGCTTATCGAGTGTCTTGTGGCTTTCCATTTTTCGGGTCAGGAACTGGCGGTGGTAAAACCGTTCAGCATACGTCAGCAATAATTCGAGTTGGGCGATGATGACATCCTGGCTGAAATGATCCATGTTTCCCGAATATTCGCTTTCGATTTTTTGGATGATATCGACAATCGTCTGCTCTTCCTTATCGGACAAAAACAACGCTTCGTGAACCGAATACCGGAAAAATTCATACTGCTTGATTTTTTTGCCGAGCGGCGTATTCCACAAAAAATCCGGATGGAAAACCAAATTGTATCCAATATGCGTCATCGCGCCTGAACCTTCGAGCGCATACACTTGACCAGGCGCCATAAAGAACATCACGCCTTCGTCAAAATCATACTCGCGCTGGCCGTATTTCATCTTGATATTGCAATTCCTTTTGAGTGCGATCGAATAGAAATTATTGACGATGCTCGTGGGTTCGTCCGGCCTGAGGTGACTGATCTTTTCAAAATCAATGACACTCACCAACGGATGTTGTGGTTTATCGAGATTTCGGAACTGACAGAATTCCGTAATGGTCCTGAGTACTTTTGGAGCTGACGAAGGCATGAGGAAAGGTAGCTATTTTAGTTCGACAGATGGTACACCGATGCGAATTCCTTTGCAAAATCCTCAAACTTCACGCTGCCGAAAACTTCCGGCTTGTTGACATCGTAATCAGAAGACAGCAAACCGCTTTGGTAACTCGCCCACATTTCTGTCAGTCCGGCCGCGATCGCAGGTTGGATTCCAGCTTTTTCTATGAGGCTCTTCTCCATTTCCGCATTGGAAATCAATACCCATTTCAACTCTGGTTTTCCAATCGCTTCGCCAAGGATTTTGGCAATGTCGTGCCCGCTGCGTTCATCACTGGCCACATACCTGATTTTTCTTTCGGCCGATTTACTTTCAAGCTCTTCTGCCGCGGCAACGGCAATATCCGCAGGTGAAACCCAACTCATGACGCGATCGGCACCGTGGTTAACGGCAATCATTCCGGCGTGTCGGATCGAACCCAAATACGCATACAGATTATAATAAAATGATGTCGGCCGCAGATGCGTAATGATTACATCGGATGGCAACGCATCAAGTATTCCCGCCAAATGATGCGCTCCCAGCAAAATACCCGATCCTTTTTCGAGGTGTGCGCCAATCGTACTCAGGTTGACGACTTTTTTGACACCCGATTTTGCAATCGCATAGGCATAGTTTGTCCCTAATCGTTTGTAATACGCGAGCAAATCAAGATTGGGGTTGGTGTAGTCGTTTGGCGGAACCATGGTGTAGATGGAATCGGCTCCTGAAAAAGTTTCAGCCAGAAACTCTTTGTCTTCTAATGATCCTATTGCAGCTGTTGCTCCTAGTGATTCGATTTCGGTTGCTCTGTCAAGACTACTGCTGACAACGGTGACATCGTGCCCATGTGAAACGAGAATAGATGTCAACGGTTTTGAAATATGGCCCAGAGAGCCGGTCAATACAATTTTCATGATGTTGTTTTTTATGGGACAAAATTGGGGATATGTGGATAATCCTACGTAGCCGAATCTATTCAGTACTTAGCCAAAAAGTTGAACTCGCAATTTTATTGATGCTCTTGAATACTACTTTGAAGTTATTGCAGTAATGGCTTTAAAATATTCAGGTTAGCTACGCTAATAATCTAAAAGTCGGAAACGAGTTTGCTTAGCCTTTGGGAGTAAAATCTGTAGTTTTTTTTTATTTTGCCCATGGCGAATAAAAATATCGGTGATAAATTCACAAGTGTCGTCCCGCAGGTATTTTGGCTAACAACGAAGGATTTTTCCTGTACGTTTGACTTTAAATCTGAACCATCTTATCCTATGAACCAAATTACAGAATCAGATTATTTTGATGCACCTGATTTTTTAACATTATAGGCAGTTTTTGTGTAAACGAGTAATGTTGCGGAGATGTATATTGCATTGGGGAGGGGCCAATGCTGACCCTACAAAATTCGAAAATATGTGGAGTACATTTTTTCTGTATCAATTGTTAAAGTTTAACTTTGAGGAAATAGGAATCCAAATCGATTAGAAAGCTATCGTTCCTCTAAAAATTATTAACCGATTATAACCGTATTTAAATGATTAACTGCCGGATACTTCTAAAACACCTTTCCATAATTGCACTGCTTTCATTTTACCTTACGACCAATGCACAAAAAGGCGACACATTCCGTGTATTTCTCCTCGGAGGCCAATCGAATATGGAAGGATTCGGTTACAATAAAGATTTGCCTTCAGATTTAAAAGTCAACATGAAAGACGTCTATATTTTTGACGGAAACCGCGGAGGCGACGGATTTGCCGATGCGGCCAAGGGAAAATGGGAAGCATTGCGCCCCGGTCATGGAACAGGTTTTACGTCAGATGGAAATACCAATACACCTTCGGACCGTTTTGGGCTGGAACTGGCCTTTGCAAAACGATTGAAGGAAAAGTATCCGAACGATAAGATTGCCATCATTAAATACGCAAGGAACGGATCGTCCATAGACAGCCTGGCCAAAGGTGATTTCGGTTGCTGGGATCCGGATTATAGGGCAAAACCGAATCAATATGATTTCTTCCTTGCGACACTGAACCATGCATTCGCTTCAAAAGATGTAAATGGTGACGGCAAACCGGATGAACTTGTTCCGGCCGGAATCCTGTGGATGCAAGGGGAAGGCGATTCGGCTTTTACTGAAGAAATCGCGACCAAATATTACGAGCACCTGAAACGGCTCATGGATTTGATGCGCGCCGCTTTACGCACAGATGATTTGCCGGTGGTAATCGGGAAAATTTCAGATTCGATGAGCAATCCGGAAGGTAAGGTCTGGAAATACGGAGAGCTCGTCCAATATGCCGAGGAAAAATACGTCCGAATGGATGGGCATGCAGCTATTGTCAGGAGTACGTCCAGGTATAAATATTCCGATATGTTCCATTACGACAGCGAAGGATATCTGGATTTGGGAAAACAATTCGCCGATGCGTGGATATCAATCCTGAAATAATCAATAAGTAACGATTAATAAGAAATCATGAAGTCGATTCGGAATCTGATCTTGCTTTTTTTGATTTTACCTTTGACCGGTTTTTCACAAAAAGATGTATTGAAAATCGCCTATGGTAATGAACCTCAGCAAATACTCGATTTATTCTTACCTGCAAATGTATCAGACAAAACTCCTGTGGCCATTTTTATCCACGGCGGTGCCTGGTCTTTGGGCGACAGATATTACACCGATTCACACGCAAAGAAATTGCGTGACCGTGGCATTGTGGTGGCCAATATCGAATACCGTTACGTAAGCCCGACGCTGGATCATAAGGGTTTGGAGAAAGATGTATCCGATGCGATTGCAAAAGTCAAATCATTGTCACCTGAATATAATTTCCGGAATTCCGCCTATCACATCATCGGGATAAGTGCCGGTGCCCATTTGGCTTTGATGCAGGCGTATCTTCATCCGTCGGAAACCAAATCAGTAACTTCCATTTGTGGGCCTGTACGTTTCAATACGGAGGAAAGCCGCGATTTCATTGCAAAACTTGGCTTATCGAAAACTATTGAAATGCTTGCCGGAAGCCGCTACGCGAATGGAAAACCCGATACGAAATTTACCGACATCAGCCCCTATTCCATCGTAAAAAAAGTTCCGACACTATTGATCCATGGAACCAAAGACGAGTTGGTTTTGTACAGCAATGCCATGTTCATGAAAGAGGTTTTGGAAAAGCATCACGTCGAAAATAAACTGATTACCATTGAAGGTGCCGGACACAGTGCGGGAATGGACAAACCGGAAAGCGAGGCGAAGAATCTTGATGAAATCGAAAAATGGATCCGGAAATACGATTGATTGCTATGGCATCTCAGGATTTCCATCCAATGTAATATAGCCAACAATAAAATCATGAGGAAAGTAATCGCCGGAATCAATATGACTATTGATGGTGTCTTCGATCATATCGCTGTAAATCCGGATGCGGAAGTACATGACCATTATACCAATCTGATACAACAGGCAGATGTAATCTTATATGGGAAGACGACCTATCAGTTGATGGAATACTGGCGCCCTTTTGTAAAAACACCTTCGGGTGAAAAAGCGATGGATGATTTTGCAACGGCAATAGGTAAGATCCGGAAAATC
Organism: Flavobacterium silvaticum; assembly: GCF_012911565.1. GTDB lineage: Bacteria > Bacteroidota > Bacteroidia > Flavobacteriales > Flavobacteriaceae > Flavobacterium > Flavobacterium silvaticum. The sequence goes on along the minus strand of NZ_JAAMPU010000096.1, from coordinate 97,271 downwards.
GTTTTTTCGAATACACTGAGAAGCATCGATTGGGACAGCGCTGAATTATCTGACAAATCTGTCGAAGAAACACTGTCAGACCTTAAACGCCTGCCAGATGGAAACATTCTTATCGGCAGCCGGAGCCTTATCATCCAACTCATGTTACTCAACCTGATCGACGAATATCAATTGTGCATGCATCCCGTGATTGCAGCAAAAGGCAGGCAGTTATTTGAAAATGTAGAAGTCAGGAAGGAGTTTGAACTTGTAGGTACGAAAAAATTCAAATCGGGAGCCATATTACTCTACTACAAAAAAGCTTCTGTATAAATAATAAACTCAAAATGAATTTCAGGATAGCAAACCAGAATGACCTGGATGAAATGAAGCAATTGTATGTTGATACGATTCGCTCGGTTTGCAGCAATGATTACAGCAAAGAGGAACTTGAAGTCTGGTCTTCCTCGTCACAAAAGACGGAGCGTTGGCAGGAAATGATGGCTACCCAATTTGTCTTGCTGGCCGAAATAAACAATCAGATTGTAGGCTTCGCTAGCTTAAAAGAGTCAAACTACATTGACTTTTTCTATATCCATAAAGATTTTCAGGGAAAAGGAATTGCAAAACAACTGTTACTTAAAATTGAACAGCAAGCCAAAGAAAATGGCTCACATTTGTTGAGTTCCGATATAAGCATCACTGCCAAACCTTTTTTTGAAAAACATGATTTTATCGCTCTAAAGGAACAATATAATGTAAGAGAGAATGTCGTGCTCGTTAATTATAAAATGGAAAAGAAAATTTAAACACGGAACAAAATATTACCGTTCCCCGCTCCTTGTCCGTTTTTCATCACTGTCAAACTGAGCCTTAACCACCAGATTCAAACCTCTAAACGTAAAGTAAATCGCTCCCGCACAAAACAAAATCCCAATAACGAGAACAAGGTAATGCCAAGCTGTCTGTTGGTTTTGGAAAGCATTGTAAATCACGGACGGCCCGATAAAATACAACGGCAAGGCAAAAGCCAAAAACTTTCCTCCGCGGTTCATTCCGTGTTTTTCGTCTGCCATGATTTATTTTATTAGCGGAACAATAAGTTTTTCGGTCATTTTGGAATCGTCGTGCCAGTCGTTGTCGCGATTGTCTTTCCAGTTCGTGACCAGCAACACTTTTCCGGTATTGTCAAGCACGATGTATTTGGAATAATCGTCTATGGCTTCAAGATTCTTGGGCGTTACATCTTCAACAAATTTCCTGTTTCGTTTTTTGAGTTTGCTTCCGTAAACCGAATCTTTAAGAACGGCGATTTTTATTTCGGGAGATGCTTTTCGCAGTTCTTCTACAGCCTTTATGGTTCTTTCGCTCATTTCAGGATCGACAAGCAATACATAAAACTCCGTATCGTACTTGCGCGAGAGTCCTACGGCATTAGGCAAATGAAGGATACAAGGTTCACACCATATCCCAAACGTATAGAAAATGGTATTCTTTTTTCCCGATTCACGCGCGATGCATTGTATGTCTTCAAGCGTTACGGCAGGGATTTTTCCGTTTGATGATGTCGTCAGATTGCAACCCGATTGAGCAAAAGCCGATTTTACGAACAACACCAAAAATAAAATCTTCAAAAATGGCCTCATAATTCAAATTTGTTCGCGTTGAACGAATCTACGGCCTTGCGGACACTACCGAATTTTTCGAGCATTTCCGATGCTTCTTCATAATTCACCGGAATTTGTTCCATAATCATCCTTACTCCCCGATCTACCAGTTTGTCATTTGTCAGTTGCATATCGACCATCTTATTTCCCTTAACGCGACCGAGTTGTATCAGAGTTGCCGTCGATATCATATTGAGAACCAATTTCTGGGCTGTACCGGCTTTCATACGTGAACTTCCGGTTACGAATTCGGGCCCTACGACAACCTCGATTGGAAATTTTGCAGTCAATGCCAACGGACTTCCTGCATTACACGTGATGCCGCCGGTTGTAATTCCTTTTGCGTTACAGGCTTCCAACCCAGCGATGACATAAGGCGTGGTTCCTGATGCGGCTATACCGATTACAACATCGCCCTCAGAGATATCCTTGTCCTGAAGGTCGATCCAGGCCTGTTCCCTGTCGTCTTCGGCATTTTCAACAGCGCGACGGATCGCTTTATCACCTCCGGCAATGATTCCGTTGACCAGATCGAAAGGAACACCGAATGTAGGCGGGCATTCAGAGGCATCGACGATTCCCAAACGCCCCGAAGTCCCGGCCCCGATATAGAACAACCGTCCTCCATTTCGGAGTTTTTCAACCACTTGTGTCACAAGTTTTTCAATCTGCGGCAGCGCTTTTTCAACAGCCAATGGAACCGTTTTGTCCTCGGCGTTTATGTTTTGGAGTAATTGGGGAACCGACATATTTTCAAGCGACTCATATCGCGAGGATTCTTCGGTGGTTTTATGAAAAGACATATAACTGTTGGTTTGATATTTTAATTTAATTCAGGAGTAAGCCCGACTTCCAGGAATTTGGATTGGCAGATTTTCAGATAGCAGCACCTTTTAAATTTAAGTCTAACTGTTTTCGGTCATTTCAGACTGGCCAATTTTCTGAAAACTCATTCTTTAGACTTCCTCAGACGACTCCCAGTCTTTGCCAATAGTTGCAACTCGCCAGATATTTAAGCTATTTCCAAAATTTCCTGCCCATTATCTTTCTTATATTTTCCGTCTTTCCTGACTCTCGCGCCCTTTCGGAGTTTACGAACTTTTCTGTCTTTCCTGACTGTTATATATTTTCCGGCTCCCGACTCAGAAAACATAAAATTTAACATTAAATACAGAAAAAATGTACCCTGATTTTTTTGGAATTTCGTAGGGACAACACCGGCCCCTCCCCGTCGCAATATAGCGGTTCCTGAATTCACCCGCATACAGAAAAACTACCGCCTTTGTTAAATTTACAGTAGTCACATTCCCCACTACTATTTTCAGCCTAACCAATTAATTAATCAGTTAAAAACAATCTTGACTCTTAAGTCCGACTTTCCCGACTTTCCCGACTTTCCCGAACTCACAACAACCCCGCAATCACAATCCCAACCAATATCACCGAAACTTTCGCAATATTAAACTTATGATTTTCGCTGCTTTCAAAAATGATCGTCGATGAAATATGAATCAAGATACCTATTACGATGGCTGTTATAGGACGACTATATACAGCGGCAGCCGGAACAGTCGCGGCAATCAAAGTTCCAAGTGGCGTCATCAGCGCAAAAGCGACCATAAAACCGAATACGGTCAACGGCTTGAGTTGGGCGTTGAGGAAAAATACGGTCAGGATGATGGCAATCGGTAAATGATGGATTGCGATTCCCCAGGCAAGATCGTGGTGATGGCTGACCGGAAAACCTTCAAAAAGTGCATGGATGCAAAGACTGATGAACAACAACCACGGGATTTTAACCATGGGTCCATGAACGTGGACGTGTCCGTGTTCGGCGCCTTTGGAAAAAAATTCGAGAAGAATCTGGAACAAGATTCCGGACATAATGCACAACCCGATCTGTTTGCCGTCCATGTCGTTTTCAGTCGACTCATATACATCTGGCAATAAATGCAGTACCGTTAGCGACAACAGGAACGATCCGCTGAACGCCAACAGTAATTTGAGGTTTGCCTTGTTCGATGGCTTGAGCAACAAAGCTATAGCATAACCGATAAGGACGGAAAGTAAGGGTAACAGGTAATTCATTTGAAAATCAGGATCAATCGATCGCTTTCCTTCGGGTGGAACTTATGGAGTTTGTAATCGCCAAAGACGTCGAGCAGAAAAATCCCCGCTTCGTCCATCATCTGCGTAAAGTCTTCAAGGGTGAGGGCTTTGACTTTCTCGGTGAAAGAATAGTCTTTGCCGCCATCGGTAAATGAAATGTCCTTGAAAATATGATCGTCCTCGAAATAGCGTCTGATCTGGAAATCGATACCCTCGACCGTTTTGGTTTCTTCCGGAACCAGGTTCTGCAAGACTTTGGTCACATTCATGAAATCGATAACAGCAAAACCATATTCCGAAAGACTGTCGCGCATTGCCCTTAGTGCCTCTGCATTATCATCGTCACTTTCAAAATATCCGAAACTCGTGAATAAATTGAAAATGGCATCGAACTTCTGCTCGAACGGTTCACGCATGTCATGTACCTCGAAATGCAACTTATCATTAGACAATTTAGAAGCTTCCGCAATGCTGTTTTTGGAAAGATCCGCACCGGTAACATCGTAACCCAATGTATTCAGATACACCGAATGACGGCCTTTTCCACAAGCCAGATCCAGGATTTTCGCATCTTCGGGCAAATTCAGGTAAGCCGTGATATTATCCATGAACAACTGGGCTTCCTCATAATCGCGATCTTTATACAAAATGTGGTAATAAGGCGTATTGAACCACGAAGCAAACCAATTCGGGTCGGTTTCGTGCGGATGCGGATGAACGTCAGATTTTGGCATTTTAAAGTGCAGATGGAATTCGGTGCCGCAAATTTAGTCTATTTTTGCAGCCTATACCCGATAACCGGATGGAAAATAATTATACGATGATAGCCAAGACGTTCTTCGGGTTCGAGGAAATATTGGCGCGTGAACTACAACAACTGGGTGCACAGAAAGTTGAGCCAGGTGTACGTATGGTGAGCTTTATAGGCGACAAAGGTTTTATGTATAAGGCTAATATCGCGCTGCGGTCGGCACTCAAGATTTTAAAGCCGATCCATAATTTCCGTGCGTTTGACGAGAACAGTCTCTATCGCGGCATTTCGGCTATAAATTGGGCAGATTATTTTTCAGCTGATCAGACTTTTGTAATTGATGCAACCGTCCATTCAGAAAAGTTCCGACATTCTGAATTCGTCGCCCAAAAGTGTAAGGATGCTATCGTGGATCAGTTCCGAAACCGGGCTGGTCGTCGTCCTAGCATCGATAAACTGCATCCGGATATGCGCATTAATGTCCATATCGGAAATGATTACTGTTCGGTGGCACTAGACACTTCTGGCGCCTCTTTGCACCATCGCGGATATCGGACAGCTACCAACATCGCTCCCATCAATGAAGTACTGGCCGCGGGAATGTTGTTGCTTTCCGGTTGGGACGGCCGCAGCGATTTTTTAGACCCGATGTGTGGCAGCGGAACCATATTGGCCGAAGCCGCAATGATTGCGTGTAATATACCCGCCAATATCAACCGCAAGGAATTCGCATTCGAGAAATGGAACGATTGGGATAATGAGCTTTTTGATACCATCACGTCATCACTGCTCAAAAAGGTGCGTGAGTTCAATTACACAATCAAAGGGTACGACAAAGCCCCGTCGGCGGTAGACAAAGCCAAAGACAACATACGGAATGCAAACCTCGACGATTACATAGATATTTACGAACGTAATTTCTTCGATACCGAAAAAGAAAACAAAGGCCCGTTACATATGGTATTCAATCCGCCTTATGGCGAACGTCTTGACATTCAGCTCGAACGGTTTTATCGCGAAGTGGGTGATACGCTCAAAAATTCCTATCCGAATACACACGCCTGGTTCATTACGGCAAATCTCGAAGCCTTGAAATTCGTCGGCCTCAAACCTTCGCGTAAAATAAAATTATTCAATGGCGGCCTTGAAGCGCGTTTCGTCAAATACGAGATGTATGAAGGCAGCAAACGGACGAAATTCCAGGAACGGGTCGGAAATTAACAAATAACGATTAACAATTAATAATTTCTGTACGAATAGAATTGACCCTTTTGATATAAACAAAAACTAATGCATCTCCATGCAATTGTTAATCATTAATTGTTAATCGTTAATCGTTAATTCAAAAAACCATGAAACCTCAACATAAAGCACTCTTATACAACTTCATCGGGTTTGCCGTTTTCTATCTTCCCGCCTATTTCCTGATCCAGCGTTTCTCCTGGTTTTCACAAATCTGGACTGCGGTTGCGGCCGCCGTGGCTTCAAGCATCCTATCGCCAAAATTCCAGAGCGTACGAACGGCGCAAGGACAAAAATTATTTATGTCATGGCTGTTCCTGAGCGGCGTCCGTGAAATAAAATAAGGCGAAAACACGTTGCCCTTACCTTCTTTTTCGTTACTTTTAAGTATGAGAAGTTTGGTTTTGATACTTGTTGTTTTGATGCTTTCGATTATCGGATGCACTTCGGCAAAGTCTATTGTTGCTGACAAATCCGCGTCAAAGAACGATACCGTGCGTATCGCGAACGACTCACTCGAATACGAAGTCATTATCATAGACCCGGGATTCAATTCGTGGCTAGCATCAACAGCAAAACCCCGCAATTTTTATGGGCAATCATATCTGGAAAGCCGCAATCTGTCATGGGTTTACGAATGGAACCGCCGCGCACGCAATTCGTTTCAATATTCGCGTGATTTGTATCAGATGGAAATCGATTACCGCCCCGGAATCAATTACGGTTATGAAGTAAATTACCTGCTTTTCAACTACCTCGTTTATTTTCAACAGACAAATCGCCAGCGTTTAGGCAGTTTCCAACCGAATCCCTGAAGTTTAATTCGTATTTTTGGGCGGAACCGAATCAAATGGCGAATTTCAGGCAACGTTGGCATATTACATCGAACTGGCAAATGCTGGTCATTCTCATCGTGTTTGCCGTTACAGGCTCAACGGCCGCGTATATTTCCAAACCTATATTGGCTTTGTTCGGTATTACTAAAGATACAACTTCAGGTTGGGTCTATTATCCGCTGTATATTATCCTGATCCTTCCGTTTTACCAGGTATTGCTTGTCGCTTACGGCTTTATTTTCGGCCAGTTTAAATTCTTCTGGGCTTTTGAAAAAAAAATGTTGAGAGGAATGGGCTTGGGATTTTTACTCCCAAAAGAAAAAAACTCCCGGGATTAGCGGGAGTCTTGTTTTTTGATCAGGTAGGTGTATAACCACATGAGCGTGAAACTCGGGATGAAATCGGTGAACGGAAACAGTTCTTCGAGAAACGAAAAAGCTCCCATTATTTTTCCTCGGTTTCCTTTATACATCCAGGCCATCAGGAAAGCTGATGCCGGCGCCCAGACCACATCGGCGAATTCACCAATGAATGGGATTGTAAAGGAAAGCATCCCGATTCCGTCGAACAGCAAACCAAGATACAGGTCGCGTTGTTTGTTCGAAGCCTGCACCGGAGTCGCTCCAATCTGTTGTTTGATCATTTCGTTCACGTAGGGCGACATTTTAATTGGCCTTTTCTGTTTTTAGTTTCGATTTGAATTTCTCTTTGAGCTTTTCAACCTTGGGCGTGATCACATAACTGCAATACGGCTGTGAAGTATTCTGGGCGTAATAATTCTGGTGATAATCCTCTGCAGGATAGAACGTGGTCGCCTTACTCACTTTAGTAACGACTTTTTTGCCGAATCCGTATGTGTTTTCGGAATTGAGCAACCCGATATAATCTTCGGCCAGTTTCTTCTGTTCGTCCGAATGATAGAAAACTTCGCTTCGATATTGAGTGCCAACATCTGCTCCCTGACGGTTAAGAGTTGTCGGGTCATGGGTTGCGAAGAAAATCTCGAGCAATTCCCCGAACGTCACTTTTTTAGGGTCGAAGGTAATCTGTATGGCCTCTGCATGTCCCGTAGTTCCGGTACAGACTTCTTTATACGTAGGGTTTGCGGTCTTTCCGCCGATATATCCTGATACGACGGTTTTGACTCCGTCGATTTCCAAAAACAGCGCTTCGGTACACCAAAAGCAGCCGCCGGCGAATGTTGCCGTTTCCAATCCTCTTTGTTCTTCCATTTTGTTTTTCGTGTGGTTCTGTTGTGCGGTTTGTTGTGAATCCTTTGCCATGCAGGAAATAGCAAGCATGATTAAGGGAAGTGCCAATACTTTTTTCATAGCCTGATGTTTAGCTTAAATGAGTTTTGATTTTAGCGGTACAAATTTACGCCATAAACCAAGTTTAGCTTGTGTAGTTAACGTAAGTTTATCAAGCCCATATACGAAAGAAAGCACCTTAAGGTTGTGGCCTTTTGCAAAATGTTCGTTTCTTTGTTTTAAAGTCAAAATTCCATGATCGAAGCCCGCAACATCCATAAATTCTATGATTCGCTTCACGTTCTCAAAGGTGTCGATTTAAGCATCCGCAAAAGTGAGATTGTCTCTATCGTTGGGGCTTCAGGAGCTGGAAAGACTACGTTGTTGCAGATTCTCGGCACCTTGGACAAACCGACTGTTGAAAGCGATACGTCACTCACCATAAAAGGAGAAAACATCCTCGGCATGACAGACAAAGGCATTTCGAAATTCCGCAACCTCAATCTGGGATTTATCTTTCAGTTCCATCAATTATTGCCCGAATTCAATGCAGTGGAAAATGTCTGCATTCCGGCTTTCATCGCTAAGCGAGGTAAGAAAGAAGCCGAAACGGAGGCCAAACGGTTATTGGATTTCCTCGGATTGTCGCATCGGCTCGACCATAAACCTTCGGCCCTTTCCGGCGGAGAACAACAACGTGTTGCCGTTGCCCGCGCACTCATCAACAATCCCGCTGTGATTTTTGCAGATGAACCTTCGGGAAACCTCGACACGGCATCTGCGGAAAACCTGCACCAATTATTCTTCAAACTTCGCGAAGAGCTTGGACAGACGTTCGTCATCGTCACCCATAATGAAGACCTTGCAAATATGGCCGACCGCAAACTCACCATGTCCGACGGACGTCTACTGCTGTAACCATGCTTCTGGTAGCGCTCACTTTCGTTTATATATTCGCCTTATCGGCACAAACGGGAATCGCTGTCAATCGTTGGTTATCCATCAAAAATCCGGATCCGTTCATCACCGTTTTTTCCGGGCTTTTCGGAATCACGACATTTGCGTGTCTTTGGGCTTTCTTTGGAAGGATCGGCTGGGAATTCCAATTGGCGCTCGTGTTGTATTCGATAATCCTTGCTTTTATTTACAAGTCTGAATCGGCGGCTTTTTATCACGGCTTACGTTCGGGAATCCGGGATTTGCCCTTATCGCTAAAAATCATTTTCGGAATCACATCGGCACTTATCATAGCCAAATGCGCCGGCTCACCATTTTTACCCGATAACGAATCGTATTACATCCAAACCGTAAAGTGGCTCAACGAATACGGTTTGGTCCGCGGATTGGCCAACCTGCATTTCTTTTTCGGGCAGACGAGTGGCTGGCACATCGCACAAAGTGTGTTCAGCTTATCTTTTATTGACGACCGATTCAACGACCTTAGCGGATTTGCGTTATGGATCGGGAACGGGTTTGCGATTTTCAGATTAAAGGATTATCTCAAATCAGGCTCGTTCACGGCCTTGGTTTTCGGTTTGACCGGATGTGTCAATGTATTGTTGTTCCAATTCATCGCTGCCCCATCACCGGATTTACCGGTTTACATCATCGCATTCATGGCCTCGTGGCTGTTCGTGGAGCATTTTGACAAGGCTTCGGCATCTGTTTTACGTCAAATAACAGTGTTGGTTTTGTTCGGCGTTTTCATCAAACTGACAGCTGTCGCGTTACTTTTATTACCGCTATTGTTGTTACCGAAAGTAAAAGCATTTTCAATACGGACGGAACTTCCGTTACTCGCAACCTGTTTTGTGACGTTGAGCCTTTTTATCGCGAAGAATCTGATAGTGTCAGGTTACGCCTTCTATCCGATGCCGATGCTTTCTTTTGGTTTTGAACATCAGGTTCCAAAAATCATAATGGATTATTTCGCGGCAAACACACGCCCGGCGGCATTTGATATAGATGTGACGACCTATCAATCGGTTTCCCAGCTTCACTTGTTCAAGCGCTGGCTGATGCTTCCCGGATTACACGGAATCTTCAATATGCTAAGCGTTTTAGTATTGCTTGTTCCGGTTCCGATATTATTTGCTAAAAAAATCCGCAGTTGGTGGCTGCTGTATTTTACGATGGTTTTTCAATGGTTGCTGCTATATGCCATTTCGCCACAATACCGGTTCGGGTTGCATTTTGTATTGATCTTCGGACTGTTCGTTCTGGCATCGATGATACAATCCAGAAAAAAACTTGCCGTCGCATTTACAGGTTTTTCAATCGTCGTTGCATCCGTTCCTTTATTGGTTCCGATTGGAATGGCAAGTCTGTCGAACAATAAATTATTCAGGGAAAATCCGGTAATGACAAGAAGACAAGCGGTGTTTCCGCATCCGAATTCATCCGAAACGACACACTTTACAGCAGAAACCATCGGTAACTTAAACTATTTCTCACCTTCCGAACCAACGTTTTTCTGGTTTACCGGAAATGGCCCGTTGCCTTGTGTCAATACGGAACAATTGGACTTTTTTGAAAAGAATTTTGGGTATCGGCCGCAGCTTGGAGGAACATCTTTGCATGACGGATTCCACCCCGAGAAAGTATCTGATTGAAAACGACTTTAATCGGATACAGCAATAAAATCCGGTTTTGCTCTCTTGTTTCTAAGTTTCACGAAAGTTTCATCCCTGTATTTTCCAATCCTGTTTTTGTCATTGGTCTTAAAAACAAATTCGACAGACAGTTCTTGGATATAAATGTGTTCCCAATTTGTCAGTAAATCGAGTCTTACATTCGCAGTTGGATACAGCTTTAAAATTTCACTCGCAGTTGATTTTTTTGACAATTTCCCAAATTGAAAGCCTTCCGATTCAACAAAAATCCGGAATATTTTTTCATTGGAAAGATTGATGCCCCCGTCTTCCGTATCCGTTTCACCTTCCTTTATCGGGCGCGTCAGGACAAACGCCAAGGTATCAGTAGCTATTGAAATGGCAAAACCTTTTTTATCATCGGCACACATCCCAAATCTATTGGCTGTCTTTGTGAATTCGACATCCGGATACGCTTCGAGTACATCTGCCAATGCCATCCCGAACGCCATTCGTCCGGCGTAATGGATTTGTGAAAAACCCATTTTCTTAGTATCGTATCGCTTTATCTTTTGAAGTTCGCCATTTCGGAATTCGTAGACACTTCCGGGATAAAAGCAGTCCTGAAACTGGCCGTTACTATAACAGGTTGTCAGTTCTGTAAGCTGATTTTCATCGATGCTGAACTTTGAAATACTTTCGCTTTTTTCATTGGTTGTCAGTTCACCATTTTCATTTTGCTCCCAATACTGATCCAGACTGTACGATTCAAGCTGAACCCACGAATGGTTCGAAAGGTCAATAATAATAAGATTTTCGATACCGTTTTCATTTCCGTGGCCGCCTCCGTGGGACAAATGATTAAAAGACGATGAAGCCAAAAAGTACTTCGGATTTTGGGAGAGACCAAGGAGTTGTGTATTTCCGAATTCGTTCGGGATGGCGTAAGAAATCCAGTGATCGTTGATTTTCCTGATCAAACATTGGACAGTTGTATCCGGCTCGTTTTTGAAATTCCTTCCCACAAGAAAATATTCGGGATAAATGAATTCGCTGCCTCTTTTCAGGGAATCAGCCTCTATAACGGTCAGCGTATCGGTGATTTCCATCTGTTCAAAACGATAGAAATAATGATCCTGAGCGGTTGAAAACAAAGGAATCAGCCCCAAAAGTAAAGTCCATTTCAATAATCTTCGCTCCATTTCTCATCGTTTTTTGAAACCAATACAAATTTGTTTTTGCCAGCTTTTACAAGTGAATAGCTCCATTCGGAATAATATCTGTGTCGCGTTTTTTTCTCCCAATAACTTGCTCCGCCACCAAGATTGTTATGTTCGTCTTTGGTCAGGTCAAAATACTTGTGAATTTCAAGTGTGTCTTCAGATTTTGAAGTCGGTGATCGCTTGGTCGGTCTGATTTCGACAGCATAGGTTTCCATATTCCGTGTATTGAGATAGTACAGATAACCTTGTGAATGCCCATAAGTATGGGTGCTTCCGACATAGATAAAATCATATCCTTTGTACTTGAAATGAGAGACATCATCCACATAAAAATCTAATATAGGTAATTTGAAAAGCAATTTTTTGATGCTGTCTTTTTTGGCATACACGGCAATGGAATCAGAAATGGTCTGACGGCAACCCATACAATCGTAAACCAGGTCAAACCCGTTGACTTTGGCAATCGGAACGTTTAAAGTGTCTGGTTTTTTCCGAAGAAGATCATTGGTTGATGGCAACTGAAGTTTTTCTACCGACTCGGTCTTTGCTTTCGGGACAAGCTGTTTTTGCTGTTTGGTACATCCGATGAAAATCAGTAAACAAATCATAAAAAGCAGCTTTTTCATCTGATCCACCTGAATCTATCCGTCCATAACAGCGTTGAAATCCGGTCGCAATTCCCGAAGAAATTACCCAGAATATAAATCGATTTGCCTTTGGCGGAAATCTTTAAAATCACGGGTGTTCCGACCAATTCGTAGGTTTTAAATTCCAGCAATTCTTTGACTTTACCTTTTCTTGAAAGACCGGAATTCGCAATGAATTTATCCAGTTGAATAGTGCGTTTTTCGTCTTGCGGATTAGAGATTTCTTCGGCTGTTTGCTTTGCGATTTCAAAACCTGTTTCGTTAAATGCTCTTTCGTAGCGCTCAATTGAATATTTATCCAGTACATCATATACTTTTTTCTGCACCAAACTGTCAGAAGCCGTGAACAGCTCATATTCAAAATCGATAGGTTCAGAACCGTTAAGCGTCAGGATATAAAACTGTAAAATCCCGCCTCCGCAGAGCTGTGCGGAAATGTCGCCGGAAATAAACAGAAAAACCAAAGAAACAAAAAGCGCTACTTTTTTCATCGGGATCAAATCACGGAATGACTTCCGGAATAACTTAAAATCTGCCAATAAAGTATGGAGCAACAATCAATTACCGCAATTTTTCCTTCAGATATTTGCCTGTAACCGAATTCTTGTTCTTAGCAACTTCCTCCGGCGTTCCTTCCGCAAGCAATTGCCCGCCGTTTACGCCACCTTCAGGCCCGAGATCGATGATATGATCGGCACATTTTATAAGGTCGAGGTTGTGTTCGATGACGATGATGGAATGACCTTGGTCTATCAGGGCTTCAAACGATGTGAGCAATTTCTGGATATCATGAAAATGAAGGCCCGTCGTAGGTTCATCGAAAACAAACAATGCTTTTTCCTTGGTCGCACCTTTTACGAGGAATGATGCGAGTTTGATACGTTGCGCTTCACCGCCTGAAAGTGTCGAAGAAGATTGCCCGAGTTGCACATAGCCGAGGCCGACATCCTGCAATGGCTGTAATTTTTGCGAGATTTTGGTCTGTTTGTGCTCTTTGAAAAACGACAAAGCTTCATCGATAGTCATCGTCAGCACATCATCTATATTCTTTGTGTTGAACTGAACTTCAAGGATTTCCTTCTTAAATCGTTTGCCTCCGCAGGTTTCACAAGGCAGTTGGACGTCGGCCATAAAGACCATTTCTACGTTGATGCTGCCTTCGCCTTTGCAGGTTTCGCATCGGCCACCATCTACGTTGAACGAAAAATGTTTGGCCTGATAACCTCTGATTTTCGACAGTTTTTCCTTGGCGAACAAATCGCGGATGTCGTCATAAGCCTTTATATAAGTGACCGGATTCGACCGTGAACTTCTCCCGATTGGATTCTGGTCCACGAATTCAATATGCCGGATTTTGCTGTAATAGCCCTGCATATCCGTAAACTGTCCGGCTTTTTCACTCACGCCTTCGAGTTTCTTCTGCATGGCCGGAAACAGGATTTTCTTGACGAGCGTACTTTTTCCGCTGCCAGATACGCCTGTAATCACGGTCAATGCCTCAAGCGGGAATTTGACGTCGATATTCTGCAGGTTGTTTTCGCGTGCGCCGAGGATGTTGATGTATTGGTTCCACTTCCGTCGTTGGCGCGGCACCTTGATTTCCATTTGTCCGTTCAGATACTTTGATGTCAGCGAATCAGATTTGAGGATTTCATCATAGGTTCCATAAGCGACAACTTCACCTCCGTGCGTTCCGGCTTCCGGGCCTATATCAATGATTCTGTCTGCAGCTTTCATGATGTCTTCATCGTGTTCGACGACAATTACCGTGTTTCCAAGATCACGCAGCGACAGCAACACCTGGATCAATCGTTCGGTATCTTTCGGATGCAGGCCGATACTGGGTTCATCGAGAATGTACATTGACCCGACCAGACTACTTCCTAACGAAGTCGCGAGGTTGATCCGTTGGGATTCACCACCCGAAAGTGAATTCGAATTCCGGTTCAGCGTTAGGTAATTGAGACCGACTTCATCAAGGAAACGCAGCCTGTTGTTTATTTCGATAAGCAATCGTTTGGCGACTTTCTGCTCGAATTCCGTCAGTTCCAGATTTTTGAAAAACGGGATCAGGTCTTTGATGGACATATCGACAAGATCTGAAATCGTCTTGCCGCCAATTTTCACGAAATCGGCTTCGGGACGCAAGCGCTTGCCTTTGCACGACCAGCATTTGGTTTTTCCGCGATAGCGCGACAACATGACGCGGTTCTGGATTTTATAGTTTTTCTCCTCGAGCTCACGGAAGAAATCGTTGAGTCCGGTAAAGTATTTATTTCCTTCCCAGATCAATGCTTTCTGGGCTTCGGTCAATTGATAGAATGGTTTATGGATTGGGAAATCGAAACGATGGCTATTGTTGACGAGTTGGTCCCTGTACCAGCCCATGCTTTCCCCGCGCCACGGCATGATGGCATTTTCGTAGACGGATATGGCTGTATTCGGGATTACGAGTTCCGAATCGATACCGATCACATTTCCGTAGCCTTCGCAAACCGGACAGGCGCCATATGGATTGTTGAAGCTGAACAAATGCACATTCGGTTCCAGGAAATTCATGCCGTCGAGTTCGAACTTATTGCTGAATTCGATCCGGTTTCCGTTATCGGCTTCCTGAATGTAGCACAACCCTTTTCCTTCATAGAAGGCGGCCTGTACAGCATCTGACAACCGATTGAAAAAATCTTCATCATCCTGGACGACAACCCGATCGATAACAATCAATACGTTTTTATCGTCAAGGCGGTGTTGTTCGATCTCATCAAGGCGAATCGTTTCATCACCTACAAGCACCCGTGAAAAACCTTGTTGCAACAACACTTTGAGCTTGTCTTCTATCGCCCTGCCTTTTTCCAGATGTACCGGGGCAAGTAATAACAATCTTGTTCCTTCAGTATATTTCTTTACCGAATCGATCACATCAGAAACCGTATCTTTTTTGACCTCACCGCCTGAAACCGGCGAAAAGGTGCGACCGACCCTTGCATAAAGCAACTTCAAATAATCATAAATTTCAGTCGATGTCCCAACCGTAGAACGCGCATTGGTCGTATTGACCTTTTGCTCGATGGCGATTGCCGGCGCGATTCCTTTGATATATTCCACTTTCGGCTTATCCAGACGGCCGAGGAACTGACGCGCATAAGACGACAAACTTTCAACATACCGCCTCTGTCCTTCCGCATAAAGCGTATCAAACGCCAGGCTCGATTTCCCCGAACCTGAAAGACCTGTAATCACGACGAGTTCGTTTCGTGGAATGGCTACACTAAGGTTCTTGAGATTATGTAATTGTGCACCTTTTATAAGAATGTATTCCTTTGGGCTGAGCGTATTGAAATCGGGCTGCATCTAGTCTGAAAATAAGTGGGCAAAGGTAATCATTGTTTGACAGAATCCGAAACCATGTCAGCATCGTATCTCTAGGGAAGATATTGTATTTATTGCATCATTTAGTTCCAAAGTTTGCCATAAGGTTAACAAAGTTTCGGAAATCTGAGTTAATTTGAAGCATTATTGCCCGAATTGTGTTAATTTTTCAATGAACGCTTGCATAATACAATCAAATACCATTACATTTGGTTCAATAATTCACTCAAACCAACAGTCGCCTATCGCATAAAAGTACTTTTTAGAAATTCAGAACGGATTCCACCAACAACTAAAAGGTAATTTTATGGCAACTGTGAACACCCCTGATGCTGTACTGGTAAAAAATTATATCGCTGGCGATGAGAACGCGCTTGCTGTATTGATCAGTCGCCATCAATCCAAAATCTACGGATTCATCTATTCGAAAATCTCAGATCGGGATATTTCCGATGATATTTTCCAGGACACTTTCATCAAGGTCATCAAGACGTTGAAATCGAACAATTATAATGAAGAAGGCAAGTTCCTTCCTTGGGTCATGCGGATTGCGCACAACCTGATTGTCGATCATTTCCGTCGCAATAAAAAAATGCCGATGTTCCGTGAGACAGAAGAGTTTTCCATTTTCTCGATCATGTCCGACAATTCGCCGAACATAGAAAGCCAGATCATAACAACACAGGTTGAAGACGACGTGAAAAAACTAATCCTCGAACTGCCAAAAGACCAGCGTGAAGTTCTTGAAATGCGTATCTACCAGGATATGAGTTTCAAGGAAATCTCGGAAGTGACAGGCGTCAGCATCAACACCGCATTAGGAAGAATGCGTTACGCGCTCATGAACCTTAGAAAAGTGATCGACAAACATCAAATAATTTTGACCAACTGACAATAATATAAAGCGGCATGCGTTTATGTAAAAAACAAACGCACACTATGGCAAAAATTTACTTTGAAAAACCAGTTGCCGCTTCCAAAATGTTACCAAAAAAAGAAACCATTGATTTTTTGCTCAGCTACTCCAAAGCGCTGACCATCACAAAAAAAGGAAAACTTATTTTTGAAAGCATCGCAAACTAAAGAAACTCCCGGTCTAAATGCCGGGATTTTTTTTGGCCCATTCAGAAATCACTTCCTTCCGGCCAATTGTCCGGGTGATGATATCTTTATTCAAATCGAGTCCACGGGCCGGTGAATACTGGCGTCCGTAATAGATGATTTGCAGATGGAGTTTGTTCCATAACTTTTCAGGAAACAATCGTTTCGCATCTTTTTCTGTCTGCTCCACATTCTTTCCATTGGTCAGGTTCCAGCGCCACATCAATCTGTGAATATGCGTATCGACCGGAAACGCCGGAAATCCGAAAGCCTGGGACATCACGACACTTGCGGTTTTGTGTCCGACTCCGGGTAATGATTCCAAGTCCTCAAAAGTAGCCGGCACTTCTCCATTGTATTTCTCCAGAAGGATTTCAGATAACCGATGGATCGCTTTTGATTTGGCCGGAGACAACCCGCACGGACGAATGATTTCCTTGATTTCCTCCACATCGAGTTTGACCATTCGTTGGGGCGAATCGGCTTTGGCAAAAAGGATCGGCGTGATTTGATTGACCCGGACATCTGTACATTGAGCCGACAACAACACGGCGATCAACAAGGTGTAAGCGTCTGTGTGATCGAGCGGAACCGGGACTTCGGGAAACAATTCCTCTAATTTTTCTACGACAAAGGCGGCGCGTTCTTTAACGGTCATGGCATTTTTTTGAGTCGCGCTAAAGTACGTTTTTAACCCGAGAGAAAAATTTCCCAAAAAAACCCGATAAAATTTTGCCCGCTAAATAAGATTGTTACTTTTGTGATATGTACAAAATGAATCAAAATAACTGCTGGTGGAACAATTTACGTCGAACGTCGTGAAGCGGTCCGCTTAGTTATATATCCATATACAAAAGGCCTGTCCATCACGACAGGCCTTTTTTTATTCCCAAAAATCAACACCATGTTCCCATTCAAGACTCATTATAAAAAACTGCTCGCCGACACATTGACGCCAGTCAGCACTTACCTCAAACTGCGAGATCGTTTTCCAAATTCCATATTGCTGGAAAGTTCCGATTATCATTCGGGCGACCAGAGTTTCTCCTACATCTGTTGCAATCCGGTGGCATCGATAAAAGTCGCGTCAGGAAAGATTATCGTTCAATTGCCTGACGGATCGAAATCTGAAAAAACAATCAACAACAAAATAGCGGTGATCGAAGAACTTGAAGCATTTGCATCTTTTTTCCAACTTGAAAAATCAAAGGTTCCGTTTATTTCTCAAGGCCTTTTTGGCTATATGGCTTATGATTCTGTACAATACTTTGAGGATATTTCAATCACTAAAAAATCGGTTTCAGATCAAATCCCGGATATTTTCTACAGCTTCTACTCCAACGTAATCGCCATCGATCATTTTCGGAACGAAGCCCATATTTTTAATTATTCCCCGGATGATTCCCATAACCTTGAAGAAATCCTTCAGTTAATAAACAACACAGGTTTGCCGAAATATCCGTTCAGCCGCAATCTGGAAAAGACATCGAATTTAACCGATGATCAGTTCCGAAGCCACATCCGCAAAGCCAAAACCCACATCCAACGCGGCGATGTTTTTCAATTGGTGCTTTCAAGATCGTTCTCCCAAAAATTCAAAGGCGATGATTTCAACGTTTACAGGGCTTTGCGAAGCATCAATCCTTCACCCTATTTATTTTATTTCGATTATGGTGATTTCAAGCTATTTGGTTCTTCGCCAGAGGCACACCTGGTCGTCCGCAACCGCCAAATGGAAATCCACCCGATTGCCGGCACATTCAAACGCACCGGAAATGACGAACAGGATGCCGAACTCGCCCGCAAACTCGCCTCGGACAAAAAAGAAAACGCCGAACACGTCATGCTTGTCGATTTAGCCCGAAATGATCTTTCACGCAATGCCACAAACGTCAAGGTCGAAACATTCGCCCAATTGCAGTTCTTTTCCCACGTAATCCATCTGGTTTCAAAAGTCACCGGAAAATTGCGGGAATCGGCCAGAACTTTGAATGCGGTTGCAGGAACTTTTCCGGCAGGAACTTTAAGCGGTGCACCAAAATACCGGGCGATGGAACTCATCGAGGAAATAGAAAGCACATCACGCGGATTCTACGGCGGCGCAATCGGGTTCATGGATTTCGACGGGAATTTCAACCACGCCATTCTCATCCGGACGTTCCTAAGCAAAGACCATCGATTGCGCTATCAGGCTGGAGCCGGAATCACAATCAATTCCAACGAAGATTCGGAATTACAGGAAGTCTACAATAAACTCGCGGCGTTGGACAAAGCCATTTTACTCGCCGAAGAAATCAACTGACATGAAAAAAGTACTCATCATAGACAATTACGACAGTTTCAGTTATAATTTATTGCATTGTTTCGAAGCTTTGGGTTGCGAAGTCACCATCTGGAGGAACGATGCTTTTGAACTCGAAGATATCGAACCGTTTCAACATATCGTGTTGTCTCCCGGACCGGGAATTCCTTCGGAAGCGGGTTTGCTTACAGCGGTTATTTCAAGATATTCGGGCACTAAAAGCATCCTCGGGGTTTGTCTCGGGCATCAGGCCATAGCCGAGGTTTTTGGCGGAAAGCTCATAAATCTGGAACGCGTTTTCCACGGAGAATCAGATCAGGCCCAAATTATTTCGAGAGATAACCGGTTGTTCTACGGAATTCCGGATGTATTTGAAGTAGGCCGATACCATTCGTGGACCGTCGATCCAAATCTGCCTGACGCATTGGAAATCACATCGACGGATGCAAACGGGCAAGTCATGTCGTTGCGACACAAAACCTACGATGTGCGCGGCATCCAATTCCATCCGGAAAGTATCCTGACACCATCCGGAACCCAAATTCTCAAAAACTGGATTGAAAATTCCCAATTATGAAACAGGTACTCAACAAATTGATCCGATACGAATCGCTTTCCAAAAGTGAGGCATACGACGCTTTAAGCCAGATTTCAAAAGGCGATGTCGCACCGGCACAGGTCGCCGCATTCCTGACCGTTTTTATGATGCGACCGATTACAGTTGATGAACTCTCTGGTTTCCGAAGCGCCCTGCTCGACTTTTGCATCCAGACAGATTTGAGCGATTTCGACCCGATTGACCTTTGCGGAACCGGAGGCGATGGAAAAGACACCTTCAACATTTCAACGCTTGCTTCCTTTGTAACGGCAGGCTGCGGCATTCCGGTCGCCAAACACGGAAATTATGGCGTAACGTCAACTTGCGGTTCAAGCAATGTTCTGGAAGAACTGGGAATCCGGTTTTCAAACGACAAAGATTTCCTCAGACGCTCTTTGGACGAAGCCGGAATCTGTATCATGCACGCACCATTGTTCCATCCGGCCATGAAGCACGTCGGTCCGATACGGCGTGAATTGGGCGTTCCGACATTTTTCAACATGCTCGGGCCTTTGGTGAATCCGGCATTTGTAAAAAATCAGGTTTCGGGTGTTTTCAACCTGGAACTTGCGCGGAAATATCATTATCTGTTTCAACAGACCGACATGAACTATTCGGTGATCCATGGTCTTGACGGATACGATGAGATTTCATTGACAGGTGATTGGAAGTTACTTTCCGCCGATGAAGAAAAGGTGTTTTCACCGACTCATTTCTCGACGGAAACATTGCATCCGGATCAAATCGGAAACGGAAAAACAATAAAAGACGCATCCCGAATCTTCACATCTGTCCTTGAAAATAAAAGCACAAAAGCCCAATCCGATGTAGTCTGTGCCAACGCCGCTCCCGGAATTTCATTGATGAAAGACATATCGCTGACAGATGCTTTCCAACTGGCAAAAGAATCGTTGACATCTGGAAAAGCCTTAAAATCGTTCCAAAAATTACAACACATTTCGCTATGAATATTCTGGAAAAAATCGCCTATTACAAACGAATCGAAGTCGAAAGGACAAAAAAACTCATCCCCGTTTCCTACTTTGAAGCTTCGCCCCTTTTCGACCGAAAATGTGTGTCGCTTGCAGCTTCATTACGCTCACATACTACCGGAATTATTGCCGAACACAAAAGACGCTCGCCTTCGAGGACGTTGGCTCAGTCCACGAATTGGATAGATGAAATCGTAGCCGATTACCAGGAAGCAGGCGCGGCTGGAATGTCGATATTAACCGACGGAAAATTCTTTGGCGGTTCTACCGATGATTTGCAGATTGCCAGAAGCGTGACCGACCTTCCCATTCTTCGCAAGGAATTTATCATAGACGAATACCAGATCCTTCAATCCAAAGCGATCGGAGCCGATGCTATATTGCTGATTGCGGCTTTGCTTTCGCCTGAAAAAATCCAGTCGTTTACAAAACTTGCCGTTTCATTAGGATTGGAAATTTTGCTTGAAGTTCACGATTCGGAAGAACTCGAAAAATCGGTTTGTCCTGGAATTGGGTTGATTGGCGTCAACAACCGAAACCTCAAAACCATGGAAATAGATTTGGAGACGAGTTTTTCATTGGTCGGTGGCATTCCCAAATCCGTAGTAAAAATTTCAGAAAGCGGCATCAAGACGGCAGACGAAATCAAGCGATTGAAACAAGCCGGCTTTGACGGATTTTTAATCGGTGACCAATTCATGACTTCGGAAAATCCGTATGAATCAGTGTCTGAATTAATCAAATCTACATTATGAAGATCAAGGTTTGCGGCATGACGGATTCAGGAAACATAAACGAAGTCTCAGCGTTGAAACCAGATTTTATGGGTTTTATTTTTTACGCCGATTCTCCTCGGAATGTCACACAATCACTTCCGGAAACTTCCGATACCATAATAAGAACCGGCGTTTTTGTAAATGCTTCGGAAGATGAAATCCGCGAAAAATCAGCCTTCTATCATTTAAAAGCGATTCAATTCCACGGAAATGAATCACCAGAATTTCTCGAAAAATTTTCCGGTTTTATGCGGATAAAAGTTTTTTCTGTCGCAACCAATTTTGATTTCGACCGATTGAAACCATTCGAAGCCGTCGCCGATTATTTCCTGTTCGACACCAAAGGAGAAAGATTGGGTGGTAACGGAACCCGGTTCGACTGGGAAATCCTCAAAAAATATCCATCGGACAAACCGTATTTCATCAGTGGCGGAATTGGCCCAAACGATATTCAGCAGCTAAAAGATTCCGGATTGAAGCCTTTCGGCATCGACATCAACTCCAAATTCGAAACCCAACCGGGAATCAAAAATATCCTATTAATCCAAGAATTTTTAAAAGAATTACGACTATGTTTTCAGTAAACGATACAGGATTTTACGGCAAATTCGGAGGCGCATACGTCCCCGAAATGCTCCATGCGAGTGTTGAGGAACTACGTCGTTGTTATCTCGACATTTCACAATCGGATGATTTCCAGACAGAATTCCGTCAATTGCTTCGGGATTTCGCCGGAAGACCAACACCTCTTTTCAGAGCCAACAGCCTATCGGAAAAATATCAAGCTGAAATTTATCTTAAACGCGAAGATCTGTGCCACACGGGTGCCCATAAAATCAACAACACCATCGGACAAATCCTGCTGGCCAAACGGCTAGGCAAAAAACGCATCATTGCCGAGACAGGCGCGGGCCAGCACGGAGTCGCCACGGCTACGGTCTGTGCATTGCTTCAACTGAAATGCGTGGTTTACATGGGCGCGATCGATGTGAAACGACAGGCTCCGAATGTGGCACGGATGAAAATGCTCGGTGCCGAAGTCAGGACTGCCGAATCGGGTTCAAAGACTTTGAAAGATGCGACGAACGAAGCCATCCGGGATTGGATCGCGAATCCGTCCGATACGTATTATCTGATCGGATCTGTCGTCGGGCCGCATCCGTATCCCGACATGGTGACACGTTTCCAATCGGTCATTTCAGAAGAAATAAAAAAACAATTACTGGAAAAGACTGGTTCCGAAAATCCGACAGCCGTGATTGCCTGTGTTGGCGGCGGAAGCAATGCGGCCGGGGCTTTCTATGAGTACCTCAATGAAAAAGAAGTTCGGTTGGTTGCAGTCGAAGCCGCCGGAAAAGGTGTCGATTCCGGTGAAAGTGCGGCGACGACATATTTGGGAAAACCGGGAATCATACACGGAAGCATGACGTTGCTGATGCAAGATGAATTCGGGCAAATCACCGAGCCACATTCCATATCAGCCGGTTTGGATTATCCGGGAATCGGGCCGTTGCATGCACATTTGTTTGATTCGGGCCGGGCGGAATTTTTATCGGTAACCGATGACGAAAGCATGAAAGCCGGATTGGATTTGTGCCGATTGGAAGGAATCATCCCAGCCATTGAAAGTGCGCATGCATTGGCGGCCCTCGAAAAACTCAAATTCAAAAAAGATGATGTCGTCGTGGTGAATCTTTCGGGTCGTGGCGATAAAGACTTACAAACCTATATCGATTATTTTTCTATTTAATATGGATCGGATCAAAAAACAAATCGACAAAAGCCGCGCATCAGCAAAGAAAATCATCTCTGTTTATTTTACGGCCGGATTTCCGGAGTTGCATGACACCACGGAAATTATCCGTGAACTTGAAAAAAGCGGGGCCGATATGATCGAAATCGGGCTGCCGTTCAGCGATCCGTTGGCCGACGGGCCGGTTATCCAACATTCATCGTCTATCGCTATTTCAAACGGAATAAACGCGAAAGTACTTTTTGAACAGTTGTCGAACATTCGCGAATCGGTACAGATTCCATTGATTTTGATGGCTTACCTGAATCCGTTGCTGCAATATGGGTTTGAGGATTTTTGTGAAAACTGCCAGAAAGTTGGAATCGATGGGTTGATCATCCCTGATTTGCCGCCGGAACAATTTGAAACCGATTATGTCGAAATCCTGGATCGGTACAACCTAAAAAATATCTTATTGGTCACGCCTCAAACCTCAGACGACAGGATCCGATACATCGATTCCCTGTCCACCGGATTCACCTATCTGGTATCATCGCCCGGAGTCACCGGAAACAACAAGGTATTTTCAAACGTGGAAGAAACCTATTTCAAGCGGATTGCAGCTTTGAATCTTCAAAATCCATGCATCGCAGGTTTCGGAATCCACGACAAAAAAAGTTTCGAAAGTGCTTCAAGGTATAGTGACGGCGGCATCATTGGCAGCTCTTTCATCCGTCAGCTGGAAAAAGAAGGCATCAAAGGCATCAGCCAATTCATAAATAAGTTCCGATAGCCAAAAGCATTTGGTATCTTGGCGCACCGAATTCTTCATTGTTAATCATTAATTATTAATCAAAATGCTAAAACCAGGCGACAAAGTCCCAGATTTCTCTGCTCTCGACCAGGACGAAAAAAAACGTTCCCTGTCTGACTACAAAGGAAAAAAACTCATCGTGTTTTTCTATCCGGCCGCAAGCACACCAACTTGTACGGTTGAAGCCTGCAACCTGCGCGACAATTATGCATTGCTCAAAAAGAAAGGGTATGCATTGCTTGGTGTGAGTGCCGATACGGTTAAAAAACAATCGAACTTTGCCAAAAAACACGAACTCAAATTCCCGTTATTGAGTGATGTCGACCACAAAATCATCGATGCGTTCGGGGTTTGGGGCCCGAAAAAATTCATGGGGCTTTCGTTCGACGGAATCTACAGGACCACATTCGTGATCGATGAAAACGGAATCGTGGAACGCGTCATCGATAAAGTAAAGTCAAAAGACCACGCGGCCCAATTGCTCGAAGGTTAAGCTACTTTTTTTGAAGCCGGAAAAATGTGTTACGCAATTTTCTGTTACGCGATTTTACGTAACAGAAAATAACGTAACAAAGATTTGATCAGGCCGGAATATCAATCCTGGGGCGCGAAAACCAAACACACCGGAGAACATAATGCTATCTTCTTCCCGGAGTCCGTAAGCTTTCCGGTAAGCTTATCTCGTTTGAAAATGATGACATCATTGGAATACTGATGCGCGACGAGGACAAAATTACCATCAGGCGACAAGGTGAAGTTACGTGGGCCTTTCCCTCCTGTCGCGATGGTTTCAATCAATGACAGACGGCCGTTTGTGCCAACACTAAATGTAGTAATCGTATTGGCATCGCCCCTGTTGGTAGCGTATAGGAATTTGCCATCCTGAGAAATATGGATATCTGCGGCTGAAGCATCACTTTTCGAATCCGGATTTACGACCGTCGTTTCCTGGAACCGGCTGAATTTTCCTTCCGCATAATGATAAGCCGTCAATGTTCCATCCAGTTCCTGAAGCAGATAAGCCGATTTCCCATCCGGGCTGAACGTTAAATGCCTTGGCCCGCTCGCTGTTTTGACGGGAATCGTATCCTGGAATTCAAGTACCTGTTTTTCAGATTCGGGATAATATCTGTAAACGTAAATCCGGTCTGTCCCGAGGTCATTTGCAATCACGAATTTTTTATCGGGTGCCAATTGCGTCTGATGCATATGTGGCGACTTTTGCTGTTTGCGCATACTATGGCCTTCATGCGTAACAATCTGGCAGGCTTTATCCAACTTGCCATCGGGTTGGTTTTTGAAGACACTGATGGAACCGCCGCTGTAATTGGCCGTGATCACATTTCCCTTGTCGTTCATGATGAAACAGGGATCGGCGCCTAATGTTTCCTGGGAATTCAGGGTTTTGAGCGTTCCTTTTTTGGCATCGAAAGCGAATGAAGTGACTCCGCTTTTTGCACCGTCTTCATTGACGGCCCATACTTTTTTTCGGTCAGGCGAAACGGTCAGGTAACTCGGGTTTATGATTTTGTCCGATGTCGCTTTGAGCTTCACATCTGCCGTCGCCGTATCGAATTCATACACATAAATCCCTTTACTGTCGCAGGAATTCGTGTACGTACCAACCAAAAGATTGACTTTGTTTTGTGCCGATGCGGTCATGATCGTAAAAAATATCGGGATAAGGAATCGTGTTTTCATATAAGGAATTATGGAACTCAAAAGTAGTTTTTAAAATCAGATCCATCAGCCAAAACACATGATAAAATTCCGTATTTTTGGCAACTAAAAACCGGAATGCAGTTCAGACACCCCGAGATTCTTTACTTCCTTTTCTTGCTGATCATCCCGGTTATCGTCCACCTTTTCCAACTCAGGCGTTTTAAGAAACAGTATTTCACCAACGTAAAGCTGCTCCAGGAACTGAGCCAGCAAACACGCAAAAGTTCGGTCATCAAGAAATGGCTGTTGCTTGCGACCAGATTGCTTTTGCTTGCCGCCTTGATCATCGCGTTCGCCCAGCCGTTTTTCAATGCAAAGGATTTCAAATCGAAATCGAACGAAATGTACATCGTCCTTGACAATTCTTTCAGCATGCAGGCCAAAGGAAAAAAAGGAGAACTGCTCAAAAGAAGCATCGAGGATTTATTGGAGAATATTCCCGAAGAGGCTACATTTTCATTGTTGACAACCGACGGCCAATTTTGGAATACCGATATCAAATCGTCTGGACGTGACTTGCAGAAAATTACGTACAGCCCTTCTGAATTTCGTCTGGAAAACCTCATGGCACGTGTCAATTCACGTAAATCGTCGGTCGGAAAAGACATCATCGTCATTACCGATGCCGCCGGCCTCGAACAAAAGGAGTTGTCATCCGTACCTAAAAATGCAAACACCTGGTTTTTGGTTCCCGAAGCCGAACACAGTGGAAATATCTCGATCGACAGCGTTTACCTAAACCAGACGCTTGACAATTTTTACGAAATCGGTGTCCGCATCAATGCATCGGGAGATTCCGAAAAAGAAGTTCCCGTCGCCATTACGAACAACGGAAAATTGCTCGCCAAAACCGTCGTCAAAATGGAATCGGGCAGCAAAACACAATTGTTCATGTTGCCGCGAGCCGATTTCAACGGAAGCGCTTCGGTGTCTGAAAACGGATTGGATTATGACAACGAATACTTCTTCAGCATATCGGCGCCAAAAAAGATAAAAGTGCTTAGCATTGGTGAAACGGCAGATTCCCAATTCCTTTCACGCATATACACAGCGGCCGAATTCGATTACCTCAACCTGCCGCTTGGCCAGCTCGATTACAACCAGATTGCCAAACAGGACGCGATAATTCTCAATAACCTGAAGGAAATTCCGGCGGCGTTGACTACGACACTCAAGGATTTTTATGCCAAAGGCGGAAACATCGTCCTGATTCCATCTGCCCAGTCTACAGCCGAATCCCTGAACGCCTTTGCAGGTTCGTTTGGAAAAGCACAATACAGGAACGTTGCTTCCCAGGAAAAACTGATTACAAAAATCGCTTATACGCACCCCTTATATGCCGGTGTTTTTGAGCGCAAGACCGATAATTTCCAGTATCCGAAAGCCAAATCATCGCTCACATTGCAAACGGCCACGCCTGCTGTTTTGCAGTTCGAAGACCAGCAACCTTTCCTTTCGGGCATCGGGAACGGCGTTTCGGATCTGTTCCTTTTTGGCGCCCCTATCGACAGGGCGAACAGCAACTTTATCAATTCGCCTCTGGTCGTGCCTACGTTTTACAACATGGCGCGAAACATCCAGCGTTCGGGAGTTGTGGCTTTGACCATTGGCCGCAATCAGTCGTTTGTGGTGCAGTCGAATTTATCCAAAGATGAAATCCTGACGGTCAAAAACAACGAGGTTTCTTTTATTCCGGTGCAACAGGCACTTAACGACAAAGTAAAAATGAGTTTCACCGATTTGCCTTCTACCGCCGGCAATTATGGCATTTTCAACAAGGAAAGCCGTGTGGCCGATGTCAGCTTCAATTATCCGCGAACAGAAAGCAGATTACAACCGAATGTGGATGCGTTATCGGGTTACACTATAATCGACAACGTATCCGAAGTATTCGACGACATAAAAGACAATCGCACCAATACCGACTTATGGAAGATTTTTGCCTTACTGGCGCTGGTTTTCCTGATTACCGAATTACTGATCCAAAAATTCGTAAAATGAAACTTTTCATCAAGCAAGCAACCATCCTCGATGAATCATCGGCACATCACCAGCAAGTGCGCGACCTGATCATTGAAAACGGAATCATCACACAAATTGGGGCTTCGCTCGAAAACACCAATAATTATAAGGAAGTTTCGGCAGAGGGCCTGCATATCTCACAAGGCTGGTTCGACAGCAGCGTGTCTTTTGGCGAACCGGGCTTTGAAGACCGTGAAACCATAGAAAACGGATTGGCGACAGCCGCAGCAAGCGGGTTTACGGCTGTGGCGCTTCAACCGAATACGAACCCGGTAATCGACAGCGCTTCCCAATTGCAACTCGTGCATTCCAAAGCGGTAGATGCATTGACCCAGTTGTATCCCATCGGGGCTTTGACATCAAAAAGCGAAGGAAAAGATTTGGCCGAACTTTTTGAAATGAGCCAGAACGGGGCGATTGCTTTCGGTGATTACGCAAAATATATGGACAATGCCAACCTGCTCAAGATTTCGCTTCAATATGCAAAGGATTTTGACGGATTGGTGATTGCCTTTTCACAGGAAACAAGCCTCAAAGGAAATGGCGTGGCCAATGAAGGTCTGGCCGCGACACGACTCGGCCTCAAAGGAATCCCAACGCTTGCCGAAGATCTCGCGGTTGCCAGAAACCTGCAAATCCTTGAATATACAGGTGGCAAAATGCACATCCCGACCGTCAGCTCACCGGTTGCCGTCGGGTTGATCAAAGAGGCCAAAGCCAAAGGGCTGCAGGTAAGTTGCAGCGTGGCCGTGCATCATCTGGTGCTGACAGATGATTCGCTAGAAACATTCGATACCCGACAGAAAACGATGCCGCCGTTGCGCAACGAACAGCAACGCAAAGCCTTGGTAAAAGCGGTCAAAGACGGGACTATCGATATGATTACGTCTGACCACAACCCTATCGACATCGAAAACAAAAAGATGGAATTCGACCTCGCAAAAAGCGGGACAATCGGGTTGGAAAGTGCTTTCGCGGCTTTGATGACGGTACTTCCGGTGGAAACCATCGTTAATAAACTTACGCTGGGAAGGTTGTTCTTTGGAGTTGAACCGCCTCAAATCATCGAAGGCGCAGCGGCGGAACTTACCTTTTTTACCACAGAAGGTTCGTGGGTCTTCCAATCGTCCGACATCAAATCCAAATCCAAAAACTCGGCTTTCCTCGGACGCAAACTCAAAGGAAAAGTCCTGGGAACCTTGCGTGAAAACAAACTGGTATGGTCATGAACCCTGAAGAAATCCGCGAGGGAAAAACAACCGCCATCACAGCCTACATCTTAATCGTAGGCGTTTTGATTGCGATGTCGATGAATGGTGAAACCAAAAACAGGTTTGCCGCTTTCCACATCCGTCAGGCTGCGGGTTTGTCGTTGTTGTTCATTTCCGTGGGCATGATTGCGAGTCCGTTCGGTAACTGGCTTATATCGGCTCCGTTGTATTTTGCGAATATGATTCTTTGGATTTATGGCGTTTCGACAGCTGTTCGCGGGGAAATGCAACCTGTTCCATTAGTTGGTTCGTTTTTTCAGAAATTCCTCAAATCAATATAATGAGTCTTTATCATCTGGTTCGCAAGCCATCAATCCTACTTGAAAAAAATCCGGCACTCATACTGCTTCACGGTTATGGAAGCAATGAAGAAGATTTGTTTTCGTTCGCTTCTGAACTTCCTCAGGAATATTTTATCATTTCGGCAAGAGCGCCTTATGACATGCCGTATTCCGGTTATGCCTGGTACGCGATTGATTTCACCGCCGATGAAAAACGTTTTTCAGATTTGGCCCAAGCGGCGGAATCCAGGGACAGGATTGTTGATTTTGTGGATAAATTGCCACAGCAATATCCGATAGACCCACAGGATATATCCCTTGTCGGTTTTAGCCAGGGCGCGATCCTGAGTTATGCCGTTGCTTTGTCGTATCCTCAGAAAATCAAACAGGTTGCGGCCATGAGCGGTTATCTGAACACCGATATAGTCCTAAACGGTTTTGAGAAGAATGACTTTTCAAAATTGAGGTTCTTTATCTCGCACGGTTCCGTAGACCAGGTCGTTCCTGTTGATTGGGCGCGAAAGGCCAAACCGGTTTTAGATACTTTAGGAATTACGAATGAATACCATGAATATCCCGTCGGTCATGGTGTAGCGCCCCAGAATTTCTTTGATTTCAGGGATTGGCTGTCCAAAAGCAGACACTCTTGAAAGGACTGAACTTCATCAGCGTAAAAGGAATCGATAACATTGGGTTTTCAGCTGATGAGCTTTCCATCATCACATCGTATTTCAAAACGGATCTTCCCGAAATAGTCCTACATTTCCTGAAAACAGCCGGAAAAAAATCGAACATCCTCGATACCGATTTCACTGTCGATTCATTTATCCGTTTGCAGAAAGATTTCAGGACACTAATTGGAAACGATCCGAAAATTGTACTGGATGCGGCTGATCTATGCTGCTTCCTGAAAAAAAAAGATCCTTTCCATAATACGCTGTACTACTTTATAGAAATAGGAAAAGCTCAGATTCCGCAAGTATTTTATTACAGCGAAGGCGAAGTGCCCATTGGCGTATCCATACGCGATGACCGGACGGAGAAACTCGGTCTGATTGCTATAAACGAAGACTTTATTGGATTTATCAATAAACGAACGGAACTAAGGACAGAACGAAAACGAAGCAGCCGGATTTCCCAATATTTTTATGCCGTTTTACTAGCTCCTATCTGGATTCCGATTTTAGTCAGCGACTGGTATCACAAAAAAACACGCTGATCATTTCCTGATGTCACTCGAAATATGCCACAATACGCCATTGGGATCGGACAAATGGATTTCGCGTTTTCCCCACGGATAATCCTGTGGTGCCTTGAGCCGGACGCCTTCGTATTTTGATTCCAGATTCAATGATGATAGTTTCGTCCACCAATCGTCTACATTTTCGACCTCGAGTGCCATCATGAAATTCCCGTGCATCCATTCGGACGGATAGTTCTGGAGGAAAAACCGGCAGTTGCCAAGTTTAAGGCTGCTGATTTCGTGGTTGCTCCATTCCAGTCCGAAACCCATATCGACATAGAATCCGATCGATTTTGCATAATCCTTTCCCGAAGAGATAAACGTGATGATTTCCCTGACCCCTAAATCCATACGTTACTGTTTGGCGTAAAGCTGCGTATCCATACGCTCGAAGGTCAGCTTTCCGTTGTCTTCAATGAAATATTTGAGCAACAATTCGCCCCACATTTTGCCATCGGTGTAATCTGCGATAACCCAGCGGTGGTTCAGGACACGCACTTTGTTGATGATGAATTTCTGTTCGTTTATCTGATCATACGGAATAAGCGGATTTCCCTTGACATTGCTGTTCATTTCCAGGATTTCATTCGTGACGAGTTTGATGACTTGCTTCGGATCTGTGTCCATATTATCCTGGGCGTTCTGGTTGTATTCAAGTGAAAAATAATTGGCATCGATTAAATCATTGTACAAAACCAAAATACTGTCGTTTGCTTTTTTGAGCTTCGACTCGGTTTTCATTACATCAGATTCGTGTTGTTTGCTGAAGTACGCATACGTGAACACATTCATTACAACGGCAAGGATGAACAGGTACAGGAAAAGTGATTTTTTCATTTATAGAGTCAGTTCGAGGTTATCGTAGGCAAGGAAAACATTGGGCGGAAGCTTCTTTTCGACTTCTTCGTGAAAGCCCAGGATATGGCTGATGTGGGTCAGATAGGTGCGTTCCGGCTTCACCAAATGTATAAAATCGATGGCTTCCTGCAAAGTGAAATGGCTCTCGTGCGGCTCTTCCCTCAAGGCATTGATGACCAATACTTTCAATCCTTTTAATTTATCGGCTTCTTCTTCAAAAATCGTCTTGACATCCGTGAGGTAGGCGAAGTCATCTATACGGAAACCGAGTATCGGCAATTTTCCGTGCCACGCCTCGATCGGGATACAGGTTTTATCACCGATGGCAAACCGTTCGTCGTTTTTGATTTCAATTACGGAAACAGACGGCGCGCCCGGATAGCGGTTTTCTTCTTCAAAAATATAATCGAATCGTTTTTGCAGGTTTTCGATCACACGGCGATGGGCGAACAGCGGAATCTTTTGCTGCTGGAAAAAATTGAACGGACGGATGTCGTCGAGGCCGGCCGTATGATCGGCGTGTTCATGGGTGAACAGGATACCGTCAATACGCGGACAGCCCGAAGTGAGCATCTGCTGCCTGAAATCCGGTCCGCAATCAATCACGAACGAACCATTATCCCAATGGATCCAGACAGATACACGCAACCGCTTGTCTTTAGGGTCTTTGCTCAGGCAAACCGGATGCGTGCTACCGATTACCGGAATGCCCTGGGAAGTGCCTGTACCTAAGAAATATACCTTCATTGAGAATCAGATAAAAAAACCGGCTTCGAATTACAAATCGTCCGATTAATTTAAAACAAAAATAAGATTATTACGTTTCATTTCGTTGCAGATTTCGTTAACTTTGCTGTGAATTTCAACGATTATGTTAAGAGATGACGGTTTTACCCTCAAAGGGGACAAGGCGATTGAACAGATTCCTTCCATAAAGGATAAGGCACTGCGAATCAACCTGAATGACAACATTTATGGAACATTTTCCGAGATTGGGGCCGGACAGGAAACCGTGCGCCACTTCTTTCGTTCCGGCGGTTCTTCCGGAACCATTGCCAAGGCGATGTCGGCATACGACAAGGATTTCAGCGATGCCATCTATGGTTCTGAAGCTGATGGCAGATATGTAACCGAAAGCCGCCTCAAAAAAATGCTTTCGCACGAAGTCCAGATCATTGAAAAGCGTCTGAGCCGTGAGAAGCATCCGAATAAAATCTTTTTCTCTTACGCGAATACTGTTGCTACCATTGATTTCGCCAAGCAATTCAAGGGTCACGGCTGGGTCGGGATCAAATACCAGATCGAACCCGACGAAGATTACAACGAAATCATCATCCACATACGGTTCAAGGAAACCGATGCGCGCCTGCAACAGGAAACACTTGGAATCCTTGGTGTCAACCTGATCTATGGCGCTTTCTACAAATACAACGACCCGAAGAAACTGCTGCGTTATCTGTACGATCACCTCGACAAAGACCAGCTTGAAATAGATACGATCAACTTTTCAGGGCCGCGTTTTGCCGATGTCGACAACAGATTGATGTCGCTCCAACTCGTCAAGAACGGAATGACCGATGCGGTGATGTTCAACCCGGAAGGCCAGAATATTTTGCCGGCTGCCGTGCTCTACAAAAAGAACATCCTTGCCTTGCGCGGAAGTTTCCGTCCGGTTACAGTGGTCAATATGGACATGTATGAGAAGTCACTCAAAATGTTCCTCGAAGAAAGCAAAGTTGACGAAAAAAATACCTTGGTCATTTTTGAAATTACGCTATCGAACCTGCGTTCCGACGGGGAAATAGACGAGCGCGACTTTATGGACCGGGCCGAATTGCTCTGTGCTTTGGGCCAGACCGTAATGATTTCCAATTTCCAGGAATACTACAAAGTGGTCGAATATTTCTCGAACTATACCAAGGCCCGTATGGGATTGGCCATGGGCGTGAACAACCTTGTGGATATTTTCGACGAGAAATATTATCGTCATTTGAGCGGCGGCATCCTTGAAGCTTTCGGGAAACTGTTTTATCGCGATTTGAAGGTATTCCTGTATCCGATGATTGGGGAAGATGGGGAAATCATCAATTCCGAAAACCTCAAAGTCCATCCGCGGATGAAAGAATTGTACAAGTTCTTCAAATTCAACGGAAAAGTAATCGACATAGACGACTTCGATCCGCACAACCTCGAAATTTTCTCACGTGTCGTTCTCAAAATGATCACCGGCGGAATTCCGGGTTGGGAAGAAATGCTGCCAAAAGGTATCGCGGAACTCATCAAGGAGCATCATTTGTTTGGGTATGATCCGAATAAGGTTCTGGAAGAAAGTAAGTGAACGGTTAACGGTTAACGGTTAACGGTTAACGGTTAACGAAAATAAAAAACTCCGGTTTTAAAATGAACCGGAGTTTTTTATTTAATCATTATTGTTCCATCAACGTGCTTCAACTGTTAACTGTTACTTGTTAACTGTTAACTGTTAACTGTTAACCAACTACTTCTTCTTTTTCTTCGCCGCCTGGGCCCGCAACAAACCGCGGTTCACCGAACCTGTTTTCTTCTTCGTCTTGGAAGGCCCGCCAAGGTTCACTTTTTTATTTTTCGCAGATTTTTCATGCGTTGATGCGCCACCAGTCAGCTTTGGTTTCTTGAGCAGGAATTTTACTTTTTCCTTTTCTTTCTCAGGGCCGATCAATAAGGTCGAGACTTCAACATTTGGTGGAAAATCCACGCTCGGGATTTCACGGTTCATCAATACTTCCGCTTCAACGCGGATATCTTCCTCACGTGGCGTCACGAATGAAATCGCTGTCCCGGATTTATCCGCACGTCCTGTCCTACCGATACGGTGCATGTATTGCTCCGGGAGTTCAGGCATCTCGAAATTGATGACGTGGGTAATATCTGAAATATCGAGCCCACGCGCCATGACATCGGTGGTGATCAATCCGCGCAGTTGCCCACTTTGGAAATCAGCCATGGAATGAAGCCTGTAATTTTGCGACTTATTGGAATGGATAAGGCCGAATTGCTCCGGAAAATCTTCTTCGATCTTCTCGTGCAACATATCGGCTATCTTTTTATTGTTGACAAATACCAGCACGCGCTCGAAAGAATCATCGGTACGAAGCAATTCCTTTAACAGATTGACCTTCGTATTGAAATTCGGGACCGCATAAGCCGATTGCTCTATTTTCTCCAAAGGCGTCCCGGATGCGGCAAGCGTGACTTCTTCCGGAAAATCGAAATAATCGTTGAGCACATCGTCCACATCATCCGTCATGGTTGCCGAAAACAAAATATTCTGTCGCTTTTGGCTCATCATCGCCAATATCGAGGTGATCTGCGGACGGAAACCCAGGTTCAGCATCTCGTCGAATTCATCTATCACCAGTTTCTTGGTCTCATCGAACCGCAATACATTATCGAGAGCCAGATCCATCACGCGACCCGGTGTACCGACAAGGATATCGATTCCTTGATAAACCGATGTTTTCTGGGTATTGATATTCACCCCTCCATAAATACCAAGTGTACGTACCGACATATATTTGGTCAGTTTTTCCACTTCCTCGACCACCTGCACCACCAGCTCGCGCGTCGGTACGAGGATCACGATTTTTGGCGTATGCGTCGGCGTGAACGAGTATTGCTTGAGGAGCGGAAGCAAATAGGCAAAGGTCTTTCCGGTTCCGGTCTGGGCGATTCCCATCATGTCGCGTCCCGATGAAATCACCGGAAAAGCGCGCTGCTGGATAGGTGTCGGATTTTCAAAACCGAGTTCGTCAACGGCTTTCTGAAGGGCTTTGGGAAGTTTGAATTGTTCGAATGACATGCGGCAAAGGTCTTAATTAATAATGAATAATTAAAACACGAGGTTTTTTTAAACCGAACTGGTCGAAGCCAATTAATAATTTGGGCGTGCCCCAAGGGTCAGGCTGCCCGCTGTACTCCTCGTCACAATACCGGTCTCGCAGGCTTTGGGGTGAGCTCCGTTGTCGCTGCCCCAAAACCGCCCGGCCAGGGTATTGTGCCTGTGGGGTGCCGCTCGCATCCTTCACGCTTCCGGCCGGACCCGGCTTTCGTTTTTTTTTCTGCACCATTCCCATTTTAAAAAGCAGCCACACCTTGTTTACTAACACTCCGTTTACATTTTTTTGTAAACAGTATTATAGTAAACATAAAGCGGCTCAATCCGGATAACAGCTATCGGGTTGACATGCGACTCCCGACTTGCTATCTTTACAAAAAAAATCCAATGCCCTTTTACGACTACGACTTTGAACAACACGGCAAGAAATTTTTCCTCGAAGACGAATACCTCGAACGCAAAATTGCCGAAGCACATAGAAAAGTCATTATGAACCTCAATATTACATTAGATAATGTAAAGCTAAAGGATGTTCTGGAAGATGTTGAATTCGACGGTAAAACCGGAATGGAATTGCGATACCTGGTTTCAGATGAGGAAGACATATCACAGATGCTGATTGTATTTTTCGATAATTTCAGGTCGATGTTGAAAATCTATTCGGAACCGTATTATGGCGGTTGAGTAATTTGAATCCACATTTTAAAAAGCAATGGCAATGAAAAAAATCGGTATCGTTTTGTTTCTTTTCGTTTGTGCAAGGGCATTCTCCCAGGAAGTCCCTACGCCTGATATGGTCCGACAACTGATTTCGGGCGATATAAAATCGCTGGGTATCGAACCCGAAAAGATTTTCAGGACAGAAGATCAAAAAGCAGATGGCGTTCCCATACGTATCTATTATCCGGATGCATCGAAAAAATGGAACATCATCTATAATATCCACGGTGGCGCATTGGTAGCCGGTGACCTGGATACCCATGAAAATATCTCGCGCAAACTGGCAAATGCGGCCCATGCAATCGTCATTTCGGTCGATTACCGGAAAGCACCGGAAAATCCGTTCCCAAAAAGTCTCGAAGATGTTGAAACAGTTTACAAATGGATCATTGGAAACCAAATCAAAATTGGCGGATCAGACAGCAAAGTATCTATTGTATCAGACAGCGGCGGTTCTTTACTGGCAGCCGCATTACAGGTTAAGATTAAACGCGATTCCGTCGAAAACAAAATCGACAGGGTCGTCTACATCAATCCGGCGTTCGACTTACGGAATCCGGGCGAGGATTTTTATGGGTTGGTCACACAATGGTATCTGTCCGGGGCAGATGCCTCAAATGAATTGGTTTCCCCGATCGCAACCGGTGACTTCACCGTTTTTGCCCCTTGCCTGATTGTCGTGAATGAAAAAGATGTGTTGCTGCCCCATGGGGTCGTTTTTGGCAAAAAACTGGATGCGGCTCATGTACGCAATGAAATTATCACTGTAAAAGATGAAGATCATTTTGGCGGATTCTGGGCCGGAGCTCATCCGAAAATAAATGCTGTTTTTGAAAAAACGATTGCCTTTCTGACCAAATGAGCTGTATCAGCTTCAGAATCGTCCCGAATCGACATCCTTGATAAACCCGACAACGCCTGCCATAAAAACCTTCTGGTCATCCCACATGGATAAATGGCTTCCGTTCGGGCAATATAAATAACGTCCTTTTTTGACCAACTTGCTCTGTTCTTCCATAGCTCTTGGATCCATGGTGTCATACCTTGCCCCAATCATAAGGGTCGGTATCGTAATTTCATGAAGGCGGGCTTTGATGTCCCATTTGGCGAGCCTTCCGCTGATACCGAATTCGCTCGGGCCTTGCATAATGGTATACACAGCTGGATTGATATGTTTTCCGGCCCGGTTGAAACCATCCGGGAATTCCGGCAGCCGGCAAATATGTTGGGCATAATAATTCGGGATCAGCAAATCCATATAACGCGGATTCGAGAAATCTTTTTTGGCTTCGATGGAACGGATTTCCGCAAGTACTTCCGGTTTCATTTGCTTTGCCAACACCTCATCGGCGTATTTTCCATACTCAGGCGCACTCGCCATCATATTGGAAATGAGCAACCCTTTTAGATTTTGCTGATATTTGAGCGCATATTCCATCCCCAGGATTCCGCCCCACGAATTTCCGACGATGTAAAAATTAGAGGCGTCGGCACCGATGGCTTTGCGGACCTGTTCCACTTCTTCGACAAACCGCGGAACCGTCCATAAACTGCTGTCTTTAGGCTGATCGCTGTAATAAGAACCAAGCTGGTCGTATTCATAGAATTCAAACCCTTCACGCTCAAAAAAAGATTCGAAACATTCCATGTATTCGTGGGTCAATCCAGGCCCGCCGTGCAGTAAAAGTATCTTTATCTTTGGATTCAATCCGAACCGTTTTGTCCAGACTTTAAAATCACCCAAAGGAGTTTTAATTGGAATAAGCCTGACGCCACCTGTTTCGATGGAATCTGTCGGTTTGAAATAGTCGGTAATGGAAACAGGCTCCGCTGATTTGGTTTCGACAGGTCTTGCGCACGAAGTAGCTATCAGTATGATCAAAAAGAAAATTACGGGGAAACTTGTGATACGTTTTTTCATAATGTTTGTCATCAGATAACCAAATATAACCGATACCTGCCGAAGATAAAATCATCCGAAAAATAAATCCAAAACAAAAAAGAGGTTGCCCCTCCCACCCTTACAAGGTAACGATCCTGGACATACCACTGCGGTAGTTTTTATGTAAAAAATCTTAAATAAAAAAAGTCAACCGCGACAGCCAGCAGCAGCTAATTGTTAATCGTTACTTATTAATTGTTAATTACCTCACTAAAACCCCTCAAAAACACCCAACCCGAACAAAGCAAAATCATACTTTACCGGATCCAAAGCATCGAGTTTACGCAAAGAAGCGTCAAGCTCTGCCAATGCCTTTCCATCATTCTGGCTTCGTTTGAGCAAGCCGAGTTTTCGGGCTACATTTCCCGAATGAATGTCAAGCGGGCACGATAATGCCGATGGCGAAATGGAATCCCAGATACCGAAATCGACCCCTTTATTGTCTTTGCGCACCATCCAGCGCAGGAACATATTGATTCGTTTGGCCGCCGAATTCTTTAACGGATCGGACAGATGTTTCTGTGTCCTTTGCTGATGCGGGATTTCAAAAAATTTTGTCCGGAAATGGCTTATGGCAATCTGCAGATTCATATCTGACGAAAAAGCATTTTCCAAACCTCCGTGGTTCCTATATAAATTCCTGAGGCCGGAAATAAAAGTTGAAAAGTCGTGTGAATTGAAGGTGCGATGGACGAATCCGTCAA
This sequence comes from Flavobacterium silvaticum, assembly GCF_012911565.1. GTDB lineage: Bacteria > Bacteroidota > Bacteroidia > Flavobacteriales > Flavobacteriaceae > Flavobacterium > Flavobacterium silvaticum. The sequence goes on along the minus strand of NZ_JAAMPU010000096.1, from coordinate 58,655 downwards.
GCCGTGCAAGATCATCGGGAGTATGCGACAACACGAAATCATAAGGCGAATTGCCCATGAGCTCCATCATTCTGGAGGCATTCGTGATTATCGATTTGCGGTTTCCCCAGGCAATCGTAGCACTGAGGAAACCGGCAATCTCGATATCTTCTTTTTGTGAAAACCGATGCGGAACCTGGATTGGATCCGATTCTATGAATTTGGGATTGTTGTACAAATCTGCCTTTTCATCGAGAAAAGAGCTGAGGTCTTCGAATTTCATGTTTGATTTTCCTGAGCCGCAAGTTACGTCTAAAATCTGCTGGTCAATCTAGCATTTTTTAAACCACACGACGCCGAACATCAGATTTATAATCCGTCAAGAGCCAAACTAAAAACACGGCTCCGGCAAAAGTCAGGTAGAAAATCTTTGGTAAACTTCCTTCGAGATCTCCCAGATAGAATGCCACGCCAACCAGTGATATAGAAACCACAAGTTCGATGATTCCGTGTATACGAAAAGGAATCACGTGCAAAATACCCAGCTCGAAATTCGTCAACGCGGTAAGCAACAAATGTATTATGCCAAGTGCATATGTGAAATTCGCCGTGGCTGGCGGCAGGTCAAAAAAAGCAGGTGAAAAAAGCAGGAAAAGCACAACCCCGTAGTCTATCGATGCGTGTAATCTCGAAGGGATCCGGAACATAAGATTTGGATTTTAGTGCAGATAAGATACTGCACTTTTGACAGTGGCATCTTACATAATTTCCACCGTCATCAGATTTCTTCCTTGCCTTCCTCAATGTCGTCGGCGAGTTTAGCGAGTTTTTTACGACTGTGACGTTTGATGGTGTGATTGTCTTTGGCCTCGTCTATGGAATGTGTCATAAGCAGGCTGTCTTCTTTTTGGCACATTTTGCTCAGTTCGAGATAGTAATTGTGAAGTACCAGCAGTTCCTTTTCAGACAAATCCTCAACATCGATCAGTCTGTTGCTTGCATATTCATGTGAAGCCACCAGTTCATTGAGCTTTAGCTGAATGGCCATCGAATCCTTATTCTGGGATTTCTGGATCAGGAAAACCATGAGGAACGTGATGATCGTGGTTCCGGTATTGATGACAAGCTGCCAGGTTTCGGAATAATGGAATATGGGGCCGGTGATTCCCCAAATGATGACTACGAAGAATGCGATGAGGAATGCAGCTGTGCTTCCCGTCCATTTGGTGACTGCCGACGCGAAATTTTCAAAGAAATTGGTGTCTTTTTTTTCTTTTTTCATGATGTGGATACATTAAAAAACCCTGCCGATAGATTTCGACAGGGTCTAATTTACTGACTAAACCATCATAGTCGTTACAGTTTATAAGTCTTTTATGTTATCGTCCGGGATTCGGTCGATGAGTTTTATAAGCGGATCGATTCCGGCCTTGGTGACTTCTCCTTTTACTTTCACAGTGATTTTATGTGTCCCGGCTTTTAGTTTGTGTTTCTGCAGGTACAGCACATTCACTTTTTTGCGTCCGTCCTTGTCGGTAGTTTCAGGTGCGAAAACCCCAATATCAATGTAATCGTCCATGGATGCTGCCGGTTTTTCCTCACCTTTTGCATCGGCATACATCTTTCTGGTCGAAACCGTCAATGTCACTATTTTCTCATCACCCTTACCCGGAGTGACTTTTACATCGAGTACTTTATTCTCGTACAGTGTGATTTTCTTCCAGGTGTCTTGGAGATAATATTTGAGCGAATCAGGAACGTGTTTATCGATGGCATTATACAAATCATGGCTTCCGGCAAACGGCGGGGTTTCCTTGAAAGCGAACTGGTCGCGGAATTCCTTCAACGCTTTGTTCAGGGTATCTTCTCCAATTAAATCCCGGAGTCCGTACAGAATGAGCGAACCTTTGTTATACCATTGATACGGTCGGTTACAATCAATGAATACATTTTCTTTTTTAGATTCGTTGGCCCGACCGCGAAGGTAATCGTCGAGTTCCTGCTTCAAAAAGCGCTTCATATTGTCCTTCCCGTAACGCTTTTCACTAAGGATAAGAGCCGTATACTCGGCAAGGGCTTCTGAAATCAGGTTAGAACCAAGCGTCCTGTTCGGCGTTACCTGATGCCCCCACCATTGGTGCGCCAATTCGTGGGCTGTGACATAGTATCCGTAATCAAAATCATCTGGTTTGAAATCAGCCGTATATCCGAACGATTCCGAATAGGAAACCGTATTTGGGAACGATTGTGCAAAGCTGCGATATTTAGGGAATTCGAGCAGTCGCAACTGATCGAACTGATAGTTTCCGTACCATTTTGAAAACCACGTCAAACCATCTTCATACGATTTGAGGAACCTATCGAGATTGGTATTATGCGTTTTGTGATAGTACAATTCAATACCGACTTTTTGTGCACCCTGGAGCTGAAACGGCTTTTTGAGCACTTCGTACCGCGCAGAAATCACATCGAAGAACAAATCGACTTTAGGCGTTGTCTGGGCGTAATTGATATACACACGTCCATCCTTTTCCCATCGTTTGATTTCTTTTCCGGGCGCAATCGGAATCTGGCCTTTGTCGGTGCTTACGGTGAATTCCATCGTCACGAAATCGGCATCGTCATTGAACAACAATGTTTTTACGCCAACCGCATCCGTATATGGCGGCAATTCTTCATCCTTCGGTTTGAGCTTGTATTTCTTGCGTTTCTCGTCGCTGAACAATTCACCGTTCGGATCGTATCCCATAGACGGCAATCCACCTGCGAAGAAAGTTCCGTTGCTGAGAATGTCGGTGCCACTCATATCGTTCGTAAAGCCTTTGTTTACGTTGTCCGATTCGACATTCGCAATCATCTTTTCACCCGGCATAAGTGGCTTGTCGAGATGATAGATACGATATTTCGCCGTATCGTTCGCCGGTCGCAGGAAGTTGAATTTGCCGCGTTTGTAGATGAGCGGATAGGATATGTTCGTCAACAGTTTGCCATTGATCTTCACGCTGAAACGTTCAAGACCTTCGCCGTTCAGGTGCAAATCAGAAATAGGCTTATCGGTCTTGTTCTCCAATTCAATCCGTGCCGAGGTATGCACCCTCCTTTCCTTTGGATAGATAGCGATATCGGCATACAAATGATTGACCTTTGGCTGAGGCAACGCTTCGTATTTTTTGAGTTTCTTTTCGTATTCAGCCTGTCGTTCACGGGCTTCTTCAGATGTGAGATAATTGTTGAGGACGCTTACATTGTAGTAGTTGTACGCGCCTGTCAGTAAAAACCCAAGAAGGAAAATGGCCGTCATCATCTTTAGGCGACCGTTATATTTTGACTTGGCACTACGGAAACGTTCCTTTCGTCCGCTAAAGACACCACGAGTGTAAAATGCAGCGGCAATGACGAGCAACAACGCCCCGAACAACATCCAGTATAAATTGAAAAAGAAAACGCCTTTCCACATACTGTTGATGCCATCCATATCGCTCCACATATAACCCGGCGCATACGAATAGAAAAACAGGTTGTACCCCATTTCGCCCACATTACGCAACAGGAACATTACGATCCAGATGATAAGCCCTATGCCGTGGCCTGCAAACTTATTGTTCACGAGTACATGCACCGCAAACGACAACATGACAATTTGCAGGTATTGAACAAAACTGATAAGGCATAACTCAATGAAATAGACATCGAACCTGAATTCGAAATACCCCTTAAGAACCTGCACGATGACACCGGCGAACAAAGGAACAATGGCGAGGAAGAATGCAAGTCCTGTTAATCCAAGAAGTTTTGAGCCGTACAATACCCAATCGGGCGTTGGGAGCGCATCGTTTATAAGTGCAAAACCAGTAGACTTATCACGATGGACGGTTTCCCCCGTGTAGAAAATAATGATAATAAAAATAAACAATACGTAATCATAATTCTTGTATTGCATCAGATTTACCGTAAGCGGCAGGGCCGAAACCCCGAACGTCGTATTACCGATCCAGAAATCGACAAACAAAAATACCACGCCCCCAAGTAATATGGCCTTGAAGTAATTATCGCGAAGTATGTTGAGCAATTCGATTTTTGCAAGGCTGAACATGATTTTGCGGTAGTAGCTTTTAGCGAAGTGGATGGCTACTTTTGGAATTGGTGCACCATAATCTGCGATAGTCTCTTCAACCTCAACGTGGCGTTGCTTTTTGCTGCTTCCGCCAAAGAATCGTTTGAAACTGAACCCGAAATATGTCGCCATCAGAATTACGAAGGCCACGCCCGACCACAACAACCGGTTCACCAGGAAAGCTCCCTGAACCGGAACCAGTAAGGTATTCCGTTCGACAGGTGTATAGAATCGCGATTCAAGTGCAAGCGTATTCATGGCAAACGGATCGAGTATCTTTACGAGCTCACGGTTATCCAGGTCACGCGTGAGGAAATTGGCCAGAAGGTATCCGATCAGCAATAAAATACTTCCGGTGTAGATGACTTTAACATCCCGGAAGAATGCGACCAATCCGAAGAAAATAGCCGAAGCCAGGAACAGGTTCGGAACCGCCATGGTCAAAAACGGCTGTATGTAATAATCCCAATGGTTTTCTCCGATACGTTCCGCCGGAACCCAGTCGAATATCGGGCCCACAAGCGACCCCAGGTAACAGCCCAGCGAAATGGAAGTTCCGATGAGCAATACAAATACGAACGAACCAAAGAAACGTCCCCAAAAGTAACCCGGTTTGGTTATGGGATATGACAGGTAATAATTCTTGGTGCCATGCTCGATGTCGCGATACAACGGAACGCCCATAATAGCTGAACAGACCAACATCATCATCATACTGAAAAACACGTTGCAATCGGCAATGATGAACGGTGAATTGTGATGTACTTTCTCTGTGGCCGGCGTCCATCCCTGTGAAACCGAAAGAAAGCCCAGAATAAGGAACGCCGCATAATACAACCATGTAGCCGCACGCTTCGAGCGGTACTTTATCTCAAATAAAAATATCTCTTTAAACATACGGACAGCTTAAAGAGTGACCACGTCGGTAACGTGGGAAATCTGGTTGAAATACACATCTTCGAGCGTGGCTTCGGCAGGTTCGAAACCGGCACCCGGATTTTCGTCGCTCACGATGCGCACGGTCAGCTGGCCCGATTTGAGCTGGGTGGAAATCAAATTGTAATTTGCCTTGAACTGTTGTACTTCAGCCTTATCGATATTCTTGGTATATACTTTACCATGAACCAGGTTCAGTGCATCGTCCGGCGTTCCCTGATACATTAATCCGCCCTGGCAGATGATGGCCATATCGGAACACAGCGTCCGCACGTCTTCAACTATATGCGTCGATAAGATCACTATGGTATTTTCGCCAATCTGGCTCAACAAATTATAGAAACGGTTTCTTTCTGCCGGATCGAGACCGGCCGTAGGTTCATCTACGATAATCAGTTTCGGCTGGCCCAAAAGCGCCTGCGCAATCCCGAAACGCTGTTTCATACCGCCCGAATACGTGCCGAGGTTTTTCTTTTTATGGGAACCCAGGTTCACTTTATCGAGCAAAGACGCCACGACTTCTTTTCGTTCCGATTTATTCGAAATTCCTTTCAGGGCCGCGATATGATCGAGCATCTGTTCTGCCGAGATTTTCGGATAAACGCCGAAATCCTGAGGCAGGTAACCCAACATACGGCGAACGGCCTCTTTGTCTTTAAGCACATCGATGCCGTCTAGTGTAATGCTTCCGGAATCGGCATCCTGCAGTGTCGCGATGGTGCGCATGAGTGATGATTTTCCTGCCCCGTTCGGCCCCAAAAGCCCGAACATTCCCTGGTTGATGGTCAATGAAATTCCCTTGAGCGCCTGCACGCCGTTCGGGTACGTTTTGGTGAGATCGTGAATCTGTAATTGCATGAGTGTTTGTTTAGAACAGCAATATACTGATTTGGAGCGTGTCGCGGAAAAACTTTTTTCAGGGATTTGGAGCCGTTCCTGCTGAGAACTCAAACAGGGGCTTTGTAAGATTTGTGGAGATTGCACGTGTGGCTTTTTAAATCTCCACAGTTACAATCTCCACAATTTTATCATGCCTTCTCTGCCATGATCAGGATTTTCGTCTTTTAAACAGCGATAATGCTAAGTGGAGCATACCGTTGACTTCTGACGATACATTCAAAAAATAATGTGCCCCCATAAAAAAGAAAGTAACCAGTACAGACTTGAGCCCGATATTCAAAATCGGATGGAACGGAAATTCCCAAAAATAAAACCCAAGGATCGTGACAATGAGAATTCCGGTTGAATATAACGTCCGGACTGTAAACGGATACAAATCCATTTTCAGTACCACAAACAGCAGTTTTGCCAGCAAATACAATCCGATGGAAATCAAAGTCGCTATCGCAGCACCGTCGATGCCCATAATCGGAATCAGCCATAAATTGAGCCCGACCATTATCAGGGTCAGCAAAATACCCAGGATCAACACCGCGCGGTAATAATGGGAATTGAAGATGATTGCGTTGTTGTTGCCCAAAATCAGGTCGATGTATTTGCTCAGGCCGACAACGAACACCGAGAACAATCCGGCGCTGTATTCAGGCGGCATCATGAGGTACAACTGGCGTATGTTGACCACGATTCCGGCGAAGATCAATCCGCCTAAAACCTGGAGTGTGATAGAACTTTTTTTATAGAGATCGTTGAGTTCATCGTGTTTTCCTTCGGCCATTAATTTTGCCGTGATGGGGTACGTTATCTGTTGCATCGCCCGCGCCGGAACCGAAATGACCGTAGCGATGAAAATAGCCACTCCGTAAAAGGCAATGTATTCCGCATCTACGAACTTGACTAAAATCGTTTTGTCCAGATCAAGCAGGACATTGGCAATGCTTCCGGAAAGAATGATAAAAATCGAATACGTAAAAACCTCTTTGTGGTTCACCGGAAATGTCACATCCATGCGAAACGGACGAACACGAAAGGCATAAACCATCATGGCAACGGTCGCAATAAGATACACCAACAGCGTCAGGTTAATAAAGAAAGCGGCATCGTACCATTTTAGGAAAACGCCGGTCAATCCGATGGAAATCAAAACCCTCAGCAATAATTCCCGCACGAAATTCCCAAAAACCGATTCCAGGTGAACCTTGGCCCAGGCATAAAAGATTTCGAAATACCCCATACAGAAGCCGATAATCGGAATTTGCCAGAAGTAGGTATATACTCCGGGATTTTTACTCGAAAAATAAAGCGCTATCGGGTCGTAAAAAATAGAAACGACCAGAAAAAGCGGAATGATCAAAAGCAACGGAAGCAGAACTACATAAGTAAGAAAGCCATTCTTTTCCTCTTCGGTTTTATACTGGACAAAATATTTGACCAATGTATTGTGCACGCCAAAAGCCATGATTGGCATAATGACATTTGCTGCAGATAGCACAAAACCAGTCAATCCGTATAGTTCCTTTCCTAAAAAGTGTGGATAAAGAATCAATGCATTTATAGCCCCGATGCCAAAACCGATGTAGGTAATGACCGTATTGCGGATGGATTGCCTGATTACGATTCCCATATCAGATAAGACGTGCGAGTTCGGCCGTAAGATTTCGCCTGGAATATTTCTGCAGCCCTATGGCATTGGATTTCAGGTCGCCTGCAAGATAGGAATCGTAATAGGCCGTAAGTACTTTTTTAAGCTCTTCCTTTCCGCCATAATCGACGAATTTTCCGCTATTTGTTTCTTTTATGATTTCTGCAAAGTCTGATCCGGCGGGGCCAATCGCAACAATCGGCCTTCCCGAAACCATGTATTCGAATAATTTTCCCGGAATGATGCTTTTGGTATCAAGTGAATTTATTTCTACCAACAGCAATACCTGTGAACACCTTTGTTCCGCTATTGCCAGCTCGTGAGACATATATCCCGGCAATTTCAAATAGGGCTTGAGGCTATAGATTTCCAGCGATTCCAACACCTGATTGCTTATCGTACCTATGAGTTTTATTTCGAGATCATTCCCAAAACCTGGAATTTCATGGATCATTTCACTCAGAACCGTCCATAACAGCTTCGGGTTGCGCTCTGACAACAACGACCCTATGTGTGCAATCGAAAACTTGGCATCCAAAGGTTTCTCAACCACGCTTTCGACATCGTATCCATTGGTTATCAAATGAATCGGCTTAGTTGTTATATCGCTAAAATCGCTTGCCGTGGTAGGGCTTGTTACCAAGATTTCATCGGCCGAAAGCAATACTTCTTCTTCAAGACGCCTGTGTTTTTCTGTAGCTTTTTCAGACAACCTCAGTTCTTTTTGATATCCGATCGTCGTCCATGGATCCCTGAAATCTGCAATCCACTTCAAAGGCAAATTCTTTTTCAGGGCAAGCCCGATAAGATGAAGGCTATGAGGTGGGCCCGTAGTAATCAGGGTTTCGATATTGTGTTCGCGGATATACTTTTTCAGGATGCGAACAGATGGCCTGACCCACAACACACGTGCATCAGGAATAAACAGATTTCCCCTGACCCACAGTGCCAGTTTTTCAATAAGTGACTGATGACTGCTGTGCATAAGGATTCCGGCACTCATTTGCTTGACCTTCTTTTTGGAAAAGATACTTGCCACCGTATAGGGTTCAATTATTTTATGCCGCAGGATGGTAACGGATTCAGCAACCTGATTCACCAAATCTTCGTCTATTATGGGATAATGCGGATTATCCGGAATATAAACGATAGGTTCAATCCCGAACTCCGGCAGATATTTGACGAATTTCAACCAGCGCTGAACACCCGGACCGCCTGCAGGTGGCCAATAATAGGTAACGATCAGCACTTTCTTCATGACGTTATTTTTTTTGTTTGCGTCTGAATTCGTAATACAATCCCCCTGCTGCAAGCAACACAATGGCAAAGCCGCTTGCAAGCGTGATGGCGCCTCCGGTCTTGATGACTTCCGGTTCAAAACGGAACTCGATTTTGTGGTTTCCGGCCGGCACATTCAAGGCGCGCAAGGTGTAATCGGCACGCAGGATCGGGGTTTCTTTTCCGTCTATTGTGGCAATCCAGCCTTTAGGATAATACATTTCTGAGAATACGGCAAAACCGTCAGCTGCATTTTTAGTTTGGTAAATGACGCGATTCGGTTCATATTTAATCAATGAAATGGCAGATGCTACACTGTCACGGGAAAATTGTTTTGAAGCAGCCTGCGGAAATTGGGTCGTATTGACAATAGCAATATGTTTTGACTTCAGTTTGTCAAGTGCTTTCATTTCGGCGTCGGCTGAATTTACGGACTGAACCTGATCTACAAACCATGCATTCCCGTTGGCTTCCGTATTCGGGATCACGAACTCCTCGCCTTTTTCGTTCTGCTGGATCACATATTTTACATTGAGCAGATTCAGTATCTCAAGATTGTTTTTCGCAATCTGGTAGTGCAGTAATTCTTCCATACGACGCGGGCGCACAGCACTGTAACCGGAAATCGATTTATGGAAATAAGAGGTACGTGCCTGGTTTATCTGGCTGGTTTCAAAAACCCGGTAATGTGTCGTATCCTTCAAAATGGCATTATCTGCTTCCGATGCCTGGAATGGCATATCGACCTCACGCGCATCGACGAAATCTTTCTGGCTCACATAATTCTTGTCTATGAAAAACAAATCACCAATCATAAAAATACCCAGAAGGATCAAAGCCGAACGCTGTTTGAGTTTTTCCGTCGACCACAACCAAAGCACAGCAATCGAAATAATCACAAAGAACGATGAACGCAACAAATCGCTGCTGTAGAAACTTTTGCGGTCTGCTTTTAAGGCATCGACGAAATCAGGGCCATAATTCCGCAGAAGCATCGCATCGCTTCCTCCTGCAAAATCGAACGAACCTTTGAACAGGAACAAGAGTGCAATCAGTCCGAAGAAAACACCCACAGGCTTATATAATGCCTTGATCCTTTGTTCTTTTTCCAATTGAAAATACGATTGCAGCCCCATGATCGCCAGAACCGGAAAACACAATTCAAGCACAACCTGGATTGATGAAACCGCACGGAACTTATCGTAAAGCGGCACATTATGGATAAAGAAATCGGTCAAAGCCGGAAAGTTTTTTCCCCATGATAAAAACAAGGACAACAAAGCGCCGGCAAGGAAAGCATATTTGATATTTCGTTTGTCGACAAACAGGCCAATCAGCCCAAAAAAGAAAACGACCGCGCCAATGTAAGCCGGAGCCGCGACGATAGGCTGGTCGCCCCAATACAAAGGCATACTGTCCACCGCATCCCTGGCCTGGTTTTCCGGAACGCCCTGGTTGACCATGAATTCATACATATGTGAATCAGGCCCGAGTTTCTCTCCGTTGGAACCTCCAAACATACGCGGCACGATCAGGTCGAGGCTTTCCGTGATGCCATAACTGTATTCGGTAATGTAGTCGTAATCCATCGCGGCACTTCCTTTTTTGCCGCCTTCGGGTGTGAAGGTAAGTTCCGATTTTCCGCGGATACTGAAATCGGCGAATTCCGAAGTCGCCATCAAATTAGAGGCATTCGCGCCCATGGCAAGGATTCCGGCAATGGCAAAAACACCGAAAACCTTTGCGAGTTCCTTGTATTCTTTAGCTTTGATGAATTCGTACAGATAGTAAATTACGATCGCTCCCAACAGGAACAATAAATAATACGTCATCTGGAAATGGTTGGCGTTTATTTCAAGAGCGGCGGCAATCAACGTAAGCAAACCACCGACGATGTACTTTCGCCTGAAAACTAAAATAACACCGGCGACAACAGCTGGCATATAGGCAATCGCATGTGCCTTGGCATTGTGCCCGACACCGAGAATGACAATAAGATAGGTGGAAAAACCGAAAGCGAGCGCACCGAGGAAAGCTTTCAATGGATCGGCTTTCATGGCCAGCATCAGTACATAGAATCCGAGGAAATACAGGAAAAGATAATCGGCGGGACGGGGAAGGAAACGCAACGCATCGTCAAGCACACCAATGTAATCGTGTTTGTAATTCGCACCAAGCTGGTATGTCGGCATCCCGCCAAAAGAAGAATTCGTCCAATACGGTTCGCCTTTGCCAGCAGCCCGGAAATCGTTCTGCTCCTTGGCCATTCCTGTATATTGGGCTATGTCGCTCTGGTAAATCTTTTTACCCTGAAGTACCGGATAAAAGTATAGCAAAGACGCAAAAATAAATCCGATGATAACGAGCAGATGCGGATAAAAACGTTGAAGTTGCTTCATGAAGTGCGGGAATTACTGCTCAAAAGTAGTTAAAAAGCCGCAAGCATCCGAGAATTGGTTTTGGCATTAATCAATTTCTTCGAAGTCAACATAATCACCTACTTTTTTCTTTTCCCGCGTAGGTTTTGCGTTTGTGGTGTCTATGGAAATATCTCCGTCGGGCTTTCTGGAATAATCCTGTTTGGTGTAACCTCCGTATTCGGAACGGAACTTTTCCTCGGCATGGGCTACCGCTTTTTTGACAAGCACCGGAAAAAGCAACCTCGCCACGAACCTGAAAAGATAATAGAAGAATACGATATAGATTACCGTGCGTAAAAAACCATTGAAAGATGCCGTATCCATTTACGAATAAATTTTCCCAAAATTACAAAAAGGAATAAGCGGGGAATCGGAATCGGCTCTTAAATAAATAATAAAATGCTACCTTTGAGCACCTGATTACGCCACAACCTGCTTATGTCCTACATCGGAAAAAAAATCCCAGCTATACTGTTACTTGCCGCGTCGCCGGTTTTTGCCCAGTTTACAGATGTCATCAATTCCAACCGTCCCGGCGAATCCATGTCGGCGTTTTCGGTAGGAAAAACGGTGATACAGGCAGAACTCGGTGTAACCTACAATTCCATGAATCACGATGTGCTCAAGTACGATATCGATGGTCTTGACACAGAACTTGTGCTCAGATACGGTGCACTTTTAGAGCAACTCGAATTCATTGGGGAACTCACCTATTCAAACGAACAGGTCGATAACGCGACTGGCGATTTTAACAGACGCGGTTTTCGTCAGGGATATATCGGGGCTAAATACCTCGTTTATGATCCACACAAAAAACACTTCGACGACAAGCCCGATCTGCGCAGCTGGAAAGCCAATCACAGGTTCCGATGGAGAGATGTGATTCCCGCCGTTGGGGTTTATGTTGGTGCTAATATCAAGATGTCCGACAAATTCCCGCCGCTGACCCAAGACCAGAAAGTGTCAGGGAAAGCCATGATCATCACCCAGAACCAATTGGGACGATATGTTTTCGTGACCAATTTCTACATGGATCGCTTCGGATCTAACTTCGAGACCATGGGTTACGTATTGACACTGACGTACGGAGTCAATGACAGATGGTCCGCATTCATCGAAAACCAGGCGATCCAGAGCGATTTTTACGGAGACCTTATTTTCCGGGGCGGCGCGGCTTACCTGCTTGCGGAAAACATGCAGATCGATGCTTCGATCGGAGCCGGCGTAAAAAGCACACCATCTGTCCTCAATGCAGGAATAGGCTTTTCATGGCGGTTCGATGCCAATTACGAAGATGTGATCATCCGTCTGCCTGGCGAAGAAAAAGCCGATGGCAAGAAAGACAAAAAGAAAAAGAAGAAACGAAAGGACGAAGTCACACCAGAAGAACCTGCAAAACCCTGATGATCACAATTAAGGAAGCACAGACCAAGGCCGAAATCCGCGAGTTCATCACCTTTCCGTTCAGCCTGTACAAAAAAAATCCGTATTGGGTTCCGCCGCTTATCATAGAAGAGGAAATGTCGTTCGACAAAACCCAGAATCCGGTCTTTGAACATGCCGAAGCCTATTTCTATATAGCATATCGCGATGGAAAAGCCGTTGGCCGTGTCGCAGCCATCATCAATTGGACGGAAGTGCGCGACATGGGCAAGAAGAACGTCCGGTTCGGATGGTTCGACGTTATCGACGATATCGAAGTCACAAAAACCTTATTGGCCAAAGTAACCGAACTCGGCAAGAAACACAATCTGGAGAACATAGAAGGCCCGATGGGCTTTTCGAACATGGACAAAACCGGTGCATTGACCATGGGCTACGACCAGATGAGCACCATGATTACGTGGTATAACGATCCTTATTACATAGACCATTTCAAGGCTCTTGGGATGAAACAGGAAAAAGAATGGGTCGAAAGCCGTTTCCTTTTTCCGACGGAAGAACAGGTTGCACCTTATTTAAAAGGTGAAGCACTCATCAAGAAACGCTATAACCTCAAAGTCTATAATCCGAAAACCATCAAGGAAGTATTGCCTTTTGTGGATCGTATGTTCGATCTTTTTAATGAATCGTATACGAAACTGACTTCTTTCGTTCCGATATCGGACCGGCAGAAACAGTTCTTCAAGGACAAATACATCGATATGGTCAATCCGGAATTCCTTAAGTTCATCGAGGACGAAAACGGAAAACTGATTGCATTCAGCATCTGTATGCCCTCACTGACCAAAGCGATAAAAGATTCAGACGGAAAGCTGTTCCCTTTCGGCTGGCTGCGTTTGTGGTGGGCCAAAAAGCATACGGATGAAGTCTTGTTCTACCTGATCGGCGCTGACCCGGAATGGCAGAACCGCGGGCTTACGGCAATCATCATGGCGGAATATTTCCGTTCGTTCCGCGACAACGGCATCAAATGGTGCGTTCGGACACCGGAATTAGAAGAGAATCACGCCATACATAACCTGTGGAAATTCTTTAATTCTCCGGTACAAAAGCGTCGGGCAACTTTTATCAAACCGCTTTAATCCACAATCTGACGGCTTTCTTTCGCTTCGAGTTTTTTCTGAAAGAACTTCAACACGAAGGGAACGGCACGAACCACCACCAGGCAATGTTGCTGAGTTCGGGATCGTCTATGAGGAGCATCGTGGATGTAACAAGGATAAAAACAACCGCCAGCAATAACATAGCGAGCCGGGATTTTTTGAACCGAAGCAGTTCGTCTTCCATACCGATTTCATGCCTCAGATTCGGCCTTTTGACCAATATATAATGCTGCAAAAGCAACTGCGCACCACGGCAAAGGAATATCACTGAAAAATAAATACAGATAGAAATAAAGCTGCTTTTTCGCGCGATAAGCGTTACGCTGAATGGCAGGAAACCGAGCCAGAATAACATAAGCAGGTTCCGGACGATAAGACCTTTGTCAAAATCCCGGATGAGGCTGAAAAGCTTAAGGTGCTGATACCAGATTTGTCCGATGAACAGAAAACTGACCACATAGGCGAATATCACCGGAAGCAACTCAAACAATTGCTGCTGGATGCTTTCATCCGAATGTTCCGGCAACCGGATTTCAATCGCAGTCAAGGTTATGACAATGGCGAATACGGCATCGGTGAAAAGGATGATCCTGTCGAGTTGGAACTCTTTGCGTATTTCGTTGTTCAGTTCCTGGTTTTCCATATTCTATCGTGAGTTATGATTGCTATGACTCCGATGGAAAGATAGAAAAAATCAACTCACAAATTAAAGAACAGCCAGTAATTCACTGGATAACAATCAGACACCTCAATTCTTACAATCGGCTTTCACCAAAACAATGGCATCGATATATTTGATATGTTTTTGATTTTTGAATGACATTTTTCCGTCTTTATCTTCCATGTCTCCAGTTCCCATAATCAGTGACAATCCGTTTTTGAGGAAATTCATTTCGCGTACAGATTCGGTTCCTTCAGATTGAAATGTGTAGTCCAACTTCAAGGTATCTCCGGAAAATATACCTTCGACCTTTCCGTGGCTGCTGTCTTTTTCAAAATTCTTGAAATGCAATTCGCCGTTTACCTTATTTCCGGTTTGATTATAAGACAGTGAAATCGTGTCTTTTTGCTGGACGAATTCATAACAATTTTTTTCGGTTTCTGAGGAACTAACGATAGTATCTGTTTCTGTTTTGATCGGGCTTTCGCCTGCCTTGATTTCTTCTTTTTTATTGCAACCAATGAGTGATATAGCTATGGCAAATGATATTACACTATTTTTCATAAGATGGATTTTACTTAAAGATAGGGTAATTTGACGAATGACAAATGATGAATGACGAATGGCTTAAAAAACAAAAAACTGCCCCGTTCCCAAGGCAGTAATTATTAATTGTTAATCGTTAGTTATTAATTACCTCTCATCACTCACATCAACCGTATGCTTCTGAGCCAGTTCAAGGTAAACCCCATTGACCAGTTTCTCACGGATCGCATCGAATGCATCAAGTGTTTCCTCTATATCGGCGAGCGTATGTGAAGCGGTCGGGATCATACGCAACAGGATGATTCCTTTTGGCACTACCGGATACACAACGATCGAAAGGAAGATGTGATAGTTCTCACGCAAATCGTTTACGAGCATCATGGCTTCCGGAATGCTTCCTTCAAGATAAACCGGAGTTACGCACGTATTGGTATCGCCAATATTGAAACCGCGCCCTTTAAGGCCGTTTTGCAACGCATCGACATTTTCCCAAAGCTTGTCTTTGAGTTCCGGCATCGTCCGCAGCATCTCAAGCCTTTTAAGCGCACCTTTAGTCAGGATCATCGGCAATGCTTTGGCGAACATTTGCGAACGCAGGTTGTATTTTAAATAATCGATGATGTCTTTATCGCCGGCAATGAAAGCGCCTATACTGGCCATCGATTTGGCAAAAGTCGAAAAATACACATCGATGCCGTCCTGGCAATTTTGCTCCTCGCCCGCTCCGGCTCCTGTTTTTCCAAGCGTCCCGAATCCGTGGGCATCATCAACCAGCAAACGGAAGTTATATTTTTGTTTGAGGGCGACGATTTCTTTCAGTTTCCCTTGTTGTCCGCGCATCCCGAAAACACCTTCCGTAATCAAAAGGATTCCGCCTCCGTTTTCTTCGGCCATTTTGGTGGCACGCCCAAGGTTCTTTTCGATACTTTCGATATCGTTGTGCTTATAGGTAAATCGCTTACCCATGTGCAAACGGACACCGTCTATGATACACGCATGTGAATCCACATCGTATACGATTACATCATTCTTTGTCACCAATGCATCAATGGTAGAAACCATTCCCTGATAACCGAAATTAAGCAGGTAAGCAGCTTCTTTTTGAACGAAAGCAGCCAATTCATCCTGCAATTGTTCGTGCAGGCTGGTGTGTCCGCTCATCATTCGGGCGCCCATGGGATAAGCGGCTCCGTATTCCTGTGCAGCATCGGCGTCGGCTTTACGTACTTCCGGATGGTTCGCCAATCCGAGGTAATCATTGATGCTCCAGTTCAGGATTTCTTTTCCGTGAAATTGCATACGCGGTCCGAGTTCTCCTTCGAGTTTTGGGAATACGTAATATCCTTCGGCCTGTGAAGCCCATTTGCCCAACGGGCCTTTGCTGTTTTGGATTCTTTCGAATAAGTCTTTTACCATAGTGTAATTGGCTGCAGGAGAAACCCTGCAATTGCGTGCAAAAATAAGTATTATCTGCATAACCAAAAAACGGAATATTGCATTTAAGCCATAGCCGTCATAAAAAAACCGCCCCCTTGCAAGAGAGCGGTTTTGATTTTATAAGGAACCAGAAATTATTCCTTGTCTGCTTTGACGCGGGTCAATCCGTAAACGGCACCGGCAGCAAGACCGACAACCACAAAGCCGTCGATAAATGTCTGAGGTGTTTCGTCATCTACATCTTCATCGAATTCGTCCTGAGCAAATGCCGCCTGAACCGGTAGAGCAAAAAAAGCGATAACCAAAGCGGTTTTAAAGAAGGAAGCCAGAGCGTTATTTTTCATAGTCAATCTCATTATTTTACGATTAATTTCTTAGTGGCGCTCACATTGCCATTTGTTACACGGACCATATATACGCCTGAAGATAGTAATTTATCTGGCATAACCTGCAATGTATTCGCACTTGTAGCCACATTTGTAGTAGTGAACTGTTGTCCAAGTACATTTACAAGGCTTACGGTATAATTATCTCCTGAAGGTACTTTGATAAAGAATTTACCGTCAGTCACCGGGTTAGGATATACAGAGACACTATTGGCGAATTCACTGTCAGGGGTTCCGAGAGCTTCTTCGAATACAATGTTGAAACGGTTGGCTGCGATACTGGCCGCATCTGCTTCGTTTACTTCAAAAGTTACGTCGGTCACACCATCGTTTGTCAATTCTGTCTGTGTTCCCAAATAGGTATCCTGCAGATAGGCAATCGTTCCGAAAAGACCGGTAACCCTTGCGCGATACGTATATTGCGTGTGACGGTATTGTGTATGGGTCAATGGAATCACATCTGATGCAACCGGCATGGCACGGCTCTGGAAGCTGTAAGACAAATCTCCAATCAGCATGCCTGCATTTTCATCCTGGTTGACAGGCTTCTTGGCATCCATCGAATCCGCATCGTTCGTGTAAGTCGGGTCGAAGTTGACAACGAAACCGTCCGCAGCAGGGCCACTGGCGGCAAGGGCAGCCGAATCGTAAAGCGTCATTCTGATGCTTGATACCTGATCTTCGGCTGTTGTACGGAACAAATGTGTCGTAACGGTCGAAGTTCCTTTGTCTGATTCACGGAACGTCAATTGTCCGGCTCCGTTGGCATCAGTCATTACAAAAAACGCTTGTCCTGGTTGTGCAAACCTGTCGGCAACTGAAGAGTATGGCCCGTCCGGATCCTGGATTGTATTGGTGTTGCTTGATACGTTGACAGTGACATAACCACCGCGTGTATTGATTGTCGGATCCCAGATATAATAAAACGTTCTGTTGATATTGGTTGTCCCGGTAATGTTACCCAAAACTGTTTCCATATTTACAGGAGCCTGATATGGGTTTCCGATAAAACTGAATCCGGCAGCCGTCTGATTAATATCGGTACGGACAACATCGCCCTGAAGGATTGTACCTGTAGAACGGATAGTTGTATTTGTAGGTGTTGCTTCGTTATCTGTCTGATCTACGGAACGGTCTCCGCGAACAAGAATCCTGTATGCCGTACCAGCTACGAGGTTCGTAGCATTGGTATTTGTAACGGCCACCCAGTTACTGCCAGTTCCAGGATTGATGTTAAGGTATCTGAACATCGATGCATTGTTACTCAAAGAGGAATCGAAACCGTTGGTAATTGGTGAAGCACCTGTAATATCTGTTCCCAAACCAATCACAGCAGCTCCACCTTCCTGCCAGTTAGCACGGATAGTTCCGCCATTGACAGGTGAAGTAAGGAATCTGAAGGCACGACGTGCAGGAATATAACGTTCAATGGTCATAGTGCCACTAACAACACCTGTTACAGGAGCAATCATAGCGGTTGTGGTCGCATTACTCTTTAAAGTAATCTGGTCGCCTGTTGTGAATGTTCCAGCCTGAGGATTCAACGTTCCTGTAATACTCAACACGCTGTTGTTCGTTACGCCGGCTGTATTATTCAATGTAAGATTTTTGACAAAGTTTGTCTGGAATGCATTTGAAGGTATTGTCTGCGCAGACGATCCGATAAAGCTGACACCTCCGTCAACCACATTGATTGTACCCGTACTGTTGATTGCTCCTGCAATGCGGATAAAACCAGTTCCCGTAACAATAACGCTAGCTCCGGTAGACACATTCAGGTTGCGGCAAGTACCGGTAGCATTTGCAAGTGCCGGATATAATCCTGACCCGACTACTGGAATATTCGCATCGATTGTCGCATCCGGTATAATATTACAGCTCCAGTTAGAAGGTGTATTCCAATCGGTACTCGTAACTCCAACCCAGGTATTCGTACTTGAAACCGTTACGGTTACGGTAGCCGAAGTAGCCGAAGTACAAGGTGAATTGGTAACAATCGCACGGTAATAGGTAGTTACTGTCAAAGTTGCAGTAGTGTAAGAAGCAGTTGTAGCTCCGCTTCCACCGGTTACGTTAGCCCAGCCTGTTGAACCATCGGCAGATTGTTGCCATTGGATTGTTCCGGTGTAACCTGATAATGAAATAACAGTCGAAGTGTTAGGGCAGATTGTCGGATTGGCAGATGGCGTTCCGGCTACTGAAGCAGGATTAACCGTAACCTGGACATTTGATGAATTCGCAGCAGTACAAGGTGAATTGGTGACGACTGCACGATAATAAGTAGTTGCAGTAAGTGTCGGTGTTGTATAGGTTGCTGTCGTTGCACCGCTTCCGCCTGTTACGTTAGCCCAACCTGTCGAACCATCGGCAGATTGTTGCCATTGGATAGTTCCCACGGTTCCGGAAACCGATACTGAAGTCGAACTTCCCGTACAGATAGTCTGGTTGGAAGAAACCGTTCCGGCAACTGACGCAGGATTTACAGTAACCTGGACATTCGATGAAGTAGCAGAAGTACAAGGTGAATTAGTAACAACAGCACGATAATAGGTTGTAGCAGTAAGGTTTGGTGTGGTGTACGTTGCCGTAGTAGCTCCGCTTCCGCCTGTTACGTTAGCCCAGCCCGTTGAGCCATCGGCAGATTGTTGCCATTGGATAGTTCCCACAGTTCCGGAAACCGATACTGAAGTCGAACTTCCCGTACAGATAGTCTGGTTGGAAGAAACCGTTCCGGCATTGGAAACCGGCGTGATTGAAATCTGGACATTTGAAGTTGTAGCTGACGCACAAGGCGAACTCGTCACAACAGCCCTGTAATATGTCGCAGAAGTAAGGTTAGGAGTCGTATAGGTATCTGTAGTTGCTCCGCTTCCCCCGGTTACAGGAGCCCAGCCCGTGGAACCGTTTGCAGATTGTTCCCACTGGATCGTTCCTGTATATCCGGTAACTGAAACGGTAGTACTTGTATTGGAACAGATATTCTGATTTGATGACGGCGTTCCGGCAACAGAAGCTGGAGAAACCGTAATGGTAACTGCATTGGAAAGTACAGCCGCACAAACACCGCTGGTGATACGTGCCTTGTAATATCTTGTAGCAGTCAACGTACCTGTTGTGTAAGATGCCGAAGTAGCTCCGGTAACGTTCGAATAAGTTCCGGTCAAGGTAGTCGAAACCTGCCACTGGATAGCTGCACCGGCAGTGTAACCCGAAACAGACATCGTTGCTGTAGATCCCGTACAAACCGTAGTGCTTCCTGTAGCGGTACCTGCTACCGAAGTTGCACTTACTGCCACTGATACAATATTAGATGTAACTGCACAGCTGCTTCCTCCTGTCGCGGTGGCCACAACATAATAATAAAGTGTTCCTGCTGCAGATACAACCGGTGAATATGTCGGAGAGTTGCTTCCTACCGCAGTTGACCCGGAAGTACTCGCCGTAGTATTGCGGTACCACTGATACGATACTCCCGTTCCGCCAGCAGGTGCATAAAGGCTAACAGCCGTTCCCTGACACGTTGTTTCGTTTACAGGTTGTGTATAGAAGAAAGAGTTCAATGTGGCAGGGACGCTTGTGACACTACCAGCAGAATTTGTTACTGTAACTGTATAGCTTCCGGCACTTCCGGCAACAACAGGGTTTATAGTATAGGTATCAGAAGTTGCTCCGGAAATATTCACGCCATTCTTTTTCCACTGGTAGCTCAAACCTGTACCTGAAGCCACAACAGTAAAAGTAGCAGATGAGGATCCGTCAGGACAAACCACCTGGCTTACCGGTTGGGTTGTGATACGCGGCGCAGCATTCTGGACCGTTTGGGTGTTGAAAGCATAGAACGCCGGATCGGTATCACCGCCGGGAACAATCTTGAAACCAACAATGTTGGCATAGTTCGCACTGGTAATTCCAAATTCAGACAATTTGAAAGCCTGCATGAAAATATTTCTGGTATTCGCCGAGTTGAATGTTCCGTTAGGTGTAGTCGTGGCAAAAGTGGCACTGGCCAATGTATATAAATCTACCTTATACGTACCGATGGCCGAAGCCGCACTTATGGTTGAATTGACAACATTACCTACCGTATTACCCGAGGCATCTATAAATGAATATTTATCTGTAGATCCGGCAGGATCAGCGATGGCTCCCAATACGAAATCCGGAATCGCGTCTGCGAAGTCAATAACGTTTGGAACCGTCACAGGTATATTAATGATTGCCGATGCAGGAATATTCGTCACACCCGTACCGACATCAAGTCCGTGCTGACCATCTGTAAGAACGTATGGAACAGTGTAGCTGTTTATAGCAGAGAGGTTATAACCACTCGCCACGCCATCGACCTTTGTCGCCAAGGCCATATAATTACTGCTTCCGACGCTTCCGGCCATGCTTTGGAATGCATACGCCTGAAAATTAGCAGCTGTAAATGCCCCTACCGAACCTGAGTTCGCAGTCAGGATAGCATCGTTGACGCCTGTCGAATAGGTCACTCCCGCATATCTGAATGCAAGTACGTTGTGGCGATCATCAGGCTGGTTGGTCGAAGATGTCGCATCTGACAAATAAAAGCCGTTGTAATCTGTGATGATGCGGGTTACTGTCTGGGCGTCTGCCTGGATCGACAAAAAGATCATAGCCATCATAAACAAGCTTCGGCAAACTTTCGAGGAAAAAGCATTGGAAACGAGTAGTTTTGAAACCATACGGAATAATTTTAATTAACAATTTGGGCGTTGCTTTGTTAAAAAATTACGCTGGATTCAATCAAGGCAATTTTCGGCAACAAGCAGCAAAATAACATATTATAAGTGGGAAAACCTACTATTCCCCAATAATTTGATAAAGAGTTTGATTTCATCGGTAAATTTCATTCAATAAGTCTCAAAATTTGCCAATATGATAAAATTGTTAATGATTCCTTGACATACGGGCGGTTTTATTTGTAGGTTTTTTCAGATTTTAAATTTTCACATGATGCATATTTCAGATATTTGTGCCATGAAATTACTATTCGCCTCCCAAAATCAACACAAAATCGAGGAAATCCGCGCGATGTTACCTGGACATATCGAGCTGATAAGTCTGTCCGATATCGGTTCCGATGACGACATTCCCGAAACTGCCGATACCCTGGAAGGCAATGCCATCCTCAAAGCCAATTTCGTCTCTGAAAAATACAATCCGGATTGTTTCGCCGATGACACCGGCCTTGAAGTCGAAGCGCTTAACAATGCTCCTGGAGTATATTCCGCCAGATACGCCGGAGAACAGAAAAACGCATCGGACAACATCAAAAAACTGCTGTCGGAACTAGATGGAAAGCCAAACCGTTCGGCCCAATTCAAAACGGTCATCGCGTTGAATTTAAACGGAAATCAACATTTGTTTGAAGGAATTGTCCGCGGAAAAATCACATACGAACCTATTGGAAATAAAGGTTTCGGTTATGATCCGGTTTTTATTCCGGAAGGCTACGACAGGACTTTTGCCCAAATGGAAATGTACGAAAAAGCTAAGATGAGCCATCGCGGAAGAGCACTTGGAAAACTGATCGATTTCTTGAATTCAAATACCTGACAGAAAGGTCAAATATCAGATAACCGAAAACCCGTAATCTACAACAGCACTCCTTAACTCGTTAATTATTAATTAATTATTATTTACCGACTGCTCATCGGGAATAAAACCCTACCTTTGCACCCAATTTTAAAAATTCATAATGAACAAATTTGAACAATTAGGACTAAACGAATCCCTTTTACAGGCTGTCGCGGACATGGGATTTGAAACTCCTTCAGACGTACAGGAAAAAGCGATTCCCCTATTGTTGGCCGACGAAATTGACATTGTCGCACTGGCGCAGACCGGAACTGGCAAAACAGCCGCATTCGGTTTTCCGCTGATCCAGAAACTGGATGTAAATAACAGGAATACACAGGCGCTTATCCTTGCCCCTACACGCGAACTTTGTTTGCAGATAACCAACGAGATAAAGCATTACTCCAAATATGTAAAAGGCCTTCACACCGTGGCCGTTTACGGAGGTGCTTCAATTACCGAACAAGCGCGCGAAGTTCGTAAAGGCGCACAAATCATTGTAGCGACTCCAGGCCGTATGCAGGATATGATCAACCGTGGCCTGGTCAACATCACCACAATCAATTACTGCGTTCTGGACGAGGCAGACGAAATGCTCAACATGGGCTTTTACGAAGACATCGTCTCTATTCTTTCCACAACTCCGGACGAAAAGAAAACCTGGTTGTTTTCTGCGACCATGCCGGCTGAAGTAGCCCGTATCGCCAAAGAATTCATGAGCGATCCGACCGAAATCACAGTTGGTGCACGCAACTCGGGTTCGGCTACGGTTTCCCACGAATTTTACCTTGTAAATGCGCGTGACCGTTACGAGGCTCTGAAACGCCTTGCAGATTCGAATCCGGATATTTTCTCAGTTGTTTTCTGCCGCACCAAACGCGACACACAACATGTTGCCGAAAAACTCATCGAAGACGGATATAACGCTGCAGCCCTGCACGGGGATTTGTCTCAGGCGCAACGTGATTCGGTAATGAAATCGTTCCGCGGAAGACAGGTTCAAATGTTGGTTGCGACCGATGTGGCCGCACGTGGAATCGACGTGGATAATGTGACTCACGTTATCAACTACCAGCTTCCTGACGAAGTCGAAACCTACAATCACCGCTCAGGCCGTACAGGTCGTGCCGGGAAATTAGGAACCTCGATTGTCATCATCACGAAAAGTGAAATGCGTAAGATTTCTGCTATCGAGCGTATCATCAAACAGAAATTCGTAGAAAAGACGATTCCATCTGGAATTGAGATCTGCGAAATCCAGTTGTTCCATTTGGCCAACAAAATCAAGGATGTTGAAGTCGACCACGAGATCGACAATTACCTGCCAGCGATTTATGAATTGATGAAGGATCTTTCCAAAGAAGAACTCATCAAGAAAATGGTATCGGTGGAATTCAACCAATTCCTTAATTATTACAAGAATACACGCAATGTTTCTGCCCAGGTTTCGTCCGATGAAAGACGTGAAGGCAAAGCATCGTTCAATGAAAATTCCACACGTTATTTCATCAACATAGGTTCACGCGACGATTTCGACTGGATGCAACTCAAGGATTTCCTTCGCGAAGTGCTTGAATTAGGGAAAGAAGACGTGTACAAAGTCGATGTGAAAGAAGGCTTCTCATTCTTCAGTACAGATCCGCATTTGAGCGATAAAGTAATGGAAACATTGAACAACGTTACGCTTGAAGGCCGACGCATCAATGTGGAAATTTCTAAAAACGACGGCGGTGGAAACAGCGGCAGACGCGATCACAACGGACGCAATTCCGGAAATTTTGCACCAAGGGGCGACCGCAAATTCGACCGTGGGGACAGAGGTGGTTTCCGTTCCGATCGTTCAGACAAAACATCGTTCGCCAAAAAGGACGGCGCACGCAAAAAGCCGGATGGATTTGCACCGCGCGCCCCGCGGCGTTCCGATAGTTTCGACGCTCCGAAGCCGCGCCGTACAAGGAAAGATTAACATAGAACCAGTTTAAATTGACTGTTCTCTGTTAATTTTCATATAATTCTAAAAAGACTGTAAACGAACTTGGCGCTATTTATTTATTTTAGCCCTTTAAAACCAAGCATGAGATCGTTTACAGTCTTTCTTTTTTTAGCGATTGCCACCAGCCTTTTCGCCCAGAAAAACGAAGGAATCCAAAAAATTTCCGGTGTCGTTTCGAACGATGCTACGCTATTGCCGCTAATGAACGCCAACATCGTGAACCTGAACAAGGTCAAAGGCGCCGTTACCGACGAGCGCGGACGTTTTGAGATCGAGGCCGAAGTAAACGATACACTCCATGTTTCACTGATCGGTTTCCAGCCACTTATGGTTCGCGTCACAAATGACTGGATCAGAAACAAAACAGCTACCATTTCACTTACGGAAAAAGCAATTGCGCTTGAAGAAGTAATCATTCAGCCTTACCGATTGACCGGATATCTCGAAGTAGACACCAAACTGATCCCGATTCCAGAAAATTATCGGTATAGTATTTCCGGCTTGCCTCAGGGTTATGAAGCCGGTGCTTATTCTCCCGGCGCCTTTGGAAAAGTCATGGGTTCGCTATTCAATCCGGCCGATGCTTTGTATAATTTCTTCGGGAAAAAACCGGCTGAACTGAAAAAGCTGCGTGAATATAAAAAGGACGAAAACGTCCGCAACCTGCTCGAATCCAAATACGACCGCGAGACTGTCGCCGCCCTTTTAGGTGTGGACAAAAGCGAAATCCCTGAAATCCTGGCCCGATGCAATTATTCGGAATCGTTCGCCAAAACCGCGAATGACTTACAGGTTATGGAAGCCATTTCCGAATGCTACGAGGAATACAAAATCCTCAAAAAGAAAAATTAGAAGCTGGCTAATCTTAGCTAAAAGCGAAGTTTTTTTCGTATCTCTTTTCAAGTCAAAATTTGATTTAAAATCTTCTTTGTGTCTTTGCGCCTTCGTGTCTTCGTGTCAAAAAAAAGAGCGAAGCGACATAAAACAAAAACCCTTGAACAAAAATCCAAGGGTCGTAAATACTGATAAATCCAAAAAATCAGGCTTTCCCCGAATCCAGCAACGCTTCCAGATTGCCCAATCCCATCGTAAAGCCTTCCTTAAAGCCCATTTCGATCATTTTTTCCAAAGCCTCTACGGTCTCATAAGTAATGTCGATGTTTACCGTTGTTGAATCTCCGTTTCCCGTAAATGTGTTTGTCCATTGCGAACGGCTTATTCCGTTAGTGATGACTCCATTCTCGTCACAAAAAGCATTAAGGTTGGAAAACTGCTTTTTGTCTTCGATATTGCTGTAGTCTGCCAAAGACCAATGCTCTTCACCTTCCGGGCTAACCATGGCATAGAGCCATCTTCCGCCATCACGGAAATCAAGGCTTTTTGTTTTGGCTTTCCATGGTTTTGGCGCCCACCATTGGTCGAGCAATTCCGGTTTTGTCCATGCCGCCCAGACCCGGTCCAAATCTGCTGCGAATTCACGTTTAACATAGATTTTTTTGTTTTCCTTGTCTACTGAAAAATTAAATAAAAGAGGATTCTTCATGATTTCTGATTTTTTAATTGTTCTAATACGTTGTCTAATTGTTCGAATTTGGTGGCCAGTAAACTTTTGAATTTGGTAATCCACTCTTCTACCTCTGTCATGCGATCCGGATTCAAATGGTAAAAAATTTCCCGCCCGTTTTTTTGCTGGGTCAGCAAATCGGCTTCCGAAAGCACCTGCAGATGCTTTGAAACCGCTTGCCGGCTAGATTTAAAGTGTTCGGCCACGGCATTTGGCGTCATGGCCTGTGCGGCAATCAGCAATAAAATCGCCCTGCGTGTCGGATCGGCCAAAGCCTGAAAAACATCCCTTTTCATCTGTTTTGAATTAAATTGCGCAATCATTCAGTTGCAAATATATGCAATCATTTGGTTGCGCAATGAAAATTTGATTTTTTTTTTAGGATATGTATCAGCAGCACTTCCTTCCGAAAAAAAGGAAGCAAAAAATGCGACATTTAATGCCGCATTTAACAAAGAAAGTTAAAAGATAAGTACTTACTTTTTAATCAGTTTTATACTGTAAGACTTATTGTTATCCAACGTTGCCTTCACCACATAAATTCCATTGGGGAATTGCGATACGTTGATGCTGCCCTGTTGCACAGCCATCAATTCCTTACCCAACAAATCATACAATTTCACTTCTGAAACTGCCGCATCAGCAGAATGAACCGTTATCAGTCCATTGCCCGGATTCGGATAAATCGAAATACCATTGGTCAACGAAACCGTATCTGTACCCAAAAACGGATCGAATTCAAAAGCGCCCATGTCGATGACGTCGTCCAGGATTCTGTCGTTTCCATCCAAATCCAGGACGCTCAGGTACAAATCCGGAATCAGACCGGTATTGAACAAGGCGGAATCACCGGCATTGATGGCAGGACTCTCTTGGATCAATCTGTAATCTTCATTTGCGGCATCCACGAACATGGGGTTGGTATCAAGGTTCCCACCCAGATCAATGCAAAAGTCAGGAAGATTAAAATCGTTGAACATGCCTCCGTCCCAGTTTGCGCTGCCGCCACTTCCTTCAATAAGTGAATTTTTGATGTTGATGGACCGATAAGTCCACAGATTTTGCCCGTACGGAAAGAAAGAAGTGTTGTTGTAAATTATCGAATTGCGGATTTCGGTGGTTCCTATCGGTATACCAAGTGCCGTATCACTCATATAAATCGCCCCGCCCAATGGGTTTGGTGCATGGTTCTGTGTGAACGTGCTGTTGGTGATGAAGAATTCGCCCCCGAATGACCGGGTTATCGCGCCGCCGCTACCGGCTGCCCTGTTGTTTGCAAACAAGGAGTTGTTAACGGATAGGAAATCGCCTTGTTTGCCTTGATACCACAGTGCGCAGTTATGGTTATGCTTAAAGGTGCAACGGTCGATAGTCACATTCAGCGGATGTATCATCCAAGGTGCATCTGGATAGGTATTCGTACCAAAAACCGTAAGTATTCCGCCGTCATATGAATTGTCCCCATTTTCCTCGAATATGGAATCGGTAATGGTGGCTTTACTGTTGAGGATGAGTACAACCTTCCCGACTCCCGATGTCACGTCGTTGTCATTGTTAGCGAAAACGCATTCGTCAATACGGGCGTCGCTATCATCGATTACAGCCATAGCCGAACCCATGAAAGCATAGTTCCCCGAAAAGAGACATCTGGTAAATGTACTCTGTGCCCTGTCGAACAACATTACGGTGTATGGATAATTGACACCTTCCGTATTGATCGCTGTGTTGTTTACGAACGAGCAATCGGTAAACGAATTATGGCCTTCCCTCCGCATCTCTGCAGCGCTGTAATTCAAACCGGTGAATACAATGTTCGAATAGCTTGCGTCTGAGTTGCTTTCAAAAAGCCCGTACATGTATTCGGGAGAATCTTCATTGTTGGTGATGACAAAACCATCGAGCAACGTTTCGGCAGAAAGGTTCTGGCCTGAGGGATAAAAATTTCCGATAATGGCCCGATATACTGATGTCAGCACCGTAGGATGAAGTTCAGCATCACGATCTGCAAATGTCGGATTTCCTTCAGACGGGAATCCGCCATACACCTTGACGCTGTCCCTTAAACGGAAATAAGGGTCAGGCGCATTATAAGTTCCTTCTGCAACCCACACTTCCCTATTCCTGAACTGATTGTCCATCATCAGTTGTAAATCACCCGAGGCATTCGCCCAGGAAGATCCGTCGCCCGTCCCGTTTTGCTTTACATACAAGATTTCAGATTGCACCGTCTGGCTTTCTGAAAGCCCGATATCTATGGCATCGACGATTCTGTTATTATTGAAAAAGTCTTTATCGACTGTATTCACGGCAGCTTCAAATGCAGCGGTATTTCCTTTATTGATCGCGAAAGAACTGGCAGATATGGAATAATCAGCATTGAACGTAGGGTTGATATCGAGGTTACCACCCATGTCATGTCCGTAAACCTGATATTGAGGCCCTTCCAGGAAATAATCGCTGCCACCACATCCTTGCAGTATACAATTATACGCATAAAAGTTACCATTAGATCCGGCGTTGTAATTGTCGTTGGTAAAGGTCGTGAACTGAACCTCGGCCGTATTTCCGTAGATAATACTATTGTAGAAATAAACGTTTGATGTCACCAGCCAAATTCCGCCTATAGGACCTTGTGCATGGTTGTCCGCTATAACGCAATTGTAAAATTTAAGGTTGCCGCTGTTGATACGAATTCCGGCAGCTTCGCCATCTGTTCCCGGTGTTACGACAGTGGAATTATGATGGATCAGTACATGGATGAAAGTAGAATTGGAATTGCTTATGCTTACGCCGCCGCCCAAGCCCTGAAAAGAGGTATTATTCCTGATAGTCAGGTTGCGGAAGGTAGCATCGCAGTTGTACGCCCAAATTCCGGCGCCTACGTTTGCGTAACCGTTCTGGATGATAAAGCCATCGAGTATGGTATCAGGGCTTAGCGATTCGAAAAGGCCTGACGCCTGAAGTACACGAGCCTGATTACCGTTGAGGATGGTCTCGAATGCCTTGGGGTTACGTTCAGCCAACGTTGGATTTTCAGCATCGGGAAAACCACCGTACACCGAAACGCCATCTTTCAAAGAAAAATTCTGGCCAACAGCTCTCTGATACATTCCTTGTTTGACCCAAACCTGATCACCGGCAACCGCGTTGTTGATAACGGCCTGTAAATCACCGGAAGATTGCGCCCAACTGGTTCCGGTTCCGGTTCCGTTTGGGGAAACATACCAAATGTTATCCTGAGATAAAACGCATTGAAAGCTAAAAAATGTTAAAATAAATGCAATAAAAGCAGAGGTTTTGGTCATAATGATTGGCTTTTCGGTGTAAATTCAAAAGAAAAACAAATCATTGGAAAAATACCCTAGTGCAATTTGTAAACTAAATAGTACAATTCCGCTATTCGTTTAAGAATCAATATTTTGATTGAACCGTTGTTCGATCCGTTTGATATCCTTAATTGACTTTCGCGCCCAGTCGAGGCGTTTTTCAATTATTTCAGATTCTGATAACCGCCAGTCTATATCGGAATTACGCAAGCGTGAAGTCAGGCTTTGCAAAATGATGGCTGCAGATACGGAAATATTGAGGCTTTCGGTAAAACCGACCATCGGAATTTTGAGGAAACCGTCGGCCGCGTTGAGAACTTCCTGTGAAAGCCCGTTGCGTTCCGTCCCAAAAAAGAAAGCTGATTTTTGGTTAATGTCGAAATTTTCCAACAGGCAATCATTTTCATGAGGCGTCGTTGCGACAATCCTGTAACCCGAAGATTTCAGATGTGAAATACATTCGCTTATACTGCCGAATCTGTTTATATCGACCCATTTTTCTGCGCCCATCGCAATTTCCTTATCGATTGTTTTGCTGTATTTCTCCTCAATCACATGGAGCTGCTGAATCCCAAAAACCTCGCACGATCGCATAACCGCGCTTGTGTTGTGAAGCTGGAATACATCTTCGATGGCAACGGTAAAATGATTGGTTCGTCTCGAAAGAATATCGTGAAATTTAGCTTTGCGGTTTTCGGTCAGGAAACCTTCGAGGTACTCCAGGAGTTGTATATCTGCCATAAAATTGCGGTTACACAAATATAATGGTTCGTCAGGACCGAATCGTTACATACCATTCCAATAAATAACGCTTCTGTAATTTGCCGCCATTTTCTATCTTTATGTAAATCGGATAAAACGCCATCCATGTCATCAAAAAACCACCGTCGGATTTTTTTCTTAGTTCTCTTTTTTACAGGTGCCTGCATAGGCCAATCAATCCGAAAGCTTGACAACACACGTATTTCCTCAGCAGATCTGAATACGAAAATCGAGACGTTGATAAAAGCCGCCAATGTCCAGGGATTGGCGGTTGCCGTCTTTAATGATAACAAACCGGTTTACGCGAAGACGTTCGGATACAAAAACATCCGGACAAAAGAGCCGATAAAAATGGATACGAATATGTACGGCGCTTCATTAAGCAAACCCGTTTTTGCGACCATGGTGATGCGGCTTGTGGAAGAAGGAATTCTTGACCTCGACAAGCCGCTTCAGGATTATCTGCCCAAACCCATCTACGAATACACGCCGACAAAAAAATGGCATGACAACTATAAAGACCTGAAGGACGACCCCGCTTATAGAAAAATCACCGCCCGTATGTGCCTCGATCATACGTCAGGCTTTCCAAATTGGAGATGGACGGAACCAGACCAGAAATTGCGTGTCAAAACAACTTCGGGTTCCAGATACAGCTATTCCGGCGAAGGACTGGTCTACTTGCAGGTCGTATTGGAATATTACCTGAACAAACCATTGGAGGAATTGATGCGTGAATATGTTTTCATTCCACTTCAAATGAACAACTCTTCGTACACGTGGCAGCCCCGTTTTGAAAAAGATTATTGTATGGGCCATCAATCAAATGGCGAATTGTACGAAAAAGATAAGGATAATGATGCGAGGTCGGCCAGCACATTAGAGACTACATTCGAAGATTATATCCTGTTTACCAAAGCTATCCTGACAAATCAGTTGCTCAAAAAGTCAACCACAGACGAAATGTTCCGGCAACAAGTTAAGATACGTTCGGTTGCCCAATTCGGGCCATTAAGTGTAAAGGATTCCGAGGCAAATGACAGTATCAACCTGGGTTACGGTCTCG
The DNA here is from genome assembly GCF_012911565.1 of Flavobacterium silvaticum. Lineage (GTDB taxonomy): Bacteria > Bacteroidota > Bacteroidia > Flavobacteriales > Flavobacteriaceae > Flavobacterium > Flavobacterium silvaticum. The sequence goes on along the minus strand of NZ_JAAMPU010000096.1, from coordinate 27,501 downwards.
GGTGGGGGTTACTGACGACTCCATACGGAACTGGTGCTTTCAAGGAAGGGCACGGCGACGGTTTCCAGCATTATTCAATCCTTTTTCCGAAAGCCGGAATTGGAATAATCATCATGAGCAACAGCGACAATGCCGAAAGTATCTTCAAGGAACTGCTCGAAACAGCAATAGGTGATACGTACACGCCGTGGCAATGGGAAAATTATATCCCCTACAATCTCAAAAAACAGTAACATGAAAAAACTACTCGTACTTTCCGGAGCCGGAATCTCTGCCGAATCCGGAATCAAGACATTCCGAGACGCCGACGGACTATGGGAAGGCCACGATGTAATGGAAGTCGCGACACCAGAAGGTTTCCAAAAAAATCCAGCACTCGTACTTGAATTTTATAACCAACGCAGAAAACAGCTCAAAGACGTCAAACCGAATGCCGCACACATCGGGCTAGCCGAACTGGAAAAAGATTTCGACATTTCCGTCGTGACCCAAAACGTAGATGATTTGCACGAACGCGGCGGAAGCTCGAAAATCGTTCACCTGCACGGCCAATTGTTACAGGCAAGAAGTTCACACAATCCTGAAGCGATCATAGATTGGACAGCTGATATTGCACTTGGACAGAAAGCAACTGACGGAAGCCAGCTCCGGCCGCACATCGTCTGGTTCGGTGAAGCGGTTCCGGCTATGGAAGAAGCAATCAGGCTTGCAGATGACGCCGATATTCTTGTCGTGATCGGAACTTCTTTGCAAGTGTATCCTGCGGCGGGATTGATATCTTATGTCCGGCCAGAAGTCCCCGTTTTTTACATAGATCCGAAACCTGCGGAGATTCCGTGGATGCCGAATGCCGTTGAAGTCATATCAATGACCGCATCTGAGGGAATTGCAGTGTTGCGCAAACGTTTGACTGCTTTGTAAAACATTTTCTTGTCGTTCACTGACAAACCCCATTTTTAAACTGGTTTTTCAACGTCATTGTGTTTTAATTTTTTTGAAATCCTTACGCAAGTTTGTTGGACGAAAATTGTAAGTTTGGAATAATAAACAGCTGAATATGAGAATCATTTATGGAAATATTCATTAAAATCTATTGTACATGAAGTCAATTCCCAGCATAATATTCTTCGCTTTGATTATAAATTCAGTTTTTACAGTCGCTCAGAAAATACCGGAAAAAACATATTGTCGTTCCACTTACAAATATGATCAGGCCAATGCAATCGATCTTATAGAAATCAGTGCCGATGGAAACTTTACTTTTTTAGAATATTGCAAGACAAGTCCCGAAAGTCAAATGAGCCCAATAGGACAGAAAATAAAGGAAAGAAATCTAAAACTAATTGTCACCGGAAACGGAAAATATAAAATGGAATCCGGACAATTAATTTTAAGATTTGATACCTTCGATACACACGGAAACCAAAGCACGTTTGATTTCCGCAGAGATACGATGCGTTTTTTACTGAGTGATTTAAAAAGTTAATATCAATCCCGATGAGAAAATATATCCCCATTTTTTTTACCGCATCACTTCTGGTAATGGGTTGCGGAAACTCACAACAAAATTCCAATGAGACCGGTGAAGCTGACAAGGCATCCAGTCAGGCTTCTGATTCCATTGCACACAAAATAACACCCTGTCTTTGGGTGGAAAAAGATGCAAAAGCAGTCGCTGATTACTACCTTTCCATTTTCAGGAATGGCAAACTCAAAGACTATCGCAAGTATAAAAATCCGCCTCAGGAAAACGGCCAGGATCAGGGCAGTTTTGAAACCGCGGTCATAGAAGTTGCCGGTACGGAGTTCAGTATTCTCGCCGCCGGCCCTTTGTTCAAATTCAACGAAGCCATTTCATTCGTCATCAATTGTAAAGACCAGGCAGAAGTAGATTATTATTGGGAAGCCCTGACTGCAAACGGCGGAAAAGAAGGGTCCTGCGGCTGGTGCAAAGACAAATACGGCTTATCGTGGCAGGTTGTTCCTGTTGAATATTTTGACCTGATTAACAGTAATGACCCAAAAGTCAGGGATAAGGCAATGAAAAATACATTTAAGCAAACCAAGCTGATACTTTCTGAGCTTAAATGAATTCCATCTGTTTCGAGCTTTATCAGTAGCGATATGATCCGTGATTTTAGTATCTTCACACAACAATGAAGCTCTTCTGGAAATACCTCAAACCTTACGCTAACTACATTTTCCTCGCCTTGTTGCTTGCGGGTTTTGCACAAATCCTCGCTTTATATGACCCGATTATTTTCGGACAGATCGTAGACGGTTATGCACTCAAAAACAGCGAATCGAAACAAATCCCGAAAGGCATAATCCACTTACTGATCCTTGCGCTTGCGGTCGCTATCGGTGCACGAATCTTCCTCTCGCTTAAAGAATATGTGCTTCGAATGATTGTCCAGCGTTTCGGCATGGACATTTTCAATGAAGGCCTTAAACATACGCTGCGGCTCCCATTCCAGGAATTCGAAGACCAGACAAGTGGCGAGATCCTCGCGGTTTTGCTCAAAGTTCGAAGCGACACCGAAAAATTCATCACGGCGTTTATCAATGTACTTTTTTCATCGCTTGTCGGCATCGGTTTTTTGATGTGGTACGCCGTGACCAAACACTGGGCTTTGATCCCGATATTTTTTGTCGGATTCGTATTGCTGGGCGGAATCACGAGTTTATTGAGCCGGTCGATCAAGACGCTCCAGCGTTCACTGATGCGCCAGAACCGTCAAATGAGCGGCACCATAACCGAAAGCCTTCGCAACATAGAACTCGTCAAAAGCCTCGGCCTGACGTATTCCGAAATCAAACGGCTCAAGCTGCATACACGTGAAATCTACGATTCGGAAATGGCCAAGGTCAAAAAGATGCGCACGCTCGGTTTCCTTCAGGGAAGCATACTGATCCTGCTCAAGCAATCGATTCTTTTTATTTTATTGTGGCTGATTTTCCGCAATGTACTCACCGCCGGCCAGCTGATTTCAATGCAGTTCATTTCTGTAGCCATCATCGGTCCGTTACAGGATTTGGGCAACATCATCGTTTCCTGGCGCGAAGCGGAAACAGCGCTGTCGATGCTCAACGACATCCTTGAAAAACCGGTTGAATACAGCCCGAAAGATTGGGTCGACAGCGGGCCGATATCGGAACTGGAATTTTCCAATGTGGTTTTCAGGCACCGCAACGCTTCGACCGATGCCATCCGGAATATTTCTTTCAAAGCAAAATTGGGCGATACGATTGCCTTTGTGGGGCCGTCAGGTTCCGGAAAATCTACGCTCGTAAAATTACTTGTCGGATTGTACCGACCAGTTGAAGGCGACATCTTATACGACGGCGTTTCCATAAAAGAACTGCGATACAACCGAATCCGGCGACAAATGGGTTTCGTAACCCAGGATACGCAATTGTTTTTCGGGACGATACGTGAAAACCTGTTGTTCGTAAAACCAGATGCCACCCAAGCGGAGATGCTTTCGGCTATGGAAAATGCATCGGCGATGACCATACTGCAGAATGCGCCAGACGGCCTCGATACCATTTTAGGTGAAGGCGGACGCAAACTGTCGGGAGGTGAAAAACAGCGATTGTCAATTGCACGTGCATTGCTTCGGAATCCGAGGCTTCTCATTTTTGACGAAGCGACATCGGCACTCGATTCAATAACTGAAGAACAAATTACGCAAACCATACGCGAACTCAGCGATAACCGCCAACAGATTACAGTTTTGATCGCGCACCGGCTTTCGACCATCATGCACGCTGATACAATTTACGTACTTGAAAAAGGCCAGATTACCGAACACGGTACACATGATGAGCTTCTTGACGCAAAAGGATTGTATTACGCGTTGTGGCGTCAGCAGATTGGGGAAAGAAAGGAATAAAAGACAGCTACCAGGCTTTTTAGATACAGCCCTAAAACCTATCTTTGCATTTCTCTAAAATCACGACAATGCAACAACTCTCTGAACTCAACGCCATTTCACCTATCGACGGACGCTACAGGAACAAAACCTATTCGCTCGCTCCTTATTTTTCAGAAGAAGCGCTTATCAGATACCGCGTGCTTGTCGAGGTCGAGTATTTTATCGCGTTGTGCGAGTTGCCGTTGCCTCAATTAAACAATGTGAGTCAGGCCGTTTTTCCGCAGCTTCGTCGCATTTATGAAAATTTCAGTACCGACGATGCACTTGCCATCAAGGAAATCGAAAAGACTACGAACCACGATGTCAAGGCAGTCGAATATTTCATCAAGGCCGAATTCGATAAACTGGGGTTGGCAGATTTCAAGGAATTCATCCATTTCGGGCTGACATCACAAGACATAAACAATACTGCGATTCCACTTTCCACCAAAGAAGCTTTTGAGAACGTATATCTAAAATCGTTGATTGCCGTCATTGCCAAATTAAAAGAACTGAGTGTAGAATGGAAGGATATCCCGATGCTTGCACGCACGCACGGACAACCGGCTTCCCCTACCCGATTGGGCAAGGAAATCGCGGTGTTCGTCCAACGGCTCGAAGAACAATTAAGACAGCTTTTCAATGTGCCTTTCGCGGCCAAATTCGGTGGGGCGACGGGGAATTTCAATGCGCATCATGTGGCGTATCCTCAAATTTCATGGCAACAGTTCGGGACAGATTTCGTTGAGAAAAGACTTGGGTTGCAGCATTCGTTCCCGACGACACAAATTGAGCATTACGATCATTTCGCAGGCTTTTTCGATGCATTGAAACGAATCAACACCATATTGATCGATCTGGACCGCGACATCTGGACATATGTGTCGATGGATTATTTCAAACAGAAAATCAAGGCCGGGGAAATCGGTTCATCGGCCATGCCACATAAAGTGAACCCGATTGATTTTGAGAATTCCGAAGGCAATTTAGGAATCGCTAACGCCTTGTTCGAGCATCTTTCGGCCAAACTTCCTATCTCAAGGTTGCAACGCGATTTGACAGACAGTACGGTTTTAAGAAACATCGGTGTTCCGTTCGGGCATACGATAATCGCTTTTGAGGCTACACTCAAAGGCCTGAACAAACTATTGCTTAACGAATCCAAATTTGCCGAAGACCTCGAAAAAAACTGGGCCGTCGTGGCCGAAGCGATCCAAACCATCCTGAGACGCGAAGGCTATCCGAACCCTTACGAAGCCCTCAAAGGCCTGACGCGGACTAACACTGCGATTGACAAAAATGCGATCCACGGATTCATCGAAACGCTTGATGTAACTGACGAAATCAAGCAGGAACTTTTGAAAATCACGCCTGCAAACTACACCGGGATATAGCCCCGATGCAAGCGTAAAGCCTTTTGAAAATAACGCGATAGTTTTGCCGCTCAAAAAAGGCGACAACAGAAGCCCTTTTTTGTGCCTGCAAAACAAGCGGGATTGAAAAAGCTTAAAGCGTGTCAGCGGGATCAGCTCCAAAAAAAACAAATCTTTAACCCAGATCGTTTTTCGCTATTGGCCGAAAGTACTATCTTACGGTTTCACTTTTCGCATTGACGAATCATCAAATAAACAAAAAACATCCTCCAATTGGCTGCCGAAACCACCCAGCAACTCTACCCACTTATCTCCGATCTGGGACTAATCCTGATGACGGCCGCAATTGCCGTGTTGTTGTTCCGCATGATCAAGCAGCCTTTGGTGCTCGGTTATCTTATTGCAGGTTTTTTGGCAGGAAACCATTTCGACTTTTTTCCATCGGTCAAGGACATGCACAGCGTGGAGGTCTGGGCGCAGATTGGGATTATCTTTTTGTTATTCAGCCTCGGACTCGAATTCAGTTTCCGGAAATTGATGAAGGTTGGTGGAACGGCTTCGATTACGGCCGTAACACAGATTCTGCTCATGACATGTTTCGGCTATGGAACCGGACGTCTTATGGGGTGGAGTTCGATGGACAGTATCTTTTTAGGTGTGATTGTTTCGGTTTCTTCCACCACAATCATTTTAAAAACTTTCGACGAATTGGGCGTAAAAGCAAAACGTTTCGCCGGGATTGTAATCGGGTCGCTCATTGTCCAGGACATCGTGGCGATTTTGATGATGGTATTGCTGTCTACCGTTGCCGTGAGTAACCAATTCTCCGGAATGGAATTGCTTATGAGCGTACTCAAACTACTGTTTTTCCTGACGTTGTGGTTCGTGTGCGGTATTTTCTTTATCCCGACGTTGCTCAAGCGGGCCAAAAACCTGTTGACGGACGAAATGCTGCTTATCATTTCGATAGCGCTTTGCCTGGTCATGGTAATACTGGCTTCGGGAGCCGGATTTTCTCCTGCCCTTGGTGCGTTCATCATGGGTTCTATCATTGCAGAAACGACACAGGCCGAACACATCGAGCATTTGGTCAAACCCGTAAAGGATCTATTCGCCGCCGTATTTTTTGTATCTGTCGGGATGCTTATCGATCCGAATACACTAACCGAACATATCGTCCCTGTCGGGATACTGACACTTCTGGTCATTATAGGACAACCGATCGCTTCCACTTTCGGTGCGTTGCTTTCGGGCCAACCGTTGCGACAATCGGTACAGACGGGAATGAGCCTTTCCCAGATTGGGGAATTCTCGTTTATAATCGCCACGCTGGGAAGTTCACTTCATGTGACGAGTAAATTTTTATATCCGATTGTGGTCGCGGTATCGGCAATCACTACTTTCACCACTCCTTTTATGGTGAAATGGTCTACACCTATGGCCGAATACCTGGGCCGCATATTGCCGAGAAAATGGCTCAAACGCATCGAACGGTATTCGGCGAATGCGCAATCGATCAAATCGGCTAGCAACTGGCAAATCGTGCTTCGGGCTTATATTCTTCAGGTAGTTTTGCATTCGGTCATCATTATTGGCGGAATTTTACTTTCTCGTAATTTCTTCCTTCCGATTGTGGACCATTACGGATTCGGGCATGCATTGGCGGCTTTTGTGACATTAGCTGCGTTGGCACCTTTTTTCTGGGCTTTGTCCTTACGTCGCGTCGCGGTGGAACAGGTGACACAATTGATGGCTGAACGACGGTATCGCGGGCCGATCGTAATGATGGTGCTGTTCCGATTTGTATTGGCGTTGTTTTACATCGGATTTCTGCTTGACAATTTCTTTTCGGCAGAAATCGCTTTCCTGGCTTTTTGTGCGTGTATCATCGTGTATTCCATCTTCCCGAAAAAACTCAACAAGCAATACCATCGTATCGAAACCCGCTTCCTGAATAACCTCAACGCACGCGAAATCATCAAAATGAAACGCCAGCGCAGCGACTTGACACCTTGGGAAGGACATATGACGCTGTTCGATATTTCACGCGAATCGAACATTGCCGGGCATACGTTAGAGGAACTACAGTTTCGGGAACAGATGGGCGTCAACATCGCATTCATCAAACGTGGCGAAGTGACCATCAATATTCCGGCACGAAACGAACGGTTATTTCCAGGTGATGAAATTTGCGTGATTGGGACAGATGAACAGGTAGATGAATTCAAGAAATACCTGGAACGAAATGAAATTGGCGCGACATCGGATAATTCCAATTCTGAAATTGTACTCCAGCAGTTTGAAATCGGGCGTACTGAATTTGCCGGAAAAAGCATCAGGCAATCACAGATACGCGAAAAGACCAAAGGACTTGTGGTTGGCGTGGAACGAGGCGGCAATCGCATACTGAATCCGGATTCGCATTTGATCCTCGAACAGAATGATATTTTATGGATTGTGGGCGATAAGAAATTATTAGGTAATCTGCGTTTTTCGGATTGAACCTAACTAGGCGAAAAAGCAAAAAGGCTTTAGAAAAACTCTCCAAAGTGCCATAAAATCCCTGAAGGATCATGGACGAAACATTCACGTCCCCATGATTCTTCACGAACAGGAACCAGTCGTACCGAAGGATATTTTGAAGGAAGTCCGAGTTTTTGTAAATCATCCCAGAATTGCCGGACATCTTCGACTTCCATAAAAATCATGGTGTTGTCAATCCAGTCGCGTACACTTGCATCCTGAAGATAAAAAGCAAGATTTCCGGATTTGAAGACAGAAAAACCTTTGTCTAAAACCGTTTCTTCGAATCCAATATCTGTGTAGAAATTGCGGGAAAGTTCAAAATTGTCTGCTCCTATAAACGGTCGGATTGATTTGGCGCGGTGTTGCATATCTTTGGATTGTTACCAAACTTAATAAATAGCTTTTTAACTTCATAAAAAAGCGGCCCCAAAGAGCCGCAATTATTCAATTTTAACAAGCCCCGACGCGCCTCCAGGCTCCTTCGCTAAAAATGTCTACTGGACATTTTTTTAACGCTCGGCCCTACCTCGAATAATTCGGTGCTTCCTTGGTAATAGTCACATTATGCGGATGGCTTTCTGTTATTCCGCTTGAAGTAATCCGAACAAAACGTCCGGTTTCCTGTAACGTCGGAACATCTTTCGCACCACAATAACCCATTCCGGCCCTGAGACCGCCAATGAATTGCTGCATGCTTTCATTGAGTTCGCCTTTATAGGGAACACGGCCGACGATTCCTTCCGGAACCAATTTCTTGATGTCGTCTTCCACATCCTGGAAATAGCGGTCTTTTGATCCTTCTTTCATGGCCTCCACCGAACCCATTCCACGATATGACTTGAACTTACGTCCTTCAAAAATGATGGTTTCACCCGGAGATTCCTTTGTACCTGCAAGCAGCGATCCCATCATTACGGAATCTGCTCCCGCGGCAATTGCCTTTGGAATGTCGCCTGTATAACGGATACCGCCATCGGCAATAACCGGAACACCGCTACCTCTAAGGGCTGCAGCTACTTCCAATACTGCGGAAAACTGCGGAAACCCAACACCCGCAACGACACGTGTGGTACAGATAGAACCTGGACCGATTCCTACTTTTACCGCATCGGCACCATTTTCGGCAAGATATTTTGCAGCTTCAGGAGTGGCGATATTTCCGACAATCACATCTACTTTTGGGAAACGCGACTTGACTTCTTTTAAAATCCCGACAACACCTGCGGTATGCCCGTGAGCCGTATCTATAACAATAGCATCTACACCGGCATTTACCAACGCTTCTGCTCTGTCTACAGCATCGCCTGTAACTCCAATAGCAGCTGCAACGCGCAAACGCCCGAAGCTGTCTTTGTTGGCAATTGGCTTCTGCGTAAGTTTTGTGATATCGCGGAATGTAATCAACCCGACAAGTTCATTATTCGAATTGATGACCGGAAGTTTCTCGATTTTGTGGCCTTGCAGGATTACCTCGGCTTCTTGCAAGGAGGTACCTTCGGCAGCCGTTATGAGGTTTTCAGATGTCATTACCTCAACGATTGGGCGAGACAGGTTCTTTTCGAAACGCAGGTCGCGGTTGGTAACGATCCCTTTGAGTTTCTGGCTTTCATCGACAACCGGAATACCGCCGATCCCGAATTCCTTCATCGCGGCTTTGGCATCGGCAACCGTCGAAGTCAATGGAAGCGTCACCGGATCGATGATCATCCCGCTTTCGGCACGCTTTACCTTGCGGACTTTCGCAGCCTGTTGGTCGATGGTCATGTTCTTGTGAAGTACGCCGATTCCGCCTTCCTGTGCCATTGCGATTGCCATGGCACTTTCTGTGACCGTGTCCATAGCCGCCGAAACGATTGGGACATTGAGCTCGATATTGCGTGAAAATTTGGATTTTATGGATACTTCGCGCGGAAGTACAGAGGAATAATTGGGAACCAGGAGAACATCATCGTAAGTCAATCCTTCACCGATGATCTTGGAAGTGTGTGCATTCATTGCAATTAACTGTTGTGGTTAAATTGCGTGCAAATGTAAGGAAAAAGATTGGAAGTGTGGTTAGAAGTCTGGAAAGATCGGAAGTTCGTGGTTCGGGAAATCGGAAGTGCAGATAGGCGTCGGGAAAGAATATAAGTCTTAAAGTCAGGAAAGTCAGGAAAGTCAGGAAAGACGGAAAAGATCGAAAATTGGTTGTTCGGAAGTATCGTTAGAAAAAGTCAGAATTGAAATGAGCAAAAACCAGAATGTAAAAATTTAACACCCGGAGGCTTTAGCCGAACTGAGCGAAGCTAATTGGTACATAACCCGAGGCGTAGCCGAACTGTATGGAACGAAGTGTAATAAAAAATGTAACAAACCTATTTTCAGATTTTGTAGGGAACAGCATTGGCCCCTCCCCGGTTGCAAATTACAAATCTCAGCGACACAATAAGTACATAAAAAATGTACCAAATGTTAAAAGCTCATTCAAAGGAAAATTAGTTTGAAAACCCTTCCATCGATTAATGGATATTTGAAGCAAATTCCCGCTGCCCGCTCATAGCTTTCTTGCTCCAATGCTTTTTTGCGGCTCAATCTAATGGCTTCCGTTGGTCGCCCTCATCTTGCGGCAAAAAATACATAGGATCTGCGAAAGGCTAACCGCTCACATCGGGGCTAGGCTTTAATACCAAAAGAAACTTTAAACCGCTAACCGTCTATCGGCAGGCCGAAAATACCATGAAAGAATAGTCAGCGACAATAATAACGTAGGCCCGAAATATTCCAACGGTTCATCCCCAACCGCGAGATGTGAAAAAACAGCACCCGTCATCACAAAGAAAAATCCGGCGTATGCCCATTCTTTGAGCAATGGGAATTTTGGGATAAGTACCGCAACCACACCCAGCAATTTCCAAACCCCGATGATAACCAGAAAATAAGCCGGATAACCAAGTTTTACAGAAATTTCATCTACTTCTTCTTTCATGCCGATAAGCTGGACAATTCCCGTAGAAACCATTCCAAGTGCCAGCCAAACCGTCGCGATCCAATAGATAATTTTGTTCCTTTTAGCCATAGTATTTCAATTTAAAAATTTCATGATTTCCTCAAGTCTGTTGTGCGCCATATTGATTCCATGGGCAAAAGGCATCTGGAGCAATTGGTTTTTGAACGCAATAGATTTGAAGACGATATGCAGGGTCAGCTTACTTTTTTCCTCACTGATTTTTTCAAATTCAAGAAATTCCAACTGAACCGGAAACGGAGTGTTTTCCATCTCGAACGTCCTTGTGATTTTCTCGTTCCGTATAAACTCATGGATTGTTCCGTTGGCACGAAAAACCACATTGCCTCGTTGCGATGTTTCAAAAGCATAGGAGCCGTGTTTTTTATTTTCAAGCTTCAGCACTTTTGTTCCCATCCATTGTTCAAAAAGATCCGCGTCTTCAAAAGCCTTGAAAAGCAACGCTACTGATAAGTCGAATTCCCGGGTTATAACCAGGTCTTGCCTATCTTGTTCGGTACTGATTTTTGTCTTCGCTTCCATTTTATTTGCTTTTGTAGTTTTTCATCAGATTTTCGAGCTTATCGAAACGCTCTTCCCAAATCTTGCGGAAAGGTTCCAGGAATTCCGCTATTTCCTTCATCTTTTGGGTATTAAGCTGATAGTAGATTTCACGGCCTTGCTGTTCCTGCAGTATCAATCCGCATTCTGTAAGTATTTGCAGATGTTTTGAAACGGTCGGCCTGGCGGAATCGAAGTTATTAGCGATTGAACCCGCCGTCATGGTTTGGGAAGTCAGCAGCAACAGGATTGCCCTTCGTGTCGGATCTGCAATTGCCTGGAAAACATCTCGTCTCAAATTCATCATGAAGTCATTTGGCTACAAATATAATGTAGTTATTTAACTACGCAATTTTTTATCTGGATAATTTAATTTTTTCGGTTCGTTAATCTGCTAACTTTGGGTAAAACAACTTTCAATGAACCGCTTCCTTAAAATCGTTTTTGCACTCAATGTAATCTGCATTGGCAATTTATCCGCACAAAACAATCACTTTACCGTCCAATCCTGGCTCACGACTCCAGATAAATCGGCACTTTTTTCCAAACAGGAAGATTTCAGATTTACGAATGTCAATGCTAAAACCGGCGACATCATCCGTCTCAACGAAAACAAAACATTCCAGAGCATAGACGGCTTTGGATATTGCCTGACCGGAGGAAGCGCCCAGCTTATTTCCCAAATGGACCCGAAGGCTCAGGACGATCTGCTCAAGGAATTATTCGGTACCGATAAAAACAATATTGGCATCAGCTATCTGAGAATCAGCATTGGCGCATCAGATCTCGACGACAAAGTATTTTCTTACGATGATTTGCCAGCAGGTGAAACCGACCCTAAACTTGAAAAATTCAGCCTCGAAAACGACCGTCGCACCGGACTGATCCCAATCCTCAAAAAAATCCTAAAGATCAATCCTAAAATTAAAATCATGGGCTCGCCCTGGTCGCCACCAGTCTGGATGAAGGACAATGGCGATACCCGTGGTGGTTCACTGAAGCCGGAATTTTATGGTACCTATGCCAATTATTTCGTGATGTACATCAAATGGATGAAACTCGAAGGAATTACCATCGATGCCGTCACCGTCCAAAACGAACCGCTTCATCCCGGAAACAATCCGAGTTTACTGATGCTTGCCAAAGACCAGAAGGTTTTCGTCCGCGACAATCTCGGCCCGGCATTCGAAAAAGCGGGTGTCAAAACTAAAATCATTGTGTACGACCACAATTGCGACAAGCCCGAATATCCGCTTGAAATCCTTGATGATGCGGCAGCTAAAAAATTCGTCGACGGTTCAGCTTTCCATTTATATGGAGGCACGATAGACGCCATGAGCAAAGTCCACGATGCACATCCTGATAAGAACATCTATTTTACCGAACAATGGACTGGCGGCCCCGGCGATTTCCCGAACGACCTCAAATGGAATGTCGAAAACCTGCTCATCGGCGCGACCCAAAACTGGGCGAAAACCGTGCTGCAATGGAACCTCGCATCAGACCTTAAGTATGACCCGCACACGGATCGCGGTGGTTGTACCTCGTGTATGGGAGCCGTGACAATCGACGGATCAAAAGTCACCCGCAATGTCGCGTATTACCATATGGCCCATGCGGCAAAATTCGTGCGGCCGGGTTCAAAGCGTATCGAAACGACACAGGTTGAAGGTTTAGCGAATGTTGCATTCAAAACACCAGATGGGAAATTCGTACTCGTAGTGGTCAATAAAACCAATGTGAAAAAGAACTTCTGGATTGCATTGGGCGGAAATGCGGTAGGCGGGCATTTACCGGCCGGATCTGTAATCACTTACGTTTTTTGATTTTCGTATCTCAACATCCTGAACGATGAAATCAACATATGCAGTAACCTTAGCGCTTTTAAGCATTTATTCACTTTGGTCACAACAAAGCGATATTCCGTTTGAAAACAAAGAGATTACGCCTGAAAAGATAATGGCGGGAATTTTTGCCGCATTCGTTTACTTTATTCCAACCGTCATTGCCCGCGATAAAATAAATTTCAAACTGGTCTTGGTGATGAACCTCTTAGTCGGTTGGACAATACTTGGCTGGTTTATCAGCTTTGCATTTGCCATGAAAGGAAAAAATAAAAATCCCGACCCCGAATTATCCGGAAGTTGATTTGGATGATTACATACAATTACTTCTGAAACAATTTTATTTCTTTCGGCCGTTATCAGTTAACCATTAACTTTGGAAAAACAGCAACCATGTCCTTTCTCCTGATTTTAATCTCCACCATACTTTTACTGATTCTTCTCACTTACGCCTTTATGCAACGCCCCGAATTCGGGAAGAAACCAAAAGGCAAACGTCTCGATCGTATTCTTGCTGCCACGAATTTCGATAAAGGTGAATTCCAGAATATTTCCTTTACACCGAACCTCGCTGAAGATGCAAAAATGTCTACGGTTCTTTACAATTTCTTCTTTGGCCGGGGTGCTCGTCGTAAACCAAAACAACCCATTCCCTCCCGTAAAACCGATCTCAAATCACTGGCTCCGGATGAAAATGTCCTGGTCTGGTTCGGGCATTCGTCTTACTTTATCCAAATCGATGGCCTCAAGATACTTGTCGATCCCGTGTTCAGTGGTTCGGCCTCTCCTATTCCGCCGACGACAAGAAGTTTTAAGGGTTCCGATGTATATTCCACCTATGATTTCCCTGACATAGACATTCTCATCATTACGCACGATCACTGGGATCACCTCGATTATAAAACAGTCAGAAAACTAATCCCGAAGGTTTCGGCTGTCGTGACGAGTCTCGGTGTGGGTGCGCACCTGGAAGCCTGGGGTTACGATCCGCAGCGCATCAATGAACTCAACTGGAACGAGCATATCCTGCTTCGTGACAACATCCGTCTCGATTGTACGCCTGCACGTCATTTTTCGGGTCGCACTTTTAAACGAAACGGTACCTTATGGTCTTCTTTCGTGCTCAAGACACCATCGAAAAAAATCTTCATCGGTGGCGACAGTGGATATGATTCCCATTTCAAAAACATCGGTGCGGTTCACGGCCCTTTCGATCTGGCAATTATAGAATGCGGACAATACAATCCGGCCTGGAAGTACATTCATTTATTGCCAGAAGATGAAATGAACGCCGCAAAAGACTTGCAGGCCAAAGCGGTGCTTCCCGTCCATTGGGCAAAATTCAACCTCGCCCTGCACGATTGGGACGAGCCGATACGCAAGATTACCGAAAATGCAATAGCATCTGGAATTCCATTATGGACACCGATGATTGGGGAATTGGTTTACCTCGAGGGCGGACAGCAATTCTCCAAATGGTGGGAAACGATTGATTAATTAATTGGCATCAATGAAAAGACTATTACTGATTTTGCTTTTTGCAATCGTTTCCTGTTCAGGACCAAGGACAAAACATATCGTGATCCAGCCTTTAGGAAATTTTGATGCGTCTATGGCCAAAGAGGTACTGGTTCAGGTAAAAGCCATAAATCCAAACGTCATTCTCAGGAAGAACATGGATTTTCCGCCGAAATCATATAACCAGGTCAGAGGTCGTTACAGGGCGGACAGCATCATAAAATACCTCAACGCCAGGATTGGGGAAGATTCGGTGGTTGTAGGCCTGACACATAAAGATATCAGCACGACAAAAGGTAAATTCCAGGATTGGGGCATTATGGGTTTGGGCTATCGGCCTGGAAAAGCATGTGTAATTTCTGATTACCGGTTGGCCTCTTACAACAAAAAAGAGCAGTTTCACAAAGTCGTCCTTCATGAACTCGGCCATACCGAAGGCTTGTCACATTGTCCCGAAAAAACCTGTCTGATGCGTGATGCCGAAGGTGCGAACGTAATAGACGAAGAAAAAGGATTCTGTGAAGATTGCACCGCTTTTTTGAAAAATCACGGATGGAAATTCAATAAGACTGAAAACACACGACAAAACCCAAACGGTAATCAGAAATACAATGAAAAAAACACTACTTATTCTATCGACCTGTCTTTTCATTCTTAATGCATCTGCCCAAACCATCGACAAAACCAGACTCGATTCCTATTTCGATGCGCTTGAACAGCACAATAAATTTATGGGAAGCGTCGCGATTTCCAAAGGCGGTTCAGTCATCTACACCAAATCCATTGGGTTTGCCGATGTCGAAAACAATATCCGCGCGACCGAAAAATCAAAATACCACATTGGTTCCATTTCCAAAACCTTTACGGCGGCCCTTATCCTCAAAGCAGTCGAAAGCAAATTACTCAGTCTCGACCAAAATATCGGAGGTTATTTTCCTGAAGTTCCGAATTCCGGTAAAATCACTATTTATCAATTATTGCATCACCGCAGTGGAATCTACAATATCACCGACGATCCGGAATTCATGTCGTGGGCCATACATCCTCAAACAGAACAACAGCTGATTGCACAAATCGCCAAAAAAGAAAGTGTGTTTGAACCCGGCACCACCGCCGATTACAGCAATTCGAATTACATCCTGCTGAGCATTATCCTGGAAAAAATATATGGGAAACCGTATGCCGAATTGCTTTCCAAAGACATCACACAACCGCTGGGACTAAAGCATACATATTCCGGGAAAAAAATCAATGTGGCAGCTGGCGACTGCAAATCGTATGGATTCGATAAAAGCTGGAAACAGGAAATAGAGACAGATCCATCCGTGCCTCTTGGTGCCGGAGCGATAGTTTCGACTCCGACTGATTTATCTGTCTTCATAGAGGCTTTATTCAAAGGCAAAATCATTTCTGCCAAAAGCCTTGATATGATGAAAGATATCAAAGACGATTATGGAATGGCTTTATTCTCGTTGCCTTTTGGTGATAAAAAAGGATTTGGGCATACCGGTTCCATTGACGGGTTTTCATCTGTATTTTGCCACATCGATGAACAGGATGTTTCTGTGGTGCTGCTTTCGAACGGAAATAATTTCAATATGAACGACATACTGATCGTGGCGCTGAATGCCGTTTATAGCCAACCTTTTTCAATTCCGGATTTTAAGTCTGTAGCACTCACACCGGAACAGCTCGATACCTATACAGGTGTGTATTCTACTACACAGATGCCAATGAAAATTACCATTGCCAAAGAAGGAAGCAAGCTTACGGCCCAGGCTACGGGTCAATCGGCATTTCCATTGGAAGCATTTGAAAAGGATAAATTCAGGTTTGATGCCGCCGGAATACTTATCGAATTCGATACTACAAAAAAGACGCTGACCTTAAAACAAGGCGGAGGCGAATTTTTGTTTACCAAAGAATAATCTTTGGGCAGTTTTTGTAATTTTAGATATGCAAAAACTTTATATTCTGTGTTTTACGCTACTTTCCCTTTCGTGCGACAAAAAGGAAAAAGTGTCACAAACCATCGTTTCTTCTTCATACAGTTGCGGGACGCCCGAAGTTTCAGATGCCAATTGGTATGCTTCCGATAAAAAAGCACCATTTTTCAAAGGTCTCGATGGCATTCATTTTCCGGTTTCGACAAAAAATCCGGAAGTCCAGAAATACATTGACCAGGGATTGATGCTTTCGTTCGGGTTCAACCATGCCGAAGCTGCCCGTTCTTTCTTTGAAGCTACACGCCAGGATTCACTTTGCGCCATGGGTTACTGGGGATTTGCCTATGTGCTCGGCCCGAATTACAACGGTGGAATGGAAAAAGACAATTTTGAACGTGCGTTTGAAGCAGTCAACAAGGCGAAGAAACATTCTGTCCATTGTACACCAAAAGAGAAAGACCTCATCGAAGCTTTGTCACATCGATATTCAAACGACACGACGCTTACCCGCAAATCGCTTGATTCCACTTATGCCGATGCGATGCGGAAGGTCTATAAGAAATATCCGGACGATGCCACTATTGGTTCTTTGTTCGCCGAATCGATCATGGATATACATCCTTGGGATCTGTGGAAAAAAGACGGACAACCTCAACCGTGGACGCACGAAATAATACAAGTGCTTGAAAAATGTCTTTCTGCAGAACCAAATCACGCTGGTGCCAATCACTTTTTCATCCATGCACAGGAAATGTCGCATCATCCGGAAGCCGCCGATGCAAGTGCGAAATTACTCGAACATTTGGTTCCGGGTTCGGGGCATTTGTTGCATATGCCATCACATATCTATATCAGGACCGGCCGATATCACGATGGCGTCGTCACAAACCGGAAGGCGGTTGATGCAGACGATACTTATCTCGATGCGTGCCATGCACAAGGTGCCTATCCGTTGGCTTACTATCCACATAACCATCATTTTATTTCGGCCTGTGCCACGCTTGACGGAGAAAGCAAGATGGCTCTCGAATCGGCGAATGCCACTGCAAGACACGCCCATAAAAAACTGTTGCGTGATCCGGCATGGGCCACTTTACAGCATTATTATTCGATTCCGTGGTATGTTGAGGTCAAACTTGGGAAGTGGAATGAAATCCGAAATTCAAAACAACCTGAAAAAGATTTGAAATACCCGTCGGTCATTTGGAATTATGCCCAGGGAATGGCTTCATTATCAGAAAACAAAACTGATATCGCCAAAAAACACTTGTCAGAAATCAGAACTATAATGACCGATCCCAAACTAAAAGACCTGACCATTTGGGGCATCAACAACTTATATGACTTATGTGAAATAGCGGCAAAAACCCTCGAAGGGGAAATCTGCGCAAGCGAAAAGAATTATACCAAAGCAATCACGTTACTTACCGAAGCCGTCGCAGAGGAAGATGCGTTGAATTACGACGAGCCGCCTGATTGGTTCTTCTCTGTCCGTCATAATCTGGGCGCTGTTTTAATCGATGCCCGAAAGTACGACGACGCGATAAAAGTGTATGAAGCCGATTTAAAGACCTTCCGCAAAAACGGCTGGGCGTTAAAAGGATTGATGAATGCCTATGAAAAAAAGCAGGATAAAAAAATGTATCTGCAAACCGAAACCAAATTCAACGAAGCCTGGAAGTATGCCGATATTTCTATAAAATCATCAAGAATCCTGAACTGATATGAAGATTGCCATTTTAGATGATTACCAGAACGTCATTGAAAAACTGGATTGTTTCAGCATATTGAAAGGTCAGGACTTCCGGATTCTTCATAAAACTGAGAAAGATCCGCGGACATTGGCATCAAAAATAGACGATTGCGAAATCCTCGTGCTTACACGCGAAAGGACTGAGATTTCCGAAGGTTTGTTGCAACTGCTGCCGAACCTCAAACTCATCAGCCAGACCGGTAAAATATCGAATCATCTCGATCTCTCGATCTGTACCAAATACAACGTTGCGGTAGCTGAAGGAATCGGATCGCCAATCGCGCCGGCAGAACTCACCTGGGCTTTGATGATGAACGTCGTGCGCAAAATACCGCAGGCAATCCAGGGAATGAAAGACGGCAAATGGCAGGTGAACATCGGATCGACGATCCACGGAAAGACGATCGGCATTTGGGGATACGGAAAAATAGGCCAGAAAATCGCACAATATGCAAAGGCTTTCGGTGCCAATGTGTTGGTTTGGGGAAGCGAAATGTCATGCGAAAAAGCAGTTGCCGATGGTTTTGCAAAAGCGGCGTCAAAAGAATATTTTTTTGAGAATTCAGATATCGTGACGCTGCACCTGCGCCTGACCGAAACCACCAGGGGAATTGTAAAGCAGGAAGACCTGGAACGTATGAAAGCCAATTCGGCCTTCATCAATACCGCCCGCGCTGAACTGATTGAATCCGGTGCCTTGCTGAATGTACTGAAAAAGGGAAAGCTCCTGGCCGGAATCGATGTCTATGAAGACGAACCCATCTACGATAAAAACTATGATTTACTGCAACTCGAGAATGTCATCTGCACGCCCCATTTGGGTTATGTCGAGAAAAACGGCTACGAGTTGTATTTTGGGAAAGCCTTTGAAAATGTGATAAATTTTATAGACGGAACTCCGACGAACATCGCCAATCCTGAAGTCCTGAAATAATATTACTCCACTGTTTTTTCCCTGAGTCGCTTTCTCTTTTCGAGTTTCAGTTTGATGAAATTGCTCAGTTTCCGGATCAGGTATGCGATGATGAATCCAATGGCAAAACCACCTACAAGGCCTATCCCCAAACCGGTCAATAGTGCCATTTTTGTCGACCACCAATGCGTGATACTATTAATTCCCCAAAATCCGAATGCAGCTATGACTCCGCTTGTCAACGTCGAAAACACAATTACAAACGTCTTGAATCCTTTGGTCAACGACTTTTGACTCAGCCCGACAATGACAGAGGCCGATAACGCGCCGATGCCTATCAACCCCAGAATCACCACAATTGCCAGCGCAATCAGGATCAGGGCAACAATAAAACACAGGCAAACCATAATGACGCCTGTCATGAGAATGGCGAAAAGGAACAGGTTGAATTCTTCGTCTTCGGGATTTCCAGATTGCAGTTGAAAGAGTAATTGATGCGACATATTGCGATTTATTCGCGGGAATTTATAAAATCTTTCGGGAATTTTTCGGTTCCATTTGTTATTGGAAATTAAATGTTTAAATTACACTTTAAATATGGTTATTCTTTATCCGATGAATCCCAACATACGCTTTCTCATTTCTTGCCTGTCCCTGATTTCAATGGCAGTCAGTGCCCAGGTCAAAAAATTCGACAACATTCTCTACGGGGTGGCTTACTATCAGGAATATATGCCCACCGACAGATTGGATGAAGACGTAAAAATGATGAAAGAAGCAGGTATTTCCGTAGTGAGGTTAGGCGAATCGACGTGGAGCTTATTTGAACCTGTAGAAGGCCAGTTTGAATTTGCGTGGATGGATCGTATCATAGACAAAATGCATTCGGCCGGGATTAAGGTTATCCTCGGAACACCTACCTATTCCATTCCTGCATGGCTTTGGCACAAACATCCTGAAGTTTTGATCGAGCTGCAAAAAGGAGACAGGACGTATTACGGCATCCGCCAGAATATGGATATTACAAACCCGACTTTCCTTTTTTACAGTGAACGCATCATTCGCCAGCTGATGCAGCATTATGCAAAACACCCGGCTATCATTGGCTACCAGGTCGATAATGAGACGCTGACCAGAGGGGTGAACAACCACGATTTCCAGGTCAGTTTTGTGGATTATCTGAAGAAAAAATTCAAGACGACCGATAACCTCAATAAAATCTGGGGTCTCAATTATTGGGGAATGACGATAAACGGATGGGAAGAACTCGCGCCGAGAGACGGCATTACAAATACCGGCTACAAACTCGAATGGGAGCGTTTCAACAGAAAGGCTCTTGCGGATTTCCTAACCTGGGAATCGGCGATTGTGCGCGAATACAAAAGGCCTGACCAGTTCGTGACCCAATGTTTTATGCCTGCATTCGAAGATGTAGACCAAATGGAAAGCTCGAAACTCATGGATGTCATGGCGGTCAATGTTTACCACGATTCACAGGATAAGCTTACGGGAAGCGAGATTGCATTGGCCGGCGATTATTTCAGATCTGTCAAGCATGACAATTACCTCATTACCGAAACCAACGCCCAAACCATCGGGTGGAATTCCCGAATCCAGTCACCGCCCTATCCGAACCAGTTGAGGCAAAACGTATACGCACACTTGGGTTCTGGCGCCAATATGGTGGAATACTGGCACTGGCATTCCATTCATTACGGACAGGAAATCTATTGGAAAGGCGTGCTGTCACATGACCTGCAACCGAACCGGACCTATTCGGAAGTAACCCGGACTGCTCAGGAATTAAAACAAATCGGGAAGCATCTGGTCAACCTTAAAAAAGAAAATAAAGTCGCTATCTTGTTCAGTCATGATGCGAATGCGGCGTTGAATTTCATGCCATTCGACCAAAGCGGAAATCCGTGGGGGCCGGACCACAATAATTTTTACAGGAACAATCTGGTCACACAATTCCACAGGGTTTTGTATCAGAACAACATTGGTGTCGATTTTATATTTCCGGAACGGCCCGAATTTGAAAAATACGACCTTGTCATCATCCCGTCATTGTATATTGCCAGCGACGACCTGCTTAAAAAAATCAGCGATTATGTAAAAAAAGGTGGCCATGTGATTATGCAGTTTAAAAGCGGTTTCAGCGATGAAAACTCAATGGTCCGGCCTGTACTTGCGCCTGGTCCGTTACGTGAAGCCTGTGGGTTTACCTATCAGGAGTTTACGAATTTCAAGGAACTTTCCTTAAAAGACGATCCGTTCCGGGTTGGGGATGAAAACAACAAAGTCAATACCTGGGCGGAATATCTGATTCCCGACTCTGCAAAACCGATTGCTTTTTACGATCATAAATACTTTGGAAAATATCCGGCGGTCACACAAAATACATTCGGAAAAGGAAGCCTGGTGTATGAAGGCTGCATGGTTTCCGATGCCATACAGGAAAAGATTATCCTGCAGGAAATCGAAAAACTCAAACTGGCTCCGGATACAGATTTACATTGGCCGTTGATTACCAAATCAGGTAAAAATGAGTTCGGCAAAACCATCCATTATTACTACAATTATTCATCGGAAGACGCTTCTTTTAGCTATTCGAAAGGCTCAGGAACCGAATTGCTATCGGGTAAAAAAGTCAATACCAACCAAAAACTGGCCATCGAACCCTGGGGCGTCCTGATTGTTGAGGAATGATTCAGTGATAGGCACCAAACAACTTAGAGGCTTCGTTGTAAGCGCTCTCAAAACTCATCCAACCTGTTCCGGTATCTTGCTTGTGCTGGCTGAAATACGACAGTAATTTCTCGGTCGGCATGTTCCCGGTGAGTTCGTCTTTAGCCATCGGACAACCCCCGAAACCTTGTATCGCACCGTCAAACCGCCTGCAGCCTGCGTGAAAGGCAGCATCTACTTTTTCATGCCACTTATCCGGAGTCGTATGCAAGTGTGCCCCGAATTCGATGTTCGGATATTTTGGGATCAGGTTTGAAAAAAGGTACGATATGACATCGGGCGTGGAACTGCCTACGGTATCGGACAGCGACAGTATCTTTACACCCATTCCCGATAATTTTTCGGTCCACTCGCCTACTATTTCGACATTCCACGGATCGCCGTAAGGATTTCCGAAACCCATGGACAAATACGCGACGACTTCTTTGTTTTTGGCCGATGCGATGTTGAGGATTTCCTGTAACGTGACAATCGATTCGGCTATGGTTTTATGGGTGTTGCGCATCTGGAAATTCTCCGAAATAGAAAACGGGTAACCCAGATAGCGGATAGGTTCGTGCTCAGCTGCCAATTGTGCCCCTTGGGTATTGGCGACTATGGCGAGCAGTTTGGTTTGGGAACGACTGAGGTCAAGCCCTGCAAGCACTTCGGCTGTGTCCTGCATTTGAGGAATGGCACGTGCCGATACGAAACTGCCAAAGTCAAGCGTATCGAAATTGACCCTAAGCAACGATTGCAGATACGTTATTTTCTTTTGGGTCGGAATAAAATCTTTGATACCTTGCATGGCATCGCGCGGGCATTCGATAATCTTGATTGGGGCGTTTCCGGAAATCATAGCGTCAAATATAGTGATTTTGCGAAATCGATTGAAACCGATCATCATTACTCAAAATCGTAATGTTTCACATTATTACCGAAAAACCTAATAAACAAGATATGAGATAAAATGGTAATAATTTATATATATGACTATCTTAACCGCAGTTGTGCAAAGTTCCCTGCTTGAGCTCTTTTAGGATGCGTTTGTTGATATCGCGCACCAATTTCGGGCCTTCATAGATAAACCCGGTGTAAAGCTGGACAAGGCTGGCACCAGCGCGGATTTTTTCGATGGCATCGTCGGCAGAATGGATTCCTCCTACTCCGATTATCGGGAATGATTTGTTGCTTTTCTCAGACAGGAACCGTATGACTTCTGTTGAACGATTCGTCAACGGTTTTCCGGATAATCCGCCTGTTTCAACTTTATTTTCAGATACCAATCCATCACGTGACAAAGTCGTATTGGTTGCGATGACACCGGCAATCTTTGTTTCATTCACAATTTCGATGATGTCGAGCAACTGTTCATCGGTAAGATCCGGGGCGATTTTAAGCAGGATTGGTTTAGGCGATGGCTTTGACAAATTCTTCTGCTGAAGCGCCAGCAACAGAGCTTTGAGCGGTTCTTTTTCCTGTAATGCACGAAGATTGGGCGTGTTCGGGGAACTTACGTTAACGACAAAATAGTCGGCGTATGGGAACAGTGCTTCAAAACAAATATCATAATCTGTTCCGGCATCTTCATTGGCCGTGTCTTTGTTTTTGCCGATGTTTCCTCCAATCAATACCGTTTTGTTTTCTTTGAGCCGATTGGCTGCTTCTACGGCACCACCGTTATTGAAACCCATCCGGTTGATAACCGCCGAATCTTCACGCAAACGAAACAAACGTTTTCTGGGATTTCCAGGTTGCGCTTTTGGTGTCAAGGTGCCTATTTCAATAAAGCCGAAACCAAAATAGGATAATTCCTTATACAGTTTGGCATCTTTATCGAAACCCGCCGCCAGACCCACCGGATTTTTAAACCTGATTCCGAAGACTTCTTTTTCGAGCAACGGATCGCGGACTTCATAAAGCGATTTGAAAAGACCAGACATTCCAGGAATTTTGCACGCGAATCGTATGGCCGAAAATGTAAAATAATGGACTTCTTCCGGGTCGAAAAGAAACAGGATTGGGCGTAAAAGGAGTTTGTACATTCTGGATGGCATTGGTTCGGTTGGCAAAGATAGTTTTTTGGGACAACCGAAAAAAAGCTTCTGAAATAGAAATCAGTCTATTTATCAACGATTGCCTAGCCCCGATGCAGTGAAAACCCCGCAGTTTTACAACCGATCGTGAGCCATAAAATCAAGGCGACCACCGGAAGCCATTGATTTTTTGTGCGAACTACGGTTATAAAACGAGGAGTTGAAGCAGGCAGCGGGAACAGCTTCTAAAAATTAATTATATTTGCTACATAAACGCCAAAATTTACGAATATGCAACCGCTACCTTTATTGGTCCTGGACCTACAAGACCATCGTGAACAGGAAATATTGAGTTTCCATTTTTCCACAAACCGCAGACTTTTTGAATTTATCCGATTTGAATTCGGAGCCACTTGGAGTGAAACCAAACGCTGCTGGTATATTCCGTATTCCGCAGAAAATTTGCCAATCGTTCTTGCCAAATTATCGACTATGGCGGAGATTGATTATTCCAAAATCAAGAAAATAGAACGAAAGCGCCGTGTCCATTTTTATGATATTCAGCTTGAATTGCATCAACTGACCGAACTTTCGCAATTTGTACGTTGGCTGGAAGCGCAACGCTATAGTCCGTCAACTATTCATACTTATAAAGGGCTTGCGGAATTCTTCCTGAAATATCTGGCTAAGCGCAAGTTTGATACGATTACCGAACGAACCGTGGCTCAATTCAATTATGAATTTATCGTGCTTCCGGAAAAATCCATATCCTATCAAAACCAGGCGATTAATGCAATCAAACAATTTTTGCGTTTCCGTAAGAATGACACGGTGGTCTATAATATTGAACGGCCTCGACGGGAAAAGAAATTACCTGTGGTTTTGAGTGTTGAAGAAGTACGTCGCTTGCTCAAATGTGCTACAAATCTCAAGCATAAGGTGCTTTTGAGCCTCATATATTCCGGCGGATTCAGGATAAGTGAAGTACTCAATTTGAAAATGTCTGACCTTGATGGCGATCGTATGCTGATACATATCCGCAATGCCAAAGGGAAAAAAGACAGATATACGCTCTTGTCCCATAAAGCATTGGCTATGTTGAATGAATATTTAGCTATATATCAGCCAAAACAATTTCTTTTTGAAGGACAAAATGGGCAGAGATATTCTGAAAGAGCCGCACAAAATGTTCTTAAAACATCTGCTGAACGGGCAGATATCCGCAAAAAAATTACACTACATACACTGAGACACAGTTTTGCCACTCATCTGCTGGAACAAGGAACCGACATTCGTTACATACAGAATCTTCTAGGTCATAGTAACCCAAAAACTACCATGATTTATACCCATGTTACCGATGTAGCTATGCACAATATTAAAAATCCTTTGGATATGCTATAAATCGATATAATTGTTTTATTTGTTATTTTTATGCGTTTATCGCACTTTAGTTGGAGGATATGTGTTGGATTTGGGAAGGGATAAATTAGTTGTTCGCTATAAACCAATCTTCGAACTTTGATCAAATATGGAAATTATTTATCAAATCTGTAAACAAGTTTTCGAAAATCAGATTACGAGAAAGGAAGGAATACAAGCATTAGTCGATCAACAAAACATGAATCGAAATTCTGCAGTTATTGTTGTCAATATTTTTGTAAAAATGATGAACGGCGAGCGATTTACAAGAACTTTAAGCAATCCACTATTTGAATACTTTCTAGAAAATATATTTTTAGAATATGGAAAAGAGAAACTCGAAGCGGCTTTAACAGCATTAGATCTTCATATCACTTATATATGGGCAAAGGGAAACCCTAAAAGGCGTTTGAGATTAATTTGTAACATGTACTTTGAAAAATTAAGAGTATCAACATTCCAAAGCACTATTGAAAGTTTACATGACGAAGTTGAACAAAATGAAATCATCTCATATTTAAAGCGTACAAAATCAAAACAAGAAGTTTTAGCTGAACTAAATAGTATTACTGCGAGAGAACCTGAAATAGTAACAATTAACCATAAAGCCTATAAACGAGATAATAAAACTATTGCTTTAATTAAAATTGTACGAGATTTTAAATGTCAAATTTGCCAAACCTTTATTCCAAAAAGTAATGGCGAAAAATATATAGAAGCGGCTCACATTATTCCTAAACATGAACAAGGACAAGAATTACCTGAAAACATTATTTTGTTTTGTCCAAATCATCATAAGGAATTCGATTTAGGAAGCCCTAATATTACAAAAAAGGATAAATCGTCAATCGAATTTACACTCAACGGTAAAGAATATAAAATTAATTTATCGTTTAACTAATATTTACAGCGCACAACCGCACCCAAGACGCGATTGCTGCTCATCGGTAATTGAACCAACCGATTTTCTTTGTACTTTCACGTTCAGCCGAGCCAACTTTCTCCGGAAGTCCGCAACCGCACTTGGCTGCCAAACGTTAGGTGCGATTTTTAACAACTGTAAAACCGAAATATGAAATTTAAATATTTAGCTTTCATCCTTTCGACATCTCTACTTGCAAGCTGCAAAACTGAATGGTCTTATCAATTATACTGTCAAAAAATAGAAGATTCACCCAAAGTAATTTATAATTATATTGCTACTGGCGGTAGAGATACAATGATTCATGGTTTTGTCATTATGGATTCTTCAGATGTTTTCGAAGTTGATTTATCAAAAAATTTGGATGTTATGTATCTTGAAGAAATTCCAAATCGAAAATTTATTCTTGGAATTGGTTTAGAACCTTTCGAAGAAGCCCGAGAAAAAGAGATATTTGATCCAATAGAAAAGTTTAATATCTCTCAAGAAGGTATTGATATAAAAGTAAAAAAATATCAAAATGCCGGATTTCAAAATAAATCTATAAGTAATGGAATTTATAAATTCGAACGTTTTGTAGAAACGCGAGATAGTGTATGCTTTTATAATCTAGATGAGCCATTTATCAATCCACAACATTTAGAAAGTTTAAAATTAAAGAAAGGAAATCTTTTTCTGAGACAAAATAAAGAAATGGAAATAATTGAAATTCAAATTGAAGATATCCAAATTTCTAAGTCAGATAGGATTTACTCACATAAGAGCTATTTACTAAAACCAAAAGGTAAAATTTCAGTTCTTGAATTTTCGGACTATGGAATTTTTAAGATGGCGAATTAAAACCGCACCTAACCGCACCCAAGACGCGATTGCTGCTTTCCGGTAATTGAACCAATCGATTTTCTTTGTACTTTCACGTTCAGCCGAACCAACTTTCTTCGGAAGTCCGCAACCGCGCTTGGCTGCCAAACGTTGTGTTCCATGCCTATCGCCGCAAAAGTCAAAGACCATTATTGGCAATAATTTCCTGGTATTACTTTTTTGCCAAAATGCAGAATGA
>NZ_JAAMPU010000095.1 GCF_012911565.1 Flavobacterium silvaticum | reverse complement strand
GCGCACAGTCGGTATTGTTCAATGAATAACCCGCAGGAGGCGTGGAGGCGTTCACGGCACACACGCTGACCAAAGACCCGAATCCGAATCCGTCCCCGTCGGTATCCGCATAGAAATCGAATGAGGCATGCTTGGTGGCATCGGCATCGTTACAGTCAATGCCCAATGAGGTAGCACTGTAACCCGCAGGGATTGTGGCTCCATAACAAATAGTAGTGGTGCTTGCGGAAGCTCCGTATCCATCGGCATCGGCATCTACATATAAATTAGCTGACCGCCATTTGGAAGCATCGGTATCGTTACAATCGACACCTGAAGAAGTTGTAACATAACCTGCCGGAATCGAAGCTCCGTAACAAACAGAAGTGGAAGAGGCGGACGTAGTATATCCGTCACCATCTGTATCCACATACAAATTGGCTGACTGCCATCTGGTCGCATCGGCATCGTTACAATCTCCGCCAACCAATGCATAGCCGGATGGAACAGCAGAAGCGCTTGTGCTACAAATCTGAACGGCAGATCCGGTTCCAAAACCGTCATGGTCTGCATCTACATAAAACGGATACTGTTGGTTAACCGTCACCGTCACCGGTGTGGCTGCAACAGCGCAGCCTGCCGTAGGCGTGGCCGTAGCTGTGTATGTAGACGTACTTCCTGGTTTTGCATATACGGTAAGTGCAGATGAACCAGCCGTATAAGCAGTTGTCGCAGCGGCTGTGGTATAAAGGCCGGCAGCGGGTGTCCAAATGACCGGGGCCTGGATCGTCGCTCCGAATTTCATCCACGGACGCGTTGTGTAAGTGGAAATAGTGTTGGCAGCCTGTGTTCCGCAACTGGCAGTGTCGTCGGCATAGCTTCCCCAAACCGTGCGGGCCGGAGTCGTTGTGGTACGAACGGTAGAAGTGGATCCGTAACAATCGGTACAGGTTGCATTGGTGTCATTGTCGTGACAAATGTCAACAAGTATGTTTGATGTACCGTTCCATGTGAAGGCGGTGCTGAACCCAAATGTTTTGACACCGACAGCTGGCGTAGGCTCAGAAGCAGAACTGTATACTGTCACAAATGGTGTACTCGGAGTAGCATATGCCGCTCCCATGACAGTCACGGCTGTATGGGCCAATTTAATGGAGAAATTATTTTGAGGATAACTTCCGGAAGCCGTAACATCAAAGCTAAGCGAACTTAATTGCCCTGGCTGGATGCCGGCGGCAGTCAATTCACTGGCAAGGATAAGATATTGCTCACGCGAACCTTCATACAAAGCACTGAAAGGAGAAATTCCTGTAGTGCTTGTCGTGGAAGAGTTTGTTCCGATTGGTGTAATAGCCTGAACCATTCCACCCGTTGCTGTCAATGCTACGCCTGCATCGGTTACACATTTGGTGACAGATGTCGGGCTGACAGAAAGCGGTTGAGGAGTCCCGTTTACGGTGTATGTAAAAGTCACAGGCGTTCCGGTACATCCGTTGGCTTTTGGAGTTATCGTTATTGTTGCAACACCAAATGTCGGATTGAATGAAGGAATAGAAGTCACCCCAGTCTGATTAGCCAAACCGATTAATGTGCCTCCGGTGATGTCAAAAGTAACCCCTGTCGGTGCGCCTGTAAGGTTTAGGGCGGACGTTGGCGTGCCTGTACAAGCAGTTTGTGCAGCAGGAGCGGTTACAGTAGGCGTTGCATAAACGGTAAGTGCTACAATATCACTTGTTGCCGCTGCACCACATGAAGGTGTGACTACAACAGTATAATTTCCGCTCATCGCCGGAGTTGCAGATGTTACAGAAAGCGTTGCCGTAAGTGCTGATGCATTTCCGGTAATATTAGCGCCGTTTCTTTTCCACTGATACGTAAGGCCTGGCCCTGTTGCAGCAACAGATAGTGATATGGCTTCACCCTGACACTTGGTAACTGTTGCAGGTGATGGCTGAGAGGTAATCGTAGCTCCGGACTGGATTGTCACAGAAGTAGAAGCATTTCCGGAACATCCGGAAGCCGAACTCACCACAACATTATACGTTGTGTTAGCAGTCGGGTTCGCAACGGGATTCTGCAGATTTGATGTAAATCCGGCCGGAACAGAAGTCCAGGCATAGGTAAACGTCGGATAACTACTAGGTGTAAACCTATATACCGTATTTGACGCAGGCTTGGTGTTTATCCCTGTTGAATTGGTTGTACTCGTAAGTGTAGCCGGGGAGATGCTTGACAGGTTCACATAAGTTCCTGTACCGCTTCCGGTAGCCGCATTCATACCTATGCTTGCTCCGCTGGTTAAACCTCCATTGGAATAGGCACCGGCTTCGCTTCGGTAAGCAAATTCGATTATATTGGACGTTTCATACAGTTTAACCTGGAAACTAATGGTTGCGGCATCAGCGGTGTAATCCCATTCCCAGTTTCTCCATTCCATTGTCATTACCCTGTATGGTGCAGATCCTGTAACCTCAAAACCAGCATAGGCACCTGCGACGGAACCGTCAAGGTCATCCCAAAGAGGGGCGATAATAGGTCGGTTTCCACCGCCTGCGTTTTGAAGATTATTGGTGACATTCGTTGTGGATCCGGATGCAAAACTTATATATCCGTTTGAAAATGGTCTGAATTGCGTGTAGTTTGTGCCGCCATAATTAAAGGTAAAGCCAATGTTCTGCATGGCTGCTGTTTCGGTATCGTCACCCAATAATTCAGTTAGCGGGGTTGCGCCGGAACCAACAGGAGTATAAGGGGAGGTAGTAGCAGCTAAAGTGTATCCGCTGATCGCACCAGTCGTGTAACTTTGGACGCCACCCGCACTAAGCTGTACGGCACCGCCCGAGCATACCACTTGAAGGTTAGATGATGCCGAAGCAGCTACCCCATTTCCAATAGTAACTGTGACCGTAGTTGATTTGCTGCAGTTGTTTGCATCAGTTCCCGTAACGGTGTATGTAGTTGTAGCAGATGGGGTGGCTATGACGGTAGCTCCTGTAGTAGCTGATAATCCTGTCGCCGGAGACCATGTGTATGATACGGCTCCGCTTGCCGTTAGTGAGACTCCGGTTCCAGGAGTACAATACGTGGCAGAAGGAGGATTAACGGTCACATTCGGATTGCTTATTTGCAATGATGCCGGGTTTGAATTCGCACCTCCGCAACTTCCGCCGACAACAGCACGGTAATAATACAATCCTCCAGGAGTAGTGGCTGAATAATTCACGGTTAGTGTAGCCGTGCTGCTTCCGCTGTACGTTATTCCTGTAGGCGGTGTTCCGGGCAAATTAACAAACGACCCTTCGATGCCGGTAGCAGAATATTGCCACAGATAGTTAAGTCCGCTTCCTGTTGCATTGACGGTAAACGTCTTGCTTCCAGCTTGATTCCCGCATCCAATCTGGTTAGCCGGTTGTCCTGAAGGAGCAATCGAAACGGGTTGGTTGACAGTCAACGTAGCACTCGAAAAAACAGAAGATTCAAAAGTAGTACTGCCTACTTCTATGTAAAAGATCCATCCATTATTAGCGATACTGATGCCATCGACTACAAGGGTTCCGTTTACAGATGTATCATATGTGAGGCCATCTGCCAAAGCATCGATTGGTTGCGGCCCATCACCAAGGTTTTTGTTTACATACCAATTCCAGAAATCAACATCACCTGTGGTCTGAACCGTAAAAGTAGCAGTTGTTTGTCCGCAAAGTGTAACCGGAGCAGGCGTTCCGGGAACAATTCCGGTTTGTCCTACAAGAAGTAAAGCTCCGGCCGATACGAATTGTGAACAAGGAGAAGTTCCTGTGAGGATTACCCTGAAATACAAACCGTTCAAGTCTTCTGTAGCCGAAGTGATATTTAGTGTTACAACTCCATCTACAGGTACTGTTCCCGATACATTTTCAAAAGGAGCCGTTGCAGTAAGGTCGTCAAAGTTTTCACCATCTGCCGAAACCTGCCACTGGAATGTTTGTGCATTACTTGTATGCACCGTGAATTCGGTTGGTGTGTTAAGCAGGGCGTTGGCACTCGACGGGTCATCAGATACAATTTTCGGACTAACCGTAACAACGTGAGATTGGGCAGATGTACAGCCGTTTGAAGTTATGGTGTAAGAAATAGTCGCAGTGCCGGCACTTACGCCTGTTACAAAACCACCAGAAACTGTTGCTACATCAGGATTTGAAGTGGACCATGTGCCTGCACTCGAGGCCGTGGTCAATGTAATGACGGAATCCTGGCAAACGGTTGAAGGTCCTGTAATAGGTTCTACTTCCGGACTTGCGGTTATGGTAATCGCACCAGGGCTTGTTGCCGTTCCGTTAGGACCTGTAACAGTGATGGTGCCCGTTTGGGAATCTGCAAGTAAATTGACCTGGATACTTGTTGCACTGACCGGTGTAAAGGTAAGAGACTGTCCATTCAGGGTTACTGATGTGACCTGGTTAAGGTTTGTCCCGGTAACGGTTATCGGTGTTGATGTCGCTGCTGCGGAACATAAAGATGTTGGGCTAAGCGTATTAATCGTTGGAGGTAAAAGCTCTATCCTGAAATCATCGAATGAAAGACTTCTCGCG
Source organism: Flavobacterium silvaticum (assembly GCF_012911565.1). Taxonomy (GTDB): domain Bacteria; phylum Bacteroidota; class Bacteroidia; order Flavobacteriales; family Flavobacteriaceae; genus Flavobacterium; species Flavobacterium silvaticum. The sequence continues at coordinate 74,897 of NZ_JAAMPU010000095.1, read as the reverse complement.
TTTGCATTGGCAGCGTTGGCACCTTTTACGACAATATAGAACGGTGCTGCATTGAAAGACGTTGGGATGTTCAGCGTATAATTATACCATCCGGCAGCCGCAACAACTGGGCTCAACGTATATCTGAGTGAAATGGCGGCCAGATCTGTGGCACCGGTGGTTGAAGCGCTTGTGTTTACAGAAAAGGTAATCACGTCTGCAACGGCTGCATCTGTGCCTCTGTAAACCCATACGTTGACCCTTAACGGATTGCTACCGGCTGCTGCAGAGAAATTGAACTGTGGAGAATAAAGCACGCTGTTGTTTGCCGTAGTAGTATTGCTGTTAAGTCCCATGAAGTTCGTGCCTCCGTGTGCCGCAGATGTGCTGTTATTTGTTGTCGTGACAGCCCATGTGTTTCCGGCGACTGTTTGTGTAGACCAGCAAGCCGGTAAAATACCTCCTTCAAAATTTTCGGTGAAAGGCAATGTGGTCGTCGGGTTACATAATGTGCGCAGGGTCACAGCAGATGTCCATGCGCTTTGGTCGCTTCCGCCGCAGGTACTTTTGACATACACGGAATAAACAGATCCGGCCGTCAAGCCATTGGCCGTAGCCGAAACGGTTGGCGAATTCACTGATCCTGAAGCTACGAGTCCGGTTGCTCCACTTCCTGCAGTTCCGCTTGAACGAACTTCGTATTGATAAGAAGCAGGCGACCCGATTGGAGCTGTCCAGTTTATCGTTGCTGTTGTCGTTGTGATTGCCGTTAAATTGACATTTGAAGGGGAAAGACAGGTTGGTCCGAGAATTACCGAAATATCATCGACATACAAATAGAACTGATCGGCAATTGAATAGGCATTGAAGCCTATATAATAAACCCCGGTTGAAGGGGGTGTAAAATAAACTTCATTGGTCGCTGCTGTGGCTGTGTTTATCGTAGGGTGATCGGCCAATGCCAGGGTCATGCCAGCAGCAGACGCAGATGTCCCATACTTCACTTTAAGTTTCTCGTTGTAGGTAGTACTGTCGTTATTACCGTATTTATATGACAATTTGTAAATAGTTCCGGCAGTTAAATTCAAGCCCTGGGTAAAAAACCAGGAGTTGGCGGCTGCATCTGTATTCCATGCATATCGTAAGGCATTGGAAGAGAAGCCGCTGTCAGAAACTGCTGCAGTCTGCCAATCGTTACCACTTACAGTGACTCTTGATGTACAAGATGGAAGATTCGGAACCGTGACGGAATTGAAGTTCTCAGTATATGGAACGGAGGTGGCTATGCATGTAGTTGTAAATGTGCCTGCTGAGCTCCATGCTGAAAAAACTCCCGATCCGCAACTTGAACGCACATAGAAGGTGTAGGCGGTATTGGGTGTTAATGCGGTCAGGTTGTCGTCTACATCCCCGGCAACTGTTGAGCCGCTGGTAGTCAAGCCTGTATTGCCGCTTCCTGCTGCGCCGGCTGTACGGATTTCATATTCATAACCTCCAGTTGGCGCAATTGTAGGAGCAGTCCATGAGATAGTAGCAGTGCTTGAGCCGACTGCCGAAGATGCCACGGCAGGTGGAGACTGGCAACTAGGGGATGCTTTGATTTGTATGTCATCTATGTGGCAATTGTCACCATAATTACTGGTAAATAAAAAGCCGACATATATAAACGCCTGATTACCTGCAGCAGCAGGAAGCGTTACGGTTTTGGAAACCCAACCCTGGGTTACGGTATTGTTCTCGTTTATAGTGCTGCCGGCATTGACCCAAGTTGTTCCGTTCAGCGAATATTGAACCTGTACGTTGTCGGTATAATTCGGATAACCATTGCCTTCCAGCCATTTGAAGGATACATCGACACTCGGGGTGCCGGTCGTAATTATTTTAGGGGAGGAAAAGCGCAATTGATCCCCGGAGTCACAGGAGTATGAATTGAATCTGTAAAAGCCTGTTCCTTCCGGAATCACTGTTGAAGTAGGATTGGCAGCCGAAGTTACGTAGCTAAATGCAGGTGTTCCGTTCGATCCGCCATCCACTAAAATACTGGAGTTCCAACAGCTGATCGAAGCCGAGTTCAATCCCTGATTCGCCTGAAGTGTCAATGAAGAACAGGCAGTATAACCAAAACGGATATGTGGAACAGCAGATACCGCCGTAGCGTCGGTCGCACGCAGTGTCGCATTATTGTTGCGTTCCCAGACTACGCCTCTTGCCGTGGTGGTAAACCAGCGAAATGCACGGGCTCCGGCAGCTTCATTGGTTGCGGTTGTTCCGTAATTGCTCTTAATCAAAACCTCTAGGTTTCCACCGCTGTAGCTAAACGGTGTAGATAGGGTGATGGTTACCCATCCACCGGCAGTTACTGCAGGAATGGTTCCGGAATAAACCGAAGTCGAAGTTGCCGTCGCATTGGCATAACTCGCCGTGCTAAGTGTAGCAGCGGAAGTATTTTGCATGCTTACCACAACCGGAACTGCGACCGACGCCGTTTGAGCATCTACATAAAATGCAATGGAATTAATCGTGGCCGGTCCCGTGCCGATTTCGGAAGCCAGATAAATAGCATCAAACCCCGCATAATCGGTGGCGCCATGAAATGGTTTGTTCAGGTAAGCCCCGCTTCCGGTACCGGTGGGGTTTCCGGCTGGGATAGTGACTGTCTGAGCCGTGGTGATCAGACCAAATAACAAAAAGAATGTGGCAAGAAACCAATTCTTTTTAAAAGCCGTTCTTATTTCCGAGGCTTTTATAAAACCTTGGAAACCATTGTAATTCTCAACCATATAGAAAAGTTTAGTATTACAATAATAACATATAATTAACAAGAATGCCTATGGGTAATCTTGTTAAAGGGCCTATTTTATGAATAAAATCGATTAGGGGTCAAAAAAAACGATAAAGTACTTATTTTATAATGTTTGTGGAGGGTAATAACTGACAATTTCTTAAGTGTGAGTGTTTGAATAGATGGCTATTTAGTAAAAAGTCAGTATTTCATCTGATACAATCTTTTTTAAATTATTATTACGCCATTAGATATTTTTTAGTAATCCTTTTCAAAAAAGCATTCTTTCAAGTCCTTGTTTTTCATTGAAATATAACCGGAAAAATGTTAATTCTGTTAAACATTTTGTAAGAAATTTTTCCTCGTCGATACGATTTCTGTTTTTTGTCTGTTATAGGATAATCATCACCGGAGCGACGCATCCTTTAAAACTAAAGGTGTGGCGAATCGGAACCATCAATCAAACCAAACGAACAATCAATGCCTAAATTTTTCTACTTCCTACTATTGGCGGGTGCGTCCGCTTTTTCCCAGAACATCACGATCAAAGGTAAAATCCTTGAAGACAAAACCCAGATTCCGCTGGAAGCAGTAACGGTCTATCTGGTATCTGCAAAGGATTCGACCATGATCGATTACACCATCACCGACAAATCCGGAAATTTCAGCCTTGCCACCAGAAAGACGGACAAGCCTGTAATCTTCAAAGTGTCTTTTGTCGGCTATCAGCTAATTGAAAAAACATACGAAAAAGGGTTGTCTGAAAGCGCCGATTTTGGCACCATGCGGTTACAGGATGCAGGCGAAATGCTCGGGGAAGTGGTCGTAAAATCAGAAGCGCCGCCAATCCGGATCAAGAACGATACACTTGAATTTAACGCAGCATCGTTCAAGATCAGGCCTGATTCCAATGTGGAAACCCTGCTCAAACAGTTACCCGGCGTGGAAATAGATGCCGACGGAAAGATTACCGTCAACGGAAAAGAAGTCAACCAAATCCTGGTGAACGGAAAACCGTTTTTCGATAAGGATGGAAAAGTCGCTTTGCAGAACCTGCCATCGGACATCATCAACAAAGTCCAGATCACCGATACCAAATCCAAGAAAGAAGAGCAAACGGGTGAAAAGGCAAGTTCGAATAATGCCAGCATCAACCTGACGATAGACGAAGACAAGAACAAAGGCTTCTTTGGCAAAATCAATGGCGGTTACGGAACCGACGATAGATATGAAAGCAGCCTGATGCTCAACTACTTTAAGGACAAACGCAAGCTTTCGGTAATCGGGTCGGCCAACAATATCAATTCGACAGGTTTTTCGATGAACGAGATTTTCGACAGCATGGGTGGCGGGCGCAATTCATCGGTCTGGATGAATGACGACGGTAGCTTTGGCATCAACGGAATGCAGTTTGGCGGTGGATACGGAATCACGAAATCACAATTACTCGGGCTAAATTATTCAGATGAGCTGGTCAAAGATTTCACGACGAACGGAAGTTACTTTTATACGGCCGCCGATACTGAGAACGACAACAAATACAATGAAGTGCGTTTATTGCCGGAAGGTGATTTGACTACGGCATCCGAATCGGTCAGCCGTAATTATAAATACGCGCACAATGCCAATATCGAGTTCGAGGTCAAGCCGGATTCATTGACGAGCATCACTGTTCGCCCGAAATTCGTCAAGGCGTACAATTTGAGTACGAGTAAGGGTGCTTCGACTACTGTTCGTGAAGACGGGCAACTGGCCAACGACAGTAATTTCGATAACCGGACAGACCAGGATACGCATCAGGTAGGGACTGAATTCTATTTCACGCGAACTTTCAAAAGAAAAGGGCGCTATATTTCCGGCTGGGGCGATTTGAGCAGCAATGTTGACCATACCGATAAACGCACCACATCTTTCAACAATCGGTACGAAGACCTGAATGGAGATGGTATATCAGACCAGACTATTGTAGACAACCGGAACCAGTTGGTACGCGACAAAGTGATACAGGATAACTACAATGTCAGTGTCGAATACCGTGAACCTTTACGTGATTCGCTTGCCGTGGATCTTGCTTTAAATTTCAACAGCAGGCAAGTTGTTCGTGACCGTGACGGTTTGAATTACAACGATGCCACGGGTGAATATGACCTTACTGATATCGACCTGTCGCATTACCAAAGTTCAAGGGCGCAGACCATTGGCCCGAGTGCCGGAATAAGCATGGAGAAGAAGAAATTCTCGTTCAGTCTTCGCGGCGGAACCGATATATCTGTTTTCGATAACCATTCGTATTACCAGGGCGTTTACACCAGATTGATCAAGCATTACCTGCTTCCGAATGCAAATGCATGGGCAAATTTCCAGTTCACCAAATCGATGTCCATGTGGATGAACTACAGCTACAATGTCGATTTCCCTTGGGGTTCGCAGATATTGCCGATCGTGGACGTGTCGAATCCGTTCAACACCATTAGGGGTAATGCCGAGGTCGAGCCGAACAAATCGCATTATTTCTACCTGAGCCTGCGCGATTACGACTATGCCACAAAATCTGGCTGGAGCATTTATGCCGGCGGAAATTTATTCGACAACCAGGTAGTTTCGAGTACTATCTATGATTCGTCCGGTAAAGCGAACACCACGTATGAAAATGTTTCGGGAGCCGTGAATTCGTGGTTTGGCGGAAACTGGAACAAATCAATCAAACACGAAGCGCACAAGTTCCGTTTTGGTTTTGGTGCCAATGCAGGTTACAACCGTAATTTAGGCTATACAAACGGCGAATTGTACGATTCCAAAAGCATGCGCATCACGCCTCGCGTCAACTTCAATTACGATTATGGCGAATTACTAACGATTTCCCCTAAGTACGATTTCACCTATACCGATACCAAATACACCAATTTTAACCGTGACCGCGAAAGCAACGTGACGCATCGGGTAGCTTTACAGACTACCAGTTATTGGCCAAAACATGTGGTTTGGGGTAATGATCTGACATATACCTACAATTCGAATTTGGGCGACGGATTCAAGAAAGATTTCTATTTGTGGAACATGAGCCTTGGGTATAATTTCCTAGGAGATTCACTTTTGGCCAAGATTAAAGTGTACGATTTGCTCAACCAGAACCAGAATACCATGCGGACGATTTCTTCAACTACAGTCCGTGACGAACAGAATACGGTCTTGAAACGGTATCTGATGTTTTCGCTTACGTACTCGCTGAAGAAATTCGGAGGGAAGAAGAAAGAGGGCGGCGCGTTCTTTTTTGAAGATTAAAAGAATATTTCTTTGAACGGTTAAAGCCAGCCTGCAGAATAATGACAAAGCCCGGATTTATCCGGGCTTTCTTGTTGGTCATTATCTGGAAATACTTTATTTCCGGATGAACTTTTGGGAAAAGGTTTTTCCATCTGAAGTTTGAATCCGGGCTAAATACAATCCGCCTGGAAGCAAACTCAAATCTATTGATGCCTTCTCTGAATTATCAACGCGGAATTCCATAGGTTTTTGCGGTCCGGTCAGTTGGGATATGCTTATAGAACTTATCTTTTCATCTTTAAGGAAGACATTCAAAATTCCATTGGTAGGATTCGGATATAAAACAACTTCATTCTTCTGAAGCGTATCGATTGCTGACGTATCATCATGTTCTTCTTCCGATGGGGCCGTCCGTCCCAGATATGTTCCTGAACATCCCTCAATATAACCCCTGAAACGTGAAGTATTCGGGGCATAAAATCCATTGGTTAGGACAACGCTGGTGCCTGCATGATAAATTCCTGCCGTTCCTGCCGAAAATGTATTAGATGCTGTAATGGTTTGTGAGGCCTGACGCGTATCGGTACCAAAGGTGACTGCTGTAGACAAAATAAGATTAGAGGTACAGTCATTCGCCTTCAGGACAAGTTGTGGCATTCTGTTGATTGAATATGTATTCAGATAGAGCACGTCAGCTGTAACGGAACTGGCTGAATAAGAATTGGATCCTATTATCTGATGTAAATATTTGTTCCTGTTTCCGGTTGTTTGTACCGAACTTACCCAAATCTCACCTTTGTCATTTTTTTGGAGATAAGTAAACATTGAAGATGGTGTTGTCGTTGAAGTCATATTCAACGTGATTAAGGGGTTTGATAAATTTGTCAAGTCCTTCACTACAATTTCTCCTTTGCTGAATGGAATACTGCTGAGTGGTTTGGGTTTGCGCACGTAGAACAAATTACCCGAGTTAGGGGATAATTCAAATCCAGTAATCTGATACTCGGACATTAGCGAAAGATAATTAGAAAATGCACCTGTTGTCGAATTGAAATTCAGCTGGTAAAAAGAACTGGTGTTTGCAAATTCTCCATTGTCAGTATCGTAGTCATCACCTGAATCAGAATATTGAAGACCAATCAGTTTTGTTTTGTCATTAGTAATCCTAAAGTTTGCGCCTTCTTTTCCATTTATAAGTACGTGGGCGGAGTCAAAAGTTCCCAAATTATAGATTTGTGATGATGTAAAGCCAGAAGTGACGGGAACTGAATTAAGGCCGCTCGCATCGATTTTATAACTTAAGATATTGTTTCCCGATTGTAAGATTACCCAATATGCAGTGTCGTCAACATTTGTTGTAACAACTAATGGCCCATAATAAAAACTATTTGCAGCAGGATTTAATGAGGCGTCTTTCAATACCTTAGTGTAATATGACTCCGGATAACTGCCTGATGAAGGATTTATATTCAATAGTATCCCAAGCGGATTTGCAGCGTTGAATTCAACCAACGAATAAGCATATATAATTCCACCAGTCGTACTCGTGCAAAGGCAGGGATTGTCAACTGACCTAATCACGTAATACTGGCTTATATTTCCCGGATTTGGCACAATGACCACGTTCTGTACGGAAAGGCCCAAGTCGGTTCCATTTGTCATAATTGCATGTGTACTATTCCAGACTGTAACACCATCCGTGTAGAACAGTAGATTTCCGCTAGTATCACTAATTGTCGCAAGTCCGTATTTATTAGCCGCTGCCGTTATTGTTGTGACGGACGGTGTGTTGCCGTTAACTTTTACATCTTGTGTTCCAAGCTGCCAGTGGTTGTTACGCGGATTTTGCGAAAAGCTATTTATTGCCGCAAACAACAATAAACCATATAAGACAGATATATTTTTCATCTTTTTATGGGCTTATTGTTTCTTTTCAAGTAAAAGATTCATCTGGGCTTTCAACGTTTCGATTTCCTTTTGCTGCTGGATAAGATAAAGCGTCAACTCCTCAATTTTCTCCTGCTGTATTTTTGCCATATTCGCCAATTCGATACCGTCGGATTCCACTTCACAGGCAGAAGGAACATTTGGCAAATGCCCGTTGTCTGTAATAAATTGCTCAACTTCCGATAAAGGTCTTAAGTGATAGTCGTCTTTAAAGACATAATCAGCCCAGCCTGATACAGTATTTACCCGAACCTCTTCCGTCAATATTCCTCCTTTTACAAAAAGTTTGTAATTCGCGACCGAAACACCTCCGGCAGTAGTCGGAAAAGATCCGAATGCCGTATTGTATTCTCCGCCAATCCCAACTTTCCCATGGAACTTCAGCTGACGGCTGCCGTTAACGAAACTTCCCCAAATAAGTGGGTTTTGTGTATTGGAATTATCGACAAACAATAAATCGTTCCCGCTTCCTGATTTGCCTGCACCCTGGCCAACGAATATATTGTATGAACCAGTCGCTGTGTTTCCGGCCAAAAAGCCAAGATAGGTATTGTTGGTTCCGGTGGTATTTGCGTCGCCGGCACCATGGCCCAGGAATGAATTCCCTCCGCCAGAAGTTGTGTTCGAACCACATGCTGTACCAATCAGTGTGTTGTATGAGCCTGTGTTATTATACCCTGCTCCGTTTCCGATAAAGGTATTGGATATGCCGGTAATATTATAGGAGCCTGCATTTGTTCCTAACATTGTATTGCCTAACCCTGTTGTATTCGAAGAGCCGGCCTGATAGCCCACAAATGTATTTGAAGCTCCTGTTGTTACAGCTCCGGCACTGGTTCCTACAAATGTACTGTTGTTTCCGGCAGTAGAATTGGTCACTACGGAACCAGACGCAGTTGCTTTCAATGTTTGTGACTGCAGACTGAAAGAGGCCAGTACTGCCATGATTCCAAATTTTAATCTTTTTTTCATGATAGATATATTAAGTTAATTTAATACAAATACACTCATGGTGAGTTCGTTATGACTCCATGATTGAAAAGGCGATAAGTTTGAATTTGGAATAGGCCTAACTTACGAAATTAGCTCGGCAGATTGAGTATCTGGAAAAGATATTGTTGTTAAGATTGGGTTAGGTTTTTAAAGCTTGTTGATTATAGGCTGAATTTCAAAAAATTAAGGCCGGAATAGATTCCGGCCTAATTAAAGAATATTTTATCTTACCAACCACCGCTGGATCCGCCTCCACTAAATCCGCCTCCGCCGAATCCGCCACCGAATCCGCCTCCGCCACCACTAAATCCTCCACCACCCGAAGATCCTCCGAAACCACCGCGTCCCAAGCTGCTCAGGATTATGATATCGCTAAGTGTAGAGCCAAAACCACCTCCGCGTCCTCCGTTACCACGGCCTCCGCGTCCTCTTAGGATAATGATTAGGATAAAGAATCCGATTATGAGAAATGCAGGCCACGGAAAGCTTTCGTTATCCTGCTTTCGGGTGCCTTTGTATTTGCCCTGGAGCGCCAGGAAAATCGCATCGGAACCTTTGTCAAGCCCGGCGTAGAAGTTTCCTTGTTTGAATTCAGGAGTTATGATGTAATCTATGATTTGTTTTCCGGTTGCGGCAATCAATCGGTCTTCGACGCCGTAACCCGGATAGATGCCGATTTTTCGCTCCTTGACAGCCATGAGGATAAAAACACCGTTGTCTTCTTTTTCCTGCCCGACGCCCCATGCATGACCCCATTTCGGGCCGAGTATGTTGATATCTTCGTTTTCGATGGTCGGAACGCTGACAAAAACAATCTGGGTCGTGGTCGAATCGGAATACCGGATCAGTTTTTCTTCGAGTTGCGACCGTTCCGATTCATCTAGAACTTTTGCATAGTCGTAAACGCTCGTCTGGAACGAAGGTTTCTCAGGAATCTTGAACTGGGCCGAAACGGTTATCGAAACAAAAGCGATAAAAGCCAAAAGGCTTCTGCTAAAAAAAGAGTTTTGCATCAGCCTTTTGAAATTTCATTTGACAGTTCATCGGTATCGTCGTTTTGCCACGGGAAATACTGCTGCAATCTTTCGCCTGCACGTGAAATTCCGGCAATGAGCCCTTGTTTGAAGTCGCCGTTGCGGAAATGCTCGGCCATGGCATCTTTGGTACAATCCCAAAAATCATTTTCCACTACGGCATCGATTCCTTTATCGCCCAGAATCACGAACTGTTTGTCATCTGAAGCCAGATAAATCAATACACCGTTCTGCAATTTTGTATTGTCCATCTTTAGTAAATGAAACAATTCCCTGGCGCGGTCAAAATGTGGTGCTACAGACGAACGTTCAATGTGCACGCGGATTTCACCAGAAGTCTGGCCTTCTGCTAGCCGGATCGCTTCGACTACTTCCAGTTCTTCGTTGCGGGTCAGCAAATCGATGGCTTCAGGCATTTGTTAGAATTTTACTTCGACAGGTTTGTCAGCGCCTTCGACAGATTTGAAAAATGCTTTCTCAGGATAAGACCCACCTAGTACAAGGCTTTGTGGTACTTTCAAAACATATCCGTTATAGGCCTGGACCGATTCGTTGAAACGGGTGCGCGCTGTAAGGATCTGGTTTTCTGTGCTTGTCAATTCAGCCTGCAAATCACGGAAATTCTGGGTTGCGGACAGTTGAGGATATTGTTCGGCTACCACCAACAAACGTGATAGGGAAGATGTTACACCAGCCTGAGCCTGTTGGAATTGGGCCAATTGTTCCGGTGTGATGTTAGACGGATCGATGTTGACCGATGTCGCTTTTGCCCGGGCTTCGATAACGGCCGTTAACGTGCCTTTTTCAAAATCGGCGGCACCTTTTACCGTGTTGACCAAATTGCCAATCAGGTCATTCCGTCTTTGATAAGCCGTTTCCACATTACCCCATTCTTTACCTACAGCCTGGTTGTATTGAAGCGCCGTGTTTTTAACGCCAATCCACCAAAAAATCAAGATCAATACGACACCTGCGATAATGATCCACGGAAGAAATTTTCTCATTTTGAATTTGTTTTAAAAGTTGTTTTTGTTTGTTTAAAATTTTTAGGATATCCGTTTGTTCGAATAAATAATTACAATAAAAAATAATAATAACTAAAGTGCGTCTTTCAAATCGGTCAGTTGCTTTTTAATGCCTTCAAGTTTGCTGATGATTTCATATTTGTCGAGCGTTTTTTTCTGTCCTTCTTTCAAATGCACACGCGCTCCGTCCAGCGTAAAGCCGCGTTCCTTGACCAGGTGATAAATGAGTTGAAGGTTTTTGACATCTTCCGGTGTAAACATCCGGTTGCCTTTTGCGTTCTTTTTGGGTTTGAGAACATCGAATTCCTTGTCCCAGAAACGAATCAGCGATGCATTCACGTTGAACGCCTTCGCCACTTCGCCTATGCTGTAATACCGTTTGTCCGGTGATAAATCTATCTGCATTTAGTCTAACGATTGGTTTTCCTGGTCGGCAGCTTTGGCAATCGCCACATATTCCGCTGCCGAAATGTTTGCATAATAAAAATTGAGCGGGTTCACCACCTCGCCGTTTTTGTGCACTTCGTAATGCAGGTGAGGTGCCTCGCTTCGGCCCGTGCTTCCTACATAACCTATGATTTCGCCCCGCTTGACGTGTTGTCCGCGCTTTGCCTTGTACTTGCTTAAATGTCCGTAAAGTGTTTCGTAACCGTAACCATGACGAATCACGATGTGGTTTCCGTAACCCGATTCGTTGCTGTCGGCACGTTCCACAATTCCGTCACCTGTTGCAAAAACAGGCGTTCCGGTACGCGATGAAAAATCCATTCCCGCATGGAACTTGCTCACTTTGGTAAACGGATCTGTACGATATCCGAATCCCGAAGCCACCGCACTCAGGTTTTCTTTCCTGACCGGCTGAATCGCCGGGATAGCAGCAAGCAGTTTGTTTTTCTTTTTCGCCAATGATACAATTTCATCGAGCGATACGCTTTGCAATACCAATTGCTTTTTGATGCTGTCCATGCGTTTGCTCGCAGTCGTCACCAATTCCACATTGTTGTAACCTTCAAGCTCTTTGTATCGGTTCTTTTGGCTATCTTTTTTTTGTTTTTCGTCGGCCGATTTTGACGAGTTGAAATAACTTCGGTAAATATTCTCGTCTCTTTGCTCAAGGCCGTCGAGTGCCGCATCCACTTCATCCATCTGACGTTCCAAAAGCGAATAATTGAGCTTGAGGTTCTCGATTTCGCGCGCCTGCAACCTGTCTTTTGGCGTATCGAAGAAAGGCGTACTGATCACTACATAGAAAGCCAGCGTCCCAAACAATGCCGATGCCAGCAGGAACAAGGCCGCATAGCCTAGTTTCGTGGCCTTTTTCACCTTGATCTTGCGGAATGCCAGATTTTCAGGATCGTAGTAATATTTTACCTTCTTCATGTTGCGAAATATCCTATTTTTGCACGTTAAAAACAGGCGATTTGACCGATGTTACGACTCGGTTCGAAACAAATGTAGTGAATTTGGAAATTTGAAGATTTGGAAATTTGAAAATGATATGAGTCATAATATTCTTTCCGGTTTTAGCATTTCCAAATTTCCAAATTGTCCAATTAGTTAATTACAATGAACTCTCAAGAAGTACGCTCCACATTCCTCGATTTTTTCCAGTCCAAAGGGCATTTAATAGTTCCATCGGCGCCAATCGTTTTGAAAGACGACCCGACGCTGATGTTCAACAATTCCGGAATGGCCCAGTTCAAGGAATATTTTCTGGGCAACGCCACGCCAAAATCCAAGCGGATTGCCGATACCCAAAAATGCCTTCGGGTTTCCGGAAAACACAACGACCTTGAAGAAGTAGGGAAAGATACCTATCACCACACCATGTTCGAGATGCTCGGCAACTGGAGCTTTGGTGATTACTTCAAAAAAGAAGCGATCCATTGGGCCTGGGAATTATTGACCGAAGTCTATAAAATCGATAAAGACATATTGTATGTGACCGTTTTTGAAGGTTCCAAAGAAGAAAATGTTCCGTTCGACCAGGAAGCCTGGGACATCTGGAAGTCATTGATATCAGAAGACAGAATCCTGCTCGGGAACAAAAAAGACAACTTCTGGGAAATGGGCGACCAGGGTCCGTGCGGGCCTTGTTCGGAAATCCACGTCGATATACGTTCGGCCGAAGAAAAAGCAAAAGTTTCAGGTCGCGATTTGGTCAACAACGATCATCCGCACGTAGTTGAAATCTGGAACAACGTATTCATGGAATTCAACCGAAAAGCCGACGGATCTCTTGAAAAACTTCCCGCGCGTCACGTTGATACCGGAATGGGTTTCGAACGTCTTTGCATGGTTCTGCAAGGTGTGCAATCGAATTATGACACCGATGTTTTCGGGCCGCTGATTGAAAAAATCGTCACGCTTACCGGAAAGAAATATGTCAAAGGTGAAGCATTGGGCGAGCAGGAAAAAACCAATATAGCCATTCGGGTCATTGCCGATCATGTGCGCGCTGTGGCATTCGCTATCGCCGATGGTCAGCTTCCGTCAAATACAGGTGCAGGTTACGTAATCCGCAGGATCTTGCGTCGCGCTATCCGATATGGGTTTACGTTTTTGGATACAAAAGAGGCATTCATTTTTGAACTGGTCGATACGCTTGCGGCTCAAATGGGCTCGTCATTTCCTGAAATCCGTCAGCAGAAAGATTTGGTAAAGAACGTGATCCGCGAAGAAGAAAATGCGTTTTTGCGTACACTCGACCAAGGATTGCAATTGCTTGATGATGTCGTAAAACAAACCCAGGGCAAAGAAGTTCCGGGTGCAAAAGCATTCGAATTGTATGATACGTTCGGTTTCCCTAAAGATTTGACCGCTTTAATCCTCGAAGAAAACGGCATGAGTTACAACGAAGCCGATTTTGACAAAGCGATGTTCGAGCAAAAGACACGCTCTCGTGCAGCATCCGAAGTTTCGACCGAAGATTGGGTCATCGTGCGTGAAAAGATGGAGGAGAGTTTCGTTGGGTATGATCTGCTTGTAAACGAAGCCCACATTACGCGCTATCGTCAGGTCGATTCCAAAAAAGATGGAAAACAATTCCAGATTGTCCTCGATGCGACACCTTTCTATCCGGAAGGCGGCGGACAGGTTGGCGACAGAGGTGTTTTGATTGCCGGATCAAAAGAAATTCCGGTGCTCGATACCAAAAAAGAAAACAACCTGATTTTACATATTACGCAGTCGTTGCCGGAAGATGCGTCAGGTCCGTTGACGGCGAAAGTCAATCGGGAACTGCGCGAACATTCGGCCCGAAATCACTCGGCGACTCACTTGTTGCATCAGGCGTTGCGTTCGGTTCTGGGAACCCATGTAGAACAAAAAGGCTCGCTCGTTTCGCCGGGTTATCTGCGTTTCGATTTCTCGCATTTTTCAAAAATGACAGATGCCGAACTACAATCGGTGGAAAATTTCGTCAACGACCGCATCCGCGAACATTTGCCGCTCGTCGAAAGACGCAACATTCCGTTTGCTGAAGCTGTGGCCGAAGGTGCCATGGCGTTGTTCGGTGAGAAATACGGCGATTCGGTACGCGCGATCAAATTCGGGCAAAGCGTGGAACTCTGCGGCGGAATCCATGTTCAGAATACGGCAGATATATGGCATTTCAAGATTGTTTCAGAAAGTGCTGTCGCCGCTGGAATCCGTCGGGTTGAAGCGATTACTTCCGATGCCGTGAAAGACTATTTCGCCAATCAGGAAAAAGCATTGTCAGAAATAAAAGAGACGTTAAAGAATCCGCAGGACACACTCAAAGCGGTTGCTGCCATGCAGGAGGAAAATGTCAAACTCAAAAAGCAGGTTGAGGCTTTGTTGCGTGAAAAAGCAAAGGCACTTAAAAGTTCGATGGCGAATGAATTCCGCGAAGTCAACGGCGTTAGGTTTTTGGCGACTCAGGTAGATTTAGCCGCAGAAGGCGCAAAAGACCTGGCCTACGAACTCGGAAACCTTGGTGAGAATATCTTTATTGTGTTGGCAACCGTCAATGATGAAAAGCCAATGCTGACCGTTTATGTTTCCAAAGAACTCGTCGCTTCAAAAGGACTCAACGCCGGGCAAGTCGTACGCGAACTCGGAAAATATATCCAGGGCGGCGGAGGCGGACAACCGTTTTTTGCCACGGCAGGCGGAAAAGACCCTCTTGGAATTCCTGAAGCGCTTGAAAAAGCAGAAGATTTCATCAGATAAAACGGACCCGGATTTAGTTCCGGGTTTTTTATTTCCTTGGGTTAATTCTATTAAAACCCTTTTTGTTTTCTGACAATTTGCTTCCTGAAAACATAATTGTCGGGAAGTTGCGACAGTTCGCCTGCGACAAATTTTATTGTCACGGATATTTTGTCGGTGGAGAAATCCAGTGTTGTCCGCATCGTTCCGACAATCCTCATATTTAAACGGTTAGCCGAAGTGAAATTGGCCAAAAAGTGCATTTCAACAAGAATTCAGGCCGCTCATCCGATTTTTTTTCTGCGTGAAAACCACTCACATACTTTTGGCATATCCAAATTTCAATTGTTATTCGCCATGAAAAACAGCTACCTACTTATCTCTGCATTTTTGCTTCTGCTGGTTTCTTGCACATCGGAGTCAGATACTACTCCATCTCCTGAGGTAAATCCTAAATTACGTCTTATTCAAAAGAGCATCACAACCGGTTGGTCTGGTGAATCCGTTACGTCGGTCTGGAATTATGATGGACAGAAGTTGGTCAGCATCATTAGTGATAATGGTTCCGAGCAGCATTTTACTTACAATGATAATCTCATCGTATCTGTGGAATCGAGCAATGAATTCGGTGAGGTGACCACTGATTCCTATGAATACGATGACCAGGGCAGAATTACAACCCATCTTGACATTTCTGCAGATTGGGGCCGTAAACAGGTTTATGAATATGCTCCTGATGGTTCGATTTCGGTGACCCAGTATTTTGGCTCCGATGAATCACAGACACAAATTGTAATGCAAGGTGTCCTTCTCATGCAGAACGGTGAAATTACACATACCAAAACCCTAAACGTGGACAGCGGTTACGGACGCATTTGTGATTATACCTATGATACACACAATACGCCAACCAGAAATATCATTGGCTATGACAAAATTTCCAGTCTGTTAAGTACCAACCAAAAAGGTATTTTTCACAACGTATTGACCAATACACAAACCACGGAAGGACAAGATCCTGTGTTGGTGACCAAAACATATGTCTACGATTCACTGGATTTCCCACTTCGCATTGTATCGAGTGATCCGCTTGATGGGGATTCCGGAATAACAGAATATATATACTAAATGGGGGAAAACTTTTAGTATGCTCCGGCCTTTGTGCCGGAGTTTTTTTATTTACGATATTTGCCCAGATGCAATTCACCACGCCAGTTCCGGTTCCGCTTATTCCGAAAAAGATCACGCACGATTCACTTGTCTTTCTAGGGGGTTCTTGTTTTGCCGAAAGCATGGCCCAAAAACTGGAGTATTTCCAGTTCCGGACTATTACAAACCCGTTCGGTATTTTGTTCAATCCATTAGTGCTTCTGGATTTGTTTGAGCTAGCGGATTCGTCGAACGAAAAGGCTTTTGACGTTTTTGAGCAGCATGGTAAATGGCATTATTTCGGTTCCCATTCCAAACTCAGCAATACTGATAGATCACAACTTGAATTGTCATTGCAACGTGCTGTCAGGGAAACAAAAAAGGCTCTCGAATCTGCTTCACATTTTATTTTTACCTTGGGGACGGCCTGGGTCTATCGTCACCTAACATCGGGAAAAATAGTGGCCAATTGCCATAAAGTGCCTCAGCAGCAATTTGAAAAAGTGTTGCTTTCACCAACTGAGGTTTACGAATCGGTACGGAAATTATCAGCCATAATATCAAAATGGAATCCGTCGGCTGTCCAAATCTTTACCATTTCACCCGTCCGCCACATCAAAGACGGTATTGTCGGGAATCAACGCAGCAAAGCCAACCTGATATCGGGATTGCATTCTTTTATGGAGGAATCGGAAAATCAGGATATCGTCTATTTTCCATCGTATGAAATCGTGCTTGACGAATTGCGCGATTACCGGTTTTTTGCCACTGATATGCTGCATCCGTCAGATATGGCGATAGATTACATTTGGGAACGTTTTTCACAAAGCATCATGACTGCCGAAACCACTGAAGTCATGGGCAACGTTTCTTTTATCAGGAAAGCATCGGAACACAGACCTTTCGATTTGAATTCCGATTCTTACAAGCGTCATTTGGAACTCATCGACAAGAGAATTTCGGCGTTGCAGCTCCAGTTCCCTCACATGGAATTCTAAAATACGGCAAATGCCTTATTGCCGCAGTTTGGGCTTAGTCGCAGATTTGTAACGGATTAAAACACCGAATCAAATCAAATACTAACTCAAATTGAACAGACAAATGAAAAAGTTTCAAATTTTCGGAAAAGCAATTTTATTTACGGGATTGATCGCGCTTGCTTCGGCTTGCAACGGTGATGAGGCTGTAGGGACAGGCGGACAATCTGGTTCCTATATTACGGCAAGTGTCAACGGATCTGGTTTTGAAGCAGCGGTAATGGGCGTTTCTACAGTAACGGCGGTACGCACAGGAACAGGTGCAGGAAACCTGATTATGATTACAGGAGCTAATCCGGACGCACATGCCATCACCATCAACCTTTTTGGAATCACCGCAACAGGCGATTATAATGTGACACCGGATTCTGACAGCGTGATGGCTTATGTAGACGGCATGGGTTCTTCTACGGCGAGTTATGATACAGGCGAATGCGAAGGCGCGACAGGAGTGGTACACGTAACCCAGATAAGCGATACGCAAATTGAAGGGACATTCGAGTTCACAGGAAAGTCTGAAGAAAACAGTTGTGCCGCAAAATCAGTTACCAACGGATCTTTCCGCGGCATTTTTATGCAGTAATAAATAGTTGTGTGGTAGCCGATCATATTATCGGCTTTTTGGAAGAATACGGCAATTGCCGTATTTTTTTTTAGTTGGTTGTGACGGAACTTTGAAGCAAAATTTCCACAATGATCCTGTCATCGGTGTTTGTATTTTTAGTCATGAGCTGCATTCTTGTCTGGCACCAGATCAAGATTCGTCGGCAAACGCTCATGCACGAACAAAGCATGCTGGCATTACATCAAAAGTTCGTCGAGGAAAACTACAACAACCTGATTGCAAAAGGGCAGGTGAAACTCAGTGACGAGATGCTCAACAGCATACGGCAGTCGAACACTATTATCGGTAGTGACATCTATCTCGCGTTCCGGGATACTATGGGCCAGCTTTATGGTAAGGAATAACTTAGGCTTGGATTTCAATACTTTATTATATTCGCTCCAAACCTGGCTTACAATGATGTATCGGATTTCACTTTTATTTCTTATCGCCGTTTTTCTTTTTGGCTGTTCCGATTCCGAAAGGCAAAAATCCGGTGAACGGTTATCGTCCAATCAAACAGCGATCATATCCGACTATTCCAAGGTCGATGCCTATATGCTCAAACCGATGGATTCGCTCACGGCGCTCGCTGCCAGAATGGAGATAAAGGCAATGCCTGAATCTGCAAAATACAAAGCAATGGCTCAAATCGTGACCGGCGTTGCGTATTCGGGGAATGCCAGGTTCCAGCTGTCGTTCAAATCGTTCGAAACGGCTTTGAAGCTATTGGAGAAAAAAGGGAACGACACGTTGCGGGCGCGGGCTTTATGCGGAATTGGAAATTATTACAAGAATACCAGCGACTACCCAAAGGCGCTGCAGTTTTTCCTGAGCGGATTGACCATTTACGAACGCACTAAAAATACGCGTGGCCTTATTGCGACCAACGGAAATATCGGGTCTGTCTACATGGAAAAGAATGATATGAAGCTGGCGCGGGAACACCTTGAAAAAGCGCTACGCATCGGAAAGGACAGCAGGCATAAATTCGCTTACCTGAATTCGGCACATACATTAGCCAATGTTTATGGCATTTCAGGTGAATTCCAAAAAGCGATGGAGTTGGATAAGATGGCTATAAAAATCTGCGATAGCATTGGCTTGGATAAATTGAAAACAGCTTTCCTGGACAACAAGGCGAATTGTTATTTCTACAGCGGACGCATCGACAGTGCGGAATACTATTTCAACGAATGTCTCAAAATTGATTTGAAGACAGGCGATAAAAAGCAAATTGCCGATACGTACAGCAACCTCGGAAATATAGAACTGGCACGTAGGCAATATGCAAAAGCGGAAACATACGTGAAACGAAGCATTTCCATGATTGGTGATATGGAAAGCAAGCACAACATACTCAAATGTTATCAGATCCTTATTGATATTTACAAAGCTTCGGGCAAAAAAGATCTGGCCTTGAAAACCCAGGATGAATATATGGATGCATACGCCCGCGAGATGAATGAGAAGAAGGAAGAAGCCCTGGCCGAATTCAAAGTAGTCCATGAAACCGAAAAAAAAGAACAGATCATTGCCCGCAACCGCATCGAACTTCTTGAAAAAGAAGATGAGGTACGGACGCGCAATTCGTGGATTGTCATTATTTCACTGCTTTCGGTGTTTTCTGCATTAGTACTTTTCCTCATCTATCGGCAACAAAAACTGCGGAATTACCAACAGGAGCAGGAGCACGAACTCAAAACGGCGATTGGTCGCATAGAAACCCAGAACAAGCTCCAGGAACAACGCCTGAGCATATCACGCGACCTTCATGACAATATTGGTTCCCAGCTTACTTTTGTGATTTCTTCGGTCGATAACCTGAGATACGCGTTTGATTTAAAAGGCAGTAAACTTGATGATAAACTCCAAAACATAAGTCAGTTTACCCAATCGACAATCGTGGAATTGCGCGATACGATCTGGGCGATGAACCATGCCGAGATTTCGTTTGAAGACTTGCGTTCCCGAGTCTATAATTTCATCGAAAAAGCACAGCTTGCAAGACAGGATATTGCATTTTCATTCGACATAGACAGCGGGCTTGGCGACCTCAAATTCAGTTCGGTCAAAGGCATGAACATTTATCGTACAATACAGGAAGCCATCAACAATTCGATAAAACATTCAAACGCGTCGAAGGTTTCGGTCTTTATCAAAAAAGAAATTTCGGGCATTGCTATTTTGATTGAGGACGATGGAAACGGTTTTGAAACCTCGGGCGTCGAAGGAAACGGGCTTCGGAATATGAAAAAACGTATCGAAGATATTGGCGGAACGTTCGCGGTTGTTTCATTTGTAAACAAAGGAACACAGATACAAGTGAACCTAACCGATCCCAAAGCATGAAACGGCTTTGGTTTTTCCCGATGCTTTTTTGGGCTGTACCTCTTATCGCCCAGAATCGGAAAACCATAGATTCGCTTAACAACATTCCATTTGAAACACGATTGGCACAGGCGTCCAAACTCGATGTGGTGTATTTAAAAAATGCCTCCGATTCCAAAAAGATAAAGTACGGTTTGGGCGAGGGAGAAAGTTACTCAAACCTGTCGCTCGTCTATAATTACAAAGGGAAATACAATCTGAGTACAGATTATGCCTTTCGCGCCATACAGGTTTTCGAACGCATTGGCAACCGTAAAAAAGTCGCCTTCCAATATGGTGAACTGGGTTATCAGATGAAACGCCGGAACATGCCCAAAGCACAGTACTATATGCTCAAAGCAAAGTCACTGGCCGAATCGATACCAGATACCACTTCACTTTTGAGCATCTACAACAATTACGGCGTGCTCAAGGAAATGCAAAATCAATTGGACAGCGCGCTGTATTTCTACAAAAAAGGATTGGTCATCAAGCGACATATAAAAGATGTTACCGGAATTCCGTTCAGCCTGAACAATATTGCCATAATTTATACGATGGAAGGCAACTATGACCAGGCTTATGCGTTGTTTTCCGAAGCGTTGCAGATGCGGCTTTCCAAAAAGGATTCCGTAGGTATTGCAGAAAATTATTGCTATTACGGGGATTTCTATTCGGCCAAAAAAGAATTCAGGCCGGCACTTGACAATTATCGCAAGTCGCTTGAAATCTCAAAGAAAAACAAATACGCCCACCTGATCCAATACAATTACGAGAGCATCGCGCTGATGCATCAAGGATTGGGCGAATACAAGCAGGCACTTGAGAATTACCGCCAGTTTGAAAAGGTAAAAGACAGCACCGTCAACTTTGATACGAATGCGCGTATCGCAGAGCTTGAAGTGCAATTTGAAACCGGCCAAAAAGAAAAGCAACTTGTTGAAAGCCATAATAAACTGTTACAGGAACAGGCAGAGTCGCGAAGGAAAACCATACTGTTTCTATTTATTTGTTCGGGAGTTTCATCTCTTGGCATCATCGGTTATTTATTGTATCGGCAACAAAAACTCAAGAACCGGCAAATCTTGCAGGAACATGAATTGAGATCAGCAATAGCAAATATCGAAACACAGAATAAACTGCAACAGCAGCGGTTGTCCATTTCACGCGACTTGCATGACAACATCGGGTCGCAGCTTACGTTCATCATCTCATCTGTCGAAAACCTCAAATACGCCTTTGATATTGCGGGTTCGAAATTAGATACGAAATTGTCAGGAATCAGTGAATTTACGCGTGATACCATTGTAGAATTGCGAGATACGATCTGGGCGATGAATTCGGGCGAAATAAAATTTGAAGACCTTGTTTCCAGAATCAGCAATTTTGTCGAAAAAGCACGTGAAGCGCAAAGCCAGATTGATTTTGAGTGTGTGCTTCCTCACGAAATGGAAAACCTTAGCATGAATTCGGCTGTTGGAATGAATGTGTACAGATGCATCCAGGAAGCCATAAACAATGCGATTAAATATTCCGGAGCGACTAAGATCAGGGTTGAGATTCGTCAATCGGAAACTATCGGAATTGACATTTCAGATAATGGTTCCGGTTTCAATCCTGAAAAAGTTGCACTTGGAAATGGATTGCACAATATGAAGAAGCGCATGGCCGACATTGGCGGCAAACTGCGTATTGAAACATCAGTTGGTAAAGGAACCAGAATCCATATCGATTTGGATCAATCGTTAATCCGCAAGACGTAAAAAATACGCCAAATGCCGTATTTTACGAATCAGGCCGGAATCTCATCTTTGTGGAAATCACAATGAAAATGGTGGCGAAGAAAATAGAAAACGTAAAGTTCTGGTGCGTCGTGACCATCATTGTATCCATACTGATCCTGAATTTTATATTCCTGATTTTTTATTGATAAAAATTGTAAGTTAGTTCTGGATGAACATCAAAATCGGCATTGTAGACGACAATCATTTCCTGACGCGCGCGATTCAGGAGAAGCTGTCTTTTTTTGAAGATTTGTCGGTTCGGTTTACGGCTGCCAACGGAAAGGAATGCATCGATAAACTTGAACAAAGCCATAACATCGATTTGATCCTGATGGATATCGAAATGCCGCAGATGAACGGAATCGAAGCTACATCGGTCATCAAAGCGCGTTTCCCGCACATCCGCATCATCATGCTGACGGTTTTCGATAACGACGAAAACATCTTCAATTCGATAAAAGCCGGTGCCGACGGTTACCTGCTCAAAGAAGTCAACGCGCGTGATCTGCATCAGGGAATAGTCGAAACTTTGAATGGAGGCGCGGCGATGAATCCGTCGATTGCCCTGAAGACGTTGAAGCTGTTGCGCAATCCGGTAGATTTCGATGCGCGGACATCAGACGACGTCAAATTATCCACACGTGAAATCGAAGTGCTCGAACAATTAAGCAAAGGATTGAATTACAACAATATTGCGGAGAATTTGTTCCTGTCGCCGAGCACGGTGCGCAAACACATCGAGAACATCTACACCAAACTCCAGGTGCACAACAAACTCGAGGCGATACAAAAGGCCAAAAGCAATAATCTGATTTGATCGAATTGCCTATCTTTAAGAAAAAGATAGCCTGATGCGCAAATATCTGTTGGTTGCCGTTTTGACGTTGCTTGTGTTTTTTGCGATACGCTATTTTATAGAACGCAAAGACGATTCATCGACACTCGAATACAACACCCAACTGATCCAGAAACAAATTGAAAATGTAGGCAAACTTGTGGTCACCGAAGGCCATTTCGCCGAAGTCATCACCTACAAAGACCGCGATAAATACCTGATGGATATGTTGTCTTTCGAGAAAAAAGCATTGGTCATTGTCAATGCAGATGTGTCGGTTTCGTATGACCTGCATCAGGTTACATATGATATAGACAAGAAAAATAAGACCATTGAAATTCTCACGATTCCAAAAGAAGAAATCAAGATTGATCCGCAACTGACTTTTTATGATGTAGAACAAACGACACTGAGCCTGTTTACAGGTGATGATTACAACAAGATCAACAAAAAGGTTCGCGATGATCTGATGAAAAAAGTCAGAGCCTCAAGCCTGCAATCGAACGCTCAGAACCGATTGGTCAGCGAGCTTTCAAAAATGCTTATTTTGACCAGTTCGATGGGCTGGACACTTGAATACAAAGGAAAACCTGTCGCCGATGAAAAGCAATTAGGCCAGCAACTCAAAAATTAATTCGCTTTTTCCTCCTCAAAAATAAGCTCGAGGCCGCCTTTGATGAGGTGTGCGATTTGAGGTCGCTTGGTTTTCAATTCTTCCAGATAGGATAATGCCTTTTCTGAAAGTACTGGTTGGTTCGCATCTTTGAGTAATTCAGCGATTTCAACAGATAGCAACCAATCTGTCGGGAATCTGGAAACCAATTCTTCAAAAACCGAAGCCAGTTTTTCAATTCCGTTTCCGCTTTCACGAATATCACGGACTTCACGATAGAGTTTTTCAAGTGCCGAACGGCTTTCAGATTCAGCTGCTTTTATGGTTTTAGAAGAAGGAACGTGCGTGATCAGATCAAAGCTTTTTACATCTGCAGGGCCTGAAAATGCCGAGACTACTTTTTTCCCGACGGCCATATCATACGTCCCCCATTCCGGCTGGAACAGGATTTCGTCTCCGTGTTTCACCGTACAGTTTTTAAAGCTGATGATGATGATTTCGCCCTGAAGATTCCTTGAACCTGTAATGATTTCGCCGGAAACCGTGATTCCGCCTTCGAATTCAAGCGTGATTTTTTCTTCTTCGTAGATGTCGTAAGCACGCAAATCACGCGGACTCATGTCTTCGATGGCAAGGTTAATTCCCTTGAGTTTGCCAATCGGGCTTCCAAAGCCTTCTGCGTGTGTATTCGTTCCATGGCCCACGAGTTCTTTTTCGCGATAGGACAAGGCTGTTTTTCCGGTCGTCTGGATGTAAACAGGTTTGGATTCGTGTTCGATTACATTTGTGAAAACTCCTGATATCTGGATTCCGGTACTTAATTCTATGGTTCCAAGTGCTTTTGAATCGATGAGTTTTTTGATTCCACGAAGCCCGCCGGTACGTAATGCCATGGTGTTTGCAAAATCTTCGAGAACCTGGCTCAGGAAAGCAAAATCGGGCGTGACGAACAGTTGAGGCTGGGGCTTTGTGATGTCGAAACTTTGCTCGGCTGCATCGATGGAATACGGTAGTTTTCTGACAGCATCGGTCATGCACCAGGCGCTTTCACCAATCGAGGATAACAAGCCGGCACCGTAGATTTTTGGGTTTTCAGGGGTTCCGATCAGGCCATATTCTACAGTCCACCAATGCAGGTTGCGGATTTGTGCCATCTCAGATGCTTCACCCATATTGTTTTGTAAATCTTCGACAGCCTGTTCTGCCTTTTGGATATCTTCTGCCGATGTTCCTTCGGCTTCCTTTAAAATCGAAAGCAAACGGATAGCTTCATACAATTCATAGTCTTTGTGGGAAGATATCGCTTTGCAGCCAATTTCACCAAAACGGCGCAAATATTCGGCGTATTCCGGATTCGCGATGATAGGTGCATGTCCGGCGCCTTCATGGATTATGTCCGGAGCAGGCGTGTATTCAATATGTTCGAGTTGACGGATGTCTGAAGCGATAACGAGAACATTGTAGGCCTGGAATTCCATGAATGCATTCGGCGGAATGAAACCGTCTACGGCAACGGCAGCCCAACCGATTTCTTTAAGAATTCGGTTCATGCCATACATATTGGGAATCTGGTCTATTTCGAGGCCGGTTTTTTTTAATCCATCAAGATAGGAGTGATGGGCGACCTTGGATAGATAAGCTACATTCTTACGCATCACATATCGCCAAACGGCCTGGTTTATTGGAGTGTAATCCTCATAATCCTGTGGTTTGATGAATTGTTTCAAATGAACCGGAAGCCGGTCAATTAATGGGTTGCTTTCGAATGTAGCGCTCATGCAGACATTTTTTGTAGTCGGGTAAAATTAGTAAAATGACAGTAAGACATAAGCAATTAAATCATAAAAAAACCGCTGTCTATTTATGACAGCGGTTATAATTTGGTTGACAGATTTCAGAATGGTAAATCAGTGTTTTACAAGTATTTTGCTTGTTGTATTTCCAACTTGTACGAAATACAGACCGTTAGAAAGATTTTGAGTCGGGATTTGGCTATCAGCTGAAATAACGCAGTTATACAGTTTTTGTCCAGATTCAGAATACACGTTCACGTTTACGGAAGCGTTGAAATTTCCACTGATTTTTATTTCGGTGTTTGCCGGGTTCGGATAAACGGCAAGATTCGCAACAGTTACACCGGTAAGTCCCAGTGATTCATTGTTCACTCCGAAAGTTTCTTCCTGGATCACGAATTCACCTGTTCCGTTCGGAATGCGTGCGGCGCTCATATTTGCTGTTTGCGGCCCAAATTCGACGCTGTCGATCGTGATCATATTTGGATCTGTCAATACCACGAATTCCCCGTCAACAGAAAGTTTCCAGGTGGCATGAAGCGGCCCTTGGTCTGCATCGTCATCTGCCCAAACAATCAGGTAACCGCCTGCGGGAATCAAAGTTCCTTGTGGAAATTGCCATTTTGTAGGATCGGCGGCATCATCTGAAAGGTAGAAATTGCTTAAGTCGACTTCAAAATCATTGTTGTTATATAGCTCAACCCAATCTTCGAATTCACCGGCATCATCTGTCACCGATGCGTTATTGCTCGCCATGAATTCATTGACCACAACGCCGGTTCCTTGAGGGAGAACGCCGTTAGTGCTGTTTTGTGCCAGGGCAATCGAGCCAAGAACGAGGAATGCAAAAGAGTAAATTTTTCTCATAGTTAGATTTGTTACGTTACAATTGCAAAAATTCGCTTTTTATCACGGTATAGAAAATGATTTACACGGGTTTAACGATTTGATAATATGGCGTTAGAATTTGTGTTCCGATTGTAAATAAAAAAACCGCGAATCTGGTCGCGGCTTTAGATTGTATTATTTTTTTGGAGCTCCGGGAGGAAAGTTCTGCAGGATGGCGCTTACGAATTCGTTTGCCCTTTCATCTTTCTTGTCGACATCTTTGGTCAATGTTCCTATGCCTTCGCCTTGCCACAACAATTCTTTCTTTTTGGCGTCGATGAGGTCAATGAATAATGTTCCTTCTGTGTATGTGTTGACACTGGTGTTATATCCGCCGCCCCACATGTACGGATTCCAACCCCAACCCCAACCGTAGCCCCAGCCGGCGTTAAATTGATTTACGTCTACTTGTGTTCGGGCTTTGGTGAAAATATTTACGAGTAAATCAGGTGTTTCACTTTTGGTATAGCCTTTTGCAGCCAGGGAAGTTTCGATGGAACGAAGGATTCTTTTTTTGTCGAGGTCTGATATTTCGGCCTTGTCGATTCCGGTCTTATAGAAGCCGTACGTTTTGTAGGCAGAAAAATCGACACTTTTGTCATAGTCTGATGCCACTCGCACAGCGCAGCAGGAACTCACCACAAAGGCAAGCAGAACGGGTAATACTTTAATGGTTTTCATAGCGATTTAATTAGCGATTTTTAATTTTTAATGATCTTAAAAATCATAGGTTTTTTTCTTTCTTTTCACGAAAACTTCTTACAATCGCCACCACACTGAAACCAATGGAAATCGAAACGGCCAACGCCTGTAGCAATAAGCCACTCATGAATTTGGCAAGAAGCAAAAAGCCTATTCCCATTATCACTAGCGAAATGCTATTCAGTTTGTCCATTTGGATAATCGGTTCCAAAAAACCACAATTAATTAGTAAAGATGGCGTCGTCTACTTCGTTTGGTATAGTAACGCGGAGTAAGGGTTCCGATTGCATCGCCTGTTTGATGGCGAAGACAGCTCCGTCGTTCCTGGCCCAACTGCGGCGTGAAATACCGTTGTTGACGTCCCAGAAAAGCATCGATTTGAGTCGCTTCCCTGATTCTTCGGAGCCATCAAGAACCATACCGAATCCGCCGTTTATAACCTCGCCCCAACCTACGCCTCCGCCGTTATGTATGCTGACCCAGGTTGCTCCGCGAAAGCTGTCGCCGATTACATTCTGTATGGCCATATCTGCTGTAAAGCGCGATCCATCGTAAATATTCGATGTTTCACGGTAAGGTGAATCTGTACCGGAAACATCGTGATGGTCGCGTCCAAGGATTACGTTCTGGATTTCACCTTTGGCGATGGCATCGTTGAATGCTTTTGCGATATTGATCCGGCCTTGTGCATCGGCGTATAGAATTCTAGCCTGTGAACCGACTACGAGTTTGTTCTCACGTGCGCTGCTGATCCATTTGATGTTGTCTTCCATTTGCTGACGGATTTCAACCGGTGCAGACTTTGCCATTTGCTCAAGGACGGAAAGCGCAATTGCATCGGTCTTAGCCAAGTCTTCGGGGTCACAGGAAGCACAAACCCATCGGAATGGCCCGAATCCGTAATCGAAACACATAGGTCCTAAAATATCCTGCACATAACTCGGGTATCTGAAATCGATGTTGTTTTTTGCCATCACATCGGCTCCGGCACGTGAACTTTCGAGCAAAAAAGCATTTCCGTAGTCAAAGAAATAGGTGCCTTTTGCGGTGTGCCTGTTGATTGCGGAAACCTGTCGCCTCAATGATTCCTGTACTTTTTCTTTAAACTTTTCTGGTTCCGATGCCATCATCGCATTCGATTCCTCAAGAGACAAGCCAACCGGATAATAGCCACCGGCCCATGGATTGTGAAGCGATGTCTGGTCGGAACCCAAATCGATGAAAATATCTTTATCTGCGAATTTCTCCCAAACATCAACGACATTTCCGAGATAGGCGAGGGAAACCGTTTCTTTGGTTTGTTTTGCCTTTTGAACACGTTCGATCAACGAATCAATGTCTGTCAGAACTTCATCAACCCAACCTTGTGAATGACGGGTGTGCACAGCTTTCGGATTGATTTCGGTACAAATGGTGATGCAGCCTGCGATGTTTCCGGCTTTTGGCTGTGCGCCACTCATTCCGCCAAGGCCAGATGTCACGAATACTTTTCCTTCAAGGCCTTCGCCGTTTTTGGAGATTTTGCGTCCGGCGTTCATGACCGTGATCGTTGTTCCATGTACAATGCCTTGCGGCCCGATATACATATAGCTTCCGGCTGTCATTTGTCCGTATTGAGTCACGCCAAGTGCGTTGAATTTTTCCCAGTCGTCCGGAGCTGAATAATTCGGTATCATCATGCCGTTTGTCACGACCACTCGTGGCGCATTTGCATGAGATGGAAAAAGCCCCATAGGATGCCCGGAATACATGGCCAGCGTCTGTTCGTTTGTCATTTCTGACAGATATTTCATGGTGAGCAGATATTGCGCCCAGTTCTGGAACACGGCTCCGTTTCCGCCATACGTGATCAATTCGTGCGGATGCTGGGCCACGGCATAATCAAGATTGTTCTGGATCATGAGCATGATGGCTTTTGCCTGGTCGCTTTTTCCGGGGTATTCTGAAAAAGGCCGTGCCTTCATTTCATAATCCGGACGGAATCGGTACATATAAATGCGTCCGTAAGTTTCGAGTTCGTTTGAAAATTCAGCGGCAAGTTCCTTGTGGTGGCGCGGCTCAAAATAGCGAAGTGCGTTTTTTATGGCAAGCTTTTTTTCGTCCGGAGATAAAATCTGTTTGCGTTTCGGGGCGTGGTTCACGCTGGTATCATATGGTTTTGAAGCAGGTAATTCGGCAGGAATGCCAACGGAAATTTGTTCCTGGAAAGTCATTTCTTGAATTTATTTGTTTTTTTGTCGTAACCGTAAGGGCAATGGCGGCATCCGCTGCGGCAACAATAGCCTCGTTTGAGGTGGTATTTTTCTGTGAATACTTTATAGCCTTCGGGTGTCAGATAGTAATCTTCACCTTCAATCAGCTTATTTTCGCCTGTATTGCCATTCATGTTACGGCAAATTTAGGAACTTTGACTCGTGATGTTCGTAGTCATTTCAAAATATTTGGTTCCGAAAGGTTTTCGCGGAATAACATTGTTTCCCTTTATTTTTTTAAGGGAAAAAAGTCATGCATCTGATAAAATAATCCTTAACCATGAAAGAATCCATTTGAAACAGCAACTGGAAATGCTTATTTTGCTTTTCTACATTTGGTATGGTTTGGAGTTTATGTATCATCTCGTCAGAAGCAAAAACAGCAGAGTCGCATATCTTAAAATCAGTTTTGAAAGAGAGGCATATGCCTTTGAAAAAGACACTCTATACTTGAAGAAAAGAAAATTCTGGGCCTTTTTAAACTTCCTGTGAGTTACGTCAAAAGGCGTATTGGTGTAGGATTTTTTTGATTGGATATGGACCAGAAATAATCCTTTTGGATGACATTCGTATATTTTAAATGCTTTTGGTGCATAATTGTTTTATTTTGAAGGAAATAAAAGTATTTTTATAAAAATTTTTTGTGATGAAAAAGGTCCTGTTTCTGGCAACATTATTCTTTTTGGCAGCTTTGCCTGGAAGCGCGCAGCTCTATGTAAGCCCCGGAAGTTACGTCTACAATAATAACCAGTATGTTTATGTGAAGCAAGGAGTGAACCTTCAGAACAATTCCAATTTTTATTTAAGGAATGGCGCACAGCTTCTCCAGGGCACGACAGGTACAAGTGCGAATCAGGGTCAGGGAAATTTGTCTTTGTACCAGGAAGGTACCGTAGATAATTTCGAATACAATTACTGGTGTTCTCCTGTTGGCGGGGCATTGGCCGCAGTAGGGAATTCAAACTTTGGGATTACGCAATTATACAGTCCGGTTGATGTGACAAACAGTACGGCAGCTATCATGCTTCCTACTTCCAATACAAACGGAATCGCATCGCCTTTGTCGATTTCACAGCGCTGGGTTTTTAAATATACCATGAGCACCAACTATTCTGCCTGGTCTCAGGTGAATTCGGCATCTACGATTGCTGCAGGTGAAGGTTTTACCATGAAAGGAACTTCCGGGACGGATATGACCATGGTCAACGGTGTCGCCAATAATCCCGGGGCTGCACAACGTTACGACTTCCGTGGAAAACCTAACGACGGAAATATCAACATTCCACTTGCAACAGGGCAGTGGACGCTTACCGGTAATCCATATCCATCAGCAATAGACCTTGCGGCTTTTCTTGTGGCCGAAACAAATTGTACCGGTTCGGCTTACTTCTGGGAACAGGACAAAAATGTGAATTCGCATTTGCTTGTGGCGTATCAAGGTGGTTATGGAACGTATTCAGGAGGAACTAATATTTATGTGCCAGCTGTCTTTACCAATTATGATGGCGCCGGAATTCCACTGGCGACGGTCGGATCCGGATCGTCTTATGCGCGTCGTTTTTCGCCTATAGGTCAGGGATTTATGCTCGAAGGTGCTGCCAATGCAAGTGCTGTCATGAAAAATAGCTATCGTGTCTTTACAAATGAAAATGCATCGACATCTGTTTTTGAACGTGTGATGGCAAGTACTGAAAGTGAAGAGCCAACATTCGATAATTTGCCTCAGATTCCATCGGTTTCAGGATTTGATTATAGTTCGGTCAGCAATGCTCCGACACCACAGATCCGATTCAATGTTTCGTTGAATGATTCGGGAATCCGCCAGATTGTACTTGCGTTTAAAGATGAAGCTACAGATGGTATCGACCATGCGCTCGACTCAAAATCGCCAGGTGATGCACTTCCGGCAGATTTATATTTTGCGATTGAAGGTAAAGAGTTCGTCATATCAGCAGTAAACTTTGATGTGAATAAAAAGATTCCGATAGGTCTTAAGAATGCCGCCGATGCATCTTACAAAATAACTGTAAGTGAAATGATCAATTTTGACGAGGCGGATCATGTCTACGTTCATGATAAATTAAACGATGTGTATCACGAGATTACATTGGACGAATTCCAGATCGACATGCCTGCGGGAAACAACAGCGAGCGTTATGAGATTACGTTTACCGATCAGGCTCTGGGATTGCCTCAGGCTACGAAACAGGAATTGCTTGTGACCCAGAATAATGCAAGCCAAGTGTTGACGATACATAATCCGGGCTTGGTTGATGTGACCGATGTCTATCTTTTCGATATCTCCGGCAAACGCGTAATGGAACTCAAAAATCAGGAGCGAAAAAGCAGTTATGAATTGTCGACTGCGGGGTTAAGCGAATCTGTGTATGTGGTCAAGATCGTCTCGAAGGAAAAGAGTGATTTTGCCCAAAAGATACTCGTCAGTCACAGTAAAGCATCGGAATAAATAAAAATATCAAAGCAGCCTCAATGGTTGCTTTTTTTTGTTCTTTGTAGCACTTATGTCTTCTGTATTCAACCAAAAAATACTGCTCCCGAATTGTTCTGCCGATGTATGGCTCAAAAGAGAAGACCTTATCGATCCGGAAATTCCGGGTAACAAATTCCGCAAGCTCAAATACAATATTGATTTCGCCATTGCAAACGGTTTTGATACACTGCTGACTTTCGGAGGTGCTTTTTCCAACCATATCGATGCGGTCGCTTATGCCGGAAAACGGTTTGGATTAAAAACGATTGGAATCATCAGAGGCGATGAATTGGCTTCAAAACCTTTGAATCCGACACTTTCACGAGCGGTAAGAAACGGCATGCGGCTTCATTTTATCAACCGTGAGGAGTATCGGAAAAAAAATGAGGAATCATTCATAAACCACCTGAATACAAGCTTTGGCAAATTTTACCTGATTCCGGAAGGTGGGACGAATGAGCTTGCGGTACGCGGTTGTGAAGAAATTCTCACTGATGCAGATTTTGAGTTTGACTATATTTGCTGCGCCGTTGGAACTGGCGGAACGCTGGCAGGATTGTCACGATCGCTTGGTGAAAGACAGAAACTTTTGGGTTTCAGTTCACTCAAAGGGGATTTTTTAAAATCGGAAGTGGAACAATGGACAATGCGAAGCAATTTTGACATCATCACTGATTTCCATTTTGGCGGTTATGCCAAAGTCGATTCGGTATTGGTTGCTTTTATCAAACATTTCGAAGCACAAAATAAAGTCACGATCGATCCCGTTTATACAGGCAAAATGCTCTTCGGGATTGATAAGATGAGCGAGAGCGGTTTTTTTAAAAGTTCTGATCGCGTTTTGGCCATCCACACCGGCGGTCTTCAGGGAATTGAAGGAATGAAACAGAAAATGTCATCGATAGATATAGAATCAAATGAATAAGAGAATCCTGTTGCTAGTACTTTTGGCTATTTTTGCCAGCTGTAATTCTTCCAAACAGACAACCTACAAGCGACCGTCGACTTCCCATAAAAAGGCTGTTGTCCGTAAACCCACGACAAAAGTAACTACGACTAAATCGGCTACTGCTTCCTCAAATTCGGGGAATTCATCAGCTGCCTCAAAATCAGAAACACTTGAAGCCGTTACAAGGGTAAAGGTGACTACGGAAATGGTAAACGAATATATTGCCAAGTTCGAACCGATTGCGCGCGGAAATATGCAACAGTATGGTATTCCGGCCAGTATCATCCTCGCTCAGGGAATTCTGGAATCGGGTGCGGGAACAGGTCCTTTGAGTTCATCTGCAAACAACCATTTCGGAATCAAATGCCATAAGGATTGGACAGGTGAGAGTGTGAGGCATGATGACGATTCGGAACAGGAATGTTTCCGCAAATACAACAATCCGGCAGAATCGTATCGCGATCATGCCTTGTTCCTTACCGGAAGACAGCGGTACTCGGCTTTGTTCGAATTAGATAAGGACGATTATAAGGGTTGGGCAAAAGGACTTCGTTCAGCAGGTTATGCAACAGATCCGAAATATCCTGAAAAACTTATCGGGCTTATCGAACGATACAATCTGCAAAAATACGATGCCATGGTTTTAGGTGTCGATTATGAGCCGGTTCCGCAACAATCCACGTCTGTCATGATTGCTGATAATTCCTCACAATATCAGGTGATTGCCGGAGATACATTATATTCTATTTCCAAGCGATTCAACATTACGGTCGATCAGTTGAAGTCTATGAATAACCTTCAGGATAATGCGCTTTCAATCGGCCAAAACCTAAGAATAAAATAATGCGATATCAAAGAAGCAGCGCTTTGTTTACCGAGGCAGGGCAATATATTCCCGGAGGTGTGAATTCTCCGGTTCGGGCTTTCAAGGCTGTAGGCGGAACACCGGTTTTCATGAAAAGCGCAAAAGGGGCTTATCTTTTTGACGAGGATAACAACCAATACATAGATTATATAAATTCATGGGGACCGCTGATTCTGGGGCATGCAAATGAAGCTGTTGAAAAGGCTATCATTCATCGGGTTAAATCAGGAACCACATTCGGAACACCGACTGCACTCGAAACGGAAATTGCTTCCCTTGCGGTTTCAATGGTTCCGAATATCGATAAGATACGGTTTGTAAATTCAGGGACAGAAGCATGTATGAGTGCAGTACGGCTCGCCCGCGGATTTACCAAACGCGATAAAATTATAAAGTATGCTGGTTGCTATCACGGCCATTCCGATTCTTTCCTGATAAAGGCAGGAAGCGGAGCCTTGACATTCGGTTCTCCGAATAGTCCGGGTGTAACAGAAGGAACTGCGAAAGACACCTTGCTGGCCAAATACAACGATTTGGATGAAACGACTCAAATCGTGAACGCAAATCCAGATTCGATTGCCGCAATTATTTTAGAACCCGTTGCGGGAAATATGGGTTGTGTGCCGCCCGAACAAGGATTTTTGAAAGGACTTCGCGAGTTATGCGATGCCCACGGTATTCTGTTGATTTTTGACGAAGTCATGACCGGTTTCAGATTGGCACGCGGTGGCGCACAGGAACTTTTTGGAATAAAGGCAGATATTGTTGCTTTCGGCAAAGTAATAGGAGGCGGATTACCAGTTGGGGCTTTTGCGGCACGAAATGAAATCATGGATTATCTTGCTCCTTCAGGGCCCGTTTATCAGGCTGGGACACTTTCCGGAAATCCTATTGCAATGGCTGCGGGATTGGCGATGCTTAAATCACTTGAAGCGGATAGAAGTGTTTTTGAGCGTCTGGATCAAAAAACCGCTCGTCTTGAAAGTGGGATTAGAAGTGTATTGTCTTGCGGATCTGAACCTTTTACTATTAATCGTTGCGGCTCAATGATATCGGTGCATTTTTCAGATACACCGGTCGTAGATCTTGATACAGCTTCTGTTGCCGCGACAAATACCTTCAATGAATTCTTTCACTTTTTGCTTGACAGAGGTGTGTACATTGCGCCATCAGCCTACGAAACGTGGTTCATTTGTGATGCATTGAGTGATGCTGATATTGATCGCACCATTGAAGTGATAAGTGCATTCGCAAAACGATAAAACAAAAAAATCCGTCGGTTAAGACGGATTTTTTATTTCTGAAACTCAATTATTGAGTAATCTGTAGGAATAATTCTTTATTGCCTTTAAGCTTTGTCATTTCTTCCTTGCTTAAAAAACCTTCCATTTTCTTTTCAAGCATCCACGGAAGTTCCTGCTTCACTTTGTCGCTTGATTTTGGATCTTCTTTGATTTTATGCTTGTAATCCATCAATTGTGTCAGGATGTCGCTCTTTTGCTTGTCAAGACCCAGAAATTTTTGTGCAGCTGCAACTTCTGTTTGTGTGGTGCTTTTTTTGGCTTCCTGAGCTGTTGCAGATAAGCTACAGGCAAGAGCGATGGCGGCCATTGCAATTATTTTTTTCATTTTTCTATAAATTTATCAGATACGTCTCCAAATCTAAAGGAATTTAGTTTAATCTGCAAAAGAAATGCAATTTATTCCTGTTCGTGTTTGGGTTGTTTGTGGTTTTTTCTCGTTTCTTTATTGTGTCTTACTGCTTTGTCCTGCAATCTCTTCCAGGTCTCATATTGGTTTTTATCCAGGATTTTTTTTGCTTTTTCGTTAATGGCGATTCGCTGGTCAAGCATTTGGCTTTTATGAGCGTAGATTTCGTCGGCGGTTGGCTTTTGTCCGGATTCGCGTTTGGCTTTCATTTCGTCCATCATGGCTTTTCCAGATGTCATTTGTTCATCAATTAAAAGTGCCATGTCTTTTTGTTGGGAATTGCTCAGGTCAAGGTCAAGTGTGAGTTTTTTTAAGCGGAGCGACTTCTTTTGTTCCAGTGTCAGTTCGGGATGTTTCTTGTCATGATGACGATTTTCCGGTTGGGCAAATGCTGCCATATTTACCAGTAGGATCAAAGTTGCAATTACAGGTTTCATAAATCGTTTCTTTTAAAATTCGGGCCTAGGATGCATCTGTTTCCAAATCGTTTAACGGCAAAAAAAAAGAGAAGCCTAAACTTCTCTTAAATTGTAGTAGACAGGATGCTTATCCGGCTAATTCAACCGTTTTGCTGTCACCTTCCACGATTACTTTTACAAGTCCTTGTTTTGACAGGCCTTTCATGGCGGCATCCCATTTTTTACCGCTGAGACCGGCTTGGATTTTCAACGCGTCAAGCGCAAGTGATTTGGTCGCCTTGAGGATTTCTGCAATGGCTTTTTCATCTTCGGTCAATGCAGGTGCGTTTTTCTCGGGACGCATCTGAGGGAAGAACAAAACTTCCTGTATTGATGCATTATTTGTCAGGAACATGATCAATCTGTCCATCCCGATACCAAGCCCGGAAGTTGGTGGCATTCCGTATTCAAGTGCACGAAGGAAATCGGCATCGATGAATTGGGTAGCTTCGTCATCCCCGCGTTCGGCCAGTTTCAATTGTGCTTCGAAACGTTCGCGTTGGTCGATAGGGTCGTTAAGTTCGGAATAGGCGTTCGCGATTTCTTTTCCGCAGACCATCAATTCAAAACGCTCGGTCAATTCCGGATGTTCACGGTGTTGCTTGCACAACGGACTCATTTCCTTTGGATAATCGGTTATGAATGTAGGCTGGATAAAGTTTCCTTCGCATTTCGCTCCGAAAATTTCGTCGATGAGCTTTCCTTTACCCATAGTTTCATCAACCTGGATTCCCATTGATTTTGCTGCAGATGCAATTTCCTCTTCTGTCTTTCCGGAAATGTCGAAACCTGTGAATTGCTTGATGGCATCGGTCATCGAAATTCTTGGATACGGCGCCTTGAAATCTACTTTGTGTTCTCCGAAAGTCGCTTCAGACGTTCCATTGACGGCAATTGCACAATGTTCCAGAAGTCTTTCGGTGAAATCCATCATCCAATTATAATCTTTATAAGCCACATAAATTTCCATGGCCGTGAATTCCGGATTGTGGGTACGATCCATCCCTTCGTTGCGGAAGTTTTTGGAGAATTCGTAGACACCGTCGAATCCGCCGACGATGAGTCTTTTCAGATACAACTCGTTAGCGATTCGCATATACAATGGAATGTCGAGTGAATTGTGATGAGTAATGAACGGACGCGCCGCTGCTCCGCCGGGAATGGGTTGCAAAATTGGCGTTTCGACTTCCAGATACCCTTTTTCGTTGAAGAAAGAACGCATCGCATTGAATAGTTTCGTCCTTTTTATAAAGGTTTCCTTTACGTTGTCGTTTACAGTTAAATCTACGTATCGACGACGGTAGCGTTGTTCGGCATCGGCAAAGGCATCATGGATTTTTCCATCTGCATCTGTCTTTACAACCGGAAGCGGGCGAAGGGCTTTTGCAAGAACCGTCAATTCGCTCACGTGGACAGAAACTTCGCCGACCTGTGTTTTGAATACTTTTCCGGTTATTCCGATAAAGTCGCCAATGTCAAGCAGCTTTTTAAAAACGGAATTGTACATGACGCGTTCTTCATCCTGGGAGATATCGTCACGTGAAATATAGACCTGGATTCGGCCTTCGGCATCCTTGATTTCTGCGAAAGAGGCTTTTCCCATGATGCGCTTACCCATCAAACGACCGGCGAGCGTAACCTCTTTACCTTCAAATGAGGCAAAGTCGTTTATGATTTCCGATGAATGTGCGGTTACCTTGAATTCATTGGCCGGATAAGGTTCTATGCCGAGTTGGCGTAGTTCGGTCAATGCCTCGCGGCGCAAGAGTTCCTGTTCAGATAAGGCCATGGGATGCTTGATTTTAAGAGCGCAAATGTACGGCAACGCCCTGAGATTTACAACGGTGATAAATGACGTATCTTTGCGATATGAATAAGACAGTTTTGCTAACCGATCTTGGCCTTCGCGATTACAAGGAGGTTTGGGAAATGCAGGAGGAATTGTTTCGCAATATCGTCGACCTGAAAATTGCTAACAGACGAGAATCTAAAAATGACGAGACGCCAAATTATCTTCTGTTTGTAGAACATCCGCACGTTTATACTTTGGGTAAAAGCGGTCATGCCGAAAACATGCTTTTGAATGAGAAGCAGCTTGAAGCCAAAGGAGCTACTTTTTACAAGTCGAATCGCGGAGGCGATATTACCTATCACGGGCCTGGGCAGATTGTAGGTTATCCGATTCTGGATCTTGATAATTTTTTTACGGATATTCATAAGTACATGCGCTATCTGGAGGAAACCATAATCCTCACTTTGGCTGAATATGGATTAAAGGCAGATAGAAGTCCGGGGGAAACCGGAGTCTGGCTAGATGTCGGGACGCCTTTCGCAAGAAAAATAGCGGCTTTAGGGGTTCGTGCTTCAAGATGGGTCACAATGCACGGATTCGCCCTTAATGTCAATGCAGATCTTGGCTACTTTGACAATATAATTCCTTGCGGCATCAGAGGGAAAGGAGTTACGTCTCTTGATGTTGAAATCGGGCGTAAAGTTCCGCTTGATGAAGTCAGAGAAAAATTAATCGGTCACTTTGCGCATCTTTTTGAAGCGAAAATGGTATCTGCCTTGGTTTTGTCAGATAACTAAATCAAAATTCCAGTTCCAATTGTTCCGGAAGTAACCTGAAAGAAGTCCGGTGATAGGGTGAAGGGCCGTATTTCCGGATGGCTTCTCGGTGTTCCAATGTTGGATAACCTTTGTTCTTCTTCCAGTTATAGACCGGATATTCCTCATGAAGCTGATTCATCAAGTCATCCCGATATGTTTTTGCAAGTATTGAAGCCGCGGCAATGCTTAGGTACTTACTGTCGCCTTTTATGATGCAAGCGTGCGGAATATTGTCAATTGGTTTAAATCTGTTTCCATCTACTATTATATAGGAAGGAATTGTCTGAAGTTTGTGGATGCATTCCTGCATGGCTTGTATCGATGCGTTCAGAATGTTGATTTTATCGATTACTATATGGTCTATATGAGTGACTGAAAAGCACAGTGCTTCTTTTTCTATGAGTTCCCGAAGTTGGAATCGGCGGCTTTCAAGTAATTGTTTGGAATCTGTGATGAATTCATTGTGAAAATCATCTGTTAAAATTACGGCAGCTGCAGTTACCGGGCCAGCCAGGCAACCTCGTCCGGCTTCGTCTGTTCCTGCTTCAATTGGAAATGATGAGTATCTGTTACTTAACATTAATTTAAAATTACAGCAAATTTATCAAAATGACGCAACCTTTTTAATTCTATGTCATCATTGAGTCAGTTATTTGAAAATATTCCAGTGAATTGGGCTTTTCGCATTAAATAAGTCAATAATATTTAATTCCAATATTTGCTTATTTAAGTTTTTATTAGGAAGTTTGCGGAATAACTAACTCAAATAAATTAATATGAGATCGAAGTTTAAATGGATTTTTACGCTGTTAGTAGCGTTTTCTTTACAAATTGCTTTTGCTCAGCAGAAGACGGTTACTGGTACCGTTACGTCTGCAGCAGACAAAATGCCATTGCCTTTTGTGAATGTTAAAGTTCAGGGGGTAGCAGGTGGCATCCAGACAGACATCGACGGTAAATATTCTATTTCCGTCTCTGTAGGTCAGACACTGGAGTTTTCATTCACAGGAATGCAGACAGTTGCCCAGAAAGTTGGTGCTAATAGCACAATCAACATTACGATGCAGGAAGATTCGACTTTGCTTGATGATGTTGTGGTTGTTGGGTATGGTACGACAACTAAAGAGCAGTTTACTGGAACTGCTGCGAAAGTAGATATGAAGAGTGTGCAGGCGAAGACTCAGTCGAACATCACTCAAGCGTTAAGGGGTGAGGTTGCAGGTGTAAACGTTATTACTACTAATGGTGCGCCAGGTAGTGATGCAACAATTCGTATTCGTGGTTTCGGTTCTGTAAATGGTAATCGCGACCCATTGTATGTTGTGGATGGTGCTCCTTTTAGTAGTGATATTAGTGCAATTAATCCTGCTGATATCGAAAATATGACGATATTAAAAGATGCTGCTGCTACTTCGATTTATGGATCTCGTGGAGCAAATGGGGTAATATTGATAACTACGAAAAAAGGTAAAGCTGGAAAGTCTGTTATTTCAGTAGATTTTAAAACCAGTATTAACACGCAAATGCTTCCGACTTACAGCGTCATTGATTCTCCTGAAGAATACATCGAAACTGCATGGAGTGCTCAGCGTAACAGAGCTTTTTTAAACGGAGAAGCAAACCCTGCTGTATGGGCGAGTAATAATTTATATGCTACCGGAACTACGACCGGCATAGATCCTCATTACAACATTTGGAACGTGGATGGGTCTCAACTAATTGATCCTGCTACCGGAAAAGTTGCAGCAGGTGTACAGCGTAAATATACTCCTACTAAATGGTCCGATGCTGCTTTTAGAACTGCGTATCGTCAGGAAGCGAATTTGCAGATGAGCGGTGGTAACGAAACGACTCATTACGCTACATCTTTCGGATATCTTGAAGATGAAGGGTATGCAATCAACTCAAGTTATAAACGTTATACGGCACGTCTCAGCGTGGATCACAAACCAAAAGACTGGCTAAAAGTCGCGGGTAATATGGCTTATACGGGTGGTCGTTATGTAAACTCATCAAGTGACGAAAATTCTTCAGGATCTTCAGGGAATATTTTTGCTTTGACAAGCACAACTCCTGCAATTTATGATGTTTATTTGAGAGATGATAATGCTAATCTTGTAGCAGATCCAATTTTCGGAGGCTCTCAATATGACTACGGTGGGTTATATGGACGTCGTGCTTGGAACCTCACAAATGCGATTGCGGATTCTAATTACGATTTGGCTAAAACTGAATCAAGTACATTGCTTGGTAATTTTAACATCAATGTTGATTTGACGAAGGGTCTAACGTTTGAAACAAGATATAGTGGTCAGCTGCAAACCTACAATGAGGTTCAGCGAAATAATCCATTTTATGGTGGTTGGTCAGGAGCAGATACTTACGGTTTTCTTTACAACTCAAGATATACTGAGACGAATCAAAACTTTTTGCAACTATTAAGGTATAATAAAGCTTTCGGACAGCATTCTTTTGAGGCTTTTGTTGCGCATGAAACAACAAAATGGCAACAGAAGAGAATGGAAGCTTCCAAGACTCACGTAATTCTACCACAGTCTCCAGAATCTGAAGATCTAGATAACTATACTTCTCCATATGGAGTTGCATCGTCCTACACTTTGGGATATACTTTGGAAAGTTATTTCGCGCAACTTAATTATAACTACGCGCAGAAATACTTTTTAACAGGATCAGTAAGAAGAGACGGGTCTTCAAGATTTATAAATGACAAATGGGGAACATTCGGCTCAGTTGGTTTGGGTTGGGTAGTGTCTAAGGAAAATTTCCTTTCTAAAGCTAGCTTTGTTGACTATCTTAAGTTAAAAGCGAGTTGGGGTGTAATAGGTGACCAAGGAACTTCGCTGCGTTACGGTTGGCAAATTTTGAATATAAACCAGACTGATTCTGGAGATTATTCTTTCACTCCAACTAACGAACTTGCAAATCCTGATCTGACTTGGGAAACATCTTATATCTCTCAGGTTGGCTTCGAAAGCACGTTGTTTGACTTTCTAGATGTTAACGTAGAATATTACGTTAAAGATACAAAAAACCTGTTTTTTACTCAACAGTTATCACTTTATGAGGGCTACGAGACGCAGCAATATAATGATGGAAAGATGCGTAACAGCGGATTGGAATTCGATGTTGCTGCTCAACTAATCAAATCAAAATCGGCTGAAGATTTCTCTCTTACTGTTGGAGTAAACGGTGAGTTTCTAAAAAATGAAATTCTTGAAATGCCAAAAGACCAAGCTGGCCAGCCTAAAATATTGAATGGTACTTTAGCTAAAGGTCATTCTATATTTGATTTCTATATGCGTGAGTGGGCAGGAGTTGATCCAGCCACTGGAGAGGGCCTTTGGAATTTATATTATAATGACATGAATAGTAATGGTGTTTTCGATTCTTCTGATGAGGCTATTTCGACTTTGACGATTTATGAAAGCACACACCCTGATGCTAACGTCCAAAAGACAACTACCAATAATTTAAGTCAAGCAACGCAGAAGTTTGTTGGAAAGTCTTCAATACCAACAGTTAGAGGTGCATTCCGTGTAAACGCTACTTACAAAAACTTTGATATAAGCACTCAATTTGGTTACAGTATTGGGGGGTATGTTTATGACAATGGTTATTCTACTCTTATGAGCAACTCCAATTTGATTGGTTCGGATAACTGGAGTACAGATATTAGAAATGCTTGGCAGCAGCCTGGAGATATTACGAATGTGCCTAGATTATCTTCTGGATACGCAGTAAACGATACGCAAGTTAATGGTACTTCTACGAGGTTCCTCACTAAAGCTGATTATTTGTCTATAAATAACGTTAGATTAGGGTATACTCTTCCAAGCAGATTTATTGACAGGATGGACATTAAGTACTTGAATTTGTACGTTTCTGGCGATAACCTAGCAATGTGGAGTGCACGTAAAGGTCTTAACCCACAAACGATTTCTGGAAACGCTAACAACTCTGGAATCTATATGCCAATGACTACGTTCAGTTTAGGTGCAAAAATTGAATTCTAAAAAAAAAATTATGAAAAGAAAATTAATTTGCTCAGTTTTACTCACTTCCCTTCTTGCTGTGGGATGTAGTGAGGACTTTTTGGATCCTGTAAGAAATGATACTGTGCTGACGACGGCAGACATTTCTGATTATGTTGATGTGAATCCAGCTTTAGTTGACGGTTCTCTTGAAGGAATATATAGTTATATGATAACTCCGCGTGGTGTACTAGGCGCAGCAGCTAACCGACACTACGATTTCGGTCATAAATCCTTGGATATCTGGTCTGATATGGTTTGCGGAGACATGGCGCTTTCTGCTAATTCATACGGTTGGTATCAAGATACTGCTAATATGATTGTCACTGTCGATTATACTCAAGAAGAAAATCGAATTATATGGCAATATCTGTATAAAGTGGTGAGTCTCTCCAATCTAGTAATTAACTCATTGGGAGGTAATGATGCCGTTCAGGAAACAGATCAGACGCGTCATGCTATGGGACAGGCTAAAG
This sequence comes from Flavobacterium silvaticum, assembly GCF_012911565.1. Lineage (GTDB taxonomy): Bacteria > Bacteroidota > Bacteroidia > Flavobacteriales > Flavobacteriaceae > Flavobacterium > Flavobacterium silvaticum. The sequence continues at coordinate 32,062 of NZ_JAAMPU010000095.1, read as the reverse complement.
CCTTGCGTGGTTATGCTTACTTCTATCTTACGCAGTTTTTCCAAAAGACCTATAATCCGGAAGAGTCTATCTTGCCATATACAGATGGTGAGACTTCAATTCCATCCAAAGTGCCTGCCTCTCAAATTTACGATTTGATTATTAGTGACTTGACAGAGTCTATCGATTTGCTTGGCGATTTCACTAGAGAGAACAAGCACCAAATTGATAAGTCAGTGGCTCAAGGACTATTGGCATACACTTACGCTGCTATGGGCGAAAATACGCAGGCTAAGGCGCTTTGTGACCAGATTATTGCGTCAGGATATCCGTTGACCACTACTGCTCAATTGTCTTACCCAGGTGCTGGTTCAGGATTTAATGACGTTACTACGCCTTCATGGATGTGGGGTTATGACATCACGGAAGCTATGGGGCAGCAGTTAATCAACTGGTGGGGTCAGGTGGATTACTATACTTTTAGTTATGCTGCCGCTGGTGATAAGAAGGCAATGGATAACAATCTGTATTCAAATTTCCCAACTAATGATGTACGCAGATCTCAATTTTCAACCGTAACTTCTCGTTTGTTAATGCCGACCAACAAATTCTTCGATCCTGGAAGAACTGCGTCTGGACAACAAGTGATTACTACAGATTATATTTTTATGCGTGTAGATGAATTTTATCTGTTAGGTGCTGAATGTGCCGCCAAAGCTGGTGACGAAGCTGGAGCCAAGACTTTGATGATTCAGTTGCTTACTGGGCGCCTCGGGGGTGCTACAAATGCTCAGAACTACATAAACCCACTATCTGGTCAGGCTTTGCGTGACGCTATTTACTTGCAAACGCGTCTTGAGTTGTGGGGTGAAGGAAAGAGCTATTTCGCTATGAAGCGTAATCAGGCTACGGTTACCAGAGGTACTAACCACGTATTCAGGCCAGGTGCATCGTTTCAATATAATTCAGACGAAATTTCATTTCAAATACCTCAATATGAAATGAATAACAACCCGGCAATTACTTCTCAGAATTAAGCAATTAACTTAATTATTATATTATGAAATTAAATAAGATATTCCTTTTTCTGCCTGTCTTACTCATATCTATTTTCACTTTGGTTAGTTGCGAAGATGATTCTGTAGATAAGGCCAGCACGCCCAATGACCTTGTTTCATTTGGAGATTATCCGCAGGTAGTAGGTATTAATAGTGGTGAAACAATTCAAATTGAAGGCAAGGTTTATGCTACAACCACAACGAGTTCTGATCGTGTAATAAATTTACAAGTCATTTCACAGTCGTTATATAATGATGCTAATCCTGCTGACCAGGCTGTGGCAATAACTACTGCTAACCCCGATTATTTTTCGGTTCCTGCAACAGTAACTATCCCTGCAGGTTCACGTGAAGGTGTTTTTCAGGTTTCAGTTACAGGCCTCGATTTATACGATGAAAACGGCGTAAACGGAAAGCGTATCGTAATTGGTATAGTTCCTTCTACAGATTACGCTTCAAATGCAACCTATATAGGTACTCATGCTGTTTTGCCTACGGATGTAGAAGACTTCGAGGTAATTAGCGACCGCATGGTTTTGAAAATTCGCGAGAATTTTCTCTGTAGCGAAAATCACATTACTGTCCAGATTTTTACCGACGGATATGGCGAAGAAACGTCTTGGGAGCTATATGATGCTGATTTGGTTTTGATTGCTAGTGGCGGTCCTTACGCAACAGCGACTCCAGGTGGAGGTGAAACCCGTGACTTATGTCTTGCAGATGGACATTATGTATTTGTAGCATATGATGCTTTCGGTGACGGTATGAACGATGGTACTAACGCCGGTTATTATAAGTTAAGCAAATATGATGCTGAAGGTACAGAAACTGTTATCGCCCAAAATGGTACTTTCGCCACTGACGAAACAGTAGAATTTGATTTGCCATAATAATTAGTGAATCATATTATAAATTTAAGGCCGCTCATGAGCGGCCTTTTTATTGATTTATACAATTATATATAAATGTTAAATGATTTTTACCTTTTAAATAAATGTTATCTTTGGCTTTTTCATTTCCAAAAATGCTATATTCATGAATAACTTTAACTTATTATCATTGTTGTTATTAGCCGGTTTTTCGCTTCAGGCACAAAGTCCGTCCGATATCAAACAAATTACTTCACAATACAATACTCAGGAGATAGAGCTTTTAAAAGAAAGGTTGTCTGCTAAAGAGCTTGCTAAACAGAATCGTGTTGCAGATTTTTTGATGCAAAATCCTTCGTCTAAACTGGAATTCTACAGCGAGGGTACTAAATATCGCATGATTGATATTATCCAAGGTAATCCAGTATATATTGCTACTGATAATGCCAATGCTGCCAAAGCCACGCGTACATACAGGCTTTATCCAGGGGGATCCATGGGTTTGTCTCTTGATGGCGATGGAATGTCTATGGCCATGTGGGATGGTGGATGGGCTCGTAAGACCCACGCCGAATTCAATGTTGATGGAACTTCAAAAGTAACCACAGCAGATGTAGCGTCTACTACCGAATCAGATGGTCATGCTACTCACGTAGCTGGTACTTTGGTTGCCAAAGGTGCTGTTTCATCTGCTAAAGGAATGGCTCCAAAGGCTAGCTTGCGTTCCTATAACTGGACGAATGATATCACGGAAGTGATCACTGAGGCGGCAACAAACGGCCTTTTATTTTCTAATCACTCCTATGGTGTTCCTATCTATAATGATGCAGGTGAAATGCAGGTGCCTAACTGGTTTATGGGCTGCTACAATGATGATGCACAGGATTGGGATGCTGTCGCTGTTGCCAATCCCTATTATCTTATGGTTACTTCTGCGGGTAATGAAGGTGGCAGTTCCTATGATGGAGGAATTGCTCCGGGGCTTGATAAGCTTACAGGGGAAAAGAACTCTAAAAATAATCTCGTAATAGCTAATGCTAACCCAACAGTACATCCTATTACAGGGGTTATTTCTGCGCTTCCAATCAACTCAAGCAGCAGCCAGGGGCCATCAGATGATGGACGTATCAAACCTGACTTGGCTGGCGATGGAACAAATCTATTCTCGTCTTACAATACAGACGATACCTCCTACGAAACATTGACAGGTACTTCGATGGCCTCACCTAACGTAGCCGGATCTTTATTGCTGCTGCAACAACACTATCGCAATCTGTATCCAACATATATGCGTTCTTCTACCGTTAAGGCTTTGGTTTGTCATTCAGCGTTGGACGATCCTGAAACACCGGGTCCAGATCCAAGATTTGGTTGGGGATTGTTGGATGCCCAGGCAGCCGCTACTGTAATTTCACAATCTACAACAGGTCAGAGCCTTCTTTTGGAGTTGACGTTGGAAAGCGGACAAGACTATGTATATCATTTCTCTTCAAATAGTTCCGATCCAATCAAAGCTACAATATGCTGGTTGGATCCAACCGGAAACAGCCAGGCCGGTCAGTTGAATAGTACTACGCCTGCATTGGTAAACGATCTTGACCTGCGTATCTCGAATAGTTCAGAAACATACTTCCCTTGGAAATTAGATTTGGCGAACCTTACCGATGGTGCAGTTAAAGGAGATAACATTGTTGATAATGTAGAGCGTGTGGAAGTCGATGAGGCTGCTACAGGAGATTACACTCTTACGGTATCAAATAAAGGTTCATTGAATGGAGGCAGCCAGAAATTCTCACTGGTGCTTTCCGGTGCGGGAATCGTACTCGGTGTAGACGATCATTCAATGGGAGAAATGGGAGTTTGGCCGAACCCGGCAAAGAATCTGGTTAACATTAAACTTACCAATCCAATAGGAAAAGGAACTATCAATATGTTCGATGTTTCCGGTCGTCAGGTTTATAGCCAAAACGTAACAGATAATGCTAACTTGGTCTACAGCGTCAATACAGAATCCTTGTCAAGAGGCGTATATTTCCTTAAAGTAAACAGTGGTTCACAAACCTATGTCAAAAAGGTTATCCTCGAATAATACGGATTCGAATAAAATAATAAGCGGGCCTGTGCCCGCTTTTTTATTGGTCTTTAAAACGGATTTTTAATTCGTCGGTGACTTTTTATACCTTTACCCTCTTTTGAGCGCAATGAGATTATTTTTTGTAACAGCCTTTCTATTTGTCTTTTTTTCCGGTAACGCTCAAGTACAACTGAGGGGCGCCCGTTCAGGCTCTGGTTCAGATTCAGATTCCGAAAAAAAATCAGATACCATAAGAAAGTCTCTCCGCGGCTCCTCAAACAAAGATAAGATTGCCCCAATCGACCAGTATCGCATCATCAACCTCGAACGTGATACCACTTATTTCGATACGTCGCTGACTATCAAAAAAGAATACGCCCACAATTACTTAAGGAAAGATACTTTTGGCCTGTTGCCATTTGCAAACGAAGGCCAGACCTATATGACGCTTGATCGTTCCAAACCCAAACGGTTGTTTCCGCAGGCAGGTTATTCGGCAAAAATGTTCGCTTTTTATCAGCCTGAAGATGTCGATTACTATTCCGTAGCGACACCAGTTACCGAGCTATACTTCAAAACCACAATGGAACAAGGCCAAAGTGTAGATGCCTTCCTTACCGTCAACGTAAACCCCAATTTTAACTTCTCACTCGCCTATAAGGGATTGCGTTCCATTGGTAAATATATCAACCAGTTGTCAAGCACCGGAAACTTCAGGTTCACGACAAGTTATTCGACAAAATCCAAGCGCTATATCCTCAATTCACATTATATGTCGTTCGACTTCCTCAACGGCGAAAACGGCGGATTGATAAACATTGAAGATTTCGAAAGTGAAGACGACCGTTTTAAAAACCGCGCCCGTCTCGATGTCTACATGCGCGATGCCAAATCGTTCATCAAAGGCAAGCGGGTGTTTTTCGATCATTCGTTCCGGGTAAACGCCAACGATGTCCAAAACAATCTTTCCGTCTTCCATCAGTTCAACTACGAAAACCAGTATTACGAATACAATCAGGCTACGCTGGGCACGGCTGTTCCGGTTTCAGAAGGTTCCACCACAACAACTACGATCCAGCGCTTCGGTACATCTTATAAAGCATCCGGAATCAACGACCAGGCACATTACAATAAAATGTACAACAAAGCCGGTATTGAATTCGAAAACAAAACCATCGGCCACTTCAAGGCATTCATAGAAGACTTCCGTTACAATTATTATTTCGGGCGCATCCTGATCACTGAAGACAACATAAACGACGGAACGTTGTCAGGGGATACCCAAACCCTCGGCGGAACCTATTTCTACAAAAAGGGCAATTGGAACGGGGAAGCCACGCTTTCCAATTCCGTCGCTGGCCAATCCACGTCGTTGTTCAATGCAAAGGCTTCATACCAAATCAATGAGAAGAACAAGCTCAAACTGGAGTATCTGCGCCAAAGCAGCATTCCGGATCATATCTACAACCTTCAGCAAAGCAGTTATGTAAATTACAACTGGTCGAATGATTTCCGCAATGAAAAACGCAACGCCGTATCTGCCGAAATCCTCACCCAGTGGGTCAATGCCTCAGCTTACATCAGTAATACCACGGATAAACTGTATTTCGCCAATACGTCGGATGATGACAATTACCAATTGATCAAGCCGTTCCAGTACGAGAAAAGCATCCAGTATATTTCCGTAAGGGCCAACCGCGAATTCAAATTCTGGAAACTCGCGTTGGACAATACCTTATTGTTCCAGCAGGTGCAACAGGACGACCCAATAATGAACGTTCCCAAGTTCGTGACCCGAAACACGCTTTATTTTCAGAATCATTTCTTCAAAAAGGCGTTGTTGCTCCAAACCGGTGTCACCTTCAACTATTTCACGAAGTTCTACGCCGACGATTTCAATCCGGTCATCAACGAGTTTTTCGTCCAGAGCAAAAAAGAAATCGGCGGCTATCCCATGCTCGATTTTTTCCTCGATGCAAGGATCAAGACCTGCCGCATCTATTTCAAGCTGGAGCATTTCAATTCCGCGTGGACGGGCAACGATTACCTTACCGCACCAAATTATCCGTACCGTGACTTCATGATCCGGTTCGGGCTCGAGTGGAATTTCTTTAAATGATTCTTGGGCGTGCCGGCGCATGAAGCTTTCTTTTCTGCTGCCACAATCATTGGCGCCGTCGGGCTCACGGCACTCGCTTCCTGTACTCGTTCCTCATACAAGAGAGCTCAGACAAATGCCGCAATCCCTCACGCGGCACCAAACATATAAAACCAAATCATTACTTTTGAAGCCGAATAGCATAAAAATGAAATACGCAGACAACATCCTCGGAACCATCGGCAACACGCCAATGGTCAAACTCAATAAAGTCACCAAAGAAATCGATGCCCTCGTTTTGGCCAAGGTCGAAACCTTCAATCCCGGCAATTCCGTCAAAGACCGAATGGCCGTCAAGATGATTGAAGATGCCGAAGCAGACGGACGGCTTAAACCCGGCGGAACCATCATAGAAGGTACGTCCGGCAACACCGGAATGGGTCTGGCACTCGGAGCCATCGTCAAAGGCTACAAACTCGTGTGTGTCATCACCGATAAACAATCGAAGGAAAAAATGGACATCCTTCGCGCCGTCGGGGCCAAGGTGGTCGTTTGCCCAACAGATGTGGAACCTACGGATCCGCGATCCTATTATTCCGTGTCGCGACGCCTGTCCGAAGAAACCCCGAATTCGTGGTATGTCAATCAATACGATAATATGTCGAACACCCAGGCGCATTACGAACAGACCGGCCCTGAGATCTGGGAACAGACAGACGGAAAGGTAACGCACTTTGTCGTTGGGGTCGGAACCGGCGGAACCATTTCCGGTGTTGCCAAATACATCAAGGAACGCAACCCTAATGTAAAGATCTGGGGCGTCGATACGTATGGATCAGTCTTCAAGAAATACCACGAAACCGGAATCTTCGACGAAAACGAAATCTATTCGTACATCACCGAAGGAATAGGCGAGGACATCCTTCCCAAGAACGTCGACTTTTCTTTGATCGACGGCTTTACCAAAGTAACCGATAAGGATGCTGCCGTCTACACCCGCAAACTCGCGCTTGAAGAAGGCATCTTCGTAGGGAATTCCGCCGGTGCCGCAATCAAAGGAGTTTTGCAATTGAAAGAACATTTCAGGCCCGATGATGTCGTGGTCGTCCTGTTCCACGATTCCGGAAGCCGTTACGTTGGCAAAATGTTCAACGATGACTGGATGCGCGAACGCGGTTTCCTCGAAGAAGAAGTCGCCAAGGCCGAAGACCTGATCAAAGACCATCTCGATAAACCACTGGTTGTGGTGCGTACCGAAGAACTCGTATCCCACGCCATCGAACGGATGCGCAAATACAAAATCTCCCAGATTCCGGTGATAGACATCAACGGTTTTGTCGGTTCGCTCGACGAATCGGACTTGTTCCGTCATTATGTGACCGATAAAAACCTGGCCGAAAAGCCGGTGCGTGAAATTATGGGCAAACCGTATCCGGTAGTCAAAGCAGGAACGCCGGTCGAAGAAATATCGAAATTATTCTCAAAAGACAACCAGGCTGTTTTGGTTGAGTTAGGTGAAGGCCGTCATCATATCGTAACCAAATATGACATCATCGGTTCGATAAAATAAATTTCGGAAGTTATTAAAGCAAGAGGCGGGAAGTAAAATTGGGTAAGACAATTTTATTTCCTGCCTCTGGTTTTTTGGTGCGATATGGATAGATTTAATATCGGTCTGATTGTGGCGAAATGTCGGTTAAAACCAAAATCGCCACAGGAAGTATCAATGCAGACTGACTACTTTGGCGATTTTCCAGGTTCCGTTTTCATTCTTCCAGATGATGATGAATTTGCTTGGCTTCGATTCGGCATCGGGTTCCTGGTTGTTGAAAAATTTGTGGAAGCCTATTTCGACTGCGCCGTAGCCATTGATCGGGTACACCTCGATGCTTCCTTCGATCAGCTGTCTTGAAACTTTTCCGCAGATATTTTTTTTAGTCGCTTCTATAAGTTCGCTTTTGGATTGCATCAGGCCGCCTTTGTCATGGAAGAATTCAATGTTGTCGGCATAAATCGAAGCTTGCTTTTCCAGATCGCAATTGTTGTAGGCATCAAAGAACGTTTTGTCCATTGCTGCGATTTCGTCGAATACCTTTTTATCGACGGGTTCATACTTAGGGATTTGATTTTGGCCGGACCTACATGCGATGAAGCACATCAGGATTGGAAAAACAAGAATGGGAAAGTATCTTTTCATAAGATTATTTCGGTTTGTTATTTTCTTCGGCGACAGTTCCTTCCAAAACGCCCGAAACCGACCACGAACTAAAGCTCCCGCCTTCGGGTTCGCCCACAGGAATTTTTACTGAAATGGTATGTTGTCCAGCAGATAAGTCTCCAAGTTCAATCCAAATCGGGTTCGTCGCAATTCCCGGACACCAGTTCGACCGGCTGTAATCTGACGAAGACAATCCATTATCGAAATTCCCCGATGCCGGATTGCTCAACCGGTACGAGCCGCAATCTGTCCGCCAGGGCGTAAAAGAAAAGACTTTGTTCCCGTCGAGGAAAAGGGTGTTTGGTTTCGGAATGAATTCGTCCCCGTTTTCCCAGCCGCCGTGACCTGTAGTAATGTATCTGAGCTTTGCATTTTTGAGCGGTTTCTGTAAAGTGAATGCCGTTTTCATGCCATCGCCGGATTTGAGTTCCAGATTGAATTCACGTCCCGATGCTCCAATCTGGCTGCTGTTGAACAACGCAAACGCAACAGTATTGGTAGGTATCATAATCCCATCGCTGTCGTGAATGCTAAGATTCGCACTCACGTTGTGCCCGCCTTTGTCATAATTGCCAATGGTGACCCCGACCAGAATTTCTTTTCCGCTCAAAGCCGGAATCAAATCGGTAATTTCCTGACGGTAGTAAACACTGTCCTGCCACTTGAGATTCTTCTGCTCCAGATCATTGTATTTGCCGATGCCGAAAGGCGTGATAAAGTGGATAAGCTCAAGTGTCTGCAATGACGGATCTGAATTCAAAAGGATTTCATTGTTTGTATTTTGGGAATACTCAGATTTGTCTGCCAATGCTTTGAGGACGGCATCGGGATCATCTGTCGGAATCACAAATAAAACGCCTGTCCTGTCGTATGCATCGCCGAGTGAACGTTCCGATACATCGGCAAACAGCTGGCAGTTTTTGGGAATTTCGGGAAGCTTTATTTTTTTGATCAGCGTCGATCCGTCGTTCAATCGCAACATCCCAGCATTAGATTTCATTGACGGATCAAAATTGACCTGGACGTTATCGAACAAATTCACGCGAGTAAACCTGCTTTTCCAGACCAGGTCGCGATAGGTAACCTTGTCGACCGGCTTCGCGGGTAAAGCTGCGTTCAACGACTCAGGAATCTTTTTGATCTTTTCGATTTTGATTGCCTGTATCACATAATTTCCATTGCGGACCACTTCAAGCACAAGCCCGAGTTTTTGTCCCAGAACCGATGGCGCGGCATTGATTCCGGCCGTTGTATACCAAACTTCAATCGTGTTGGAATTGATGACCGTCTTTGCCATCTTACAATCATAACCCAATATTTTTTTGGTCTTATCGATAAATTCGAATTGTTGTTTTTCGATTGAAGTGGAATCGGTCGTTGCGGCAAACGTATTTTTTGAAAGCCCGGCAATCTGTGTATATCTGCCTTTTGACGGCTCAACACGTAACTGTTCGGTTGGGAATTTTGCCGTAGCATTCATCATGGATTCAGATGTGATCCAGTTGCATTGTGAATCGGCGTACACCCAGATGTTTTCTTTGTCGTCCGGTTTTCCATTCGAGAAGCGCTGATAGCTGATTTTTACCGGAGCATTGATTTTTTGCGCTGTCGATACGAAGCCTATCAATAAAAAAAAGAGCAGGTACTGAAATTTCATCCGGATTGGTTTTGAATGACAAATATAAGTTGCAATCCGGGTTATTTAGGATTGGATGATTCGGGATACAGCCCGATTCGGTGCGTGCGCAGTTGATAGCTTCTCGTCAGCGTTTCCCCATTCAGTTTGTATTTCACGGCTCGTGATTGCTGGGCCGGCATATGGCAGCCGATACAGTTTGACGGATTCGATGCGATGGTTTCTGGCGAATGTTTGGGTGCCGCATGGCAACCCATGCAAGTTTGGTTGTACATCTTATCATTCGCAGGTTTGTCTTTATGCGGATTATGGCAGGTCATACAATCCATCGTCCTGCTTTTCTGGAAACAGTTGCTCTGCGTGAGTAAGCCGTATTGGTTTCCGTGGACATCGTATTCTGTATTCGGGGACGGGCTGTAGAAATTTGACATCGCATCGCCTGGCCTGAACTCAAAACGCGATTTCATTTTCATGCCGTCGTTTCCGGAGTGACATACGGCACAGGCATCGAGCCGTTGTTGTCGTGTAAGTTGTGAAAAGCATGCAATCGATCCTTTTACCGGAGATTTTGCATGACTCTTACCGGGGCCATGGCAGCGTTCACAATCAATTCCGTGGACAACGGTTTTTGGATCGATGTCATCTGTCATTTCCATATTGACCATGTTGCGTTGGTCAGATCTTGTCGTCAACGGTCTTTCGGCCGCATTGGAAGTATGGCAGGCGAAACAGTCTTTTGGAATCGAACGTTCAAAAAAAGGTTTGTCAGATGGATAACCCGGACTCGTTCCCCATTGTTTTTCGCCTATGTAATAACTGACGGGCATTTCATAAAGCTTCTTTTTATTCCACGAACCGAACGTCTGCGCGTGCCGGAAACCAAAAACCATGTCGAGGGCATAAGACTGGATCATTTTTCCATGCTGCATCACCTCTAAGTCCAATGTCGAATCTGCTTGTGCGAGTGCAATCGATTCGCCCGAACCAAACGTAAACAAAGCGCCGTTTTTATGGAATTTTTCAAATTCAGACAACCGGACATCCGCAGTTGAATTGAAGTGGCCCGTATGAATAAAATCATCGTGGATTTGTTTGTGGCAGGAAGTGCATTCGTTCGGGCCGGCATAGTCTGTCCCGCGTGGGTCGAAATATTCCGAAGCTTTTTCGGAACAACTTAGGAATGATGCTATCGAAAAAACAAGCAGTGCTTTTGAAATGAATTTTCGATATGAAGAGACAATCTGCAAGAAATCATGTATTTTAGTAGAATCGAATATACGCCAAAATTATGTTGATGGAACAGCGTCGCCTTCCGTGGGTCATCCGGCTCAAATACTACCTTGAAAAATATGGGTTCCAGGTTTCTTCACGCCTGGCCGATAAACTTGGGATGCGTGCCAACAGCGTCCGCCTTTTCTTTATTTATATTTCGTTTGTCACCGCCGGGCTTTGGTTCGGAGTTTACTTGACACTTGCGTTCTGGATCCGGCTCAAAGATCTCGTTCGTGCCAAACGAAGTTCTGTTTTTGATTTATAGCCAATTTCAATTATCCGCCATCCAAAAATGTACACGCCTTATGAAAAATCCACTTTCCCTTTATTTTCGGTTTGACCGGTTGCAGCGCTATGGCATCATTATTTTGCTTTCGCTGGTTTTTATCCTTCAGGTCGTTTATTTTACAATTTTGTGTTCAGATGAATCTTCTTCATCCGGCTTTTCACGATGGCCTGAAATGGAAAAGGCACTCGCGAATCTGCCAAAAGAGAAACCGGCAAAGCCAAAAAACTATCCGTTCAATCCCAATTTCATTACCGATTACAAAGGATATCGATTGGGTTTGACGACCGATGCGATCGACCGGTTGAAAGCCTTCAGGGAGAAAGGACTGTTTGTCAATTCTGATCTGGAATTCAAACAGGTCACCGGAATTCCCGATTCTACATTGAAGCGTATTTCCCCATTTTTCAAATTCCCCGATTGGGTCAAAAACAAAAACAGGAAAACCGATTGGAAGTTTCCCGACAAGAAAGTTATCGAAAAGCAAGATCTGAATACCGCCGATTCCGAGGAGCTTGAGAAAGTCTATGGAATTGGCGAAGTACTGGCGAAACGGATTCTGGAGACAAAAGAGAAACTCGGAAGTTTTGCGGATTCGCAACAACTATTGCTCGTATATGGATTGCGTCCGGAAGTTGTCGAAAAAGTCGAGGAACGATTTTATGTCAAGGCGAATACAAATTTTAAGAAGTTGAAGATCAATGATGCCGGATTGAAAGAAATCGCTGCTTTCCCGTATTTCAATTATACAAGTGCCAAAAAGATAATTTCGGCCCGGACCATGTCTGGAAAAATTCAGAATACTGATGATTTGTCAAAAATTGTCGATTTAAATGGTTATAATTTAAAAACAATAGCGTTATATTTGGAATTCTAAAATATATTTTATGAGTTTTGAATATTTGGAAGCTGAATCCATGATCAGTGAGGCCGTTCGTGATTTTGCAGAACAATATATCCGACCCCATATTATGGAGTGGGATGAATCTCAGACTTTTCCTGTCGAACTGTTTAAAAAGCTTGGTGAGATGGGATTTATGGGAGTGCTGGTTCCTGTGGAACTTGGCGGTTCTGGAATGAATTACCATGAGTACATTAATGTAATCGAAGAAATTTCCAAGGTCGACCCTTCCATCGGATTATCGGTGGCGGCCCACAATTCGCTTTGTACGAATCATATCCTGACTTTTGGGAATGAGGAGCAAAAGCTGCGTTGGATACCGAAGCTGGCAACTGCCGAACATATCGGTGCCTGGGGTTTGACCGAACACAATACAGGTTCAGATGCCGGTGGAATGAATACCACTGCCGTTCGCGACGGAAACGACTGGATCTTAAACGGTGCAAAGAATTTTATCACCCACGCCATTTCCGGAGATATCGCTGTTGTCATTGCACGTACCGGAAACAAAGGCGATTCGAATGGAACTACTGCTTTTGTGCTTGAAAAAGGAATGAAAGGATTTACATCGGGTAAAAAAGAGAACAAGCTTGGTATGCGCGCCAGTGAAACCGCCGAGTTGATATTCGCCGATTGCCGCGTACCAGATTCGAATAGATTGGGCAATGTGGGTGAAGGATTCAAACAGGCTATGAAAATCCTTGACGGCGGGCGTATTTCAATTGGAGCATTGTCGCTCGGGATTGCAAAAGGTGCGTTTGAAGCCGCACTCAAATATTCAAAAGAACGTGAGCAATTTGGAAAACCGATAAGCGAGTTTCAGGGAATTGCTTTTAAACTGGCCGATATGGCAACCGAAATCGAGGCTTCGGAATTATTGCTTCACAAAGCGGCACATTTAAAAAATAACCATCAGCCTGTCACCAAAATTGGAGCGATGGCAAAAATGTATTCATCCGAGGTTTGCGTAAAAGTGGCAAATGAAGCGGTCCAGATCCATGGTGGTTACGGGTATACAAAGGATTTTCCGGTGGAGAAATTTTACCGCGACGCCAAATTGTGCACGATTGGTGAAGGAACTACGGAAATACAAAAGGTTGTAATTTCCCGAAGCCTGCTGCGCGAATAAAAAAGATGCATTTTTTGATATATAAACGAATCTGAAAGGGTTCGTTTTTTTTTGCTTCGATAATAGATTTGAAATCCAGACGTTTGAAAGAAAACCAATTGATAAACGTATGAAAATTAAATTTCTTCCCATTTTAGGGATTCTGCTTTTTTTGGCGGCATGTTCCGAGGATAATTCCAACGAGGAACCTGCGACTTTCAACCTCACACATTATAAGGAAACCAGATCTTATACATTTCAAGGTGTCGACTATCAAAATATTAGGGATGTCCAGATTGAAGGCAATAAAATTCAGTCTTACACTTACGAATCATTTACGGATGGAATAAGTCAAGGCCTGATATCTGAGGACGATTACACTTATAATGGTGATGGAAGGGTGATTGCCAAAATAAATTCTGATTCAGATTCGAGACAGTATTATTATGACTCCCAGCAACGTGTGATAGGAATAAGTGCGGTAATTGGAGGCACTGAAGCATATGTGCGTTTTGTTTATTTGCCAGATGGAATTGTTTATAATGAAAGGATCAATGCTCCATACGACGATTCAAATGCGCACATATCGTCTCGGTGCATTATCAAATTGGATGATGAAGGTCATGTGATTTGGGCAGGTGTGGATCCTGATAAAAATGGCATTGCGGATTCAGTACGGAATTATGTATACTCAGGCCAGGATCTTTCGCAGGTCGTTTTTCCCGATGGTTCCGTAAGCAACTTTGTATATGGTACAGCCAAAAATTCGATGCTTTTCCTAACATTGCAATCGTATGGGCATGATATGTATAATCTGATCAATGCTCCATTATGGGCACAGGGGAATGAAGAACATATCCGAGACATCATGGATTCGGAACATCTTTTAGTTGATACTGACACGGATTCGTCAATGCTGGAACTTTTTGAAAATAATTTTGTACAAAAGATTACCAAATATGAATACCATGAATGGACGGGAGAGCCGGTTACAGTAATTACATCAACTACTGAATTTTTCACAGACTGACATACGCGTGAGAAAATTATTCTTTATTAGATATTGATATTATTTATTCCGGATAAAAAGAATAAAAAATAATAATAGAAATAAAAAATAATCCTATCTTTGCCGCTCAAAATTTTAACGAAAGGAGGTGTCCACATGCTGATTATACCAATTAAAGACGGAGAAAATATCGATAGAGCGCTTAAGCGTTACAAGCGTAAATTTGACAAAACCGGGACTGTACGTCAATTGCGTGCGCGTCAGGCTTTTGTAAAACCGTCTGTATCCCGCAGAATGGAAATCCAGAAGGCGTCTTATATCCAGCACCTGAAGGATAGCCTCGAAAGCTAGAAATTCATTTTGCTAAAATACTTACCGTCTGCTTAAAGTTTTATCTTTGGGCAGACGGTTTTTTTATGACTCCAAACTTCCAGGCCTTCGAATCGTATCTGCTGCGTGAGCGCAACTACTCCGGTCATACCGCCAAGGCTTATTTGGCCGATTTGGAAGAGTTTCGTGTTTTTCTGGAAATGGACCGACTTTCAGTTCCGGAAGAAGCGAGTTACGGCGAAATCAGGAACTGGATTGTAGCCTTGGTTGAAAGTGGATTGCAACTGTTATCGGTCAACAGAAAGATGTCTTCGCTTAAAGCGTTCTATAAATTTCTTCAAAAGATTGGTGTTGTTTCGGTCAGTCCGATGGCGAAACACAAATCGCTAAAGTCTCCCAAAAAAATCCAGCTGCCTTTTTCGGAAACTGAAATGGATGAAGTAGTTACGCTTGAATTCAAGGATGGTTTTGAAGGTTTTCGGGACAGATTGATCATTGATTTGTTTTATGGCACGGGAATGCGCCGAAGCGAGCTGATCCAGCTGAAACTGGCTAATGTAGATTTAGGCTCGATGACCTGCAAGGTGCTGGGGAAGAGGAATAAAGAGCGTGTTGTGCCTTTGGTTCCGGGGTTGGCTGATTTGATCCGTACATATCTTTCTGAAAGAAAAGCACTTGAAGAAATTACCGATACTGAATTTTTCTTTGTTTCTATAAAAGGAGTTAAATTGACCGATTCCTTTGTGTACCGATTGATTAATCGCTATTTTAGTAGTGTGTCGGGCAAGATAAAAAAGAGCCCGCACATCCTGCGACATTCCTTTGCGACGCATTTGCTTAACAATGGTGCCGATTTGAATTCGGTCAAGGAATTGCTCGGTCATGCAAGCCTGGCATCAACACAGGTTTACACCCACAGCAGCCTTGCGGAACTCAAACAGGTCTATGGCAATGCGCACCCACGGAATCGCGGAACACAGGAATACTAATTTAAAACAAGTGATTATGAAAGTTAATGTGCACGCGGTGAATTTCACTATCGACGGCAAACTCGTAGACTTCATCCAGGAACGGGTGGACAAACTGGAAAAATATTATGACAGGGTGGTATCGGCGGAAGTATACCTCAAGGCTGAAAATATTAGTGAGAAAGAAAATAAGAATGTCGAAATGAAAATACATGTACCGGGTGACGAATTCATAGTCAAAAAACAATGTAAGAGCTTTGAGGAAGCTGCCGATCAATGTGCTGAATCCATAGAAAGATTATTGCTCAAACGCAAAGAAAAGATCAGAACACACATCTGAAAAATTTTTCAGAAAAATGTTTTGAATACCAAATTAAAAGATATACATTTGCAGTCCGTTAGAAATAGCGGGCTTTTTTTATGAATAATGCCGGTGTAGCTCAGCTGGCTAGAGCAGCTGATTTGTAATCAGCAGGTCGTGGGTTCGAGTCCCTCTATCGGCTCAAAAGAGCAAAATTACTGTCAGTTTTTACTGTCAAATGTTCTTTAAGGTATTGTAATGAAAAAGGTTAGGGGAGATACTCAAGCGGCCAACGAGGACGGACTGTAAATCCGTTGAGCAATCTTCGCAGGTTCGAATCCTGCTCTCCCCACAAAATTTTTGATTTAAGCCGTGTCGCGACTTTGTTTGTGCCAGTGCTAGGGTCAAAAATTAATGAGGTTCCGTCGTTAACGATTTTGGTTTCGGTGAACTCTTGAAAGTTGCCCATCGGTCTTGCATTTGAAAAGCAGGGTATTGACGGGGTCTTTCAGGTGCTTTGGAAACATAAATTCAAGTGAAAACTACCATTTTCCCACGGACCTTAAAATAAAATAAACTTGCGGTGTCTGCCGGAAGTTTATGGCAATCCTTCGGGAGTGCCAGATTCTAACTTTTGAACCTTAAACAGCTTCCACTTGTTTATGGTTCAAAATTAGGATTTTAAATGACCTTGCCGGTGTAGCTCAGGGGTAGAGTGCTTCCTTGGTAAGGAAGAGGTCACGGGTTCAAATCCCGTCATTGGCTCAATTTGAGAATTTGAACACTAATATATAACTAAGATTAAAATCAAGTAAAATGGCAAAAGAGAATTTTAACCGGAACAAGCCGCACCTTAACATTGGTACGATTGGGCACGTTGACCACGGAAAAACGACCTTGACTGCTGCTATCACTAAGGTATTGGCAGAAGCCGGTTTTTCTAAGACAGCTGCAAAATCTTTCGACCAGATCGATAACGCTCCGGAAGAAAAAGAAAGAGGTATTACTATCAATACTTCACACGTAGAATACGAAACAGCTAACCGTCACTACGCTCACGTTGACTGTCCAGGTCACGCGGATTACGTTAAGAACATGGTTACAGGTGCTGCCCAGATGGACGGTGCTATCCTTGTTGTTGCTGCAACAGACGGGCCAATGCCACAGACTCGCGAGCACATCCTTTTGGGCCGTCAGGTTGGTATTCCAAGAATCGTTGTCTTCATGAACAAAGTGGACATGGTTGACGATGCTGAGCTTTTGGAGCTTGTTGAAATGGAAATCCGTGACCTATTGTCTTTCTATGAGTACGATGGAGATAACGGACCAGTTATCCAGGGTTCTGCTTTGGGTGGATTGAACGCTGATCCAAACTGGGTTCCTAAAATCCTTGAACTAATGGAAGCTGTTGACAACTGGATCGAAGAGCCAGTACGTGACAACGCTAAGCCTTTCCTTATGCCGGTTGAAGACGTGTTTACTATTACAGGTCGTGGTACTGTTGCTACAGGACGTATCGAAACTGGTGTAGCTAACACAGGTGATCCGGTTGAAATCATCGGTATGGGTGCTGACAAATTGACTTCTACAATCACTGGAGTTGAGATGTTCCGTAAAATCCTTGACCGTGGAGAAGCTGGAGATAACGTAGGTCTTTTGTTGCGTGGTATCGATAAAGCTGACATCCGTCGCGGTATGGTTATCATTAAGCCAGGATCTGTTAAGCCACACGCTAAGTTCAAGGCTGAGGTTTATATCTTGAAAAAAGAAGAAGGTGGTCGTCACACGCCATTCCACAACAACTACCGTCCGCAGTTTTACGTTCGTACAACTGACGTAACCGGAACTATCCAGTTGCCTACAGGAGTTGAGATGGTTATGCCAGGTGATAACTTGACTATCGAAGTTACTTTGTTGAGCCCAATCGCTTTGAGCGTAGGTCTTCGTTTCGCTATCCGTGAAGGTGGACGTACAGTTGGTGCAGGACAGGTTACTGAGATCCTCGACTAATTAGATTAAATTATATAAGAAACCAGCGGTGCCCTTGTGCTGCTGGTTTTTATCAAACGGGTGTAGTTCAAGGGTAGAATAGCGGTCTCCAAAACCGTTGATGGGAGTTCGAATCTCTCCACCCGTGCAAATAAAGTACAAATGAAGGTTTTTAATTATATATCCGAAGCATTTGGGGAGTTGCGTGACAACGTGACCTGGCCGGAATGGGCAGAGGTTCAAAAATACACCATAGTTGTGGCTGTATTCTCGGTTGTTTTCGCATTAGCTACCTGGGGTGTCGATGAGACTTTCTCCAAAGCTCTTGCAGGTTTCTTCACTTGGGTAAAAGGATAAAAAATTCGCGATGACAGACAGTAGTTTGAAAAAATGGTATGTTGTCCGTGCGGTTAGCGGTCAGGAAAATAAGGTCAAGAATTATATCGAAACCGAGATCAACCGGTTGGGTATGAGTGATCATATTTCCCAGGTTCTTGTCCCGACTGAAAAAGTGGTTCAGGTACGCGACGGCAAAAAAGTCACCAAAGACCGTGTGTATTTTCCGGGATACGTGATGATTGAGGCAAACCTTGTTGGTGAGATTCCCCACATCATCAAATCCATCACCGGAGTTATTGGATTCCTTGGCGAAGTAAAGAACGGAGATCCCGTGCCTTTGCGCCTTGCCGAAGTTAACCGTATGCTTGGTAAAGTCGATGAATTATCTGTTAAGGCAGATGGTCCGAACATTCCGTTCAACATCGGCGAAACCATCAAAGTTATCGACGGGCCTTTCAACGGGTTCAACGGTACAGTCGAGAAGATTAATGAAGACAAGCGCAAGCTCGAAGTCATGGTTAAGATCTTCGGACGTAAAACACCTCTGGAGCTTAGCTTCATGCAGGTTGAAAAAGTATAATTTGTTACATTTTATATAATCACATCAATCGCTTCCAATTGATAGATGTGCTAAATTTTTTAAACAATGGCTAAAGAAGTTAGTAAAGTAGTTAAACTACAAGTTAAGGGAGGTGCTGCGAATCCGTCGCCACCGGTTGGACCTGCTTTGGGAGCTGCTGGGGTTAACATCATGGAGTTCTGTAAGCAGTTCAATGCCAGAACACAGGATAAACCCGGCAAGATTTTACCGGTACAGATTACCGTGTATAAAGACAAATCGTTTGATTTTGTCGTGAAAACTCCTCCGGCAGCCGTACAATTGATGGATGCTGCTAAGCTGAAAGGCGGATCAGGTGAACCTAACCGTAAAAAAGTGGCTAGCGTCACTT
Source organism: Flavobacterium silvaticum (assembly GCF_012911565.1). Taxonomy (GTDB): domain Bacteria; phylum Bacteroidota; class Bacteroidia; order Flavobacteriales; family Flavobacteriaceae; genus Flavobacterium; species Flavobacterium silvaticum. Next base: position 12,677 of record NZ_JAAMPU010000095.1, on the reverse strand, counting down.
GGGATCAAATCAGGGCTATCGCCGATGATAAAATGGCAGATTTGAATGCCTTTACCATCGAAAAAGCAATGAGCATGGTCGCAGGTACTGCAAGGTCAATGGGTATAACCGTAAGCGGGACTGCTCCGTTCTAATTCAGGAAAAAGACATGGCAAAATTGACAAAGAAGCAAAAAGAAGCTGCTTCGAAAATCGAAAAAAACAAACTGTACTCTCTGAAAGATGCATCCAGCCTGATCAAACAGATCGCTTCTGCAAAATTCGATGAGTCTGTGGATATCGCTGTACGTCTTGGAGTAGATCCTCGTAAAGCGAACCAAATGGTACGTGGTGTTGTAACACTTCCACACGGAACAGGTAAAGACGTTCGCGTCCTTGCATTGGTCACTCCGGATAAGGAAGCTGAAGCGAAAGCTGCAGGTGCTGACCACGTTGGTCTTGATGATTATCTGCAAAAAATCAAAGACGGTTGGACTGATATCGATGTGATCATCACTGTACCTGCCGTTATGGGTAAACTAGGTCCTTTGGGTCGTATTCTTGGTCCTCGCGGATTGATGCCGAACCCTAAGACAGGAACGGTTACCATGGATGTAGCGAAGGCAGTTGCCGAAGTTAAAGCAGGTAAGATCGACTTTAAAGTGGACAAAACAGGTATCGTTCATGCCGGTATCGGAAGAATTTCTTTCGACGCTGACAAGATCGCTGAAAACGCCCACGAAATAATCCAAACACTAATCAAACTGAAGCCGACTGCGGCCAAAGGACAATACATCAAAGGAATCCACTTGTCAAGTACAATGAGTCCTGCGATTCCTTTGGATTCCAAAGCTGTATAATCAGTAAAGTTTTTTAATCATGACTAGACAAGAAAAATCACAGGTTATTGAAGACTTGACTGCACAGTTGGCCGGAACGAATGTTGTATACCTGACAGACATTTCCGGACTTGACGCAGAAGCGACTTCTAACCTTAGAAGAACTTGCTTTAAAGCGGGTATCACTTTGAACGTAGTGAAGAATACCCTGCTTGAGAAGGCGATGGAAGCTTCTGACAATGATTATGGCGATTTGCCGACAATCCTTGCCGGGAACTCAGCCATCATGATCGCAGAGAACGGAAACGCTCCTGCCAAAGTAATCAAGGAATTCCGCAAGAAATCTGATAAGCCGTTGCTCAAAGGTGCTTTCATCCACCAGGCTATTTTTATCGGAGACAATCAGCTGGATGCACTGATCGCCCTTAAATCTAAGGAAGAAGTTATCGGTGAAATCATCGGGTTACTTCAATCTCCTGCTAAAAATGTTGTTTCTGCCCTTAAATCGGGTGGTGGCAAGATTGCCGGAATCCTTAAAACCCTGTCTGAGAAATAAATCAGGCAAGCGAAAATCGCGCACTAGTACCAATTATATTTCATTACAAATTATTTAAATCGAGAAAAAATGGCAGATTTGAAACAATTCGCAGAACAACTGGTTAACCTTACAGTAAAAGAAGTTAACGAGCTTGCAACAATCCTTAAAGACGAGTACGGAATCGAGCCTGCAGCTGCTGCTGTAGTTGCTGGTCCAGCTGCTGGTGGTGGTGAAGTAGCCGCTGCTGAAGAGCAAACAGAATTCACTGTAGTATTGAAAGATGCTGGTGCTTCTAAACTTGCTGTAGTTAAAGCTGTAAAAGAACTTACAGGTCTTGGATTGAAAGAAGCTAAAGATTTGGTTGACGCTGCTCCATCAAACGTGAAAGAAGCTGTTTCTAAAGATGAGGCTGAAGGCCTGAAAAAATCTTTGGAAGAGGCTGGAGCTGTAGTTGAGCTTAAATAAGTCCAACCGCTTTTAATAAGCTAGGTTTAGGCCTTGGGAAATGCTCCCAAAGGCCTAAACCATTTTTCGTATAATAAAATTCTTAGCGTTTTATTATCAACCCGGTAGCAATACCAAAGCTTTTAGTCAGTACGAAGAAAAAATGGGCGAGCTTGGTTCATTTATAAAGAGGTGCTGACCTAAAAAAGAAAAGCAGTGTTTTACACAAAAACTACTTTTTTTTAATCAAAATTTTGTCCATTTGATGATCACAAATCAGAATGAAAGATTAAATTTTGCCTCCACCAAAAACATCCCGGCCTATCCGGATTTCCTCGATGTTCAGGTAAAATCTTTTAAAGACTTCTTCCAGTTGGAAACCAAGTCTGATGAAAGAGGCAACGAAGGTCTGTACAACACCTTCATGGAAAACTTTCCAATAACTGATACCCGCAACCAGTTTGTACTGGAGTTCCTCGACTATTTCGTCGATCCACCGCGTTACAGCATCCAGGAGTGTATCGAAAGAGGACTGACTTACAGTGTGCCGTTGAAAGCACGTTTGAAACTGTATTGTACAGATCCCGAGCATGAAGATTTTGAAACGATCGTACAGGATGTGTACTTAGGAACTATTCCGTACATGACGCCAAGCGGAACCTTTGTTATCAACGGAGCCGAGCGTGTCGTAGTATCACAGCTTCACCGTTCACCTGGCGTTTTCTTTGGCCAGTCTTTCCACGCCAACGGAACCAAATTATACTCTGCAAGGGTAATTCCGTTCAAAGGATCATGGATCGAATTCGCTACCGACATCAACAATGTCATGTATGCGTATATCGACCGTAAAAAGAAATTACCGGTTACTACCTTGTTCCGCGCCATCGGTTTCGAACGCGACAAGGACATCCTTGAAATATTCGACCTTGCCGAGGAAATCAAAGTTTCCAAGACAGGTCTTAAAAAGTACATCGGCCGTAAGTTGGCTGCAAGGGTACTGAATACATGGCATGAAGATTTCGTTGATGAAGATACAGGAGAAGTTGTATCTATCGAGCGTAACGAAATCATCCTTGACCGCGACACCATCCTGGATAAAGACAATGTCGAGGAAATCGTCGAAGCCAACGTGAAATCTATCCTGTTGCACAAGGAAGATAACAATCAGGCCGATTACGCCATCATCCACAACACGCTTCAGAAAGACCCGACAAACTCGGAGAAAGAAGCCGTCGAGCACATCTACCGCCAGTTGCGTAACGCAGAACCGCCTGATGAGGAAACAGCACGCGGCATCATCGAGAAGCTGTTCTTCTCGGATCAGCGTTACAACTTAGGTGAAGTCGGTCGTTACCGGATGAACAAAAAGTTGAACCTTGATATTCCAATGGAAAAGCAGGTCTTGACCAAAGAAGATATCATTACCATAGTCAAATACCTGATCGAACTCATCAACTCTAAAGCAGAGATCGATGATATCGACCACTTGTCAAACCGTCGTGTACGTACTGTCGGTGAGCAATTGTCACAGCAGTTCGGTGTCGGTCTTGCCCGTATGGCCAGGACGATCCGTGAGCGTATGAACGTTCGTGACAACGAGGTATTTACCCCGATCGATTTGATCAACGCGAAAACACTTTCGTCTGTGATCAACTCGTTCTTCGGAACCAACCAGCTTTCTCAGTTCATGGACCAGACGAATCCACTTGCCGAGATCACGCACAAGCGTCGTCTTTCTGCACTTGGACCAGGCGGTCTGTCACGTGAAAGAGCAGGATTTGAGGTTCGTGACGTCCATTACACGCACTACGGTCGTTTGTGTCCTATCGAAACTCCGGAAGGTCCGAACATCGGTCTTATTTCCTCGCTTGGTGTGTATGCCAAAGTGAACGGAATGGGCTTCATCGAAACGCCTTACCGTGTGGTTACGGATGGTAAAGTAGATTTGAAGGCAGAGCCGATTTATCTTTCTGCAGAGGAAGAAGAAGGAAAACTGATTGCGCAGGCAAACATCGATATGAATGAAGATGGAAAAATCACAGCTGACCGTGTCATTGCACGTGAAGAAGGTGACTTCCCGGTTGTCGAGCCAACGGTAATCCATTATACAGACGTTGCCCCGAACCAGATTGCGTCGATTTCCGCATCCCTGATTCCGTTTTTGGAGCATGATGATGCGAACCGTGCGTTGATGGGATCGAACATGATGCGTCAGGCCGTGCCATTGTTGCGTCCTGAAGCCCCGATCGTTGGAACTGGTCTGGAAAGACAGGTTGCTTCTGATTCCCGTGTATTGATCAATGCAGAAGGCGACGGAGTTTGCGAATATGTAGATGCCAACATCATTACGATCAAATACGACCGTACTGACGAGGAGCGTTCGGTTTCATTCGATCCGGATGAAAAAACATACAACCTGATCAAATTCCGCAAGACCAACCAAAGTACGTCGATCAACCTGAAGCCGATTGTCCGCAAAGGCGACCGCGTGAAGCTTGGACAGGTTCTTTGCGAAGGTTATGCGACCCAAAACGGTGAGCTTGCCCTTGGCCGTAACCTTCAGGTGGCGTTCATGCCATGGAAAGGGTACAACTTCGAGGATGCAATCGTGATTTCTGAGAAAGTCGTTCGTGACGATATTTTTACATCAATCCACGTTGACGATTATTCCCTCGAAGTCCGCGATACCAAACTGGGTAACGAGGAATTGACGAACGACATCCCGAACGTATCGGAAGAGGCTACCAAAGACCTCGATGAAAACGGTATGATCCGAATCGGTGCAGAAGTAAAACCTGGCGACATCCTTATTGGTAAGATCACTCCAAAAGGAGAATCTGACCCTACGCCGGAAGAAAAATTGCTTCGTGCGATCTTCGGTGACAAAGCCGGTGACGTGAAAGATGCTTCATTGAAAGCTTCTCCATCGCTTCACGGTGTCGTCCTTGATAAAAAATTGTTCGCGCGTGCTATGAAAGATAAGCGCAAGCGTACAAAAGATAAAGACGATTTAGGTAGTCTGGAAATGGAGTTCGAAGTCAAATTCGTCGAGCTTAAAGACAAACTGATCGACAAATTGTTCAACATCATCAACGGTAAGACATCTCAGGGTGTCATGAACGATCTGGGTGAAGAAGTCCTTCCGAAAGGAAAGAAATACACGCTCAAGATGCTTCACGCCGTAGAAGACTTCGCTCACCTTTCAAAAGGTCAGTGGGTTGCCGATGACGAAACGAACAAGCTTGTCAACGATTTGATCCACAATTACAAGATCAAACTGAACGACCTGCAAGGTGCATTGAGACGTGAGAAATTCACAATTACCGTTGGAGATGAATTGCCGGCTGGAATCCTGAAACTTGCCAAAGTGTATATCGCCAAGAAACGTAAGTTGAAGGTTGGTGATAAAATGGCTGGACGTCACGGTAACAAAGGTATCGTGGCACGTATCGTTCGTGAAGAAGACATGCCGTTCCTTGAAGATGGAACTCCTGTGGATATCGTATTGAACCCGCTTGGTGTACCATCTCGTATGAACATCGGGCAGATTTACGAAACCGTTCTGGGATGGGCCGGTAAAAAATTGGGTAGAAAATATGCTACACCAATCTTCGACGGAGCCACGCTTGATCAGATCAACGAACTGACGGACGAAGCAGGAATCCCAAGATTCGGACATACCTACCTGTACGACGGAGGAACCGGAGAGCGTTTCCACCAACCGGCGACAGTAGGTGTGATCTACATGCTGAAACTCGGACACATGGTTGACGATAAGATGCACGCGCGTTCTATCGGGCCATACTCTCTTATCACACAGCAACCGCTTGGTGGTAAGGCGCAGTTCGGTGGACAGCGTTTCGGGGAAATGGAGGTTTGGGCTCTTGAGGCTTACGGAGCTTCGAGCACACTCCGCGAGATCCTTACGGTAAAATCAGATGACGTTATTGGTCGCGCCAAAACTTACGAGGCTATCGTAAAAGGTGAAACCATGCCGGAACCAGGCTTGCCGGAATCATTCAACGTATTGATGCACGAACTGAAAGGTTTGGGGCTTGATATCCGTTTGGAAGAATAGTATTGAGTAGTGGGTATTGAGTCCTGAGATATGACTCAATACTCATACTGATATCTCAATACTAAAAACAACAACTTTCATTTAAAGATCAGTTAGTATGACTATGATGAATAACAGAAATAATAAAGACAAAAACCCAATCAAAAGATTTGACAAGATCTCAATAGGGTTGGCGTCTCCGGAATCAATCCTTGCGGAATCAAGAGGGGAGGTTCTGAAACCTGAAACGATCAATTACCGTACGCACAAACCAGAGCGTGACGGGTTGTTCTGCGAGCGTATCTTCGGGCCTGTAAAGGATTTTGAATGTGCCTGCGGTAAATACAAACGCATCCGATACAAAGGAATCGTATGTGATCGTTGCGGTGTTGAAGTGACCGAGAAAAAAGTACGTCGCGACAGGGTAGGGCACATCAATCTTGTGGTGCCTATCGCTCATATCTGGTACTTCCGCTCGCTTCCGAACAAAATTGGCTATATCCTTGGGCTTCCGTCAAAGAAGCTGGATATGATCATCTATTACGAGCGTTATGTGGTGATCCAGGCAGGTATCGCAAAAAATCCTGATGGGGAAACACTTAACCGTCTCGACTTCCTTACAGAAGAAGAATACCTGAATATCCTTGACACCCTTCCACAGGAAAACCAATATCTTGACGACAATGATCCGAACAAGTTCATTGCCAAGATGGGAGCGGAGTGTATCATGGATCTTTTGGCCCGTACCGATCTTGATGCCCTTTCTTATGAATTGCGTCACTCGGCAAATACCGAAACGTCTAAGCAACGTAAGACAGAAGCGTTGAAGCGCCTGCAGGTTGTGGAATCTTTCCGTGATGCCAATGCAAACCGTGAGAACCGTCCGGAGTGGATGATCATGAAAGTGGTTCCGGTCATCCCGCCTGAATTGCGTCCGTTGGTGCCGCTTGATGGTGGCCGTTTCGCGACTTCAGATTTGAATGACCTGTACCGTCGTGTCATCATCCGTAACAACCGTTTGAAGCGTCTGATGGAGATCAAAGCTCCGGAAGTGATCCTTCGTAACGAAAAACGTATGTTGCAGGAATCGGTAGATTCATTGTTCGATAATACACGTAAGGCATCTGCCGTAAAAACAGAATCGAACCGTCCGCTCAAATCGCTTTCCGATTCATTGAAAGGAAAACAAGGACGTTTCCGTCAGAATCTGCTTGGAAAACGTGTGGATTATTCGGCACGTTCGGTTATCGTCGTTGGACCGGAACTAAAATTATACGAATGCGGTCTGCCCAAAGACATGGCTGCAGAACTATACAAACCGTTCGTTATCCGTAAGCTTATCGAGCGCGGAATCGTGAAGACGGTAAAATCTGCAAAGAAAATCATCGACAAGAAAGAGCCTGTAGTTTGGGATATCCTGGAAAACGTGATCAAAGGTCACCCGGTTCTCCTGAACCGTGCCCCAACTTTGCACCGTTTGGGAATCCAGGCGTTCCAGCCAAAACTGATCGAAGGAAAAGCGATCCAGCTTCACCCATTGGTCTGTACGGCGTTCAACGCGGATTTCGATGGTGACCAGATGGCGGTCCACTTGCCACTTGGCCCTGAAGCGATCCTTGAAGCTCAATTGTTGATGCTTGCGTCACACAACATCCTGAACCCTGCGAACGGTGCGCCAATCACGGTACCTTCACAGGACATGGTTTTGGGTCTGTACTACATGACCAAAGAGCGTTTGTCTACTGCCGATATCAAAATCCTTGGTGAAGGCCTGGTGTTCTATTCTGCAGAAGAAGTGAACATCGCCCTAAACGAAGGCAAACTGGAACTCAACGCCCGTGTGAAAATCCGTGCGAAAGATTTCAACGAAGAAGGCGAACTGGTTTGGAAAATCATCCAGACAACTGCCGGCCGTGTCCTCTTTAACGAAGTAGTTCCGGAAGCTGCAGGATATATCAACGAGGTATTGACCAAGAAGTCGTTGCGTGACATCATCGGGAAAATCCTTGCCGTAACGGACGTTCCTACTACAGCTGCGTTCCTTGACAATATGAAAGACATGGGTTATCGTTTCGCTTTCCGCGGCGGACTGTCGTTCTCTTTGGGCGATATCATCATCCCGGAAAGAAAAGAAGAACTCATTGCCGATGCCAACGAGCAGGTTGAAGGTATTACCATGAACTATAACATGGGTCTTATCACGAACAACGAGCGTTACAACCAGGTTATCGATGTATGGACTTCGACCAATGCTTTGCTTACAGAGCTTGCCATGAAGAACATCCGCGAAGATCAGCAAGGTTTCAACTCGGTGTATATGATGCTTGATTCAGGGGCGCGTGGTTCTAAGGAACAGATCCGTCAGCTGACAGGTATGCGTGGTTTGATGGCCAAGCCGAAGAAATCGACCGCTGGTGGTGGTGAAATTATCGAAAACCCGATCCTTTCCAACTTTAAGGAAGGTCTTTCGATTTTGGAATATTTCATCTCGACGCACGGTGCACGTAAAGGACTTGCGGATACGGCTTTGAAAACGGCCGATGCGGGTTACCTGACACGTCGTCTGCATGACGTTTCACAAGATGTCATCGTAAACGAAGTAGATTGCGGAACCTTGCGCGGTGTAGAAGTGACTGCCTTGAAGAAAAACGAGGAAGTCGTTGAAACGCTAGGTGAAAGAATCCTCGGACGTGTTGCACTTCAGGATGTCGTCAACCCGTTGAACAATGAAATCCTTGTTCACGGTGGCGACCAGATTACCGAAGCGGTGATGCGCAGGATCGAAGAATCTCCGGTAGAAGCCGTAGAAGTCCGTTCGCCATTGACTTGCGAATCTTACAAAGGAATCTGCGCCAAATGTTACGGTCGTAACCTGGCAACGGGCAAGATGACCCAAAAAGGTGAAGCTGTCGGTGTAATCGCAGCACAGTCTATCGGTGAGCCTGGAACACAGCTTACACTTCGTACGTTCCACGTTGGTGGTACGGCGGGTAACATTTCTGAAGAAAGCAGAATTGAAGCGAAGTTCAAGGGGCGTATCGAAATGGAAGACCTTAAAACGGTTAAAGGTGAGGATTCAGAGGGGAATACCGTCGATATCGTAATCTCACGTTCAACTGAACTGAAGTTGGTCGACCTTTCTACCGGTATCGTATTGAATACACATAACATCCCTTACGGTTCAAGCATCTTCGTAAAAGATGGTGACGTGGCCGATAAAGGAACCGTGATCTGTAAATGGGATCCGTATAACGGGGTTATCATTTCTGAATTTACCGGTAAAATCGCTTATGAAGATCTTGAGCAAGGACAGACTTTCCAGGTTGAGATTGATGAGCAGACTGGTTTCCAGGAGAAAGTAATCTCTGAAGGACGTAACAAGAAACTGATCCCGACACTCCACATTTACGGTAAGGACAACGAGCTTATCCGTTCGTACAACCTTCCTGTGGGCGCTCACCTTATGGTTGAGGACGGAGAGAAGATCAAGGCTGGAAAAATCCTTGTGAAAATCCCGCGTCGTTCCTCTAAAGCTGGTGATATCACCGGAGGTCTTCCGCGTATTACGGAGCTTCTCGAAGCACGTAACCCGTCGAACCCGGCTGTGGTATCTGAAATTGACGGTGTCGTTTCTTTCGGAAAAATCAAACGTGGTAACCGCGAGATCGTGATCGAATCCAAATTCGGTGACGTCCGTAAATACCTTGTGAAATTGTCTAACCAGATTCTGGTACAGGAAAATGACTTCGTGAAAGCTGGCCTTCCTTTATCTGATGGTGCGATCACTCCGGAAGATATCCTCAGAATCCAGGGACCATCTGCTGTACAACAGTATCTGGTCAACGAGATTCAGGAGGTTTACCGTTTGCAAGGGGTTAAGATCAACGACAAGCACTTTGAGGTTGTCATCCGTCAGATGATGCGTAAAGTACAGGTCCAGGATCCGGGAGATACACTGTTCCTTGAAGACCAACTCATCCATACCAAAGACTTTATCGTAGAAAACGATAAGCTCTACGGAATGAAGGTGGTCGAGGATGCAGGTGATTCCGATAATCTTAAGCCAGGTCAGATCGTGACTCCACGTGAACTTCGTGATGAGAATTCATTGCTGAAGCGTAACGATAAGAACCTTGTCTCTGCCCGCGATGTCATCACGGCTACGGCTACTCCAATACTTCAGGGTATTACGAGAGCGTCATTGCAGACCAAGTCGTTCATCTCGGCTGCATCGTTCCAGGAAACCACCAAAGTATTGAACGAAGCTGCGGTTGCAGGTAAAGTCGATTCGCTTGAAGGTTTGAAAGAGAACGTCATTGTGGGTCACAGGATTCCGGCTGGTACAGGTATGCGTGATTACGATCAGGTCATTGTAGGTTCTAAAGAAGACTACAATGAAATGATGGCCAACAAAGAAGAATACAATTATTAATAGTCATGGCTGACAACAATCAACCTCAGCAAGGGTCTATCAATATCGAGCTTGATGAAGCAACGGCAGAAGGGATTTATTCCAATCTGGCCATCATCAACCATTCGGCTTCTGAATTTGTTTTGGACTACGTGTGCATCATGCCCGGAACGCCAAAGGCCAAAGTCAAATCACGGATTATCCTTACGCCTCAACATGCCAAAAGGTTGTTGAAAGCATTAGGGGAAAATATCCACAGGTTTGAACAGGCGCACGGTGAAATCCGCGAGTTTGAGCAAGCGCCAATCCCGTTGAACTTTGGTCCGACAGGTCAGGCGTAACATATCAATATCTAGTAAAAAGGCTGCAAGAAATTGCGGCCTTTTTTATTTGCCATATCTGCGGTATTCTCAAATTCAGGAATTCATTTTTAGAATTTATTAACACGCAAACGTTATAGTTGGCAATAATGAAATCTACATCGATTTCGTAACTCTATAATTATATACTTTCGTTTGTCCGAAACATATAGTGATTTCTAAAACAAGGAATTACAAAAGTTGGGATTCAATTTAACCAAACGGATTTATGAAAAAACTTTTACCTCTATTATTTCTTGCATGTTGCTGGCCGGGTATAGCCCAAACGGTGAACTACACCATGCAGACCGGAAATTTCAATGCGACACAAACAGTCAATACGAACGGCAGCTACTTTGCCGGTGCTTTCAACAACAATGGGACGGAAATCGGGACATATGCTAACGGAAACGGGTCACCGTACATAGGCGATCCGGGAGTAGCTTTATTCCAGACCTTTAACATCGGCGGTACGGGTTCTGCTTCTGCACGTGCTTTGCAGGTAGGCGATGAGTTCTCGATAACTTGTTATGTTGGCAATTCATCTAACTTTTTCGATAACAGTTCTGCGGGTATTTCTTTCAATGGCGGTACAGCCAATGGTTCCGTATCGAATTATTCCACATCGCAAAGGGCAAAATTCCAGATCAACAAGAATGGCAACTGGTTCCCTATGGCGGCTTCTTCATTGATTGGTTACGCCACTCCGGCTCAGGATGTGACTTTTACATTCAAGGTTACATCTGCCAAAACACTTAATATTGGAGTAAATACATCCAATGGAGTATATAATTACGATGTGTTGATGGCCAATTCTCCATCAGGGTCAGGTAGTAACATCCAGAGTTTTGCGATATGGAACCAGTCCAGTGGCAGCTCTAATAATATGTATTGGAAAAATGGATCGCTCACCAGTACAGGTAGCGTGGAAATAGGTGGAGGAAATGCCAGTGTTACTTTCGATGGTGTGATTTCGGACGGATTACTGGCAAACTCAACCGCTACGGTAAAAGTGAATAGCCTTACAAAAAGCGGAACCGGGACCTCGACGTTGAGCGGTGTAAATACCTATACGGGAAGTACGACAATTTCCAATGGTACGCTTGCTGTTTCAGGTTCACAGGCTTCCGTTTCTTATTCAGTGGCTGCAGGTGCTATCCTGCAATTACTATCTTCTAACGTAATCAATGATACAGCGGGCCTGACCTTGAACGGAGGTACTTTAAATACAGGATCAGGGAATTCCGAGACTTTGGGAACTTTGAATCTGTCAGCTTCATCGGTAATTGCATTGGGATCAGGAAATCATTCCCTCACTTTTGCGAACAGCAGCGGTGTAACATGGAATGGATCTACGCTGACCATTACCGGATGGAACGGTACGGCCGGACAATCCAATACGTCCGGCGGGAAAATTTTTGTAGGTGTCGGCGGATTGACCTCTGGCCAGCTTTCCAAAATCAATTTTTCAGGATTCAGCGGAACGCCGGTAATTTTACCTTCAGGGGAATTGGTTCCTGCTGCGCCTCAATTGTCGGTCACCTCCGGATCATTGGATAATGGATCGGCATGTGTGGGTGCTTCGGCCTCTGCAATCACTTATACTATTTCGAATACGGGAGGATCGGCTACGAATGTATCGGTTGTTTCAAACAATAGTGAATTTGTGGTGAGCAACCTTTCGTCAACATCAATTGCCACTAACGGAACTGCGACCTACATGGTAACTTTCACTCCTTCGGGCAGCGGGAACCGCACGGCAAATATCACCATCACATCAACGCCGGCCGGAAACACTCCTGTAGTGAGTGCAGTCTATGGTAATGGTAACGCCAATGTCACTTACTACGCCGATGCCGACGGAGACACCTACGGTAACACCGCAGTTTCCCAATCGAGCTGTACAGGTTCGCCTGCAGGTTACGTGACCGACAACACCGATTGCAACGATGCCGACAACACGAAACACGCTTCGTTCCCTTTCTATGCGGATACCGATGGCGATACGTTCGGGGCCGGTTCTTCGGTGAGTGTCTGTGCTGTCGATGCCA
>NZ_JAAMPU010000094.1 GCF_012911565.1 Flavobacterium silvaticum | reverse complement strand
CGTCATTATTGTCGTCGCAGACATGCAACACAGGGAAAGAAGGGATAACAGGTGCCCCCACGACAGTCACACTCACCGTCTGGTTGATCTGCCGGATGCAGCCGTTGACGTCCGAAATGCTGATTAATTCAGCATCATAAGTTCCGGTAGAAGCTGTGCTTACTACGAATTGGAAAATATTTTCTCCAGGAGCAAGCGTCGTGCCTTGTACGATTCCTCCGTTAAGGGTATAATTAAACGTATAAGGAGATTCTCCTAAAGTAGGGTCAGCAGTAAACGTAACCGTTGGTTGAGGCGCATCCTGACAGACCTGACTGGCGCTTACTGTAGCTGAGGCAGATGGCAAAGAGTAAACTTCAAGATTTAGAATATCGCCTTGGAAATTTGAGCAATTGGCATCCGATACTTCCAGTAAGGTAATATTAACGGGACCTACTATAGAAGTATCTACAACATAATTAGGATATGTGGGATATGTCGAATCCATAACCAAAGGAGATCCGTTGTTCACCGAATAGGTAAATGAATATGGCCCAGTTCCATTTGAACCCGTAAACGTTACGGTCATTGGGCTTGATCCTTGGCATATTCCGGCAACGTTAGAGGTAATCGTCGCCTCTGGCAAAGGAAGCACATCTATGCTTACACTTTGATTTATAAGTTGTGAACAGCCATTCGCATCTACAATAGAGTCAAATGTAACCGTAACAGGTCCGGCTGTAGAAGCAGGAACATCTATAGTCAGGGAATTACCACTTACCGAAGGCGACTGTTGACCAGTAGCGTCAGTATAAGTAAAGGTAAATGGCGCCGTTCCTGTGGTAGCCGTAAAAGTCACCTGAGGAGTCGTTCCGCCAATACAAACAGAAGTTGCACTTGCACTGATAGTACCTGTTGGCAACGGGTTAACGTGAAGGGTAAAGAAAGCTGTAGAATACACGGTAGGATCTGCTATCTTTTCAAGACGAACCCACAACACCTGACCATCTGTACCGCTAAACAGAACAGCAGGATCTATTGGTGCGGCTCCGGTATCTGCATCACCTGAATTCAAATGGATGGTTGGTTGGTAATCTGCTGCCGAATTTGCCCCTAATGTCTGGGCATCGATACCACTTAAATCAAAAGACGCCACGTTTGATGGTATTGAAGCATCGGCACAAAGTGTCAGATCTCCCGGAGTTCCTGCCTGTACCTCCTCACAGAAATATCCTAAAGGAAAGGAATCTGCAAAAATACATCCGCTACCTACAGATTCGATGGACATCCAGATTATCTCTCCATCGGCACCCTGATACGTGGTAGGATTTGTAATATTATCGAACAAATATAATGCATCTTGTTCCGAGTGGTAAAAAGCCACGGTATTCGGATTCAATTCCGGTGGAATATTTGAGGTAAGATCAAAAACGGCAGGCCCCGGCTCATTACACGCAAACAATGTAGTTGGCGCTGTGTACGTAGGTGGCGGAGAAGTGAAAACCTCTACTGTTTGTGTATTATTACAAGCCGAACCTGTAGCTATGGTTCCATTGGCCTCGAGTGTATAAATACCCGGAACAGAAACAGTAAGTTGATTAGTGGTAGCCCCAGGAATGGCATTACCTGCCGGATCATACCATTGGAATGTTGGGTTGACTGCATCAGATTCTGCTACCAGGGTTACATCGTATCCCGGACATATAAAGCCCGGATCTATAAACGTTAGCGGACAAACATAATTACAGTCTGTACTACCTGCACCCGATTCCTGTGTGAAAGATATATAACCCGGATCGTCTGAATAATTCGTAATCAATACCATGTAGATTTGTCCGTTCTGCGCATTGTCGATGTGCAATGTTTCGGTATATGAAGCATCGAACGAACAATCCACAACCAATCCATCAGGATAATAATTAGGACTTGTTGTGTTGTTGGGACAAGAGTCGCACCAATCGTAATCTATGCCGTCGCATAAACTGGCAAGGAAGTTCGGATCGTTTGGATCCTGGCTGAAAGGGCCAAAGGCTATGAAATCTACATCCAGCGTTGTTCCGTTGCCGTTGGGCTGAGACGTTTGGGTAATATCGAACTGGAGATTACCTGACTGGTCTATTTTTAAGGTAAACCATGTTCCATTTGGCGTAGAACCAAGACAACCTACATCCCCAAGCCCCGTTGACCCCGTACAGTTAGGGAATTCCATGGAGTTGTTTATTTCATCCCCACAAAATGGAGTAGAATTATCACAGTTAAAGCATTGCGAAAACGCAGGAAAAAATGCAAAACAAGCGATCAAAGAAAAATAGAAATTTCTCATAGTACGTTATTGGCGATTTGGTATGATGGATTGGAATGTCCAGGCAGATTCTTCATGGCAAGTTGCAACGTCCAGTACAACGCGCCACTTAAAGCATTTAGTCCTGAAATTAGCTATGGTGTATGACGCCGATGAAACCGCATTTTCCTGAGTGATGGGATAAAAAGCAGTTTCACGGAACTGAGTGGCATTATCTGTTTCCCAACAATCCTTTACAGGTACGATTTCGATTTTGACTGATGCGCCGGATGCCAGCGCAGCCGTAAAATCCCAATCGAGTTTTACTGATCGGCGCGCATTGGACGCTTCATCTCCATTTATTGCCTTGATTTTGTACTGTAAATTACACGGATTTGAAGTTTGCCCAAAACAAAGGCTACCGGTTATAAATAGAATGGATGCAAATAATGTTTTATATGACATGGGAATTTATTTGAAGAGGCGAAATTTACAATAATTTGACATTATAACTAAGTTAATTTTTTAATTAATCCCGTTATTATGCCGGGTTCAATTATCAGTCGGAATTCCTATCTTTGCGCGGGTTAAATAAACAATATCCCACTTACGCATATGAGTAACAATCAACGCGCGCAAAACCCTACCCGCGAAGATGCTTTTGAGCTTCCAGACGATAAAAAAATCGAAATAATCAAAGGTCATGTAGAGAGTATCCTGCAGACATTAGGCATGGATCTTACTGATGACAGCATAAAAGGAACACCGAACCGCGTGGCTAAAATGTATGTCAAGGAACTTTTCGGCGGATTGAACCCGGCAAAAAAGCCAAGCCCTTCCACGTTCAGCAACAACTACAAATACGGCGAGATGCTGGTAGAAAAAAACATCACCGTTTATTCTACCTGTGAACATCATTTGCTACCTATTATAGGCAGGGCTCATGTAGCTTATATTTCTAATGGTAATGTGATTGGCCTTTCCAAAATCAACCGTATTGTGGATCATTTTGCCAAAAGGCCTCAGGTACAGGAACGTCTGACCATGCAGATCGTACAGGAATTACAGCTTGCATTAGGCACTGAAGATGTCGCCTGCGTGATGGATGCCAAACACCTTTGCGTCAATTCCCGAGGTATCAGGGACATTGAAAGCAGTACGGTAACATCTGAGTTCGGCGGGAAATTCAAAGAGGCACAGACCAAACGCGAATTCCTCGATTACATAAAACTGGAAACACGTTTTTAATTTCGGGCCGAATTCCCGACTTTTGCCCGACAGCCCTAGCCCGGATCTTAGCGGTTAGCCCACAGCGGGACAGGCGATTATTTTGATTTTTTTGCAAGGCGACCAAAGGAAGCCATTGGAAAATATACAAAATAACGACTGGATTGCGAGGACTAATAGCGGGAGCCGGAAACAGCTTCTAAACTCCGACACTATGCCGCTTTACAAAACCCAGGAACTTAAAATTTATAATTCGCTGTCTGGCGAAAAAGAGGTCTTTACCCCTATCCATGAGGGTAATGTGGGTATGTATGTGTGCGGCCCGACGGTGTACAGCAATGTGCATTTGGGCAACGTGCGGACGTTTATGTCGTTCGATATGATTTACCGATACCTGCGCCATTTGGGTTATAAGGTTCGGTATGTGCGGAATATTACAGATGTGGGCCATATTGTGGACGATGTGGACGACGGAGAAGACAAAATTGCCAAAAAAGCCCGTGTCGAAAAGGTTGAGCCGATGGAAATCGTTCAGCGATATACGGTGGATTTCCATGAAATTCTACGCGCCTTCAACTTTCTTCCGCCAAGCATTGAACCCACGGCGACTGGCCACATTATCGAACAGATCCAGATTGTCCAGAAAATCCTTGATTCCGGTTACGCCTATGAATCTAACGGATCGGTCTACTTTGACGTGGTCAAGTTCAATGAAAAATATCATTACGGACAGCTAAGCGGCCGCAACATTGACGATATGCTGAGCAATTCACGCGACCTCGATGGCCAATCGGATAAAAAGAACGCACCCGATTTTGCGTTGTGGAAAAAGGCGGATCCGCACCACATCATGCGCTGGCCTTCACCGTGGAGCGACGGTTTCCCGGGCTGGCATTTGGAATGTACGGCAATGAGTACCAAATACCTGGGCGAGCATTTCGACATACACGGAGGCGGAATGGATTTGAAGTTTCCGCACCATGAATGCGAAATCGCACAGAACGAAGCGGCAACCGGAAAACCTCCGGTCAATTATTGGATGCACGCCAATATGCTGACGCTGAACGGAAAAAAGATGTCGAAGTCTACTGGCAACAATATTTTGCCGGGTGAAATTCTGAGCGGAGATAATACCATATTGAGTAAAGCATTCACGGCATCGGTGACGCGTTTTTTTATGATGCAGGCACATTACAGGAGCATTCTTGATTTTTCTGACGATGCAATAGTAGCTGCCGAAAAAGGCTACAATCGACTCATGGAAGCCCTTACATTGCTTGGTGAACTTCAAGCCGGAAAAAATGTATCGACCCTCGATATTGCTTCGTGGAAAAAGGCTTGCTATGACGCCATGGACGACGATTTCAACAGTCCGATCCTGATTGCACAATTGTTCGAAGGTGTCCGTTTTGTCAATTTGATAAACGACGGACGCGAAAGCCTGAATGCCTCGGATTTGGAAGAATTCATAAAACTGATGAACGCTTTCGTATTCGATATTCTTGGCCTTGATACAGAAAAAGGAGATTCGGGAACGCTTGGAAAACTGGAGAACGTTGTCAATATGCTTATCCAGATGCGGAACCAGGCGCGTGCGAATAAAGATTTCGCCATGAGCGACCAGATACGCGACCAATTGCTTGACTTGGGTATTCAGCTGAAAGACGGAAAAGAAGGAACTACTTTTAGTATTTCGTGATGCTGATGTGATGTTTGCCGATTTGTTGATTATTCGGCCTGAATTATTTTTATGAAACGAATTCTTATCGCCCCTTTTGTTTTACTGATTCGTTTTTATAAAGCGGGGATCTCCCCTTTTTTACCTTCCTCCTGCCGTTACGAACCCACGTGCTCCACATACTTTATACAAGCCCTTGAAATTCATGGACTTTTTTACGGAAGCTATCTTGGAATCAAAAGAATCCTTTCCTGTAATCCGTGGGGCGGACATGGTTATGATCCGGTTCCGGAGAAAAATCTAAAAGAATAAGCTATTCCTTATATTCATTACGCTACCTGAGGCTTTTATTTTCAACGCAAATAGCGTTTTAAAACTCATTAGAGTTGAACTTGCCAAATTTCTCTTAAACCAAAACGGTTTACCCTAATTTACTTATTTTTACCGCTCGCATTAAACTAAACTACATGACGCACCCACTTGCCATCATCTGGAATCCCAGCGAAGGCCTGGACCTTGGTTTTTTTATGGTCCGCTATTACAGCCTGATGTTTGTAATCGCTTTTGGCCTCGGTTGGTTTATCACGAAAAAAATATTTGAGAGAGAGGGCGAACCACTTGAAAAACTGGACACCTTATTTATCTGGACGGTTTTAGCCACACTGCTTGGTGCGCGTCTGGGGCATGTTTTCTTTTATGATTGGGAATATTACCGAAACCATCTTTCCGAAATACTTCTGCCATTCCGTTTTGATCCGGACTTTGAATTTACCGGTTTTCAGGGTCTAGCGAGTCACGGTGCAGCTATAGCGGTTATCGTAACCATGTATTTTTACAGCAAAAAAGTAATCCATCGTTCGTTGCTTTGGGTTTTGGACAGGGTCGCGCTACCTGTTGCCTGCGGGGGTATTTTTGTACGATTGGGTAACTTTTTCAATTCTGAAATTATCGGACACACGACAGATTCGGCTTTTGGCATCCGTTTCGTAAAAGACGAGTTCAGCCACAAGGAAGCCGTACTGAGAACCGGAATTAAAAACACAAATGAAGCATACGCCGCAATTGTTCACGACCCGAAATTCGCCAATCTGCTTGCCGAAGTACCTGCAAAACATCCAACCCAATTATACGAAGCGTTCGGATACATATTCGTTTTTGCAATTTTGATGTATATGTATTGGAAGACCGATGCCCGCTTAAAAACCGGATTGATTTTTGGCGTTTTCCTCGTGCTTTTATGGTCGGTGCGATTTATTGTGGAATTTGTAAAAGAAAGCCAGGGCGGATTTGAAAGTGCTTTGGGTGTTTTCTCGACAGGCCAATGGTTAAGCATCCCTTTTATAATTGCCGGTTTCATACTGATATTCCTCGCTCAGAAGCCAGTTCCGGAAAAGTTATAATCTAAAAAACAGATGTAAAAGCAAAGCCCGTTTCATAGCGGGCTTTTATGTTTTTATACAGTTTCAGACATTGGATCTATTATTTTAAATCTGTGACTCATAATAATTTGCAACTCTATTTTTAATCATTCTATTTTCAAATTACTGTAAAGCAGCTATTTAGAATTTTTCTAACAATTGTTCTGTGTAATTTTGAATGTATTGAAAAATTAACCAGAAGTGCAACTTCAAAATAAGTATTGTTATGGATATTAAACTGGCAAATTGTTGTGGTAATTGCGACCACCATATCAAAGGACAACTTTGTAACGTACACGAAGTGATTACAGCTGAAACCCAAGCCTGCGGCGCTTATGAGTTCCGTGCGGTACTTAACAGGGAAACAGATTGTTTGAAATGCTCAAAATTCCAGACACCGCTTTGCCCTCATTCAGAAAAAGCGAGCCAAGGCATGATGTGCACCGTATTTTACCCACGGATTGTAGCATAAAAACTCCGACGTCACTAAATACATTTCGGATAAATCTAAAATAGAAATAAGGCTGCCAATGGCGGCCTTTTCTTTTGGACTGAAAAATTCTCTATAGAAATACGAAAAGATTCCGCAATGACGCTTTAATTACAACTTTAATAACAAGCAAGGCTGACAGTAAACCAGACACCGTGTAAAAATTATCCTGAACTTATACCAAACAAAAAACCCGCAGATAATATCTGCGGGTTTAATTATTGAAATCGTAAAGATTAAGCTTTATTGTGCTCTTCCTCGATGCGTTTGTGTTCGCTGTCCGGAATGGTATCACACAATACCGGTGTTGCGATGAACAACGATGAATAGGTTCCTACGATAATACCTATCAGCATCGCGAAGATAAATCCGCGGATAGATTCCCCACCGAATATGAACATGATGGTCAACACAAGGATCATGGTCAACGACGTGTTGATGGTACGTGACATGGTCGAGTTGATGGATTTGTTAACGATATCGTTGAACGTACCTTTTTCTTTACCTCCAAGGAATTCACGAACCCTGTCGAATACGATTACCGTATCGTTCATGGAGTATCCGATTACCGTAAGGATAGCCGCGATGAAGTGCTGGTCGATTTCCATCCCGAAAGGCATATATTTCCAAAGCAAAGAGTAAATACCCAATACAAAGATTACGTCGTGCGCAACGGCCGCAAGAGCACCAAGGCTATATTGCCATTTGCGGAATGAAATCACAAGATACAATGCCACGACCAACATAGCCCCTAAAACGGCCCAATACGAATTGGTCTTGATATCTTCTGCAACGGTTGGCGTTACTTTATAAGCATTAAGAATTCCGGCTTGCTTACCGTCGTATATGTTAACGAATTTTTCATACGTCATATCGGGTTTGAAATGCTTTTTAAGCGCACCGAATAACATTTCGTTCACTTTTTTATCGACTTCTAATCCGTGTTTTTCAACTTCGTATTTGGTAACGATCTTAAGCTGGTTGTCTTCTCCGAATTTCTTCGCTTCGGCACTTCCGAAAACTTTCACCAATTCTTCACGAACCGCATCAGCATCCACCGGCTGCTCAAAACGAACCTGGAATGTACGTCCACCCGCAAAGTCAACACCCGGGTTCAAACCATGTGTCGAAAGCGAAATGATACTTACGATGGTTACCAATGCAGAAAATCCGTAGGTCCATTTTTTCACTTTAAGGAAATCGAAATGGAAATTGGTAAAGAAGTTTTTAGAGAATCCGGTAACGAATTGCAGTTTATCACCTCTGTTAACACTCCAGTCAAGCAACATTCTTGTGATGAAGATAGATGTAAACAATGATGTTATGATACCAATCAGCAATGTAGTCGCGAATCCCTGGATAGGGCCAGTTCCGAAAATCAAAAGGATGGCACCGGTCAACACGTGGGTTACGTTAGCATCGATGATGGAACGCATGGCTCCTTTCCATCCGAAAGACGCTTTGATCGCTTCCGGCAATGTAACGCCGTGACGCAATTCTTCCTTAGCTCTTTCATAGATAATGATGTTCGCATCTACCGCAGTACCCATAGTCAATACGATACCTGCGATACCCGGCAATGTCAATACCGCACCAATGCTTGCAAGGATTCCGAAAAGGAACAACAGGTTCACGGCAAGCGCAGCGTTGGCAAACCAACCTGCTTTTCCGTAGTAAACCACCATCCAGAGACAAACGATGAGTAATCCAACAAGAGCCGAAGTTGTTCCGTTGTCAATAGCTTCCTGACCCAAAGACGGCCCGACAACTTCAGACTGCACAATCTCGGCAGCAGCAGGAAGTTTACCCGCACGCAATACGTTGGCTAAGTCTTTTGTTTCGGTAACGTCAAAGTTTCCGGATATTTCGGAGCGCCCACCTGCGATAGGTCCGCTGGTTACACCCGGAGCAGAATAAACAACATCGTCAAGAACAATGGCAATGTATCCTTTTTCTGTATAAGCTTTTCCTGTAAGTTCTTCCCACTGTTTGGCACCGGCTCCGTTCATTTGCATGGAAACCGCTGGCTTGCCCATTTGGTCGAATGTATCGGTGGCATCGGTAACAACACCTCCGCTCATAGCTGCTTTTCCGGCACGATTTCCTTTAAGGGCGTACATCTCTACGGTTTCAGCACCCTTCTGCTTCGGATCTTTTGAAATAACCGGTTTCCCAAAAACGAATTTGGCATGGCTCATTTCAGCAGGAAGCAACGCACGAATATCGCTGCGATTCAAATAACCACTGATTGTTTTGGCATCTTCAGGAGAAACGATCGCGAGAACCGGTCCGCCGCCACCAGAAATAATTTTGGAGAACAATGGCCCAAGGTCTTTTTTAGAGGCATCGGTAACAGAATCCTTAGTTTTTCCGGTAAGCAACGTGTCAATTCCGGTTGTTTTGGTTTCGGCCACTTGCGGAGTAGCCTGGTTTGCTTTTTCTGTTTTCTTCAACGCTTCATTGGCAGCCTGAAGGAACTGGCCTACTTCTTCGATTTTATAAGTCTCCCAGAATTCAAGCTGGGCCGTACTTGACAACAATGCCTTGATACGGTCCACATCTTTAGCCCCCGGCAATTCCACAAGGATACGACCTGAGCTTCCGAGACGCTGGATGTTAGGCTGGGTCACACCGAACTTATCGATACGCTTACGCAATACTTCAAAGGCACTTCCGATAGATTCGTCGACTTTTTTGCGGATTACTTTTTTAACATCGTTATCCGACATTTTGAAGTTGACCTCGTCACCCATGATTTTATTAGAGAAAACCTCAGGTGAAGCGAGCTTTAGTGTACCATTTGAATTTTTTTCAAATGCTTCAAAGAAAGCATCCAGATAATCTTCGTTACCTCTGCGATCACTTTTGGCATCGTCAAGAGATTTATTGAAAACAGGATTTTTAGAGTCGTTGGCAAGACCTTTCAAAATATCATGTACCGAAATCTCAAGGATTACGTTGATACCACCTTCCAGGTCAAGTCCCTTATTGATTTTCTTGTCCTTCACCTCGTTGTAGGTGAATTGGGTAAAGCCAAGGTTCAGCACTTCTTTTTTGCCAATGGAATCAAGGTATTTCACTTCTTTTTCCGAATCCCCTTTCGCGAATTCCTTGGCATTTTTCTCCACGCCGTCAGCGACGAATGTGAACATTAACTGATAAATGCTTACCAGCGCAAATAAGATTGCAAAAAACTTGACAAGTCCTCTATTCTGCATTACTCTAAAAATTAATTATTCTGAAATTAGTTGTCTTTTGGTCTGGATCAGGAGCGCTAACAAATTGATAATCACAATGCTTGCACACATCTTGAAAGGTCCCGATTTTTTAAAACGTGCAAATATATAATTATGGGAATCATAAACCAATTTATTTGCGTTTTAATCGAAAAAAAGACTGCATTTCCAGCAGTCTTTATAATTATGTATGTTATGTCGTTTAGGCCAATACCGATTTTAAATCCTGGTTCATGTTCCGGACTGCATCGGCACTTTTTGCAAATAAAGCCTTCTCGTTTTCATCAAGGTTGATGTCGAGGATTTGTTCGATACCGTTCTTTCCAATGATACAAGGAACGCCAATGCAAATGTCGCTTTGCCCATATTCTCCTTCAAGGAAAACCGAACAGGCGATCATCTTTTTCTGGTCGTTCAAAATAGAATCGACAAGGTAAGCAACCGAAGCTCCGGGCGCATACCAGGCTGAAGTTCCAAGTAAGCCCGTAAGCGTCGCTCCTCCAACCATAGTATCTGCAGCGACTTTAGCCAGTTGTTCGGACGACAGGAATTCAGAAACCGGAATACCATTATAAGAAGCCAGTCTGGTCAACGGAATCATAGTCGTATCCCCGTGACCGCCAATAACCATGGCAGATACATCGTTGGATGGTTTGTCCAATGCTTTCGACAGGTAATATTTGAAACGCGAGCTATCCAAAGCGCCACCCATTCCAATGATACGGTTCTTAGGCAATCCCGTAGCTTTGAGTGTCAGGTATGTCATCGTGTCCATCGGGTTTGAAACCACCACGATGAGAGCGTCAGGCGAATGCTGAAGCACGTTATCGGCTACCGATTTCACGATTCCCGCATTGATGCCAATCAGTTCTTCACGTGTCATTCCAGGCTTTCTCGGAATCCCGGATGTAATTACGACTACATCGCTCCCGGCCGTTTTTGAGTAATCGTTGGTCACACCGCTCACTTTGGTGTTGAAACCAGTATTCGTCGCACATTGGCTGATGTCCATCGCCTTACCTTCGGCAAAACCTTCCCTGATATCCAACAGGACAACTTCAGAAGCTATTCCGCGGTAAGAAATTACATCGGCACAGGTTGCGCCTACGTTTCCGGCACCTACTATGGTTACTTTCATTTTATTGTTGATTTGATTTTATTTATTTGTTAGTTCGGAAGTTCTTGGTTCGGAAGATCGGAAGATGACTCAAGTTTGCAATTTCTTCCGATCTTCCGAACTACGAACTTTTGAACTTATTTACGCATCAATCTTCGCATATGCCGCATTCTTCTCAATAAACTCCCGGCGCGGCGGAACTTCGTCTCCCATAAGCATCGAGAAAATCCTGTCTGCTTCAGCAAGGCTGTCGATCGAAATCAGGCGAAGCGTGCGGCTTGACGGATCCATGGTTGTTTCCCAAAGCTGTTCGGCGTTCATTTCACCCAAACCTTTATAGCGCTGGACGTTTGCACCACCACCCATTCTTTCGTTGGCAAGGTCGCGTTGATCGTCGTTCCATGCATATTCTTTTTTGTTTCCTTTTTTAACAAGGTACAAAGGAGGTGCTGCGATATACACGTGACCTTCTTCGATCAGTTCCTTCATAAAACGAAAGAAGAAAGTCAGAATCAATGTGGCAATGTGACTTCCATCGACATCGGCATCACACATGATGATTACTTTATGGTAGCGTAACTTTTCGAGGTTCAATGCTTTGCTGTCTTCGGCGGTTCCGACTGTTACGCCAAGAGCCGTAAAGATGTTTCGGATTTCTTCGTTTTCAAAAACCTTGTGGTGCATGGCTTTTTCAACATTGAGGATTTTACCCCGCAACGGCATGATCGCCTGGAACGCACGGTCACGGCCTTGTTTTGCCGTTCCGCCCGCCGAGTCACCCTCGACAAAGAAAATCTCGCATTTTTCCGGATCCTGTTCGGAACAATCGGATAATTTACCCGGCAATCCGCCTCCACCCATAACAGACTTCCGCTGGACCATCTCTCGTGCTTTTTTAGCAGCGTGACGTGCCTGGGCAGCAAGGATTACTTTTTGCACGATGATTTTCGCGTCGTTTGGATTCTCTTCAAGATAGTTCTCAAGCATTTCTGAAACCGCCTGGCTTACCGGAGAAACTACCTCGCGGTTTCCAAGCTTGGTTTTCGTCTGCCCTTCAAACTGAGGCTCAGCGACCTTGACCGATACAATTGCCGTAAGTCCTTCACGGAAATCGTCTCCGGCAATTTCGAACTTCAATTTATCCAGAAGGCCAGATGCGTCTGCATATTTCTTCAGCGTACGCGTCAAACCGGTCCTGAAACCCTGCAAGTGCGTCCCTCCTTCATGTGTGTTGATATTGTTTACGTAAGAGAAAATATTCTCTGAATAACTCGTATTATAAATCAGCGCCACTTCAACCGGAATCTCTCCTTTTTCATGATCCATGCTGATCACGTGTGTGATGATCGGCTCGCGGTTTCCATCGAGGTAACGGATATATTCCTTCAAACCTTCGTTCGAGAAGAATGTCTCAGCCTTGAATTCACCTTTTTCATCGACTTCCCGTTTGTCCATGAAATTAATCGTCACGCCTTTGTTCAGGAAAGACAATTCACGCATACGGGCCGCAAGCGTGTCATATGAGAATTCTATAGTCTGTGTAAATATCTGTGTATCCGGAAAGAAAGTCTGTTGCGTACCGCGTTTTTCAGTCGTCCCGATTTGTTTTACCGGATAAAGCGCCTTTCCGCGTTCGTATTCCTGTTCGTAGATTTTTCCTTCGCGGAAAACGACAGATTTCATGTGTTCCGAAAGTGCATTTACTACAGAAACCCCAACGCCGTGCAATCCGCCCGAAACCTTGTACGAATCCTTGTCGAACTTACCTCCCGCACCAATTTTGGTCATTACAACCTCAAGGGCAGAAACGCCTTCTTTTTTATGCATGTCGACAGGAATACCGCGCCCGTTGTCTTCTACAGTAACAGATCCGTCTTCGTTAATGGTTACAGAGATGGTGTCGCAGTGCCCACCCATCGCCTCGTCAATGGAGTTGTCGACTACCTCATACACCAAATGGTGCAATCCGCGCACGCCGACGTCGCCTATATACATGGAAGGACGCATCCTTACGTGCTCCATTCCTTCTAATGCCTGAATACTGTCTGCTGAATAGTTGTTTTTCTTAACTTCTTCGCTCATAAATTTTTGGTCCTAAAAACGCCTTTTTTGACGTACGCGCAAATATAGCGAAATAGCAGCGTTAATGCGGCTTTAAATATAGATTTGAAGGTTAAGTTATCAACATTTTGTTGATTAAAAACCTATGGACTCAGCCCCAGTTCCATCGTTTTCGCTGAAGATAATTTTACCGTCGGAAAACGATACTCCGACAGCAATGTCAGAAGCAAGCAACAATGCGCCATCGGCATCGATATAATCCAAAAGGCCGGCAAGCTGACATAGCGCAGAAATCCCGATAGTCGATTCTGTCATGCAACCTGCCATAACTTTCAAACCGAGTTCACGGGCCTGATCAATCATTCGTAAAGCCGGGGTAATTCCTCCGCACTTCATGAGTTTGATGTTAATGCCATGGAATTGGTCGGCGCATAAAAGAACATCTTGTTCGGTCTGGCAACTTTCATCTGCGACAAGAGGCAATGGGGAATATTTTTTCAGACGCTTCATGCCGTCAACATCTGACGCTGACAAAGGCTGTTCTATGAATTCCACATTCATTCCGGCAAGCATCTTCGAGTTTTCCAACGCCTGATCTTTTGTCCACGAAGCATTGGCATCAATACGAAAGGTCGAATCGGTTATGGAACGTAATTCACGCACCATCTCCATGTCGTTCGGTCTTCCGAGTTTGACTTTGTATAACGGCCAAGGCATTTCGAGTACTTTTCGCTTCATTTCCGGCAATGTATCTATTCCGATAGTATAGGAAGTTAAAGGCGTATTTCCTGTTCCGTCTGAAAGCAAATCTCGAAGCCGCTTTTTTTGTTTTCGCGAATAGTAATCCCAATAGGCGACATCGACGGCACAAAGGGCAAAATAATCTTCGGGGATTTCACCCTCTAATTTGGGCCAGAGTTCAGATGGATGAAGATTTCCGGCTTTCGAAACTAATGGCTTTAGTTTTTCAATGGCGTTGCCGATTCGCTCTCGGGTGCTGTGGTAATATGGGTTTGCAGTGGCTTCTCCATAACCTGACATTTCTCCATCAGAGATTATGGCGATAACAGTTTGCTGGATTTCGACGGTATAGCGTGAAATAGTAAAAGGGTGTTTTAGCGGCAGGTCGAAAAAACGATAAGATAAAGTAAGCGCCAACGGATTTTTTTAGCTAAGATAGAATATTGGATTGAGAGTCGATCCGATGTGGTCTTCATCACGGCTACAGTGTAAATTTAAAAACCTGCCGGGTCTTTGAGACCTTCGGGGTTTTATAAACCTTCCAGGTCTTAAAGACCTGGAAGGTTTAAAATAAGGAAAGTCAATTTGACTATGGTACATTTTTTCTGCACCATTTGTTAAAAGCTGAAGGTTAAAGTTAATACATCAGTTGCGACCGAAGACGCATGCGGCCCCGATGGCAGCGGTTAGCCCGCAGTTTTAAAATGCTGGCTTTTAAGGATTGAGGCAGCGACTAAAAGAAGCTCGCCTCAAGACTATAAAAACCGCGATTTAAAACGAGGACTATGAGCAACAGCGGGAACCTGCCGCCATAAAAAACATTACGACACGGCTAAATTCTAAAAAGAAAGTCTATCTGACGGAATGACATCACAGATCTACTAAAGCCACAATCGTGGCCAGAACGGTGAAGCCAGTTCCGGTGGCGCGCGAGAAGCCAGGATTTTGTTTCCGGTTGGAGTTTTGCGAAGACCCGAGGCTTTGGCCGAACTGAGCGAAGCTAGTAGCGTAGCAGCGCTACGTGACCGACGAGAAAAATTTCAACCGGGAGCAAAAGACTGCTTCGTAGCCATCGACGGAACTGACTTAGCCGTTCACAAAAAAAAACGCCGGGATAACTACAAACCCGGCGCTTCAAAAAAAAATACAAACAACTATATAACAAACCAACTAAACAACTATACGATACTATTGGATTTTGCAATTTCAACATCGGCCTGGACGTGGGCGGCGTTTGCTCGTCCGCTTGGATCTTGGTTATCCTGCCATTTCGGGATCCACTTGCGCACCGTTTGGGCAGCGCTTTTTTGCGGATAATGCTTATGGAAAATATCGCGGTAATAATACGCCTCTTTGGTAAGCGGCGTGTTGTACGGAAAACGCTCTTCTGCCTTTTCCATTTGCCCATCGGTTACCTGGGACGAGCAATATTCGATCAGCGTATCAATCCAGCTGTAACCGACACCGTCAGAAAACTGCTCTTTCTGTCGCCATAGAACTTCAGACGGCAAATACGGGTCATTTGGTGTATCGAACGCTTTTCTCAAAATATACTTTTCGACGCCGTCATAGGTTTTTGGCTGCTTCTGCTCAGCTTCAATCGTCATGGCGACGTCGAGGAATTGTGTGTCAAGGAACGGAACACGGGCTTCAAGTCCGTGCGCCATTGTGGATTTATCGGCGCGGAGTAAATCTGCGGTAAACAGTTTTTGTACGCGTTCGATGGTTTCTTTTTGGAAATCTTCTGTTGACGGAGCATTCCTGAAGTACAGATAGCCACCGAAAACCTCATCGGCTCCTTCACCCGAAAGGACAACTTTGATGCCTTTATCTGTAATCGCCTTGGACAGGAAATACATTGGTGTACTTGCCCGGACCGAAGTCACATCATAGGTTTCCAGATGCCAGATCAGTTTGTCAAGGATTTCAATTCCCTGTTCAATCGTAAAATGGACTTCTTCATGTTCTGTTCCGAGGAATTCCGCGACTTTTCTTGCAGCGATGGCATCAGGCGCAGTCGGATCTAATCCTATCGAAAACGAATGAAGCTTTTTACCACTGTCTTTTAGTTCACGTGCGGCAATCGCCGATGTCAGTGAAGAATCGAGTCCGCCGGAAAGCAACACACCAATAGGCACATCGCTCATTAAACGTTTCCGGACGGAATCCGTTAGTTTTTGCCTGAGAAGATCCATATCGAGCTTACTCACCGCTTTAGCATGGTCTTCGTATTCAGGCTTATAATATTTGACAAATCCGGTTTTCGGGGTGTAATAATGTCCCGGAGGAAATGTCGAAAAGGTTTTACATTGATCGGCCAACGGTTTCATTTCAGATGCGAACCAGGTTCTTCCGCGTTCGTCTATCCCATAATAAAGCGGCTTCACTCCCATTGGATCGCGACCGGCTATAAAATCGTCACCATCGATAACAACGAAAGCGAAATCCCCGTCGAGCATATGGACAAAATCGTATCCGAATTCTTCGTAAAGGTGAACGATGACTTCTGAATCTGACTTAGAACGGAATTCGTGGTGTTTCAATACCGTCGAACGCAATTCCTGATGATTGTAGATTTCACCGTTGTGGATCATCCAGGCAGATTTACATCCCTGGATTGGTTGCTTTCCGGAATGAAGGTCGATGATTGACAAACGTTCATGGCTCAGGATATGGCCTTTCTCGGTGACGTGCAGGTCGCTCTCATCGGGACCGCGATGTGACATACGCTTGGAAAGTTCCCTTACGAGCTTCTCGTCTTTGCCTTTCCCGATGATTGCTAAAATTCCACACATAACCTGCTTGTTTGATTAGGTGAGGCAAAGATTATTGTTTAGTTATAATTATGAAAATTTTAATTCTAAAATGGTTACATATTTAAACCAAAATGTTGTTTTTACAAAAAAAATTAAAATCATACACACGCGAAAAAGCCAGTTTGATTACAATCATAAAAAACGTTTTCGCTGGCAGAACAATTTCGTATTGGTGCGACTTCGCTTAACCTCAAAAATCCATCTTCCAAAATCTTTAGCCGATTTAGAAAACAGAACGATACATTTGCAAAAGAGTTCACTTTATGAAAATCACAGACAACATTCCTGACACCCCCAAACCTTCCAAAAGACTGGATTGGGTCGATCAGGTTAAAGGACTAACCATATTTTTAGTGGTTTACGGCCACAATTTCCCGGTTTACGGCAAACATATCGACAGCTTCCGAATGCCGCTTTTCATAATGGTAGCGGGGTTTTTCCATCCCAGGGTTTCATCGGCCATGAAGCTTAAAAAGAGGTTCAAAACCGTGATGATCCCATACTTTATCTGGAGTTCGCTCCTGTTTCTTTTCTGGCTTGTCATAGGCCGCGATTATGGGGACAGCGCCAAACTCAATTTATCACCGGTCAAAAATTTCATTGGGATTTTTTACTCACAAGGCGATCGCCAGTATATGGATTGGGGCATTCCGCTTTGGTTTCTTCCGAATATCTTTATGACGTTTGTGTTGTTGTATCTGATCCGGAAAATCGAAAACAGAACGATTCAATACATACTCCTGGCTACGATTCCGATTATTGGATTACTGTATCCGCATTTTACGAAAGTCAATCTGCCCTGGAGCCTTAATGTAGCGATGGTCTCTCTTCTGTTTTATGCTTTCGGGAACCATTTTTTCAAATCCATTTCCAATCTGCCGCTGAATAAATCCATTATCCTGATGTTTCTCACCGGAATCCTCAACATCTGGCTGCTCGGCAAGAACTCAAAAATCGAAATGTACCGCGCCAGTTACGGGAACGAATTGTATTTCATCCTGAACGGAATCAGCATTGGGATATTCATCCTGTTGCTTTTCAAGACATTTCCTTATTTCAGGTTCTTTGGATTCATCGGTAAATTTTCAATGACGATCCTCGCCCTACACCTCACGGCACTTACCTTCATTAAATTGGTACTTATGCTCGCCTGCGGACAAACGGAATTCAATTTTTCGGAATGGGAAAAATTCAGTTACACCATCGTCCAGATTGTATTGTTGATTCCGGTTTTCTTCATCATAAACAAATATCTGCCGTTATTAAATGGAGGTTATAAAAAAATATAAGGGCCAGATTTATTTCCATCTCATGCTGAATCTGGCGTGTGCCGCATTCATCACTTTTGCTTCGTTCAGTCATTATCCGCTCCATGATTTCAGGGCATACCTGTTTTACGGGGCACATTTCCTGGCGATACAATGGAGTGTTTTTGGGTTTCTGTATTTCGTAAGTGCCGATAAAAGATTCTTCACCGTATTTTTCCCGATTCTTTTCGTGCTTTTTTCCTCGATCGCATTCTGGGTATACGTTCAGGACATCGCCATTTCTCAGGGCATCGTCCAGGTATCTCTTGAAACAAAACCCGACATTGTTTTCGGGCTCATCAGCTGGCAGTTTTTACTGTATTTTGTTTTATCGGTCATCACTTCCATTATTCTGGTATGGCAACGACGAAAACTTCTGGTCAATGCGTGGAAATCGCCTTTGCTGATTCTTGCCTTGATAGGAATCGCGATTTTTTTTGTAACCGAAAACTACAGAACAGGATCTTTTTCAAGACGACTTCCGTACAATGTTTTTTATGCCTCAACGGAATATTTCCAACAAAACGATTTGGTTTTCAGATCGGTTCCCGCATCGGTCAAAAAAACCACTGATAGCCTGAATGTGATCCTTGTTCTTGGCGAAAGTGTCCGTGCCGATCACCTGCAACTCAACGGATATATCCGGCAAACCACTCCGCTGTTGTCAGCCCGGAAAAACATCATAACTTTTCCGGATGCCTTCACGCCTCTTACCTATACCGGCGCAAGCGTTCCCCAAATCATGACTGACGCCACCTTTTCAGATTCCTTCGACAAACCCAAATATTCATTGATATCGGTATTGAAGCAAGCCGGAATCAGAACCAGCTGGATTGGAAACCAAACCCCGGAAAAAAGCTTCGAAATGTTTCCCAAACAGGCCAGCTTCAGCAAAATCCTCGACCCGATGCATTCTGAGCTGAGTTTCAGGAAAGACTATGATGAAAAACTACTCCCTGTTTTCGACAACGTTTTTTCAACAAAAGGAAATGCATTCACTGCCATCCATCTCATGGGAAGTCATTGGTGGTACGAGACAAGATATCCTTCAGCATTCAGGATTTTTCAACCGGTCATAAACAGTAAAAACGTAACCTCGAATTCGCCTGAACAACTGATTAATTCGTATAACAATACTATTCTTTACATGGACTATGTAGTAGACAAGCTGATTCGGAAAATCGAGGAGAAACCTTCAAATACACTGGTTATATACTTATCAGATCACGGGGAAATGCTTGGCGAAAACAACCAATGGCTGCATGCCCAACCCGGAAAGGGAATTTCAAATCCGGGGTTATTTTTTTGGTATTCGGACGGATTCGGTAAGAAATATCCTCAACTGATAAAAAGACTTGAATCGATCCGCCTGAAACACACGGAGCTGGAATTCTTTTTCCCAACGGTAATCGACCTTTTCGGAATCAAAGGAATTGACAACAAAAAAAGCCTGCTGCACCTGGAAAAAAACATTAATTGATTTCTTGTATTTCGTATGAAGTTCCGTTGATTTCAAAAGTAAAACCAACGGCCTGCGACATCAATTTTGATCCGAGTGGCGAATTTGGAGAAAGTGCCAGAATGGTTGTACCGTCAACCGCAATCTTTGGCAAAGCCAGGCTGACAAAAAATAATATACCGTTTGCTTTTACAAGACTTCCGATTCCAATTCTCGAATGTCCGCTATTGGGATCGATTTTGTCCAGGACTGCTTTCTGTTCCAGACATTCACGAAGCTTAAAACTCAGTTTCTCCTGTTCCAGATGCATCATGGACAAACCAGTTTCATGCTTATCGCCTGCCGATCCTTTGGCGTCGCTCTGTGCATCATCTGCCAACCCGGAAATCATATCGCGAAACACATCGATCTTATCATTGACGAGCTGAAGATAGCGGGCGTGGATTTTTTGTTTGAGCAATTATTAATTGTTAATCGTTAATTCAAGATTAAAAGTCAAACTTATACCCCGCGCCCAGCATCACCTGAAATCCCTGAACCGGATAATTGAGCCACTTTTCATATGACTGCGCCGTGATGTTATTGAACTTCAAAAAGCCGCTCAAACGATCGCTGTGTTTGTAACCGATGTGTGCGTTCAGGTCGAAATATCCGTCTACATCAACAGTCTGATCCATAACGGCACCTCCAAGCTGTGTCATCACATCTTTGCGTTTTCCAACATAAAAAGCCTGCATTCCGGCGAACCATTTTGGTGTGATGTCAACTTCGACTTTACCGGACAGACTCAGCTGTGGCAGGTTCCACGCTTCTTCCTGGTCGTCTGTATCGAATGTTTCGAAACGGGCAGACAATCCGGCGGAAACAGTCTTAGAGAAATCGGCGTTCAAATCTCCCGAAACACCAATCGTGCGTACATCATCATAAACCACATCGAACGAATTCGAGAATTGATACGGCTGATATGACGGCAGTCCGAAAGCCGGCAGCATATTATACCGGAACAAAGCCTTGTCTTTTTCGCCTTTGAAATAACCGCGAACGTCATAACTCACATTCCCGGCAAGCATTCCCTTCAAACCTGCATATCCGTCAATCTGGCGATCTGTAGGCGTGATATTGAGCGTTGGGGAAACATATGGGTTGATCTCAGATAATTTCTGATAGGTATTCTGGTCCATTCCGCCTTGAGCGCCGACATAGAAAACCATCAAATCACCGACGACTTTGAGGCTGGCTTCGGCTTCCGGATACACACGGAAACGGTTCAGGCTGCGTTCGGAATCCATGCTGTACAGTACCGATGCGCCAATATTGATAGTCCAGTCGTCGCGCTGGATCGAAAACGACGGATGGGCGCTGATGTTGAAAATCGTATATGGATTCTTTTCATCGACAAGATAAAAACGGCTGAATTCCCCGTGAAGATAATCGGCTTCGATTCCTAATTTCACGTTGCTTCCACCCACGTCGAATTTGAAATTGGGACGCGCGACCAAATGGTTTTCGGCAGAATCGAACCGATCCCAAAAACGGTCGTAACGGAGTTTCATGCCTTCAAAAAACGAATCGTTCACGCCAATGGTTCCACCAATGTGGGCATTCTGGAAATTGTGCGTCGGATTGAAATTTTCGTAAATTCCGGAACCCGCACCCGTAATCCAATTGGAATCGACACCATACCAATTGAAATTGCGGTGATAGTAACCGGCATCGATCTGGTAATTCATCTCACGCATCTTGTTCAGATAAGCCAGGTCTATGGAATTGGTCATGAATTCGTCGTCTACAAGCGCATCCTTGATACCGCCCTGGGACGAATTATGACGCACCATGGCACTCACGAATCCGTTGTCGCCAAGCTCATGCGTCAGGTATAATTCCGTCGAGATATTGAGGTAATTCCCAATCCCGAACGTCACGTAATTCTGGTACAGTTTCTCACGCGCCGCTTTGTCAACGGCCGCTGCACGTCCTTTGGAAGGCGTAAATGTCGAAGCGACCGGAAACGAGAAAATCTTGTAATTGACCGGTTCTTTTTTCAGGCTTTCCTCATCGTCGAGAACAGGCTCTTCCTTTATTTTATAAGCATCGGACAATGTCGGCGAATACGGCTTGACCACATTCACGACTTCCGACCCAATGTTTTCGTCTTTTTTCTGGGCGATGATAACCGTCGGAAACAATAGTCCGACAAGTAAAATATATCTGGCTTGGAATTTCATACGTTTGGTTTAGGGCTATTGACGGATGGATGAATTGGTCTTGGCTTCTTCGGTACGGATGCGCGTCAGTTCGGTTTGCGCCTCTTCTGTCACATCGGGATAAGCCGTGAAATTCTTGATGACATTGTCCAAGATGTAGGTCGCCTGATAGCTATCCTTTAAATTGTAGAAGTTTTTGGCCATGACGACCAATCCTTTGGCGCCGAAATATTTATAGCTCGAATAGTCTTTCGCCAATTTCTGGACTGCGGCATTTGACAAATCGTATTTTCCTTCCTTGCTTTTGAAATAGGCATCATAGTACAAAGCCTCGGCTGCGAGTTCACCTTTTGCAATGGTCTGTAACGTGGCATAAGCCGATTTGGCCTTCGCTTCGTCACCGGAAAGCCAGGCCGAACGCGCAATAATGATTTGTGCGTCAGATTTTACCTTGTCTTCCGTCTTTGGATTCGCAAGGACTTTCTCGGCATAGATTACGGCATTCGGGAAATCTTTCTGCTCGTAATAGGTTTTCATCAGGTTCGCCTGTGCAAAAGTGATGTTCTGCGGATATTCAGCAGCCGATTCGAGCTTTTTAAGCACAACCACCGTATTCGCAGGATCTTGTTTTTTAAGCGCGATTTCAGACAGGCGCACCAAAGCCTGCTCGGTGAATTCGCCACGTGGTGCATCTGCTACTTTCTGGAAGCTTTTTGCTGCGTTGTCGATCGCATTTTGTTTGAAGTACAATTGCCCCAGATAGAAATTCGCTTTGACCGAATGCAATCCGTTCGGGAACTGGGAAACGTACGCTGCAAGTTGTGTCGTTGCAGCCTTTTCATTATTCTGCTGATACTGCTTTTCAGCCGCTTCGAAACTGTCGTTATCCAATTCGGCATCGGACACTTCCACAAAACTGAGTCCACGAACCCAGGCTGCATATTCACTCACGCGTCCGCTATCGACATAAATCAATCGTGCCGTTGCAACGGCTTCCTGAGCTTCGGCTGAATTCGGGTAATCGGCAGCGACTTTCTTGAATTTGAGAAGCGCCTGCTCGTCATTGTCGTTGTTGTAATAGACCAATCCCTGACGCAATACGGCTTTGGCATTGTAATTCCCGGTCGGATAATCACGCAGCAATTCATCGTAAGCGGCAACGGCGAGTTGGGTTTTCTTTTCGGACACATAGGTATTTCCAAGCTCGAACAACGCATCGTCACGGTATTGTGATTTCGGATACGTAGCCTCGAATTTCTTCAGGTCTTCGATTTTCTTGTCGTTCTTACTGACGAATCCGTATGAAATCGCTTTCTGATACGCGGCATAATCGACATCGGAACCACCACCTTCGATTACCTTGTTATAGGCATCCATGGCCGGCCAGTATTTTGCGGTCACGAAACGGCAATCAGCCAAACGTAGCCACGCATCTGCCGAACGCTTTTTATCGCCTTTACCGGCAGTCGTATACGCTTCAAAGGCAGTCGCGGCCGCATCGTATTCCTTCAGTTTGAAAGCCGCGTAACCTATATTGTACTGCAGGTTTTTGAATTCAGGTGTAGCCGAAGCCTGACCTGAAACGCTGAAATCCTTGAATCCGGATTGTGCCGATTTGAAATCACCTAATGTAAACTGTGTTTCCGCCTTCCAGAACGTAGCTCTTGCGGTGTATAATCCGTTTTTAGGTTCGGATAACGATTTGCTGAACAACGCCAAAGCTTCATCGTATTTCCCATCCGTGTATAATTCAAGACCCCGATAAAACGTCACTTTTTGATAGGCTTCACGGTTCGAACCTTTGTTCTTTTCGAGCAACGCCAAAGCACCTTGGTAGTTTTTACTCGTGATGTAGGAATTAATCAGCAAACCTTCGAGTTCCGGTCTTGCGGCAGACTGCGGATATTTATCGAGGAACGCCTGCAAAACCTCAGGAACCGATTGATACGAGTTCCCGATGTCGTAACTGACGCGGGCGTAATTGAGGGCGGCATCTTCGGCAATCCTTGCATCGAACGGCATTTCGGAAGCATTCTTGAACGCATTCAGTGCTTGCTGCTTATTATTGGTTTTCAGATAACTTTCCCCTAAATGATAGTACGCATTCTGGGCAACCGAATCTTTTCCGTCGATGATCTTATTGAACTGGGCAATCGCGTTGGTATAATCTCCTTGCTTGTAGTACGCATAGCCAAGCTGATAGAAATCGGTGTTGTTCCACTTCCCTTTCTTGCCTTTGTATTCTTTGAGATACGGAAGCGCCTTGTCGTATTCGCCAAGGTTGAAATAGCTTTCGCCGATGATTTTATTCAGTTCCGATTTTTCCATGGCGTTCGATTTGGCCATAGCCGCTTCACCCGTCTTGATGGCTTCTTTGAACTTGCCGAGCTTGAAGTTCATATCGGCCTGGAAATACGATAGTTTTTCCTTATACTTTTCTTCGCCCGAAACTTCATCGAAATACTTACTGGCTTCTTTGTAATCGTCGGTTTCATAAGCCATAAAACCCATGTAGTATTTGGCCTGAGAACCGAATTCCTGAGAATTGACAACCTGGCCCAGATAATCGTTCGCTTCTTTTTTTCGACCGGTGCTGAAATACGCATATCCTTTCTGGAACAGATACTCATCGCGCTCTTTTCCGGAAAGTGATTTCTCATCTACCTTTTCAAACCATTCAAGTGCCTGCGGATATTTTCCCTGCTGGAAATAATAGCGCGCGACCTCGGAATAAGCTATGGGTTGCTTGCTGCTCGCCGGATAATCTGCTATGAAAGATTCCATCTGTTCGTCCGCTCCGGGTTGTTCGAGACGGATGGCGCAGGTGGCGCTGTAATAGGCGCAATCGGCTTTTAGGTCTTGTTTGGTATTTTCTGCGGCTACTTTGTCAAAGATGAGTTGTGCCGACAAATACTGGCTGTTGCGGTAAAGCGACAAGGCTTCATCGAACTCTTTGAGCTTGTAGGTATTGATTTCTGATTGCTGGGCCGATAGAGTCAGGACGCCCGATAAGAAGAGCAATCCGGCCAGCCGGTTTCTTTTACGCATTCCAAAATATTTGATTCGTAAAGTTACCCCATCGTACTTTGGTTAACGGGTGGCTGTTTGGTTTTATTATACACAAGGTTTTTAACAGTTGGGATTATCTAACTGATTTTACACTGTGTGAAATGTCAACATACCCATTATTAAGTATTTTTAGTATAGTCTTTTTTTGATATTTATTTTTTCATTAGTTTGCCATAATGCTTAAAACCAGTAAAAAGTTGCTGGCCGGCAGAAATCAAAAACCATTAAAAACTCCAAACCAAAATGAAAAAAATTGCCTTTTTACTTGGCTTCGTTGCCATTTCACTGACTTCGTGTTCTTCTGATGATTCAGGTTCATCTACAGACGATGGATCAGATGACGTCCTGATCAAAAAAATTGTTTACACAGATGACACCGACGATTTCACCCAGGTAATCCAGTACACGTACAGCGGAAACAAAATTGTTCAGGCGACATACGACGACGGCAGCGTGGATACATACACCTATTCCGGGGATCTTATTACGCAAATAGACCAGACCATGGGCTCGCAGCTATTATATCGAGATTCGTTCACCTATGACGGCAATGGCCGCCTGACGCTTTATGTTTCCCAGGACATTGAAGATGAATGGGAAGAAACGGAAAGCTTTGTTTATAATTCAGACGGAACGGTGACTTCTAATTATGACGGCCTCATCAGCACATTGCATTTCGAGAATGACGAAGTCACACAAATGGTCCAGACCGGCTTCGATACCTACACATACACCTATGACGGAAAGAACAGCCCGTTCAAAAACGTTACAGGCTATAGCAAAATTGCCTTCGCAAACCATGGCGACCACGAATTTTTCGGGGCCAAACAGAACATCATTTCAATCCATGACGATACGAACGACATTGACTACATGACCAATACGCTGACTTACAATGCCAATAATTATCCGACATCTTCTACGTCTGTGGCTATATTCGATTCAGAAGGAACCTATACGGCGAATGTGCAATATACCTATTATTGATACTCTGGTACATAGAATAACCGATCCCCGAAACCATCAGAAGGCTTCGGGGATTTTTTTGTTGGCAGCCGCCAGGGATTTTTTATTGCTAATCACCCTTAATTCGCTTCGCTCGGTTCGGCGAAAAAAGTTCGTCCCGGATGTTAATTATTAATTACTTTTACGCTCAAATTTTCTCCCATGTCTGACACTGTCGTTTCCCTTTCCAATGTCAATATCTATCAGGATGAGCACGCAATCCTTACCAATGTGAACCTCGACGTGCGTCCGGGTGAGTTCATTTACATCATTGGAAAAACCGGAACAGGAAAGAGTTCGTTCATGAAGACGCTTTACGCCGATCTCAAACTGCGTGAAGGCCAAGCCGAAGTGGTAGGTTATGACCTGGCCAAGCTCAAAGAATCCCAGATTCCGTTTTTGAGAAGAAAGATTGGGATTGTGTTCCAGGATTTCAGATTGTTGCCGGACAGAAGCATCAATGACAACATGGAATTCGTGCTTCGGGCTACAGGCTGGAAGGACAAAAAGGAAATGCAGGACAAAATCGACGAGGTATTGAACCGCGTGGGCATGGGCGGAAAAGCGAATAAAATGCCGCACCGTTTATCCGGAGGCGAGCAACAACGCGTAGCCATCGCACGTGCGCTTCTCAACGATCCGGAATTGATACTTGCCGACGAGCCTACCGGAAACCTTGACCCGCAAACGAGTGTTGAAGTCATGGAAGTACTGCGTAAGATCAATACCAGTGGACGCGCCGTCATTATGGCGACACACGATTATGCGTTGCTCCTGAAATTCCCGTCAAAGACGTTGAAATGCGACAATAACTCTATTTTCGAGGTCGTACAACGAAGCGTCTAATCTTTCTTTTTATAGACATGCGGATTTTCGCGTATCCCTTTTTTGAATAACGTCCGGAGTTTCATCCTCAGGAAAGCATCTACTCTTAAAACAGCATCGGTGAATTTATTTTCCGGACGGCCGCGGAATGAGGTTACGTGAAAACTGTCAGTAGGTTGCAACGGCTCTTGTGAAAAATAATAATTCGAAACGCAACACCTCAAACCATCGTATTTTACAGGCGAAACCGAATGAAGTGAAGCGTTATGCGTAGCCATCACCGCGAGTCTGTTGAATTTACTGTGAATGGTGATTTGCGGTTCGTCCATGCCATTTGGCCACAATTCAAGGTTCGCTCCATAATCAAGTTCCCAATCCAGGGTCACATAATACAGCAGGTTGAGTACACGCCACAATTCGCGGTCTTTGTCATGTGAATTATCAAGGTGCGGATTCAGGAACTGCCCTTTTCCCATGGCAGAAATTCCTCCGGCATAGAGGTTTTCATCAGGAGTGATCGCTTTTAAATTACAAATACGCGATACCACTTCAACAATTCGTTCATCCTGAAACGCATAAATGGCTTCTTCAAGCAACGGATTGTATTGATCCATTTGGGCTGCTACATATTTGTCTTCGCGCAGGCTTTTTTTATGGACCATTTGGGAAGCGTCCGGAAAAGCACGGAATATCCGGACTGCGATTTCTTCTGGCAGTAAATCGTCTATAAAAAAGTATCCTATTTTTTCTGAGCTTTGCCTGTATTGTATTCGCGACTGATTTTCGGTCAGAAGCATCTTTTCCAAAATGATATCGGCGAGCGCCTTGCGGTTCAGTTCCATATTATTCATTTATTATGGCGGCCAGTTTTTTTGCATTTTCGACATCAGACAATACCTTTTCGAGCACGGCTTTTCTTTCTTCGTAATCCTCAAAAGGTTGTTCCCAGAGTTCTTTGACTTTTTCCAGATACTGTGCTTTGTTATTTGCCACATGGCATAATCTGACCAGTTCCGGATCGTCGATCATATTTTCGTTTATCAGACAATGCCGACTGTTGAACAAGCCGTTGACTACTTTTAATTTCGATCCTGATTTCTGGAACGAAAACATAACGTTTATATGTGCCGATGCCAGTAATTGCTGTAATTCCGGATAACTTTGGGTCTTTACAAAAGTAATTTTTTTGCTCTTGCCGATACGTTGCTTTATATCTTCTTCCCCACCCGATCCCGTAATGATCAATGGAAAATCCGTTTCCGTGAATACATCTATGATAAAAGCAGCTGCACGTCTGTTGTCCGGCGTATTGAAATCGGCGGCATAAATGGCGAATTCTCCGGAACCGGAAAGCTCAAGGACTTTTTCGTTTCCGTGAAAGAGTGGAATATAGTGCGACTTTCCGATCAGATTCTGAACATGCTGGTTTTCATATCTCGACAATGTAACCACAGCATCAAATTCTGAAATGACGGGCTCATATTTTTCATACTTCAAACCCTCAAACCAATAGGCAAGCTTTTTAAAAACATTGGTTTCACTTTTGGCAATACCAAAAAAATAATCCTGTTCAATATTTTGGAGACGCAGGATTTTTTTTTGTACCGATGCTAATTGATTGACGGCCGTTGGTTTAAGACCTTCGAATAAAATGGGCGCGCAGGTTTTTTCGAGGTTACTTTTTAAATCCGGATGCCTGCGCAACATGACCGAATAGGGTTTGGCAGATAAAAAGTCAAATAGGTTACGACGTTTACGATAAAAGAAAACCTGATCTGTCACTTCCGACAATTCAGCCGGGACTGAATCGGGAATATCGGCCACGAAACAATGAAGCTGGATTCGATAACCGATTTTATGCAATGCCCGAACCTTGTAATATACATCGATCACACCTCCATAAACTGGCGGAAACGGATTATCGAAACTTACAATATGTAACGGACCTCGCATAAACACAGCCAAAGTTAGCACATTTAGGCCGTGTTCAGAAAATAAAGTATTTTTGGAAACCTAAGTTTTAAGCCTGTCTATGATTCCTGAGGTTTCCATCATTATGCCTTTGTACAACAAGCAGAACCATGTGTTCCAAACGTTGCACTGCGCATTGGAGCAGACTTTCAGTGATTTTGAACTGATTGTCATAAACGATGGTTCTACAGATGAAAGCGAAGCCGAAGTGTTGAGAATAACGGACAACCGCATCCGATATTTCAAAACGGAGAACCAAGGTGTTTCCGCCGCACGGAATCTTGGGATTTCCAAAGCATCATCTAACCTCATCGCTTTTTTGGATGCCGACGATTTCTGGTTTCCGGATCATCTGGAACATTTGGTTCAACTCCATAACGACTTTCCCCAAGCCGGAATCCTGGCCGCGAATTATCAGCTGTATTACAGTGAAAAGGAAACGATTGACATCACGCTGGTCGGGCTTCCCGATTTTCCGTGGCGAGGAATCGTTCCGGATTATTTCGCTTCGAGTTATGTGGATCGCATTGCATGGACATCGGCTATCGCAATTCCCAAAAAGGTATTGGAAGATGTTGGCAATTTCAGCGAAGCCATTACGTTAGGCGCCGGCGAAGATCTGGATTTATGGATTCGGGTTGCACTCAAATATCAGGTCGCTTTTGACAGTAAAGTGACTGCACAGCACAATTTATCGGCAGACAATCGCATTTCGCTGACGCAGACCAAACACCGGAAATTTGCAACGCTCGATGGTTTTTTGGCAGAAGAAGCCAAAAACAAATCGCTCAAAAAGTTCCTCGACCTCTATCGGGCGGAATTTGCGCTCAAGATGAAAATTGCTGGTGACGACCGGTATTCATTATACAGAAAAGCCATTGCCGAAGAAAACCTGTCGGCCAAAACCAAATTCCTGCTTTCGCTTCCAACAACCATTTTGCAGTTGTTGTACCGGTTCAAAAAAGTGCTTGAAAAAAGAAAGATCCGGCTATCGGCCTATCACTGAGCGCGGCTTGATTCTATAAAAGAATCGAAATCGCGAATATAGTCGGACTCATCGAATTCACCCGAAGAAATCACCATACACACGCTTCCGGATGAAAAATTCTCAAGTTCGCGCCACGTTTGTTTGGGCACGAGCAATCCGGTATCTGGTTTATTGAGAGTAATTCTGTGTTGCTTCAATCCGTCGTGCAAAATCACATCGAAACTGCCTGAAAGTGCGAGCAGCAACTCTTCCTGTTCGATGTGTGAATGGCCGCCGCGCTTGGCTCCGCTGGGAACATCGAACAAATAATAGACACGTTTAAGGGCAAAGGGAATCGTATTTCCTTCCACAATACCAAGGTTGCCGCGATGATCGCGTACCACGGGTATTTGTATAAGTTCAATCTGCATGCGGGTTTGTTTAATCGGCTCTTGCCTGGGTTGGCAAAGTACGTCAATTATTCGGCTGGTTCGACACGAAATAGTGTAAGCCATTGTTGTATTATGGCATTCGGCTCAAAACGTTCCACACTTTGTTGGGCATTCACTTTACAGTTGTCATGCAATTGCCTGTCAGAAATGAATCTGTCCATAGCCATTGAAAGGGCCTCGAAATCCTGGTCTTTTACAAGCAATCCGTTGTGTTCGTGCGTTATGATTTCAGAGGGTCCCGAAAAGCAATCGAAAGAAACAACGGGCGTTCCAACGGCAAGGCTTTCGAGAAGCGCGTTCGGGAAACCTTCATAGGCACTTGACAATACAGTGAACTTCGCTTTTCTATAATACGGGAACGGATTCGATTGTTGGCCTTTAAGAATTACAGATTCCGTAAGGTTATTGTCGCGAATGATTGTTTCAAGTTCTTCACGCATCCAGCCATCGCCTACTATGAGAAGCTTGATATTTTCTTTGGGCAGACTGGAATTTTTATACGAAAGGATCAGCTTGTCGAATTGCTTCACGCGTTCGTTGAGCCGGCCTACGGCAAGTATATAGTTGTCTTCCGATGGTACAAATGCATCGCTTTCCTTTTGCAGCCTGTCGATTTCAACCGGATTGTAGAATGTGGTCACTTTTGATTTGAGTATTTCTTGCAATCGGCCCGAAATCGCTTTGCTGACGCCGATAATGCGAAATGCCTTGTCATAAACCAATCGGTGTATAAGGCTTTTTGGCCCGACGTAATTTTCCACTTTGCCACTATGGACGGTGTAAATAACCGGCACATTATAGGCCACATAAAACATCAGCAATTCATTGATGCCGCTAACGCGGTACCTGAAATCTATGATATAATCAAAATGGTTCTGGTCGAAGAATTTTTTGAGTTCAAGCACTTTTTTGAACCGGTGCCATTTGTTTCCGTCCTTCATCTGGCCCAAATCGAGAAGCTTTCCGGAAAACGGATAGGAAACACCGTCGTACAGAATCACATTATGGACTGTCACGCTGTATCTATGGAACAATTGCGAAAGCACTGCATGAACCCTTTCTGCCCCGCCACCGGCAAGCGTATCGCCAACCAGTGCAATTTTGAGGGGTTTTGTTTCGGGTTTGGTCATGCAAATGGTTATTTTCGCATCAAAGGTAAACACATTCATGCGAATATTGCTC
This sequence comes from Flavobacterium silvaticum, assembly GCF_012911565.1. Lineage (GTDB taxonomy): Bacteria > Bacteroidota > Bacteroidia > Flavobacteriales > Flavobacteriaceae > Flavobacterium > Flavobacterium silvaticum. The sequence continues at coordinate 26,224 of NZ_JAAMPU010000094.1, read as the reverse complement.
GTGGGCGAATACAGTCGGTTGCACAATTCCCTGAAAGAAGGCTTGATCCGGCTTGGCCATGAAGTGACTTTAGTGAGTAGCGGTGACGGATTTAAAGGTTATCCGTCTGATTACAGTTTTGGGAATTCGTTTACACAGACGAACTTCGGACGTATTTCAGAGCGCGTTTTAAGACGATTGTTCGGATACGACCTTAACCGGTTCGAACGTGGTTTCCGATTTAAAAAAATCCTCAAAAACCTAAAAGGATATGATGTGGTCCAGTTGATAAACGAAGCGACCATAAACACTTTTCCGGATCTTGAACTGAAATTGCTCAAACAGCTATCGGCTCAAAACAAAAAAATGTTCCTGCTTTGTTCCGGTGCCGATTATATGACGGTGAGCTTCCTTATGAAACGGACACTTCCCTACTCCATGCTCGATCCGTATTTTGAAAATCCGGAAAAATTGAAGCATCAGTTTGAATATGTATTCAACTTCCTGTCATCTGACCATAAAAAAATCCACGATTACTTATACCAAAACGTGAATGGTGTGATTGCCACAGATCTTGATTACGTGTATCCGCTCAAAGGAAACCCAGAATTCATAGGTTTGATCCCGAATCCGGTCAATCTTGAAAAAATAGATTTCAAGCCGATTGAAATAGTTGGGAAAGTCGTGATTTTCCTCGGAATCAACCGACATACGTATTACGCCAAAGGCATTCCGTATTTTGAACTGGCGCTGGCCGAAATCAAATATGCATACGCCGATAAAGTCGAAATTGTCGTGGTTGAAAATATGCCATATGCCGACTATATCAAAGCCTATGACCGTGCCCATATTTTACTCGATCAGGTATATTCGACAGATCAGGGTTATAATGCGCTTGAGGCCATGGCGGCAGGGAAAGTAGTTTTTACGGGCGGCGGATCGGAATTCATGGAGCAATTCGGGTTGAATGAACGCGTGGTAATAGATGCCGCACCAAATGTGGAAACACTGGTATCTGAACTTCAAAAACTTATTGAGAATCCGGGTGAAATTACAGCGATTGGAAAACGGGCGCGTTCCTTTGTTGAAAAAGAACACGACCTGGAACAAATCGCTTTGCGCTATCTTGGAACCTGGAAATCGCATTGATCCTTTTATGGCTTCGCATCCCGAATCGAAGTTGTTCGGAACAGAAGAATCAAAGCTATTTCGGGATTGAAAATCAAATACATTTATCGAACGCGACGCGCCATAATCAGGCCACTTAAACTACTTCTTTTTGGAATACGGACTTTATAGTAACCGGAAAATGCCAAACCATAATAAGTAAAGCGACAACATTTGCAAAGAAATATGCCATTACAGCCGCTTCTGCCTCATACCTTGAAACCAGCTCATAAGAAAGCAACAGATAGATAACATTAAACCCAATTTCGATGCTGCAATACCGCCACACCTGTTGTTTGACCAATAACCTGAAACCAAAAGCCAGGTAAAGAATCCTGAGAAAATCACCGGCAAGCTGCCATTTTATCAAATCGGCCACAGGTGAGAATTCTGCCGAAAAAACCAAATGGATAACCAAATTACGCAGTGCATAAAGGGACACGATAAGTACAAGCGAAAGCGGAACAAGTATTTTGTAATAGGTCCTGATTTCGGCAACGAATTCCTGTTCACTCTGGCTTGAAGCCAATTTGGGCATGTAATACAGTGTCAGCCCCGAATTGATGAACGTCATCAAAAATCCGGAAAAACGATTTGCCGCATCCCAAATCCCGGCTTGTGACAAACCCGAATCAGCTATAAGAATGTTGCGGATAAGTAATAATGTACCTTGTCCGACAACCGCCGAAACAATCGCCATGATCGCGAATTTCCGTATGTTGTTCAAATACGTTCCGTCAATCCCAAATTGCAGCTTCCAATCGAATTGCCGGATGTCTTTGACAAGGTAAACAGATGTAACGCCAACAATCAGCACTTCGCCTATTGCCAAAGAAACCAAACCTCCATCTATACCGAATTTCCATATGCCAATGCCCGAAACCGCAAAGACCAGTATCGAAGAGATGGTTTGTATGTAGATGATTTTCCGGAAAAGACTGAATCCGTTGTAAATGGCGAGCCAGAAAATAGTAAGGACCACAAGCGGCAATAACAACAAAAATAACCGCAATGGGTTGACATAATCAATGGTGTAGAACAGAAATTGCGACAGTGCGTTGCAAAAGAATAATCCTATTCCTGAAAGCACGACCGACGCAATTGCCAAGAGCCAGAAAAAGGTAGAATAAATAGCCGAAAGTGCCTTGGGATTTTCCTTATTTTCAATAATCAGCGTAATCACCGCACTGCTTATTCCCATAGTGCAAAGCCCTTTGACCATGGCGATAAAGTTTCGGAAACTGCCAATCAAAGCCATTCCCGATGCACCAAGGAAAACCGATATTATTTTAGCCGATGCAAAACCAAGCACAAAATTGATCCCTACAGAAATGGAATTCAACGAAAGGACGCGGACGAGCTTGTTCTGCTTAAGCCGGCCTATCATAACATCCGGATTATTTGGGCCGGATTTCCAGCTGCCACAGCATTATCCGGAATACTTTTGGTCACTACGGAACCGGCACCGATAATGGAATTCATGCCAATTTCAACACCTTTCAGAATGGTTACGTTATCGCCGATAAAAACATTTTCTCCTATGCAGACCTGCTTGCTTCGTGGGATTTCAGTTCTTTTTGCCGGATCAGCCTCGTGCCCGTCATTATCCATGATATAGCAATTGTATCCTATGAGAACGTGGTCTGCAATGGTAATCCTGGAAAAAGACACACATTTGAAACAATTGTTGATGCTTACATTGTTGCCAATTTCTATGCGACTGTCAACATTTCGGGCTTCGAGATACGCATAATCCGAGTAATAGGCAGGAGATGAAATGACCCCGATTTGAACATTTTCGCCAAATTTGATATGCCCTTTCCCGGTAAGCAAGGTGGGCTGGTATTGCATGGTTTTGCCGGATACATTTTTACAATCAGACAGTACTTTATACTTGAGGTTCCTTAATCGGATAATGATATGGGTCAGGATTGAGGCCATCAGGCAAATTCATTTAGGGTTCGGATCACTTTTTCAACAGCTTCGGTTGACAACACAGCACTTATAGGCAAGCTCAGAATTTCGTCATGAATTTTTTCTGTGATGGGGAATGAAAATCCAGACCATTCACTATATGCGACCTGACGATGCGGCGCAACCGGATAATGTACCATCGATTGTACGCCGTTGTCAGACAAATGCTGCATTAACGACTGTCTTTCTTTACAAAAAACTACGAACAAATGAAACGCATTTTCACCTGTCGCACCAAAGTCCGGAACCCGAATCGTGGGATTTTTTATCCCTGACCGATATAAAGTCGCTATTTCTTCCCGACGCTTATTATCCGAATCCAGGAAAGGCAGTTTCACATTGAGGAAAGCAGCCTGCAGTTCATCGAGGCGTGAATTGATGCCTTTGAAATCGTGGATGTATTTTTTCTCGGTTCCATAATTCCTGAGTTTGACCAGCACATTGAAAAGTGATTCATCATTCGTCGTGATCGCTCCCGCATCGCCAATGGCTCCGAGGTTTTTTGTGGGATAAAAACTAAAACCGGCAGCATCTGAAAGATTTCCGGCTTTTTTTACGTGTCCGCCAAAAACCGTTTGCGCCCCGTGTGACTGGGCCGCGTCTTCAATAAGCAACAGGTTGTTTTGTTTGCAGATGGCATCCAATTCATCCATCAGCGCCAATCTTCCGTATAAATGGACCGCAAGTACGGCACGGGTTTTTGGGGTAATTGCTTTTTTCACCTCGACCGGGTCAATATTACAGGTCAATGCATCCGGCTCAACAGGAACAGGAACCAAACCCGCATGTGAAACGGCAAGAATACTGGCAATGTAGGTATTTGCGGGAACGATTACCTCATCCCCGGATTTTAATTTACCAAGTTCCATGTAACCCTTGAAAATAAGGATCAACGCATCGAGGCCGTTAGCAACGCCAAGGCAATAGCTGGTTCCGCAGTAGTTTGCGTATGATTTTTCAAATAGAGAAACTTCATTGCCCAAAATCGTCTGTCCGGAATCAAGTACCGATTGCAGTTTTCCGGCAAAAGCATCACGGAACCTGTCGTTCGATTTTTTAAGGTCGTTGAACGGAATCATAGCAAAACGGTTTTGAAACGTTCGTGTTTTGATGTATCGACTTTGTAAAAACGCTGCGTTATGGTTCTCGCCCCGAAACTTTCTTTCCAGAACAACAAACCTTCGTTCAGGTTCAATCCCTGGTTCGTATTCGATGTCCCGAAGTCGAAATATCGTTTTCCGCTAAAGGTTTCCATGATCAGCTGGTAATGTAAAAAGTCAAGTGCACCGTGTTCGCTTCGGTTTTCATCGGCGGAAATATATTGCATATGGGCCGTGGTTTCGGTTTCAAAAACAATGCAGCCGGCCACTGGTTTTCCTTCCTGCAAGGCCGAAAAATAGCGGATTTTATCCGGAAATCTTGATTTGAGCAACTGCATTTCTTCAAGTGAATGTACCGGACTTGCGGCATGCCTTGCGGCGAGATTCGGAATCAGGAGTTGGTTCCAGAATTCATCGAGTTTATCAGATTCTATGAGTTGTATGCCAAGTGACACGGCTTTTTTGACACCGCTCATCCTGTTAGAAGCTACGGGCAATGGGTTGGATTTGTCGATGACCGAAAGCGTATCACATCGGGTCAATTCCGCTTCGGCCAAAAACAAGGCATAGGAGATTTCGTCGGAAGGAACCTGATGATAAATCTCAGGAATTTCCTTTATGGATAAAGCCTGAATATCGTTTTGGTGCAGATAGCTTAGCGTCGCCTGGAAAATCCCGAGAAAATTGGGGAGCTTGACACCAATGCCGTATATAAATCCGCCATAAGACAAGCCCCAATGCGAGTACAAACCGTCTTTTTCAAGATTCGCCGGAAGCAACGCAACGAGTTTACCATCTTCAAAAACCAATAGCGAATGATCTTCAAAACGATCCTTGTGATAATCCATGTAAGCACGTTCAAACAGGAAAGTACCGTTCCGGGATTGCTTTACAAGGGCGTCCCAACGGGCGGAATCTGTTTTTTCGTAACGCTTTACGGAATAGATCTTCACAAAGGTTGATTTGATGGTTTGCTGATTTGTGGATTCGAATCATCAAATCAACAAAAATCCTTTTAAAACCAGTCGCCAAATTAATCAATATTTCCCTATCCGCTTCATTTGATATTGCCGGCGCAACCGATTTGTATTTGTGCTATCTTTAGGCGACTGTAAACCACGGGCCGTGGCAAGAATTTTATCTCGGTTTTATTTTATGCTGCTTCTGCTTCCTGTGCTTTGTTCGGCTCAGGATATTTCGCTTTACGAGCAATTCAACGGGCGTTACGATTTTGTTTTTGTCGGAAACACCATGAATACGGCCGAAAACAACGGTAATGCATTTTGTTTCGCGCTCACCGAATCAGCCGCCACACTAAACCTTAATTCATCAGACCAGATTGAAAGTGCCTATTTATATTGGGCCGGATCAGGGACCGGTGATTTTGATGTCAAACTCAACGGAACCGACATCAGCGCAACCCGCACGTTCGAATACATACACTGGAATTTCGGGTATGAATATTTCAGCGCGTTCGCAGATGTGACTTCGCTGGTGCAAGCTACCGGAAACGGGCTTTATACGTTATCTGAACTCGACATCAATCCATTCCTGATGCCAGATAAATATTGTGATAACCGTACAAATTTTGCAGGCTGGACACTTGTTGTCGTGTATAAAAACGATGCCTTTCCGCTCAATCAGCTAAATGTTTACGACGGGCTTCAGGGCGTTCCTCTTGTCATCGACATTTATCTGAACAATCTCAATGTAATCGACAACGTGGGCGCGCGCATTGGGTTTGTGGCCTGGGAAGGCGATAAAGACCCGAACATCGCCATTAATGAAACGCTTTCGGTCAACGGAAATCCCATTAGTAATCCGCCGCTGAATCCGGTCAACAATGCTTTTAACGGAACCAACAGTTTCACGGGAGCGAACAATTTATACAATATGGACCTGGACGCGTATAACATTCAGGGAAATATCAACATAGGCGATACCTCTGCCCACGTACAGCTTACGTCCGGCCAGCAAAATCCAAACGGAACCATTTCCGGCGATTTTGTCATGATAAACGTGGTCGTGACCAAGCTCAACAGCCAATTGCCGGACGCGACCGTGACCGCCGAACCGCCTGTCCCTGAATGCAATTCACGTGTCATCACACTTGATTATACGGTTTTCAATACGGCAAGTACCGATGTCTTGCCCGCCGCAACACCGGTGACCATTTATGCCGACGGGATTGCCTGTGGAACGGTCTACACCCAAAACGACATCCCTATCGACGGAAGCGAAACGGGCCAAACGATAATCACAATTCCTGCAGGCGTACCGGATACCTTTACGCTGACTCTTGTTGCCGACGATGACGGAACCACGGGCATCGTTACGGAAATAGACGAAAACAACAACAGTTTTGGACTCAGTGTCACGTTGCTTCCGCTGCCTGAAATCAATCAACCGCAAAATCTTTTGGCGTGTAACGAAGGGCTGACGAGCGGAACTTTTGATTTTTCCGAAGTGGCCGATAGTGTCGTGACGAATCAAAACCAATCGGTACAGTTTTTTGAAAGCCAGGCCGATGCCGAATCGAACAGCAATCCCATCCTCGATTATTCGAATTACCACGCGAATGACACGCCTCACACTATTTACATCCGGATTCAGGACGATCCTTGCTACAATACGGCATCTTTTGAACTCAACATTCACAATTGCCCGCCTACGGTTTACAATTTTATATCGGTCAACGGCGACGGAAAAAATGATACGTTTATCATCAAAGGCCTGTATGATATTTTCCTCAATTTCCAGTTGTCCATTTACAACCGATGGGGCGCGGAAATCTGGAAAGGAAACAACTCAAGTGGCAAATGGGACGGACAAGGCAATGAAGGCATACGGCTCGACCACGAAAAAGTACCTGATGGAACCTATTACTACATTCTTGAGTTAAACGATCCGGATTATCCCAAACCACTCAACGGATTTTTATATATTACGCATTGAAAACAACATGCGTCACCTGAATTATTTTTTATGCCTTTTGATTTTGTCTGCATTTTCAGGATTGGCGCAGCCCGTCACACTTTATAAACAATTCAACGGCCGTCAGGATTTTGTTTTCATCGGGAATACGATGAACCTTTTTCCAAATGAGACAGAAGATGCTGCCTGCATGGCCCTTACCCAAAGCTCAGCCACCCTTGCGCTGAATACCAGCGACCAGATCAAGGCCGCTTATTTATATTGGGCAGGCGCAGGACCGGGCGATTTTGAAGTCAAGCTCAATGGTTCCGATATTGTTGCCCAACGCACCTTTGTCATCAATATGTCGGGGTCGAATTTACCCGTCTTCAGCGGATTTGCCGACGTGAGTTCTCTGGTAAAATCAACAGGAAATAGCGTTTACACACTTTCGGAACTGGACGTAAACCCATTTCTGGAACCGTATTGCGACGGAAGCCTGAATTTTGCCGGATGGGCACTTGTTGTGGTCTATGAAAATCCATCGTTTCCCACCTACCAGCTGAATATTTATGACGGAATGCAGACGATTCCCCAAATGGTCAACATAAACCTGGACAATCTTTCGGTGGCCGATCCTGCAGGCTCAAAAATAGGCTTCATTGCCTGGGAAGGCGACAAAGGCGACCCCATGCAGGAATACGTGGTGTTCAACAACGATACACTGAGCAATGCGCCGTTGAATCCGTTCAACGATGTATTCAACGGAACCAATAGCTTTACAGGTGCCGATAATTTATACAACATGGATCTTGACGTGTTTGACATCAGCTCCAGCTTATCTGCCGGAGACACATCGGCCAATTTAAAACTGATATCGAGAAACGTGCTTTTTGAGGAAATCTTTTTTATTCGTGACGTAGTCAATATAAATGTCGTGGTTACCAGATTGTCAGCGATTTATCCTGATGCCGAAATAACAGCACAAAACAATCATCCCATTTGTTCCGGCCTTGACCTGACGCTCGATTATACTGTTTCAAATCTGCTTTCCTCCGATATTTTGCCGGCGGGAACGCCAATAGCCTTTTATCTGGGAGACATACTGCTGGCAACAAGCCAAACAAATGCCGATATTCCTGTTGACGGAAGCCAATCGGGTTCGCAACTCCTGACACTTCCCTCAGGAACCGTGCTTCCGGTAAGCATAAAAGTAGTGGTAGATGACAATGGCACCGGATCTGGACAGGTTACAGAACTAAACGAAGACAACAATACCTTTTTTATTGAAATTCCGGATAGCAGCGCCATAGACTACAATGTGCCTCCAAACCAACTTAGCTGTAATCTTGGAAACGGACGCGGAATTTTTGATCTTTCAGGTGTCAGAACAGCTATTGCCACAAATCCGGGACAAACTGTCCGGTTCTTTGAAAGCAGTCAGAATGCGTTTGATATGGAAAATGAAATATCAGATTACACATCGTTTGAAGCCGCTACAACACCAAAGACCATTTTTGTCCGCATAGATGAAGCGCCCTGTTTCACGCTGACGCAATTCGAATTGGAAGTTCACAATTGCCCGCCCACGGTTTATAATTTCATATCGGTAAACGGAGACGGAAAAAATGATACGTTCATCATCAAAGGGCTGTATGACATTTTCCTCAACTTTCAATTATTCATTTACAACAGATGGGGAACACTTATCTGGACGGGGAACAACAAAACCGCACCTTGGGACGGACAAGGCAATGAAGGCATCCGGCTCGACCACGACAAAGTCCCCGACGGAACCTACTATTACATCCTTGAATTAAACGACCCCGATTATCCCAAACCACTCAACGGATTTTTATATATTACGCACTGATAGCTAAGTGCCTGATGAAAAAACTTTTGTGGCTTGCCGGGTTGTTTGTCATCGCTGCGAACGCCCAGAACATTTCTTTATATCAACAATTCAACGGCCCGTATGATTTTACGTTCGTTGGCAATACGCTGAACCCAAGCCAGAACGGTTTGGGCGGCTGTTCCATACTGACCCAATCCAGTGAAACATTGACCCTTGGCCCAGGCGATTCCATTGTTGCCGCTTACCTGTATTGGGCCGGCTCGGGAACAGGTGATTTCAATGTGACGCTCAATGGTTCAGCCATAACCGCGAGCCGCACATTCAGCACTATACAGGCATCTTCGGGCATGCCGCATTTTGGTGCATTCGCCGATGTTACGGCTTTGGTCCAGGCAACAGGTCCTGGCTTGTATACATTATCTGATCTCGATCTTACAGCCGTCATAAATGACTACTGTAGCTTTGGCGGAAACTTTGCCGGCTGGTCGCTTGTCGTGGTGTATAGCAATGTCACTTTTGATGGCACACAAATCAATGTGTATGACGGCTTCCAGAATATGCCCGATGCTATAAATGTCTCGCTGAACAACCTGAACGTAGTCAATACGAACGATGCGAAAATCGGGTTCATAGCTTGGGAAGGCGACAGTTACAACATGACAGACGAAACACTTCGCATCAACGGAAACATCCTAAGCAACAGTATAAATCCATCTAATAATGCCTTTAACGGGACCAACAGTTTCACCGGAAGCACGGAACTATATAACATGGATCTCGATTTCTACGATATCAGTTCTTTTATTTCCGTGGGCGATACCTCGGCATCTGTCCAGATGACATCGGGCTTTGATTTCGTTATCGTCAGTACCATCGTCACCAAAATGAACAGCCAGCTTCCCGATGCTTCTGTAGTGATTGAAAATATCCTGACAGATTGCACTTCCAGGCAAATAACCATCGATTACACGGTATCGAACCTGAACAGCACGGCTGTTTTGCCTTCCGGAACCTCGGTTGCTTTTTATACCAACGGTATGCTTTTGGGAACAACTCTGACACAGACAGCTATTTCGCCGGACCAAAGTGAAAACCTCCAGGTTTCTTTTGTGATCCCGGATGATTTCCCGTCTGAATTGACCATCAAAGCAGTAGTCGATGACAACGGAAGCGGCATAGGATCAGTTACGGAACTCGACGAAAATAACAACAGTACTTTCTTCGACATTGTTTTGGGAGAACCGATTGCAATTCCACAAGTTGAGGATGTGTCCTTGTGCAATGCAGGTTTCGGTTCGGCGGAGTTCGATTTCTCAGCGTATCAGCAAACCATCAGTGAAGCCACGGGTCGTGAGACAGCTTTTTACCTGACCCAAACCGATGCCGAAAATGCAATCAATCCCATTCCGGACATCGCCCATTTTACCTCGACATCGAATCCGCAGACTATCTATTATGGATTGACGCAGCAAAATTGTGGCATATTCGCGTCGTTCCAGATCAAGACGACCAATTGCCCGCCAACGGTTTATAATTTCATATCGGTCAACGGAGATGGAATCAACGACACTTTTATAATCGACGGCTTGTACGACATCTTCCTCAATTTCAAACTCTTTATTTACAACCGATGGGGCGCTTTGGTGTGGCAAGGCACTAATTCAAGCGGATTTTGGGACGGACAGGTCAATAACGGAATCCAGATGGGTGGCGGAAACGCACCGGACGGAACCTACTTTTACATTCTCGAACTCAATGATCCGGATTATCCTAACCCACTCAACGGCTATCTCTATCTTACGCACTAAGCTGTGGTGGGCGGTGCGAGATACCATTTGTACCTCACGGCGAACAGTCTCAGCATAATGATGAAACCGGAAGTGATAAAGGACATCACATCTTTTGAAAACGGCAGGTATTCGCGCATCAGGAAATACAGGCAGCCACCCGCAATGCACAGTGTCGCATAAATCTCCCGTCTGAAAATCACCGGGATTTCGTTGCACAATATATCGCGGGTCACACCTCCGAAGCAAGCGGTAATGGTCCCGAGCGCAATACAGATGGACGGCTCCAACCCCACTGCCAATCCGCGTTGTATTCCCACCATAGTGAAAAATCCCAATCCTATGGTATCGAACAGAAAAAGCGATTTGCGCAGGTGATCGAGTCGTTTGCGGAAAACAATCGCCAGGAAGAAACCCGCAATAACACAATACACGTATGTTGGGTCACGCATCCATCCTACGGGCGTACGCCCTATAAGCACATCACGCAAGGTTCCGCCTCCCACAGATGTCACCATAGCGATGATAAAAACCCCGAACGGATCGAGTTTCTTGTTCATCGCAGCCAACGAACCTGATACGGCAAATGCTGTGGTTCCGGCAATTTCAATAAGGGAAAAGGCTTGCATATAACTGCTGTATTTTGGTCGTGCAAAATTAGGCAAAACCAAATGGCTGTGATTCCGTGCTTATTTATTTTTTGGCCGACGAGTAGGATTCAGGCTATAATTGGTTAAATTCGGAACCACAATAAAGCCCGGCCAAACGGGCATAACCATTACGTATGCCAAGCGGTTTTTCTGTCTTTTTATTCTTTTTATGTGCCGTATCTTTTGCAGGATTCGGAATTTACTCCCCGTTTTATTTCTACCTCAAATCTAAAAACCCTACCAAGTATCTCAAACGCTGGGACGCCGATGCTTTTACCATTTTACTTACTTCAGGCATGGTTTACCTGGCATTATGGTTTTCCGAAGTCATTCTGTTTTACCTTGAACTCAAAAAAGAGATAAAACCTGAATTTACAAGTGCTCTTTCAGGTTCGCAAGGGTATTGGTTCTGGTTGCCCCCCGTGTTTTATTTTGTGCTTTCACAATTGTTCTGGGTGAATAAACTTCGTGAAATGCTCATCCCAAGACTATTGATTGCACTTTTTCTTTTTACAGGTTTTACAAATATTGCCTTGTTGATGGGAAAAACGGCACCTAAGTTCCCATTCGACTGGCAATTGAAGCCCGAATACACAGCCAGCAACTATATTATCCTGGATTATTTTTTAAAGACGCTGATTTTCCTGGCATTGCTGGGTGCCGTATATTTACTCCGGAACAGGCAGAAACAAACCAAATGAAGCAAATCCTATCTGTCCAGAACAGCTATATAAAATCGCTGATACAATTACAGGAAAAAGCTCGGGCAAGAAAACAGAGCGGTACTTTTTTGATAGAAGGCAGGCGTGAAATAGAACTTGCGATTGCCGGAGGTTACAAAATCCGGAATGTATTGTTTGTTCCTGAGTTAACAACTGCCGAAGGAATTCCTGCCGATGAAGCCATCGAAATATCTCCTGCCGTCTATGAAAAACTGGCGTATCGCGAATCTACCGAAGGAATGGTTGCCGTGGCAGCATCAAAAGATTTGTCTCTTTCCGGTTTGCGCTTACCCAAAAAACCGCTCCTGCTTGTTGCCGAATCAATAGAAAAACCCGGAAATCTGGGCGCACTTTTACGAACCGCCGATGCCGCTGCCGTCGATGCCGTAATCATTGCAGATGCCAAATCTGATATGTACAACCCGAATATCATACGATCGAGCGTCGGGTGTCTATTCACCAACCAGATAGCCGTAGCCGATTCTGCCGATGCCATAGCATTTTTGAAAAGCAACGATATCGACATTTTTGCGGCCACGCTCCAGGATGCAATCCCATATCACGAACAGGATTTTTCAGGCGCAACCGCTCTTGTTGTCGGAACCGAAGCTACAGGCCTGACTCAACCCTGGCGTGAGGCATCCAAACACAATATCATGATCCCGATGCAGGGCGCGATCGATTCGATGAATGTGTCTGTAGCGGCAGCCATATTGATTTTTGAGGCAAAGAGGCAACGTGGATTTTAGTCGTTCCGGATTTTGTGTGTGAAATTGATTTTCGGAATACGTTTAACACGTGTTTTGTGTGAAACTGAATTTAAATTGTCATTTAACACACACAATTCGTGTGAAATCGTTTTTATTTCCTGATTTAACACAAAAACGAAACCCTTGTGATGCCTCAATACCAGCACAAATATGCATAACTAAAAAATAAAATGAATAGAATAGTATTTGTCCTTCTCGCTCTCCCTTTGGCTGCTTTCGCGCAAATTTCCGAACAGCAAATCGATGCCGTCACCCAAAACGCGATGAAAACGTTCAACGTTCCCGGAATTGCGGTCGGCGTTGTCAAAGACGGACAATTGATTTATGCCAAAGGACACGGCGTAGCATCTGTAAAGACAAAGCCAAAAGTCGATGCCAACACCTTGTTCGGGATTGCTTCCAACAGCAAAGCGTTCACCAGTGCTGCACTTGCGATTTTAATGGACGAAGGCAAGCTCTCATGGGATGACAAAGTCTCCAAATACATTCCCGAGTTTAAAATGTACAACGATTATGTCACGACAGAATTCACCATCAGGGATTTATTGACGCACCGCAGCGGGCTTGGTCTCGGAGCCGGGGATTTGATGGTTTGGCCAGACGGGAATGACTTCGGGGTGCAGGATATCATCGACAACCTGAAATTCCTCAAACCTACATCGGCGTTCCGGACAAAATACGATTATGACAACCTGCTTTATATTGTTGCAGGGGAAATCGTGCATCGCGTCAGTGGTGTTTCCTGGGAAGAATTCGTCGAAACCCGGCTGATGCAACCCGTAGGAATGACCCATAGCGCCGCAACGTTCAGCCGCTTAAAAGACACATTGAACGTCATCGATCCGCATGTTCCCGTCGGCGACCAGCTCAAAATCATCCCAAAATACAAACTCACACACTTTGATGCTGCCGGCGGCATCTATTCGAGTGTCAACGATTTGTCCAAATGGGTCATTGCCCAACTCAACGACGGTAAAGCATCTAACGGAACACAACTGTTTTCAAAGGTGAGGCACGACGAAATGTGGACTCCGCAAACCATACTGCCCAACAAACCCATGGCTCCGTATTTTTCCCAATTCAAGACGTATGGCCTGGGTTGGGGCCTGACCGATGTAAAAGGCAAGTTGCAGGTTTCGCATACGGGAGGACTCGAAGGGAATGTCACCCAGGTTTTGATGATCCCGGAACTAAAGCTCGGAATCATAGTATTGACGAACCAGCAATCAGGGGCGGCATTTACGGCTATCAGCAATACGATCAAAGATTTCTATTTGGGTATTTCAGGTGTGGATCATGTGACCGAATTCGCCGCGAAGGCACAGCAAAGATCATCAGATGCAGATAAGATAACCGATGCCGTCTGGAAAACCGTCGAAGATAACAGCAAGAACAAAAAGGTTCCGGATTTAAAAAAATTCGAAGGGACATTTACAGATAACTGGTTTGGGCAAGTGACGCTGACACTCAAAAAAGGGAAACTGTATTTCGCCTCGAAACGATCGCACAAACTCACGGGCGAAGTGTTTTTCTACAAAGACAACACCCTGGCCGTAAAATGGGATCACCGGACTTTTGATGCCGATGCCTATCTGTTTTTCGACGGCAACAATCATTTCACCATGAAGCCGATCTCGCCTTTGACGGATTTCAGTTACGACTTCCAGGACCTCGATTTTAAACGGACACATTGATATGGAAATAGGGATAGGATTATTCGGGGATTTGGGTTTAGATGCATCCGGCAAACCGGAAAGTGCACACGAAAAAATCCGGCGGCTTGTAGAAATCATCCGCCTCGCAGACGAAACAGGCCTCGATGTAGCCGGATTGGGCGAACACCATCGCGAAGACTACGCGGTCTCGGTTCCGGAAATGGTCTTGGCCGGAGCGGCGACCGTGACCCAATCGATCAAACTGATGAGTACGGTCACCGTTTTGAGTTCGTCGGATCCGATTCGTATCTACCAGAATTTCTCGACGCTCGATGCCTTATCGAACGGCCGGGCCGAAATTGGCGTGGGTCGTGGCAGCTTCACCGAATCGTTCCCGTTGTTCGGATACAACCTCAGCGACTATGAAACGTTGTTCGAGGAAAATCTGGAACTGTTGCTTAAGATCAATCGCGAAAAAACCGTTGACTGGAGTGGCAAACTTCACCCTCCTTTGCAAAACCAATCTGTATTTCCAAGACCGGACGACGGACGCGAATTACCCGTTTGGATTGCCGTCGGTGGCACGCCTCAATCTGTCCAACGCGCAGCTGTATTGGGATTGCCTTTGGTAGTTGCCATCATTGGCGGAATGCCGGAACAGTTCAAGCCGTTGATGGATTATTACAGGAAATCTTACATCGCCTTTGGCCATACCGCGCCCATGCAACTCGGCATACATTCACATACGTTCGTGCAGGAAGACCCGAAACTCATAGCTGCTTATTTTGACAATTACGCTTCCCAGATGAACCGAATCGGGCGTGACCGCGGTTGGTCGCCGTACAGCAGGGAACAATATGAAGGCGGACGCTCTGCAGACGGGGCTTTGTTCATAGGCAATCCCGAAGAAGTGGCCGAAAAAATCATCCGCATGAAAGAGTTGTTCGGATTGACCCGTTTCATCGCGCATATCGATGTTGGCGCACCCAATCACAATCAATTGATGAAAACCGTTGAATTGCTTGGAACCAAAGTGGCTCCATTGGTCCGAAGCGCCATCTGATAAAAGACATGACAAAATATCTGCTGCTATTGCTTACCGCCATCGGCTTTGCCCAATCCAAACAGGAGATAAAAGAAGCCAAAGGACGACGCGACACCTATTTGTTTGCGGCTTCGACGATGCCAAAAAAATTCAATGGCAGTGTCCCGATTGAAATAGTGTCGGACGAACTGCTTATACAGGTTACTATACACGGAAAACCGTACACCTTTTTGTTCGATACGGGCGCCATCACGATTTTATCTGATGGATTGCGAAAAGAACTCGGTCTCGCGGTAGCCACATCAAATAAGCTCACTGATGCGGCTGGCAATGTCTCATCGGAGGATTTTTATATGATCGATGAACTCAAATTAGGTGAAGTCACTTTTTCGAAAGTCGCTGCCGGCTCTTTCTCACTCGATTCGTTTTCGTTGATGCTTTGCCGCAAGATCGATGGGATCTTCGGATCTAACCTGATGCGGTTAGGTAACTGGAAAGTAGATTATTTAAATTCCAAATTGTCTTTTTCTACAGACAAGTTATTGCCGGATTCCGAATTTGACACCATAGATTTTGATGAAGGTTTCTCCGGAACACCGGTAGTTTTCCTTGATACGGGCGGTTATCGGTTTCCGGCCATGATAGATACCGGAAACAACGGCACGATCGATATGCCTGAAGATTTGTATCAAAAAACGAGATTGTCAAAATCGGGGAAATTCCAGACGAGTTATGGCAAAGGTTTTTTTTCGCTGTCCGGGAATAAGGAACAGACGGAACGCCTGGGCACGGCCGATTCGCTTTATCTTGGAAACCGTCTGCTTCGCGACCAGCGACTTCGCATCTCTCCCAGTCCGATGATTTTGGTCGGTAATGAATTCCTGAAACAATTTGGTGAAATTGGCATTAGCTGGAAAAAGAAGGAAATGTATCTTCCGAAGAAGACGTTGCCTTTGGAAACGGAATGGTCTTTCGGGTTTACACCTTTGAAAGATGACGGCAAAATAAAAGTCGCCGTGATCTGGGAAAAAAGTCCAGCAAAACAGAAAGGCCTCGAAATTGGCGATGTTATTTTAGCCATAAACGGCCAGGATGTGGCAGGTTCTACAGATGAATTCTGGTGTGGCATGCGGGAACGGTTCAAAAAGGAATCTTCACTTGAATTGGAAATCGAAAAGGCTAACGGACAACGGAAAATGGTTTTGTTGGACAGATATGATTTACTGAAACCCTGACAATCTTTCGGCACAAAAACAGTTGTTGAAAAACGAGGCGTTGCCCCACCCACCCTACAAAGGTAAACTTCCCACAAACACCCCAAGTACATTTTTTATGTATCATTTCTTAAATTTTGACAAGACCTCAACATAATTTGGAATCGGTTGCAAAAAAGAAAGGGTTGTCTTTCTCGTCAATACCTGTGGCATTGGTCAACCCGTATAATTCAAATTATTTATTTTTATTCTTAATTGTCAACTGTTGGCTTTCAATCGCTAACTGTTACCTATAAATTACTAATTTACCGCTATGGAGTTGACCGAAGAATTCATAGAGAAAGAGAACAAGGCGATTGCGCAGGAATACAAGGAGCTGCTCCGGATTTCCTACCAGACGCTGAGTGATGCCGACAAGAAAATGATCCGGAAAGCGTTCGATCTGGCCGTTGATGCGCATAAGGAACAGAGGCGAAAATCGGGCGAAGCGTATATTTTCCATCCGATTGCCGTGGCGAAAATAGTGGCATCACAAATAGGACTTGGAGCGACATCTATAGCAGCGGCATTGATGCACGATGTGGTGGAAGATACCGATTATACGGTGGAAGACATCGAGCGATTGTTCAACCCCAAAGTCGCCCAACTCGTCGAAGGTCTGACCAAGATTTCACAGGTCAAGAAAGACCTCAATATTTCGATGCAGGCGGAGAATTTCCGCAAGATGCTTTTGACGCTCAACGACGATGTGCGCGTAATCCTGATCAAAATCGCCGATCGTTTGCACAATATGCAGACGATGGATTCGATGGCGGAATACAAGCAGGTCAAGATTGCATCGGAGACACTTTACATCTACGCGCCTCTCGCCCATCGGCTTGGCCTTTACAATATAAAAAATGAGCTTGAAGATCTTGGTCTCAAATACACCGAACCCAATATCTACAAAGACATCGTTTCCAAAATCAAGGAGACGAAGGAACAACAGGACGCTTATATCAAGGAGATTTCAGATGTCCTCAAAGCGTCACTCGATGCGGAAGGTGTCGATTACATCATCAAAGGACGGCCAAAATCGGTGTATTCGATACGTCGCAAGATGAAGCAGCAGAATGTGGGCTTTGATGAAGTGTATGATAAATTCGCACTGCGTATCGTCTACAAATCTGATCCGCACGACGAGAAATTCCTAGCCTGGAAAATCTATTCCATAGTTACCGATCATTACCGCCCGAGCCCGAGCCGGTTGCGCGACTGGATTTCATCGCCAAAATCCACGGGTTATGAGGCGCTGCACATTACGGTCATGGGGCCGAAAGGACGTTGGGTCGAGATCCAGGTTCGTTCAGAACGCATGGATGAGATTGCCGAAAAAGGCTATGCTGCCCATTACAAATACAAGCAAGGCGGCGGAAACGAGGAATCGGGACTTGACGTTTGGCTGAACCTGTTGCGTGAGGCTTTGGAAAATTCCGAGTCTAATGCCGTGGATTTTGTCGAAGATTTCAAGATGAACCTGTATGCGAAAGAGATTTTCATCTTTACGCCGAAAGGGGAAATCAAATCGCTGCCGAAAGGAGCGACATCGCTTGATTTTGCGTTTTCTATCCACTCGGAAATCGGCATACGGACAAGAGGAACACGCGTAAACGGACGTTTGGTTCCGCTCAATTACGAACTCAAAAGCGGCGACCAGGTAGAGGTCATCACATCGCCCAACCAAAAACCGACGGCTCACTGGCTTGAATATGTGACGACATCACGTGCAAAGAACAAAATCCGCAACGTCCTCAACGAAAACACCAAGAAGATTGCCGAAGAAGGAAAAGAGCTGCTGAACAGAAAGCTGCGCCACCTCAAAATCACGATGAGTGAAACGGTCATCAATGAACTGGTGAGCTTTTTCAAACTCAAGACGAGCCTGGATTTATTCTACAGAATGGGAATCGGGTCGATAGAGAACCAGCAACTTAAGGATTACGCGGCCCAGAAGAGCAATACGTTCATGAACTTCTTCAAAAGCAAGATTGGCCGCTCCAAACCTGCGCCTGAAGAAGAAGTACACAAACAGGTACTTACGCATAATTACGATTTGCTGGTTTTTGGGCCGGAACACGACAAGCTCGATTATAAGTTATCGAGTTGTTGCAACCCGATTCCGGGAGATGATGTGTTCGGTTTCGTGACCATAAACGAAGGGATCAAAGTGCATAAAAAAGACTGTCCGAATGCTATTTCACTCCAATCGAACTATGCCTACAGGATCATGACGGCCAAATGGATCGATTCGACACAACAGGAATTCAAAGCCATCCTCAACATTACCGGAATGGATACGTTGGGACTTACAAACCAGATTACCAAAGTGATTTCAAACAATATGCATGTCAATATCCAGAGTATCGCGCTAAACGGCGAAGCTGGGATTTTTAATGGGCAGATTGCTGTTATCGTCCAGAACAACACAATCCTGAAGAAACTTATGGATGCCATCAAAAAAATCGATGGTGTGGATAAGGTGACACGGGTGTATCATTAATCATAAAAGTCCGCTACACATGAATAAAAAAATACTTTTGCTGTTCTTCTTGGTCAGCTTGGTTCCGAACGCCAGGAGCCAGAAACAAGAACTGCAAAAATTTACCAGTAAAAAAGGGCTTTACGAAATAAGCTACAGCAGCAAAAGTTGGCAGAAAAGCAACGAACAATCTGTTTGGGATGCCGAATTCAATGACACTTATAACGTGGTAAAAGCGTTTTTCAATGAATTCGATTATTTTGTTCCTGACGAAAACCTTGAATCGACCGTCAGGGAACAATTTGCAAATCAGGGAGAAATCAAAAGCCTTAAAATATATAAGAAGAAAATCAATGGCCTTGAGGTGGATTATTTTGAACTGGCACTAGTCTTTTCCGGAATGACATACAATTTTGAGGGATTTTTCTACAATGGCCAGGGCGGAGCCGTCGAACTCAGCTTCAGGTTCCAGAAAGAATGTGGAGCACCCTGCCAGGAACGCATCGCCGCATTTTGTTCCGGATTTAAACTAGTAAAGCAATAGTAAGCACATAATTTCGACATACAAGATGGAGAAAACGACATTCCTTTTAGAAGATAGCCTGTTCAAAATATGGAACAACCGGAACGCTACGGAACGACTTTCAGAAATGGCCCGAATCTATGCGGCCGACATCCATTTTTACGAGAGTGACGATTCCGAACCGTTTATAGGATTCGAAGCCATCAATAACCTGATTAGCAACCTGCAATCCCAATGGGCGCCCGAATTTGCTTTCCAAACCGAAAATCCGGTACAGGTGAACCATGATATGGAAGCCGCATCCTGGCATTTGGGCATTCCGGGACAAAATCCGGTGGCTGGCGGAATGGACGTCGCCCTTGTTGAAAACGGCAAAATCAAAAAGCTGTATCTGTATTTAAACAAATAGCCCCGGAAATTCCAGGGCTATCTTATTTTTTTTTAGACCGCACTTCCCGGCCCGGTCGGATCCATTCCCGTCCAAGGCTGGTTCGGGCTGTCTGTTGGGTCTATTTCTCCCCAGTCTTTGTGGACATCTTCTTCCTCTTCTTCATCATCTTCTTCGTCATCAGGATCGTCGTTGTAATTACTGAAGCTATATGTTTCGTATTGCCAATCGTTTTCAGGTTCTTCTATAGGGCTGTTTTCGGTGTACATGATTTCTATTGTTATGATTCGTATCTGATTTACATTCTGATAAAATTACAGTTTGAGTTGCCGATGATTTTACGGCATTCCAAGGAAACGTTGTCGAATTTCGAGAATCACATTGTTGCATAATGGAATCTTTCGATATATTGCACTGGCTTACAGTGAAAAGCAACTCAAATGGAAAAACCAATCATAGACGGTTCGTTCATCCTTAAAAAAGGGAAAGAAAAGGGCGCGTGGACGTTCATAGAAACTTCCGCGCTTGAGAATGTCCCGAAGAAAAAGAACAGCACCGTGGCCGTCCGTGGATTCATCGACAATTATGAAATAAAGGATTTCAATATCTGGGCGATGAAAAAAGGAACTTTCATGGCGGTCAAGGCCGATATCCGCAAAGCGATCAAAAAAGAAGAAGGCGATACGGTAAAACTGATCCTGTTCCTCGATGAAGCGCCAATGGTCCTTCCCGATGATTTTGTCGTCTGCCTCAAAGATGAACCGAAACTCCATCAGAAGTTCCTCAAATTCCCAAAGACACGTCAAAAGGAAATCAGCGACTGGATTTTTTCCGCATCGACCGAAGACGCCAAAATTTCCCGCATTGCCGAAGTCATGGAAAAACTCGAAACAGATGCCGCTTTCAAGTTATGAATCCATCGCTTTTATCTGCCGAACTTCTTCTGCAACCGATTGATTTTCGGCCATAATTCTTATATTAGCCCACCTTTAATCTATGCCCGATAAACCTGAACATACTTTTATACTGGACAAACTCCGAACGGAGCTTCCGCCCTATTTGCATTACCACAGGGTTGAGCATACGCTTGATGTATACGAATGTTCGAAGCACATCGCCCAACAGGAAAATGTCAATGAAAAGGACACACGGTTATTGCTGACGGCAGCCATTTATCATGATTCAGGCTATTTGTACCAGATTGACGAACATGAGAGCTGTTCGTGCGACATTGCGCGTGAAAGCCTGGTCAAGTTCGGGTATTCACAAGACGATATAGAGATTATCTGCGGACTGATCATGGCAACACGGATTCCGCAGACACCGAAAACGCCTTTGGAAAAAATAATCTGTGATGCCGATCTGGATTATCTGGGCCGATCCGACTTTTACGAACTCGGCGACCGGTTATTTCTGGAAATGCAGCATTTGGGAACAATTGAAAACCGCGAGGAATGGGATAAGCTTCAGGTATATTTTCTCAGCAACCATCGCTTCCTGACCGAAACATCAAAAAAAACAAGGCAGCCTGTGCAGGACGCACATCTGCAGCAAATACTGACCAAAATCAATTGAAATGGAAAGCAACCGCTTTGCTAAAAACGTCACCGACACACTTTACACCATAGCCGGAATTTTGTTCTGCGGTTTTGCCCTTAAAGGATTTCTCGTCCCGAACCAGTTCTTTGACGGAGGCGTCTCGGGTATTTCACTTATGATCCATGAATTGTATCACTGGAACATCGCTATCGTAATCATTCTGGCCAACATTCCTTTCATTATCATGGGTGCCTTTCAGGTGAACAAGACATTCGCCATACGTACCTTTACGGCAATCATCGGGTTGGCGCTTTGCCTTCACTTTATACCATATCCGCAAATTACGTCAGACAAATTACTCGTTTCCGTTTTTGGCGGCGTGTTTATGGGAATCGGTGTCGGTTTGTCCATGCGCGGCGGCTGTGCGTTGGATGGGATTGAAGTATTGGCTTTGTACACCGGAAAACGCGTCAGTTTTACCGTCAGTGAAATCATCCTCGGGATCAACATACTTATTTTCCTTGTCGCGGCCTTCAAATTAGGTTTGCCGACAGCTTTATATTCGATCATGACCTATTACTCAGCTTCAAAAACCATTAATTTCGTCGTTGAAGGCCTTGAAGAATATACAGGAGTGACAATCATATCTGCCCAAAGCGAGAAGATGAAAGAAGGGCTTGTGATGAAATTGGGGCGCGGAATCACCGTTTACAAAGGCGAGCGTGGTTACCTGAAAGAAAGCTTCGACATCAGCCAGCCGGTTGATATTATCTTTACCGTTGTTACCCGACTCGAGCTTCGCCGACTAAAAAATATGGCCCACGAAATAGATCCGAAGGCTTTTATTTTTACAAGCGTCATTAAAGAAGCGGCTGGTGGTGTGCTTAAAAGGGTTCAGCGCCATTGATTTATCTGATTTGTAGTCCTCCTCAAAATCAACAGATCATTTTACACAATGCTTTAGCTAGCCGAACTGTGCGTAGCTAAAAGGTATTTTTTCTGTAACTGAACGGCAACATCCACCTCTTTTATGAAGTAACAGGATATCCAATAGCTGATGCCTGTTTTTTTATCGCGCTCAATTTCATAGAATTGACCAGTTTCTTCAATCTGGTGGAATCCTTAAAATAACCCGGAAAATCAAAATATAAACTTTAACAAAAAGTACATTTTTTAGCTTACGCTCAGTTCGGGCAAGCCCTCGGGTCTGTACTTCAGTTATTTCAGGATTTTGTAGGGATACATTTTCCCCTTCCCTGAAGGTAAGATCGGGATTTCAGTGATAAATCGGGTACATTTTTTCTACCGGAATTATTAAAGATATCAAGGAATAAATTTTAAGCTTATGCTAAGTTCGGTTAAGGTTAAAACACACTACTCAACAACCTCATACGTATTCACCGGCAACGCCTTATTCTTAAGGTGTAATTCGCCGTTCGCAACACATTTGAACGATTCCTTTGCCGTTTGGTAAACCGCGTCGGTAATTAATATCTGTCCAGGTTTTGCCGCCGACTGCAAACGCTGTGTCAGGTTGACGACATCTCCAATCACTGTGTAATCAAGTCTTTTCAAAGAAGCCGATCCGATGTTTCCCGAAACCATTTCACCTGAGTTTACGCCGATTGAAATTTCAGGTTTATATGTCATTCCGGCCAACTCGACACCCTCTATTTTTGCTACGGCATGTTTGATGGCAAGTGCCGAATCGATTGCCCTGTCCTGGTGATAATCCCCACGGAACACAGCCATTACGGCATCGCCCATGAATTTGTCAACATGGCCGCCCTGCCCTATTATTTCTTTGACAATGGTATCAAAAAGGCTGTTGAGTAGATTCACGACTTCGTTTGGAGTGACTTTTTCAGTGAGCGCAGTAAATCCGCAGACATCAATGAAGATGACCGAAGCCTCCATAAGCTCGTTCTTTAAAAGACTGGTTTCAAACTCCTTGGAGCCCATGAAATTGAGCACATTTTCATCGACATACATCTTGAGAATATTGTTTTCCTTGATGGCCCTAAGCGTATCCTGTGTCTGACGTACATGCTGGATTGTTTTTTCCATAGTAAGGTCAAGATCGTCGAAATCCACAGGCTTGAACACAAAATCGAAAGCACCACGATTCATGGCCGTTCGTATGTTCTGCATGTCGCCATAAGCCGAAACCACAACGGCACGCAATACCGGATTGGCATCCGGAAGCCTTGTCAACAATGTAAGTCCGTCCATGACAGGCATATTGATGTCGCTCAGGACAATATCCAGATCAGGGTTTTCAACGATCCGCTCCAAGGCTTCCTCACCGTTGCGGGCAAAGACAAATTCGTATTCGTTCTCGCGAATCTTGCGACGGAATTTCTGCTTGACCAGGATTTCCAAATCTTCTTCGTCATCAACAACTAAAATCTTCGCCATTAGGTCGTGTAATTTTTGAGTTTTTCTTTGAGTAAGTTAAAATCGAGCGGTTTTGTCAGGAAATCGTTAGCACCTCGTTGTATGGCCTGGGTGTGGTTTTCCTCGTCCCCATAAGCCGTAATCATCATGACAACCGGAGGCGGGGCGCTGTAACTGGTCCGTATCCTTGACAGCAATTCAAGGCCTGTCATGCCCGGCATATTGATATCTGATAAAATTAGCACAACCTCAGAATGATTCTTTTCCAGATATTCCAAAGCCTGTTCACCGGAAAGCGCAAAATCAAAATCGATTTGATGCTCGCGGATTTCTTTGCGGAAACGTTGGGTAAACAGCGGTTGTACGTCGGCTTCGTCGTCTACTACAAGTATTTTCATGTTTTTTAGGGATGGCTAAATATACAAATCAATTTTTTCATTCAGGATTAATTGTGTCGATTGGGAGCCGAACCGTAAATATAGTGTATTCGCCTTCAACACTATCTATGTTTATGCTGCCCTGGTGCACTTTTACTACTATATCATAACTCAATGACAGGCCCAGACCCGTTCCTTCTCCTGTAGGTTTTGTAGTGAAAAAAGGCTGCAAAATCTTGTCTTTTATAGCTTCAGGGATTCCTGTTCCGTTGTCTTTGACTACTATTTCGACAAAATCGCCGATCCTTTGGGTCTTGAGTTCTACTATCGGGCGGTAACTATCATCATTTTTTACCAACTTTCTTTGTTGAATGGCATAAAACGCATTCGTAAATAAATTGAGGAACACACGGCCTAAATCCTGCGGTAACACACTTATCTTAGGCAGGTTTTCATCTAAGTCCACTACTAATTCGGAATTGAACGACTTGTCCTTAGCCCGTAATCCGTGATAGGCCAATCGCAGGTATTCATCGGCCAATGCATTGATATCGGTAAGTTCTTTTTCTCCCGAAGATTTACGGCTGTGCTGCAACATGCCTTTCACGATGGAATCTGCGCGACGTCCGTGATGGGCAATCTTTTCGAGGTTTTGTTTGATGTCAGAAGCAATTTCATCTATAAGTTCCTCATCGCGTTCGTCCTTTGTCTTTCGTCTTTCATCATTCATCTCTTCTAAAAGTTCCATGCTCACATCACTGAAATTATTGACAAAGTTGAGCGGATTCTGGATTTCATGCGCGATTCCGGCCGTGAGTTCTCCCAGTGAAGCCATTTTTTCAGACTGGACCAACTGCGACTGAGTGGTCTTGAGTTCGGTAAGCGCGTTTTGCAATTCTTCCTTTTGACGGACCAGTTCTGCCGTACGTTCCATGACTTCCACTTCCAGTTCGGCTTTTATTTTTGCCGTAATGAGGTATTCTTTTTCTTTTTCTTCTGCCTTTAGCCTTTCTTTTGCCAATGCCTTTTTTTGACGGTTGGTGAAAATGATCACCGATATCATCCATACAAAAGCAATAAGGCCGGCTATACCAAAATAGTTCTCCCATTCCGAATAAAATTCCACAGCGGCAAGCTCGACCACATCTCCAATGAAATTAACTGCCCATAAGGGTAGAAAGGCAAAAAAAAGGGACTTTGCCCCAGCGAAATCCTTTCTTGTAAAAACCAGATACAGCAGGACCGCCAAAAGGAAATGAGCGCCCCATTCTACTATATAATCTATCTCGTCAAGGAAAATATCCGCTGCAATGATCAGGACAAAGAAGCCTATCCCAGCCCATAAGTATCTGTTCCACTGTTGAAATGCCGCTGTCCCTTTAAACGATTTTCGTATAGAGTTCAACAGAATAATGGCAAGTATTGCTTGTAACGTCATCGATGTAAAATTAACACTGGAAAGTTATGGTAAACTGAGTGAATTCGCCTTGTTTGGGCATCAATTTCAATTCACCACCGTGTGATTTAATGATATCATAGGCCAGCGACAACCCCAAGCCTGTTCCTTCCCCCGTAGGTTTCGTAGTAAAAAACGGCTGGAAGATTTTCTCCCTGATGGCATCCGGAATGCCGCCACCGTTGTCTTTTACCT
>NZ_JAAMPU010000093.1 GCF_012911565.1 Flavobacterium silvaticum | reverse complement strand
CACACTGACCTGCCGATGGCGTGAACGTGTACGTCATAGTAGCGGTGTTATTGAGCGCCGGTGACCAGCTTCCCGTGATGCCGTTATTGGAAGTCGTAGGCAAAGCCGATAGAGTCGCCCCTGAACAGATTGCAGCCACCTGGGTGAAAGTCGGTGCCGTATTCGAGTTGACCGTGATGGACATCGTAGCCGTAGTCGCACACTGACCTGCAGTCGGGGTGAACGTATAAGTCGTAGTCGCGGTGTTATTGAGCGCCGGTGACCAGCTTCCCGTGATACCGTTATTGGAAGTCGTAGGCAAAGCCGATAAAGTCGCTCCCGAACAGATCTCAGCCACTTGGGTGAACGTAGGTGCCGTGTTCGAGTTGACCGTGATGGACATCGTAGCCGTAGTCGCACACTGACCAGCTGTCGGGGTGAACGTATAAGTCGTAGTCGCGGTGTTATTGAGCGCCGGTGACCAGCTTCCCGTGATGCCGTTATTGGAAGTCGTAGGCAAAGCCGATAGAGTCGCCCCGGAACAGATCGCAGCTACCTGGGTAAATGTAGGTGCCGTGTTCGAGTTGACCGTGATGGACATCATAGCCGTAGTCGCACACTGACCTGCAGTCGGGGTGAACGTATAAGTCGTAGTCGCGGTATTATTCAAAGCCGGTGACCATGTTCCGGTAATTCCGTTGGTTGAAGTTGTCGGCAGACTGTAACCTGAAGCTCCGGAACAAATGGGCCCGACTTGTGTAAACTCAGGAGTTATCGATGATGTAAGCGTTACCGTAACTGTTAGCCGCGTGGTGCTTTCGTTTCCGGAAACAGTTTGCGAAGCGTAGTAGGTTGTTCCGTTTACCAATGGTGTGGTCGATGGAAGCAGGTTGCCATCGGTTGGCGCATCATACCACTTGATGCTGGTTCCTGTAACAGAAAGTGAAGCCAACGTTCCGGTTCCGCAGACAGTTTGCGCCGACGATCCTGTAGGTGTTTCGATACTCGCCAGTCCGTTGATACGGGCTATATACTTCTGGGATACGCCGTCATAGGTAGAAAATCCACCGGCAATCACATATCGGTCACCCGGATAAGCTTTGATTTCCCAAACCATCCAGTTGGCCCCGCTTATTGGATTGAAGGTACTATCGGGAAAGCCATTGGCATTGAGCCTG
Organism: Flavobacterium silvaticum; assembly: GCF_012911565.1. Classification (GTDB taxonomy): domain Bacteria; phylum Bacteroidota; class Bacteroidia; order Flavobacteriales; family Flavobacteriaceae; genus Flavobacterium; species Flavobacterium silvaticum. The sequence goes on along the minus strand of NZ_JAAMPU010000093.1, from coordinate 46,740 downwards.
ACGATACAGCGCTTCGTTACACCACCCCATTGCGTGAAATATCCCCCAATGAGAATCTTATCATCAGGTTGGATCACAAAATCGAGAATGGCGTCGTTTGACGCACTTGTTGGCCCAGGCGGTACATTTCCATCATTGATAAGGACACCGTTCGGGTTCAGGATGGCAATACGGTTTCGGGTCACACCGGAAATGGTACTGAATCCTCCGGTAATGACGATATTTCCATTCGATTGGATTCCGACAGTTCCGACACCTTCTGCGAGGCTCGGTGTAAAAGTGGTATCGAGTGACCCATCTGTATTTAAGCGAATCAAATCTGGTGCAAAAGATCCGTTGTACGAACTGAAATCTCCCGACACGATCAATTTACCATCTGGTTGCAGGCAAAGCGCATCAACGGAACTATTCAATCCGGTTCCTACGACAAATGTGGTATCAAGCGTTCCGTCTGCGTTAAGCCTCGCGATGTTTTTTCGCGCCACACCATTGTACTGGGTAAACTGGCCTCCGATGATGATTTTTCCATCTGGCTGGACGACCATATTTTCAATTCTGGAATAAATGGTTTCCACCACTCCGGTTCCTCCGGCATTGAACGTCGCATCGATCGATCCGTCGGAATTCATTCTTTTGAAATGATTGTAAATGTCAGTGGAATTTACATTGACCGTATAATGACTCAAGGCCAGGATTTTTCCATCGGGCTGGAGCGCAATTTTGTTGTAATTCTCATATATGAGCAGATTCGGGCCACTGAAAGTAGGATCCGGAGTTCCATCTTCATTAAGCCTGATGATCCTTTTGATGGGAACGCCCTGGTAATCGTCTCCCTGTCCGGCCACCAAGATCTTGCCGTCTGGCTGGATGGCCAAAGCGTCCATATTGTCTTCAAAACCGGTTCCGATCAGGAAGGTCGAATCGAGTCGCCCGGGAATAACGTTTTGGGCTGTGGCTGCCCATCCGATAAGTAATAAAAGAGGTAAAATTCTTTTCATTGAGAAACTGCGTTTGTTTTGGTTGTGCAAAAATAGCTTATTGTAAGCATTTTCAGACTTTAAATTATTGTTAGTTTTCAGTCAGGCCGTAATTTAAAGGCCTAAAATACAATGTTGTATACAGGCGTAAATTCCCAATGTATATTCGTCGGCTTTGGACACAAATTCGTTAGTCATTATTGAATAATCGATTTTCCGGAAAACAAAAACCCCGGTTACTACCAGGGTTTCTATTCTTTTTGAAATCTATTATCGCTGCAGGTTCTTCGCCTCGATGCTCATGGTGGCGTGAGGAACAATTTTAAGGCGTTCCTTACCGATGAGTTTTCCGGTCACTTTGCAGATTCCGTATGTCTTGTTTTCGACCCTGAAAAGTGCGTTCTTCAAATCGCGGATGAATTTCTCCTGACGGATAGCCAGTTGGGAATTCGCTTCCTTGCTCATGGTTTCACTACCTTCCTCAAACGCTTTGAACGTGGGTGACGTATCGTCGGTACCATTGTTCAAATCATTCATATAGGCACTTTTTATCAGGTCAAGGTCTGCTTTTGCCTTTTCGATTTTTTTTAGGATGATCTCTTTGAATTCCGCGAGGTCGGCGTCGGAATATCTAATCTTTTCATCTACCATTGTTTAGTCATTTTGAGATTAATATTGATGTTTTGATGTCGTCGAATTCGACTTCAGTTCCAATGACCTCAGGGTCGATGCTGAGGACTTCGGTTAATGTTTCTTCTTTGATATAATGGCCAAAATTTTCGATGGCCGCATTGATTGTTTGTTGGCTTTGGATAGTGACGCGTATTTTGTCTGTCACTTCGAATCCGGAATCCTTGCGCAGGTTCTGGATGCGGTTGACTAATTCACGCGCGATGCCTTCATTCCTCAACGCATCGGTGATCGTGATATCCAACGCTACGGTCAGCCCGTTTGAATTGGCAACGAGCCAGCCTTCAATATCCTGTGATGCGATTTCCACATCTGACGCGGTTAAAGTTATCGTTTTTCCTGAAACGGCAAGCTTCAATTCACCATTGCGTTCCAATTCGGCTATCTGATCTTGTGAAAATTCTTTTATTTCGTTGGCAATCAAGCCCATATCTTTTCCAAAACGCGGCCCCAGGGCTTTGAAATTCGGTTTGATCTGCTTGACCAAAACACCCGATGCATCGTCCAATAATTCGATTTCCTTGACGTTTACCTCGGCTTTTACAAGGTCCGAAACCGCCTCGATTTCAGCCTTCTGATTCGCGTCAAGTACCGGAATCATTATCTTTTGCAACGGTTGACGAACCTTGATCATCTCCTTCTTGCGCAAGGATAAAACCAACGAAGAAATGGTCTGTGCCTTAGCCATTTTGCTCTCAAGGGTTTTATCAACAAAGTTTTCGACAGCAACCGGAAAATCAGCCAGGTGTACACTCTCGAAACTTTCCTTCAAAGTCGCGGCATTCAGGTCTTTATATAGCTGATCTGCAAAGAACGGAGCAATCGGGGCGATCAGTTTGGCAACCGTATCCAGACATTGATACAAGGTTTGGTAAGCGGCTATTTTATCCTGGGCATACTCGCCTTTCCAGAAACGACGACGGCACAAACGCACATACCAGTTACTCAGGTTTTCCTGGACGAAATCTGAAATGGCCCGTGCGGCACGCGTCGGTTCGTAATCAGCGTAGAAAACATCCACATCTTTTATTAAGGTGTTGAGTTCCGATATGATCCACTGATCGATTTCCGGCCTCTGGTTCATCGGTATTTCTTCTTCAGAATAGGTAAATCCATCAATGTTGGCGTATAACGCAAAGAAACTGTACGTATTATAGAGTGTCCCGAAGAACTTGCGTCTCACTTCTGCCACTCCTTCGATGTCGAATTTGAGGTTGTCCCATGGATTCGCGTTCGAAATCATATACCAGCGTGTGGCGTCGGCTCCATATTCGGCCAATGTGGTGAACGGATCTACGGCATTCCCGAGGCGTTTGGACATTTTCTGTCCGTTCTTATCGAGGACCAATCCGTTGGAAACGACATTTTTATAAGCAATCGAATCAAAAACCAAAGTCCCGATGGCGTGCAAGGTATAGAACCAACCGCGCGTCTGGTCGACACCTTCGGCAATGAAATCGGCTGGAAAATCTGTTTTGCCATCGATTTTTTCCTTGTTCTCGAACGGATAATGCCATTGTGCATAAGGCATGGCACCCGAATCGAACCAAACATCGATCAAATCACTTTCGCGTTTCATCGGCTTGCCTGAAGCAGAAACCAACGTAATCGCATCGACGATATTTTTATGAAGATCGACGAGCTTGTAATTTTCTTCAGACATATCGCCTGCCACGAAACCTTTGAACGGATTTTCCGATTGATGTCCGGCAGCGACAGATTTCTCTATTTCGCTGTATAATTCTTCAACCGAACCTATGAGTATTTCTTCCGATTTATCTTCGGTTCTCCAAATCGGCAACGGAATGCCCCAATAGCGTGAACGAGACAAATTCCAGTCATTCGCATTCTTGAGCCAGTTCCCGAATCGGCCTTCGCCAGTGGCTTTGGGCTTCCAGTTGATGGTTTCGTTCAAATCGAACATGCGCTCTTTGACCTCGGTCATTTTGATGAACCAGGAATCAAGCGGATAATACAAAAGCGGCTCGTCCGTTCTCCAGCTATGCGGATAACTGTGGACGTATTTTTCTACTTTGAACGCTTTGTTGTTTTCTTTGAGGAAGATCGAAATCTCGACATCGGACGAACGTTCCGGCGCGGTTCCGGCATCGTAATATTCGTTCTTGACATATTTCCCGGCAAGTTTCAGTGCGTTTCCGTTCGGATTGTCCAGGCTTTCAAGATGCGACGTGAATTTTCCCTGTAAATCGACAAGCGGAACGGGATTTCCGTATTCATCGAGCACCAGCATCGGCGGCACTTCAGGCGAAGCTTCCTTGGCAACCTTGGCATCGTCTGCACCGAATGTTGGCGCGGTGTGCACGATTCCGGTTCCGTCTTCTGTAGTTACGAAATCTCCGGAAATGACGCGAAATGCATTTTCCGGATTCTGGTATGGAAGGACGAACGGCAACAATTGCTCGTATTTAATTCCGACGGCAGCTGCTCCTTTGAATTCCGTCAGTATTTGATACGGGATATTTTTATCGCCCGACTTGAAATTGTCAAAATCAGAAGCTTCTTTCGCTTCGAAATAATTCTTGCCGAATTGTTTCCCGATTAAGTTCTTCGCCAATACGACATTAATTGGCTCAAACGTATATTGATTGAATGTCTTGACTAAAACGTAATCGATCTTCGGTCCGACAGTCAAAGCCGTATTCGAAGGCAACGTCCAAGGTGTCGTAGTCCAGGCCATAAAATGAACTTCTCCGAAACCTTGTAAAAAGTCAGGAAGTGAATCTGCAATGGTTTTGAATTGTGCGACAATCGTCGTATCGGTCACATCGCGATAAGCTCCAGGCTGATTGACTTCGTGTGAAGAAAGTCCTGTTCCCGCTTTTGGCGAATACGGTTGGATCGTATATCCTTTATAAAGAAGTCCTTTGTCGTAGATCTGCTTCAACAGCCACCAGACCGTTTCCATGTATTTCGGCTCGTAGGTCACATACGGATTTTCCATATCCACCCAATAGCCCATTTTCTCCGTCAGGTCGTTCCACACATCGGTGTAGCGCATGACGGTGCGTTTGCAGGCTTCGTTGTATTCGGCGATGGTGATTTTCTTGCCGATGTCTTCTTTGGTGATGCCGAGTTCTTTCTCAGTTCCCAATTCAACCGGCAATCCATGCGTATCCCAACCGGCTTTTCTTTTTACCTGAAAGCCTTTCTGGGTTTTGTATCGGCAGAAAATATCCTTGATGGCGCGTGCCATAACGTGGTGAATGCCCGGAAGCCCGTTTGCAGACGGCGGCCCTTCAAAGAAAACATAAGGGGTTTTGCCTTCGCGGGTCGAGACACTTTTTTCGAAGATATTTTCGTTTTTCCAGAATTCGAGGACATCGTCTGCTACCTTTGGCAAATCGAGCCCTTTGTATTCCTTAAAGCCAGTATTCATTGAGTGGTTTTCTAAAATCAATCGGCGAATGTAACGAATTTTTTATATAAATTGATGTTAAGTGTTGAACACCTGATAGTTTTGGCCTCAACCCAGTAAATTCAAACGTTTTAGGCAGTTTCACCAATCTGGAAAATATGGCATACAGCGAACAAACGGCACTTCGGCTCCAGCAAGCGTTACTCGAACATAACATTGATTTTACCCAAAAGAAAATGTTCGGCGGCATTTGCTTTATGGTCGATGAGAAAATGTGTGTCTGCACACGCACGAAACCAGATGGAGAAACACTTTTGGTAAGAATTTCAGATGCCGATTACGAAAGAGAAATCGAAAATCCGGATTGCCAGCCCATGAGTGACAAAATGAAGAATTTCCTTTATATTCATGAAGATGGCTTCAAGTCTAAAAAACAGTTGGACAATTGGATCAATATGGCTTTGGCTTACAATCCGCAAGCGAAAAAAAGCAAATAATAGCTGGTTATGGCAATCCGTATCTTATTCTTACTTATCAGCCTGGCCGGTTTTGGCCAATCGGTTACGCAATTGTATCCGGAATTGGGCGCACTCATCGACAAAAGTGAAAAGGAAGAAGCTGAATTCATCGAACTAAAAAAGCAATGCGATGATTTCTATAACTCGAACGTGGCGCAACTCGAACGTTCCAAACTGTCCAAAGAGCAAAAAAAGTTAGCAGAAAAATGCGATTTCGAAATGGAAAGTTATTGGGACGTATTAGGTCCCGGATGCAGTTGGTATTGCGGCGCGGGAGAAGACACGATTTCGGCATCATCCTATCTAAAGTCGGCCAAAATAGATTATTCGCCTAAGAACATCCATGATCTCGATTACAAGTCGGCCTGGATTGAAGGTGTAAAAGGTTATGGAATCGGGGAATTTGTCGTGTATCATTTTCCGCCCGAAAACCCAAGGATCACAGAAATAATCGTGGTAAACGGCTATGTGAAATCTGCGAAGCTCTGGAAAGAAAACTCACGTGTCAAAAAACTGAAAATGTATGTCGATGATAACGTGTTTGCCGTTTTGAATCTGTCGGACAGTCGCAACGAACAGCATTTCAAAATCGGGCCGTTGGGTTATTCCGACAGGCAAAACTGGGACATCTTAAAAAACAAGCCGTGGTGGACGATAAAATTTGAGATTCTCGAGGTCTATCCCGGAAGCAAATTCGAGGACACTGTGATTACCGAAATATATTTCGACGGAATAGATGTGCATTGAATATCAGACAAAAATCTGCTGCAAGACTTCCAAAGATTTCGGCCGGCGGAAACCTTCGAGATGCAACGCGTAATAATCGATGAGGATTTTAAGCAATCTTCGCCTTTCCGATGCCGAAAAAATCCCTTGCCCATTTTCAAACCGCAGCGGAAGCAGCCTTGACACCAATTCGGTTTCTGATGCATCGAGGGCGTTCATTCCGGGCAATTCGGTGAAAAATCCTTCGACCATATCAAAATAATTTTCCCCATCCTGGCGGTTCGCCGGATAAAAGCCGAGGAATTTTGTCATCTGCAACAACGTAACCAAATGGAAATTCGCCACCTCGTCATGATGGTCGAGCCAAAGTAAAGCTGTTTCGAGAAAGGCAAAAAGATCCGGGTTCTTTTCTTCTTCGCGAATGCTATGATGCAGCAGTTCCGATAAAAAAAGCGCAATCGTGCTCTTGGAAATATCGGCCGCCACAGTTGCAAAAGGCGAAGAAAGCCGGATTTCCTTGAAGGTTTCAAGCGTGCCTTTGTTTTTGTGGCTGGCTTCTATTTCGAGAATCGTCAGCGGCTGGAAATAGGCGATTTTGCGAGAAGCTGTTTTGGACGATGAAAAGGCGTTGTGGACAAAGTAAGATTTGAGTCCGTCCGATTCCGTAAAACATTTTACGATCAGGCTTTTTTCCTGATATTTTAACGCAGACAAGACGATAGCTTTTGTCTTGATCAGCATGAGAGTCGAATGTCGAATGTCGAATGTCGAATGACTTGCACACCATGATTCAACATGATTTTTACCTCTATCTTTTTGATTTCCGCCTCTTGCTTCTTGCTTCTCATCAGCGGACAATCATCACTTTTTTAACCCTCGTCTTCAAACCGTCATCGGTAGAAATAAAAATCATGTAAACTCCCGATGCCACGCGGTATTTGCCAAAGGCTGTCGTATCCCATTCTATGGTTCCGCCTTCTGCAATAGTTTCAAAAACAAGGTTTCCGGCAATGTCGGCGATTTTGACGTTAGCGTTATCGATCAGGTTTGTGATCTTGACGGTTCCTGTATATTCAGGACGCACAGGATTCGGATAGACTTTTACGTTATCGAGATTATCGCTTGAATCGGTCGAAATCCCTCCGAATGAAACCAAACCTTTAGTCGTGGCAATAAAAACTTCTCCCGTTGATCCGTTGATCTCTATGTCAAGGATTTCATTACTTGGAAGCGGAGAATTATCTATGGTAAAATGATATATGGTTTCCTGTCCGTTTGGCGAAAGAAGGAATACTCCTGCATCTGCAGTTGAAACCCATTTATTATTGGCACCATCCACTGCGATGTCTGTAATCGGCTCACGGTAAAATAGTTCCTGGGCAACACCGTCATCGTCAAGAATGATGATGGATTGGGATTCTATTTGTTCGCCCCCGGAAAAAGCACCTACATTATTAACAACCCGAAGCCCCAGGATAGTGCCAATCCAAAGCGCCCCCCTTTTATCTATGGCGAGTGCCCTGGTATTGGATACAGGCAGATTTCCGGCTTCGTCCCCCACGGTAATCCTTTGAAACGTCGGGCCGTTTTCATAAAACCCTACAACACCATTGGCTTCGGTGGCAACCCATTTTACACCGTTGCTATCGATGACCATCCGGTTGTATCGGTCCGCAGCCGGATTATCCATGACAGAGGTCATGTCATAGGCCTCCCATGTGCCATTGGTGCTCAAAGACTTGATTCCGCTGCTGAAAAAGGTAGCGCTCATCCATAAGGTTCCATTTCTGTCAAACACGCTCTGTTCCACACGTACATCAATGATGCTGGGATTAAGCGTTCGCAATTTGTCCTGAGAATTTGTATTGTCATATTGGGTTACCAATGTCTCATTCTCAAACTTGAGCAACCCTGAAAAATAACTGCTTACATAAAATTGATTCAGGTTGGCCGGATTAAAAGTCATACGGACCAAATCATGGGCATTTTTTCCAGGCTCATGCATTTCTTCATAGGGAATGTGCTTCCAGCCATCGGTTGAGCTGAATTTACTGATACCGAACGAATCCAGCGGATACGGATTGATGAAATTCTCATACGAATAGCCGCCATAAGTCATCCATAAATCCGGAGATTGTGTATTGAGCGAGAAAATATAATTCCGGATTGGGCCTGCAGGAGTGATATCTGTGAATTGGCCCGGATTGGAAATTGTAGTTTCAAAAACGCCGTTGGCCGTAGTTCCGATGAAAAGGGTCGAACCGGCAACGGTAGCACAGCTCAATGTTCCGGTCAAATCTGGAATCGAAGTCGCGTTTACCTGAGAGACGATGCCGAGAGAAGTATTGAACACACTTACCTTGTCTGCCGAAGTTACGATTACATAATCACCGACAGCCCGAAAATCCAAAGGTGTGTTGACCTGGGAAAAGAATTGGAATGGCCCGCCTGAACTTCTGTACAAAGTTCCTGATGATTCGGCTGCAACAAGTTGAGTCCCGAAATTGGCTACTCCTACCCAGCTTCCGGATGCGAATTCTGTCCATTGGGTAGCATCGATCAGGTTCGGATTCGTCACTAAAGCCCGCCTGACACCATTATTGGCCGTGGCGGCATAAATATATCCGTCAAAAACAGTGGTTTGGTTCACGACTATCTCAGGAGTCGATGGTCCTATGAAATACGTATCTCCGAATTGTAACGTAGCCAGATTGTATTGGCAGATTCCAAAATCGCAGGACACGTAGACCATTCCGTCATATTCAGAGAAATGGTTGACCTTTTTGATGTTGGGCGGCAATTGTTTGTTGATGATGTCGACGACTTTCAATATGGTTCCATCGGCTTCATTGATAACCGTCATCAATCCGTTCTCGTAACCAATGAGGGTTTTGTTGAACTGCTGGCTGTAATAAACCGATGATATATTCTGGCCTGCAAGTCCGTCAACCGTTGTAACGGTCTTAGAAACATTGGTATTGAGTTGTTGACTGAACAACGCATTTTCGGCAGCCGCGACAAATTTCTGGTTTCCCTGGCTGATGTCTTTTATGGCCGTAAACGAAAAATAACCTTTCCAGGGATTCTGGCTCTGGCCGAAAAGCATCGGCAATCCGCAAAAGAAAACAAGAAGGTAAAGGTATGGCTTCATCTGGCTGAGATAGTTCGCAAATATACGTAAAACGCCAATCGGCACATTTTCATATGAGGGTAATAAAAAATGCCTCCCGGTTACAGAAGGCATTTTGTTTTATAGAGATGTGAATTATACGACACCCTGCGCAAGCATCGCATCGGCTACTTTTACGAAACCGGCGATATTCGCTCCTTTTACATAATCGATATAATCGGCAGATTCACGCCCGTATTCCATACAAGCCGCATGGATGTTGAGCATGATTCCTTGCAGACGTTGGTCTACTTCTTCCCTTGTCCAGCTCAGGCGAAGCGAGTTCTGTGACATTTCAAGACCCGAAGTGGCAACTCCTCCGGCATTCGACGCTTTTCCGGGAGCAAAAAGGATTCTGGCTTTCTGGAATTCAATCACGGCTTCTGGTGTCGAAGGCATGTTTGCTCCTTCTGCCACGCAGATGCATCCGTTGGCGATAAGCATTTTAGCCTCGTCTCCGTTCAGTTCGTTTTGGGTCGCACACGGCAAAGCCACATCACATTTCACTTCCCACGGACGTTTACCTTCGACGAATATTGCAGACGGATATTTGGTGACATATTCACTGATGCGTCCGCGCAACTCGTTTTTGATTTCCATGACGTAAGCGAGTTTTTCGCCGTTGATTCCGTCCGCATCATAAATATATCCCGACGAATCGGAAAGCGTAACTACTACACCGCCAAGTTCAGTGACTTTTTCTGCTGCGTATTGTGCTACGTTTCCTGAACCGGAAATCGCTACATGCTTGCTTCTGAAATGTTGCCCTTTTGTTTTGAGCATGCTCTCGGCAAAATAAACACATCCGTAACCCGTAGCTTCCGGACGGATCAAAGAACCTCCGAACGGAATCCCTTTTCCTGTCAAAACGCCCGTAAATTCATTGCGCAATCTTTTATATTGACCGAACATGTAGCCTACTTCGCGTCCGCCGACTCCAATATCTCCTGCAGGAACGTCGGTATCAGCACCTATATGTTTTGAAAGTTCGGTCATGAAAGCCTGGCAGAAACGCATGACTTCATTGTCTGATTTTCCTTTCGGGTCAAAATCGGAACCACCTTTACCTCCACCCATTGGCAAAGTAGTAAGGCTGTTTTTGAATGTCTGCTCGAAAGCGAGGAATTTAAGGATGGAAAGGTTTACCGACGGGTGGAAACGCAAACCTCCTTTGTAAGGGCCTATCGCAGAGTTCATCTGGATACGGTAACCGCGGTTGACCTGGGTGTTTCCGGCATCATCGATCCAGCAAACGCGGAACGTGATGATACGCTCGGCTTCGACCATGCGTTCGAGCAACATTTTGCCCTGATATTTTTTGTTTTTTTCGATGAAAGGCAATACGGTTTCGGCAACCTCGTGTACGGCCTGGATGAATTCTGGTTCGTTTGGGTTACGATTGGCAACCGAATCTACAAACGCAGCAATGGACTGTGACATAAGTTATCTGTAAAATTTATAATATGAGTAAGAAAACGATTTCGTTAAACGGGGCAAAGGTACATTTTTCCAAATCAGCTGAATCAAATTTTTTGAATTTCGCAAAAAAATTATTATTTGCATAACCTTTATTGCGAAATTCAGCAACAAACACAAGGCTAGATTGCTGATGCTGTCAATTTCAGTGAGTTCCAAGTATTTTTTATTTTATTTTAGAAACTGAAAGCGATTTTTATATATTTGCCACCACACGAGGCATATGCCGACTGAAATAAGTTAAATCAATCCCCAGATACAATGCCCAAGTATTTTATCGCGAGCTTATTAATGGTATTGGGCTTTTCAGGCCAGGCTACTGCTCAATTAGGATTCTCGCATGAAATAGGAGCCATCGTGGGTCCTGTTGCATTCCAGTCTGATTATGGGGAACGCCATGACTTTAAGACCAATGCCGGGAATACCGGAATCGGAGTCGGTCTTATCCATTACCTCAACTTTGCCTATCGTGCCGAGTGTAACTGTTATGCTCCCGAGACTTTCTTCAACGACCATTTCAAACTCCGCAGCGAGCTTTCTTTCAACAAAACCAAGCTGAACCACGAAGGGGAATGGGCAGATAAGAACAATACCTTTGGGCGTCAGTTAAAAGCCATGCAAGGTGAGACTTCAGTTACCAATATTGGTGTACAACTTGAATTTTTCCCGTTAAGTATCCGTGAATTTTCGGCATCTCCCGGAAAATTGGCTCCTTTTATAAGCCTTGGCGGACAGTTTTCATTTTACAATCCTAAAGCCTACTCTACTTTAGGCCCTGGAAAATTAGGTGACGACCCGACAATTACACCGGTGAAGTATTTCGATGCTTTCGATCAGGAAGGCGGAACCACGTGGTCTGTGGTAGGAAGTATTGGAACGCGTTACAAACTTACAGTCCTTTCAGATTTGATGATTGACCTGCGCTGGCAGTATTATTTCTCAAACTGGGTTGACGGCCTAAACCCGAATCCGGACGTTTACAAAGAAAACAAAGCCAACGACTGGCTGGTTTGGCTTAACGTGGGATACATTTACTATTTGGATTAAGACAAAACGATATATAAAAAGGCCCGAAAGTGATTTCGGGCCTTTTTTATTTTAGTGCCTGTTCGATGTCGGCAAGCAAGTCTTCGATATCTTCGACCCCAACGCTCAGTCGAACCAGATCATCTGAAATTCCGCCTGCTTTGCGTTTATCTTCTGGAATAGATGCATGTGTCATCGTAGCCGGATGATTCGCAAGAGATTCCACTCCGCCAAGAGATTCTGCAAGAGTAAATACCTTGAGATTTTCGAGGAACTTTACGGCTTCTGCTTTGTCGCCGGATTTGAACGTGAATGAAACCATTCCCCCAAAACCTTCCATTTGTGTTTTTGCCAATCCATGGAATGGGTGCGACTTCAAGCCGGGATAAAAAACCTGTTTTACTTTCGGATGGTTCTCGAGGAATTCGGCGACTTTCTCTCCATTTTCACCATGTCTTTGCATTCGCAGATGAAGCGTCTTGATACCACGCAACACCAAATACGAATCGTGAGGCCCGAGCGTAGCACCTGTCGCGAATTGCTGGAAATGTAATTGCTCGCCCAACGCAGCATCTTTTATGACCAAAGCGCCGGCGATAACATCGGAATGCCCACTAAGGTATTTTGTCGCCGAGTGCATCACGACATCGGCACCTAAATCCAACGGACGTTGTAGATATGGCGTCGCGAATGTATTATCGACGGCGAAGATGATCCCGCGACCTTTGACCAATTCGGCAATTACTTTGATATCGCACAATTTCATGAGCGGATTTGTAGGCGTTTCAGCCCAGATGAGTTTGGTTTTATCTGAAAGTAATTTCGAAAATGCATCGGTATCATTAAAATCCACAAAATGGAAAACAATCCCGGATTCTTTGTAGATACGCGTGAACATCCTATACGTTCCTCCGTACAAATCGTCCATCGCAATCACTTCGTCACCGGCTTTCAATCCGCGAAGCAGGCAATCTGTCGCTGCCAAACCAGATGAAAACGCCAATCCGCGGCTTCCGTTTTCAATGCTGGCCAACGCATTTTCCAAAGCGGTGCGTGTTGGGTTCGCGGCACGGCTGTATTCATATTCGCCTACCGGAACGCCGGGGCTTTTCTGGGCATACGTAGAGGTCAGGAAAACAGGTGGCATCACGGCTCCGGTCACTTCTTCATGGTGTTGGTTCCCGTGGATTGCCTTTGTGTTAAACTTCATAAAAGGTTTTTTATAGTTGTCGATAATTTGCAAATTTACCATTGATCCGGTTTCAAATTTTGCTTCGCGAGAAAAGATTTCAACGGTTCTTTCATCCAAATCACGAAAAATGCCTTTACCCAAATCTGATACTAAACGTCCTACAGGATTTGTCTTTCTTTCAGTTCTGATACTGATCGCCTTGTTTTTCCAATCCTGCCAAAAGGAACTGGAATTCGAAACCCAGACGTTTGAAAAAAAAACATCGCTTCCGTGCAAAGGCGTATGTCCGCACGTTGTGCTTAAAATCCCGATTGCGAAAAACCAGCAGCCTCAGGCAGACAGTATCAATAACAAGGTTTTTTCCGTACTCAAACAGATTATTTACTTTGGTGAAAAACCGTATGATGCCAAAGATTATAAAGGTTTGGTTACCGACTTCATGGCTTCCTATGAAAAAACACAGCGCGATAATCCCGATGATCTTTTTGGATGGGAAGGCGAAGTCACGGGAAAAGTCATCTACACGTCTGAAAATCTTATCGATATTGAAATCCAGCATTATACATTTACCGGTGGCGCACATGGTTATGCCGGAAAAAGATCTTTGTTGTTTGATGCCCAAACTGGAAAATCAGTTCCGAATGAAAAGCTGTTCTCAGATGTGAAAGGATTTACCAAATTAGCCGAAAGCAAATTCCGGAAGCAGTACGGCATTGACCAAAAAGCACCTATAAACTCGGACGGCTTCATGTTCGAAACCCAATCGTTTACGCTTCCGGAAACTATTTTCTTTACAAAAAGCGGAATACTGCTTTATTATAACCCGTATGAAATTGCCTCGTATGCAGATGGCCCACAACAAATATTGATTCCGATGGCCGAAGCAAAACCTTTTCTGGCAATTGAATAATTTCACCCTGATGGATACTATCGTTTATTATATGGCATCGTGCGATACATGCCGCAAAATACTGGCTTCATTGCCAAAGAATAATTTACAGCTACGTGACATTAAGCAACAACCGCTGACGGGATCAGAAGTAGATGCCTTGAAAAACCTGGCCGGAAGCTATGAGGCGCTTTTTAGCAGAAAGGCCCAACTGTACAAAAGCCTCGGCCTCAAAGACAAAAAACTTACAGAGCCTGATTACCGCAAATACCTTCTCGAACATTACACTTTTTTGAGCCGGCCGGTTTTTGTGATCGGTGGTATAATCTTTATCGGGAACAGACCGGAAAACGTCGCTAAAGTCATCGAAGCCCTGTCATGAAAGTGCACTCAAAGCCACTCGCAAATTTGCGTATCTTTGGGCTTTCAAATTTTCAGCATGATACAATCAATGACGGGCTTTGGAAAGGCATTCGTACAATTGCCTGCCAAAAAAATTACCGTAGAAGTAAAATCCCTCAACAGTAAAGGCCTTGACCTTAACGTAAGAATGCCATCGGCGTACCGCGAGATGGAACTTGGGGTACGGAATCAGATAGCCGGCGCGCTCGAACGCGGCAAAATCGATTTCTCCATTTACATTGAGAATACTACAGAGCAGACTGCAACCCGCGTCAATGTTCCCATAGTCCGTGCCTACGTTGAACAATTGCGTGAGGTTTACGCTCAGGCAGATGAAACCGAACTGATAAAAATGGCTGTGCGTATGCCCGATGCCTTAAAAACCGAACGTGAGGAAATCGACGAAAACGAGTGGAAAGAAATCCAGAAAGTCATTGATGAAGGTTTGGTCAATATCCAGCAATTCCGCACCAGTGAAGGTGTTTCCCTTGAAAAGGAATTCCTGTTCCGCATCAGCAACATCATGCGGATGATGAACGAAGCGATGGCTCTTGACGGCGAACGTATCATCAACGTGAAAAACCGTCTCAATGCAGCTCTTGACGAATTAAAAGTGACGTTGGATGAAAACCGCTTCGAGCAGGAACTGATTTTCTATCTGGAGAAATACGATATCACCGAGGAAAAAGTCCGGCTCGAAAACCACCTCAACTATTTCATAGAAACGCTTGCAGGCAAAGAGGCAAATGGTCGAAAACTCGGGTTCATCACCCAGGAAATGGGACGTGAGATCAACACGATGGGTTCAAAATCGAATCATGCACAAATGCAGAAAATTGTAGTCCAGATGAAAGACGAACTCGAAAAAATCAAGGAACAGGTACTAAACGTATTATGAAAAAAGGCAAACTCATTGTTTTTTCGGCTCCGTCTGGCGCAGGCAAAACCACCATTGTCCGTCATTTGTTGGGCTTGCCGGAACTCCATCTTGAATTTTCGATTTCCGCTACGTCACGTGGACCGAGAGGTCAGGAAACACATGGAAAAGATTATCATTTCATGCCGCTGTCCGAATTCAAGCAGCACATACGCAACGACGATTTCCTTGAGTGGGAAGAAGTATACGCTGATAATTTCTACGGGACATTGAAATCTGAAGTGGAAAAAATCCGCGAACAGGGAAAGAACGTGATTTTTGACATCGATGTTTCGGGCGGATTGCGCATCAAACGTAAATTCCCGGAAGAAACACTTGCCATCTTCGTAAAACCGCCAAGCGTGGATGAACTCAAACGAAGGCTCAAGGAACGATCTACCGAAAGCGAGGAGAAAATTGCCATGCGCATCGCAAAATCTTCGGCGGAATTGGCGACGGCACCGCTTTTTGATGTTATCGTGGAGAATCAGGATCTTGATTTCGCCAAGCAGAAAGCATACGACCTGGTCAACGATTTTGTAAATAAAGACTGATGAAAGTCGGTTTGTATTTTGGCACGTTCAACCCGATACACATCGGACATCTGGCCATTGCGAACCATATGGTTGAGTTTACAGAGCTGGATCAGGTGTGGCTTGTCGTGACGCCTCATAATCCGTTGAAGGACAAATCGACGCTTCTCGATGATTATAAACGCCTCGAGTTGGTACATCTGGCAACGGAAGATTATCCGAAACTCAAGCCCTCGGACATCGAATTCAAACTGCCTCAGCCGAATTACACCGTAAATACGCTGGTTCATCTGGAAGAAAAATTCGACCGTCATCAATTCTCTCTTATCATGGGAGAAGATAACCTCAAATCGCTTGCGAAGTGGAAGAACTATGAGATGATCCTGGAACATTATCCCATTTATGTGTATCCGCGGATTTCAGAAGCCGAAATGCCCACTTTCAAAACAAAAGCCGGCATCCATAAAATTGATGCGCCTGTCATGGAAATTTCTTCGACGTTCATCCGCAAAGCAATAAAAGATGGGAAAAGCATCCGGCCGCTCCTGCCGGAAAAAGTCTGGAGGTTTATAGACGACAACAATCTCTATAGAAAATAGCTCAAATTAAAAGGCGCTTCCCTGAAATCTCCGGAAAGCGCCTTTCTCAAAACACCAAAAACAAAATTTAACTAACTTTTTGCGACCTGTAAAGGCCTAAATTAACTCTTGTGATAACGCAAAGTTAGCCGATGCATTGCGCTGTGAATGTGAATATTAAGTTAAAAAAGTTAAGTACCCGAAACCTTTGGGATTTTTAACGGGAATATTCATCTCTATCTTTTGGAGCTATTTATTTTTTTATCCTACTTTTGAATCCAAACTACTATTTGAATGAGCCAAAAACATAAGTTTGCGGTGATTGGCGGCGGAAGTTGGGCCACTGCGATTGCAAAAATGCTTTGTGTGAATGAACCTGAAATTGCATGGTATATGCGAAACCAGGATGCCATCGAGCATTTACGGACGCACTTCCACAACCCGAATTATCTGAGTTCTGTAGAATTCAATCCAAAGAAACTTTTCCTCACCAGCGATATAAACGAAGCGGTTGCATTTGCCGACTATATCATCTTTGCGATTCCGTCGGCCTTCCTTAGTTCGGAATTGGAAAAGCTTACAGCAAGCCTTGACGATAAGGTAATTTTTTCTGCCATCAAAGGTATTGTCCCTGAAACGAGTCTTATAGTAGGCGAACATTTTAACGAAACCTATGAGATTCCTTTTGAAAACATCGGTGTCATTACCGGTCCTTGCCACGCGGAAGAAGTCGCTTTGGAACGTCTGTCTTATCTAACCATTGCCTGTGGCGATCCGAAAAAAGCAAAAATCATGGCGAAATCACTGTCGAGCGATTACATCAAAGCCAAGATTTCCGATGATATCATAGGTACCGAATATGCTGCAATGCTCAAGAATATCTACGCTATTGCCGCCGGAATCGCACACGGGTTGGGTTATGGCGATAATTTCCAGTCGGTTTTGATGAGCAACGGAATCCGTGAGATGAAAAAATTCATCCGCAAAGTTCACAAGATGAAACGCAACATCAACAACTCCGCTTATCTGGGTGATTTACTCGTTACCGGATATTCTGTTTTTTCCAGAAACAGGATGTTCGGGAATATGATCGGTAAAGGCTACACGGTCAAAAGTGCCATGATGGAAATGAATATGGTTGCCGAAGGGTATTACGCGACCAAAAGTGCGCATAAACTCAACGAAAAACTCGGGGCCAAAACACCTATAATAAACGCTGTCAACGATGTGCTTTATGAAGGCAAGGAGGCGCGTTCCGTTTTCAGGAAGCTTACCGAAAAACTCGATTGATCCAAAGACAATAAAAAAGCCCGTTCATAAGAGCGGGCTTTTTATTTAAACGGCTATGCTTTCAATTGCTTTTTCGAGCGCTTTTTCCTGAAGAGCCGGAATTCCCAATCCTTCGGCACGATAGACTTCAAAATCTGTGATCCCGATAAATTTAAAGATGCTTTCGAGGTACGGAACTGCAAAATCAAGAGCCGCCATCGGGCCATCTGAGTAAATGCCACCCGTAGCTATGGCGATATGGACTTTTTTGCCTGATAGCAATCCTTTTGGGCCTTCGGAACTATAACTGAACGTATGCCCGGCACGGATCACATTATCGAGCCAGCTTTTTAATACGGATGCAATCCCAAAGTTGTGAAGCGGAAGACTAATGATGATATGGTCGGCTGTAAACAATTGCCGGACGGCTTCATTGCTGCGTTCCAACAGTTGTTTTTGCTCTTCTGTCAATAAATCCGTTGGTGTACGCAATGCGGTTGTCTGCTTCCCGTCTAGATGTGGAAACGGATTGTTGACCAGGTCAATTTCTACCAGTTCGCTTCCGGGATTTTTGCTGATCAGTTCCGATACGATTGCTCTTCCGAGTTGTGTGCTTATGGATTCATCACCACGTGGGCTTGAAGTAACATGCAATATATTTTTCATGAGGATTTGGTGTTTAACTTTTACATCACAAAATTACCTACATTTGCTAACCTAATGTTAGTAGTTAACAAAAGGTAAGTGCTTACTTTTAAGTTACCGATATGGAAACCGAAATCCTCAACGAAAAAATTTCACCTCAGGAATGTACCGCAAGACTCAATGCTGTGGGCGACGCACTTTATGTCATTGGCGGAAAATGGAAACTGCGTATCATCATCACGTTATCGTCTGGTACAAAACGTTTTAACGAGCTTCAGCGCGCGATAGACGGCATTTCGGCAAAGATGTTATCCAATGAACTCAAAGACCTTGAAATAAACGGATTTGTACGTCGTACCGTCCATGAAGGTCCGCCAGTTGTCGTGGAGTATGAACCGACATCTTACAGCGATACCTTACACGATGTATTGGAGTCATTGAACAAATGGGGGACGATGCACCGAGAGAAATTGCGAAAGGAAGGATGATAATCAGAGCAGGACGACGCCCGGGACGAACAGAATAGGCACTTCTTCAGTAGCGCGTTCGTTTATGGTATTCGTCCGGAAGATGAATTTTTTGTCGTAAAGTGTATTGCCTATGAAGTACGTGACCATGAATTCATTGTTGAGTGCGAGTACGCTTTTTTCTACCATCTCAATTTTGACAACGGAAACCGAAGGCACTTTGACAAACGCATGCCGAAGCAACGATGTCTTTTTCATTTCACCATCGATAGTTCCAAAGGCTTTTGAAACGACCATTACGGAATCTATGTCAAAATCTGAATCATTGACTAAATAGACATACCAGACCTTTTCCATGAAATCGTCATTCCATTCCTGGACGGCGGCGAGGAAAACGTTTTCTACTTTTGGGATTATGATGTCTTTTTTCATAGACGAAAGTCTGAATGATGGAGGAATTGCTACAGCTTAAAATCGGGGTCAAACCGAATTCATATGCTTTGTCTTTCGTCTTTGGCCATTTGTCTATATACTCGCCTTGAATTGCTCCAAAAACCGCACGTCATTTTCATAAAACATACGGATGTCGCCAATCTGATACAATAACATCGCGATACGTTCGATTCCCATACCAAAGGCGAATCCGTTGTATTCGTCCGGGTTGATTCCGCAATTTTTAAGTACGTTAGGATCGACCATTCCGCAGCCCATGATTTCAAGCCAGCCCGTTCCTTTGGTGATGCGGTAATCTGTTTCGGTCTTTAAACCCCAATAGATATCGACTTCGGCGCTTGGTTCGGTGAACGGGAAATACGAAGGACGCAAACGGATTTTTGACTTTCCGAACATTTCCTTGGTGAAATATAACAGCGTCTGCTTCAAATCGGCAAACGAAACATCTTTGTCGATATACAAGCCTTCGACCTGGTGGAAAATACAATGTGAACGGCTGGAAACAGCTTCGTTCCGGAAAACACGACCCGGAGAAATAGTCCGGATTGGCGGTTTGTTGTTTTCCATGTAGCGAACCTGAACCGACGAGGTATGCGTCCGCAACAAAACATCAGGGTTAGTCTGGATAAAAAACGTATCCTGCATGTCCCGGGCCGGATGGTATTCCGGAAGATTGAGCGCGGTGAAATTATGCCAGTCGTCTTCAATTTCCGGCCCTTCACTCACGTTGAACCCGACACTTGAAAAAATATCGATGATCTGGTTTTTGACGATGGAGATCGGGTGGCGTGAACCAATCGGCATCGGTTCGGCCGGACGTGTCAAATCGCCGTAAATACCAACTTTTTCGTCTTTGGCTTCGAGTGCTTCCTGTATGGATTTGACTTTCTCCTCGGCTGTATTCTTGAGCTGATTTATGACCTGGCCGAATTCCTTTTTCTGGTCGTTCGGCACATTCTTGAATTCTGCGAAGAAATCCTTTAAAAGTCCTTTGCTCCCGAGGAATTTAATTCGGAACGTTTCGAGTTGTTCCTTTGAGTCGGTGTGGAAATTCTGGGCTTCGAGAATGTATTCTTTGATCTTATCGGTCATCGTTCAGGTCTTGTCTTGAAAGGTGCAAATTTACAATTTAGAATGAACAATTAACAAGGAATAAGTAACAATTATGCTTGTAACCAGAAGGATTGGCAATCATTGTCCGGAGTAAATTCTTACTTGTTAATCGTTCATTATTAATTAATCAATGAACTCCTTTTCAATGAAATAATTGACGATAGCTTCTTTCATTAAAACAGATTGTTCCCCGGCTTTCAAAGCTGGCAATTGTTCCTTGACCTTATAATGTGGCCAGCCTTCGCGGTCGACATAATCGAATTCATAGAATCCATAAGGTTCGAGCAGACGGCAAATGGCAACGTGCATCAAATTGATCTTCTCGTCTTTTTTGTAGGTTCTGTGCAATTGTCCTAATTCCTGAACGCCGATCAGGTAAATGATGGAATCCAAATCTAGGTCTTCACCTTGGGAAAAACGGTCGGACAACAATTGGACGAGCTTTTCCCATCGCTCTTTCAATACTATATCGCGGGACATGGGCCTTTTTGATTATTTTTGGTAAAAGTACACATTAACCCTGAGCTTATGCCATGTTAATCCTGGACCTCTTGCTTGCCGGCGCACTACTTTACGGAACAGTCAAAGGATTGTGGAACGGATTTTTTGCCGAACTGGCTGCTTTGATTTCCTTTTTCCTTGGTATTTATGTGGCACTTGCCATTTCGGGGTCTTTAAAAGAATTCCTTGAAGCCCATACAAAATGGCAACCCATTTCAATACGCATGATCGCTTTTGGCATTCCGTTTTTATTTACCATCATTGGGATAAGCTTGTTGGCCAGATGGCTGAACAAGGTTGTTTCGCTTGGTGGATTGAGTCCGTTCAATAAAGTTGCCGGAGGATTCATAGGGTTTTTCAAAACCTTGCTTATCATAAGCATCTTCCTGAATTTATTCTTTAACCTCAACTCAGGCGGTTTCTTTGCGACAAAAGAAGAATTGGACCAGTCGTATTTTTTTAACCCGATACGTCAATTCGGAACTACCATTTACCCTATGTTGGAACAATGGTATCTGGAAATGTGATTATTTCAATTCGCGGATATCGGCCTGCCTGATCCAGCCTTGGTTGCCGTCCTGAAGTTCCACTTTTTTCCAGTCATCCAATTGTTCAAGAACCTGTACTTTGGTTCCTTCGTGTAACACAAAAGCATCCTGCGCAGCATTTTGGGGCTCGCTTTTCACACCCGAAATCGATGCAAAGACAATAGCCGGCCGATTGCTTGAGATACGTACCTTTTCAAAATAAGCGGCAAAAAGACTGACAATCAATACCAAAAGAAAAACGCCCATTCCAATAAACAAAATCCGTTTCAAAAGTGTCGACCAGCTAAAGTAATATCCGGCAAAAAGTGCCAGGATCATAAAGGCCGAAACCACGCTGAGCCACGCCCAGCCATTGACGGTCATAGACGAGGTGTAATCTTCCATCATCTTACGGAAACCAACTTTAGGGATTTCCTTGACATCGTCGATCTGTAATTTCTGGGCGAATTTGAGATTGGTTTTCACGTC
This sequence comes from Flavobacterium silvaticum, assembly GCF_012911565.1. GTDB lineage: Bacteria > Bacteroidota > Bacteroidia > Flavobacteriales > Flavobacteriaceae > Flavobacterium > Flavobacterium silvaticum. Next base: position 24,808 of record NZ_JAAMPU010000093.1, on the reverse strand, counting down.
GTGGTTTTCCGGATCAAGCAACAGTGCTTTTTCATAATTGAAGATCGCAGGTGCCACTTTATTCATCTTATAATAGCTGTTACCAAGATTGTAATACAGCTCGACCGATTCCTTTTTGGATGCCAACACACTTTCATACGCCTTTGCGGCCGCGTCAAAATTGCCTTTGCGGTATTCGGCGTTACCGAGTTCGAATCCGTTTTGCGTTCGGCTAAAAATCGAAGCAAGCAACATCAGGCTAAGAGTCAGGTTTTTTACGATGCTTCTCATGACGCCAGTTGTTTTTCAAGTTCCGACAATAATCCGGCAGCCTTATCGTAATCTGATTGTATCGATGCATCTGATGCAGGCGCATATCGGGCGAATTCACAATTTTCGGTCAGACGTATATATTGGTCGACCGTTTCCGGATTGGCGCGTTTGGCCAGCAACAATTCACGGATTTTATCTTTGCTCATCTCCGAAGTTTCAATCTGTAATTTAGCCTTCAAAAAGTTATGTAACGCACGTTCAAGCGCAATGTAGAAACGCTCTTTGTCGTGGATCGCCTTTTTGGCTTCGGACAGGTATTTTTTGGCCAGGCGATTCGACTGGCGTTTTCTGTTCCCGACCACATCGCTGTCTCTTTCTTCCTTGCGACGACGAACCACTACCAAAAGCGGGATAGCCAGGAAAGGCGCTATCAGCAAGGTATAGAACATTCCGGATCCAAAAAACGACGGCTGGTTGACCGGTTCCAGTTTTGTCTTTAATTTGATAAAACCGAATTGATCCGATTTAAGCACTTCCTGTTTTCCGGGTGTATTCTGTGCGACCGAAGGCTGCGTCGGATTTCCTGGACCATCAAGTACTTTCACCATGATTTCCGGTGATGTGATGGTTTTGTATCGGCCCGATTTCAAGTCGAAATACGAGAACGACATGGGTTGGATAGGATAATTTCCTTTATACGACGGAACGATGGTATAGGTGTCTGAAATCTTTCCGGACATTCCCGATAGAGGCGTCGTTACGTTTTCTTTGTGAACCGGATCGTACATTTCAAGAGATGCCGGAACGACAGGTTTTGGCAAATCGAACAGTTTCAGGTTTCCGTTTCCGGTCACGCTGACCGAAAGATCAAGGCTTTCCCCGTTTTGCAATGTCGTTTTGGACGGCTTGACCTTAAAGTCGAAACTTCCTACGGCGCCGGTAAAATCATCAGGCTTTCCAGCTTCCGGCAGCGCACGCACACTAATGGTCTTTGCTCCTGCCGATACTTTTTTGCTGTCGTTTACAACCTGTTGCTGCCCGAAGAAATTTCGTCTTCCGGTCGGAACCTGTATGTCAAGATCGAGTGCAAGCGGCTCAATGGTAAGCTTTCCGGATTTCTGCGGATACAGCACGGTTTTCCGAAGTACCACAAAACGCATGGGCTGGCCGTTGAACGTACCTTGTTCGGCAACGAGTTGTTTGATATCGATATTCTGGCTCCAGAAGTCGTTGTATTTCGGCTTTTCGAGTTCGCGCCAGTTCGTAACACCAATGTTGTAGCTCAGATAGAGTTTATAAACAACCGTGATGGGTTCGTTGATGTACGGATTGGTTTTGGAAACCTCGGCGACCAGCTTGATAGCATCATCCGTATTCACAGGTTCCGGTTCTCCGGGCTGGCGCGGACGGTCTATTGGGTTCGTCACATTGATACGCACCGGATTCGTTTTATAGACTTGTCCGTTGATCTCGATAACGGCTTGCTTTATGACAAGTGATCCTCGTTGTTTCGGCTCGAGAAAATACGAATAACTCTTGACGAACGAACTTCTGCCGTTGATCCAGGATTGGCTCACACGCTGGCTCGGTCCGCCAACTACACGGAAACCTTCAAAATTCGGAGGCGTAAAGTTGTCCCCGTCTGCATTCATCTCAAAGTCGATGCGCAGCGTCTCGTTCTGGCCAAGCGTCTGTCGGCTCACTTTGGCCTCGAACTGCACCTGGGCCTGAATGCCGAAGCAACAAAGCAATGCTATGATTACACCTATCTTTTTCATGTCAATTCCATTTGCCTACCAGTCTTTTTCGGTTTGCACCGGCTTGCCTTTTTGCTGGCGGGCTTTCACTTTATCCTGTACTTTTTTCTCTTCGTTGTTCACCGCGTCAAGCATATTCTGCATGCGTTGTTCCGAGATTCCTCCGGGACGTGGCTGTGGTTTTTTATCGGGCTGGTTTCCGTCTTTTTTGTCCTGGTCCTGATTCCCTTTATTGTCTTTCTTATCGTTTTTGTCTTTGTTGTCGTCCTGCTTCTTGTCGTCTTTTTTATTTTTGTCGCCGCCCTTGTCGTCCTTTTTATCCTTCTTGTCTTTTTTGTCCTTCTTATCGTTCTTTGGCGGAGGAGGCGGATTGTCCTTGAGCATTTTTTTGGCCAGGGCGTAATTATACCGCGATTCTTCATCGGCCGGATCGTTGATCAAGGCATTTTTATAAGCAGATACGGCAGCCGTGTAATCTTTCTGTCCCATGTACACATTTCCGAGATTGTGATACGCCTGATGCTTTTCCGGTCGTGTCGTGGCATTTTTTATCGCATTCAGGTAAGCCGCTTTGGCTTCGGCTGGTTGTTTTATCTTGTAGATACTGTTTCCAAGATTGTAGGATGATACCGATTTCTTCGCGAATTTCGACTGCGATTCACGGTAACTGGCTTCAGCCTCGGTGTATTTTTTCGCATCATATGCCGAATTGCCTTTCGGGAGGAATTTGTCTTTTTCCTCCTTCGGCTCTTCCTGTGCACGGACCATCCCGACAGTCAAAACAAGCAGATATAGCAAGAAATTCTTCATCATTCCTTTTCGTTGAATAGATTCATTTTCCGGATCCAGGCCGTTTTTTTCTCGAGCAAAAATACATCTGCCACCAACAATAGCAAACCGAACCCTAAAAACCACTGGAATTGTGAGTTGTAATCGGTGAATTCCTCGCTTTCGAATTCGGTGCGTTCGATGTTATCAAGCGCTTTCTTCACGTAATCAAGCACCTGGGCCGTATTGTTCCCGAGCACATAACCTTTGGAATTCTTTGCAATCGCCTTAAGGTTTTCCGGATATAATTTCGTGATGACGACCTCATCGTTCCTGTCGCGCTTGAACCCCATCGGACGACCGTTTTCCTTGAGCGGAATCGGTCCGCCTTTTTCAGTTCCCACACCAATGGTAATAATCTTGATGCCTTGTTTCTTGGCTTCTTCGGCCGCTTCACCTGCTCCTTCTCCGTGATCCTCCCCGTCCGAAACCAGGATAATCATTTTGCTGGTTGACTTATCGTCCTTATCAAAATAAGATGCCGACAACCGTATCGCTTCATCCAAAGCCGTTCCCTGGGATGATACGATATCTGTATTCATACTCTGAAGGAACATTTTTGATGCGGCGTAATCGGTAGTAATCGGCAATACGGGAAATGCACTTCCGGCATAGGCAACGATTCCAATCCTGTCGCCTGCAAGCTGATTGATCAATTGTGAAACGAGTTGTTTGCTTTTTTCCAGACGGCTTGGGGCAACGTCTTCGGCAAGCATACTTTTGGAAACGTCCATGGCAAACACAATGTCGATTCCTTCGCGTTTTACGGTTTCGGTTTTTGTGCCGATTTTCGGATTGACCAAACCTAAAATCACCGATGCCAATCCCAGCATGACCACCACAAACTTGAGCGTGCTTTTGAACGTCGATTTTTCAGGACTTAGGCGTTTGACCATTTCCAGATCGCCGAATTCGCGCTGCTTTTTTCGTTTCCAGTACAAATTGGCAAGGAAAATCAAAGCCAGCACTGGAATGACAGCGAGCAGATACAAGTATTTCTTTTCGTCTAATTCGTACATGGCTAGATAAAACTTCTGAATAAGGTATTTCTGAGTCCGGCTTCGGCTAGCAAAAGCACCAAAGCACCGATAACAAAGGGGCGGAAACGTTCATCGTAATCATAGAATTTGAGTTCTTCGATCTCGGTGGTTTCGAGTTTGTTGATATCGTCATAAATCTTTTCAAGGCTGTTCTTGCTCGTGGCCCTAAAGTATTTTCCGCCGGTTTTGGTGGCGATGCTTCTCATGAGTTGCTCATCGATTTCTACCGGCATCATGCGGAACAACAGGCTTCCATTTGGCGCGTAGGCATATGGTGATTCGGCCATTCCTTTGGATCCGATTCCAATCGTGTATACTTTGATTCCGTGCTCTCTCGCGATATCGGCGGCAGTTTCAGGTTCGATGAAACCGGCGTTGTTGACACCGTCGGTCATCAGGATGATGATCTTGCTTTTGGCTTTGGATTCCTTGAGACGATTGATCGCTGTTCCAAGTCCCATCCCAATTCCGGTTCCGTCCTGAAGCACATTGTCATATTTGATGCTCTCGATAGCTTGTTCGACGACAGCTTTGTCAGAAGTCACCGGTGTTTTTGTGTAAGCTTCGGCAGCGTAAACCACAAGCCCGATACGGTCGTTCGGGCGCGCCTCGACGAAATCTTTGGCTACGTCCTTTAGCGCTTCCATACGGTTCGGTTTCAGGTCTTTTGCAAGCATCGAACCTGAAACATCGACCGCCATGACGATATCGATTCCTTTTGTGGTTTTGGTCTTGCTGCTCACATCGACGGTTCTGGGACGCGCCATGGCTACAATTATAAAAGCTAGTGCCAAAATCCGCATCGCAAAAAGAGCCGGTCTCAGTTTTCCAAGAATCGATGTTCCGGTCTTGAAACCTTTGAGTGTTCCCATTTTGAGTGTAGCCGATTGCTGCTTCCGCTTCCAGACATACCAACCGATCAATACAGGAAGTATCAGCAACAGCCAGAAAAATCCGGGGTTCATAAAAGTCACGCCATCCATCATTGTGAGACTGTTTTAAGTTCGACGGAATTCAGGACTCGGTCGGAAATCTGCTTGGCATATTCGTCGCCTTCCGGATAGATCAATGTGATTAACTGCAAACCGTTTTGTTGCCCGAACAGCAGCATTTCGTAATAATATTTGGCGCTTGAACGGCTTCCGGAATCTATCCTTGAGAAAGTCCCGTAGGCTTTTCGTCCGTTGACACCTTCTTTGGTATCATACGTTTCCTGCTTGATGAGCATATTCTGCGCACCTTGTTTTTCCAGGACACTGATGGCGGCATCCATTGCTTTTTCAAGGTCAACCTGTTGTTCGCCTTTGTAGGTATTGGTCGATACGCCAATGTAAAAATCGCCCGTAACAGAACCATATCCGAACATTTGGAATTCTTTCATAAGCGCCATCACATCTTTTGGCAAGACCGTATCGGCATTTGTCCGAACGAGGACTTTTGGTGTTTCGATAATAACCGATGGATTTCCGTATTCGCTTTTGACCCATTCGCCTTCAAGCAGATACAAGGTTTGTTTTCCGGTTATGGCATCGACCGTGTGACGGAAGCCATTTTTTATGACGAAATAGGTTCCGGTAGCAAGCAGCAAAAACAGTACGGATGCAACCGAAATCATAATGCGTTTGCGGCGTTTCTGCTTCATCAATTTCTGGCGTTGCAATTCGCGGAAAGCTTCGGAATCATCTTCTTCAACTTCTGTTGGAACCGATTTATCGATGGTTACGATTACGCGTTCTATTTTATTGCGGTCTTCGGCAATCTCAAAATCCAGCGGACGCGACTTGGCGAATTTCACTAAATCTGCCTGTTTCAATACGCGTTCGAGATTTTCAAACGTTTCCTGTGCAATCGGCATGTTTTTTTGTGAAGCGGCCGAACGAAGCGCGACGATCAATTCACTTGTAGTACTTTCCATCGCAGGAATATGGACGACTTCTTCAATGTACGTCCGGGCAATATCAGTCAGTTGGCTGTAATAATCTTTGACTTCCCCTTTTTGCCAAAGCTCTTTCTTTTCTAGGTTAGATAATAATGTTGTCGCTTTTTCAATCGGTGTTTTGAAAATTTCCTGCTCGGTTTGTTTTTGCTGTGCCTTTTTTACGAGGAAATAAACCACTGCTCCACCGGCGGCACAAAGCAGGATTCCCAGAACAATCCAAATCCAGAACATCGTACCGTGTGAGGAATCATCCTGCGCAATCGGCTTGATATCGAACATTTTTTGCTTGATCGTATCGACTTTTACCGGCGAAACCTCAACGCGCAGACTGTCAGAAAGAAATGGCTTCTTATTGATGATGACCTTAAGTTGTGGAATGGTGTACGCTCCGGAATCAAAATTGGCCAAGCCATATCGTTTGATCAGTTCGTAGCGATTGTCTTTTTTGACCGTATCGACAACATAATTGCGGATGACTTCCATGGGCCCGAAATTCGTTCCGGACGGGAAAACCACCTGCGATAACGTGTCGACATTGGTACGAAGCGTCAGGTTGAACTGTGCGCCTATTTTATTTTTGGTCGTATCGATGCTGGTTTCAACCTTATGCTGGGCAAAACCCATGGTTGTCAGTAGCAATAATACGTATGTGAAGTTCTTCATTTTCATTGGATCAGCGCGATTTGAAATAACCGAGCAGTTTGGTCACGTAGCTTTCGCCAACCCGTGTCGAAACTACACCTGCGCCACATTTACTGAACGTTTCTTTGAAATATTTCAGGTTTTCCTGATAATACTTTTCGTATCCGAGACGAACTGACTTTGAACCGGTGTTCACCAATCGCTGTTCCCCTGTTTCCGCGTCGAGCATCGGAACCATTCCTAAATTCGGGATCGATTCATCTCGCACATCGTAAACCCGGATTCCGGTGATGTCGTGTTTTTTTGAAGCGATCTTGAGTGTGTGTTCGTATGAATCGGCCATGAAATCTGAAATCAGGAAAACGATGGCTTTTTTCTTTTGGGTGCCGGACAGGAATTTGAGTGCCTGGGAAATATCGGTCTTGCGGCTTTTGGGCTTGTATTCGATAAGTTCACGGATGATGCGAAGCACGTGCGATTTTCCTTTTTTGGGCGGAATGTATAATTCGATCTGGTCCGAAAATAAGATCAACCCAATCTTGTCGTTGTTCTGTGTAGCCGAAAATGCCATGGTCGCGGCAATTTCCGTAACGATTTCCTCCTTGAACTGATTCTTGGAACCGAAACTTTCCGAACCCGAAATATCCACCATAAGCATCATGGTCAATTCGCGTTCTTCCTCAAAAACCTTGATGTAGGGCTCGTTGTAGCGCGCGGTCACATTCCAGTCAATCGCGCGCACGTCATCACCGAACTGGTATTGACGCACCTCACTAAAGGTCATACCGCGTCCTTTAAAGGTCGTGTTGTATTCGCCCGAAAAAATGTGGTCGCTGAGCCGCCGCGTCTTGATCTCGATCTTGCGGACTTTCTTGAGAAGTTCTTTGGTATCCATTTTCAGTTTTGAGTATTGAGATTTTAGTATTGAGTTTGGGTAACGTGAACAGTCTTATTACTCAATACTCACTACTCAATACTTTTAAGGCACTTCGACTTCGTTTACGATTTTGTTGATGATATCTACCGATGTCACGTTCTCTGCCTCAGCTTCATACGTAACCCCAATGCGGTGACGCAACACATCATGTACAACGGCGCGCACATCTTCCGGAATCACATAACCGCGACGTTTGATAAAGGCGTAACATTTAGCAGCCGTCGCCAGGTTAATGCTTCCACGAGGCGAAGAACCGAACGAAATAAGCGGCTTCAGGCTTTCCAGTTTGTATTTCTCCGGAAAACGGGTAGCAAAAATAATATCGAGGATGTATTTTTCGATTTTTTCGTCCATATAGACTTCACGGACGGCTTGCTGGGCTTTCAGGATCTGATCGGTAGAAATAACCTGATTCACTTTTTCAAAAGCACCTTTGAGATTTTGTCGGATTACGATGCGCTCGTCTTCCATTTTTGGATAATCGATGACGACTTTAAGCATAAAACGGTCGACCTGTGCTTCCGGAAGCGGATACGTTCCTTCCTGCTCTATCGGGTTTTGGGTCGCCAATACCAGGAACGGTTTTTCGAGTTTGAAAGTCGTATCGCCGATCGTCACCTGTTTTTCCTGCATCGCTTCAAGCAAAGCCGATTGTACTTTTGCCGGAGCACGGTTGATCTCATCTGCCAATACGAAATTTGCGAAAATCGGGCCTTTTTTGATTGAGAATTCGTTCGCCTTGATGTTGTAGATCATGGTTCCGACAACGTCTGCAGGAAGCAAATCCGGCGTGAACTGGATTCGGCTGAAACTCCCATTGACCGCTTGCGATAAGGTATTTATTGCAAGTGTCTTTGCAAGTCCGGGAACGCCTTCGAGGAGTACGTGGCCTTGTCCCAAAAGACCTATGAGCAATCGCTCGGTCATGTGTTTTTGTCCAACGATGACCTTTCCGATCTCGAGGTTCAACAGGTCTATGAATGCGCTTTCGCGTTCGATTTTTTCGTTGATCGCCCTGATGTCCAAGGCGGATGCGGTTTCTTCCATTTTTCGTTAAATGAGTGTTGGGTGAAAAGACAGCGCAAATTGAAAATTTAATCTTTTTAACAATGTTAACGCTCCGTTAAAATACCTTTGAAACCCTTGTCGTTAAGGATGATTTGTGATTTGGTTTTTATATTTTTAAGACCTTAAAAGATTATCTGTTGAAAACTACGCTTTCGCCCATCATTTCCGGTACAATGAACTGGGGTGCATGGGACAAAAAACTCAATACCGAAGAGATGTCGCATATGATCCATATGTTTCTCGAAAACGGTATCTCGACCTTTGACCACGCTGATATTTATGGCGGTTACACCACCGAAGCTGAATTCGGTCATGGCTTCAAAAAGAGCCGCATCGCTCGTGAAAAGATCCAGCTGATTTCCAAATGCGGCATCAAGCACATCACCGGCGACCGCAATTATCGCATCAAGCATTACGATTATTCAAAGGAATACATCATTTGGTCCGTTGAAAATTCATTAAAGAACCTTCAGACCGAATATCTCGACGTGTTGCTTTTGCATCGTCCAAGTCCTTTGATGGTTGCAGATGAAATTGCCGAAGCCGTCACCAAACTAAAATCAGAAGGAAAACTCATCGATTTCGGGCTTTCGAATTTTACGCCTTCGCAAACTGATCTGATCCGCCAGAAAATTGAGGTCGATTACAACCAAATCCAGTTTTCGGCGACGCATTATTTCCCAATGCTCGACGGTTCGCTAGATCATATGCAGGTCAATGGAATACGGCCGATGGCTTGGAATCCGCTGGGAAATGTGTTCCGCGAAGATTCGGAACAGACGCGTTGGTTAAAGAAACTTCTGGCTTCATTGGTAGAAAAATATGGTGTCGGTTCAGATTTAATCCTGCTTGCTTGGGTATTGCAACATCCGGCCAAAATACTTCCGATAGCCGGAACCGTGAATTCAGGACGTGTGCAGCAATTAATGAAAGCGACAACATTGCAACTTGAATTGGAAGACTGGTTTGCAATATGGAGCGAAAGCATGGGCGATAAAGTGCCTTAATATAGATGAAAGTCGGAAAGACGAAAGATGAAGGACTACAATATTGTGAATTTGACTTCCTTCGTGATTCGTGTTTAGTCATTTGTCATTAATCAAAAAATGAAAACAGTACTCATTACAGGCGCAACAAGCGGAATAGGAAAGGCGACGGCCCGTGTTTTTGCACGGAATAATTTCAAGGTGATTATTTGCGGACGACGTGAAGATCGATTGGCTGAATTGCGGGAAGAACTTTCGGCACAAACCGAGGTACATACGTTGCTTTTTGATGTTTCCGATAAGAAAAAAGCAGCAGAAGCGATTGCATCTTTGCCCGTTGATTTCGCAACTATAGATGTGCTGATCAACAACGCCGGAAACGCTCACGGACTCGATCCGATCCAGACCGGCGATACAGACGATTGGGATGCGATGATTGACATTAATGTAAAAGGCTTGCTCTATGTTTCAAAAGCGGTGATTCCGGGAATGGTCGACAGAAGAAGCGGACACATCATAAACATAGGTTCGATTGCCGGAAAGGAAGTTTATACGAATGGAAATGTGTATTGTGCCACGAAGCACGCCGTAGATGCACTAACGAAAGGCATGTTGCTCGATTTGAATCCGTATGGAATCAAGGTCGGCGCGGTGCATCCGGGAATGGTTGAAACGGAATTTTCCGAGGTTCGGTTCAAAGGCGATTCGGAGCGTGCGGCGAATGTGTATAAAGGTTTGCATGCACTTTCTGCCGATGATGTGGCCGATGTGATCTATTTTGTGGTTTCAAGGCCGTACCATATCAATATTTCTGATTTGGTCGTTTTACCGACGGCCCAAGCAAGTGCGACTGTCGTTAAAAGAAATTGATTCCGGACGTTGTTTCGGAATTTTTTTTTTGCCCGATTGACACTGAAAGTTACAATTGAAAAAGTGGCCTAGCCCAGATTGAAGCGGAAATCCCGGAATTAGGAAAAACGCATTTTACCGTTTGAAAAAGCGACCAACGGAAGCTCTTTTCAAACCGATGTAAAATGGTTTTTGCGAATGAGGAATTTTCTCATTGGATAATATTTTTAATAGGAATTCGAACAATTCGCTTTGCTCGGGTGAAGAAGAAAGCGGGAGAATTGCTTCAAATAATTACTATGATTAACAAACGCCTATTAATCAAAAACCTGCTCGCCCACAATGACGAGAGCAGTTTTTATGACAAGAAGCGGCAGTTGAATTTACATACCAAAGAAGGCAAGGCGAAATTCCTCAAACACATTTGCGCGTTGTCGAATTCGAATCCGGGGAACAATTCTTATATCGTGGTTGGGGTTGAAGATCAGGAAAACACCATTGTGGGTGATGATTTTTTCGATGACAGCAGAATCCAGAATCTCGTGAACGCGTTCCTCGAAAACCCACCGCGGATTCTGTATGAAAACGTTCCGTTCCCGAATTTGCCTAAAGACCGCGTCGTGGGTTTGGTTACGATCCGGCCAAAAACAAAGGTTTCGCGTTTTAAAAAGAACATTTACACCATTCCGATGAATTCGGTTTTTATGCGTGTCGGGAGCAATTCGATGCCAGTAGATGTTGACTTTGAGAAAAATTTCCAGAACACGCAAACGGTCATCGACATCGAAAACAGTTCGCGCAACAGCATTGAATATACGCTGGACGGCGTCATAGATTTCATGAACAACCGACATCCGGACATTGGCCCGAATTACAAGGTTTTCAAGGAGCTTTTCGTGATTTGCTGGGCTGGGATCAAACGTCGGGTTCGCGATAAAAGTTTTCTTTCGCGGGTTGATATTGAGCTGATCAACGAACAGGTAAAACTTTTTTATTCGGCTTTGGACGATGTGACAATCGAGTTCGATGACGATTCGTTTACGATTACTGAATATGTGCCGCTCGGCCTCAACGACAAGACGAGTTATTATCCGTTAGAGACGCAGAAGATCCGGTTTTACGACAACGGCTATTATAAGATCGACCGCGAATTTTTGTTTGAGCCGCCTCAGTTCAACCGCAAGATGCTGCATCATGTGTACAATTCGAATCTGTCACTGATCGATAAGATGCAGAAAGGGATTGAATTGTCTCCACGTGAAAAGCGCGACATACAGAATTTGCCGTCAACATTGATGATTTGTTATTTGAACGGATTCGATGAGGCAAGGCAGAAATTGATCGATGCCAAATCGGTTTTGAAAACACAGCCGAATCCGTCGGTTTACCTTTCATTCAAGGAAGCGATGCGGGTTTTGCGAAAGATGAAATATGATGTGGGTTAATTACTCCCTAACTATAAAAAAGCAGCAGACTTTGCACGGTTTTGCTTAGATTAGAAGTATGCGGAAATTTGTTATTGGCGACATACACGGCGGCCTGCGGGCTTTGAAACAGGTTCTTGAAAGAGCGGATGTTACAATTGAAGACCAACTTATTTTTCTTGGGGATTATGTAGACGGCTGGAGCGAATCGCCTCAGGTCATTGACTTTTTGATCGAACTGTCACAGCGACAAGACTGTATTTTCCTTCGCGGAAACCATGATGAATTGCTTTTGGATTGGCTCAACGGAAAAGACAACGAATTGTGGCATCAGCACGGTGGAGAAAGCACCATTGAAGGATATTCGAAATTGTCATCTGTACACAAACAGAAACATATCGCGTTTTTAGAATCGCTGCGTAATTACTTTCTTGATGATAAGAACAGATTATTCGTCCATGCCGGTTTCACCAATCTGCACGGAGTTTCCCATGAACATTTCCCAAAAATGCTGTATTGGGAACGCACGCTTTGGGAAACGGCTTTGGCATTGGATCCGAAACTTTCCGCTGCCGATGTTACATACCCTAAACGATTCAAAGTCTATCGCGAAGTTTTCATAGGGCATACGCCTGTGACGCGAATCGGGGAAAACACACCTCAAAACCGCGCGAATATCTGGAACATCGATACTGGCGCGGCATTTAAGGGAAAACTGAGCATTCTGGATATAGATACCAAATCGTATTGGCAGAGTGATGTGCTACCGGAATTGTATCCGGGCGAAAAAGGACGCAACTGATTTTCTCAAACATTCAAAAACAAAAAAGCCACCTTTCGGCAGCTTTCCTGGTTATGGACAGTATTTAATTATTTTTTTTCGTCTTCCTGCTCAACCTGCACTACTTCATACATGTTTTTGCCGTCTTTTTCTATGGGCTGGTAATAGGTTTCACCAAGTTTGACATAGGTTTGATCGCCGATTTTTTCCTCGGTTGCGCCTTCCGGAAGATTTTCCACCAGGGTTCCGGCTGTAGGCGGTACTACGGTATATCCGCCATCTGATTTTTCATAGAATGTGCCACCGTAATAATAGTTGTTGGTGGTTTCATTGACCACGACCGTCTGGGAACTTTCGGGTAATGTTGTAATGGTAGCGCCTACCGGTGCCTCCACAACCGTATAACCTCCGTTGCCAGCTACATAGTACACGCCGTGATCGTAGTGATAGTGATGGTTGTGTATGCTGACGATTATAGCTGTAGTAGCCAATGTAGTTACAAAAAAGCCCCACGGATGCCAAACCGGTCCCCAATAATACGGGCGATAGGGATGATAGTGGTACGGATGGTATGCGTAATATCGATGGCCTCCATAAATATGAGGCGGTCTGCTGTAAACTCTGGTATTGCGCCGAACGACCGTGCGGTTGTTGTTGACCTGGATGTTCTTGCTTCTGTCCACGTTGACATTGACATTTCTCTTGCTCTTGTCGACGCTTACCTTGTTGTTGCCTCTGTTTGAAACAGAAGTCCTGTTACTTTTATCTGTGCGGTTCACCGTAGCTTTTTTAGGAGATGAAACCTTGTTCCTGCTACTCACATTTTTCGAGGCCCTGTTGTGTGAAGCACTGCCACCGCGCCTGTTTTGGGAAAACCCATCGAAAGAAGAACTTAAAAGAACCAGACAAAAAATAACGCTCAGCAAGAAATGGAGCTTTTTGGGAATTACATTCATGATTTTCTTTATTAGTTGGACATTTTTACAAGGACAGGTTTTCTATGGAAAAGGTTTATTCGCTTTAAACAGATTCCTTTAAATTCAGAAATTTCCAAAAAAATAGGATTCGGCACCATCATTTTGATTTTGCTTGCTGATTCAGGCGCGAATGACTGAGGATTGTCAATGGAAAAATACACCCGAAATTCCAAAACTACAAAAAAATAACATCTGGAAACACCGTGGGAATTTAGAAGCTGATAAACTGTCGGCATCTGCCTGGAACAATAGTTTTTTGATACTTTTGCCTTCGAAAACATATTTCCCTGATGAAAAAAACACTTTTTTTTAGCCTGTTCCTGATTACGTTAGGAACGTATGCCCAATCCAAACACGAAGTCAAATGGAATATTGCGAACACGATCGCCTTTGCTTCCGCAGAAATAGGATATGAATATCTATTCGATGAAAATCAATCCGTCGGCGCCGAACTCCTCATCAACGACACCTATAATTTAAGCATCGGCAGACAGGTAAAAGATTTCAATACCAACAGTTTTCAACTCACATACAGCTATTATGTTAACGGACACAACAGCAGCTTCGTGATTTCTCCTATGCTGAAATTCCGCACCGGAGATTACCAAAAAACCGCGTCTGACCCAAAAATCGACATGGACAGCTTTATTCTCGGAATCCAGATGGGTTATAAGTGGATCCTGAATGACAAATTCACGTTTGGCCCATACGGAAGCATTGGCCGCAACTTTAGTGACAAAGTCAATGACGAATTTGACACAGCCGTTGAATTCCACGCCGGCTTCGGAATCGGATATCGTTTTTAAAAAAAATCCCGGCCAATCGACCGGGATTTTTTATTGAGGTTGTAACTGTATGTTGATGAATTGTGGAATCACGTGGCACGAATTCGCCGTCACCACAACAGGATCAGATACGTATGTTTCATATCCAGATTTCGTTACCGTAATAACATATGTTCCGGTGCGTTCCAAAGCACCAATATACGTTGGCGGATCACTTTGAGGCGCCACTCCCAACAAATCGGAATAGGTGCCGTCCTGTACGGAAACATTCATCTGGGAATAAAAATACACACCGGTTTCCGCATCCTGAACCTGGATATTCAATCCGTAAGCTGCTACCTGTGAACATGGTTCCGATAAATTATCATCGTCATCCTCACACATAGATGCCAGCAAAAGCGGCGTACAAAACAAAAGCAGGATCAGTTTTTTCATAGCTTGGGAGTTTACAGGTCGAATTTTATTCCTTGCGCCAACGGCAGTTTCGTTGTGTAATTGATGGTATTGGTTTGTCTTCTCATATAGACTTTCCACGCATCGGAGCCAGATTCGCGTCCGCCGCCGGTTTCTTTTTCCCCACCAAAAGCACCACCAATTTCAGCACCAGATGTTCCGATGTTTACATTCGCGATACCGCAATCTGAACCTTCGGCAGAAAGAAAACGTTCCGCTTCACGCAAATTATTGGTCATGATGGCAGATGAAAGCCCTTGAGCGACTCCATTCTGCTGATCGATGGCATTTTCAACACCGCCAGAATATTTGAGCAGATACAGAATTGGAGCGAATGTCTCGTGCTGGACAATTTCAAGTTCGTTCGATGCTTCGGCAATGGCAGGTTTTACATAACAACCACTTTCATAGCCTTCGCCCGAAAGTACGCCGCCTTCGACAAGCAGTTTTCCACCTTGTGCCTTTATCTTTTCGATGGCTTCCGAATACATACGGACAGCATCTGTATCGATTAGTGGCCCAACATGATTATTCTGGTCAAGGGGATTTCCGATTCTCAATTGTCCATAAGCAGAAACGATAGCTTCTTTCACCTGGTCGTACATGCTTTCGTGGATGATAAGACGACGTGTTGATGTACAACGTTGTCCCGCAGTTCCGACAGCTCCGAAAACGGCACCGATAACGGTCATTTTGATATCGGCATCCGGCGTTACGATGATGGCATTGTTTCCTCCGAGTTCAAGCAATGATTTGCCAAGGCGGGCCGCAACAGTTTGAGCGACGATCTTACCCATTCGTGTTGATCCGGTTGCGGAAATCAACGGGATACGCGTATCTGATGCGATCAAATGACCAATTTCATGGTTTCCGTTTACCAGACAGCAAATGCCTTCCGGTAGCTTATTTTCTTTTAAGACCTGTGCGATGATGTTCTGGCAGGCGATTCCGCAAAGTGGTGTTTTTTCAGATGGTTTCCAGATGCAGACATCCCCGCAAATCCAGGCTAAAGCCGTATTCCAGGCCCAAACGGCAACCGGAAAGTTAAACGCGGAAATAATCCCGACGATGCCAAGCGGATGATATTGCTCATACATTCTGTGGCCAGGACGTTCGCTGTGCATGGTCAAACCGTAAAGCTGCCGCGACAATCCGACCGCAAAATCACAGATATCGATCATTTCCTGGACTTCTCCGTAACCTTCCTGCAACGATTTTCCCATTTCATAGGAAACCAATTTGCCAAGAGCTTCTTTGTTCTCGCGAAGCTTTTCACCGAATTGTCTCACGATTTCACCGCGTTGCGGAGCCGGCATGGTTCGGAACGTTTTGAATGCTTCCTGCGCCGCTGTGATTGCCTTTTGGTAATCGTCAGGCGTTGACATTTTTACTTTGGCGATTAGCTGGCCGTCAACCGGCGAATAGCTTTCGAGTAATGCCCCAGATGCGAAACTGTTGTTTCCCGTAGAGGTTCCGTTGTTGATTTCCTGAATTCCGAGTTGTTCGAGAGCGGCTGCGATGCCGAAGTTGTCGATGGCTGTTTCCATGGATTTTATTTTATCATTGTTCCGTTTGGCCTTGTGGCCTTTGGTGGTGCAAATATATCGTTTTAGTTGGTTTCGATTTTTGGATCGCTGGATTTTTGGACTCCGGGAAATTTAGAATTTTGATTCAACGCTGGAAAACTCCTTCTTTGGGAGTTGGAACCTAGCCCCGATGCGAGCGGTTAGCCTTTGCCGATAGCGCCGCTGATTTTGCGTGGCTCAGGCAGCGACTACCAGAAGCTCGCCTGAGCCACGGCAAAATCGTGGTGGTGAGGTAAAGCTAAAAGCGGGCAGCGGGATCTTGCTACTTCATATATTTAGGATCTGACTCCATCACTGTTCCGCAGTTGTCACAGGTGCGAAGTTCTTCCGAATTATAAAAGTGCTGGTAATGCGGCAAAAAATCCTTTTCGATGTCGTGCAATTCGAAATAGATATCGTAAAGTTTATGGTTGCAGTTTTCACAAAACCAAAGCAGTCCGTCAGTAAACCCTTTTCCTGCACGGACACGCTCCACGACAAGCCCGATTGAATTTTCGGAACGCACCGGTGAATGCGGTGTTTTTGCCGGATGCAGGTACATATCTCCGGCATTGAGCTCGAATTCGCGTTTTTCGCCTTCGTCCTGGATAAAGACTTTTATCGAACCTTCGAGCTGGTAGAAAAACTCTTCGGTTTCGTTGTAATGATAGTCTTTACGGGCGTTCGGACCCGCGACGACCATGACAATGTAATCCTGGCTCAGCGGATAGATGTTTTTGTTCCCGACCGGCGGTTTTAACAAGTGCCGGTTTTCTGAAATCCATTTATTGAGGTTGAAAGGTGGTGTGACAGGCATAATTACAGGTTAACGTTTAACAGATAACGGTTAACAGTTTTGCTGAACCGTGGATTATAAAGGTAGGGAAAATAGGGTTTGGTATATGAAGAGATTCTCCTTCGTCGAAAATGGTTTTCATTTCAACGAAGGAGCAATCTGACTTCTAATAACCGTTAACTGTTACCTGTTAATTGTTACTTATTTCACCTCCTTGATCAGATACACATAAACCGGGAAGTGGTCACTAAAACCCGGTTCGGCAGTTGAATTCCTAAGCGGATAACCTTTATATTGTCCTGAGGTCTGGATAAGGAATGATTTGTTGAAGATACCTGCTTTCCAATAATGCAATTTATCCGAATCGGCGTTGCACAATCCTTCCGAAACCATGATCTGGTCAAAAATATCACCTGAATCACGGTAGAACAAAGTGGCTTCCCCGTTTTTCTGCATCTGCTCGAACGGGTTGTAAATATCACCTTGCTTCAAATCGTCCTTCTTTAACTTGGCTCCGATTCCCTGCTTGACGCTCTTGTTGTAAGGTCCGTCGTTCAAATCGCCCATAGTAATGATCTTGGCTTTCGGATTGATCTTGAACAAAGAATCCATGATTTTACGGTTCAAACGGCCGGCAGCTTCACGGTATGGACTCGATTTTTTTTCACCGCCGGAACGGGACGGCCAGTGGTTTACGATAACATGAATTTCTTCTCCATCGAGCAAGCCCGTAACAAGCAACTGGTCACGCGTGTAGACACGTTTGTCAACTGTAGAAACGGTGACTTCGGACGGATCGTCGCTTTTATCTTCAGATTCCGTCTTGGCTTTGTAGTCGCTCATGTCGTTATTGATCAAAAGCGGGATATTGATGTAACTCGTTGGTTTGAAATGTTTCTTCTGATACAAAAATCCTACGTCTATTCCGCGTTTGTCGGGCGACGGAAATTCAATTACGCCATAATCTTTTCCAATCATCTGGTAATTTTTGACAAGGTCTTCAAGCACGCCTTTGTTCTCGACTTCGGCACACCCTACGATTACCGGAGATTCTTTTTGTTGGTCATTCGTCCCGATTTGAGGAATGACGCGCCCCAGATTGTCGAGTTTTTTATGATACTTTTTACTGGTCCAACCCCGCGACGGCAAATATTCTTCATCATTATTCGGTTGGTTGATGGTGTCGAACAGATTTTCTAGATTGTAAAAAGCAACGGTATAAACTTTATATTGCTTTTGTGAAAACGACTGAAACGTTGCGAATAAAGCAATTACAACCGTCAAATGGAACTTAATTTTCATAATTGTTCAATGTTATTTTTAGATGAAGTTTTAGCTAAACTTCGGGCCAAAAGTAAATATTTATATGTTTTGCAGTACATTTGCCCGCTTTAAGTTTTTATTAAGACTCTGGCAACGAATTAATTTAAACCCATTTATGAAAAAACTTGTCATTTGCGCGTTGTTCACACTCCAGGCGCTTATCACATTTGCACAGGCTCCGGGTAAGATTTCCGGTAAGATAGTCGATGCAAAAAATCAAAAGCCGTTACAGAACGTAGAAGTATCGGTTTTCAACACCAACCTTTCCCAACTGACTGACATCTCGGGAACGTTCAACATCCCGGACGTAGGTCCCGGCGACCAGATCGTACGCGTCAGGAGTACCGGTTACAAAGACCAGGTCCTTCCGGTAAAAGTGGAATCGGGTAAAGTACTTGATTTGGGAACTCTTGTAATGGAGGAAGATATTACATCTGAACAACAGCTTTCCCTGATCACAATCACGGAAAATGATTTGGGCGATGACAATTCCGGGTCAGACAACACAGCCGGGCTTTTACAGGCCACACGCGATGTATTCCAGCAGGCAGCTGCCTTTAACTGGGGACAGGCTCGTTTTCGCATCCGCGGATACGACAATGAGTATGGAACAACCATGATCAACGGTGTCGTGATGAACAAACTGTATGACGGTCGCCCGCAATGGAGCAACTGGGGTGGTTTGAACGACGCTACACGTAACCAGGAATTCACCATGGGTTCTGCTCCGTCCGATTATACGTTCGGCAGCATACTGGGAACTCAGGAAATAAATACCCGCGCTTCTATTTTCCGTCCCGGGACACGTGTCTCTTTTTCAGGAACGAATACGAACTACAGCTGGAGAGCAATGGGTACACATGCCTCCGGAATGACAAAAGACGGTTGGGCTTATGTAGTTTCCGCTTCACGCCGTTGGGCACAGGAAGGTTATTTTGAAGGTACCGATTACAGTGCAAATTCACTTTTTGCAAGTGTCGAGAAACGTTTCAATGACCATCATTCCCTGAACTTCACAAGTATCTACGCACAGAACAGTCGCGGAAAGAACTCTCCGAATACAGATGAAGTAACCGCTATAGCCGGCGAAAAATATAACTCCTATTGGGGTTGGCAGAACGGCAAAAAACGCAACTCACGCGACAAAGATGTAGCTGAGCCTATCTTAATGCTTTCCCACTACTGGAAATTCAATGAACTGACCAGCTTGCAGACAAACGTAACGTACCAGTCAGGTACTGTAGGAAACAGTCGTCTGGATTACCAGGATGCACGCAACCCGGATCCTACTTATTACAGAAACCTTCCGAGTTATTTCACATCGACTTACTTGAATGGAGTTTTTGTGGGCGACCAATATCCGTACACGACAGGCCTAAACCCTGCAACCGGCGTTGTTGAACCAGGTTATGCACAAAACGCCACGTTTCTGAACAATCGCCAGATTGACTGGAACTTTATGTACAATGCCAACCAGACAACTGAGGACGGCAATTCGGTATATGTGCTTTATGAAGACCGCACCGATGACAAACAATGGACTGCAAACACCATCCTGACTTCCCAATTGTCTGAAAACGTAGGTTTGAATGCCGGAGCCTCTTTCCGCAAATTGAAATCTCACAACTTCCAGAACCTGCTTGATTTGTTGGGTGGCGGATATTACAAGGATATCGATCCGTTCGGAACAGGCGACCAGGAACAATCAGATTTGAACAACCCGAACAGAACTGTACGTGAAGGTGATACTTTTGGTTATAACTACAACCTTATGGCCAATGTTGCCGATGCGTTCACCCAATTCAAATTCGCTTACAAAAAATTCGATTTTTATCTGTCACAGACGTTCACTCGCACGGAATACCAACGTGAAGGATTGTACCGCAACGGTTATTATCCCACTGATTCGTATGGAAAAGGAAAGTCTGTCGTATTTGAGAATTTCGGATTCAAAGGTGGCTTGACCTACAAAATCACAGGTCAGAATTACCTTGTGTTCAACGGTCTGTACATGACCAAGGCGCCAACCATGAGAAATGTTTTCCCTAATGCACGTCTGAACAACTTTATCATGGAAGATGCCATTGATGAAAGAATCCTTAGTACCGATGCGAGTTATGTGGTGCGTACGCCAAAATTCAAGGCGAGACTGACCGGATATTTCTCAAAAATCAAAGATGCTACAGAAACATCCTTCTTCTTTGCAGAAGGAGTTCTGGAGGGAGAAGGATCTGATGCCGATGCATTCGTAGCTGAAACGGTGACCCACCTTGACAAAAAATACATGGGCGGTGAACTTGGTTTGGAATACCAAATCACACCTACTATAAAAATTCTCGGTAGCGCCGCATACGGACAGTACACCTATGACAACAATCCGCTTGTCTATCTGAACCAGGATGCTGCAGCAACACCTGATAACCCTAATCCGCTTATTGCTTACGGAGAGGCAAATATGAAAGATTACAGATTGCCGGGCTCTCCGCAACAAGCCTACTCCATTGGTATCGAATACCGCGATCCGCACTTCTGGTGGATTGGTGCCAACGGAAACTATTTGGGAGACAACTACCTTGATGTTTCCCCGCTTCTAAGGACGCAAAGTTTCTTCCGCGACCCGGCAACAGGTAATTCGTTCATCAATATAAATGATGACCGTGCGCGTCAGTTGCTGCACCAGGAAAAATTCGACAACTTCTTCCTTGTCAACCTCACTGGTGGAAAATCCTGGAGAATCGACAACAAGACTTTCGGCTTCTTTGCCAGCATCAACAACCTGTTGGACGAAACATATAAAACAGGCGGATTCGAACAGGCGCGTAACGCCAATTACCGCGAACTGGATCAGGACGCAAGCAGTGGCACTCCTGTTTTTGGCCCTAAATACTTCTACGGATACGGCAGAACTTATTTCGTTAACTTGTATATCCAATTTTAATAGCTATGAAAATGAAATTGTTTAACCTTTTTGGATTTGCTTTCGCATTGACGCTTGTACTTTCAAGCTGCGTCGGTGACGAGGACACGGTACTTTCCCCATACACACCTACTGTTGTGGGAACTGATTTTGAAGTCGGTTTATATGACAACGACATCCTCGCCGAAAATGACGACCTGTTGGAACAGGCAGGTTGGAGAAATTATGCACAGACTGGTTCTGCTAAATGGCGCAACCAATATTATTCCGGTAATAGTTATGCTGAATTCAGCAGTTATCAATCTGGAGATGCCGTAAATATTGGCTGGCTTATTACACCTCCGATAAACATGGACCTTCACGAAGGAGAAAAATTTGATTTTGACGTTTCACAAAGTTATGTGGTAAATGCGGCCAATTCGCTTCAGGTACTTATCTCTACAAACTACAATGGCACTGACGTAGAAGGCGCCAATTGGCAGCCATTATCGGCAAGTATTCCCGGAACCAGCGCTACGTATTTTGAGTTTCAGGATTCAGGCGTTATCGATCTTTCTTCCTATACCGGTACTATCTACATCGCATTTAAGGTATCAGGCGAAGGTACTTCGACAACCTTGCTTGACGGAAGTTACCAACTGGATAATGTAAGAGTTTACTACTAAAAAATTAATTATGAAATCGAATATATTCAAAATAGGGATTTTACTATTGTCGCTTGGCCTGGCAACAAGCTGCGTCAACAGTGACGAGTATTCCAACCCAAACCTGGATTGCGTTGATCCGGGACTCACCGCCAACAAAACAGTAGCTGCACTTAAAAGTGAAGTGCTGGCCCGCGGTGCCAATGCAACTGTTCCTACACGATACACCACTACTACCAACGACATCATTGAAGGTTATGTCACTTCAAACGACGAAAAAGGTAACTTTTACAAAGTGGTTTATCTTCAGACCAAGCCGACAGATGGCAGCCTCCCAATTGGTTTCAGCCTTCCGCTCGATGTGACCACTTCGTTTGGTGAAGGTTTTTATCCGGGAAGAAAGATATACGTGAAGCTTGAAGGCCTATACACGGCTATGGTTGATGGAATCCTTTCCATTGGCGGCATTTATCAGCCAAATCCTAACGTTGCAGCTGAAATTGGCCGTATCAACGACACAGAATGGAAAAGATATCTTTTCCCAAGTTGTGACGTAGTATCTGAGGCTGAATTGGTGCATCCGGTACCATTTGCTACAGCTTTTGCAGACCAATACCAGGGGCTTCTTATCGATATCCAGAATGTCCAGTTTTCAGACTCGTCTCTTGGCCGTACTTTGTATGACGTAGATTCAGGTGGCGGAGCAACCAACCAGCTTATCGAAAGCGCTACGATTCCACAGACAGGAGGCCAAAAATATATCCGTTTCAGTAGTTTCGCTTCTTTCTACAACCAACCCGTGCCGGAAGGCAGTGGTACCATTCGCGGTGTGCTTACACGTTACCAGAGCGATTTCCAGTTCCTTATCCGTTCGACTTCAGATTTTGATTTGAATGGACCACGTGTAGATGGATTTCCTCCAAAAGTTGGGAACGCCATTGTATATCCTGCAACTTTCAACGAGAACTTTGAAAGCTATGCCACTTCATCGAGCTATGCAGGGATCAACTTCCCTAAATATGTGAACGATCCGGCAATAGGCGGAAGATATTGGGATATACGTACTTTCAGCAGTAACAAGTATGCTTTCATGTCATCTTTCGGCTCAGGCGGTTCAAACAAGTCATATCTGGTTTTCCCGGTAACCATGACTGCCGGCTATAAATTTTCGTTCAAAACCCTTACCGGATATTATAACGGCAATCCTATGAAGGTTTATTATTCTACAGATTATACTCCTGGTGGAATAATGTCCCAGGCGACATTGGTGGATATTTCGAACAATTTTGCTTATTCCGTAGGACCTTCAAACACCTATGCAACATCGTTTACGAATAGTGGTGATTACATCATTCCGGCTACGCTCAGCGGTAATGGATATTTCATTTTTGAATATTCTGGCCAGGACGATACCGGAATTACTACGAACGTCGAGATTGACGATGTCAAACTTGTTCCATAAAAGAATCTGCCCAAAATTGAAAGCCTCCGGATTAAGGAGGCTTTTTTATTGGAACCAATGGCTATGCGTAGTTGCTTTGGGCCATTCTGCCTTCATCTGTGGGAGTTCCGCGTGATTCGTCCAACTTTAGATCAAAGATCATTTACATATTTTTTCCGTACCGTCTTGAGATCCTGAATATTCCTAAGCGGAAGTGGCAGGCAAATTCAATAGGGATTCACTAGGGAAAATGGCAGACATACTATGGATGGGTAAGCTGAACTTTTATTCCGTATTATTTTTATGGGTACTGACCAGAAGTCTGGGACATTGGATTATTGTTTACAGATGTATCGTTTACAAAATTCTGTAAACAGAAAATTAGGAAACGGGAATTTTATGCTGCTGCTTTTTGTCATCTATCGCGGTCAAGGCAGCTATTCACATTCTTGTAATTCTGTGAGTTCATCTTTAATTTTTTTACTTCATAAAGCTTGCCCCTACTTATTAGGATATACTGAACTATCATATTTATAATTATGGATTTCCCGCTCTTTACTTCTTCCCCTTAATATTTTTTCTTCAGATGGGACGGCTTTAGAAATCATCGCATAGACAATTATAAATGCAATCGTTATAAACTTACTCCTGATTATTCTTAGGGTCAATGCTAAAACATTTTGCCATTATCCTTAGTAAAACGAATGGATTTACCCAAGATGAAATTTCAGCGATGACATAATTTATTTTATGTGTCCTGTCCGTTCACATCTGAACTGTTATGTATCACAGAAAAAAGAGCGGGCAAACCATTTTTACAATTTCCATTCTTGCTTTGTCTGCAACAATCCAGCAAAGTCAATCAGGCTTTTTGCAACAGCCGTCAAGATTTTCATAAGCAATAGGATTTGCTTTTACATCATCAGCATCATAACCAAGATCGCTAATCACCTTCTTAATATTTTCGAGATTTGTCTTTTGGCTATTGTAATAAACGGTGAGTGTCATTTTCTTTTCATCCAATTCATACATTCTGACTCCTTTTATAGCAAGTAATTTATCCTGGAAATTCTTGCCGCAGGTTTCGCATTGTTTGCAATGGTCACAAAAAATGGTTGTTTGAATGACCGCTTTGGCATTCTTTGCGGTTTGTCCATATCCGGATACTGCCATAAGCAAGCCCAGAAAAAGCATTAGCGTGTGTTTCATTTGATATCTATTTAGAAATACAACATTAGCCATAAAAATTTATTTGTTCGTTTAAATCGCCTAAATCTATAAATACAAAAAAGCCGGGGATGCCGGCTTTTGTATCAAAGATATGGTATGGGTCATTTCTTCACGATGAGGAACTCCGAACGGCGGTTCTGGGCATGCTGCTCCTCGGTGCAGTTCTCCCCGCAG
>NZ_JAAMPU010000092.1 GCF_012911565.1 Flavobacterium silvaticum | reverse complement strand
CCAATCCGTCATCTCTTGCTTCTTGTTTCTTGCTTCTTTCTTCTGAAATCTCATCCAAAAGCTCCATGGAAACATCACTGAAATTATTCACGAAATTGAGCGGATTCTGTATTTCATGGGCGATTCCGGCTGTGAGTTCGCCCAGAGATGCCATTTTTTCAGACTGGATCAGCTGGGATTGGGTCGCTTTTAAATCGGTCAGCGTCGAGCGCAATTCAGCCGTTTGTTTTTCCACTTCGGCTTCAAGTATTTTTTGTTGGTTGAGCGCCTGCTGCCTTTTTTCGTCTGACAACCGGACAATCTCTTCTGCATTGACACGGACTTCCTTCATCATTTCCCCGAATCGTACCGTAACATGGATCAGCATTCCTAACGGCGGGCCGACAGTATATATCAGTACAAAGAGCATTTTGTATCTGTCAACGACTCCCAGGGAAGACGTCCATACATACACAATCAGGAAAATAAACGACAGGATATATCCCCACACAATCGCCCATTGGCTTCCCTTGAGCCGGCTCCAGGAAGATAACAGATAATATATGGCAATAAGCAATGGAATAATCCCCAAATAAAGGATGAAGTTGACTTTGAACACATATCCTGTCACCAGGGAAACATACATGACAATCATGAAAATCCCTAATGACCTCGAGATTTTCCGGTTGAAAACCCGCGCAAGAATTATGGGTATGTAATTCACATAACTGAATATGGCAGCTACTGCCAAAATATTAAGGATGGCGTAAGCCACATAACCTACATCCCTGAGACTTGAAACCGCCACGCAAACGGACAGCATAGCAAGGAACGTACAGCCGATTGCAAAATGCATCAGGTTTTTCTCCCGTCTGTTCAAAAGGAAAAGTATCCAGAACAACAGTGAAAACGTAACCGAAACGGCCGTCAAAAGCCCGTCGTAAAACGTATGCCTGGGCCAGAAAGAGATATTTAAGTCCGTATTGGCAGTATTGGTAAAATAGAATATCTCCGGATTCTTATTCCCGGATTTAAGCTGCTGTTCCGAGGCAAAAGGATCGTAATATTCAACTACGTGCAATGCGATGACATAAGTCGAATCTGGCTGCAGGTTGGTCTGTATGGGAAGTTTACGGGCCGATGAATTTTCACGGAAAGATTCGCTGTCAGTTCCCATTTTACCAAAATCGGCAATTTTCTTACCGTTGGCAAAAACTTCCATCGCATTCCAGGTCAGGTTACCCACACCAGGCGGAATAAAGCCGAGATGATTTTTAAACCTGATTTTTATCCGGAACCAACCTTCAAACCTGCCATTTTTGTCAAAATCATTACCCGATAATTCGGCCGGCCTGAATTTACTCCAGCCTTTTATATCGAGATTTACTGCCGATGCATCCGGAACATTTCCGGCTTTATAGATCCAGCCTTCTTTTTCACTTATACGGAATGCTCCTTTTTCATTGAAGTCTTTGTCAGATATGACCACCGTTGCTTCCTGGGCAAACAGGTTTGCTCCAAAAACGCAGATCAGCAGCGTCAGAATATATAATCTCATATTGTGTTTGGTAACAGAATCGTGAATAAATTTCCTTTTCCTGATTCTCTGGCTACTTTCAAATGACCGTGACGGATTCTTCCCCGATTGATGATCAACGCTATTACACCGGAAGCTCAATATGGAATTCAGTTCCTTCGCCTTCTTTGGTTTCTACAGATAATCTGCCTTCGTGGGCCGCTATGATATCATAAGCCAGCGACAAGCCAAGACCTGTTCCCTGACCCGTCGGCTTAGTCGTAAAGAAAGGTTGGAATATCTTATCGAGAATAGATTGCGGAATTCCGTTTCCGTTGTCCTTCACAGAAATTACAATGGTATCGCCTTTTTTCCTTGTAGTAAGCGTAAGTGTCGGTTCGAATGGCTCACAGCCCTGCTTTTTCCTTTCATCGACAGCATAAAACGCATTCGTTATCAGGTTCAGCACCACGCGCCCGATGTCTTGCGGAACCATGTTGACTTTGCCAATCGTTTTATCGAAATCCGTATTCAGGGTTGCATTGAACGATTTGTCTTTGGCCCGCAAACCGTGATAGGCCAGCCGAAGGTATTCATCTGCCAATCCGTTGATATCGGTCGGCTCTTTTTCTGACGACGTGGTACGTGAATGCTGGAGCATACCTTTTACGATGGCATCGGCGCGTTTGCCGTGATGGGTGATTTTGGCCAGGTTCCTTGAAATATCTTCCAAAAGCTCGACTTCAAGTATTTCGTCGCGTTCCTCTTGCTTCTTGCTTCTTTCCTCTTTAACCTCCTCTATCAACTCCATACTGACCTCGGAAAAATTATTGACAAAGTTGAGCGGATTCTGGATTTCGTGGGCGATTCCGGCTGTCAGTTCTCCCAAAGACGCCATCTTTTCTGACTGGATCAATTGCGCATGCGTATTCTTGAGCTCGATCATGGTGTGATTGAGGGTGTCGTTGGTATTCGACAAGGCAACATTCTTCTCGTTGAGGGCGTTCGTCGTTTTCTCCAGATCGTCGATCATTTTGTTGAACGCTTTTTCGAGTTGACCGATTTCGTTCTTTTGTACCCGCTTTATTTTCTGGTTCAAATCGCCTTCCCCAACTTTCCGCGCCGCATCGCGCAACGCCAGTACAGGAATTGAAATGGTCCGTGCGAGCCAAAGCCCTATCAGTATCCCGAATAGCAATACCAGGGTACTGACGATGATTGATGTATGCTTGATTTTCGCCTTGCTTGCCTCGATTCCGTTCGTATTGAAACCCAGCAATATGGCTCCTGACATCATTCCGGTAGAAAAATCTGCTTTTTTTACAATCAGGGAATCGTTCGAAGTGATGGCCGCGCTCAGGTGCTGGTTTTCCGGAAACGTCTTGAACACGGTTTGTTTAAGCTGGAATTTATCGTGCTTTTTGTTCCAAATCGTGTCAGACTGAAGCATACTGATAAACTGCAGCCTCGGATCGCCTTTTACGAATTCCATGGCCGTCTGAACGCCTTCGAAATTTTGTTCGTTGATGGCAATCTTGACTCCTAATGCAACGGTATTTGCCAGATTCTGGACTTCATTCTCATAATTATTTACGAGCAAAGTACCTTGTTGCTTTGGAAAATAGTACAACGTAAAAAACGAAAACATAAATACAATCGAACAGATTGTAAGCCAGATCTTTGTTTTGAGATTTAAACGCATGCCGTAGTGTGCTTTACAGCAAATATAGCCGTCCGAAACCTTTTTGAAACCATTTTAGAACGAAGATTTTCCATCAATCATGACCGACCTGACTTCGGCATTGGCAACCGGTTTATCAATGATTCCTATGGCTCCCGGATTCTGTGCCACAAAATTCTGCAATTCGGTAACCGATGTAAAGAATACAGGTGCCTGTGCCTTGCCTTGAAAAACCAGTGACAGCCAGTATTTATTGAGCTCGTCTCCGGACATATCGTAGATTTTTGACGATGTGGTCTTTCCTAGAGGCGTATTGGTTTTCATGAGCGCGATTACAATTCGTTTGCCGCTTTTCCACCGTTGGGTTTCACCCATGAGTACTGCTTTGAGTTCCGATTGTTTCATATCTGACGGCGTTCCGGAAACATTGCCTATAGCCGTAAGTGTCTGTGCCTTGCCTTGCATAGCAAAAAGAAGACATCCCATGATAAATCCATATTTCAGGAATGCACTTTTGCCTGAGAATATATAGCTGAGTTTGCTTGTCCTTTCCATACTAAAAACCAATAGCGAATTGTGCGGTTATTTTATCTACATTGCTTCCGAACTCGTAGTCCAGGTGCTGATATTCGAGCTTTACGACAGCCAGGTAACTTATTTCATAGCGAAAACCTACCACGAAAGATTGGGTGTTGTTCTTCATATAATACATTTCCCCTGTTTGGTAATGCAAATTGTCATAACGCACATAAGGGACATATTTTTCCTTGATCTTATAGCCCGCGTATGCATAACCGGCTATTGTTGTTTTTGTTCCTGTGGTATCGGTATGGTTGATTCCGGCAGTGGCTTCGGCAAGGAGTTCGAACTTTTTCCCGAATCTTGAAACCGAAGCGGAAATCAAATGCTGGTTCACCTGATGGTCCATTTCCATTCCGTGTACGCTGGCTCCGGCAGAGATCACATCGTAATAATACGAAAGTCCCAATCTGAGCCTGTCGGCCGGTTTGATATGGACTGCGGCGGTAACCGATTTGTTTTTGTCGTTATCGGCAACGTCGGAAGAACCCAATCCGTTCCCCACAAAAAGGTTATATCCGAATTTTGCGCTGCCCATATTGCGTCCTTCAAACCCAAGTCCCACTGTGTGCAATGGGATAATCGATTGTGAAAACAGCAACGGCCTGTCAATGGTCGGGAACAAAACCCGTCCGTGGTGATAGGTGTCGTTCCAATAATTCAAAGGCGTGTGGATTTTACCCATCACAAGATTATGGTTGTCTTTAAGGTTGTAGGTTATGATGACCCTTTCGATACTGACCCCGAATTGGGTGTTTTCGGTAGCGTCATACTTGAAAACCGTTTCCCCAAGGAAAGAAATCCTGTCGGTAATGGCTGATGTGATGTAAAGATCCTGTTCCCCAAAACCGAACGACACCTTTTTGTTGTATCCGGCCGTAACATCAGAAAAACCCCTGATTTGCGTATTCTGCAGCGTTTGCCCAAACCCTGCAGCGGCAATAAATAAGAGCGGGCAAGTTGTTAAAAGTAATTTTATTTTCATTAAAGAGCGTGTTTGTTTGGTTTTAAGCGAATGTAAAAATATAGATTTTTTTAACAGTCGAAATATAGCGGAATTAACTGAATAATCTCAAGTATTTTTTCGACTTCAAAATTTATTAAAACAGTACAAATCAGATGCTTTCACTTTGATCATTACTAGTATTCCCGCATATAGAAAATCCCTGTTTCATCATATCGGAAGCGCTATGATAAACTCGCTACCATTTCCTTCGCTACTTTCAACAGACAGATTCCCACCATGGCCTTTGACCACGATTTCATAACTCAATGAAAGTCCGAGTCCGGTTCCTTCACCTGTGGGTTTTGTGGTAAAAAACGGCTGCAGGATTTTGTCTTTTATATTATCCGGAATTCCGGTACCGTTGTCTTTGACGCGAATTTCAATGTTGCCGTCATGTAACAAAGTAGATACGGTCACCTGAGGCTTAAAATCATCTTTCTCCCTTTTATGCCGTTCATTTGTAGCATAAAAAGCATTGGTGAATAAATTGAGTAAAACGCGTCCAATGTCCTGGGCGACCACATTTATTTTCGACAGATTCGGATCAAAATGCGTCACCAGGTCGGCATTGAAAGACTTATCTTTTGCCCGTAATCCGTGGTAGGCCAAGCGCAGGTATTCATCGGCCAGCGCATTGATATCGGTAGGTTCTTTTTCACCTGACGAGGCGCGGCTGTGCTGGAGCATGCCTTTGACAATGGCATCGGCACGTTTTCCGTGGTGGTTTATTTTTTCGAGGTTCTGTCTGATATCCGCCAAAATCTCCGCTTCCAATCTGTCATCTCTTGCCTCTTGCTTCTTGCTTCTTTCATCTGAAATCTCATCGAGAAGCTCCATCGACACATCTGAAAAATTGTTCACGAAATTGAGCGGATTCTGGATTTCATGGGCAATTCCGGCGGTGAGTTCTCCCAAAGAAGCCATTTTTTCCGATTGGACCAACTGGGATTGGGTAGCTTTAAGTTCACCAAGCGCGGTTTGCAGCTTTTGCTTTTGTTCACTCAGTCTTGTATTCGATTTATGTTTCTGCCGGTTATTCCGCAGCAGCAACAACGCCACGATCAGCATTACCGACAGCCCGAAAATCAGTGCATATTGCCTGATTCTGTTTTCATACGAAATTTGACTCTGTCGCAATTCATCGGCCCGCTTTTGTTCACGCGAGATGGCCTCCTGAATAGATTTAATGTTGTTGGTGCCATACAGTTCCTCCTGGGTTTGTTCTTTGAGCTTTTGAATTTCGAAGGCCTTTTTAAAATCGCCTTTGCTTTCATAAGCCTGAGCCAAAATGCCCGCCGATTCAAGTATCATGATGCGAAAAGGCCCTTTCCTGGCGGCTTCCAAAGCTTTATTGGCAAATACGATGACCGAATCAGGTTGTTTTTTGAGATCGTAGACCCGCGAAATTCTATTGCAGGTGGAAGCGACATTCCTGTAATCACCGTTTTTGACAGAAGCATCCAAAGCCCGGTCATAAAACGCCAGAGCCTTGTTATAGTTTCCGGTCAGGGCTTCAAAACTTCCGAGGTTGCGGATGAAAAAAACATCCGTTGATTGATTGGGTTTCTGCTCTCTTTTGGCACGTTCCAGATAAAATGATGCCGAATCCCGAACGCCCATCCGGATAAAGGCACCCGCTGTATTCACATCTAATCCATACATGTTCTCTTGCCGGTTTTGGGCAATGGCCAGCCTACGCGCCTTATGGTAATAGTAAATCGCCTTTTGGTAATCGTTGAGGTCCAGATATATGATACCCAGTGAATTGTACGCCCGCATTTCAAAAAGAGGCAGATTATTTTCCTTTGCCGATGCCTGCGCTTTGAATGCAAAATCAAGGGCTTGTGCCAGGTTGCCGATTTCCCGATTCAGAAAAGCTTTGAGAACCAACGAATGGGTCTTCCCCTTTTTATAGCCCATTTTTTCGGACAAGTCCAGCGCCTTATCGATAAAGTAAAAGCCTGAATCCGGTTTCGATAAGGAATAGGCCTGCCCTAAACCTATCATTTCCTGTATTCTGGTAGTATCCGAACCAGCCGACCGAAGTTCCGTTTTCAGACTGTCAACCAATGCTTTTTTCTGACCGTAACCCATAGTCAGAAAACCCAGCATCAATACTATAATACTTTTCTTCATTGCACAGGCAGCTTGATTGTAAATGTGCTTCCTGTTCCGGCGACGGATGCCACATAAAGTTCCCCGCCGTGCGCCTTCACGATATCATACGCCAACGAAAGCCCGAGCCCCGTTCCTTCACCCGTAGGTTTCGTCGTAAAAAACGGCTGGAATATTTTATCGATTGCAGATGGCGGAATGCCGTTCCCGTTGTCGGAGATTGTGATTTCAACCTGATTCCCAGTTTTTTTGGTTCCGATGGAAACCGTCGGCTCATAGCCTTCAGGATTCCGTTGCTTCTTTTGGTTTACCGTGTAAAAAGCATTCGTGAGCAGGTTCAGGATAACGCGTCCGATGTCTTGTGAAACCACTTCGACCTTTCCGATGCTTTCCTCAAAATCAGTCTTCAGTATCGCATTGAA
Organism: Flavobacterium silvaticum; assembly: GCF_012911565.1. GTDB lineage: Bacteria > Bacteroidota > Bacteroidia > Flavobacteriales > Flavobacteriaceae > Flavobacterium > Flavobacterium silvaticum. Next base: position 29,693 of record NZ_JAAMPU010000092.1, on the reverse strand, counting down.
ACTCTTATCTTTCGCCCGAAGTCCGTGATAAGCCAAGCGCAAAAACTCATCTGCCAAAGCATTGATATCCGTCGGTTGTTTTTCTCCCGCCGAGGAGCGCGAATGTTCGAGCATGCCTTTGACAATGGCATCAGCCCGTTTTCCGTGGTGGTTTATTTTTTCGAGGTTCTGTCTGATATCTGCCAAAATCTCCGCTTCCAATCCGTCATCTCTTGCTTCTTGCTTCTTGTTTCTTTCCTCTGTAATCTCATCGAAAAGTTCCATCGACACTTCTGAAAAATTATTCACGAAATTGAGCGGATTCTGTATCTCGTGGGCGATGCCGGCCGTCAGTTCACCCAATGATGCCATCTTTTCAGACTGGATCAGTTGCTGTTGTGTCGCCTTTAGTTCTTCAAGCGACTTTTGCAGCGCCAGGTTCGAATCTTCAACGGCTTTCCGTTTCAGTTCGAGCTCTTCGATGGTTTCTTCGAGCAGAATTGCCGTGGTCCGTTTGACTTTTTCGGTACGGTCGAGTTTGAACAACGCAATCTCAAGCTCTTTATCGGTAGCTTTTATCAGCTTTTCCAATTCCAACCTTAGCTCAGGCGACAGTTCCGGCAGATTGATAATTTCAGACATACGTTGCAGGTTCACGTTCATTTATTTCTCCTTTAAGGCGATGACGACAGCTGTGAGATTGTGCATTTCGAGATTCCCGCCTGTTGCCCGACCTAGCTCTGCATTGGAAAACATGCCCACCATAGGCACGTCCCATACATTTTTGATGCCTTCTATTTCCATATTGATCATAGGTCCGAAAGCAAGGAAACGACCGACGCAACTGAACACAACTATGGCATCGGCATTGGGTATTTCAGTATCTTTTAAGTCTTGGGCAGATTTGATAACCTTTTCGGCCACGTCAAAATCAGGCGGAACCGAAAACCGCACTTTGCTGCCTTGTGGCACCGATCCGCTGCAGTAATACGAACGGTCGTTCCAGTCGATCACCAAACCCGGCCGCATCACCGGATCGCCTTTTTCGCGTTGTAACTGCAATGGTAGTGTGGCTGCAATCTCAAAAAACAGCTTTTCATTTTCCGGGTTTACATTTTCAAGGCCGCCGTATTTGGCCGTAAGGTCGAGAACCGGAATGTCATCAACAGTATACACATGATTGCCTTCGCTTTTTGTGACGGTGCGCACGGTTCCAACGGCATGCCAACCACACGTCGCACGCCCTTTCATGTCAATGTGATCTCCATCGAATGTCAACACCATCAAGGCACTTTCAGATTTGATATGATTCGTAAACACAAAACCACCTTCAAAAGTACAATCGTCTCCCGCGACATTCCCGAACACGTTCACGTCCGGGCCAGCGACATCGGAGAAACCCTGAAGCACTGCCTCTGCATCGGTATGGCTGTGGCTGCACGAAATGAGGAAAGCGGGATTGGCAAAGTGTTCCAGTTCTTTTTGAGCGATGTTTCGCGAAGTTCCCCTGTAGTCACCTTCCTCGAATTCTGCAAACGAAATACGGAAATAGGCCGGATCCAAATCAAAAAGCATGACCGCACAACTATTGGTGAACGTATTTTCGTCTATATACTCTCCGTTGGTCGAAACCCCGAAAACCGGGATTCCCGCGTCATTGAAAATTTTCAGGTGTGCTCCATGGTCTTGTGTCTTTGCAATAAAGACTATGGCTAATGAAGGTTTGAATCCATCGGAAGTAGCGTTCTGTATGCCATCCTGAATTTCCTGAGCCGAATTGCCGTGTAGTGATTTTGCTTTCATAGCTCTTTATTTCTCCGTTAATGCCACCCAGCAGCACGCGCCGGAATGAAAATGTTGCTTGCCATTTTTGGCGCGGCCGTATTCGCCATAGGTGAAAAATCCGGCCATAGGGCTGTTCCATACCTCGGCCAACCCATCGTTTTCAGAAGTGACCAACGGCCCGAGGACAGGCGGTCTGCCAGCACACGAAAACACGATCAGCGCATCTGCGTCACCTTGATCCTTTTTTAACTGACTGGCTTCGTGGATGATTTCTTCTACGATTTCAAAATCGGGCGGCATGGTGAACCAGAATCTGTCACCTTCGGCCATTTCAACATCCATTCGCAAGGCATTTTCAACGTGGTCGATTTCCAATGGGGTTTTGAGAAGCGTTTCGTTACTGTCGCGCTCCACGATGAACGGATAGGTAAAACCCAGTTCCTCAAAAACCTTGAATTCCCTATCTCCTACACTGGCCGATTTCCCGAGGTATTTGAGATACATTTCAACCGCGTTCAATCCATCGATCTCATAAATCAGGTTGCCGCTGCTTTTGGTCACTTTCCTCGAAAGGCCCATTTTCTGCCAGCCTGTAATGGCCTGTCCGGTGGTTTGTATTTTATCGGCATCGAGAACTAATGCCAGGATGCCGCAGTCAGTTTGTCTTTCGTTGGTGAACACGTAGCTTCCGGTGAAGGTCATGTCGTCTCCGGCCATTCCGCCATAAAAATAACGATGGGCGCCTATTCCGGTTTCTATAGCGCGTACCAAGGTTTCCGCATCGAGGAATTCACCATTGGCATCGGTTCCTGTGGAACAGACTATAAGCGACGGATTTGCAAATTTCTGCAAGGCGGCTTTGGAAATTTTGTCGGCGGCTTCCATAATAGTACTGCCTTTGATCTGCTCGAATACAATCGAATACAAATCACGCGACAAATCGAGCAACAGGATTGCAATTTCACCTTCGCTTTGATGACCATCTATGAATTCCCCGGATGAGGTCGCGCCAATCAGATCTATGTTTTCCGCTGTAAACAGATTGCGTAAAGCCTCCCTATCCTGCTTTATGGACTGGAACGTAATGGCAAGCGTTGGTAAAAAACCATCGGCCCGTAATTTTTCAAGGCTTGTTTTTATTGAAGTAATCGAATTTCCATGTATCGATTTTGCAACCATATTTTAATTTGCGATGTATCGTACGACAAGGATAAAATCTGCCTCTATGTCTGTATGGCAGATGGATGTTGTTTGTCTGGCATTCCTAAAAACACAACTTTACTAAAGCCAAGTCACTGGGAATGAAATGTAAATTAACTGATTTCCGTGATTAAAAGCTAGCTTTATTTTTTACTTAAGCCGCTTTTTCCCGATAGCATTTAGCTGCAAAACCTTCCAATCTGATGTTTATAAATCGTTAGACCACCTCTTTCCTTCCATTTGCGGACAAAATAAACTGACGGACATCTCTGGATTCAAAACCAAAATCCGCGACAATCACCTCATTTACCTCTATTTATTTACCCAATGTTAAGAAATTGTTTCCTTAGCCACTCAACGCGAAGCAAATATGAAAACAACCCAAAGAATCACCTGTCTCCTGCTGTTGCTTTTAGGCACGCACCTGTTTGCACAAACTGGCGTCAAGGTTACGTACTATGACGGCACTGAGCAACAATTCAATGTACAACCTGCCGGAAAACTGTATTTCGATGCCGACAATCTTTTTGTCAAGGCCGATGCGGGAACCACGCCTACGACCATTCCGGTCAGCATCATCCGTAAAGTCACTTTTTCCGAAGCACTTGGCACCACGACTTTTGGCCAGAACACGGACAACCTGGTGTTGTATCCGAATCCCGCATCTGAAAGCATCCGGATCAAATCTGATACTTCAACAGAGCTCAAAACCAGCATCTATTCGCTCACAGGCCAACGCATTCTTCAAGGTGTTTTCCAATCGGGACAAGACATCGACGTATCGGCCTTATCCGCCGGATTGTATCTGGTTCAGGTTAACGGTGTAACCATCAAATTCAGCAAAAAATGAAAAAGACATCTCTTATTGCGCTGCTTTCTTTGCTGGCGAACGTTTCTTTCGGACAACAAAAAATACAGGTCCACAATTCTGGTAACGTGCTATTTGCCAAGGAACTGACTTCGGTCGACAGCATCAAATTGGACAATACCTATGCGAAGTTCAAACTGTCAGATGTAACTGCGACGCTCGATCTGCAAAAAACATTGGTCGACAGCCTTACCTTCACGACATCGGCCGTCAGCCTTGATAAAATCTACATTATCTACAACGGATCAGACAATGCCACCATCATCAATCCCTATGCAGATGCCGGCGTAACCATCACTGCCAATGCCGGAACCGTAGCTGTGACGGCCACATCGGGCATCGACAATCTCGAATACAACATATTAGGTTCTACGACAAACGGAAGCCTGACCATGGCCACCGATAAAGACGTAAACCTTGTCCTCAACAATGTGACGCTGACCAATCCCAGTGGTGCGGCCTTCAACATCTCGGGAGGAAAAACCATGAACATCCTCCTAACGCCGGGCACTTCAAACACCCTGACCGACGGGACGGCAAGCACTAAAAACGGGACGATCACTACCGATGGCCCAATAGTGATTTCAAACTCAGGCGCATTAACCGTCAACGGAATCAAGAAACACGGCATCAACACCTCTTCGACCATTTCGATTGCAGAGGGCGTGACCACGATTGCCTCGGCCACATCGGACGGACTTCATTCAGAAGGCTATTCGATGACTGGAGGAACACTGAACATTACATCACTCGCCGATGGTATCGATGCCGGAAACGGAGCCGTCCAGATTACGTCAGGCACCATCAACGTCATCTCTACGACTGCTGATGTAAAAGGAATCAAGACGGGTACGAACACCCTGACAATTGACGGCGGAAGCATTACGGTAACGGTATCCGGTGCCCAATCTAAAGGCATCAGTTCCAAAGGGAATATACTTGTCAATGGCGGGACCATTTCGATAACCGTCTCAGGTGCGACTGTGCTTACTGCCGAAGACAGCGGCTTCGATCCTTCTTACGCTACCGGATTCAAATCTGACGCACAAATCATAGTCACCGCGGGAACAATTACCGTTGGATGTACATCGGCTGCCGATGGCGGCAAAGGTTTTTCCGCCGATGGCGAAATCAACATATCAGGCGGAAACTTTACCGTCACTACGGCCGGAAACGGAGGTTCATATACGAATACAGAAGGTGTAGCCGATACGTTCTCAACTTCTGGTTTTACGTCCGATGCCAACATCAACATTTCGGGCGGGACATTCAACTTTACCAACACCGGAATTGAAGGTAAGGCGATTTCTTCCGATACTGATGTTGCCATTTCAGGTAATACCGAAATCACCATCACCAATTCCGGAAATGCCGGAAAAGGAATCAAGGCCGATGGAAATGTCACATTCGACGGAGGAACAACTACAATGAATCTTTCCGGAACTGCAGTACTTACGGCTTCGGGCAGCGGTTTCGATTCGTCGTATCCGAGCGGTGTCAAGGCAGATGGAACCATCACCGTGAACAGCGGAACCATCACCGTAACCGGAACATCGACCGCAAAAGGAACCAAAGGGCTTTCGGCAGATACGGATATTATCGTCAACAATGGAACGATATCCATTACCACAGCCGGAAACGGAGCCGTTTATACCAATGAAGCCGGAACGACCGACTCCTATTCCTCGGCGGCATTTTCAGCAGACGGCAACTTAACAATTAACGGCGGCAATGTCACCACGACAAGTTCAGGCACAGGCGGAAAAGGACTTAAGGCAGACGGAACCATCACCATCGGCACATCTGAAAGCAGCCCGACGCTCAACATTACGACAACAGGCGCGCGTTTCCTGGTTTCAGGTACCGATTACAGCCACCCGAAAACGCTTGTCGCTGCCGGAGCCGTTACCATCAACAACGGAAACAATACGTTTTCTTCTACGGATGACGGCGTACATTCCGATACTTCGGTAACGGTAAATGGCGGAACAAACACCATCAGCGCCATTTCCGCAACCCAAGGTGTCGGTGAAGGTGTCGAAGCACCAATCATCACGTTCGCCGGCGGTACCTCGAACATTACGGCATCTAACGACGGTATCAATGCGACTTACGGAACGGTCACAGGCGGTACGGAATCGAACGACGGAAGCCACCTGTACATCACCGGAGGCATCGTCATTGTGGCCGGAAACGATGCCATCGACAGCAACGGAAACATCACCATATCAGGCGGAACCACCGTTGTGAACGGCCCGACGAACGGCCCTGAGGAAGGCCTTGACTTTAACGGCACGTTCCTGATGAATGGTGGTCTGCTGATATCGGCCGGTTCGAATTCCATGATGACACCAAACTTTGGGAACGCTTCGACCCAGGTTGGCTTCTTCATCAAATCCAATACACAGCTTGCCGCTACTTCACTGCTCCACATCCGCAAATCGGACGGAACTGAAATGGTGACCTTCAAACCGAAAAACGGTGCATACTACTTCCACTTCTCTCGTCCGGAACTCGCCCAAAGCACCGAATACCAAATCTACTTTGGCGGTACATACACAGGTGGAAATTATGTAGGCGGAACCACGACATGGGGACTTTACACAGGCGGGACTTATGCTACGGGAACCTTGAAAAAAACGTTTACTTCGTCTGGTACGAGTAAGGTGAATACGGTTACTTTTTAATTTATTGATCGATTTTGTTAGTTGTAAAGCCGGCGGTTGCCGGCTTTTATGTTTTCAGATAGTTCAAAGAATAATAAATGATGCTTCAATAAATCAAATCTGCCAAACCGTAAATCCCGGTAACAAATCTTGGCTGAATACCGCATCATTACTGCCAAAGGCAAAAAATAATGAAGCTGACTGGGCACTCGGCAACTACTTAATTTCCACCAAATAATAATCCGATCAGAATGTAACACCTTATTTATGTTAGCTTTACCAAAGATAATTTATCCTAAAGCTACTCCCATGAACCGAAAATTACTTTTGATACTTGCAATCCTGTTGAATTTGTACAAAGCAAATTCACAGGTAATCGATACTTCTTTCGGTACCAACGGCATTGTGGTATCTGAATTAAGCCAGAACGTCGACGCCCTGAATGCGCTTGCCCTGCAAACGGACGGTAAAATTCTCGCCCTCGGTTTTTCAAACGGTAAAATGACCATTTTACGCTATCAAACCAATGGCACTCTCGATTCGACTTTTGGCGTTAACGGCCGTGTATCTTCAACCTATACCTGCAGTTTCGGAAGTCCGGCAACGATCAAAGTACTCGACGACGGAAAAATCCTTGTCCTTGGGAGAAACAACAGCACCATGCTTGTGGCAAAATACACAGCGGAAGGCAGCGTAGATACGACTTTTGGAATAAACGGAATAGCCAATGTTTCTGCTGATGTCGCCATGGACAGTCCGTGGGCACGCGCCATGGAACTTTTTCCGGATGGGAAAATCATCGTTACGGGAGCTCTCGGCACCAATACCATCTTTATGATGAAATACGACGCGAATGGTTTGCCCGATGCGACTTTTGGCACCAACGGACGTGTATTGACCCAACTGGAAGAAATACCTTATCTGTATGCTACCAATTCTGCCGTACAGCCCGACGGGAGTATTCTGGTTTCGGCCATAAACAGCACTTCCGGTTATGGCGATTTCTGCTTTTTCAAATACCTGGCAAACGGAACGCTGGATACGGGTTTTGGCACCGGAGGTTTTGTAACTACCGATATCGGCGGGCCGCTGGTTACCGACACTCCTTCTTGTATCGAAGTCCTGAACGACGGAAAAATACTGGTGGCAGGCTATTCCAACTTAAGTTTTGTGGCGGTCAGATACAACGCCGACGGGACCCTGGACACAACATTCAATACAACCGGCATTACAACCAAAAACGTAGGCGGAATCTATCGCTCTTGTACCGATATGCTTGTCGAACCTGATGGAAAAATCGTACTTGCCGGTTACATTGGCGACGATTTCGGTAGCGTCCGTTTCAATCCCGACGGCTCCGTCGATGCATCTTACGGGGTAAATGGCGCTTATAAAACGGACTTTGAGAATTCGTATGATTACGGATCTTCCATCGTGCAGCAACCCGACGGCAAACTCATTATGGGTGGCTGGACGAGCTACTTTTGCTCAAACCGCGCGTTTGCTCTGATGCGGTTCAGTGCTCCGTCGTTGGATTCTGAAAGTTTCAACCACACTACCGTCAGCGTGTATCCAAATCCAGCCGATTCATACATAACCGTGAAAAGTGACACTGTTATTGAATCGATAGCGCTATATGATGTTCAGGGAAGATTGCTTGCTACCAAAAGCATCGGCTCAACGGAAGCGACACTCGATATTTCCGATAAGCAAAGTGGTGTTTACTTTTTAAGAATAAACGGTAATGGAAGTTATGTTTCCGTCCGAAGTATCGTTAAAAAATAGCCTGGATCAGCTTCCGATAATCTTGTTCCGATGTAATATGCCCCACTCACTCAGGGCGATCATCACTTCTTTCAGGGTAGCCGCATGATCCGTTACCGAATATTCCACCGTCGGCGGAAATGTATCGCGCACCGTACGCGTGACGAGTTGATTCATTTCGAGGTCTTTGAGTTCCTTCGACAGCATCTTGTCACTTATACCTTCCACTTCACGCGAAATCTCTTTGAATCGTTTCGTACCTTCTGATAAGGAAACGAGGATTTGTAGTTTCCAGCTTCCGTTAAGCACATCCAAGGCATCTTTTATCGCCCTGTTCTTCGCGCGGCAGGTGCTGACCGTACAATCTCCACTTGATTCTTTGTTAAGCATTCTGAATGTTTTTATCCGATACTAACCCGCTGGTTATCGCTAACCAATCGGTTATTAATTACCATCGGTTAGCAAATATAAATAGGTTTGTATCGAAATAAAAACAAACCAACATGAATATCCTCAATATCATATCCAGTGCGCGTGGACAGGAATCTCAAAGCAACCAACTCGGAAGTTTTGTCATCCAAAAATTGCTCGAAACCTATCCGGAAAGCACCGTCAAAACGCGGAACCTGACACAAACACTTTATCCACATATGGAAGCGGTGCAACTCGAAGCTTTTTATGCGACTGCAGAAAATGCAACGCCGCGAATTATAGAAGCCCAGCATTTTGCTGTCGATGCCATTGCCGAACTTTTCGAAGCCGACATCATCGTCATCAATACACCTATGTACAATTTCGGTATCCCCTCGGCACTTAAAGCGTGGATTGACCAAGTCGTCAAAGTCGGTAAGACCTTTAGCTTTGAAAATGGGCATTTACAGGGATTACTTAGCAGCCGCAAGGCATATCTTGCCATAGCATCCGGTTTTATTTTTTCAGAAGGCGACTATAAAAACTTTGATTATACCGAACCTTACCTTAAAGCCGTCCTTAACTTCATTGGAATTTCCCATGTAAAGACCTTCCGGATTGAAGGCACGGCATTTGAGCCATCCGAAACCGTTACAGCAAGAGCATTCGAAGCCGTATCATCCCATTCTTTTTAAAACAACAAGGCCCGCAACTGCGGGCCTTTTCCTATCTGGTTGGTGGTGGGGTCGTCTCCGGTGTTCCCAGTGTATTTTGTTGCGGTGTGCCCGTACTCACACCAGAAGAGGGCGGCGTGCTTCCTGCCGGTCTGTTGCTTCCGTTGGCTGTCGCTGACGCTGGTGTACCCGGCGCTGGTGTACCTTTGACAGACGTTCCCGGAACGGTTGGCGCAGGCGTCGTAATTTTGATCTTGTTGCCGCTTTTTGCTCTTTCCTTTTCAGTTGGGGGTTTCAAGGATGCCGTTTTTGATTTTTCAGTCTGTGCCGATAGTACGCCAAAACACAATATCGCTCCCATTGTTAAAATTATCTTTCTCATGATTTCCGTTTTTTTTTTCGGTTTATTGATTATTATATTTCTTCTTACTAAAGGTACTCCTGTATGTATTGACTCGGTTTATACGATTGCTTCCATAAATGTCAAAATGTTTCGGTCGTCATCAATTCTGCCTATCCCACATAGAATTATAGAATTGTCATTTCTTGAACTATCTTACTAACTTTCGATCGAATCAGACAAGAAATAATTATCAATAACACAATGTATCATTATGGGAAACGAGAATGACATCAGCAAATGCCCCTTTCACAATCAGCAGAACGTAGGTGGCGGCGGAACACGCAATAACGATTGGTGGCCCAATCAGCTAAAGGTTTCTATACTGCGCCAAAATTCACCCGCATCTGACCCTATGGATGCCGGATTCAACTACGCCGATGCGTTCAACAGCCTCGACCTAGAAGCCGTCAAAAAAGACCTGCACGCGCTTATGACCGATTCCCAGGATTGGTGGCCTGCCGATTTTGGCCATTACGGCGGATTGTTTATCCGCATGGCATGGCACAGCGCAGGAACCTACAGGGTGTCTGACGGACGCGGCGGAGGTGGAGCCGGTTTACAGCGCTTTGCCCCACTCAACAGCTGGCCGGACAACGTCAGCCTCGATAAAGCCCGCAGGCTATTGTGGCCCATCAAACAGAAATACGGAAAAAAAATATCTTGGGCAGATCTTATGATCCTGACCGGAAACGTCGCTCTCGAATCCATGGGCTTCAAGACGTTCGGTTTTGCCGGAGGACGTGCCGATGTATGGGAAGCCGATGAATCGGTCTATTGGGGAGCCGAAACCGAATGGCTCGGGAACGAAGACCGGTACCGAAACGGAGTCGCGGGCGTCGATGGACATGGAGTCGTTTCTTCCGACGAAAACGCCACAGGCAAAACCCATTCGAAAGGCAATCTGGAACAACCGCTTGCCGCGGCACACATGGGACTTATCTATGTAAACCCTGAAGGTCCGGACGGCAATCCCGACCCTATAGCCGCCGCAAAAGACATACGCGAAACCTTCGGACGTATGGCCATGAACGATGAAGAAACGGTGGCACTTATCGCCGGCGGACATACGTTTGGAAAGACACACGGAGCCGCACTGTCCGACAATGTAGGCAAAGAGCCCGAAGCTGCCGACCTTGAACTGCAAGGTTTTGGCTGGCATAACAAATTCGGTTCAGGAAGAGGAGCCGATACCATTACCAGCGGCCTTGAAGTCACCTGGACCAAGACACCGACCCAATGGAGCAATAACTTCTTTGAAAACCTGTTCGCGTTTGAATGGGAACTGACCAAAAGTCCTGCAGGCGCACACCAATGGGTCGCCAAAAACGCAGAAGCCATCATCCCCGATGCTTACGACAGCTCCAAAAAGCACCTGCCGACGATGCTGACGACTGATTTATCGCTACGCCTCGACCCTGCTTACGAAAAAATATCGCGCCGTTTCCTTGAAAACCCAGATGCTTTCGCCGATGCTTTTGCGCGTGCCTGGTACAAACTGACGCACCGTGACATGGGGCCAAAAGAACGCTATCTCGGTCCGGACGTTCCAAAAGAAGAACTATTGTGGCAAGATCCGATTCCGGCTGTCGACCATGCGTTGATAGGAGAATCGGATATCACATCGTTAAAATCCAAAATCCTCGACTCTGGCCTGACCGTATCTGAACTCGTATCTACGGCCTGGGCCTCTGCCTCTACTTTCAGGGGTTCCGACAAACGAGGCGGCGCCAACGGAGCACGTGTCCGCTTAGCACCCCAAAAAGATTGGCGTGTGAACAATCCGGCCCAGTTGCAGAAAGTGCTGGCCAAACTCGAAACCATCCAAAGCGACTTTAACGGACAACAGACTTCAGGCGGTAAAAAAGTATCGCTCGCCGACCTCATCGTCCTCGCCGGAAGTACGGCCGTGGAAAAAGCAGCCAAAGACGGCGGATTCGCGGTTTCCGTACCGTTCACTGCTGGCCGTATGGACGCGACACAAGAACAGACCGACGTAGAATCGTTCGGGTATCTCGAACCTGCTGCCGACGGTTTCCGTAACTACCGCAAAACCAATATGTCCGCCCCGACCGAAGCGTTGTTGATAGACAAGGCCCAATTGCTCAACCTTACTGCGCCTGAACTTACGGTTCTCGTAGGTGGATTGCGGGTGCTCGACACCAATTACGATGGCTCCAGACACGGCGTCTTTACAGATAATCCGGGCAAACTGACCAATGACTTTTTCGTCAACCTGCTTGATATGAACAATGAGTGGAAAGCCACTTCACCTGACAAAGAATCGTATCAGGCATTCTGCCGTGCGAAAGGTGTCGCCAAATGGACGGCTACACGTGCCGATCTTGTATTCGGGTCTAATTCTGAACTCAGGGCTGTCGCGGAAGTATATGCTTCTGGCGATGCGAAAGAGAAATTCGTGAGAGACTTTGTGACCGTCTGGGTGAAGGTCATGGAAGCAGACCGGTTTGATTTGAAGTAAACGATTCTTTTGCAATAAAAATGGCACTATTAAGTGCCATTTTTTATTCAATCAGGTGTGCGGGATTTCTCAATGGTCTCTGATTATGAATTTCTTTGAGAAAGTCCTGCCATCCTGTGTCTCAGACTTCAATGTATAATGGCCTGCGGACAAGGATGATACGTCAAGTGTAAATTCCTGCCATTGCCCGTCTGTAGAAATGAGTAGCCTTCCACACATATCGTACACCTTTATATCTTTAAAATTACTGTCTGTGCTGCTGCCTATATGGAGCATTGAAAAAGCAGGATTTGGATATAAGACAAAACTTTCGCCGGAAACAGGTATATTATCTTCCACACCAAGAATACCGATATCGGAACGCATAATGACACCATTGACACCTGAAACGAACATATCGTAACCATGATGCATAATGCTTCTGATGCCATTCATGTTCAGCACACTTTCCCATGTTTCCCCATTGTCTGTTGAGCGACGGAGATTTCCGTTATAACTGTCGCTGGCAAAAACCACGTTCTCGTCGATTACTTTTATACGTTCATAATGGCCGTAGGGAACAGTGACCTGATCCCAGTTCCCGCCTCCGTCAGATGTTTTGAACATTATGGCATTGTCCCCGGAAAAATAGCCATGGTCTTCATCGGAAAAATCAAAATCCACCATACTTTCATCCGTAGAGAAAATTTCGACCCATGTTATTCCTGCATCCGTGGTCTTGTAGATCTTATCTAAACTGAAGCCTGTATTTTTTGCATATCCGACAGTCGGGCTCACAAACTTGATCTTTCCGAACCGCAACGTATTTACCTGTGTCCAGTTCATTCCCCCATTGGTAGTCCGCCACGTTGACGGTTGGTTGAAACCTCCGCTTACAACGCCCGTGCTTGCATCCACAAAATCAAGGCAATACAAATTGTCATGAAAAGTAGGGCTGAGCTGCGGCAGGATAGTCCATGTATTGCCTCCGTTGATTGTTTTATATACCGTTTTATTATCAGCCGAAGTTCCCGTCTCGCCACCGCCGACCGCATAGCCGATTTGTGGGCTTATAAACACAAAGTCCCTTGTATTCGCTCCTACTTGGGGTGGCCCCACGGAATTCCATGTATCCCCATTATCAACTGTCCTGAAAAAAGAATTACCAACAAGGGCCAGAGCCGTTTCAGAGTCGGTAAATACTGTTTTGGAAATATCGTTATATGTAGGGGAATACGCCTGCCAGGAGCTTCCTCCGTTTTCGGTTTTGAGAATCATCCCTTTCAGACCTGCTATAAAACCGGTATTTTCATCAGCGAAATGCACAGCGTACATATCGGTTCCATAGTAATATCCGTTCTGGAAAAAAATATTGTTCCAGGTTATGCCCCCATCTTCGGTTTTATAAACGGCTCCAAGTTCGCCACAGGCATATCCATGAAGTTCGTCTACAAATGAGAAACAATTGATTGCCATGTCGGTTCCTGTGATTTCCGTCCAGGTTTCGCCTCCATCCGTGGTTCTGTACAAATCGTCGAATTGCCTTGAGGCAAATCCGAGGTTTTCGTTGACAAAATAGGCTGTGATATAATCTGCCGGAAAATAATTTACGCTTACCTTGACTACCCATGTTTGGCCGGAATCGGTCGTTTTGAGGACAGTTCCTCCGGAACCGAACGCCAGGCCTGTAGACTCACTGACGAATACCGTTTTATTTATCTGCTCCCATGTGCTTGAAATTTGATGAAAAACCCATGTCGTACCTCCGTCTTCCGACATATAAACACCAAGCGCCCCGCTTATCATTATATGCTGGTCATCAATAATGGTCACGGAGTTAAGGTTCATTGTGGTCCCAATGTTCATGGGTTGCCAATTCTGGCCATTGTCCGTTGTCTTGTATACCAGGCCGAAAGTTCCGACTATAAAGCCCAATCCGTTTTTAATTTTGATCAGTGATGCCCCATAGAGAGGCTGCTTTACCGACCATGTAATTCCTGCATCTTGTGTTTCAAGTATCTGGTAGCCGTTTACGATATATCCATGAGATGCCGACACAAATTCCATCGAGAGATTATTCCGGTAGGAAGGTTTTGGATTCAGTAATTCCCAGTTATATTGGCCAAAGGATAGCGATACCCAAAAAAGCAGAATAAAAAGGAAGTAGTTATATTTCATTGGCCAGATGTTATTATGGCTGCAAATAAAAGCAAAATCCTTTTCATAGAGCTCTGGCCCTCAAATATAATACAGTCATTATGGCCAGATGACAAGGATACTGTCAATGAAGAATGCTTACTTTTAAGCTTTTACAAGTATTTTTCGTCAAGATTCTGCAAACGTAAATCCCATCTGCAACACCGGACACATTCATTTCTCCTGAATTTGTGACTGACACCTTCAAAACAGATTTACCCGTTAGGTCGAATAATTCCACGCGTTCAGGTTGAATACCGTTCGTGGCCTTGAACGTCAGGATTGTATTTGCAGGATTCGGGTAAGCGACAACGCCATAATCCGGATTTGCAGCCGAAGCAACCGAAAGCTCGCAATTTTCAGCCGATCCCGGAATATTTGCATCAAGCCACGCCAGACGCAACGCAATCCAGTTCTTGAATTGGTTTATCTGTCCGCCGAATGTTGCCGGGTCCTGCTCTACTTCGGGCGTTCCCGTATTGATTCCGAGATTGCCCCATTTTTCAAAATGTCTTACCTGGGCTACTGAAAGTTCATCGGCAACGTTATTTATAAAAGCATCCACTTCGGCATCGGATAAAAACGAAGCCCGGAACGTTTCCCAACGGCAGCGAAGCCGGTTCGCGAATGCCGGATCCTGCAGCAGGCGGATATACCATCCGTTTGAATTCACATCTGGTGAGCAATCATTAATCAGGTGCGCCCAGCCGGAACCATCGGTAGCTTCAAAGATGGAACAGCTCCAGATGTCTTTCCATGCCCAGTCGAAATCCCAGACCGGCCCGGCTTTTAGCTTACTGTTTTCGGTCGCGCTGACATCCTTGTCTTTGCTGAAAAACCAGCTTTTGCGGAAACCGTCAATGTTTCGCGCCAGTTCATTCACAATAAAGTAATCGACGAATGAATCCACATCGAGGTATTTGCTATAACCGTTAGCCGGATCGGTAAAATCTTCACCGTATAAAGCCGTCTCCATCGTGTCGATATATTGCTGGATGTAGGATTTCTGGGCATCGGTGATGTCTTCCGGCTTGGGGTATTCATACACGAGGCGCACGTCAAGATCCGGATGATCGAGCGGATGGTAATTGAGCTGCCAGCTGTCTTCCCATGTCCAGTAATCGCTTTTGAGGATGTATCCGCCCGTGGCATTGATACCCGTATTTTCGGTCGTTTCAAGCTTTGCGATATCCACACGGTCATTGTCGCGCTTTATTTTTTCCATCAGCAGGTAAATACCCTGATAGCTTCCGTTGAGGATAACCTCGCAATACCGGCTTCTTGCGGCGTAATTCCCCATCTGCTCAAACAGGCTGTAGGCCAGCTTGTTCCTCATGAATACTTTGTCGTTATAATTCGCGATAAGGCACCAGTCATGTTCACTTGGCATCCCGAGCAACCCCACATTGAGTTCCTCACCGGCCGCATCCCTCGTCTCGAAATTATATGGCTTTTGCGGAAGTCCCTGAGAGTAATTTCCCCTGAGTTCAATACCGATATTCCCGCTGAATCCGTTCTGTGCATCGGTAAGATGGTTCATCTGATCTGGTCCGTTGTCTATGATTCCCATAAGTGCATCAATCTTGGGCTCGTCCGGAATCGCTACCCCATTCGTATTGATGATGACGATGGGCAGATTGGACGAAGTGAAAACAAAAGGCGTCGCGGCACCCGTCCCGAACGTGATACTCCAGCTGTTGACCGAACCGGTATCTGCAAATGCATAGGTATCGAGTATCTGAAGCGTCCAAACCCCATTCCCCGATTGCCCGTTGTTTTGGTTACCTAAAGTTTCCTGCGGCTTAAACACACCCGTATACGGCGCCCAGCCCGTGTTTATCGAGGCCTCTGCCGACTGACTCAGGCACGTACCGGTGAAATTGTCCTCTCCGCCACCTAATGCCGAAAACAGGTTGATGTCTGTACCATCTGGCGAAATCAGGTGGACGTTCAAATCGGAATCCCAGGTGTGGGTGATATCCACGCAAACCGTAACCAGGCCGTAATCTGACGTAAGCGGTCCCGACAATCCGGAAATCGTAGCGGTGTAATTATTCAGGGTGGCATCGTCTGAAATCGGGCCGGTCGTACCGTTGAAGGTCTGGGCCTGAAAGATGGCGGTAACAAGGAGTAAAAGGAGGTAGATTTTCTTCATGGTATATCTTCGGCGCCAGGCATTTGTTTGAAGTTGGAAAAGTAACAAAAAAGTAACACCATAGAAACACAACGTATTGAAATCGGTTATCAGACTTCCTTTTTGTTGCTGTCACTTGTTTTCCCGGTTTGTTCACGGATCCAATCGTTATCCATGCCTTCAAAAATAGTCCGGTACCGTTCTTCGCTTTCGCGCAATGCGGCTTCTGCCTTTGCCCTTTCTACTGCCGACCAGATCCTTTCCGCGACTTCACTGACGATTTCCACCTCGGCTGTCGTCCATATCCGCGGAACGTTTTCCTGTACACTTAGCCCACCTACATATATTCCATCCTTGATCAAAGGAACGATGAGGAATGAAATGAGCTCGATGGAAACATATGATTCAATGGCTTCAGCCGATATATCCGGAAAGGCTTTGATATTATCTACCTGAAGGATATGGCCTTTTTCGAGATTCGAAAAAACCAGTTCGTGGTAGTCACTGAGCCTATGCCTTCCTACAACGCTGGGTGCCGAGGGATCGCGGTGGAAATCCCTTTCAAGTACGTAGGTCCAGCCTCCGTCTTCCCACACGGCATCGAGATAAAAGGCACGTCCCACGTCCAAATGTTCCCCAAGCAGGCGCATGGCGACTTCCTGTATCTCAAACGGATCCGACAACGGACGCAATTCATCGCTGAATGTAAGCAGGAAGTCCTGCCGTCGCTGCAGGTTCTTGCGTTCGGTAATATCGTCGAATATAACATTGATGAGCCTGCTGCCTGCAGTTCCTACCCGTGACGCATGGATACTGAACCATTTATGCAGCCTTTTTGAAAAGAATTCTATCCGTTCCGAATGTCCTGTGGCCGCCACCCGTTCGTACAATTGCAGCCAGGCAGGCTTGACAAGCCCGAGTTCACTAATGCGTTTGCCGACCGAATCTTTAAGCCGGGTAAGTTTTTCCATAACGGAATTGACCTCGAGATGAACGAAATCGACCACCTTTCCCGAATCGTCATATTCCAGTTCCAGAAGCGCATAACCCTCTTTCATCTTTTCAGCCAATGTGCGATACCGTTGTTCGCTTTCACGCAAGGCTTCTTCGGCCTCGAATCGCTTTACTGCCGCCCACATACGCTCCGCGGTTTCTTTTATGATGATGAGTTCAGATTCGGTCCAATTTTTAGGCGTATCGTGGTGGATGATGAAAAAAAGAATCGGTTGGTCTTTTACCACATAGGGAATTACCACATAGGAACGTATATCGAACAATTCATAAGGTTCGCGATCCGGCTCAGGGATAACGTCATGCACATCGCTTACCACAATCGTATTTCCTTCATAAGTGTTTTGCCCCCTTGGCAGATATTGCGTCGCCAGTATCGGTTGTGACGGAAAGGGCCTGTCAGGGGCATATTGCCCTTTCAAGACATAAAACTCCGTGCCTTCGGTAAAAATGCTTTCGACATACAATACGCGCATCATACCCAAATGTTGGCCCAATATCCTGCATGCCGTTTCCTTAACTCCCGGCGATGTGGTTTGTCCGGTCAATGCATCGCTTAGCTTCAATAGGTACTCCCTATGTATTTCACTGATTTTCCGTGTCGTTATATCTTCAAAAACCGCATTGATAAGCAGGCTGCCTTTTCCACCGACCCTGGATAACTGCACACAGAACCAACGGTTGAGATTTTCTGCGAAATAGTCTATTTTTTCCGATTTTCCCGTGGCAGCCACCTGCTGGTAAAACGGCTTCCAATAAGGTTCCGTGGGGGCCAGCTGTCCCAGGTTCCTGCCGATGACTCCTTTGAGCCCGTCCCATTTTTCCTCGTCGGGACTCCCTGCAAGATACAGGTAATCGTGGATCTCGCCCAAATCATCATATATGAGTTCCAGCAACCCATAGCCCTGATCCAATGTTTCAAAAAGGGTCCGGTACTGTTCTTCGCTCTGGCGTGTTCCTTCTTCTGTCTGGCATCGTTGTATCGCGGCCCAGGCTCTTTCGGCCGTTTCCTGTATCATGTTGAGTTCGGAGTCTTTCCATTGCCGAGGCTTAAGGTCGTGCACGCTGAAAAGGATCGCGGGCTTTCCGTTCTTTATTAACGGAAAGGAAACGAAGGAACGTATCAGGTATTGGGTAAAGAACAGTCTGTCCAATCTTGGGATTTGCCTGAGTATGTCCCTGATGATGAATAGGTTTCCATTGAAGAAATGCGACATGGAATACAAGTAATCATCAATAAGGACCGGATCCGGTGTAAAGGCCAGCTTTGTACCGTATTGGCCCGTAACCTGGAAATAATCGCGGCCGTTTATGCGCGTCCTTTCCGCAAATACGGCCCGCATGGCCTGTAATTGGGTGGCGAGCATACGACAGGCGGTATCTTTTATGGCTTCCGGCGTCTTCTGGAGCGTAAGCGCATCGGAAAGACGAACCAAAAAAGCGTCTTTCTGTCTTTCTTCTATCAGGAAAAATTCGGTCTCCTTCCGGTCCTGGATATCGATAAGCATCCCCGTCCATTTCGCGATCGCAGTACCTGAATCGAATACTGGAATTCCCTTGGCATTAACCCATTTATAAGCCGTGTCTGCCTTATGAAACAAACGAAACTGCAGGTCTATGGGCTGTCCGCTTTCCATACACCTGCGCCAAAGCGTCACGGCTAATGTACGGTCGTCTTCGTGAATGGCCTCCAGCCACCCGAAATGCTTCCATTGGTCAAACGACTGCCCCGTGAACTTACGCCAGGCGGGACTGTCCACCAAAAATGCCCCGTTGGGCGCGGCTTCCCACAAGGCGAGCGTATAAAACCGAAGCAGGCCTGAATGGCTGTCGGGTGATGCGTCCGATCCGGATTTGTCCCTTTTCATAAAAACAGGGGTATTGCGGACAGGTCCGGATCGACTCCGTTTACAGCCGTAAACGTGAGCATAACGGGATATTGGGTCTTAAGCATAAGTTACCGTCTACAGGTGGCGTAGGTCACTTAAAGATATTAAAAAAATATTGCGCTTGCGAATTTATTCCATCCAATCCATCACCAATTGCGAACAATATGAAAAATATGAAACTCAAAATATTCGCAAACCGGATAGGTAAAATACCTTATACCGGATAAATAGCCATGAGAAAATATTTTAGGGTAGTAAACAAGTTTACTGCCCTTGGGTCGTAAGCAGGAACCGGCTTTTACTTACCGGCCACACATATTCCGTTTGGCAAATCTCTACAAGCGTTTCAATCAGTTGTCGTATCCCTTCCGGCCCCGACGGCTTTACGGCATAAAAATGGGCGCCTGCATTGCGACACATCTCGATCATCTCCGGACTTGAAGTGGTAGACAACATAACAAGGCGCGTAAACGTACTCACGTGCGGCAGAATCCTGACATGCCGTAAACACCCGAGCCCATCCAAGATGGGCATGTTCAAATCTATAAGCAGGATGCGCGGATAGTTGCGCGTGGTATTGAGCCTGCGGATGAGTTCCATGCTTGAGGAGAACTGTTCCAGGTTGACCTGAGGTGCGTATTCGGAAATAAAATCGGCGTAGATGGAAAGATCGTCGGGGTCGTCGTCGACGTGGTACCAAGTAAAGAAGTCGGGGTTTGGGAATGACATTGTGATTTTTTTTGTCGCCCAAAGTTAGGGTGGTGTTTGGGGGTGGTGTTATATGTTGACGGTTTGGGGTTGTAGGATTTTGAGTGTGAAAAACCTGCTACTGCTTTTTATCAGGCTCTGCCGCTATGGTTATGGTTTCGTGTGAAAGTTCCGGATACCAAGTCAACTTTACCGTGGTATTTTTCGCAGGCAAGTGTTTTTCAATGGTTTCGACGACGTGGTCTAGATTTTTTTTGATGTCGTTAGACCAGAAGCGAAGAACGGTCCAGCCTTGTTTGGCCAGTTCTTCATTGACTTCTTTGTCACGTTCTATATTGCGTTTGATTTTCTTTTCCCAGAACTCCGCATTGTTGACCGGCTTCTTTTTGGTTTCGAAGTCTTTGCCGTGGAAGAATTCGCTGTCGACGAAGATGGCCAATTTGTGTTTTTTGAATGTGAGGTCGGGTTTGCCGAAGACTTTTTTGTTGTTTTTTCGGTAGCGGTGGTTGCGGTGGTAGAGGGTTCTCATCAATAAACGCTCTTCTTTACTGCCGGAACTTTTAACGGCTTGCATATTTAAAGAGCGTTGTTCAGACGAAAAACTTTCCATTTTATCAATCTTTAAATCAATCATTTCCTTTAAATGTAAATCTGGCAAATACTGTTTTAAATATTTTGGTTACGATTTTACTTTGAAGATTTAAAACTTGCAGTCACATTGAAAGCAATAAAAAATATTGCATCTTGCATAGGTGTTTCTACAAAAATACTTTTAAAATAATTATGCCATATATTAAAATAGAAAAAGGGAAGAATCAAGTAGTTAAGGATTTAGCATTTTACCATCTGCTTGAAGGAAAACTTCCAATTTTGGATAAACGATTTGATGACCTATTTGACGAATTCGATAATACGATTAGATTACGCGCAACAATATCACGAGAGTCACTAAGTAATGTCCATGGTGATTGGTACGAGTGGCTCTTAGCTTTAGCAGCTTGGAATTATTTTTGCAATAACCCCGAAGCCAATCTTTGTTTTCTATTGCCCAATATTAGCCAGTTTGATGTTAGCCAACTTTATAATGACGAACTGAATTCTTTAATAAAGGATTTAAGAAAAAAAGTTCGAGACTCATCAAATGTAAATTTGATAACATCGAATCCGGACTTTGCCATTATAGAGAATAAATTGGCGAGGCAAATATTGAGTGATACTAATCCAATAACTGACTTTACATTAGATTCCTTACAATTCTTAGCAACTCTATATTCTAACTTCATTTATCAATGCGACTTTTTTAACCTTATCGGATTCTGCTCGGTAAAAACATCCCTTCGTCCTGATCGAAGATTACAAATGTCTCATGAAGGAAGTTTGATGAAAGCTATATATACTCATTTACAAACTCGAAACTGGGTATTAAGTCCCCCGGGGTTAAAATATTTTGGTATTAGCCGGCACGTGAGTCCGGCAGACAGAAATGCTTTAAAAACTGTTGCTACACATTCCATAACTATAGTGTCAAGTATACCTCAAGCCGCCGTTGACGAAATTTATGAAATCAATTCACTTCAAGAAGCGGAGACAGTTTTTCAACAGATTTTAAGTCCGACGAAATGATCTGTTTTAAAATTGCTCTGCCAAGTGCTTGAGCCAATAAAGGAGGTACAGCATTTCCAATTTGTTTTCCACCACTAACTAAGGTAATTTTATCGCGTCCTTTACTCTTAAATTCCCAATTCTTCGGGAAAGATTGTAGTGTTGCCATTTCAATTGTTGAAAGTCCTCTGTTTTCATTTGGATGGATATACATTCCTTTTGAAGGGTTATAAGCTGCCGTTCTAATAGTTACCGATGGTAAGTCTTCCACAATCCTTCCAAAAGTATCATTACCCTGATGCTTTCCCGTTTTCCAGCAGTTAGGGCGCATTTCCATAGGCAATACTTTAAAATTTTGGCCTTGACTTATTAACTTCATTCTTTCAGTCACAGTTTCTGAAATATTCATCAAAGCATAATCATTTCGGCTATTTTGAGCAGGGGTAATTTTCTTAAATGCATCTTTTACACTCACCCATCTTTTAAAAGACATTACAGGTGATTTATCAAAATGCTTAGTAAAAAAATTAAAGTGATCCAAGCTTTCGAAATGTGTGGGCATGGGAAATGCTGGTTTGTCCACACCTTTAATTCCTATTAAGAAAAATCTTTCCCTACGTTGAGGAACCCCATAATTCGCCGCATTTAGTATTCCATACGAAATTCCATAACCCAATCCCTTAAACTTATCAACCATGTAATTTATAACATCATTATGTTTATTTTGGGTGATGCCGACTACATTTTCAAAAATAAAAGCCCTAGGATTAATACCTTTCACAAAACGAACAAATTCCAAAAATAAATCGCCATTTTTTTCATCATTTTTACCTAATTTTTTTCCTATATTGCTAAAAGGTTGACAAGGAGCCCCGCCGACCACAAGTGACACTTCCTTTCTTTCCAAATTTGCCAATTTCAGAAGTTCCTCCACTTCTATTTCTCTTACATCACCTGGAACACGAGTTTTTACTTCTCCCTGTGTAATTTTGACTGATTCCTCAAACAATTTCCAATTAGGACGGTTATACCTAAGGGTTTCCCTACAATCTGTATCATACTCAATACATACTGCAGTTTCAAATCCACAATTTTCAAGGCCGATATCAAGTCCACCTGCCCCAGTAAATAAACTCACCACAGGAAGTTCAGAATCGGAACCAGATTTGAAAGTTTGGATATCGATAAAGTGTGTCTGGGTTTTTAAATTTTTATAAACCATCTATTAAGCATTTGATTTGTATTCTATTGACGGCTCTGCAGCAATAGTCAAATAATCAACTTCAGTAACCAAACTTTTGCATCCTATTGCGTTTAGACATTGGAGTAGAAAAGCGGCACTGAAAGTTCCCCGACTTATCTTGCTTTCCACACTTGCCTTAGTTTCTGTAACACCAATAGCTTCCAGCTTTTTGACTAATTGGTCGTTTGATATTCCGCGCCTAACCAGTTCGGATTTCAAATATCTTTTGGCCTGTCTGTTCCAATTTACTTGCATAAATCAACCTTTACCGGCAAATATGACAATTAAAATTATAAATTCACCGGCAGCTTATAAAAGTTTTCAACATTATTGGAAATACCTTTATAAATACATAGTTAAATTGGATGTCTATAAAGCTAAAATAAGTAATTGCCAAAATTCTGGTTGAAGTTTTTTAATTCAATTCTTTTAAATTAAAAAAACGGATGTTGGATAATAAATCTCCACAATCACAATAAATTATCCAATTAATCAGTTATCCCCCTAAACCCACCCAATGAAACGCCTAATCCTCTACACCAAAGACATCCAGCAACTTACCGGCCGCAGCGAGCGCCATTGTCGCGATTTGTACAAACGGATTTTGTCGCTCAACGGAAAGGAATCCCCTGCCCCGCTTACGGTGTATGACTTTAGTGCGTATTCGGGTATTCCGGTGAATGCGGTATTGGAGCGCATCAATTAGAATCTTTAAATCATATTGGAATCCGTCGGTGAACCCGGCGGATTTTTTTTGGCTATATGCGGCGTATGGCTTCTCACCGAGACACTTTGTGACGCGTGGCGCCCGTCTTTCTTTTACCGTTGCTTTACTCTCGCTTTACTTTTACCCTATTTTTCGCATAGCGGCCCGCCGTGAGTTTATCCAAAAGTGAAACAAGAGTAAAGCGAAAGTAAAACAAGAGTAAAACGAAACCTGCAAAAAGCGGCAAAATCGGCAGGATCCGGCAAATAGCGGCAGGGTTCGGCACGAAACGGCAATAGGCGGCAAACGCATCGGGCTTTTCCAACCATTTGGGACTGGGATTTCTCTTACTATCAGTATTAATTTTTAAATTTTTAAAAAATGGGAACATTTGAAAAAGGGATTCTCGGCCCCTTCTCAGGAAAAGTCGGAACGGTAGTAGGAGCCAACTGGAGAGGCTTGAATGTGATGCGCAGCCTTCCGCGCAAAAGTAGCCAGGAGGCGACGCTGGCCCAAAAGATCGTACGTGAAAAATTCAGCCTTGTGGTGCGGTTCCTCAAGCCGTTGCGCCCGATCGTTTCGGCGTATTACGGGCATGAGGCAGGCGAACTTTCGCGTTACAACCTCGCGACCGCCTATCATATCAATGAGGCGATCGTTGGGACGTATCCGGATTTGACCCTCGATTACAATTTGGTCATCATCTCCAGCGGGGAACTGCTCAACGTGGAAAACCCTGCCATGGCAACCCAACCGAATGCCGAACTCGCCTTTACGTGGACGGACAATTCAGGACAGACACAGGCCAATGCCTCGGACGGTTTTGTAGTAGTCGTCTATAATCAGACCATCCGCAAATCGGAATACCGCGACCTTGCCGCCTTGCGGAGCGCTGGCTCGTTCACCTTTAATTTACCCAATTCATGGATTGGCGATACCGTGCATGCGTGGGTGGCGATGGCTACTTCGGACAGGCTCAAATATTCGAGCAGTGTGTATTTGGGTCAGGCGGTGTTGGCGTGAACTGACTTTTTTTGAAGAAAGCCTGTTGGAAACGACAGGCTTTTTTCATATCCGATCTATTAGTCACTATTCCCCATAGAATGGATATTCTCACCATTATACAAATCCTCTAAGATTTCGGGCCGTTAATCATTTCAAGTAAAAAACTGAAAATCACTACTATTAGGTATTGTGTGGTTATTTGAACAACGTTATTTTTATTTTCTAAAACACACGATATATGGCCGCCGAAACTTCCGTTGATATGCTCCAACAGACAATCCAGCTTGTAACCATCTTATTCCTTATGAGTATGGTCAGCGAAAGAGTCGCTGATTTTCTTAAACATTATTTGTGTGGGAGCCCTGTATTCAGAATTGGGGATACCATCACCAAATATCCTGAGGACGATTCGAAAGAAAAGGCCAGGACTTATCGTATCCTGAAGATAAATGTATGGTGTGGCATCATAACAGCTACAATTCTTAAGGCCGACCTCCTGGGTATGCTATACAACATGACCGAGCCAGGAAAGACCTTGGGTTGGACCAATTTAGATGCCTATGTGAAGCCAGAGGAAGCTACATGGCTTTTCAACTATAACTATCTTTTGCTGGCATTGGGTATTGCATTTACCGGATGCTTTATAAGTTTTGGTTCTAAGTTCTGGCATGACCTTCTCGATTTGTTATATGAAATAAAAAATACAAAGCGGGTATTGGCCGATCCCGAAACGTATCGTGTGGATAACATGAAGTCTCTTCAAACGATATTCAAAACCTATCAGTCAGATTTCATTAAGATAGCTTTTACAGAAGCCAGGTCAAAACTAATGATGCTGGAAACGGTGAAGGCCGTCGGTATTCGCAGAAACGATGCAGGCTATTATTTTGAGGTAACCGTAAGTGGTACTTCAGAATATATAGAACCATTCTATCAATACCTGCTCGATGACGGCACCCCTCAGAATATTCCGATAAAAATAAGTGTGTTGAACGTCGCCGAAAAAATACGGGCCTATTCGATAAACCTTTCTGAAAAAATATTCGATTTAAGCCAACCAGCCGATTATGGCACGCTTGGAGTACTTGTGAAGCCTTTGGATGATACTTCAAAAAAACGTTTTATCCTGACGTGTTGCCACAATCTTTTCGACAACCTCAATGCGCTTCCCTATTCCAATACAAACAAATTAAAAGTGGGAAGCATGGAAAACAGTTTGCCTGTCGGTATTGGGTATGTCAGTACCGCCAAAATAGACCATGAAATAGACGCCGCCCTTATAGAATTGGATGAATCTTCCGTAAAAATAATCAACACTATCCCAAAACTCGGACCGCCCAAAAAAGCCAGAAAGCTTGTGGAAAGTGATTATAAGACAGCTCGTGTATTCGTGTATGGGGCCACCACGGGCCCTGAAATAAAAAATGCTGTCGAGGGTGTGGTAACGAGTATTTGTGAAGATGTAAAAATCTGGTATGGCAATAATGAGTTTACCATAGTCAATACCATTATGGTACAGGGAAAAAAAAGGCAGTTTTCCCAACCCGGTGATTCAGGAGCCTGTGTCCTCGATGACCAGAATAATGTGGTCGGGCTAATCGTCGGCGGAAGAAGTACGGCAAGTTACATCTTGCCTATAGAAACCTTATTATTAAAACTTAAAGTACAACTCGCTTAAATATGAAACTAAAATTACTTTTATTCAGCACGTTAATCCTTTCGGGATCCTGTTTTTCGCAGATAATCAACATTACCGATTTTACCGAAACACACAGTAACAAATTCAGTGATGGCAATGAAGATATCACAAAGGAAAAGCTTGACCACGATTTTACCATTCAGATCACAGATGTGAGCAAAGTCGATTCGGTGCAAATAAAGAATGTCGCCGGAAATTTCTATACCCCTGACGTAGATACCACTCTACAGACCGAATTGAGCAAACGATTCAACGTTTCTGGTGCGGTAGTGGAGAACGACAGTATTTTCACCATAAACCTGTTTAAAGGCGGTAATACAAAAACCGTAACGATTAAAGTGGCAGTGTCAGGTGCGAATATAACCGAAGATACGACGAAAAATGGTCCCTGTACGCTAACCTTTCCTAAACCAGATTGTACCCAACTATTAGATTTCGATCACAATTTTGGAGAAGATGTCAGGTTTTATGATAAGCGCCGAATTACCTATGTATATGATTTTAGCCCAAAAGATCCCAATAAAAGAGGCTTTTTCAAAATCACGCGAATAGATGACAAAGCGACTGCAGGCAATTATAAATTGCATACGGAAAGCGTGAATTTCAATACCGAGTCACTATGTCCCAAGGACAATGTAAAAGTCAAAATTGTCAACGTCAACCGTTTTATGTATGATGTATCCATTGCAGATACTCTTATTAGCTATGACAGCGAGCCTTCCGCCTTATTTTCTAAAATGTTTATCGGAGACGATTCCATTTTGGGAAATTTAATTACAAACTATGAAAAGAACATAATACAAAAAACTGGTGCCGTAGAAAACGACCCGAGAAACACCCTGAACGAAAAACTTAGTTGTTTTATACATAAATATAATCAACTGCGGAATAAGATACTCGAGGCGTACGACCCTTGTGCAACCTTTCCCTGCTGCTTTTCTGTTCAATATACAGACCTGGCGGACAGCCTCGTTGAAATAAGGTCCGACGCAGCTGCGGCACAGGCAAAGCTAGACCTGTTGAAAGAGAAAAGTAAAGCAGCTCAGCAGGAAATAGACACTTGTGAAAAAAATGAAAGCACTCTGAAAGAAAACACGGCCCAGCTTGAAAAATTAAATAATCTTGCCAAGGCCGAAAAAGATGCAAAAGCAGATGAAATAAAAAAACTGGAGGCGGCCATTATCAAATTAAAGGATAAAGCCGCGGATTGTTCCAAAAACAAAGACGAATACCTCAAAAAAATAGCTGAAGCCACTACCGTGGCAACTGAATTTGCCGGTGTAAACTCCATTTTATCAAGTCTGCCATCAGACAGTGAACTAAAAAGCATGATTGTTTTCCTCAGGAACATGGTACTTGAAAATCAAATGTATTCTCTCGACTATGTGCCTCTAAACGGGAACCTACTCGAACTGAAAATACAGATTGACTCTAAGGATAGTGTGTTCAACCAATTTTCGCTCCCACCGTACAAGCCGAAAGAGCCTGCGACAATTGAAATTCCTATTCTCAAACCATTTGTAAGTTTCAGTTCAGGTTCTTTTGTAGCCATCGGAAAAAACCTCCAGAACAAAACCTATAAATGGATTGAAGCCGGAAATAGTTTTGTATTGGCCGAAAATGGGTATACCGAAAGGCCAGTTGGATTCGCCGCATTGGGAAATGTGGAATTCAAGATTTCCCGCAGTACAGGTTTTGGGCCTTCTTTCGGTGTAGGCCTTACCATAGAAGACGAACCCCGGCTTTCTTATTTGGGAGGGTTATCTTTTTTCTTTGGGGAGTCTCGCCAGTTTACCTTAACCGGTGGATATATCGGTATGCAGGTTGACCATCTGGACAATGACTTTGAAAGCATGTTTGACCAACAGACTTTATCAGGCACCAAAACATCCATAGAATACCACAAAGAATTCAAAGTGGGTGCCTTTATCTCGTTAACCTACACTCCATTCAAACAACTCAGAAATAAATAATTATTCCTATGAAACGTATCAGATTCTATTTTATACTTATTGTTGCGGTAGCATTGACACATTGTAGCGATGAGCCTGGCAATCTAACAGATGCCCCGATTATTTCCAATACGCTGGCATTAAATGTGGTTGTTGAAAACGTGCCCGCTGACTTTTACACCTATGCAGAAATAGATGTAACGACGGATGGCTTATCCGGAATAGGGGTTCCAATCACATTTTTTACGGACAAAGGTGTTTTTTCCAACAACAGCGATACTTACACATTAACAATTACGGAAGGTCAGTCCGCTAAAATTTTTCTAAAAAGTAGAAAAGCCGAGTTAACCAGAGTTACTGCTTCACAGAACGGAAATGTTTTGACGGATGCTTATATTACCTTTACGAATTCATATCCGGAACAAATACTTGTTGATACCGAAACAAATGTATTGCAGGCATTGTACACTTCGCATTTGTCTATGAGTGCTGAGCTTGTAAAACTCAACGGATTTCCTTCTGACGGCCAGATTGTGCACTATTATGACTCGATACCTACCGCGCAAGGGGGAAGCGTTGGAACATTTTTAAACAGAACACCTTCCAATCAAGAAGGTGTTTCAACAGCAGATTATTTTATACAAGATACTACGTATCATGGATTCGTTTACCTGAAGGCAAAAGTAATTACAGATTCTCAACCTGTAATTGGCTTAGGATTGATTTACATAGAATGAAACGAAAATCACAGTAGATTCATAGAAACTTTTAGGAATGTGGGCTATCGGGCCAGTACTCATTATTTCTAATTTGCATGATAGCGTTTACTTTTAAAGCCCCGACTTGCGTCGGGGCTTAATTGTTAATCGATACTTATTAATTGTCAATTACCGTTTGATCACACGCAGCGTCTTCACGTTGCTTCCCTGTGTCAGCACGATGTTGTAGACACCGCTCGGGTATTTCTCCCCGAACTGGGCCAGTTCGATCCGGCTGGCTTCGAAGGATCTTTCCTCAAGCAGTTTACCGATCATGTCATACACACGTACCTGCACGGCTTCCTCCGAAGTGGAATCCAGGTCGAGCGAGAAGCTCTCCGCATACGGATTCGGGAACACCGTGGCGTCGAAACGCTGTGCAATCACTTCCGGCTGTTGTGTCCCGTCCTGGCGCAATACCCCCGGAGCGTACACGAAACAGGCCTCACCGAACGGTGAATGGTAACCCGTGGTCCTCACGGCCACGCGCACCATGTACTTGCCACCCGGTATGTAACCCGGCACCATGCTGAAGTTGAAGTAGGACAGGGTACGGTCCACGATCTGCGAGGAGACCGGGTT
>NZ_JAAMPU010000091.1 GCF_012911565.1 Flavobacterium silvaticum | reverse complement strand
ACAGCGGCTAAAAAAAAGCGCTCCATTTCGGTAACAGAAACTTCCATTTTTTCAGTAAATTTACGTCCAGCCGAGACAACAATCTACGGAAATCGCGCCTTCTTTTAGCCGCGAAACGTTATACGCTATAAGATAAACATCCATAATATGACTGCCGAAATTGGGATTTTAAATAAAACAAGTGTCGTTTTAGCAGCCGATAGTGCCGCAACTATAAGTTCACACAGAAAAGTGTTCAATACTGCAAATAAATTATTTCCATTATCCAATTACGAGCCTGTTGGTTTAATGATATATAATAATTCTAATTGGATGGGAATTCCGTTAGAAATTATCGTAAAAAGTTATACGAAAACTTTACAAGATAAATCTTTCCCTGCTCTACTCGAATATAGGGATGATTTTCTAAAGTTTGTAAAAGAAAATTTCAAACGTTTTATCAATAGTGATCAAATTCATGAATTAATTTCATTTCGGCTTTATGACTTACTTGAAACTCTTTCGGAAACATTTAAACAAATTATTGACGAAAATGCTGAACTTTGGAAAGATTTCACACCTGATCAATTTACATATGAGAGCGAATTAGAGTTTTCAAAAATGCTGGATATGTATTCGAAAATTACAGATGACATTTTACCTGAGTTTTCATCCTATAAGCTCGAAGAATTCAAACTAGAATTTAAAAAAACTATTGATAAAATTTTGCCTGGCTTCTATGTTAAAAACAAAGTTTCTCGAAAATCAAAATACACTCAAAAAATCTATAAGGTTCTTTTCAATGAACTAACCTGTAAGTTTTCAGATGATGAAGATTTCACAGGAATTGTAATTGCAGGATATGGTACTGATGAGATTTTCCCGTCGATTTGCGATATTAGATTAGGAGAAATTCTAGACAACAAGCTTCGCTTCGATTTCTCAATGACTGATAGTATTTCAATTAATGAATCTGCAATAGTGTGCCCATTTGCTCAAAGAGATATGGTTGACACATTCTTTTTAGGGATAAATCCTCAAATTTCAGAAGAGCTAGGTACAATATTAATCGAAGAGTTAGAAAATTCAATGAAGTCATTTAGTAAAAAATATCCTGAATTTTCGAAAGACGAATTGAAGATTCATTTCGGTAAAATCTTTGAAAATTACAGTAAACGTCTAAGGAATTACTGCGTAAAAAATCATATTAATCCAATTATAAAATCCGTAGGATATCTTCGTAAAGAAGATTTAGTTGAATTAGCAGAGTCGGTAATTAATATAACCTCAATAAAAAGAAAAACTAATTCTGATATTCAAAGTGTTGGCGGACCAATTGATATCGCCGTAATAACAAAACACGAAGGATTCATTTGGATTAAAAGAAAAGACTCTATAAATAAAGATATCAATAGTGCATTTTTCAATAGAGAATTTAAAAAATATTGATTCTTACAGCGTATAACCGCACCTAATTTCCATTGCTCCTTTCGGGTTGTTGAACCAACCATTTTTTAAGTAAATTTACGGTCAGCCGAGACTACTTTCTCCGATTACCGCAACGAGAAATTAGCTGCCAAACGTTATGAGCCATTTTAGAACATATGGAGAATACAAATTCAAAAAAATTAAGTACAAAAGCTAAAATAATTAATGCCGCGTACTTGATATTTATCGTTATACTAGCTTGCAACATGAGTAATGAAGTCTTGTCTTCATTTGGTATAATGAATAAAAAAATAGAATCTTTAAATTTTGGAAAGGCTATATATTCTATTCCTGACTCTTTAACTCTTGGAAAGTACGAAGAAATCAACTTAATAGTAACTAGAGGGCAAGTTGATAAGAATTTAAAAAAAGTAAATGATGTTCAAAAAATTGAATTTGCCACAAGAATTCAAGCAAATTTAGTCGATCCAACCGGTGAAAACTTCAAGATTAAATCTATATCAACGAAAGAGCAAAGCGTCAATAAATTATCTGCTACAAGTTGGAAATTCTTGGTAAAACCTGTTAAAAGTGGAAATAGCAAATTAATTTTAATTGCGACAATAAAATATAATGATAGAATTGGGGAAAATTCTAAAGACGTAATAATTCAGGAAAAGCATACTTTCATCAGACCTTGTTGGTATATGACAATATATCTTTTCTTTCAAGAATATTGGCAGTGGATAATTGCTGCATTATTTTTGCCAATACTATTCAAACTTATAGATTTAAAGAGTAAATCAAAAAACGGCTCATAACCGCACCTAATTTCCATTGCTCCTTTCGGGTTGTTGAACCAACCATTTTTTAAGTAACTTTACGTTCAGCCGAGACTACTTTCTTCGTTAACCGCAACGAGAAATTAGCTGCCAAACGTTACCAGATATTTCAGTAAAATCGTCACAATTTGAGAGCAATGAAAATTTTTTACCTCATACTTATCAATTTAATTTTGAATAATGCTTTTTGCCAAAGTGAAAAATCTCTGGACGAAACAAAACAATATATTACAAAGAACTTAAATGAATTTGCATTTAAGGAAAATTCTCATGCAAAAAGACTTCATGCTGAATTTGAAAATGATTTGCTACGAGTTTATGTCTTAAACAACAAAGGTGAAAAATCGGACAATGGTTCCGTTTACAATTTTGCAACCGTTTATAAATATGGTCGGGTTAAAAGAAAACCAGGCGACATCGCGCATGTAACAATTTGGTTAGACTATTTATTGAATGAATCACAAGGAACATGGAAAAAAACTGATTTTGAATTTGATATTCAAAACTATGATGTAGCGGAACAATTGATCATTGCATTTAGACATTTAAATCAATTACTCATTGACAAAAAGCCAAAGGTTGAGAAGTTTTAAAAGAAACATCTGGTAACAGCCGGTTAGCACCAGTGCTGCTTTCAGGTTGTTGAACCAAACATTTTTTAAGTAAATTTACGTCCAGCCGAGACAACTCTCTCCGAAAGGCCGCACCGGAGCCAACCGGCGAAACGTTATGACCAATTGCCAAACTAAACGATAAACAATATATGTCAAATGAGCCAGCTACAAAACCTGCCATCAGCCCTACGCAGTCTGAATTAATTGAGTCAAATCTCAGCAAATTTCTTGAAGAAATTACCGCTCTAATTGACAACCTCCCTTTTCAACTCACAATGATTTCAATTAAACATAGAAATCTTTTGGAGAAATTAGAAAAAATTTCAACGCAACATATCAAGACTGATGATAAGGGAAATGAGTCTACAATTTATAGAGTTGTTTCTGAACATGCAGATGAATTTACAAAAATCCATAAACTCCTGCGAAGGCTTGATATCGCAAAAAAAATTCTTCCTCGAAATTACATTGTTTCAATTGTTAGTCAATATGATGCTTTTTTAGGGGAATTGTGCAGAATTTTATTTGAGATAAATCCAAACATTATTAGATCAAGTGAAAAGACTTGGAATGCCGAGGATATATTTAACTATAAAACCTTGGATGAATTAAAAGAGCACATGATTGATAAAGAAGTAGATTCACTTCTGCGCGAAGAGCACCATGAACAGTTGAAAATTTTAGAAAGGAAAATTACAAAAGTAGCTAACAAAGAATTTACGTTAACTACAGATTTAGCCATATTACCATGTTTCGTTGAATTAACGCAAAGGAGAAATCTGTTCGTTCATACAAATGGGCTGATAACTCGGCAATACCTAGAGGCAAAATCAAGATGGAAATTCGAAACAGAATGTTCGGGAAATTTAAATGAAGAACTAAAGGCCGATCAAGAATATTGCGAAAAGTCCTTTCGAACACTATTCGAAATGGCAGTTAAACTTACTCATGTTCTATGGCGAAAATTAGTACCAACGGATCGTGAAAAAGCAGATATCCATTTAAACCAAACTATATATGAGCTGTTGCTTGACGGAAAATATGAATTGGCAATAGTTATATCTGATTTTGCCTTGAACGTCATAAAAAGATTTTCCAAAGAACAGTTTAGAAAATTTATAATTATTAATAAGGCTATTGCATTTAAAGTACTTGGTAAACCAGATAAGTGTCAAAATATTTTAAATGCTGAAGATTGGTCAATTGGAAATGAATTTAAATTGGCAAAAGCAATCCTTGAAGATGATTACGAAGAAGCCAAAAAAATGATGCTGAAAATCGGTTCATTAGATGAATTGGTTAACAAATATGCTTATAAAAATTGGCCTTTGTTTAAAGATTTTAGAAAATCTAAAGAATTTCTAGATGCATATCAAACAATTTACGGAGAAGATTTTGTTTTCGAAGAAAAGCAGGAAAACGCACGAATTAATGACGTGGATTTAGAACTGGAGAATTAATGCAACTGGTCATAACAGCCGGTAACCGCCATCGCGGAGATTTCGGTAGCCGGAAGTTGTTATTTCACGAAGAAACATTTATCTTGGCAGAGAGAACTCTGCTCGCTTCGATCCGCGACGGCGGTTACAGGCGAAACGTTAGGCGATATTTATAGCAACAACGATGATTGAATGGATTAATGATGTTTTAGGAATTTCTAATGAGGTTTCAGTTCCTACATTAATTTCTATTATTGTTTTCGTACTTGGAGGAACGATTAATTTTTTATTTAATCAGCTCAAATCTGCACAGATTAGGAAAACGAATAGGAAAACTTTTATTCTCCTTTTAGAATATGTTATTAAAGATTTAAAGTCAAAGGAAAAAAATGTAGAAAACTTAAAAAAGCAATTTGAGCTTGCTTATGAAGGAGAATACAGTTATACACAAAAACCTATAAGTTATCTGGAGACATTATTTGAATTTGATTTCAAGGACATGTTTTATTCGTTTCGTAAAAAATTCTTTTGGAGTATTAATAATCGAAATGTAAAATACAAAGCGTTTCATAAAGTATGGGAAACTCTTCGTGAATTAGATTTTTTCGAAACAAAAATTTATGATCATTTACAAGAGTTCACAAAAAACCTCGATGAGCGAATTGTAAACTTTAATTCGGCTATAGAAAATTTTAGGAAACTTCAGGAAGAAGAAATTCTTAACTCAAATAGTGAAAGACATCAAAAAGACAATTTCGATTTATTAAACTTTTTTCAAGAGGAACAGAGTATTTGGTTAGCTTGGTTAAATCTTGGAGAAAGCAGAACACATTATTATTATTCATATACTCATTTAGTCTTTCCTTTACTCCAACTTAATCGAAAGTATGGCAAATTGAAAGTAACATTACGTTATGCTCAACCATTAGTTCGTTCTGAACATGCATACGAAGAAGTTAAGAGAGCAGTTGAGTCGTACCGAGAACTATTTACTACTTATCATTTATTTTATAGAAATAGAACTAGACTATTGAAAAGATGTTTAATTATAATCAAGTGAGTAAACATCGCCTAACAAAACCTAATTTCCATTGCTCCTTTCGGATTGTTGAACCACTCATTTTTTAAGTAACTTTACGTTCAGCCGAGACTACTTTCTCTGATTACCGCAACGAGAAATTAGCTTCCAAATGTTATGCGACATTTTTAAAAGATCCAACTATGAGAATAGGATTTGCCGATGAATTTGGAAATAATTCCTTTGAATTTGAAACTCAAGGCTCACACTTCATTGTAGCTTGCATTTTGGTGAAAGATGCCGAACAAGTTTCAGTACTTGAAAACCAAGCAGAAAATATTAGAAAGAAACATTTCCAAACTGGAGAAATTAAATCAAATAAAGTCGCAACCAATCATACACGGAGAATTAAAATTCTTCAAGAATTAATCGAACTTGAATTTTCAATATTCGCTGTGGTGATAGATAAGCGAGATTTATTTGGACAAGGATTCAAGTACAAAAAATCCTTCTATAAATTCACGAATAATTTACTTTACAAAGAATTGTTTCGAACATTTCCTGAACTTGAATTAAATGTCGACGAACATGGGACAAATAACTTCATGCTAGAGTTTAGGAAATATGTTGAGAAGAATCATCAACGAACTTTATTCTCAGGGATTGAATTTAACCAAATAAATAGCTCTAGTTCGATAATCATTCAAATTGCAGATTTTATTGCTGGAACTATTGGGTACATATTCGATGAATCTAAAGAATCGGAATATAGTCAAGAATTTTATAATCTAATCAAACCTAAGATTTCTGTACTTAACAACTTTCCGAGAAAACTCACAGTTGCAGAATTTAATGAAAGTGCAGTTGATCAAACTTACGATTCTAGAATTGCTGAAGTAAGCTTTCAAAGAATTTTCGACTTTATAGAAAAAGGCTCTAATGGCGAAACTCAAATTAATGATCAAATCACCTTTTTAAAACTTCTCCTTTGGCTTCAACGAGCAAATCCTAGAAGTTCATATGTGTCCACAGGAGAAATTATGAGACATCTCAATTATACTCGTGATAAACCAATGAATGAAGAATTTTTTAGATCTAAAATAATTGGTAATCTTCGTGACAAAGGAATTATAATTTCATCAAGTCCAAAAGGATATAAGATTCCAACAAGTTCTAGGGACATAGACAGTTTTGGGAGGCATGGAAATAGAATAATTTTGCCAATGCTGAATAGAATAAACGAAGCGCGTAACGCAATAAAACTTATTAGTTTGAACGAATTAGATATTCTAGAAAATCCTATCTATTCTGACTTGAAGAATCTTCTAGATAAGTAAAACGCCGCATAACCGCACCCAAGTCGCGATTGCTGCTTTCATGTAATTGAACCAATCGTTTTTCTTTGTAATTTCACGTTCAGCCGAGCCAACTTTCTTCGGAAGTCCGCAACCGCGCTTGGCTGCCAAACGTTGTGTGCTATACTAAATGCGAATACATGAAAAACTTTTATTTAAAAGAAACTTACACTCTTGATGATATTCAAAATTTAATTGACGTTAATGCTGAAGAGTCTAACTATTTAGAATTCAAAGATGGTCGAGCTTTGACAAAAGATGATAAATCGAGAATTAATATTTCTCAAGATATTTCTGCTTTTGCGAATTCAGATGGTGGAGTAATAATATATGGTGTTTCAGAAAATAATCACGTCGCTTCTTCTTTAAGTTTTGTTGATGGAAATATTTTTACAAAAGAGTGGCTTGAACAAAAAATTCTATCAACCGTTTATCGCCCAGTTTCAAACATAATAATACATCCTATAAGAAATAAAGGAAATTTTGAAGAAACAATTTATGTAGTCCAAATTCCAAGAAGTATGGATGGGCCTCACATGAGTTATGAAAAAAAATACTACCGGAGAAATAACTTCTTATCTATTGCTATGGATGAATATGAAGTTAGAAATCATTATAATCAAAAAATTAAATCGCAACTAGAAATATTTGGCTGGAAAGTTTCTGAAATTAAATCAGACAAATTAAATGAGAAGAACATAAAAATTGAAGTAGAAGTTTTCAATTCAGGAGATGTTGTTGAAAAAGATTACAAAGTAATTATACACTTTTCCAAATTTGAAAAGCATTTTAAATATATTCCAACTGAAAAATCGCAAAATTATAGTCACGTCTGGGAAGATGAGGGTCTTTCAATATCGTCAACAGGTCTGAACCCAATATTTCCAGGAGAATACGCAAACGCCATGAGATTCACATTAGTCCTTCCGCATGATGTACATTTCGAAAAATTGAAAGATTCTACAGTTTTTTTAACGCTGCATTACACAAGTGGAAAGCAAGAATGGGAAGATACTTATTTTGAACTTTTTAAGGAGTTTATTAAATAAGTACAGCACACAACAGCGGCTAAAAAAAAGCGCTCCATTCAGGTAACAGAAACACTCATTTTTTAACTACATTTACGTCAAGCCGAGACAGTAATCTCCGGGAATCGCGCCTTCTTTTAGCCGCGGAACGTTAGGCGAAAATTAACATCAACAATTATGGAAATAAAGAACTTTGCAATATTAAAAGGCGAGGAAGTAAAAATCGAAAAAGGTGTAATAACTTTATCTCAACCTGAAATTCATGATAATTCCGACTCTAGTATTTCAAAAGAAAGAGTAAATGCTGATATTAGAACAGATTTTTTATTTAGTAACGGAACTATTGAATTAAAATTCAAAACAAATAATTATTCCACAGGCGTTTTATTACTTTTTGAAACTGATAATCAAAATGGAATTTCTATAGGTTTATCAAAACATTACAATAGTTTCATCATTGGGGATGGAATTAAAAAGATAACTCCAATTACATATGCGGGTACTTTAAAAAATTATCAATTAAATGAAGAACGTAAATTAAAAATTCAAATCGATGGAAGCTTCGCAAAGCTTTACATAGATAATGTATTAGTAGTTGAAAGTTTTGTAAGTATAAAAGAAGCTCCGATAACATTCAGAATTAGTTCTCAAGGCGAATTACAAGTTTATGATATTAAGATTGCGTCAGTTAAACCTAAAATTTTTGTCGTGATGCAATTTACCAAAGAATATAATGAACTCTTTGAAGATGTCATTAGGCCAATTGCAGAATCAGCTGGTTACGAATGTATTCGTGCAGATGAATTTTACACTAGCACGCCAATTATTAAAGATATAGTTGAGAGTATTCAAAGCTCAACAGCAATTATTGCGGAAATCACACCAGATAATCCAAATGTATTTTATGAAATTGGATATTCCCATGCAATTAACAAACCAACCATACTTCTCTGTGACAGAAAAAGAGAAAAATTACCATTCGATCTCACTAGTTTCAGGACGTTATTCTACGAGAATACCATTTCGGGAAAATTAAAGGTAGAAACCAGTTTAAAAAAATACCTTGATAATATAAAATAATCTTCGCCTAACAGCGGCTAAGACAAGATTGCTCCTACTCGATCATTATACCAACTTTTTTCTTAACTTCCATCGCGGTTAACCGAGGCAACTTTCTCCGAAAACCGCAACCTCGCTTAGCCGCGGAACGTTGGGAGATATTTTGATGACAACAATAGAATGAAACCAAATTTATTATTAATCCTTTTGATTTTTTCTATCATTTCTTGCCAAAGAAATGAAAACCGAACAACATCAACTGATGTGAAAATTTCAAATATTGATACTTCAAAAATCGCTATTATTGAGTACGATCCTACCGATAAATTCCGGGCGAGAACATTTCAAAACGGTGCAAATGCAACTTTGAAAAACGAAGACTTGACAATTATCGAACAAGCATTAGATAGGGTTATTCAAAAACAAAACCCGAGACAAATTGAAAATTTCAGAGAAGCATCCCAAAATTATCCAAAAGAGAATTTCAAAGTTCAAGATTTTATTATTCACAAAGAAAGTTACAAACGTCAATATATTGTAATTGAAAATTCTAAAGGTGAAAAAGAAGTATATGTAAATATGTTTTGTAATGATGGACAAATATATACTAACTGGAAAAAAAAACTAATCTATGCGCACGGTGGCGGTTCTTGTTTCTTTAATTTTAAGCTAAATCTAAATTCAAAAAAGTATTACAATGTTTACTTCAACTCTGAGGCTTAAGTAAAAACATCTCCCAACAGCCAATGGCCGTGATTGCTGGTTTCAGGTCATTGAACCAATCTTTTTTTATGTAACTTTACGTTACGCCGAAAGTACTATTTCTTAAGTCCGCAACCAACGGCCATCGGCGAAACGTTGTACACAAGCTGGGCAGCGAAGCTGCGTTTTGCCGGCCAAGGCCAGCGGGAAAAACTCAATTTTTTTTGATCAGGTAATACGTTTCCGCAGGAACAGTCAGTATTATGAGTACGCCGAGACTACTCACAAAAAAAATTGAATTTTTCCCCATAATTTGAACATATTTTCAGCCTGGTGTACAACCCCCGCTAACCCGCCATAGCTCCAGCCAGGTAAGGCAAACAACTTTTTTCAAAAGAACCTTTACGATAAGCAGATACTACTATCTTTGTTACACGCTACGGCGGTTAGCTCCACCACGTTAGCAGACATTTTATGAAGACAAGTGTAAAAAGTCAACATCACACAGGCGAACAACCGATAAGGGTTTTAAAGCATAATATTTCTCATCGTTTTGAGAATATTGAATCTGACTTCAATATTAAACTTCAAGACATGATCAATAGCAAAAAACTTTTTCCCGGTATAAATTATCATATTTCAAATAGGTCACTTCTAGAAAAACAGATGCCTTATGTGGATGCAAACGGTGTAATAAATTTGCATGAAACTTTTATGTCATATGTTTGGATAATGTCTTTTTCATTGTTTGTATTATATGAAGAGGCTGTAGCAAAGCCGATGCAAAAACAACAAGGTCAGTTAAACATTGCAGATGTAAATATTCCCC
Source organism: Flavobacterium silvaticum (assembly GCF_012911565.1). GTDB lineage: Bacteria > Bacteroidota > Bacteroidia > Flavobacteriales > Flavobacteriaceae > Flavobacterium > Flavobacterium silvaticum. The sequence continues at coordinate 13,550 of NZ_JAAMPU010000091.1, read as the reverse complement.
TACTACATCTTACCGAAGAATTGTTTGAATATGGGAAATCTTTAGTCACTTCATATTCTATTTGGGACAAAAATTATTTTCCCAATCCCGAAGAATATTCTGCAGATGATGTATTTTATGTTGAAAGAACCAATGGACTTTATTTATATGCAATGACATTCATACTTTGCCATGAATTTGCGCACGTGGAATTCGAACATTTTGCGAAGCTAAATAAAGTCGATCAAAAAACACTTGAAACAGAAGCTGACAAACGGGCTATTGAACTAGTTTTAAAATCTAAAGATGGGCAAAATGACAAAAGCGTTGAATACGGAATTTTGATTGGTCTTGTATCGCTATTATTTATTCGAAAATCTGCTAGTGGAAAAGGAAGTCATCCTGATTCTGATGAAAGGATTATTAAATATCTTGAAACCATAAATCCAGATTTCGATGAACCAATTTGGGGTGTAGCGTGTTTGGGAATTAAATTATGGGACAATCAATTCAAACATAACTTTGACTATCCCAAATATGTAAATGATTTTAAAGAATTTTTTTACCACTTGGTAAGTCAAATTAAAAAGTAAAACGTCTGCTAACCGCACCCAAGTCGCGATTGCTGCTTTCAGGTGATTGAACCAGTCGATTTTCTTTGTACTTTCACGTCCAGCCGAGCCAACTTTCTCCGGAAGTCCGCAACCGCGCTTGGCTGCCAAACGTTACTGGAAATGTCAAAAAAAGCAACCATGATACTTAATCTAACCGCTAATAAATTTTACTCGATTATTTTATTGCTTTTATTTCAAGTCAATTATTCGCAAGTAAAATTATCTTTTAAAAAGGACAGCCTCGAAGATTTCAAATTATTAAAAGTTGAATTTTCAAATTCTACTCACACATTCAAAAATTTAAAATCTGGAGAAATTACTTTACCAATTATATTAGAAGGTAGTTTTGCTTATTGTCCAATGCAAATTATTACTCAAAAAGATACTTTAAGATTTTATCCAATAGATTACATAGGTGAAAAGTTCTACAAATCCGGAAAGCTCAGAATGGATATTAGTATTTTAGAATTACAGCCAAAAAGAAGTATTAAAATAAAGGCTAAAAGATAAAGACACATCCAGTAACAGCCAATGGCCATGATTGCTGGTTTTCGGTAACAGAAACAAACAACTTTTAACTATCTTTACGTCAAGCCGAGACTACTATTTCTTTTGGCCGCAACCACGGCCATCGGCGAAACGTTACTGGCGATATTTAAACGATGAACACAAAGATTCAAATCCTAATAATCTTGTTATCATTTTTCAATTCTTTGGATTATGAAACTACAACTATTCCTGAATTAATCACGCAATCAGAATTCATTGGCAAAGTCGAAATTGTTGATGTTCAAAAGAACAGGTTCAAAATTAAAATTCTGGACAAAATAAAAGGATCATTAAATGATGAAATCTGGGTTAATAAATTCCAGAATTGGATGTGTGCGTCACGCTGGACAGATTATTCTGTAGGTCAACAAGAATTAATTTTCCTCAATAAAAATAATAAAACAGAAAAATGGTATCCAATTGGCGCTGGTAATGAAGGTGAAATCCCTACTGTAAAGGATTCCGTTTTTGTGCTTTCGAAAAACTATTTTGTTCAAAAAAGAGGTCAAAAGCAATTCAAAATTCATAATCAAAAAGCATACGCCTATCCTTTTTCCTACTTGGATACCAAACTTGGCATCTTAAGTTATATGGAAAATCAAAAAACTTATGCCGAATTTTCATGTGATGAATTCAGGAATTTTAAAACCGAAAACCTATTTCTCCAAGGAATAGTTTTGCAAATAACTCCAACAAACTGCGAAGAAAATTAATACCGCCAGTAACCGCACCCAAGACGCGATTGCTGCTGTTGGGTAATTGAACCAACCGTTTTTCTTTGTACTTTCACGTTCAGCCGAGCCAACTTTCTTAGAAAGTCCGCAACCGCGCTTGGCTGCCAAACGTTACCAGATATTGCAAAAAACCAGAACAAGAACCTATGGTAATTCGAGAAATTTATCAATCATCAGAAGACGAGAAAAAGTTGTTTGAATGGATTGATCGCATTATTGAATTTTTTCCAAAATATGAAAAAGATATTTTCGCTAGTGTAATTCATAAAATGAATTGTAAGGAGGAATTTCCGGTAGTAAATAATATTGGTCAAACAATGCTACGACTTAATATTTTTGAGAAGGTCGGCGATCATTTTATTCAGTTTTCAAGTTTCGGTCAGGAAATTAAGGCGTTTGGAAACTACACGAATTATTTGAAGCATCAAGACAAGATAAAGCAATTGGAAATATACAAGCAAAAAAAAGAAATTGAAAATCTAGAATCATCAATAAAAGTGAATGAATGGCTTGTAAGAACAAGATGGTGGCCGCACATTCTGGCGTTAATTGCTTTAATATTTTCTGCGCTGGCACTTTTTTTATAATGAAGCAACATCTGGTAACAGCCGCTAAGACGAAATTGCTCCATTCGGGTAGTTGTAAATATACATCTTTTAAGTAACTTAGCGTTCAGCCGAGACAAATTTCTCCGAAAACCGCAACCTCGCTTAGCGGCGAAACGTTAGCAGATATTTAATGACATAAGTTCACAAAACCATGAATTTGATTGAATATAAAAAATTATTAGAAATACCAATCCAAAATTTGTTGAAAGTGGTAGGTGTTGAGTTAAAGCAAATAGTTCATAATAAATTACTAGAGCACCAAACTATTGAATATAAAAAAAATTTCTTTACGAAAACACTGTTACACCGATCAAAGCCTGCTAAGTTGCTTGATTTCTATCAGCCTTTAGAAATTATTATTCAAAGTCAAGAAGGGTTTGTTGAAACAAAAAAAAAATATATTCAAACACTAAATATATCTAACTTATTTCAAGATTCTAACTATGTAACTCTGATAGGTAAAGCCGGGTGTGGGAAAAGCACTTTATTAAAATATTTATTTATAAATAGTGTTAAAACTAATTTTAAAATTCCAATTAAAGTTGAGCTAAGATACCTGAATGAATACAAGAAGGGTTTTAATGATTACATTATTGATGAGATTTTTCTCTTTCAAAAAATTGGAATTTCTACTTCAATTATAGAAAAAATATTAGGTTCTAACTCTTTTGTATTCTTTTTAGATGGATATGACGAATTGAACTTAAACATTAGAGAACGCATTACAAAAGAAATCGATCATTTCACAAGTAAATATCAGAATAATAACTTTGTAATAACATCTCGGCCATATACAAACTTAGATACTTTACCATTATTTACAAATTATTCAATTTGCGATTTAAGAGAAGAAGAAATCATTTCTTTTGTAAAAAAACAAATTCCAAAATATGATTCTGAACTAACTGATAAAATTCTTGAGACAATAAAAAAAGTCGATAATAATTCTTATAAACAGTTCCTAAGTAACCCATTATTGCTATCAATGTTTATATTAACTTATCAATCATATTCAGAAATTCCTCAAAAAAGGAGCTACTTTTATGGGCAAGTATTTGAAACTCTATATTCTATGCACGATAGTATTTCAAAATTATCATTCGTCAGAGATAAAGTTTCTGGTCTTTCTAAAGACAATTTTATTCAAATTTTAAATTCCTTTTCTTGTTTATCCTTTTTTGATAAAAAGATTTTATTTACGCAAGAGTATTTTGATAAAACCTTAAATATAATAAAGTCTAAAAAAAGAGACATCGCATTTGACAACAACAAATTAATTGAAGACTTACAAATATCAATAGGGATACTTTACAAAGAAGGTCAATACTATACATTTCCACATAAATCGTTACAAGAATATTTTTGTGCACGTTATGTAAGCAGTCTAAATGAATCAAACAAAGCCGTTGTTTTTGAAAAATTAAAATCATCTATCGAAATAGGTTGGAAAAATTATTTAGTAGGAAATCACCATTTTCTTTTACTATTAGCCGAATTAGATTACAATTCTGTTGTTAAAAAATTAGTTATACCTCTGATGAAATCAGAAATTGCAAAAATAGTTGGTGACCAATTGGACATTCAGGATAAATATCTCGCAGTTGCAAAACTATTTATATGCATTGAAGATATATTGATAAAGTCAATACGTGAGGAAAAAATACATCATGAATTGAGCAAAGAGGAATTTTTAAAAACTATTTGGTTTTATGGAACTCAAGGTGAATATTTCAGACCTACAAACAAATTAGAAAGTTATTTTTCTAATAAACTTGAAGAAATTATTAACCTAATTAATGTTAAACATGAAATTTGGATTACATCAATTCTTGCACAAATAGATGAAATTGAAAAAGGTGATACAGATTTAGTTCAAATTATATAAACATCTGCTAACAGCCAATGGCCGTGATTGCTGCTTTTAGGTCATTGAACCAACCAATTTTTATGTAACTTTACGTTCAGCCGAGAGTACTATTTCCTAAGTCCGCAACCAACGGCCATCGGCGAAGCGTTATGCGAAAGTTGTTATGAGCACACCTAAAAATCACCATTTCGTATCACAAGTACATATTAAAAACTTCTTCAATGAGGCTGAAGGGAAAATCTACGTATACGATAAGCTAAAAAACAATTTTTATCACAAGCACACTACTAAAACATTATTTAGCGAATTATATTCGAATTCTAGATTCGTTAATGGGCAAATTGATCACGATTCACTAGAACAAAATCTGAATCATTTTTTTGAAAAAGATTTCCGGCAGCATACAGAAAAAATCCAAAGCTTCATTAAGCATAAGAAATTAAATGAGGAAATCCACAATTCATTAATGTACTTTGCTAAATATGGAATAATCGCTGAATTGAGAACACCTCGATTCAAAAAAAGCATGGATGAAACATTATATAATGGCTTTAAAGAAATTTCGAGAAATGCCACGCCGAAGCTTAAAACAGAAATTGAACAAGCTTTCGAATATCGTGAAAATGTCACTTACAACAATGTCATTGACTATTCTGAAATAGCGGAAAAAATATTTTCCGCGATGGGGAATCTAATTTTTAAAATAATTATTCCAAAGAATGAAAATGAATACTTCTTTATCCCTGACTTTGGCTGTGCAAATACAAGAGAAAAGATTAACGAGTATTTTAATCCTGATGTAAAAGAAGTTGCCTATATAGGAATTCCATTGACCAGTAAAATTTATATTACCTTTCACTCTGAAAAACTATTTAAAAACCAAGAAATCCCAGATTCAAAAATTGTCTTCGGCTCTACTGAATTAGTTTCAATTTACAACAAGGTCAACTTGGATTTTAGTGAAAGCAAAGTCGCATGTGAGAACAAAGAGTACTTAGAGAATTTTATAAAAAACCAATCAACCTTCGCATAACCGCACCCAAGACGCGATTGCTGCTTTCAGGTAATTGAACCAATCGTTTTTCTTTGTAATTTCACGTTCAGCCGAGCCAGCTTTCTTCGGAAGCCCGCAACCGCGCTTGGCTGCCAAACGTTACCTGCGATTTTATGAAAAAAACACTAGTCATAATATTTGTATTCATTTATTCAATGATATTGGCGCAATATAATACAGATTTTGAACACTTAACTAAAGACAGTGATACAGTATTTTGGCTCAATCATAGAACCCAAAGATTTGGATTTTCAAAAAATAAGCAAGCTGATAGAAGTTTTAAAATTCAAACAACGTGTTTTTCTTTGGAAATATCTAAACTTGAAGATTTCGTAAATGGGTCAATTGAATTTTATGTAGAGGAAATTAAAGATTTTCAAGATTCATCCAGAAAGGTTTTCAAACAGCGAATCAATCTAGATAGCCGAGATATAAATTCAATTTTTGAAATTATTGATAGTACCGAAATAAATTCGATCCCAAGTGATAAGTTTATTAGCAATTGGTACCACGGCTTTGATGGGGTAACTTATATATTGGAATACGAAAGTAAAAACATTCATTCGTTTAAAAAATATTGGGCACCATCTGCACAAAATTTTCTGAGTGAAGCAATACAAATTCAAAATTTTATTGACAAAGTAAACTCCATAATTGAAATCCAAAAACTTCGAAATATTTTTGATAGATCAATACCATTTCAAAACTGGACTTGTAATGGAATTATTGTAAGCCGAATATTAACTAAAAAAGAATGGAAAGAACTTCAAAGAAAAAAATAAAAAAAATAAAAACCGCAGGTAACCGCACCCAAGACGCGATTGCTGCTTTCGGGTAATTGAACCAATCATTTTTTAACTACTTTTACGTTCAGCCGAGCCAACTTTCTCCGGAAGTCCGCAACCGCGCTTGGCTGCCAAACGTTACCAGCAACATTTTAAAACCCAACAGTTATGATTGATGTTCAAAGTCAAGCAGGCTCTACTTTAAAAGAATGGGATCGCCGTATAACTAGAGTTGTCGAAGCTCAATATGATTGTGCGAAAAGTTTAAGAAAAAAGCATTATGCGCTTGGCGTTATCGCTTTCATATTAGTTAGTGGAATTGCTTCAATAAAAGAAACAAGCGATGTCGATAAATATGAGTATTTGCCAGGTATATTATATTTCTTGAGCGTTGTTTCAGCTATACTTGTTGGGCTTCAAACATTTCTAAATTATGGAGAACGTGCTGAAAAGCATCGCGAAGCGGGAAGCAATTACAGTTCGATACGAAGAGAAATCGAGCATATTGCAAAGCGTAGTTTTTCATCTGCAGAGCAGTTAGAAAAATGTATGCGAAAAATGCGATACAAAATGGATTCGTTAGCAAAATCATCACCAGAAGTTTCAGATGATATTTGGCAAAGAGCAAGAGGTAAATACGATAAGAAAGTATTTCAAAGTAAAATTTTTGATTAATGCTGCTGGTAACAGCCGGTTAGCACCAGTGCTGCTTTCAGGTTGTTGAACCAAACATTTTTTAAGTAAATTTACGCCCAGCCGAGACAACTCTCTCCGAAAGGCACCGGAGCCAACCGGCGAAACGTTGCCAGAAAGACTAAAAAAATCACGATGACAAAACAGAAATATTATGTTGTTTGGGTCGGTCGAGAAACAGGAGTTTTCGAAACTTGGGAAAATTGCCAACTCCAAATCAAAGGTTTTCCAAAAGCTGTTTATAAATCTTTTAAGTCAAAACATGAAGCTGAAAAGGCATTTGCGAATTCCAGTGAAAACTACATTGGAAAAACGTTAGATCTAATTGAAATCTCAGATGAAGAAAAGCAATTAATTGGGCAACCTGTTTTAGAAAGTATATCTGTTGACGGTGCTTGGAATACACAAACAGGAGTCGTAGAGTATCAAGGAGTAGATACAAAATCTAAAATTCAAATTTTTAAACAAGGGCCTTTTGAAGATGGAACAATAAATATTGTCGAATTTCTGGGAATAGTTCACGCACTCGCTTATTGCAAGCAAAAGAACATTATTTGTCCAATATATTCCAGATAGCAAAGTCGCCATTGGTTGGGTAAAAGAAAAGAAACCCAAAACGAATCATCCGCGGAGCGATCAAAACACAAAATTATTTGAATTGCTCGATAGAGCTACCGTTTGGCTCAATAGTAATGACGCTATAAATCCTATTCTAAAATGGGAAACCAAATACTGGGGAGAAAACCCTGCGGACTTCGATAGAAAATAAGTCCTTCTGGCAACAGCGGCTAAAAAAAAAGCGCTCCATTCAGGTAACATAAACAGTCATTTTTTTAACTACATTTACGTTCAGCCGAGACAACAATTTCCGGAAACCGCGCCTTCTTTTAGCCGCGGAACGTTATGGGACAGCTTTAAAAAATTCGATATGAGATTAAAATCCCTTTTTCTATTGTATTTTCTAACAAGCTTAGATCTTGTATACGGTAATTCAATAGTTGGAAGCATAAAAAAATGTGAAGTCGTTGATCAAAATTTTGGAACCCAACTTATAAAGCTGCTTCACAATGGAAAGGTAATTAGAGACAAAATAAATTCTGATTATTCGGGTAATTTCAAAATTGAAAATATCGAAAAAGGAATTTATTCTTTAGAGTTTGAAAATTTATTCGGTCAAACTGTCAAAAAGAAAATTGAAGTTTCGCATGAAGTAGAAAACATAGAAATCTGTCTGGGCCAAATTGTTGATTTTCCAATAAGTACAATTTTCAATTCTCTTCGCGATAAAGATGTTTTAACTTTAAAATTTTCTTCAAGCGGTTGTTTTCATCAAACGGAAGATGAATTAGTTTTTTCTAGGATTGGCTCTAAATACTTCGTGGAAAAAACTAAACAGAATGGAAAGAAACTCAAAAAAACTATTTCAATTGAGCAACTAAATTATCTCATTGAGTTCGAAAAGAAATTACTGTTGATAGATAAAGTTCAAACCTTCTGTACAACAAATGATTTTTATGATTTCAAGGTTAATGGAATCTCGGTCTTAAAACTCTCTGATGGAACTTGCGATTGGAATGGCTTTAGTCTAATTCAAGAGAAATTATTCTAAGTAAGCCGTCCCATAACCGCACCCAAGACGCGATTGCTGCTTTGAGGTAATCGAACCAACCGTTTTTCTTTGTACTTTCACGTCCAGCCGAGCCAACTTTCTCCGGAAGTCCGCAACCGCGCTTGGCTGCCAAACGTTAGGCAATATCGCATTAGCACGACTTACACGACTGCTATCGAGAATTATTTTTTGTCTAGATCGACAAACTGATAATGTAAAGTAAGGTAAAACTTTAAAAATATTACTTAATATTGAGATTGCTTAATCAATTAGAAAAATGAAACCTGAAGAGATAATTTCCTGGATATTTTTAGCACTTGGAATATCATCAAAAAATGAGGCAGTTGGTTACGAACGCATTTCTCAAATTGCAGACGGAATAAACCATGCGATTCCGACTCATAAAGAAATTCAATTTTCCATAAATTGGCTTATCTCAAAAAACTTAGTTAGTAAAAATGACAAAAAATACAGTCTCTCTGAAAATGGAAAAATTCTTTTTAGTAAGTCGGAAATAAAAAGTCAAATTTTATTAAGTTTATGGAAGGAATTGGAACATGAAATAAAACTCCTAAACAGCGACATCGCCTAACAGCCGCTAAGACGAGATTACTGCTTTCAGGTTCAAGAACTTGCCGTTTTTTTTTTAAGTAACTTTACGTCCAGCCGAGACTACAATCTTCGGAAGTCCGTAACCTCGCTTAGCGTCGAAACGTTGGCTGCAATATGATGAACCAACTTATGAAAACGATTGTTTTACTATTCTTAATTTTATCTTACACAAAATGTATTTCACAAGCTGATATAGCAAATAATTCCAAAAATTCTCAAGTCTATGAATTTGTATCGGCAAAAGATTTGGGAAATCTTAAGTTAGTAACGTACTCGCTTAGACACGACACGATCTTAGCAATTATGGACAAAAAGATTTTTAAAAATTGCAAAAAATATCAGGTAGAATTTAAAACCGAAAAACAAACGCAAGTTGCTGAAATTTTCATAAATGATATTGAATATAGTTTTGTTTACAAAACAAAATCCGCAAATGGTGATATTGAAGTATTATGTGTCAAATATCCGCCAGGGCCTGGAGAGAATCATAATACAATATTTTCCTATTATCGCAATCCTTACATCATCAAAAGTTGTAATTAAAACTCTGAAAATTCATACAGCAGCCAACAGCCAATGGCCGTGATTGCTGGTTTCAGGTGGTTGAAATTATCATTTTTTTAAGTAACTTTACGTTACGCCGAGACTACTATTTTATAAGTCCGCAACCACCGCCATCGGCGAAACGTTAGCGGTGATTTAAAGTGACAACATCTTAATGTCATCCTTAAAGTTATTATCGAAATCCTGTCTTTTCATTTCCATTGCAATAAATGGATATGTACTCGAAAGGTCGGCAAAACTTATTGTTTCCTGAGAATAACTATAAATTATATCAAGTCGTTGGTCTACAAAATCATTATCATTCAAGCCTAATATTTCGATAGATTTTTCAATTCGAGAAGCTTTCCAAGGCTCGATAGAACTGTTTGGCAATATTAGAAATGACGTAAAATCAATGACAAACCATCCATTTTGTATAAAAAATGGATCTAAAACTTCAAGACTGTCTGCCTTGTTAGCGTTCATCCTTGCCCTACATAAGCGATAGTTTAACCAGTCATATGCTAATCCAGGATTTTTCGATTTGGGGATATAATGATCTACAGACGTGTAATTTGGATCAGATGGCGTAGCTCGCCTTGGAGTCCAAGATGCACAATAAGCGCAGATACCGTCATATAAAACATACAAATCGTTGTGAATCCGATTCCAATACTTATGTGGTTGAAATTGCTTTTTTGACGGATGGGGAACTATAGCTAAAAAATTTGTGCCAGGAATTCTTACATCTGTATCAAAATTTGCTGGCTCGTTATGCTGAACTATCTGTATCATATTGAAACACCATGCTTTTTTGCAAAAAACATCCAACGATTCCAAAACTTGTCTTCGGTAGATAGCACGTTTAGTAACAGCTCTGTAGTTCGTTCAATTTCGGATTTAGACACATTCCGCATTTTTTGAAGTGATATAGCGTATTTTACAATGTCTGAGGCTTCATTTGAACGAGCTTCTTTAAGACCAAAAACTTCAGACTCCAACCATGAATTTATGTGTCCGTACTTTATAAAAGGGATTTCCTCAAATGAAATTTGCCCCTTATCTCTAGTTTCTAAATGAAAAAGTTTATCGGAATTTGTATCAAATATACTTTCAGCGGAAGCTAAAACCAATGGAGAATGAGTTGCAATAATCAATTGAAGTTCCAAATCCGAACTCAAAATTTTCGCAACATCTAATAAAGCCGGAAGAATTGCTCTTTGCCATTTTGGATGAAGATGAGCCTCTAACTCATCCACCATTATCACCATTCGCTTTTCTAATTTCTTCCCGTATTGTTCAGACAAAATTTTATGCTCATTCCATACCCAGACGATAAGGTAAGCTAGAGTGATGATTCTCTTTACTCCGGCCGACTCGTGCAAAATTGGCACATCCCCGTACGAATGAACTAAAGTCGGAATCTCTCTTGGATCTCCCCAAATCCTCACAGGCTGACCAGTTTTTAAAGTTTGCATTTCAGGTGGGGACATTTTTTCTACAACCCGCTCAAATATTTCAAACGGATATTTCTCAGGTTTATCCTGCCATTTTGTCCAATCTCTAACTAATCCTTCAATATTTCTATTATTGCCATTCCAAACCTGTTCTTTATTAAAAACGGCTATTTTATTTTCGGAAGATTTTTCGCTTCCTGCAGGGTCCCAAATTGCGAAAGACCCATCAACTCTGCCATAAACAACAAGTCCAGAAATTGTTGATCGTTTTAATGGTTTGGACCATTCATTGTTCTCCTGAGAATATTTTATTGTTTGAACATTACCTCCGTATTTCCCCGATATATTAAAAGAAATTTTCGGTGATTTAAACTTTCGATCTGGGTAAGCTTCTTGCCCGGCCCAAACACCAGTTAATGCCCACCAAGCCGTTTCTAAAATGAATGTTTTGCCTAGTCCGTTGTCTCCAGTAATAATATTCAATCTATTACTTGGCTCAATTTTGAGAGATTTAACTGGACCTATACCATCCATACTTAACAAGGATAGAATTCCGCCAGTAGATGGTTTAACATCATCAGCTGGATCAATACCTTCGACAATTTCTCTCCAAGATACTGGTGTATCTTGAAAACCATCGACATTTAAAATCTCTGAAGTAATTGCTTCGGAAAATAATTTTTCTCTTTCTTCTAAAGTGATCTTAAATTCCGAGAAAAAAGTATCAACTATTTCTGATTTAGTTACGTCTTGGTCAAACGCCTTATTTCTAAATAGCCAAACTGCGATATCAAAGGCTGGAACTTTCTGCCCATTAGTTAACTTTGTTTCTAAAAACTCAACATAGTTCTCACTCCATCCCCAATTTTTTGTTTTATGTTCGTGAATAAAAGCTTCCTTAAACGTAGATGTATTTAGTTTTTGTAGACCACTTCCTGGATAATCAGGTTTTAACCACATATGTTCCGTGTTATTGTACCTAAATATTCGAAAATAATAGTCAGAGCGTGGATCAATTTTATAGTATTCACTAAGAAATTTCTTCGTCGTTGCGTCAACACTTATCTCTTTGGTTTTACCAACTGGCAAATCAGCTTTTTTCAAAGCTAAATAAGTAAATCCAAAAAATTGATTAACTGAAGATATTCTACTTATAGAATCATTCAATTGAAGTAAACTGATATATTTCATTTTTGCAACTTACTTAAAATATAATCACAGAAAGTATTATTAAGTTCAATCCCAATCGCATTATAACCATTTGCTAAGCTGACATCTATAGTTGTTCCTGAACCCACAAAAGGATCAAGTACAGTTCCTCCTTTTGGACATCCTATACTTATGCAACGTTCAACTAATTCTTCAGGAAAAGGCGCAGTATCTAGTTTGCCTGCTTTTCCTGTTTTTGGCGCAATGGTCCAAACATCCTCGTCAACATTTTTATCAATCAAAGGCTTTCTATCAAAAAAATAATGGCGGCTCTTTGAAAACATAAATATAAATTCATAACTCCTTCGAGGTCTATCCTTAACCGATTCTGGTAAACATTTATCCCTATGCCAAATAATTGAACTTCGTAAAACCCACTTATTTTCACAAAATCTCATTGCTGCACGCCAAGGTATACCTATTAATGATTTTTTCTGAAAACCAATATCCATTCCTCCACTTTTATCGACCGCTCTTAGTCCGAAGCGCCTTTTTTTACTTTTAGCGTCTTTTCCCTGCGATGCACCTTTGCCTGAATAATATGTATCTCCTATATTAAAGAAAAAAGTTCCCTCCTTTTTTAAGACGCGAAAACACTCTTCTCCAATAATATTCAATGTATTAATATAATTTTCCACCGTATCTTCCAATCCTATCTGGCCGTCAATTCCATAGTCTCTAAGCCAAAAATATGGAGGCGATGTTACAATGCAGTCTACAGATTCTGATTCGATCTTTCTTAACATTTCAAGAGCATCACCGCTATAGAGTGTCCACTGAGCATTGTTATAAGTTCCACTATACTTATTCGGATCGTCCATGTTACAAAATTCTGCAAATTACGCCAAAAAAGAATGGTCTGCAAATATAAACCACCGCTAACCGCACCCAAGACGCGATTGCTGCTTTCAGGTAATTGAACCAATCGTTTTTCTTTGTACTTTCACGTCCAGCCGAGCCAACTTTCTCCCGAAGTCCGCAACCGCGCTTGGCTGCCAAACGTTACCAGCAAGCTGCGCAAGTACAACTGTTTGGCCGGCTGTCGGCTCGATCGAAAGTCGCTTGAAGCCTTCATCTTATTCGGGGCTACAAGCTTTGTTCCGACCAATCCGCCAGCCGGCTGAAAATTGAGATTTTTTCAAAGTTGAACCTATTCGTTTCCGCAGAGACATTTCGGTAATTCTATCTTTCATTTCGCCGAGACAAAAATCTCAATTTTCCTCAGCGAACCTAGAGC
>NZ_JAAMPU010000090.1 GCF_012911565.1 Flavobacterium silvaticum | reverse complement strand
CGCACGTAGCCTTCGGGGTGGGGGAAGAACTGCAGGACATCGTCTACGTATTGGAAGCCGTCGAGGTACAGGGTTCTTTCGGTTTGGCCTACCTGTGTCACGTTGGCTACGGTCTTCTGGACCTTCTGGCCCAATGCGTTGTAGAGGTAGCTTATCGTCCAGTTCTGGGTGCCTTGCTTTATCGGGATCTTGACGGGCAGGTTGAGGTGGTTGTAGGTGATGCCTTTGATCAGTTTGTTCTCGTCTTTGGTCATGTTCCCGAAGGAATCGTATTGGTAGTCGTCGTCGGTATCGTCTGTGCCGTCGGAATCATCCACGAATCCGGATGGGTCGTTGGTCTCGTCGGTGACCTTGGCCAGGCGGTTGGATTGGTCCTCATAAAAATACTTGAGGTGGTCAATCTGGATGGACGGGGTTACGTCGCTGTCGCCGTTGCGCCAGAGTTCGGCTATGTTGCCGTTCTTGTCGTATAGGAGGGATTCGTCGTAGTACCTTTGATTTGGGCGCCTCCCTTTGGGCCGGGCTGGCCCGTTGCAATCTTTTTCTCGTTCCTCGAAAAAGGATTTCCACTTGCATCCCTGGCGCATGCATGGTCAAAGCACATTTCTATGGTTTAATAAACTGCTTTGTCAAAGGACTTCTCTTTTACTTTTCCTTGATGAAAAGTAACAAAAATCACGGCCCCATAAAATCAGCTAAAAATTATGGCAAAAGCTAAAAGAAAAGAACTCGCTGTGCTCAAACACCTTTTCTTTCTTAACGCTTTTCACCATAATTTTCTTCACGCCGATTTTATGAGGGCCGGACGCGAACAACCTTCAGGGAAGTTGAAACATTCGGGTTCGCGTACGGGAAAATCAGGTGAAAAACTGTCGGGTGCAGCAAAAAGGCTTTCATTTTTTCAATGACCTGATTCGATACAGTATCCATACGGACTGCAAATCCGCGCCATCATAATCTTGTTTACAAATGTGGCGTTTACAAAATTTCGTAAACAGGAAATGAGGAAACAATTTAGAAATTGGTTACGATTTGCAGAAAATGAAGGGAGCATTCGATGCATTGATTCTAAAGTCGGCTGCCTGATAGGTATCTAAAACAGTCACGCGCCAATCCGGCGCGTGATTCGCTTTAGACTCAATCCTTCGGCTTATGGATGTGAGGTTTTAAATCTCTATGTTTCGGTTGGTTTGGCGGTGTAACCCGTCTTTCTTTCATTATGTTTTAGAGTTCGATTATCAGGACTAAAAGAAAAGACAGCCGTGAAGCTGTCTTTGTTTTTTTGTTTGAAAGTGTTGAATGCTTTGGTTTAGGGCATTTATGAGAGGGAATTTTGGAATGACCTAAATTTATATTTTACCGCGTCAACCTCATTTAAAATCCAGTTCTATAGAAGTGTTATATTTAATATCAAGCCCAGTAACATTGCAGTCTAAGAGAAAATCTATCAACCGTTCGGAGTAAAAGTCACCCCCTGTAGCTTGTATCGATATAATGTCCCTATCATCATAAATCTTAGAAATAGTGATTTTTTCATATTTAGCTAAGGGAGCTGATTGTAACAACTGTAAAAATTCCTCATAAGTATTTATCTGGTAGTATTTAATATTGTTAAGGACTTTATGTCCTGTATAAATAACTGACTGGTCAAACTTAACTTCGGAAGTTGGAATTTTTTCTACAAACATCAAGTAGAATCTTTCCGCAACATCTTCAATTGTAAAATCAAAAAGATAATGGTTGCCAATCGTAAAAGCTTTGATAATATCTATATATTTTTGGCTGTATAAGTAAGGCAAATAACTGAACTCTTGCCCATATTGCATGAGGTCAGTAACTTTTGCATTCTTTCTTAAAACACCTCTAAAAACGGGAGGACGTAGTGATTCTATTTTTTGCTGGTCTTTGAAAAAATCATGGTTGTAACCACTAAAATAATTGTCAAATTCTACATACTTCTGTGTCTTAATGCTACCATCTAATTTTAATTCAACTTGAGAAGCGCCCGTTTTTACTCCTACAATTTTTGGTTCCGCCGTTCTATATAACTGATAGTACTTCATTAATTGCCATTTAAATTTCGAAAATAATCATTTAAATTTTGACCAGTAGCTTTATAATTATCATATGCTTGATTGATTAAACTATTCAAATCTTTTTGTAACGCTTTAATCGAACCTTCGGTAATATTCTGAATTTGGTTTAATTCACTTCTTACATATTTACTATACTCAGGATGGTTGCCATGAAAACCAGACGGCAATTTTTTTAGATTTAATCCCCCATTCAAACTAATAACGTCCTGTAAAGCTTTACTTGCATCCCTAAATACCGCTCGAGGTATTATGTGATGTCTTTGTATTTGTTTGAAAGCGGTTGCTCCCCATCCAGCTACGGGAACCATTGCCGCAAGACTCAATGAAGCGTTTCCGTAATTTCCTCTTAATCCTGAAATACTTGCATTAACCAAGTCGACAGGTTCTCCAAAAAATGGAACCGTTCCGAGCCAGTCTAACCCATCTTGGAACTCATCCATGCCTTGTGAAGCCCTTCTATCCCTAAAACCTTGATAAAATTTCCCATTCTGATAGACATGCGACTGTAGTTGGCCAATGAAACTTCTGTCAGCGGAATAACCTTTACCATAAGTGTATATAGTTACTTGGCTCAAAGCGTCGAATTGAGTAAATTCGCCAGTACTTGAGTCTACACTTCCGCCATTTTCGTTGTAAAATGAACCGCTATTATCATTATACCATGTTGTTTTTCCAGATGAGCTATGCTCCATCATTGAATTAATTACATTTTGAGAGATAAGTCCACTTGGGTCTGACCAGAAAACAGGGTTATTGTTAGCAAAATGGTAAGGACTTCGGGATGGACTTAATTCAGCAAGTGCATCAATACAATTAAATCGACCCAGAGCATTATCATATTGGCGATAATCCATGGCCGTCATATTAAGGCCTAACTCGTCTTGCCACTCTTGGCCATTGTATTTATACTTATACGTCCTGAAACCCCCTTTTTAAAGCGCGGAGTAACCTCATCATTTTAGCAAAGAACGTTGTAAATAATTAAGGTCAAAGAAACAAAAAAACACCCGATTTGGGTGTTTACTAACCTTCACAAAAAAGTTACTTCTTTGGTGAATTTTTAGATGGTTTCAGCGAAGGAGTGTTCCCAGGCGTACCTTTATTGTCTCTTTGACGGCGGTCTGGTTTTCCTGTTGAATCTGCTATCCTCTTCGGTCCTGGTTTAAGTGCCATTGAATTAATATTTAGTTGGTTATACCTCCAAAGGTAGTCAATTAATCAGATGGGAAAATATCTATTTATCAACTCTCGTTGTTGATTACTGTCAACTTTCAAATACTTTTCCGTACTGCTCGGCCAGTTATGCCCAGCCATTTCCTGAACGGCCTCCAACGGCATTTTTTTCTCGTTCATCCAGTTGGCGATAACGCTCATGCGGATGGTTCTGGGGTTGAGCTTGCGCTCTGGGAAAAGGGCTTTGAGTTGTTCCGTTACCGCGAAAATCCCTTCGACGGTGATAGGGTCGCCGAGCTTGTTAAGGATGAGCTTGGAAGTCTTGACCGCTTTGCGCTTCATCATTCGGTCTCTGGTCTGGGTAATGTACCGCTCGAAAAGGAGTATCTGCTGGGGTTGTAGCTTGAGCGTTCTTTCACGCAGTTTCGGTGAAGCCTTGACCTTGACAAGTCCGTTATCCAAATCGATGTTCCGAACATTAAGCCGTATCACCTCGTCGCTGGTGAGACCTTGATAAATTAGTAGCGATAGTAGCACCTTGTTTCGGTCGAGCAAATCCCTGTATCGGTTTTCCCTGTTGAGCAATAACTCCAACTCCGATGAGGTAAAGAGGTCTTGGAACTGGATTTGGTGCTGGCCTCCCTGTTTGACGGTCAGGGTCTGGCTTGGGTCATCGTTGCGCTGGCCTGACCAGATGAGGTATTGGTAGTATTTCTTGATTGCCGACAGTTCTCTTATTGCGGTCTGTACGGTCTTGTCCTGATTGCGAACCCCTGCGAGCCATTCTACCAAATCCAGATAGTTGTACCGTTTGGCCTTTGGGTGCATCTTCAAAAAGTGGTTGATGGTGTGCAGGTAGTTTGCCGCCGATGCCTTAGCCATTTCTTGGTAAAGATATTGCTCAATGGTCGGTTTGTTCTTCATGGCTCATTAGGTATCTGGTCTTGGTTCTGGTGTTGTTCTTCTTTGCGTAGAGGTGCGCGGTGTTGATGAAAGAATGACCGAGGAAATCCCGAATAAAGTCAATACCAGCATTGTTTTCCATCAAGTGGTGGGCTATGGAATGGCGAAGGCAATGCAGCGTGATTTCCTTCTCGATAATGATTTGGTTCTGGCTTCTTTCGATGATGCGCTTTAGAGTGGTGTTGAGGTGTTCGCCGCTCATCCGCTTGCCGACCGCGTTCAGGAAAAAGGCCGTCTCTTGGGTCTTTGCCAGAAACTGGGTTCGGTATTCCCAGACATAACGTTTTACCGCTGTGAGTACCTTATCACTCATGGGAACTTCGCGGCGTTTGTTGTTCTTTCCCTTGCGAACTATGAGCATACCTGTAGATAGCTGAACGTCCGACAGGTTGAGGTCTTGAAGTTCCGAGCGGCGAAGCCCGCAACCGTAACCGACCGACAAAAGGGCTTCCTCCAAAAGATTTTCGCTGTATTGGTAAAGCAATCGGATTTCATCAACCGTCAACACGCTTCTTTCCTTTCTGTCGTTTCCTTTAAACGGTGGGATAGTAAAGCCTCTTTGTATCTCCCTTGAAGTGAGCAGGTGTTCAAGGAACATCGACAGAGCCAATAGATGGGTTTTAATGGTCGTGCTGGATAGCGTTCCCTCGCGCCTCTGGTTCGGTCGCTCGGCGAGGTACTCCGAATAGGTCTGTAAGTCCTTGCTGTCAACATTCCGTATGCTGTCGATGCCGAAGCGTTCGAGCCAGATAAGGAACTCTTTTATGGGCGTGGTGTAGGTGGTGTGGCTTGCTTTCGGGTCTTTGGCTTTGATGAGGTTCTGGAAATCTTGGAAGTGTTTTTCAAAGGCAGGTAGCTGTATTTTCTTGGTCATGGTCGGCATCGTTTTAAAAGGTTCTCTTAGTATATGTTCGGGATTTTGCGAACACCAGCGTCATATATCCCGTCGTTGCTGGCCTTGTGTGTTCACTCTGGTGGTTTTCAAAGTGCGTCCAATTGTTTGTTGAGGTCTTCCTTTATCCGACCCTTGAGTTTTTCCAGATTGTCCCAATGACTGACCACGTACTTGAATCCCCTATTGGCCGAGCCTTCGACCGCTTGGATGTATTCGAGCTGCTGCAACAGGGTCATGAACTTAAAGACCGTCGTCTTTCCAAGCCGCAAATCCTGTCTAACCTCACGCTGGGTAAACTTGTAAGTCGTTCCCGTATCCTGCTTCTTGATGTAGGTTTTCAACTGGTCAAAGAACTGGCGTGTGGAGGCATCAAGCTCATCGGCCTTTACCACGATGGTAGAAAAGAAAAGCTCGACAGCGGCGCGTATATCCTCTTTGGTCGCTATGAGCCGCCCCTGCGGGTCTTTCTTTCTCTGGTACTGGTGCAGTATGGTTATCTGGCAGATAAAGTCCTGGAACTGCTCGTTTAACCTCCTAAGACTTTTGGCCTCGATAGGAAGGGTCAGCTTGTCGGCAAAGTAGTTGACCACGGCATAGGGTTTCAGCACCCGCATACAGTTCCGAAGTAGTTGCTTTGCCGCTTGCTCGTTTTCGCTGCTCACCAACCCCGCGCGTTTCTGGTTCTGTCGCTGGATGATGCGTAGGGTCTGGGTTTCGCTCTCGTCCACACCCAGCATTATCGAGCGGGTGGCGTTGTCGGTGTAGATTTCAAGGTTAGTCGTGGCCGCGAGGCTTGAGAAGTGGGCAACGACCATCTTCTGGGTGGCGTTTATCTTTCCGACCTTGTTCTTTTCGGCAGAATCCCGCATCAGGCTTCTATTGCTCTGCAATTCTCTGAAAGCGAACTGGGCTTGCTCATCCATTCCGTCGAAATCCTGAATGACCATCAGCTTATTCATCAATTCCTTTTCCTTTTGGTAGTACAGGGACTTACTGGAAAAGCTCGTATTGTTTTTGAGGTCTTCCTGCGGGACGCACTCGGCTATCGAGTTGATGAGGTGGCTTTTTCCGCTTGCGCTGCTCGCCTGTAATATCGCGTGCAGCGGGTTGGAATTCTTATAGGATGAGGCGATGATGAATAGCAGTTGGCGGTTGACCTGTTCCCCAACAATGCCACTCTGTTCCAGAAGACCGTCAATGTTCTGGATGAGGTTCGGCTCGGTCAGGAACGCGACCGCTTTCTCCCCAGCTCTCGGCGTGAGTTCCTTTTCGGAATACTTCTGGGTCATGGTCGTGTTCTGCTCGAAAAAGAGCTGTTCCCTATGGGTTTCCAGAAGTTCGGTAAGCTGCATCATGTCGCCTTCCAAAAGGTTGTACCCAAAACCGAACTTGTCCGACAGCTCCCTGCATTGGAACTGGATGCTTGTAAAGTCGTAGAGGTCAACCTTGATGCGCTGCTTGCGCTGGGTCTGGTAATCGACCACATGAAGGGCGATGCGCATACTGGCCATGTCGCTGGGAATGTTCCCGACCACGAAATACTGCGCGGCCTTTCCCTTATAACCCATCTTGAAATCGTTGACCGTTTCGAGCTTTTCGGCCTCTGGCTTGGATAGCTGAACCTCTCCGAGCAATTGCGTGATGGCCTCGCGCCCGTAGTTCACCCACATATCGTTGAGGGTGTGGCCGTCTGGGAGCTGGACGGTAGAGATTTTGGCACTTGGCTTTAAGGCTTCCAACTGTGTGATAAGATGCTGCATGGGCTTAAGGTTTTAGGATGATGATTTCGGAAAGGTCAAGGGATTGGATAGCTTGTTGGTGCTGCGCTAACAGCTTCCCATCGTGCAGGGCTATTACGGCATCGCGGTTCTCAAGGCTCTTGGACTGTATGAGACTGGCCGCGTCCACTATCGAAGGGGCGATATAGAGCCGCTTGGTCGTCGGTGGCGGGTGGCTCGGATAAATCCCCTTGTCGTTGAGGTATTCTTCTCTGGGCGTGGCCATTTCAAAGCGGATGGCAAAGAGGTTCACAACCTCGCCGCTCTCATCCATGAGTGGGAACACGATACCATAACGGCCAAAGGCGGTGTAAGCGGTCATGCTATCGTCCCGAACGGCGGCGGTGCTTTTGGTAAGAAGCCCCAAGCTCTCGTAATGGTCTTTGATTTCCTGTGTAGCGCGGTGGTGGAACTGACCAGAAATGAAGCCGATGCGTTGTGTGTTGTAATCCAATCCGATGCTTTGAAGGTATTCCTTCGGCTTGCTGGCTTTCGAGCTTCGGATTCCCGTCTCGAAGGATTGGAAAAGTTGGTCAAGTGTTTTCATAGGCATTCATTTACTGGTTAATCGTTCGGTTTGGGCATGGATGTCCCGTTTCGGGTGTTTCCGAAAATTTTCAATCTAATTTTTAAGGGTTTAGCTTATTCCTCTATTCCTAAGTAGAGGTTGCGCTCTAAGTATCGGTTCAATTTTTCTTTGTCGTTCCAAAGATTGCCGTCCGATAGCGGCGTGTTGTCCTTGATGTGGTCGAAGCGGATTTCTAACGAGTGTGGTTTTCCTGGCTCTTCCTCCAATAGGGCTATCGTATCTTTTACCGTGCGATGTCCCATATATCGCGAAAGGACTGGGTAAATCTCCTTGATGTAATTATTCTCGCGGGTCACGTCTTTGGCAAAAGCAATCTCGAAGGCGTTGGTCTTGATTTCCTTGAGGTCGAACTCAAGCCCCGTCCGTTGCTTGATTTCGGCAAGGTACATTTTGGCGAATCGTTGCAGTTCGCGGTTAAGCGTGGACGAGGTAAGCGGCTTTCCCGTCTTCGAGTTCACGTACAACGGCGCGTCACCTTCCTTTACACCCAACACCTTTACCGCCTCAATGAGGTTTTCCCTTACGACATTTCGGATGGGGCGATTACTATTTCCTCCAAACATTGGCAGTTCAGCAAGCGGCATACCTGTTTCCAAATCGAATACGTCCGACCAAGTGAGCTTGAGCTGTTCACCAATCTTCAATCCCCAGTTGGGAGCATGGATGCAAAGCATGGCGTGGCCGTACTCTCCAATTTTCCAAAGCCACAATCCAAAAAGGATGAGTTCTTCGCTTTTCCAATGTCTCCCTGTATCGCTCATAGTGTTGTAATTTCAAATCTACATGACAAATGTAGCGATTATTTTCGAATTATTGTTGTATTTTCAAATAAAATTTGATTTAATAACACAAAATAATTTTATATTACGAATTAAGTAATTGATTTTCAATATATTTAAAACATTATGCAGCATGTTGTAAATTCAGTCTATTGTACAGTTGATGAACCGTAGCAGGTAAAAAATCCTTCCCGTAACGGGTCTTGAAGTTCAGACCGTTCAAATGTTCTGCTATCTCGCGGTAGGTCATTCCCTTATCCTTACAGCTACATATAATAGAGTGAGCCTGACGGTTGCGGTCGTTGGTAATGGCGTTCTCCTTTATAATAGATACGCCTTTGCTTCTGGCCTCGGCGGTCAGGTTCTGGGGACTTCCAAGCCGCTTGCCTTTATTCTTTAACTCGGCCAGAGCCTGACGGGTGCGAAGACTGATGAGCTTCGCTTCTTGCTCGGCCAAAGCCGCGAAAATATGGATGGTGAACTGGTTGGCCGTTGGCATATCGACCGCGACGAACTCAATACCCGCATCCATGAGCGAGGAAACAAAGCTGACGTTTCTGGCCAGTCGGTCGAGCTTGGCGATAACCAAGACCGCTCCGGCGGTCTTGGCCATCTGGATAGCCTTGTGGATTTCTACACGGTCGCGCTTGTTCGTTCCCGTCTCGACCTCGGTGTACTCCTTTAATATAGTTCCCTCTTGAGCGGTAACGTACTTGGTGACGGAAGTCTTTTGAGCAGACAACCCAAGTCCGCTTATCCCTTGTGTTTTTCGGCTTACTCTGTAATAGGCGATATAGGTTTTCATGGCGTATATGTATTAAGTTATGATTCTCAAACGTGCGTTTGTGATTTATTACAAACCTCTTTGCAAACCTAAAGACCTGGAATTCAATGAGCAAGAAAAATCCTGGTTTTCCAGGTTTGGTGCGGGGTTAGCTGAGTTATGGACATAAAAAAACGTTGCGGATCGCAACGTTTTTTATAATACTGTTTGTCTTCTATAAGTTCAGCAGTTGCTTCTTCTTCTGGGTAAATTCTTCCTCGGTCAGGATGCCCTTCTGGTAAAGCTCGTTTATCTTCTCCAAGTCATGGATGCCGCCGATGGGTTGTACTGGATTGGTGTCTGGCCGTTCCGTTATCCTGTATGATTCCAGTTTCATCGCCTCGTCGAGCTGTTCCAATGCCACGTAGAAAACGATATGGTCGCCGCCGCTGTTGTTCTGGATGGTGATTTTATGGCCTTTGCTCGCGAAGAAGTACGCGCATAGCTGGTAGCCGAACCGCGTACCCAGAAAACCGTCAACCCACAAATCGAGGTTGAAGGTCACAAGGCCGAAAACGATGGCCGCAACGCCAACGACCGAAAAGAATTGAATATCTGCGGCGATAGCGATAACCGCCAGCATCACGCCGAACAGCAGCGACCGAAGCGCAAGCTGAATGGGCATGATACCTAAATAGGTGTACTGCTCGCTGTTCACGTGTCCCATGTTATGGCGTTCCATCGACTGGAATTGCTTTATATCCTTGACAGCAGAGCGGAAAGATATTTTACTGTCCGTCACCTCGATGCTTCCCGAAGCGAACGGTATGGTCTTGGTCTCCATCGGTTAGTCGTCTTTGCCAGTTCCCTTACACGCTGGACAGGTCTTGCTACCCGTTGCGTTTCCACCGAGGCCATAAGTAGCGACCACGCCAGTACCATCGCACTCGTAGCATTTGTTATCTTGTACGGTCTGCTCAATTGGTGCTTGCTCCGTGTTGGTGGTCTCTTTAGTATCTGACCCCATTACCGATTGGCTGCATTTATACGCGCCGAACACGAGGCAAAGGATTCCCCAGCCCATCGCGATTTTCATCCCGAAGCTCGTTTTTTCTTCTGCTGCCATTGGTCAGGTGGTTGGTTTAACGTTGCCCGTTCTGTGGTTTGGGTTCATTCTTTTAGCGGTAAGTAGGGCTGCCGACTGGTTGGCAGCGAAGACCCGCGTTGCCGTTCTTAGACCTCCGCCTTTCGGATAAAGGTCAACAATCCATTCTCTCATGTTTTATCGGTTTGGTAGTCAAATATACGAAATAAACAGGTTAAAAACAACCTGTTTTATAAGATATATTGTACTCGATGAGGTTAATATAACTTCCTCTCATGGAAAACCAACCGACAAATGAACTAACTGAATTAGGGGACAGAATTAAGAACCTCATTAAAGAAAAGGGGCTAAAGACAATGAACGTGGCACATGATGCCAACTTGGATTCAACAAACCTACGCAAGTATATCCGAGGTACACAGGACATTAGATATACAACACTATTAAGGATTGCCGCCGCTATCGGCGTAACGCCTTCCGAACTTCTGGAAGGTCTGCAAATAACAAAGAAGGGTTAGCCCTTCCTTTTCTTCTCTTTCAACAATTCGATAAGCTCCTTTAGCTCACCCTTTGAGACTTTGCTCAGGTCAGCCGTAATCGGAAATTTTGCGACCGTGTCGGGTCTCTCCAAGATGCGACGTAGTTGGTCGATGGTCATTATAACTTTCATGCTGTCTATTTCTCTATAAATACTCGACTTGCAACGGGTCTTACTTTTTTGACCGTAAAATTTTTTCAGAATTTTTTTCGCCTATCCGAACTGGCCGAGACCACTTGGAATTGCCTACTATCTAAGAGCGGAAACGCGAAACCACTTTCGGATGGTATGCCTCCCTGTCGCCGTTCCGGCGCAGGGAGGGGAACAATCCGCTCACAGCTCCGACTTTTTGGAGGTAAACCCGCGCAAACGCTGGCCTCATCGCTGGTTATGGTCGCGCAGTACGTGCTAACGCGGGTACGGATTGGGCGGCTTGCGCCGCAGTTGGACGGGGTTTAGCTGGTCTTATGGCCTCGTTTGGCATTGCTCCGCAAGTTGGATGAGGTGCGTAGCACCATCTTGCCGAGCTTTCTTATTACTTGGTCGCTCCGCTCCGTTGGACTGATTCCAAGACCTTCTTCCGAAGGCAAAGCCCCTTCGGGGTAGTTGGGCTATACTGTAAAGAGTTAACGCCCTACGGGCTTGGAGTTGGACTGTCTTCCTTCTGGCCGTAGGCTGCTCATCTTATCCTTTCGTGGGAATGGGCATAAGCCCATCCCGAAGAAAGGTCTTTAGTCTCAGTTATATTACTCTTATAGTAAAGGGTACCGCTTTTTACCTCAATTACGGAGTCATTTTTATCCCTATTCGGGGTAGTTATTACCTTCATTCCAACTAAGGGGTAGTTTTGACCTTTTAAAAAAATTTCTCCAATTTTTATAGAATACTCTTTACAAATCGAGCTGCTTACATTATATATAGAGCATAAGACCAATAGTTTTAGAACCTCGGTTGCTGGCGGGTCTCGCCGCCAGCTTCCTGTACCGAGCAAACAACACAGGGAATAAGTTGGGACACCGACAAAGACAAATACAGGAATACCATGACCAACAAGAAAGTCATCAGAAAAGCCCCAACAGCGGGCGCATTCACAACCGTGCATCACTCAATTCTCTTAGACAAGCGGCTAAGCTCGACCGCATTCAGGGTAATGCTTTGCATCCTTATGGATGCCGACCATTTCAGGCTATCCCTGACCCTTCTGGTAAACAGGCTCGGAATGGAAAAGAAGACCATACAGAACGCACTCAAAAAACTCGAAGAATGCGGCTATTTAAGAAGAAAAGAACTGAACAGAGGTAATTACTATATCATCAGCGAGTACGGCAACCTCACAGGGACAGATGAGGTAACAACTCCAACAAGCGAAGCGGTTGAGGTTCTGGAATCATCATTAGTAGAAGACACTCCAACTACATTTCAAGGTCGAGGGATAAACGAGGATGAAGCACTTTTTATCTTGAAATATCTTGCTGCAAGCGAACACGAAAATCACTTTGAAAAAGTATTGGATGCGCTCAATACTGACCTGCTAAGCGGTATTATTACCGCTATCGACGAAACCGCAATCCTCCGAAAGCTACCAAAGCAACCGACGACCAAGACGAAGCTGCCTATCAACTTGGGACAGATTCGCCAGCTCTATAAGTTCCCTCGATTATTCGACGCTATGTTACCAATCGTTCAGGAAAAATCGGGTGGACACATGATAAGCCAAAAGTCAAGAGAGGATATTGTACTTAGAACGATGAGAAAGTTCGCCGATGCAGATGAGGAATTGCATCCCAACAAAGTAACCAGATTTATGTATAACATCAAAGGCGAGTATACCAATGCGGGAAGTCTTGACCAGAGGTATCAAAACTAAAAAGAAACGACTTTAAGAATCCTCAGCCGGAAGGCTGAGGATCATAAAGTCGAATAGACAATTTAGAAACGTATTACTTGGCTTCAAACCATACTTGCGTAGTTTAAAACGGAAACGTTTTATTCATCATCCTCTTCTTCCAATAAATCGTAATCATCGAGTTCCTGATAAATAGCTTTCATTTCCCCATTGAGCTGTGAAATGTATTCTGTACAAATATGGCGATATAGGTCTTCTTTGTCATCTTCAAGTTCAAACTCAATAGCCCCGCCTTTAAGTTCTTTTAGTAAAACATTAAAAACTGATTTCACATTATTTGGATTATCGTCAGTCAAAATAATTTCTAACGGAGCATTCGACACATCTAATACCAAAAAGGCATTGGCGGCATCTCTTCTAATTGTCGCTTTTTTAGTTTCCATAAATTTTTCCTCTTTCTCCAAAGGCTGCTTTACCGCCTTCTAAAGTTTTCATACTAATTTCTTTCCAATCTAAGTCAGGTGTTGTCCCATATATGCACTTTAACGAATTAGAAAATGGGTTTCCTGTTAAAGTAAAATATTGGTTTTGGTCATGTAAACGGTAAATTGAGTTGTATGGCAAAGTTCTCACAGCAATATTTGCATCATGAGTTGCAATGATGACCTTTTTTCCAAGTAGAGCTTTCTCTTTTAATAAAGGTACTATAACGTCATTTATATAGTCGTTTCCTAAACTCTTTTCGGGTTCGTCAATGAGATAGATGTCCTTTTCATCCATTAACTCTTTGTGAAGTAAAATCATTGATGATTCGCCATTTGATGGAGAATACAGTTTTCCATTAAGTGTAAAGTGTCTGTATTTTAAAAGCAAATCGCTTACCGTATTTATAGACTCGACCCCTTCTATGTCATTCATTTTGGCAATTTTTTCAAACAAATCATTTGAGAAGATGTGAGCTAAAATTGACTTGAGTTCGCGAACAAATTCTTTCTGCGGAGTTTTCTTTACATTTTTGACAGACGAATAGTTACTTTCTGTAAAGTTGCCATTCTGGATAAAAAGATTGGTTTGACACATCAACTCACCTTTTTCTCCCAAACTTCCTGCATATTCTTCAATAGGGGCGATAGCGGTTTTAATGTTGCTCAGAATCTTTTTCGCGGCCAATTCAATCTTAATCCTATTTCGGCAATATTCCGCAAATCCTGTTTTAGTGGGTTTGGGAGGTTGCCCCGTTTTCTTTGAAATTTCGTTTAAAAAAGTGGTTATGATGTGGTTTAGAAGGTACGTGCTTTTTGATTCGACAAATTTATTTTCGGTTTCATCGATTAATTTGGATATAAATTTTTCGAGAATCTGAATCAACTCATCTATTAGAGGCTGGTCTATATACTCTTTTAATTTCTCGTTTTCTTCTATATATTCAATAAAATAGACGAACTCATCATATATTTCTTTTACGTCCTTGAGTTTGCGCAGGGAGTTCGTTTCGTCTTCTTGATTAATACTCTTAATCTTTAGTTTTTGCGATATTTTGTTTGTTTCCTCAACGGAAAAGTGAAGTTTATACTTTGTCAAGCTCGTGACTTCTTCTTCTGTCACTTCTTTGAGAAATGCTATTTCGTCTAAGCATTCTCCTATACCAAATTCTGGAACGTTGACGTTGAAGTTGCTGCCTTTCAAATCAAACACATCATTCAAATGCGCATCATTTGATTTGTAAACGTGTGTTTTATATCCTTTTGAATTATAGTATTTTGAAAGCGATTCTAAAATTTCGGTTTTGCCAGTCCCTTTCGACCCGAATAGAATATTAATATCGTTATAAATGTCCAATCGTATTAGCTCGGCCGCCGTGAATGGTACTATTTCAATATTCTCCTTGACCTTCTTATCAAGCAAAGTGTTTATAGTTGCCTCATCCTTTTCTAACAGTAAGCAGAATTGCTCGAAGCTTTCTACTGGAAGCCGCAGCTCTGGTAAAGTTTTAGACAATTCTACATAATCTTTCCAATCATGTATATCAGTTCCATATATCGAATTATGTCCGTGGCTTATATAGATGCCAACTGAAATTGCGTTTGTAGCTTCCTTCAATATACGTTTTGAGTTGGAAACAATCTGAGCTAAATGCTCAAGCTCAGCATCACCGAGGTCTGGCTTTTTAACCCGATAATGAGCAATATACACACAATCTAAAGCATCAAATTTCTCAACGACTTCCTCAAGAGAGATTGTAAATGTGTCAGGATTTTTACCACTTAATATCGACTCCGCATTCTCGTTGAACTGGACGTAGTTCTTTGGATTGCATATAACCAATAGATGCGAGCGGACACCGTTTTCAAGTATATCCAATTCGATACCTGGCCAAATTTGACAATCAGTCGATACACCATCTCTAAACTCTTCAAATTGTTTTAAATCGAAATGATTGTGATTGGTAATCGCCAATATTTTAACATCCGTATTTTTTAAAATATCGGCAAATTCTTGCGTTTCGATATTTCTTGTAACCGCATCTCCAGATTTTACTTTTCTGGTATGTACATGGACATCTATTTTCATGACACTTTCTTAATGAAATAAAATTGAAGCTAACTTAAGGAGTCAAGTGTAATAATTTTTACGGTTTTCCGTATTAACCCGCTTTTCTCATCTATATAAACAAATGCCTCGCCGATCCGGCGAGGCATTTACTAATTCTTCGAATATACAATCATCTCTTTGCGCTTTAAATCATACAGGTACAGACTTCCGAAATAACAACCTGCGAAATAAAACTCACTTTTTCGATTCTCATGCACCGCTGGAAAATTCTCTTTATCCTTATTGTCCTTAAAAAGAATTCTATTCCCTTCAATAGTGAAATCTTGATTGTACGCAATTGGGTCGCCAAGATTACGCCCTCTTTCGTTGAGCCATAATCTCTCTGCTCGTTCAGGCATCCAGAAAAATCTGTCTAAAATGAACAAACATAGTATGATGACTATGACCCAAATAATTTTCCTTTTCTTCATAATTATTTTTTTACGGCACCTGGTTGTTGTGCTAATCCTGTAAAACGTCCATTTTGATATGTGGCCATCGGATAGGCATAGGTAGGTTGTCCTAAAACAGTAGTGTTGAATGCGGTTATGAAATTTTGAATTCCAGATGATGCTTTCTTGCTACCTACCATATAAGTTGAACCTGTATTTTCTTGACTTCTAACATTTGTATAAGAAGAAGGCCAAGACCTTTCGGTCTGTCCCCAAACCGTAACATTTCGCATATTCGCCATACTGGAAAGACTTTGAGCAAATGAAAACTCATTCGTACCGTTCGATGCTCTATCCGCATTTAGGTCTGGGTCTTTTCCAGACCGACAACCGTAAAATCTTGCATTCGCATTGTCACCCCAGTTAAAATCTATTTTACCCCAATTAGCAACACTCAATTGGTCATAAGTTCCATTCGTATTTTCTCTAAACGGCCCATCTAAACCACTATGAGACCACAGTCCAAATTCGGCGGTTTTGCCATAAGTGTCTTTGTTGTCGGCGATGTCGCTTTCGATAGTAGATTCCAAATCGTCCATGCTATCGATACCTCTCATAATTAAAATGTCGTCACTATTTCCTTCACCGCTGTTCAGAAAGTCAAGGCCTCTGGTTAGTGCTGCCTGCCAGAACATTTTGTCTGATTCAGCATCTTTTTTCCCATCTTTATTATTGTTACGAAGATAATAATGAAGATAAATATCTTCGCCATTGGGGTCTACATAATACATTGGATTGTTCAATGCGTAATTGTAGGTTGAAACACTTTGGTATTTCTCCGCACGAGGGTCAATGTTCATCCATCGCCCAATTGCAGGGTCATAATTTCGCGCTCCGAAGTCATACCAGTTAAGCCCCAACTCGTCTTGAAGCTCCTTCCCATTGTATTTATAAAGATACGGATTCTCCTCACCAAAAGGTGTCGGCTTGATCATGAGCTGTTCTTCCTCTCGGGCGAAGTCTTTCTTCCCGCTTGAATAATTGGAGTGTTTCAATCCAAAAGGGTAGTAGTGGTCTTCGTTGAGTATCTTCGTTTCCCCGTCGACGAAGTCATAGGCGTAGTTCATCCTTATGTTCCCTAAGTGGTCTTTGTACTGGTACACGTAGCTGAAATCATATTCGGATTGGCCTTCCTCGGGGTTTTCCTTCGGGGTGGCGCGCACGTAGCCTTCGGGGTGTGGGAAGAACTGCAGGACATCGTCTACGTATTGGAAGCCGTCGAGGTACAGGGTTCTTTCGGTTTGGCCTACCTGTGT
>NZ_JAAMPU010000089.1 GCF_012911565.1 Flavobacterium silvaticum | reverse complement strand
TGTGCGGTGATCACATTGGAAAGCAGCTGGAAGCCTTCGTCGAGGTTGCCGTCGCAGTTGTCGTCGACACCGTTGTACAGTACCTCGGCATGGCCTGGGTTGATGGCTGCGACCGCGTCGTTACAGTCGATGGCTGTAGGAGCAGCAACATATCCGGCAGGAACTGTAGCACCATAACAAACGGTAGCTGTAGCTCCTGAGCTATACGTATCGAAATCTGCATCTACATATAATGTAGTCGATTGCCACTTAGTAGCATCTGCATCATCACAATCTGTATTGTTCAACGAGTATCCTGAAGGAGGTGTAGTAGCATTGACTGCACACACACTTACAGAAGATCCCGCACCATATCCATCATGATCTGCATCTGCATAGAATGGATAATTGTGATTAACAGTGATTACAGAAGTAGCACTTTGAGTACATCCGCCTCCTGAAGTTGACGTAGCTGTATAAGTCGTCGTAGTCAATGGTTTTGCATATACTACACCCCTGCCTCCGCCTGTGTAGGCGGTCGTAGCAGCTGCATCTGTATAAAGACCAGTGGTAGGCGACCATACCGGAGCATTTGCATTTGTAAACCCAAAAGTCATATTAGGTCTTGAGTTACTTGCTCCTGAAGTTCCATAATCTGCCTGAACCAGAGCATCAAAGCCTGCAATTCCGCCGGCGACGCTATCTTTCGCTCCATAATAAACGGTATTGGTAGCTGTAGTTGACGTCCTTGTCCTTGTTCCACTTCCATTACCAGTGTTACCGGCGTTATGCACGGTTTCAACAATAATGTTGGAAGTTCCATCCCATACAAAAGGAGTCACAAGAGTAAATGTTGCCAACCCTGTAGCCGAAGGTGTAAACGTAGTAGGACCATATACAGTGGACGTTCCTGAAACAAATCCGGTCAACGCTGTATTTGTTGTAGTTCCCATTCGGATGGTAAAATTGGTACAGGCATTTGCCGCAAAATTGTTCAGATAAAAACTCAATGAGCCTATAGAACTTCCGGCAAACAATCCTTGTGCATTCAATTCAGCTGCAGTAAACAACATTTGATGTTTTACGCCACCGTAATATGCACTCAACGGATTTGGATACGCTGTGGTGCCAGGAGCAGTCGTTCCCGTACCAAAAGTCCCAGTACCTGTAGTAGTAAAGTTACCCGCCGTAAGAGCTTGTATGGCACCTTCACAAATTGTAGCCGTTCCAGGAGTAAGCGTAATCGCTGCAGCCTGTGGCGTTACGGTAATACCGTAAGTAACCGCTGTTCCCGTACAACCATTTGCCTTAGGAGTTATGGTAATCGTAGCACTACCTGCAATAGTTGTGAAAGCAGGAATACTGGCAACTCCTGTCTGGTTAGCAAGACCGATTGCTGCACCGCCAGTGATGTCATACAAAACACCTGACGGAGTTCCTGCAAGGACAATAGCCGGAGCAGTTGAACCAGCACAATAAACTTTAGCCGCTGGCGCAGTTACAGTCGGAGTCGGGTTAATAAGAACCGTAACCGGGTTAGTTGTAGCAGTAGCACCACATCCCGGAGTTACAAGTAGTGTATAAACTCCTGAAACGGCAGGCAATGCATTGGCATTCGTAACGGTCAGTGTAGCTGTGGTAGCAGTCGCATTTCCAGTTACAGGACTTCCGTCTTTAAGCCATTGGTATGTCAAACCAGGCCCACTAGCCGCAGCGGTTATAGAGAAACCTGTTCCCTGACAGTTGGTAATGGTTGACTGAGCTGGCTGAGTCGTAATAGTTGCACCGGAAATAGTTGTGACAGCAACAGAACCAGACACAGGACATCCTGAATTACTAGTTACTGTTACGTTATACGTTGTATTTCCAGTCACTGTCGCTACAGGATTCTTCAATGTAGAAGTAAATCCGGCAGGCGTAGATGTCCAGGCATACGTATACGTTGGGATAACCGGCGGAGTGAATCGATAGATTTGACCCGTAGCAGGTTTTGCCGTAATATTATTTGTAGCTGTAGTAGTACTTGTTCCAGGATTGGTACCTGAAGAAGTAAGCGACAAGAAATTACCAGATGTTGTACCCATCAAACCGATACTGGCACCACCTGTAGTACCTGCGCTGTATGCTGTAGATTCCTGACGGTAGACCATTTCAACCACGTTTGTAGTCTCATAAAGTTTCACCTGGAATGACAATACACCGGTATTTGATTGGTAATTCCACTCTACATTCAGCCACTCTACCGTTAAAACACGGTTTGGAGCACTTCCTTCCAATTTGTATTTGACACCAGAAGTTAACTGAATATCATCCCATAACGCCAAAATAGACGGTCTGTAAGATGAAGTTGTAGATGCCAGATCGTTAGTAGCGCTCTGGCTTCCTGCCGTACCAAAAATCAACTGTCCATTAGAACTGGCAGCAATCTGGGTATAGGCTGTTCCACTAAAGGTGAAACTAAAGCCGATGTTGAAGGCACTTGACAGCACATCGTCATCTGTTGTACCCAAAGAAGTTGCCGTTGCACCTGTCAAAGGTGTAAATGTTCCGGCAACAGCAGTAAAGCTATAATTCGAAGCTTGTGTTGGTACAGTCGGAGTCACAGCATCCAACTGTGTCGTAGCACCCGAACATAAAGATGTCGGAGTTGCCGATACTGTAACCGTCGGTGTCGGAGCAACTGTAACGGTAACCGTTTTAGTATTCGAACATCCGTTGGAATCCTGTCCTGTTACTGTATATGTAGTAGTCGAAGCCGGATTAGCTGTTACAGAAGACCCAGTGGTAGCAGAAAGACCCGTTGCCGGTGACCACGTATAAGATACAGCACCTGACGCTGTAAGCAAAACTCCTGTAGATGGAGTACATACAGTGCCCGCGGCTGGTGTTACCGTGATTGTAGGCAAACTGATTTGCAATGATACCGGGTTAGACGTAACCGGAGAACATTGTGAAGCTCCACTCACCACTACCTGATAATAATAGAATCCTGCAGGAGTTGCAGCAGTATAATTAACAGTAAGTGCATTTGTAGTGGATGTACCCGCAGTATAAGTTATTCCAGCAGGTGGTGTTGCCGGAAGGTTAGAGAATGTTCCGGCTGCCCCAGTCGCAGAATATTGCCACTGATAGGCCAAGCCTGTTCCAGTTGCTGCAACCGAGAACGTTTTGGAGCCGGACAGGTTACCACACGCAATTTGGTTTGCAGGTTGGGTTCCGATGGAAACAGCCTGGTTAACCGTAAGTGTCGCGTTGGCAAATACAGAACCCTCAACCTCGGTATTTCCTACTTCAACATAGAAAATCCATCCGTTATTGGCAAATGTAATTCCTGAAACCGTCAATGTTCCGTCAACAGAAGTATCGTATGTCAATCCGTCTGCAACACTATTAATAGGCTCAGGACCGTCTCCGAGGTTCTTATTTACATACCAGTTCCAGAAATTCACGTCACCGGAAGTCTGAACTGTAAATTGAGCCACTCCTGTTCCGGATGAACAAAGTGTAACCGGAGCCGGTGTACCAGGCTCTATCCCAATGTCACCTACATTAAGCATAGCACCCACAGAGGTGTAATCATCACATGGCGAAATACCGGTAAGCACTACACGATAGTAAAGACCATCGAGGTCAGCTGTAGCAGAACTGATGTTCAATGTTACAACACCTCCTGTAGGTACACTTCCTGATACGTTTGAATAAACTGCACTTGCAGAAAGATCAGTAAATGAATCATTGTCAGACGAAACCTGCCATTGGAAAGTTTGGGCATTTGATGTATTTACAGAGAAAGATGCAGGCGTATCGACCAAAACATTCAGGCTTTCAGGATCACTTGAAACCAATGCAGGGCTTACAGTCACTGTTTTTGATTGGCTAGTAGTACAACCATTTTCCGTAATCGTGTAAGATATGGTTGCGGTTCCTGCAGCTACACCTGTTACAAATCCTCCGGTAACAGTTGCAATACCCGAATCAGATGTTGACCATGTACCGGCACTTGAAGCTGTTGCAAGTGTAATCGTAGAACCTGTACAAACAGTTGAAGGACCAGTGATCGGCTCAACAACAGGGCTGATAGTGATGTTGAACGGAGTAGAATTGGTAGCCGATGTTCCGTTTGGTGCGTTATAAACAGTAAACGTTCCTGTAACTGACGACGTAGTCAGGCTCACAGTGATCGTAGTGTTGTTAACCACAGTAAAAGGAAGAGATTCAGATCCAAGGGTTACAGATGTAGCTCCTGTGAAATTAGATCCTGTAAGCGTTACAGTTGTAGATGTCCGTGCATAATCGCAAATTACAGTTGGCGTAAAACTCGTAACCGATATAGCTGGCGGTGTAAGTGTCCAGGCTAAAGTATAATTTCCGGAACCTGTATACCAAGCATCCTGTACCCAGTAAACGGTTTGGGTCGAACCTGTGGTATTCACCCAGGTATGGTTGGTCACTTCGGTATCAGTACAAACTATACTCGTTTCTGAAGAACAGCTTCCATAATACACGCTGTGTACTGAATCATAATCAGATGCTGTCAATCCTATTACAAGTGTAAAACCGTTTGGAACAGTGATTTTGTAAAAGGTATCAGGCCCAACATCTCCTGTAGTGGTCGAGTTACATGAAGGAGAATAAGAATCATTCGCACCTATTGTACTTCCGGCTATCGGACTTGTCAATGGTGTAAGATCGATGGCTGTGGAACAAACATCGTTTACTACATACCTGAAAGTAAGACTTACCCACGGACTAAAGTCGCCCGCTCCACAAACCGAACGTACATGCAGATAGTAAAATGTCCCTCCTGTAAGACCACTTGCTGCATATGATGTAGCAGATGTAGCCGTTCCCGAAGCAGGCGGTGTAGAAGATGTAGTTACTGCATATTCATATCCTGAACCCGGAGCAGTTGCCGGAGCAGTCCAGCTCAAATCAGCTGTAGTCGCAGTAACGTTTGATGCTGTCAAACCTGTAGGTGGCAAACAAGGAACCTTTATTAATAAATTGAAGTTCCCTCTGGCCGTAGGCGATGTAGAAAATGCGCGTACCAGGTAGTTTGTATTTGCAGTCAGGGTCACATTACCAGCCGCTCCTGTCGTACTACAACCTACTTGGGTCAGACCCGTACAAGTACCTGAATATACAGCATACCCTACCACTACAGGAGAAGTTCCCAAAGTAGAGAATTCCAATACGGTATTTGTTCCGGAATTGAATGAATACCAGGTATCATAGTAAGACGCAAACTGGCTTCCGCAAGTCGGATAAGACTGCGTACTAGGTGTAGCGCAAGAGTTATTCGTTGCCAATGGAGTTGTCCCTACCGTAGCGGCAATCGGAGACGTACAGTCGTCATTCGAAGCAACCGGCGTACAAGCCGCAGCACAAGTGACCGCCATAGTAAATGCACCATAACTGAAATCACCGTAACCACGAACCATTATATAATAAGTAGTAGTTCCATCTGACGTAAAATTGAGTTCAGATTGATTACCACAGCTGTCATCGTTTCCGGCAATATAGGTAAGGTTTCCTGAAGTTCCCGTAGCCACAAGTATTGCGGTATCATACGACGAACCGCAAAGAGAGACAGTTACGGATTGAGGAGCTCCCGATCCGGTGAAGGAATACCAAATGTTACGTGTCGATGTAGTAGACGCCGCAACACCATAAACAGCTGGATTACTTTGATCCGGAGTTGCATTTGTAGTATTTCCTGTTGTTGTAGAACCGCAAGCTACCGCAATTGCATTCGCGAAATTGTCGTTTTGAAGCAATGTGGTGAATGCACTTGATGCCCATGTACTTTGATCTTCACTGCTACAATGAGCTCTGACATAGAAAGTATATGCAGTTGTTCCTGTCAAACCCGATGGATTGTAAGTCAAACCGGCCGTATTGCCAGAGTAGACCAATCCGGTGCTTCCACTGCCCGCAGCTCCACTTGTACGTAGCTCATAGTCATATCCTCCGGTTGGAGCAGACGCTGAAGCCGACCATGAAATAGCTGCTGTTGTAGCGGAAGGTGTAGATGTAACACCGGAAGGCGGTATACATGTCGGAGGAGCCGTAAGCGTCCAGGCCAAAGTAAACGTTCCGAAGTTAGTCTCGTCAAAGTATCCATCCTGCACCCAATAGATGCGTTGAAGTGATCCTGTTGTATTTGTCCACGTATTCGTTGTGGTATCAGAATCATCATAACAGGCAATCTGAGTCGTTCCAGGACATGAACCACCGTAGAATAGAGTATTTTCGGAATCATATGCATTTTCAGTCTGACCAATCACCAATGTATAATTGGCTGGCACGTCGAGATAAAATACCATATCCGGAGACGTATTCCCTCCGGCACAGCTATTTGTAAAATCGTTAGCCATTCCTGTTGTATCACCCGTATACGGACTTGTCAAAGTCGCAAGGTTGACTGCACTGTCGCAATTATCGCCTAACCTGTATATAAATGACCGGGTTGCAAAAGCACTGTAAACTCCCGTACTACATTCCTGCTGAAGATGGAAATAGTATTGGATACCTCCCGTGAGGGAGCCCACTGAAGCAGTAGTTCCGGTAGTTGGCGTTCCCGATCCATTAGCTGGAGGAGTTGCAGAAGTTGATACGGTATATAAATAACCTACTCCCGGAGCTGGAGAAATAGCAGCCCAGGATATATCGGCAGATGTTGCCGTAAGGTTTGAAACCGTAATACCGGCCGAACTAGGTGTCGCACAACTAGGCGTTTGATAAGTCACTTCGAAAGTAACATCAAAATACACCGTGTCACTCCACGCATCAAGGTCATGCCCGGTAACTGTGATATTACTAAAACCGGTTACGTTGGTTCCACTAAAATCACAACTTCCCGTAACCGATGTACCATCACTGGTTCCGCCGGTAACAGATAAATCAAAATTGTACCATTCATCACAATAATCTGAACTTCCAGTCGAAGAATTGTAATGAGTGGTAAACCCGGTAATGACAATATTCTGAATGGGTTGCCCTTCATTTACGGTAATACTAGCAGGCGTGATGACCAACTGAGGATTGGTAGAATCCACACCGCTACCAGTAATTGTCTGGGTCGCTACTGACTGTGAAAAGCCTGTAAAGCCCATAAAGAGAAACAACACAAAAGAAAGCCAGGACTTGAACAGTCCGTACTTCATTAGGGAATTGCTTCCCGGGTCGATTAACGGCGGAGGACTTCCGACGCCAAACCTTTCCTTTTCGGACCAGGAATTACCCGGGCCTCGAGAATGGTAATTGTACATCATAATTAATAATTGAGTTAAAAATTGAGTTAAATAGGAACAGTTAATTTAACAATTTGTGTTAAATGATTGCTAAAGCGTTTAGTTAAAACCGATGAAATACACACAATTGCGGTGAATTACCCTATTGTTTTCAAATTGTTAACTAAAAGGAATAAAAAAACCCAGGATATTTCTATCCTGGGCTTAATCAATACGTTAGGAATTATTTAGAACCCTATCTTTTTAGTAACTATACTTCCGTCCTGAGAAGTCACCTGAACCATTAAAACCTGGCTTGCAAAAGGCAATTGTTCAAAAGTGGTTTCGGTTGCATCTATGTTATCTTTCCAGATTAACAGTCTGCCACGAACATCATAAATCGCAACTTTTTTCATGTTATTAGCCCCTGTTGATACCACAACATTAGCTGCACCAGATTTATATACAATCACAGAACTATCATCGAATTTAGGATTTGAAATACCCAAAGCCTCAGTCGTGTATCTAAGAATGAAACGATCTTCAAAAGTTCCACCGACAGTAGTGAAGGAATAGCTCGATTGCTTAAGATCGTGTATCACATTCTGGTATGTATCTTCAAGATAGACATCCTGACCACCGAATAATCCGTCGAAATTAGCCAAAGAGATTTCAAAAGCTCCTGTGATATCGGAACGGAATCCGAGTGGCACTTCATCATTCACATCGAAAGGCAAAGCCCTGCCTTGTATAGCTAATTTATAGGTGTCGTTTATAGAATAGAGACTCACAACATTTCCGGCCTCGACAATTTCAGCATCGTAATACGTCTCCTTATCATTTGTTGCATTAGTGATATAACCAACCAATGTTTGCTTGAAAGCACCATCGGCATTTGTTAGATTAAGCCAAACCCGGTGCTTTTGGATAGAGTCATTGTTCGATGCGGTGCGGAAGAACATTGTGTTCTGGCCGGCTACACGCATAGCATTGGTAAACTGTGCATATTTGATACCATCAGGGTCAGCAGCCAGACGCTTGACAAAGAATCCCTGTCCAGCGGCTACCTTGCCATCCGGAACATTCGTATTACCCGTACCACCACCTGCAGCGGTTATTCCACCGGTGTAGTCGTATATAGCGTAGTCACTGCTTGCGTAGTTACCACTTCCATTTACCTGTGTATTGTGCGTCCAGAAATACATAGTGCCATCAGTAACCCCGGCATTTACACCTGACGGATTCAAAAACACATCTGCATCAATAGCACTTGGATATGGATTTCCAAGCAAATTGTAGACATTGGCACCTGTCTTTTGAACAGGGATTCCGGTATAAGGCCCATTGTTAGGCTTACCTGTTGTAGCAGCAGTCACTTCAAAAATTGCCGTAAAAGGCGTATTTGCATTCCAGCCTACAGTTTGAGGCGGTGCTATAACGCCAACTTGAGGAGCACGGATAAGATACCCCTTACCTATTTCCATAATGGAATTAGACGTAAGTGATACATAAGCATTTGTAGTTGGGTTATGATAGAAATACTTATCTGAAAGCGTAGCCGGAGAAAGTCCCACTAAACTTTGCTGGGAAACCGGTGTCGACCAGAATGTGTAGTCGTACAATTTCAACTGAGTCGTAGATCTTAAATAAGTGAATGTACCATCTACGATATTCACTGCCGTATCAGAATTCTGTAACAGGCTTGAATTGTTTTCGATCAATAACGACCCGCCCGTATTTACAACAAGACCATTTTGCAAGGTCAAGGTATAACCCAAATCTGATGGCCCATTTGGAATGGTTACGTTAGCACCATTGTTGACTAAGCATGAGCATCCGGTTAGGTTAGCATTTACATTATAGTTACTATTGAAGACAAGTCCGTCATTGATAGTTGGCGCTCCAGCCGGAGTCCAGCTTCCGTTCCATGTTTTTGTGGAAGTAGTGAAGGTTGCCGTGCTTGTAACCGTACATGAATTCAGCGCATAAGAACCATTCACCGTGATAGTAACAGCTGAAGGTGATTTAACATAAACAGAAGCTACATTGGTTCCAGAATAAGGCACAGTACATAAAGCATCCAGGAACAATGTATTCGCAACCGAAGAACTCCACACCCTTGTAGTTGCTGTTCCGGTTACAGTGAATTGTATTGGCGTATTTGGACATAGAGTTCCGCTGGCCGGAGAAATTACAGCTGTTGGAGCCGGATTGATTACGTATGTAGTCAACGTACGGCATGTTGCATTTGAAGAACAAGCCGCATAGAAATTATATGTCCCGGGAGTATTGGTATCTGCCAATCCTGAACCCGCTACACCAACCGGGTTAAATGTACTGCCGGTACCAATTGCAGTACCTCCGGAAGATGTTGTATACCATTGCATCTGGCTATTCTGGAACAACCAAATATTTCCGCCAGAAGGAGGAGTAACAGTCCAATGGTACGTACCAAAAGAAGTTGCACTCCATGTTGTCGAGAATAATGAATAAGTGACGCCCGCAGTAAGCGTTACAATCATTCTTGGCCGTAGTCCGCCTCCTGAGTCGTCATCTCCGATTACAAAGTTTGCGTTACAGGTACCTGGAGTCAACGGACCTTTGGCAATGTATCCCATACTATCGTTACCGGCACTATTGGTATCCATAAAGAAGGTATATGTACCACTTTGGCTAACCTGGAAATCTATCTTATCATAACTACGCACAACTCCTGCGGCAAAACCACATACGGTTGAGTTTGCACTATTCTGTGGTCTGTCAGCCGTAGGACTGGAAACTGTCCAGCTTCCGTAAAACTGGTTAGGCCCAGACACTCCGGTAACCGTTGGCGGAACAGCATATCCAGCACAAACAGTAGATGTCGACAATGTAGGCCCCGACAAGGCACCTGCACATATTGTCACACCTGTGGTTG
This sequence comes from Flavobacterium silvaticum, assembly GCF_012911565.1. GTDB lineage: Bacteria > Bacteroidota > Bacteroidia > Flavobacteriales > Flavobacteriaceae > Flavobacterium > Flavobacterium silvaticum. The sequence continues at coordinate 4,046 of NZ_JAAMPU010000089.1, read as the reverse complement.
TAGGACGTGGACCATTTACCGTATATATCTGGGAACTATAGCCTGTTCCGCCAGAATTGTTGGTCACACCAATAGCTCCGGTAGAAACGTTCGCAGGAGGCGTAGCCGTAATAGTTGTACTATTAACAACTGTATAACTCGCTGCAGGAACACCTCCGAAAGTCACACCGGTAACAGCAGGATTCGTAAAATCTGTTCCACCAGAAGCAGTAATGGTTACAGGAGTCGGACTACCACAATTGTTATCTGCCGGCGAAATAGTGTTGATCACAGGAACTTTGACACATGATATCAAACATCTCCATCCCGGGTATGTGATACTTGGATCCGAAGTCCAGCGGAAAGTGATCGTTGTACCTGTTGAAAAAATTGTCCCGGGTGAATTTGTACCGTAAAACGATCCGGCAGGGCAACTTGTCGCAAAACCTGCAGGAAGGCCTGAATCTATCAGGTTCGCCGGAAGGACAGTACCATTATAGATACTTAATCCATCCCAGTTAGCTTCTGTGGAAAATGAAACGAATTCCAATTTCAACGTATACCCTGCACTTGCCGTAAAAGTATAAGTACGGGTTTCATTATCTGTGTAGTTACCTGAAGGACCACCTCCGTCATGGAATGCAACTCCACCTGTATATGTGCTACACAAGTTAGTGTAGGTTTGTGACGAACTGGTCATATTGATTACTGCCGGCGGCGTCACGATATTGGTAGTGAAAGCAAGTCCTTGGTAACCTGCCGTACCCGCATTGGTATCAGACCACATACTCAGATAAAAGCCACAGTTTGAACGAATCCAGATATAGTAAGTAGTTCCTGGAGATAAACCGTTAAGTGTAAGCGATGTTGCGCCTGAAGCAATGATTCCTGTTCCAACCGTATCGTAACCCGGAGGTGTCGGATCTGTAGTCAGGACATATTCATATCCGTTTCCTGGAGGTGTAGACGGAGCGGTAAAGTTTATTGTCGCTGTTGTTGTCCCGCCGGGCAAAACAGGAACGTTGGCAGTTAAATTCGTAGGCGGGAAACACGTTTCCACCTCAATGGAAATCTCATCAAGATACAGGTTACCCATATCCGGAGCGGAATATGCATGGAAACCTAAATAATACGGATTGGTACTCGGAGCAGTATAATCGAAAACTTCACGAACAGGGGAAGCCTTTATACTTGTATAATCCTTTAAAGGCACCCCGCCTCCGGCAGCGGACATCCCATAAGCACTAGGAATAGTACTCAGATTCACATTCATCTTATTTTCGATAGCGGCCGTTTCATGAGATCCGCCATACAAATAACTGATACGGTAAACCGTTCCGTTTGTCAGATTTATTCCTTTGGTGTAAAACCAGGTATCCGCAGAATATAAAGTGCTTTTATTGTATTCGAGGTGTTCATCGGTAAATCCATTTATTACAGACCCGGTTGATCCGCCTGTAGCATTGGCAGTAACCCATACATTTCCCTGGCCTTCCTGTGTGCGACTCGTACACGGTGGCAAGCCAGGCACTACAGTTGGAGGAACTTCTACGTATTCGTAATAATCAGGATTATCCGGAGTACAACGCGTTGTGAACACAGTTGCCGAAGACCAGTTGGTTGTCGGCGTACAATTGGTCCTGATGTAGAGGCTATAGGTAGTATTGGCCGTTAAACCACTAATGACTGTCGGAGTAAATACAGATGCAAAGTTCCCTGACGCAGTCAAACCTCCAGGCCCGCTTCCCGCAGTACCACTTGTACGTACTTCATAAAAATAAGCTGTAGCACTGGCAGCAGGAGTCGGAACAGGTTCAACCAAAGTAACCTGGGCCGTCGTGGCAGCTGCACCGACATAACTAAAAGGCGGGGCAATACAAGTTGACGGCCTCCAAATCAAATCTTTCGCAGAATTGGCGACAATCGCACTTGGCCCTGTCTGTACGATACTTGTCGAAACGTTCGTTGTTGGGAATGTTGAAGGAAGAACCGGCCATGCAGCCGTATCGCTCAAATTCAGAATCTCTGCAGCGGAAGTATCGCGACCTCTCAATCCAATCTGATGATTTTTTGTACCGCTATATCCCAACGCACTGATATTTCCATAACGCATTTCGATACTATTCGGTTCCGTAGCATGAGCACTGTCATAAAGCCATAATTGGGCAATACTTGTACTTGTATCGCTCGCATTCCGTTTTACAACCCATTCTATTTTTAATATTCTGTCTGAACCGCTGACATCAACCCTGTACGAAAGTTTGGTACCTGCCAGGTTATAAGTCAGGGAGGTTGTGGTGGAAAATGCAGAGATAGCTCCTTCAAATGTAGCCGTTGCAGAAGAAAGAGGCGTAAGCTCAGTGTAAGCAGCAGCAAGCTCCGAGGCCGTTAAAGCTGTAAGATCAAAAAACACAAAACCATTACTTGTAACGTAAACCTTAGTGTAAGTCTTGCCATTAAAAGTAAAATTGACAGTAGTCGCATCTAAAGGAAGCTCATAAACCTTATTGACAGTAGTCACGCCCGCACCTCCGGTCAGCAATTGTGTTCCAGTAGCACCAAAAGCGGTCAGTGCAGTATTTGATTGCGCTAAAGAATATCCGCTAACCTGGGCTTCAGATTTTAATCCGGGAACCAGTATGGCTAAAAGCGCAAAAAATTGGAAACTGAATTTTTGTAAGTAATTACCTTGGGCAAGTAATTTTTTCATCATAACACTTTTTTTTAAATGTGGTATTAAAAGCATTTAAACGGCAAAACCGCTCCTTATAAACAGCCGCTTAAAAAGCCAACCGCCAAGGGGTTAAATTTACATTAAGTTTTATATAAATTGCAGGGAGCCGTCGTCAAAACCCAAACTTTTCGATGTATTACCATTTTTTCAGGTAAAACATCTAAAATTATCGATGAATTTCACAACAAAGAATAAATAACTGCAAAAAGATTTAAATAAATCTTAAAATTAACCCTCGCGCCAAATGTAAAATATTTTGCCAATACTCTACTGTCTGATATACAGAACTTATCAACATTACATTTCCTTTAAAAAGATGTTAAATCTTAAATATCGAGACTTTTGCACATATCATAATTTTTCCATATAGTTTATAACAATGATATGGAACAACAACTTCTTAGACTGTTGCTTTTGACAATGTGTGATAATTCTCACGTTCCAATAAAGCTCCCACAAAAGCCAATATAATCCAGCATCTGTAATTAAAAAGCATAAAAAAACCTCCCTGTTACAGGAGGCTCTTTTTTCAAACTAACTTAACCTAACTTATAATAACGAAATCTGTACGTTTTAAGCTACCGAACTATCGTATGCCATAGCTTTTTTAAGCAACGTGCGGCTCAATATTCTGTTTGGCGTCATGCCAGACTCGATCATTTGTTTTTTTGTTGTCGTTTTAGTAGAACCCGGAGTTTTTGAACCCTGGTTGATTTCTTTTGAACCCATGAACCATTTTACAAGTTCCATTTGAGAATTGCGATTCTCTACAGATGCCGATTGCTCACGGTTCTCGACATTCCCTTCAGCAACCACTTTACCGTTTTGTCCAAACACTCCTGAACAAGTCATCACAACAAATACAAGTACAAAAAACCAGCGAAGCGCTACAACATCCAGGTTGCTTTCCAGAATGTTCGTGTTGTTTGATTTTTGAAATTTGTTCATGACTTTCGTTTTATTTTCTGAGCCAAAACTACTGCAACAGTTAACCTGTGGGAAATAATTTCGATAAATGACCTGAAAACTCGTTCAAGCCGATTTTTAGGTAAAAAGCGGGTTTTTAGTCTCTTAAACAATGTATTTCACCGATAGTATTTTATTCAGACCCTTTATTTAAAGGGCGTTCCGGCGGCAGAAAACAATTATTTCATATACAGAAGCCACACATCTGCCGCCGTCAGGCTGCCCACTCTTAGTCCTCGCATCCTCCACCGGTTGTGCAGTTTTTGGGGCGAGCTTCCTTTGGTCGCTGCCCTAAAGGTGTACAACCAGGCGTTTCATGCTGTGGGCTAACCGCGGCATCCCACCCGAGCAAAGCGAACTGGCGAAG
>NZ_JAAMPU010000088.1 GCF_012911565.1 Flavobacterium silvaticum | reverse complement strand
TCCAGCGAGATTTGTTTCAACTTCAATTGTGAAGTCAGAATTGTATTTTTCGTTTAATATTTTCATTTTATTATAATTTGAATCTCTTATGATTGTTTGTTTACGCGATTGGGCAATTACCGCTAACGTTTGGCAGCCAAGCGCGGTTGCGGACTTCTGAAGAAAGTTGGCTCGGCTGAACGTAAAAGTACTGAAAAAATGATTGGTTCAATTACCTGAAAGCAGCAATCGCGTCTTGGGTGCGGTTAGGCGTTCGTTTTTCCTTTGTTTTTGCTTTTTGTATAAAGAATTGACAATATAATGACAAGAGCAAAAAATCCAAACATCATTGGGATTAACTTTTTATTGCTATCAACTTTTTCATTGACACAGTCTAAATAAATATAATTTGTTCTATTTTTTACTAGACCAAAAACACTTTTTAAATCAGGAAATTTAAGACCATTGTCTTTGTTGATATAAATCTCAATTAAGTCTCCGGCATTGGTATTTTGCATAAATGAATCAACCTTAAAACAATCGACATTATCTGCAATTATTTTATAAACGCTGTCTTGGCCTACATATAAGTTATATGAATAGCTAATTTTTCCTTCGATCCTGTATTTTTCTAATTTTATGAATTCAGTTTCGATTTTGGTTATGTTATCAAAATCAACTTTTTTTGCCGTGAAAATATCTGCAGAAAACCAAAGAATCGCGATTGAAACAAAGATGAGTAAACATATATTTACTATTTTTTCGAACTTTTTAAAAGTCATAATTTGGTTCTCATTTCATATTTTTTTAAAATGACGCCTAACGTTTGGCAGCCAAGTGCGGTTGCGGACTTCCGAAGAAAGTTGGCTCGGCTGAACGTGAAAGTACAAAGAAAAACGGTTGGTTCAATTACCTGAAAGCAGCAATCGCGTCTTGGGTGCGGTTATAAGCTGTGGCTAATTTTCAATCAATGGTATATATTTTTCTCGACAGTATTTTTCAATGTCTGAATCGCTTTCAAAATATGTGTCGCAAAATTCGTTTAGTTCTTTTTCTGTTGCTTTATAATAGCGTTCCTCAGCAGTCATCAATTTTTCTGTATTCTCAATAAACTTTTCAAACTCCTTATTCATTTTACAAAGTTTATCAATAGTTCTGAAATCCAAATTTCTGTAGGTTGCCGGAAACAGAACTTTGCTCTGATATGGATTTGCATTTAGCTCAATAATTCCAATTCCGAACGATTCATTGAGTCGTGCCATTTCTTCTGTAAGGCTGTCACTAATTTCAAACGCGACTAGGTATCCATAATTTGCCCAACTTGAATTTGATACAGCTTGAAAAAAGGCCTTTTTGAGTTCACTGTCACTATTTATTTCTCTCTTAAGTTCATAAGAACTTAATTTAAATGTGTCCACTCTATTAATTGATTTTAAAAATGTTTGGCTGGCTTTCGTTTGGAGATTCAAAAATTTGATACCTACCATATCTGGATGCGTCCAAATTTGATTGCTGTCTTTGCCATTTGACTGTTCATGAAATATGGTTTTGGAATAGATGTCTGTGTTTTTCAAGTAGCTACTAACCAATTTGTGCAAATCGCGCTCTTCATATATTTTCAACTTAGCTTTTCCAGTCGCAACTTGCGGTTCAATCTCGGTTTCACTATATAAAAGATCAATGCCTATATTTTGTTCGTTTTTCGTTAGGTAGTAAAGATAAGAGCCGTTTTCTTGTTTTATTCTTTTCACTCTTGTATCCCCATTTCTTATAAAATCACCAAGCGACGCGGAAATTGTAGATGCTGGGGTTTTGGCATTTCCAAAATCAAAGTAACTTTTTTGGACTATATTATTGTAGACTTCCAAATAATTTGTGAGTCCAGCGATATCCTCTAAGCTTTTTAAAACTGCTTCTTTAATTATCATTTATAATTGTATTTATTTATGGTTCGGAGCCGGGCGAGGCCATAGCTTATAACGTTTCGCGGCTAAAAGAAGGCGCGATTTCCGTAGATTGTTGTCTCGGCTGGACGTAAATTTACTGAAAAAATGGTTGGTTCAATGACCTGAATGGAGCGCTTTTTTTTAGCCGCTGTTGTAGGCAGTTTTTACTATATTTGTCTTAGTGTTCCTATGGAGCTAACGGAATGTACTACTGCTTGGAAGTGAATCTTTCGAGCAAGGTGTAATTATTCTTCTAAAAAATGGTTATTAATTAAGAGCTTACTTTTAATTGTGCATTCCGTGAATTTGTCTTGCCTCGGCAGGGCATTTTTGTTTATAAAAAATAGATATGGAAAAATTTTTATTAAAAGATATAGAAAAACAAGCAAGGGAACTTTGCGAGAAGTATAACACTTACCACAACTTTCTCCATTTAACGATAGAGCGAAAAAATAAAATTTATATTGTTCCAACTCTTAAAAAAGTACATGTTCCAAAAGAATGGAAACGTGATAGGAAACATAACCCTTTTTATGTCTATAAGCGGAAAGAACAAATTGCTAAATCAGTAAGCAAGAAAATTTTGGATGGAACTTATTTACCAAATCCACCGTTTTTAAAAGAGATTCCTAAACCAAATGGAGGTAAACGAAAAATTAGCATCTACCAAATTCAAGATTCTGCGGTATCTGATAGGTTTTATCATAACTTGCTCAGTAAAAATAAACACAGATTTAGTTCATTGACATATGCGTATAGAAATGACAGAAACATTCACTATGCTATTCAGGATATCGCTAATGAACTTAAACATGTTCCTAGAATCTTCGTAGCTGAATTTGACTTTTCAGATTTTTTTGGCTCTATCAATCATGAATACCTTTTTAGTCAACTAAATCAAAATGCTTTTTTATGGAGCGATCGAGATATGCAAATCATGAAAGCTTTTTTAGCAGACAGAGAAAAGGGCATTCCATTGGGTACATCAATTTCTTTATTTCTAGCGAACGTCGTTTGTTGGAAATTGGACAGATCTCTTGAAGATCAGGGTGTTCGATTTGCAAGATATGCTGATGATACTATTATTTGGTCGAAAGATTATTCTAAAATAACGAAGGCGTTTGACATAATAAATAGCTTTTCTGAAGATGCTGGAATTCGTATTAATTATAAAAAGTCAGATGGAATTTCACTTCTTCAAAGTAAAGACATGAAATCGGAATTTTTAAATACCAAAGAGCATATTGAATTTTTAGGATACAAAATTTCAGCACAGAATATTAGCATTAAGGATCAATCTATAAGGAAAATAAAGAAACAAATCACCTACTTGTTATATAAAAATCTACTACAACCCTTAAAACCCACCAGAGTTCATCCGCAAAATTTCCCGCAGAATGATAAGGATAAAAATTTTCTTAGCGCGATATCAGAAATTAGAAGATATTTATACGGTAATCTTACGGAATCTTTGATGAGGCGATATTTAAACGGCACATATAAGATTCTGAGATTTAAAGGAATCATGAGTTTTTACCCTTTAATCAATGATATTGAACAATTACAATACCTAGATAAATGGTTAGTATGTACTATTATGAACGTTCTAAATCGTCGCGAACGCGAATTATCAACTTTAAATCCGTCGTGGCCAAGTAATCAATCACCATTTAATTTAGACAAAGACAGTTTAATATTTACTTATAAAAAAACTATTCTCGAAATTCCAAGTTTCTTGCGTATCCATAACGCTATACAAAAAGGATTGAAAGACGATGGAATTGATCGTGTCATGAATCCTCAATCAGGTTATTACGAATGATTATAAAATTGCCTACAACGTTTCGCGGCTAAGCGAGGTTGCGGTTTTCGGAGAAAGTTGGCTCGGCTAACCGCGATGGAAGTTAAGAAAAAAGTTGTTACAATGATCGAGTAGGAGCAATCTTGTCTTAGCCGCTGTTGTGTTCTCGTGCCTTCTATTGAATTGGCTTTATCTCAATTTATCCAAAATTAATGTGTGAACTTTTGCCTTTGATGAAAATCACACACGAATAATTGTGTGAAAATTTCTGTGTGAATATTTTCTCTCACAGAAATTTTCACACAGAAATTAAAAAGTCAAAGAAATTCCACTATGTCTTATTATCTACGAACGGCGAAGCTTCGATCAGTAATTCGACAAAGAAATGTGTGTTCACAGAAATTAATAATTAGACAAAGTTCATTCTGCATTTTGGCAAAAAGTAGTACCAGGAAATTATGGCCAATAATGGTCTTTAACTTTTGCGGCGATAGGCATGGAACACAACGTTTCGCGCATCTTTGCTGTTGCGGAAATCCGAAGATAGTTTTCTCGGCTGGACGTAAAGTTACTTAAAAAGTTGATTGGTTCTTTAACCTGAAAGCAGCAATGGCAAAGATGCGCTGTTGGCAGACGTTTTATCTTTTTAAAACCAAATTGATTTTTAAAAATTCTTCATTTGCTCCAAAATTTTCAGTATTGGCTTTTGTGCCTCTGAAACTTGCTTGACCGCATTCATAACATAATTTAACTATGCCAACTATTTTAGAATTCTTTTTTAAAACAAAGATATCCCGATATATTGGTAAACATGCAGCAAATTCAAAATCACCATTACTATTCTCCCTGAATATTTGACTAAGTTCTTTTACTTGTTTTGCGTTTAGAGTAGTCTTCGTATATCCAATTTCCCCGAGTTTAGAAATTTCGGATATTTCATTAATTGATTCAGGATAGTAGCCTGAAATTATTGTTGACGCTGTAGCATTTTCTAAATTCAATTTAGAAATTTGACGGTCATTCAAATTTAGACTGTAATAATCAGAACTATCAAAATCAAAGAATTTATTTCCAAGTGGTTTTTGTCTATTACAGCTTATAGAAACTGCAACTAATACAAAAAAGAATATTCTTTTCAAGTTCATAAGTTTAAAAATGTTTGCCAACGTTTGGCAGCCAAGCGCGGTTGCGGACTTCCGGAGAAAGTTGGCTCGGCTGAACGTGAAAGTACAAAGAAAAATGATTGGTCCAATTACCCGAAACCAGCAATCGCGTCTTGGGTGCGGTTATAAGCCGTTTTTTATTTTACACAAGAATTTAGCCAAGCTCTGATATCTTCAAATCGAGATTCGCCAGTACTTACTGATATAACAATTTTATATTTTTCGTCTTGACTTGCATAAATATCAAATCCGCTTTCCAAAAGTATCAGCCTCATAATTGTGTAGCCAATTCTTTTATTGCCATCAATGAATGGATGATTTATTAAAAGACTTTCCAAAATCGCCGCAGCTTTGTCTATTGGAGTTGAATATAAATCTACTTGGTCAAATGTCGCAAATGGTCTAGCTACTGCGGACTCCAATGCGCCAAGATCTCTTATACCTTTTGCGCCGCCAAATTTGTCAATAAGAATGTTATGAATTGCTTCAACTTCACTGATTGAAATCATTGAGCAAGTTTTTGTAGAAGCTCATTATCTTCAGAGAGAATCTTTCTAAAGTTTGAGGTCAAATTTGTCTCAACAGAATTGTCAGAGTTTACCTCTTTCAAAAAATCTAAAATATCAATAAGCAGATTTTCCGGAACTTGATCCAGAACTTTACTGATTTCGTTTTTGATTTGAATTCTTGTCATAGTGACAAATATAAAGAAATTTTTCAAGTTGCCGTTCTCGAAAAATGGCTTATAACGTTTCGCTTGTCACGGCTGGTGCGGACTTTCGGAGAAAGTTGTCTCGGCTTGACGTAAAGTTAGTTAAAAAACGTATATTTACAACTACCCGAAAAGCAGCACTGGCCGTGACAAGCTGTTATGTGAGGTTTTAATTTACAGTTTAGATTTGAGATCCATTTTTTCATGAAGAATTCTTGCGATTTCAATTTCCTTGTCAGAAATTATTCGGAAGAATATTATGTGATGGTTACTTTTAAAACCCAGCAAATTTTTATTTATGTTTTCGTAATTCTTTCCAAAATTAGGATGTTTAGCTAATTCTTGGCAAGAAGCTAAAAGTAAATCGTAGTACTTATCGGCTTGATCTTCGGACCATTCATCGCAAGTGTAATCCCAAATATCAGATAAATCTAATACGGCTTTATTCGTCAGGATATATTTAGCCATTTAATTTTTTCCTGGCTTTAAGCATTTTTAAATGTTCTTTCGGATTGAAGTTCTCGGCCTGGCCACTTTCAATTCCTTCCTGAATCGCGTTTCTCAAAGCGATGATTTTATTCTCTTCCTCTTCAAGTAGCCTCAATCCAGCACGTATAACTTCGCTTGCATTTTGGAATCTACCTTTTGAAATACTCTCATCAACAAACGTTTCGAAATGGTTGCCCAAAGAAATTGATGTGTTTTTTCCCATGATAAATTTTCTTTTTGCTAAGTTACCAAAAAATGGTAATCGCTGCAAAAGTTTTAAAAAAAATCTCACATAACGTATCGCCGGTTGGCTCCGGTGCGGCCTTTCGGAGAGAGTTGTCTCGGCTGGACGTAAAGTTACCTAAAAAATGTTTGTTTCTGTTACTTGAAAGCAGCACTGGTGCTAACCGGCTGTTATGTGACGTTTTACATCAACCTCTTAAACAAATGTAATTTAAATTCCTCTAAAGACATCTTGTATTTTTCAAAATGGTCTTCTAACATTTCCAAATATTTAATATCAGAACAGGCAACATATTTCACGGCTTGCTTATATATTATGACATCAAAACAGAGCCAAAGATAAAAATCGAAGTTTTCCTGTTTAGGTGTTCTGAGAAAAAATCTTGTTCCACTCAAGGGGAATACGTAATTATCCTCGTAAATGTTTGGATTTTCATTTTGAAATATTATCGGATTGTCGGAGCATACAAATGGCAAATTCGGGTGTTTCGAAATTATACTATAAGGAGTGCGACAATTAATACCTCTAGCTGGATCCATTAGAGAATTGATAAACTTGTAAGCTTTTGCAAATTCAGGATCCTTCCTTAGCAAATTTTCAAAATCTAAATCTCGATTTCCGTCCTTATTGAGAACTTTCATTCCTAATGATTTCAAATCATTGTTTGCTAAAAGTTCTTCAATTTTTACTTTATTATGAGGTAATCGCCAATAGAGAATACTCATGAAAAAATTTAGCATTTGAACATCATATTCGGATATCCCAAACTTGTTTGTACTTTCTGAACTTCGTATCGTTGCAATTAGCTTTGCTACTTTATTATCTACTTCTGAATATGTTTGTTCGATAAAATCGCTGGATTCTCCATTTCTAAAATACGTGTTCTCATTTTCTGTATAGAAATAGGACTGAGGATGAAAGACTTTTCCATTTTTTATGAATTGTTTTTTCTCAACATTGTATATGTGAAAACAACGCGATCCATTGGTAAAACCTCGTAGATAAAATACTGGTAGATAATGATGTCTCCAAGATTTATTAATGGCCACTTCTCGTCGATTTTATAAAAATGTCACATAACGCTTCGCCGGTAAAAGAAGGCGCGGCCTTAAGAAATAGTACTCTCGGCGTAACGCAAATTTACTTAAAAAATGACTGGCTCAATAACTTGAACGCAGCGCTTTTTTTTACCGGCTGTTATGGGCTGTCCTAACTTACCCAATCGGATAATGTTTTAATCATAATCCAACTTCCATCTTGGTTTTTTTTATAAATGTAAATGCCTCCTTCTCCGCAAAGTGCACCACACGAATATCCGATTTTTACAATTGCAATGTTCATGTTTTTGGAAAATAATGGAATACTTAATGTGCAAACTTGACCATATTTTCTACGAATTTGATCATAATACTCATTTCTTACATTTTTATCGCGATTAAATGCTTTTTTAAAGTTTAGCGGAACTAATTTATTGTTAGAAATAACGTCATTATTGATTTTAAGATTTGGATTAGTTGCTGCTTGCTTAAAAATAAAATTTAAGTCTTCTTTTGTGAAGATAGAATCTTCTTTTACTATTTGTAGAGAATCGAGCTTAGTGAAATAGAAAGTTGGATCCTGATCCCATATCCGATTGCAGTTATTAAAAATTTTCGCTTTTGAACTCATACAAAAATTAATCAGATTTGAAACATCTTTTTTGTTTACTAAATATTCAGCTTTAAATTTTTTAGAAGAAAGTTTTGTCTCTGAATTTTTGCAAGAAATCACTAAAAAAATAATTGATAAAATCATGACTCTTTTCAAACAAATTCTAATGTTCATATTTGATGATTTTAAAAGGATAGCCCATAACGTTTCGCGGCTAAAAGAAGGCGCGGTTTCCGGAGATTGTTGTCTCGGTTGGCCGTAAATGTAGTTAAAAAATGGATGCTTCTGTTACCTGAATGGAGCGCTTTTTTTTAGCCGCTGTTGGGAGAAGTTGCAATTACATTATGCTTTTTAAATATTCTTCAGCTGTCATAATTGGTAAACTGGATTTACTGAAATCCTTATCATCCCTAGTTATTATTACGGAGCATTTTGAATCCAAAGCGCAGTAATATTGAACAGCATCTTCAAAATCTTTGAATCCAGAATTCAAGCTCTTTTCAATGATTTCTTGATTTGCATCACAAACTTCGCAAAGAATTGCAAATTTCCTCAATCGCTCAAGCGCAACGCTTTTCGATTCCATTTTGCTTAAAATGTATTCGGTTGTAGTGAATGAAATTGGAGAAGCTACAAGTTTCAATTTCTTTGCGTCAGCCAACGTTGCTAGTTTAGCAATTGAATCATAATTAGCTCGTTCCCCGAGTAAGTCCAGAATAATATTTGTATCTAGGAATATTCTTTTCATTTATATTTTTCTTCTAAATGACTTTTATATTCCAGTATATAATCATGATGTTCATCTAATTTTAAACCAGAAGACAAACTTTTTACAAACGGAGAAATTTGAATTTCATCTTTAGGAAAATTTTCCGAAGTCAATGAATTTAGATAATTCTCAATCAACCTTGACAAACTTAATTTCTTGTTTGAAGCATAAGATTTTGCTCTTTCAATTACGTCTTGATTGAGTTTTAATGTCAACTTAGTATCCATAACATATTAATTATACGTACAAAGGTAATGAATTTTGAACGTATAATTATTAAAAGACGATTTTTATGCAATTTCTCCCAACGTTTCGCCGGTTGGCTCCGGTGCGGCCAAAAGAAATAGTTGTCTCGGCTGGACGTAAATTTACTGAAAAAATGATTGGTTCAACAACCTGAAAGCAGCACTGGTGCTAACCGGCTGTTACCAGAAGTGCATGTTCATTTTTCATCAATATTACGGCTATAAATTTCAGTTATGTTTTTAATAGTTCCGGCGAAAACTCCCATATGGCCGCGGGAATTCATATCAAAAGTTCCTACAATAGTTACATATTGATTGTTAATACCATCAGTTGGATTTTGAGTTAGAACTTCATTAGAGAATTCGACCCAAAACGAGTTTTTAAATATAGCATTCTTATAATCATCTTCATGTAAATAAATAGCGTCCCCTTCAAATTGTAAATTCAAATAGCCCTGAACTCGTATCTCTTTTCCATGATATTCTTCTGGATTAGCAATTAGTCTTATCATAGAAATATTGTAATTATCAATGTGAAAATCGTCCTTGTCAACAGTTTTTTGTTTCCCAGCATTGGCTTTGCTGTTTTCCTTTTGCATACATGCTGAAACAGTCGATATGAGTAGACTTAATAAAATTATTTTTAGAATTTTCATGTTAGTATATTATGAGGCCAATTTGCATTTCTGGTAACGTTTTGCCGGTAAAAGAAGGCGCGGCCTTAAATGATAGTTGTCTCGGCTGGACGTAAATTTACTGAAAAAATGAATGGTTCAACGACCTGGAAGCAGCGCTTTTTTTTACCGGCGG
>NZ_JAAMPU010000087.1 GCF_012911565.1 Flavobacterium silvaticum | reverse complement strand
TGAGGGTCGTGGTCGTGGCGCTGGTCGTGCTCAGCGAGACGATACCGGGGGGCGAGACGGTCCAGCCCGAAAAAGTCACGCCGGGTTCCATACCTGACACCGTATAGGAGGATGAAGTGCAGAATGTGGTCGGGCCTGAAACGCTCGTCACGGTATTGAAAGGAGCAAGGGATACGGAGCATGTGGTAGTTCCATTATACCCAAAGAAACCAAAAACCGGCAGTGCCACGATATTGCCGGGTGCGGCAGCCGTGGTATTTGGTTTCAAATCGATGTAATTTTGGGGCGGATAGGTGTAAAAATTCCCACTGACGGTATTCCCGTTTGGATCGGTCCAACCCGGTCCCACCGTCCATTGATACGAAGATATGCCTGTCGCATTGTGGACATTCACGCACGTGAACCTCGTAGTCGTCGTAGAGCCGCACGGAACCGACAACGTGTTCGGGGACATTACAAAGGCTTCGTTGGGAGGTATCTCGTCTATCACGATTCTTTTTATCTCCAAAACCTGGGTCGCGGGGTTCGCCCCGGGGTCCGGTATCGCGGCTATACGTATATAACTTTGCGCAACTGTTACGGGAGTATTGAAATGATACTCGTCGTCCTGAAAGGCCGTATTGGCGATCTGGAGTGAAAGACCGGTTGCATTAGTGACGGTCTGTGGCCCCGAACACGCTGTACTGGATCCGTTATCTCCGAACGAAACATAAAGCTTACTGGCCACAGTGGAAGAGCCAGTGTTCCTGACCAGGGCCTTGATGGTGTATAGGTGGTCTACTTTAAAGTTATACGCAATCTTAAATTCGGTGCCCTTGGTACCAGAGACCGTACTTGTCGTAAGTTTTATGCTCTGGTTGGCCGAATTGTAAGTAGGTGCCCCGTACGTGGTCCGGTGAACATAGCCGGCAACGGTCGTGTTGCTGGCAAAGACATTGCAACCGGATCCCAATCCGGTGTAGTTGATAGTGGCGTCCTGGGCTTGTAACCCGGGTGAAAACAACCCCAGCAATAATAGCCGGAAAAAAGTTTTTCTCATAATGGTTAAGTTTAAATGGTTAAAAAAGATAATTACATGGAATCAGAAATGTCAAGCCAGGTCAGCCTGCTTGACTTTACAGGTCTCGGAGATGAAAGACGAAACATCAGTCCAGGGCTCCTAACGTCTGTCGGTATAACATCGTAATTTCAGGGAGGACCAGGGAGGAAACAACAAAACTGCCGGCTTGGCTACAAAGGACACCCCGGGTGCGGCAAGCCTCTCTTGCGAATGTTGACCACACACGGATAAAACCGCGTTGCGGGAATAAAAATTGCGGGTTGCCTTGTTACAGGCAGGCACGTAAAAACGCGGACGTTTAATCATACAGGATCCAAAAAAATATACAAAATGGCTTATCAGCCTCTTCTATTATGTATGTCTTTGGAAAAACCCCTGTGAGAAGTATACTCAAATATATAAAAAATATCATGATGGGCAACATCAATTAAAAATGGCGTGTGACGATACGTAACGCCTTCCGGCGATTCGCGTAGCTACACGAATCGGTTTCCAAAAAAAACGTAGTATACCAAGTTTTCAATCTTGAAATCCTTTGAAGTGCCGTCCGGCAACACGGAAATGATGGTTTCCGTGACGGTCATCTTGGCAATCCTCCTGAAAACCCCCAGTAAGTTCCAAAGATGCCTGGCAAAGCCAAGGAAAAGTGTAAACGTCGGAAAGCCTCCTAAAACCGGGGTTCAAGGACTTCTGGACGCCCATCGTAGCCAGCATACTGTTTCGCCATTTCGCGTTTACAAAATTCTGTAAACGACACTTTTGTAAACAATGATTGATGTGAGAACATATCAGGATTAAAACCTTAAAAATTTAACACTCAGATCATTCCCCCAATTCCTTTTTATCCTAAATTGGCAATCACCAAACATTCCAGTACCGCATACGCATTCCCACCCATCACAGCCCCGGCTGTGCCTGATTTATTATTTCTATGAGAACAACCGAACGCTTCGCAGTGGCACTCTGTGCTTTCTGCCTGTTGCCTGCCCTTTCCGTCGCGCAGGACATCCAATGGGAAAAATCCTATGGCGGACGTCACGCCGAATACCTGTTCGACCTGCAACCCACGGCCGATTACGGGTTCATCCTGGCCGGAAGTTCGCTGTCGGACAAGACCGGCAACAAGACGAGTCCCAACCGTGGCAACCTCGACTACTTCGTCTGGAAGATGGACGAGAAGGGCGAACTCCAATGGCAGAAGGACTTCGGCGGGCCGGGGCTCGACCTGCTCCAGTGCGTGCGCACGACCCCGGATGGCGGTTTCCTGCTGGCCGGGACTTCCGATTCCAAGAAAGGGGACGACAAAAAAGACGAGACGCTCGGCGGCAACGACTTCTGGGTCATCAAGCTCGATGCGGGCGGTGGCGAGCAATGGCAGAAGACCATCGGCGGATCCGAATCGGACGACCTGGTTTGTGCGCTGGCCCTGCGTGACGGCGGCTTCCTGCTTGGCGGTAGTTCCGAATCGTCACCCATCTATGACAAGCAGCACAACCTCATCGGGGACAAAAAGGAAAAGAGCCGCGGTAACATGGATTACTGGCTCGTGCGCCTGGACAGCAAAGGCGGGATCAAATGGCAGAAGACCTATGGCGGCATCTACGCCGACCATCTCAGAAGCATGGTCGTCACATCGGACAACGGGTTCCTCATCGGGGGCAACTCCAACTCCACCGACTCGGGCGACAAGCTCCACAAGAACAACGGGGCCAGCGATTACTGGATACTGAAACTCGATGAGGACGGAACCATCGAATGGCAGAAGAGCTACGGCGGATCGGGCGAGGACCAGCTCGCCGTGGTGCTGCAGACGGCCGACGGGAACTATATGGCGGCCGGGAATTCCAACTCGGACGGCTCGTTCAACAAGAATACCTCAAGCCGCAACGGAAGCGATTTCTGGATCATAAAAATGGACGAGTACGGCAATTCCGCCTGGCAGGAAAGCTATGATTTCGGCAATAACGATATGCTCTCCTCACTTATCGAGAATCCCGACGGAACCTTTCTCATCGGCGGTTATGCCCGAAGCGAGGTCATGCAGGGCAAGGACAAGGAAGGCATCAGCGACTACATTGCACTCAAGATAGCAGCCGATGGGAAACAATTGTGGGACCGCACCCTGGGAAGCGAGGGCGACGACATGCTGCGCAAGGCCATTGAGACACGCGACGGTGGCTACATCCTGGCCGGGACATCGAACCCGACCCCGAAACCCATGATGGACGACCGCAAGTCCAAAAGCGGGCTGTCGGGAATCAGCAACGGACAACAACTGGCCGGGGCGAAGAATCTTCAGAACACTATCGACAACACCAAACAGGACGCGATGTCCTCGGTCAACGAAGCCTACAAGGAACAGGCTTCCAGGATCACCGACGGCGTAAACGATGCCATCGGACAACCTAAGGACAGTTCATTGAAGATGGGCATGAACGCCCCTACCGACATCCTCAGGAACGGTTCGGGCGGCGGCCAGTCTCTCGATGCCGGAAAAGCCCTGTCCGGAATGAACCAGAAAAAGCAACCCGCTTCACGCGACAAGAAGAACAACTTCGGCAACAACGATTTCTGGGTCGTCAAACTAAAGGACAAGGATAAAAAGGAAAAACCGCGCACGAACGTGGAAGCGATCCCGAACCCGGCGCGCGGATATACCAATATCATCGTGAGTTATGAGTACCATTCGGGTTCCGCTACCGTCTATGACCTGGCGGGACGTCAGCTGCAGCAGTTCGATCTGACCGGGGATACGACGGTTCCGGTCAACTTCTCGAATTTGCCGGAGGGGATCTATGTGGTGGAGGTTCGGACGGATGTGGCGACGGATGCGGTTAAGGTGATGAATAGTAAATAAAAGTTTAAGAGATAAATTATGTATCGGATCTTTTCAATAATTGTCATTTTAGTGAATTTTATGCCTGGTTGTGGTTATGCCCAGCATCAGGAAATATCGATTCCGTCTCCCGAGGCCACAGCCGTTTTTAAAAATTCTGAAATCCCGACTTCTTTATATAATGGACTGCCGACCATAGACATCCCGCTTTTGGAGATAGAATCAGGTGGGGTAAAAGTTCCAATAAGTGTAAGTTACCATGCCCGCGGCGTATTGGTAGCCGAAGTCGCATCGAGAGTTGGAACGGGTTGGAATCTTAATTGTGGCGGCATGGTCATGCATCAAAAACGCGGGCTATCTCCTGTTCCAGATAGAAAATACTATAATCTGGATAAGTGGTGCCCGGATTATCCTGCATTCTATAGTGATGTCGATAAGCGAATGACAGCTGCGGCCAATCAGGATGTGAATGGTGTGATGGAATGTGATATGGTTTCAGACCAGTACAGCTTTTCGATAAACGGCATGAGCGGCAAATTCATTTGGGATGAAATCGGGGAAAAATGGGTAATCCAGAAATACGGTAATTATAGTATAGTGCCACCTTATGTAAATATCTTAAGCGGAAACATAACGCCCGGAGTTTTTAAGGATGGAAGCGGCAATACCTATATGATTGGGGAAAATAATAAAGCGGATGTTGAGATTGGTATGGAGGATTATGTGGTACATACCGATGGCGACTATGATGTTTTGCCTCCTTCCCCTCACGCATCCATATCGTCCTGGCCGTTAACGAAAATCATAACAAAGACAAAGGACACTATCTATTTCAACTATTCATCCGAACATTCCTATTATATCAGGCGAACCAGTGATACGGATGCCCTGTCTTCTACACAGCCCACATACAGTACTGCCACCAATCTTCATTCCACCCAACAACGACTGGATAGTATCACTTACCCCCAAGGTAAAGTTCGGTTTATCTATTCCTCTACGCCGAGGGAAGATCTTCAAAACTCGCAATCTCTTGAACGTATCATCTATGAAGATATAAATAATAATGTCATAAAAAAAATCCTGTTCACCTACGAATACCAAGAAAGCGAAGATGATGGAAACATTAACTTCCGGCTTGTCAACGATACCTATGCCTATAAAAGATTGTTCCTCAAATCGATCCAGGTATTGGGAGCCCATGATGAAGCGCTGCCTCCTTATGAGTTTACCTATAGTGAGACGCAACTTCCGAGCAGGCATTCCAATGCCGTGGATGTCTGGGGATATTACAATGGGAAGAACAATGGAAAATTTTTGGAAAGCTGGAAGGACAGATCCGTTGACGAAGACAAATCCCTTGCAGGATTATTGACCGAGATAAAAAAACCGGAAGGCGGAAAAACCGTGTTTACGTATGAACACAACCGGGTAGTCAATCCATTCCCCGATACAGTGGACATTGGCGATTCAAATCCTTCCGTTCATTATGAAGTTTCTCTTTCGACTATTCAGCACACTATGAATGATACTTTAACCGGAAATCCTATATACGATGGCTTTAAATATAGAAAAACATTTAACGTCGGACCATTTGTCAGGGGTTCTAAATGTAAATATAAACTTTGGGGAGCGGGCGTTGGCAATTGCCCGGCCCTTCCGCCAGACGCTCCTGCCGAAAGCTCTACTTGTTTCTTTTCTTTCGCACTATATAAATTCGACAATTACACCAATGATTATGAGTATTTTACCCCGTTGAGGAGAGGGGAAGATATCCCCGTACATCTGGAGCCCGGCAATTATATGTTTGTCGCAACTCCGCTCATAACCAATCACAATCCTCTTGATTCCGACGAGTTTTTTCTCCTCCACCTTTCCTGGTTCGAGGAAGATACGGAACTTGTACCTCCACTACTTGTAAATATCAATGACAATTGCATAGGCGAAGACTATACCGGCACTACGTTGGTGTATGGTCCGGGGAAACGGATAAAAAAGATCGAGTATTTCGATTCTGACAACAGTAATGCTGCGTCATTCAAGACATATGAATACAAACGCCCCTACGGACAACCAAGCGGATTTATCCTGGGTCTCGCAAATGTAAGACCCATACAGACATTCGATCTGAATGGACAAACCGCTACTTTACAAACAGTCGCCACAAGTGTATACACCCAACTTAGTGGTTACCAAAGCAATTGCGTAGGCTATGATTATGTGACCGAATATTTTGGGGATCATTCGAATAACCTGGGTAGAGTAGATTATCAGTATTCCATGGTTTTCGATTCAGGCCGGTATTATGAATTTCCCTTCCATCCGTCAACCGATAATGAATGGTTGCGTGGTAAGGAACTCAAGGTTACCTACTATAAAAAAGTGGCCGATTCCCTGCAAATAATCAAAACCATTGAAAACAAATATCTGTTAGGTGGTGTAAGCAATCTTTTTTGCGATAATCCTTTTGTAAAACCTCCAATATACAAAAACCTGACAGAAGACATCCCATCACAAGGCGGACATTTGAACAACAGAAGAATATACAATATCCCTCAATCCATACCCGGTTTGCCTGGAGATGAAGGGGGTGGCCCCAGTGGGTTAAGATACATGACTTATTATTTGACCGGCGGGACATTTGATCTGGAGTCATCGATAACAACCGACTATTTTGATGACAATTCAAGCATCATAACCTCAACGCAATTTGAATATGACTATGACCATCATTACAATATGGCCAGCAAATCAATTATAAACAGCTCGGGGCAATCGGTAAAGACAAAATACTTTTATCCCGGTAACGACGATATCTTATCAACCGAAATCGACAATTGTACGGAACTCGTCCAGGAATCCATGCTTGATGTCCCGCTTCGGACACAGGAATTCAGGGACGCTACTCTGTTATCACAACAAGATGTGGAATATGAGGAGTGGACAGGCCAAAATGGTGATTACTATGCCCCTAAACAAGTCCGCTCAAAAAAAGGTTCTTCTCCATATGGCATCGAACCTAAATTTGAATATGTGAGTTATGATTTGTGGGGAAATCCTACCGAAATGAAAGTATCTAACGGCAAATCCATTTCCTACATATGGGGAAAACAGCATTCCCTGGTATTGGCAAAGATTGAGAACATTTCGATTACTCAAATCCCTGCAACCCTTATCAGTTCTATCCAAGCCGCATCAGACTCCGGAAATGAAAATAATTTGATCATCGCTTTGAATAACCTACGTGCGGACGCAAGCATGGCAGACTCGATGGTAACGACTTATACCTATACCCAGTTCTCGACAATTGCTTCGATAACGGATCCGAAAGGTTTGAAGATATCTTATCATTATGATTCGTTCGGCAGATTGGTTTCGGTTAAAGATGCCAATGGAAAATTGTTGACTGAAACCCAATATCATTATAAACTACAACCTTAAACAGTCATGAAAAAATCATTTTTATTGTTGTTCGGGTTGTTCCCGATACTGATTTCGGCACAAGTTGAGAACTACATCCTCACCCGCACCTATTTCGAGGAAACCGACACCACAGATGTTTCCAAAGCCCACGAAACCATCACCTATTTCGACGGACTCGGCCGTCCCGTGGAAACCATCCAGAATAAAATGTCGGGTAATGGCCTCAACATAGTAACTCCGATTAAGTACGATGATTTTGGACGGCAGCTACTCGAATACCTTCCGTATGAAAGCAGCGCCACCAACCTTGACTTTATCGACCCTTTGACTGCTATATCCGAATTGCAGGCATTCTACTCAACCTTTCGTGAAGGCACCACGAATCCATATTCTCAAACCCGGTTCGAGGATTCCCCATTGAACCGTGTGCTGGAAAAAGCCGCTCCCGGCAATGCGTGGGCCATGGCCAACGAGAAGACCATCAAATTCGATTATATGGCAAATTCCGAAGGCGAAGACCAGGTGATACTCTTTACCGTTTCTCCTCAGGCATTTGTAGACGGAGCCTACACGATTTCTCTCAATATGGCAGGGTACTACGGCGACGGTGAGTTATACAAGACCGTGACCAAAGATGAGAACTGGACTTCATCTTCCGGACATGCCAGAACCACCGAGGAATTCAAAGATAAAGAAGGACGCATAATTCTTAAAAGAAGCTATAACGGTAACGATCCCTATGATACCTACTATGTGTATGACAGCTATGGCAATCTGACCTACGTGATCCCGCCTGCCGCCAACGCCGAAGAACTCAGTACCGAAGAAATGGAGAACCTCTGTTACCAGTACAGATACGACCACAGGAACCGCCTCGTCGAGAAAAAACTTCCGGGAAAGGACTGGGAATACCTTGTCTATGACAAACTCGACAGGCCCATACTTACCGGCCCGGCCCTGAACCCGTTCGGCAACGGGGAACGGGGATGGTTGCTGACCAAATATGAAACGTTCGGGCGCGTTGCCTACACGGCCTGGATAAATGAAAACGAAGGTGTTTTCGATTCCGCGGTCCGCAATGATTACCAATCCGTAACAAAAGCACAGGAATGGGAAGAAACGACATATAGCAATCCGATAACCATCGATGGCGTGACGGTAGGTTATTCCAATGATTATTTCGTAACGGCAAACCTGGTACTGCTCACCGTAAATTATTACGACAACTATGACTATCCCGGAGCGATCGATGACGGTGCCGATGACAGCAGGACAAAGGGGCTTGCTACAGGGAATTGGGTGCGGGTGCTCAACGGCTCCACGCTTATGGCCGAAACGTCACAGACCCTATACGATGAAAAAGGCCGCGTTATCCAGCAAATGAAGACCAATCACCTGGGCGGACATTTCACAATGGAGTATAACCTTGATTTTAACGGAAAGATCCTGAACACGACAACTTTATTCCAAAAAGATCCGGCGACACACGATTACAAAATCAATGATGATTTTTCTTTCGATGCACAGGAAAGACCCTTGGGACATATCCAGGAAATCGATTCAGGATCGCAGGAGCCCATCAGCTACAATTATTATGACGAACTCGGCACGCTCGAAAGAAAAGAAATCGGGTCTGACGGCTCCGACTTCCTGCAATCGGTCGATTACCAATATAACATACGCGGCTGGCTCAAAAAAATAAACGAACCGTGCGCGCTGAACAAACCCGGTATGCCGACCGACCTGTTCGCCTTCGCCATAAATTACGAGACCATAGGCATCAGCAACGCGAACCTTGTCAGGCCCCTGTACAACGGAAACATAAGCGAAACGTACTGGGTCAGCAATTCAGACAACGTAGTGCGTAAATACGGCTACCGCTACGACTCCCTCAACCGCATGCTCAATGCCTATTACCAAAAACCCCAATGTCCGAACGGGTCCCAACTGCCCAGTAACAGTACCTATTACGGCTACTACGACGAATCCCTCCTATACGACAAGAACGGCAACATAGCCGAACTCTGGCGCAACGGCGACAGCGACGTAACCCCGTCCATCCAGATCGACCACCTCAAGTATTTTTATGAGGACCAATCCAACCGCCTGCTCAAGGTCACCGACGAGACCAACGACCCATCCGGATTCGTGGATGATTCCGACGGCACGGACGATACCGACGACGATTACCAATACGATTCCTTCGGCAACATGACCAAAGACGAGAACAAACAGATCAAAGGCATCACCTACAACCACCTCAACCTGCCCGTCAAGATCCCGATAAAGCAAGGCACCCAGAACTGGACGATAAGCTACCTCTACAACGCACTGGGCCAGAAGGTCCAGAAGACCGTAGCCAACGTGACACAGGTAGGCCAAACCGAAAGAACCCTGTACCTCGACGGCTTCCAATACGTAGACGATGTCCTGCAGTTCTTCCCACACCCCGAAGGCTACGTGCG
>NZ_JAAMPU010000086.1 GCF_012911565.1 Flavobacterium silvaticum | reverse complement strand
ATACCTGGCAGGCCGTCCCATAATACCCGAGCCATGTGCCGTTGCGTTGCAGCTCCACCTGGATGCTGTACGTGGAGGCATAGTCGTAGGAAGCCATGTTGGTGAACGAGAAGTATCCCTGAGGACGCTCCACGTATTGTGGCTCACCTGTAGGCACACCGCCGACGATCTTGTAGACACGGTAACGGTACTGGGTGATGTTCGGGAAGGTGGTCACCTGGATCACCGAGTTGATGGCCGCAAGGGTGATGCCGCACTGTGCGTTGATCACGTTGGAAAGCAACTGGTTTCCTTCGTCGAGGTTGCCGTCGCAGTTGTCGTCGACACCGTTGTACAGTACCTCGGCATGGCCTGGGTTGATGGCTGCGACCGCGTCGTCGCAATCCGTATTATTCAAAGAATAGCCTGATGGTGGCGTAATGGCATTCGCAGCACAAACCATAGCGGTAGTGGTTGATCCGTAGGTGTCGAAATCGGAATCAACAAAGAATTGATATTGTTCCTGTACAGTTATGACAGCCGATCCCGAGACAACAGTAGCAGTCAATCCGTTGGCATCGGTAACAGAAACCAATGTATAAGTCGTGGTTACTGAAGGGCTGACACTGATGCTGTTTCCGCTTTGATAACTGTTAACAGTAGTAGTCGAAGTACCGTTTGAATAAGTCACGCTAAATGGAGCGGTTCCACCCGTAACGGCGACGGACAGGTTTGTTGCATTTCCTGCACAAATTCCTGCTGAACCAGAAATCTGGGCCAAAGATGGAGGCGTAGCCAACGTAAATGCAACCGTGCTCAAAGTAGTCGTTCCCGCTCCTGCAGCTGTCGTCCAGTTTGCAGGGTTGGTCACAAGAGCTTTGTAGGCGGCAAACGAAGTCTGGTTCGTGCGTGATCCTGTATATTGGCCAAGTGCTGCAGAAGAACCAAGTGCAATGTTTCCGTTTGCAACATTAAGTTGCGTTGGAAGGTAGGAAGTATTGGAAGAAGCAGATCCACTTGACAACCAGCTTGCCGCAGATGAAGTTCCCTGCGTATGCAAACCGAAAATAATAGTTCCGTTAAATGTCGCAGAGGCACCGTTTCCGGAATAATCCGGAGTTGTTCCGCTGGTGGCAGATCCCTGGTAGACGAATACCTGGTCGCCTCCTGCAGAAAGTCCGCTTAAATCTCCGGAAACGACTTGTCCTAAGCTAGGTACACCAACATCACTTACATCCTGGATCCTGATTACGGTTCCTGCCGGAATAAGTGCTCCGTTGTTTTTCCAGATTACGAAATTCTCACTGCCACGTGCATTACCGGCGGCATTTGCAGAAGTAGCCGCATTGAAGCCTCCGTCTGTGAATTTAATGATAGTATTCGGCTTGATGTCAACCCATGTCACCCATGCAAATGTATCCGGTGCGTTCAATTGGAAACCGAGTACGGAGACATCTCCAACTGCCAATACGGTAGGGCCATCGATGATATTTGCCGTCAACCCTGTCGGTTGTGGATTCACGATGTAGTTAGGTCCATCTGTTCCGCCTACGGTAATGTTGGCTGTTACCGCGATTCCGGTTCCTACGGCAGGCGAAGCAAAAGTTCCGTTACCTACAAAAGTCACAACATCACCGCTGACGACACCGGCAAACGTACCTGTAATCGTAGCGGCGATCGTACCATCATATGTTTTGTTCTGGGCGACAGCGCCGGTTACGGTAACAGAAGCTACGGTAATATCGGCACTAAGCGAACCGGAAGCGATGGTATAGTTAGGAGCCTGCTCTCCGGAAAGTGTCAGTCCTGAAATAGTTACCGGTATGGCAGTGCCTGCGTTCTTATTGTTGAAAGTTCCCACAGCCGTTCCGGAAACCGTTACATCGTCAGACCCGATTGGAGTCACCTGAGCTGTTCCCGTAAGCGTAGCAACCATGTTTCCGTTATAGACTTTGTTCTGTGCGGTCAGCCCGGATACGGTCAATGGAACTGCGGTGATATCTGCAAAAGCAGATACGGGTTCCACCACATAATTCCCCGCACCCGTACCTGTAAGTTCAACAGATACGATAACAGAAATATCATTGGCGACATTTGCATTTGCAAAGAAACCGGAAGCCGTAAAAGAAACATCTTCTGAATTGATGATACCTACCAAAGATCCTCCGTTAAGTGTAGCGGAGTTGGTCGCATCATAGGGTTTGTCATTCGCTGTAAGTCCGGCAAGCGTAAGGCTTATAGGAGTGATGTCGGCTACAAGGCCAGAAGGCTGTGCCAATATATATTTCCCTGAATCGGCTCCGGTAAGTACTGCGTTTGGAGTCACAGGGATTTCTGTTCCGACGTTGACATTGGTGAACGAAGCATTTCCTGTGAAGCTGACAACGTCAGTTCCCACAACTCCTGAAAGCGTGCCTGAAATAGTCGTAAATGCATTTCCGTTATAGATTTTACCGGCGGCTACGGCTCCGTCAATATAAAGTTCTTTTTGCAGGACATTGAGTGTTTGGGAAACTGGTTCCGCTGAATCATAGGTCAAATCACCGGATTGTGTTGCCGTGATCAATGTAGTTCCAGGCCCGACGATAGTAACCGTAGAACCTGAAACGGTTGCCACAGATTCATCTGAACTCGAAAAACTCACAGTCAAACCGGAATCAGATGAAGCAGAAAGTGCAAAAGGAGCGTCACCGTAAGTTACAGGTGCCAGCGGATTGAACGTGATTACCTGAGGAGCCAGTTCACCCGCAGAAATATTAGCCGTAAGTCCAGTTGGCTGGATCAGGTAATAATTGAATACATCACCTGTGATCTCACTTGTAGAAGTTACCGCGATGCCAACTCCAACTTCAGGAGAAGCGAAAGTACCTGTGGCAGACAAGAAAACCTCGTCCGGAGAAATTACCCCGCTGAGCGTTCCGGAAATGGTAGCATCTGTATTTCCGTCATATACTTTATTGTCGGCAGCAGCATTGAGTATGATGAGTCCTTTCTGATTGATGTCGGCCGATAAATTTTCCGGAGCTGAAACGGTATAGTTAAAAGCACCTGTACCGGAAAGTTCAGCAGTCACCACTACCGGAATATCTGTTCCCACAAAGGGAGAATCGAAGCTTGCGGTTGTGTTCAGGACAACATCTTCAGAACCTACCACACCTTGCAATGTTCCGTTGAACGTAGCTGCAATGGTTCCGTCGTATTCCTTATCTGAAACAGATGCGCCGGAAATGGTCAGTGCTTTTGGCATGATGTCGGCAGAAAGACCCGTAGGTTGCGTCAGTGTATAATTGGAAGCGTTTGCTCCGGTAAGGCTTAAAGTAGATGTAACTGGAATAGCCGTATCGACATCTTTAGTCAGGAAAGTTCCACCTCCGGAAAGGGAAACCGCATCGCTGTTTATGACACCGTTAAGTGTTCCTGTAATAGTGGCAGCTAAAGTGCCGTCGTATGCTTTATTCTGAGCAGCAGCTGAATTTACCGTAAGTGCTTTAGGGGTTACGGTTCCTGTCGGGATAGCTGAGTTCAATGACAATGAACCTGTGGAAGAGAATACGATGTTTCCGGAATAGCTTCCTGCCGGAGCATCAGCTTTCAATCTGAAGTAAACCGTTGTGCTTGCCACGTTTCCGCCAGATTGCGTCAGTGTCTGTGTTGGTGCAAAACCAGCGGTTCCTGATGTTACGGAAACTTCAAATCCTGCCGGCGGTGTTACCAAAACGTTATTCGTTACGCCTGATGCAGATACCGTATAAGATGTAGCGGCCGATGCCGTGCCATAAATTGTACTCGTTGTTGCAAGCGTTCCTGTAGTAGTGATTGGAGAAAGGGCAACCGGTGCGAAAGCCACACCTTTGATAATTTGGGTACCGGACGCTGTATAAAGCGTGGTGCTTGTGCCCAATGAAATAGTAGCATTGTATCCCGCAGCATCTGTGTAGCGGACAAGTGCATTAGCAGTGGTTGCGCCTGAACCCGTCGTTACGAACAAATAGGCACCGTTTCCTTGTTTTTGGGCAGCAAGGCCAAAACCGTTAGCAGCTGCAGTTCCATTGGAAACCCAAGTACCGCCTACCAGTGAATATTTATAGATCGTACCACTGCTGATTGTGGAAAGAAGATAAAGTACGTCAAAAGTACTTCCGTTGCTTCCGGATGAGATCATGTAAAAATCCTGCATGGCAGAAGTGCCGTTAGGAAGTCCCGGAAGCGCGGTGTATGTACCTGCAGAAGGCGCGCTTATGGTTGCTACAGAAGGAACCGTAGATGCAGTAAATACATATACTATTCCTCCGAATGCCTTGATTCCGCGGAAATTTCCGGAAGGGCTTACGCTTGTAGAGCCATTTGTGTAAAGACCGTTCTGATCTGATATGAAATAATTCGTGTTGTTGACGGTCGTGGCCGAACGCGGCTGATTGCCGTTAGTTCCCGTGTATGACGCAGGCTTGTTGAAAGTTTTTGCCTGATTGTACGTACCTACGCTACGGGTAAGGATGGAGTTGGTGTTCGTGCTACCCGTGTCTGTAGTCGTGACGCCGGTAAAACATACCAAGGATCCATCATTGTTGTTGGACAGATAACCTGTTGATGAGGCACTTCCGGAAAACCGCAGGCCAGTTCCGTCCGACGGAATGGTAACCGTACTCACTACACCAGGCGTCGTAGGGTTTACTTCCACGAGAGATGCCGGAGTATTGCTGTCGTTTTCCTCGGTTCTGAGGACTACAAGGTTTCCGGCCACAAACTGTTGTGCATTGGCCTGGAAGGTAATTGCCAAAAAGGCAACGAAGAAAAATAAAGTAGGATTTAGCCTTTTGAAAAGACCGGGTAACAGGGGCGAAGACTCTTGCGAAAAGGAAGGGAACCTTTTGAAGAGCGGTTTCGGGAGTAAGGTTGTTTTCATTAAGATTGTTTTAACTTTAAGCGCATAAAATTATCTTACAGCCCATAACACTCCGGAAACAAATCATTACTAATATGTTAACAAAAAAGCAACCCGATTAAGAGTTGCTTTCTTAAAAAAGTATGAAACTATAAACGGGTCAAAAAACGACCTTTTGGTTTTGTTCTGTTCCGTTTTCAAACGCGACGCGTACAATAAGCGGTTGTTTTGCAAATTCTCTTTGAATTGAGATAGTCGGAAGATTCTGGTTGTTCTGTCTCTCAAGAATCCGTCGTCCCGTCATATCGAACAAGGTTACGCTTCTGATGGTTTCAGCTGCCGAATGCACAAACAATTCATCATTATTCTGATATATTATAGCTTGTTGATTCATTCCGGGGTTTTCGACAGAAAGAGATCCCTCGGCCTGATAGTGAATCTCAAAACGATTTTCTATGGTTCCTGCCGAAGTCTCGAATGTAAACGCACCCGCATGTAAATCGTGATATTCGCCTGTCATATTATCTTTCAGAAACACTTGTTGCGATTCAAAGATGCCGTCGAATCGTGACATCGTGATCGTATAAGTTCCGGCGGTCGTGACTGAGAAGCCCAACGGAATTATCTGGCTCTGTTCAAACGGAAGCCCGCGTCCCTGAATGGTCAGCCTGTTGTCGTTCAGGATCGAATACAGCTGGACCGGATTGGTTCCGTTGGCGATGATGGCATCGTAAGCCGTATCAAAATCATTCGTCGCGGCAGATGCATAACCTACCATCATCTGTTTAAACGCATTCTGATTGTTGCTCAATTCCAGCCAAAAGCGGCTTTTTTCGGTTTGTGCCGTGCGGTAAAACTGATTGTTATTCGCCCCGACACGCATTCCGTTCTTGAATTTAGCCGTACCAGATGCGATTCCTTTAATAAAGAATCCCTGTCCGGCGGCGATGTAGCCATTTGGAATAGCATTGTTTGCTCCGGCAGCGGCAGCCGTTCCGGTTCCGCCCATATAATTATAGGTGGCGTAATCGCTAAAGCTGTACTGGAGTGAGGCCATTGGCGAATTATGCGTCCATAGATAAATGGTGGTTCCTGTTCCTAATGTTGCCGCGTTTTCTGAATCGGACATAAACAAATCGGCACTAAGCGCACTCGGGTAAGGATTTCCTAACAGGTTCAGGTTGTTGGCACCCGACACTGCTATCGTAACTGGATATTCTCCGTTATTCGGTGTTCCCGTAAATGTGCCTGAGTAAACGGCTGGGATGTTTATATCATATGTCTGAGGCCCGCGTATGATGTATCCTTTACCTACTTCCATTGGGGAAATTCCCGGTGCGACAATATTTGCCCAGTTATAGATTGCCGGATTCCACCAGAAGTATTTGTCAGATAAGGTCTGGGGCGATAAATTGGCCATTATCTGATAATCCACGGGAGATGACCAGTAGGTATAATCGTATCGTTTGATAGGAGTCGTGTTTCTTTTGTAGTTGATGAAACCGGAGTTCGTGGCTCCTGTAAGCTGTATGAGTGAAGCCGAATCCTCGAAAGTCATCGATCCGCCATTTACGGTAAGGCTGTTTTGAAGCGTGACGATATGGCCCGGATTGATGACTACATTTCCTGAATTGACCACCATCGAACAGGCATTGATGTTTCCGGAAGAAGTGTAATCCGATTCGAAAATTGCCGTCGTCACACTATCCGGAGCTCCGGCAGACCAACCGCCGTTCCAAGTTGTAGATTTTACCAACAGTTGTATTGGAGTAGTATTGGCCGTAAGGCAAGATCCGTTTTTGACAACTGCTCTAATGTATGTGGTCACTGTAATGGCACCAATGCTTGCGCCGGAAAGCGTGGTAGCTGTTACGGCAATATCCTGTACGTTTACTGTAAATCCGCTATCATCTGCACGTTGCCATTTTACTACAGAACCTGTTTGGCCGGTTAACGAGATGTTGGCCGGTGTAGAGCCGCCGCATATGGTCTGTGCCGGTGAAATGCTCCCGGATACAGTTGGTGCCGATACCGTAAATAATCCGGTAGTATTGGCGCTTTTGACAGATCCGCAGGTGTTTGTCACAACAACATAATAGTATAGATTTCCTACGACT
The DNA here is from genome assembly GCF_012911565.1 of Flavobacterium silvaticum. GTDB lineage: Bacteria > Bacteroidota > Bacteroidia > Flavobacteriales > Flavobacteriaceae > Flavobacterium > Flavobacterium silvaticum. The sequence continues at coordinate 2,527 of NZ_JAAMPU010000086.1, read as the reverse complement.
GTTGATAAAGGTATGTATGTTGCAGTTTTTGATCCGTTCGTAACATGGGCGGCAGTTAGAAGCGGAGTCCCGCCTGTAGTAGATGCCGTTGTGTTGCTATACCACTGATAAGTAAGAGGCCCGGTTCCGGAAGCTGTAACAGATACCGAAGAAAAAGGAGTTCCCTGGCAGGTGGTCTGACTCGCAGTTGACGGTTGTACGCTGAATGTAACCGCAGTATTTCTGGTGAAAGCATATGCGGCGGTAGTCTTGCTGCAACCTGTCGAAGGATCTGTATAGGAGTAAGTAAAGGTTGTACTCGGGCCTGAATATGGATTCGGAATGCTATATGTACCTCCGGCCGGTGATCCTGTGGTTAAAGCCGTAGGGCCTGCATCACAAGCCGAAATGGCTGCTGCGGTCACAGTAGGCAACGCGTTCACCGTAATGACCGCCGATCCTGTATTTCCGGTTCCCAAACCGTAATTCACATTATTCAGGTTGTTTACCGAGACAATGGTATAGGTTTTTGTCGATGTAGGCGAAACACTTATAGGGGTTCCCGAAACATAATTGTTGACGGTGTAATTCGTAGTGCCATCTGTATAAACAAGGCGGAATGGACTCAATCCTCCCGTCATCGTCACTGCAATATTGGCGCTGTCTCCGGCACAAATAGGTGTGGTGCCACTTATGACCGACGGGTTTGGCCCCGGAATTAAAGTCCCTGAAAAAGTCACATTGTCAAAACGCCATGTCCCGGCAATATTTGCAATCGAACTCGGATCCTGGCACTGCCTGAACTGGCCAGTTGACTGATATGTGGATGCCAGGATACGTACGGCAAAAAGTGGATTGTTCTTTACTCCTGTAATACTACTGAAATTTGCGCTTATCCGTCTGTAGTAATCCCCGGTTGTATTGGTTTCAAAACATCCGCTTGCGGTTATCGTTCCCAAACAAACTGTAGTATTTGCAGCTGTCATGACGAAATTTACCCAGTTTGTACCATCTATGGTGTATTTAAGCCTGAGTGTGTTCGGTGCCGTATTGGACCAACGCTGATCCCAGGTGAAATAAATATTTTCATATCCGGCAGTCGAAACCTTGAATTGAGCACCGTTAGTCTCGCTTACAGATCCATAGCCAAAAGGCTCGAACGCCCATGCGTTCGTCCCGGTCGTCTGATCCCCGCATCCGGTTCCCGTCATACCTGTCCTGAGCATCGGGGTAATTGTTCCGCCGCTTCCGTTAATGACAGCAGACGACCCAGTAGCCATATTGACTCCCGAGTTAGGCGTAGGTGCCGTAATGGCTCCGGCTTGCGAAGGCTCATACGTCCAAAGGGCAATCTGTCCGTAGGAATTTCCCAACCCCAGGGCTAAAAGACAGAATACGAGTAACTTCTTAAATAGTGCTTTTGTCATGATCGCTTTATTACGGGCCAAAATTAGAATCGGAATGTTGCGTCAATAAATTCCATGTGTTATGCTATTGTTATTGAATTGTAAACAAGGTTATTAAATTCATACGTTTCTGATATGTTGGACGTTCCGGCGGCAGAAAACAATTATTTTACATAAACGGCCACACAGTTGCCGCCTTCAGGCTGCCCATCCCCATCCCGATAGCTATCGGGATCCTCGCATCCTCCACCGGTTGTGCAGTTTTTGGGGCGAGCTTCCTTTGGTCGCTGCCCTAAAGGTGTACAATCAGGCGTTTCATGCTGTGGGCTAACCGCGGCATCCCACCCGAGCAAAGCGAACTGGCGAAGCAAACGCGGACGGTCAACGCGATGTCCTTGTCATTTTGTGGAGATTGGATATGTGGATTTTAAAAAGTCCACAGTTTGGATTGCCACTGAAATTCCAATTCCAGGTTAATGCAGTTCACCTGATCATTTAACATTTGAGGCAGTTTTTCTGTACCTGACCTATCGCGTCAGGGAGTAACTTGGCACCGGGGAGGGGCCAATAGTGTTCCCTACGAAATCCGCAAATTTCCTTGCTGTAGTTTTTCTGTACTTCTTGTTAAAATTCATCTGTCCGGTTTTTCCTGTCAACACCGACTTTGCGCTTTACATGGACATCTAAAAACAAATCAGGATGATGCAGCCATTCTCCCATTTAGCGGTGATGCCGGGAAATTAATTACAAGGACATTCCGCAAAGCGTACGCGCGTACAGGCCTTGCTTACTGCCTTTGAATTTGTGGCAATCCAACGTGTGGCTTTTAAAAAGTCCACACGTTGGATTGCCACAAAAATCCCAATGCCGGGTTTTGGATTTTTTATGCCACGAAGTGCGCCGCAGGCGATCACCCGTCCTTCGTGTCATCCATCACCCAATAAAAAAGCCCCGACGTAAGTCGGGGCTTAATTGTTAATCGTTACTTATTAATTGTCAATTACCGTTTGATCACACGCAGCGTCTTCACGTTGCTTCCCTGTGTCAATACGATGTTGTAGACACCGCTCGGGTATTTCTCCCCGAACTGGGCCAGTTCGATCCGGCTGGCCCCGAAGGATCTTTCCTCAAGCAGTTTACCG
>NZ_JAAMPU010000085.1 GCF_012911565.1 Flavobacterium silvaticum | reverse complement strand
CTTCGCCAGTTCGCTTTGCTCGGGTGGGATGCCGCGGTTAGCCCACAGCATGAAACGCCTGGTTGTACACCTTTAGGGCAGCGACCAAAGGAAGCTCGCCCCAAAAACTGCACAACCGGTGAAGGATGCGAGGACTAAGAGTGGGCAGCCTGACGGCGGCAGATGTGTGGCTTCTGTATATGAAATAATTGTTTTCTGCCGCCGGAACGCCATAATAAGGATTTATTTGAAAAGATAAAACTTGCAACTTTCTTTTGTAGTAGAAAAGAGTTGTTGGACATAACAACTTATGAATGGCAAAAACCAGATTACTTAATTCAGTTTTTACCTGTCAAAACCACCACGGAAAGAGGCTGTTTCCAATAAATTAAAGTTTTATTAATTGCCTGTTAATATCTTTTTAGGTTAAATACGTGCTGTTCATCGACTTAAAACAACATTTCGTCGGAAGAAATATTAAATTATTAGAAATGAGGGTTTTTGCCTTTTAGAATGTTAATGGTATGTGAAATTACTTTGTATTTTCGCAATCCACTTTTTTCAAAATCGGTTAAAAGTGTCTTTGAGAATTAATGTTAACCCAATAATTTTTTAATGAAACAAATTTATTTATGGTTGTTTGCTTTCTTAATCAGTTGGCAAATACAGGCTCAGGTATCTTCGTATGCCTTTTCACAGTCTACAACTACATTTGCCGCGCCTGTAACGGGCCTGGTTGGTGCAGCCGGAACAGCTAGCGTTACACCGGCGGCAATTATTTCTTCTACTTCCTGGGATGACCAAACTGCAACACTGACATTGCCGTTTACATTCAAATTTGCCGGTACAAATTACACGACCGTATCACTTAGCTGCAATGGATTCCTTGTTTTTGGTTCCACCATTAGCGGAACAGGAATAACTTCTGCCAGTGATCCTACGGGAACCTATCTGTCAGGAACGGCTACAAACAACGGTTTTGCTGCTTTAAACATCGACCAGAATACACGCCCTGCGGTTGCCTTTACCGGAATACGGAGCGCCGGATCTAATGTACTAACAGGCGTTTCCAGTACTGCAGGACTTAAGGTTGGTATGCGTTGCGATGGGAACGGAATGACTGCAGGAGCCATAATTACTGCAATTGGCACAAATACCGTTACTCTTAGTACGAGTTCAAACAACGGAGGGACTGGTACTTCAGGAAATTATAGCGCCATAGGTGGTATTTATCCTGCCGTTACGGGTTCAACCGGAAGTCGGTCATACATAATTACTTTTGTATCTTCCCGTAGATATAATAATGCTACCGATAATTTCGACTATCAGATAATACTTCACGAAGGAACAAACGCCGTAGAGGTAGTTTATGGGCCAATGTTAGCTGGAGCTGCAAATTATAAAGCCCAGGTAGGTATTCGTACCACGACTTCAGATTTTAAATCAAGAACAACAGCTACCGATTGGTCCGCTACAACAGCAGGGACTATAAATACAGATGGATGTAGCCTGAATGCTATAGCTCCAGCGGCGAACCTCTCTTTTTCATGGACTCCGCCGGCTCTGGTTCCTTGTGTGACACCAACATCCCTTGCTACCGGATTGACGTTTAGCGCTGTAACTACCACGAGTTTAACCGGGTCATTTACTGCAGCTTCTACTCCACCCAGTAAATATCTTGTTGTTAGAAGTACAAGTGCAACCCCTCCGACTCCAGCAAACGGAACTACTTATAGTGTTGGTGACGTTACATTGGGAGCAGGTACGAACGTAAGACTTGCGTCAAACGCATTGACATTTACAGATTCTGGCCTTTCTGCTGGAACCAATTATTATTATCACGTTTTTTCTTATAACGATAATTGCACCGGAGAACCGTTTTATAGTGCCACAGCACTTACAGGTAATGCAACAACTGCATGTGCCGCTGCAACTTCTGTGGCGAGCAATACTGTAACTACGAACAGCGCAAATATTACTTGGACAGGAACAGGAACTTATGTGGTTGAATATGGCATATCTGGCTTTACTCCTGGAACAGGAGCTACTGCCGGAACTGGGGGAACGATAGCTTCTTCGGTAGCAACATCCCCGTATGCACTTTCAGGATTGACATCAAACACAGCCTACACGGTATACGTCAGACAAGTCTGTCCTTTAGGCGGTTATAGCGCAAACAGCAGTTCAGTTGCAGTAAATACAAGGGCAACTTGTCCTGCAGATTTTGGAATTGGAATGGTTAACATTGCTTCACTTCCATACAGCATTACCGCACAAACTACTTGTGGGAAAGGCAATCACGTTACGGCTTCAAATTACGGAGTAGTAGCAGGTTCTTCAAGCTATTATGGAGGTGAAGATGTCACTTACATTTTTACTCCAGCTGTAACTTCAACCTACGCAATCGCTTTTTCTACCGCTACAGATCAAGATGCTGGAATTATGTTGTATCAGGGATGTCCGTTCCTGACCACAAGTACCGTTGTTGGGTTCTCTCAGTCTACAAGCGGCCTTACGCGCAGCATTACGGCCAACCTTACTGCAGGTGTTACGTACTACCTGATTGTGGACAACTTTCCAAATCCTACATGCGTGACTTCTTATGATTTAAGTATCATAGAACAACCGATACCTGCATGTGCCACAGGATTTGTTCCGGCAAATGCTTCACCGGCAGCTCCTACCGCATCAGTATTGATATGGGATGCAATCCAATTCGCAACGTCTTATGATGTTTACTTTGGAACCAGTTCTACTCCACCACTTGTAACAAACGTTACAACGACTACTTATACTCCTGCGAGTCTTTTAAATAGTACAACATACTACTGGAAAATAGTTCCTAAGAATACGACCGGAGCTGCAACAGGCTGTACGACACAATCGTTCACGACAAGTGCGTACTGTAGTGCTACCTACTCAAGTGGTCCTGGTACAGTCGATGGAATTTCAAATGTAACCTTGGGAACATTATCCAATACGTCCACCAACAACACTAACGTACCTTACTCTACCTTCTTCAGTGGCGTAACTATACCTAGCCTTCAGCAGGGAACGCAACAAAGTGTTTCCATAACTTATGGATCAGACAGTAATCAGTATGGAGCAGTATGGATAGATTTTAACCAAAACGGAACATTTGAAGCCTCTGAAGGTTTTGTATCAACAGTCAATGCGGGTGCAAGCGGAACTTCTGTAATTCCATTTACAGTTCCTATTGGAGCTGTTCTTGGAAATACGACAATGCGCATTCGTGGAGGAAATGATTCTGCTTTAACTACAGCACAAGCTTGTGGAGCCGCAACAAGTAGTTTTGGTGAGACTGAAGACTATACCGTTAACATTGCGCCAGCACCTACATGTATGGCTCCTTCCAATGTAAACTTTACTGCAGTAACACAAACAACAGCCACAATTAACTGGACTGCCCCTTATATCACTTCCCCAGGATCTTACCAATATGAGGTGCGTTCCAGCGGCGCAGCAGGAAGTGGAGCAACAGGTCTTGTAGCTTCAGGCTCTGTTACCGCTCCAACTGTCACGGCTAATGCGGTCGGTTTGTCTGCAGCTACTACTTATTCTGTATATGTGGGTAGCGTTTGCGGAAGCGAAGTTTTATGGACAGCCGCAACATCCCTTACGACTCTTTGCAATCCGACTACCTCTTTGCCTTTCGCTGAATCTTTCGAATCTGCAGCCTTACCTGGTTGCTGGTCTACACAAGTTACAGCTGGAAACGCATGGGCTTCTGACGACACAAACACAAGCGTAACAGGAGGACATACAGGCACCCGTTTTATGGGACTTGACCCTGCGGCGGTAGTAAATAACACTTACCTGATTTCTCCTCAGTTCAATTTGTCATCTTATGGCACGCAAGCGAGAAGACTGAACGTTTGGGTTTACAGAGGAACCGCAGCCAATGCAGACCAGATTGATTTTTCTATCAACTCTACTGCTTCGGCAACCGGAGCTACATCGCTGATATCAATTCCACTTCGTTATACGGATGCCCCGGTTGTTGCCGCTCCGGGATGGTACAACTATACCGTTACTATTCCTGCCTCATTCAACACGACGGCATTTTACATTATCATTAAAGGAGCCAATGCTGTAAACACGAACGCAAATACCAGAGGTCTTGCATTCGATGATTTCAGAATTGAAGTCTCTCCTCCAACTATTTCAGGATTTAACCCTACATCCATTTGTTCAAATGACCTGACCACAACAGCAGTAACCATTTCTGGTACTAATCTGGAGTTCGTTAATGCTGTAACCCTTAACGGACAGTCGCTCACATTTGACACTCCAGCAACCGGAAGTGTGGTTGTACATTTACAAGCCAATTCACAAACAGGCACATTCACAGTCAATACACCATATGGAAGTGCCACAAGTGCATCAGCTCTTTCTGTTATCGAGAGCCCTGTGGTGGAACCTGTAGTAGGACCATCTGCAGTTTGTACTGGTTCAGCCATCACATTGACTACGGAATCAAGTGCCGGAAGCTGGTCTTCATCAAATACAGATGTCGCCACGGTTAATGGAGGAATTGTTACGGGTGTAGCTTCAGGAACAGCGGTAATCTCTTATTCGATAACCACAAATGGCTGTACGTCTGCTCAATCACAGACCATAACAGTAAACCCGGCAATCGTATCTACAGATCCATCCAATGCCAACGCTTTGCTGAACACACCAACACAATTCACTGTTAATTCGAGCAATGCCCAAACATTCCAATGGCAGGTTTCTGCTGACAGCGAAAACTTTGAAGATCTTACAGAAACAGCTCCTTTCCAAAATGTATCGGGAACGGTACCTGTTGATGGAGTTGTGACGTTGGATATCACTTCGGCAACAGAAGACCTTAATGGTTTATATTTCCGTGTTGTCCTCACAGGAACCGCTCCGTGTACACAATTTGTTTCTGCAGGTGCCATGCTTCTTGTAGGCCAAACCGGTATTGTTACCGGAACGCCGGCACCAGTTACGCTTTGTGGTTCAACGACCACTACCTTCACCGTACAGACTACCGGTGATGTTGACTTCTGGAACTGGTATGTGAATAAGAACCTTGGCGACGGTCCGCAACCAATCGATGCGGTTGCCGACGGGGTAACTTATGACACATCGACAAACGGTACCCTTGTTATAAGCGGAGTTTCTACCGCTAATAACGGATGGACATACTATATAGAGGTAGGAAGCACCACTTTCGAATCTTCTGTATATTCAAATGCATCTTTGACTGTTAACGAACCTGTGACTATCGCTACAGGAGGTCAGCCCATAAGCGAGGTTGTTTGTGGTAATACTGCCGGGAACAAAATATTCACTGTTAACGCTACAGGAACCACACTTACATATCAGTGGCAATACTCATCAACTGGAAATGCAGGTTCTTTTGTCAATATCCCTGGCTCAGCTCCTACTGGAATTTCATACAGCGGTGCTACAAGTAATGCACTTACAGTAAACTATTCCACTACCTCTCCTTTGGGAACGTATTACTATCAGGTTGTAATAAGTGGCGCTTCTGGTTGTTCTCCAGTAACTTCGAATGTGGCAAGCCTGCAGATTTTCACTCCACAAATCACTGCATCACCAGCTGCAGCGACAGTTTTTGCCGGAGCTTCTACGACTATGTCCGCTACGACGAGTGCTCCTGCCCCTTCTTATCAGTGGCAGTATTCGACCACAGTTAACGGAACATATGCCCCGGTTGCAGATAATACCCCTGCCGGAGTTACCTATTCCGGAGCTACAACTGCTACACTTACCATTAACACAGCAACTACGGCGGCTGCAAGTACGGCTCGTTTTTATCGTCTAGTGGTAAATTCGGGAATCTGCAGTACCGCTTCTACCGGTGCGCAATTAACAATACAAAACTATTGCGTTCCTGCAGGAACTAATGTCAACACTTACATCACAAATTTTGTGACTACGGGAGGATTGACCAATATTTCCAATAACTCAGGCGGGTATAATACTGGTGGTTATGGTAATTACTCTAATTTAAGTGCTTCTCAATACCAAGGCCAGACCTTGAGTTTCTCAACGACAACTACTTCGGGAAGTGGAACATCAATTTGGGTGGACTACAACAATGACCACACTTTTGATACGGCTACAGAAAGAGTATTCACTACAACTGCATATGGATCTAACCCAGCAGGATCATTTACAATTCCCGTAGGAACTGCACCTGGAAGCTATCGTATGCGTATCCTTCATGATTTCAATATAATTTCTCCAACTAATGCTTGTGGATTCCAGGCTAACGGAAGAGGAGAAGTTGAAGATTACACATTGACAGTTGTGGCACTTCCTGCTTGTACAGGCACACCTTCTGCAGGTAGTATTACTGCTAATGCTTCGACAATTATATGTAATTCAGGATCATTGACACTTACTGCTTCTGGATACACTACTCTTGTTTCCGGATTGCAATTCCAATGGTATAGTGTTAACAACGGATTGATTTCCGGAGCCAACACTTCCGTATATACCACTCCTGTACTTACAGCATCAGATTCATATTACTTAAGAGTAACTTGTACAGGTTCTAATCAAAGTGCAGATACGGCTCCGTTTGCTATAACTGTCACAGCTCCTACAATTGCATCTACAACCTCAGGATCGAGATGTGGTATAGGTTCAGTGGCTCTTCAGGCTACAGCAAATGGTGGCGATACCATTCAATGGTATGCTAATTCAACAGGCGGAGTTAGTCTTGCAACCGGAACGACGTTCAATACGCCTTCTATTTCCGGAACAACTACGTATTATGCTGCCGCTTCTACAAACCCAGCAGCCTACACTATTCCTGTCGGCACAGCGACCACTTTAACATTAAACGATGAGCAGCCAAGCGCGTTTGTGAACAGATGGTCAGAGTATCGCGGACAGTATTTATTTACTGCTGCCGAATTGAATGCAGTCGGCATTTATGGAGGACCTATAAATTCTATCGGATTTAACATTGCTACGCTGGGAAGTGGAACAAATGTGGGTGCCTATACGGTTAAGATTGCAACAACATCCCTTACGGCCCTTACATCGACATTCGTAGCTTCAGGCTTTACCACGGTTTATGGTCCTTCTACGTATACGCATGCTGTTGGAATGAACACCGTTCCATTTGCGACACCTTATATTTGGGATGGAATATCTAACATTGTAATTGATGTCACTCATACAGGAGCAAACTCTACCAACAATGCACAAACATATTACACTGCAACGGCAGGTAATACAGTAGTATACCAATATGCTTCGGGTGCGATAGCTTCAACTACAGGTACCACTTCAACCAAGCGTTTGAACATTACCTTTAATGGTAGCTCAGCTTGTGTTGCCAGTACACGTACACCAGTTACAGCAACGGTTAACACACCTCCTGCTATAACTCTTAGTGCTTCGACTGCAACAATTTGTCCTGGCCAATCCGTATCGGTCAACGTGTCTTCTGGTGCATCAAGTTATGACACCTTTGTATGGAGTCCTTCAACGGGAGTTTCAGGGTCTGTAGCAACCGGGTATACATTTAACCCTCCTGCAACAACCAACTACACACTTACCGCCTCACAAACTAGCGGATCTCTGTGTGCAAATACAGCTACATTCAATGTAACCGTTAACCCAGCACCGCCTATTACCACAAATGCAACTATCTGTCAAGGTGGTACGGGTTCACTCAGCGCTAATGCAGGTAGTACTACTTCTATTTCCGGAGCATGGACTGCATCTGACACAATCGGAGCCCGTCCTAACTCAACTGCCAACTCCACTACTTGTGGATTCAGTACATCTGTAACACGCAACTACGCAGTGACAACTTTCCAGGTTACCGCTACAGGAAGCTATGTATTCGAAATGAACCCGAGTGCAGACTATGATGGTATGGCCTATTTGGGCACAGCTGCAATGACTCCCGGAACTTGCTCTGCCGCATTTATAATCGGTGATGATGATTCTGATTCTGCCGGAGATGAGCCAAGACTTACCACAACCCTAACTGCGGGTGTGACATATAAGTTGGTTTCTACAACATGGTCTACATCAACCGGAACTTACATAGGAAACTTCGGTTATACTATAACTCCGCCATCCGGAGGTCAAGTAGTTCTGACTTATGAAGACACACAATGGTATACCCAATCTACAGGAGGCTCGCCAATTGCAACGGGATCTACATTTAATCCTGTAGGAGTTGCCGGTTCCGGAATTGCAAATGCTAATTCGGTAGGTGTATATACTTTCTATGCAGCCCGTCCTAACAATGCTTCTTGTCGTACGGCAGCAACATTCACTATCAATGCAAACGTAACCTATTATGCAGATGCAGATGGTGATACATATGGTAATCCAGCCGTTTCTCAGGTTGGTTGTTCCGGACCGATTGCAGGTTATGTAACGAACAACACAGATTGTAATGATGCCGATCCTACCAAGCACGCTTCATTCAATTTCTATGTTGATGCCGATCATGACACGTATGGAACGGGGTCTCCGGTTAGTGTTTGTGCGGTCGATGCCAATACGCCTCCGACAGGTTATTCTTTGAACAACACAGATTGTAATGATGCCGATGCTACCAAGCACGCTTCATTCGATTTCTATGTGGATGCAGATAATGACACTTACGGTTCAACTGTCAGTCAACAGGTTTGTGCTGTAAATGCAACAACACCTCCAGCCGGTTATTCTGTGAACAATACAGATTGCAATGATGGTGACAACACCAAATGGCAATCGGCCACGTTGTATGTCGATGCCGACTTCGACGGATACACCAGCGGTGCCTCCACCGTGACCTGTTACGGGGCTGCGATCCCTGCCGGATATGTAGCAACACTTACGGCCATCGACTGTAACGATGCCGTGGCAGCCATCAATCCAGGCCATGCCGAGGTACTGTACAACGGTGTCGACGACAACTGCGACGGCAACCTCGACGAAGGCTTCCAGCTGCTTTCCAATGTGATCAACGCACAGTGCGGCATCACCCTTGCGGCCATCAACTCGGTGATCCAGGTGACCACCTTCCCGAACATCACCCAGTACCGCTACCGTGTCTACAAGATCGTCGGCGGTGTGCCTACAGGTGCCCCTCAATACGTGGAGCGTCCTCAGGGATACTTCTCGTTCACCAACATGGCTTCCTACGACTATGCCTCCACGTACAGCATCCAGGTGGAGCTGCAACGAAACGGCACATGGCTCGGGTATTATGGGACGGCCTGCCAGGTATCGACCCCTGCCTTGCTCGACAACCCGAACGGTTCGGGAGCCATCAACCCGTCACAGTGCGGCATCCAGCTGGCCACCATCTCGACGCTCATCGCAACGCCTAGCCTTCTTGGGGCCACGGCCTATAAGTTCCGTGTGACCAACCAGACCGATT
>NZ_JAAMPU010000084.1 GCF_012911565.1 Flavobacterium silvaticum | reverse complement strand
CGTGTGTTCCGCATCCGTGTAATACGATCCAACACTCAATGAAGGCAACGTGATCGACTCGCAGTCCGAAAGGTCACCAACCGCATCCAATACAGGAGCAGGGGTAACGGTAACGGTGAAGAAGGTTTCAGAAGAAGGACAATCTTCCGTAGCAGGAACATAAACGAATATGTCTTGTGTAGTAGAGATTATACCGCCCGCGAACAATTGTGTACCAGTTCCTCCAGGCAATGTCCAGTAGAAATTACCCGCAGAAAGAACAGGTAATTCGAAACTACAATTGGCATTGGCATCCGGAAGATCATCTGCCACGGCACCATTATGAATGGTTATTGTAAATGCTGTTTCAGCAGGTACACACGGCGCTATTGCAGCTCCATATAAATATACCGGTAATGCATCTGCAGGAGCTGAAACCGTAGTGCCGTCAAGAATATTTCCTGTACCTCCAGGGCCATCATAATAGTGACCTACAGTTGGTGTAGGGAAAGTATATGGTGTACACTGAATAATATCAACAGCAGGATCAACCAATACCGGAGTATGGTTTACCGTAACTACAAATGACCCTTGTGCCGGACAGCCAACATCACTAGGCGCGTAGACCCAGATAGTCGCTGTCTCAGTAATAGGTGTTGCAACCGGAATCACATCACCAGCTCCATCTGCCTGTCCATAGTACGAACCATTAGTAAGTTCCGGAAGGATGTACTCATCACAAACAGTCTGATCTCCAGGAGTAGTTATTGTCTGGCCACCGATTGTAATGGTAAACATTTCCTGATCTGAACAGGTTTCTCCGTTTGCAGTGATGAAGGCATACACATACATAGGAGTGGTTGCGGATATAATGTCACCGGCAAAATGAGGATCTCCCGTTCCATCAGGTCCGGTAAAATAATTACCGGCACCTACTATAGCAGGCAATGTGTAAGGATCACATTGAGTAACATCTTCAATCGGCTCCACATCGATTACCTGAGGAGAAAGTATTACTTCGGCCGTTTTAGTGGTGATTACACCTCCGCAACCATTGTAAACCGCCTGAGCTGTCATGGTAGTCAATTCACTTACACAAACATTGATCGTAGTATCGCTGCTGTAGAATTCATCTCCCATTAACCAAGAGAAAGTAACTAGAGATTCTCCATCTGGCTTGAATCTCCAGGCTTCATCATGAGCTTCCCAGGTTCCAAGGTTACGTCCAGGCGGCGTATAACCTGCCGAACCGTCAGGATTCTGGATTCCGATTACACCGGCTCCTTCGTTCCATGATGTACACGAAACTCTGTCTTTAACATATACCTCAATATTATTTGAGGTTTCATAAAGCACGATTTGGCTTGTTTGAAGAGGCGAATCAAGCTCACACTGGAATTGTGCGATGTTGACGTAATTGATTACAAAAACACGACACGGTGCTGTTCCCAATACCTGGTAGTTGATCGTATGGGTAACAGGCGTGTCAACAGCTGGATTTATATCCTGATAAACACCATAAATTGCATTTAGGATTGGGAAGTTCGGATTTGGAACATCTGTTCCTGGATTCGTATTCCAAGGACAGAAAGTATCGTTGTTATTGTTGAATGTAACAACTCCGTTAGATCCCACTTTTACTGAAGTATAATTTACTCCGAAGAAACAGAAGTTAAACGGAAGCTCAAATACAGGTCCCCAGATATCATCTGTTGATATATTCAACTCAATACCTCCATCAAATGGGAATGGTGGAGCGAATGGAATCGATTCAATCGCATAAACTTCCGTCGAATGATTATCTACATAAGTAGCTGTCAAATCCACACAGCTCTCACCAGGACATAAGTTAATGACACCATCGGCATTTATATCCGGATTGGCAGGCGTAACTTCTGCGCATATTGGATCTGCATTTAGTATATAGAATTCATGTGGTCCGGTAATCAAACTTGAGTCTGTATCGGAACAAATACTATGTACATAGAAGTCATATAGACCCGGTATAAGCACACCGTAATCTTCTAACGTATTATAAGTAATGGGGTTTACGGCCGGATCCATTACTACAATATTACCTGTTCCCGGTATAGGAACCGCGCTTCCACTAGGCACAACCCAAACTTCCCATTGTGTGGCAGGACCAACCTCAGTCCATTGGATTGTGGCTGTTCCGGTTGTAGTGGCAGACGTGATGTTCACTGGCTGCGGACAAGTTGGCAACGTCGTGAAAGAGGCAGGTCCGTTCCAAGGGCTCTCTTCGATTCCGTCCGGACAAACTGCACGCACATAGAAATCATAATCAGTCAATTGTGTAAGAGGGTCTCCAGGTATATGGAAAGGCATTGGAGACGCAGGAACTCCTGAAAATGTAGGAGTTGTACTGGCATCTGGTGCAGGAGAACCGGCAGGGACAACATATACATCGTACGTTGCTCCCGGAACCGTATTCCAACTCAGATCAGCACCAAACGTATATGGTTGTACTGCTACAAGGTTCAATGGAATTGGACAAGCGCTACATGTTACGTTAGCAACCCATCCGTCCAATTGGACGCTGGTATCGCTTCTGAACATAAATGTCAAACAACCATCGGGCGATGTAGATTGGAATGGCCCAGGGATATTTCCTCCCCAGAAACCTCCAGCCAATCCACCCGGAACAGCACCCGCACCGTTACCACTTAGTATTTGTGGCGAAGCTGTAGTAGGACCGTCGAACACATAAAGTGCGTCGAAGTTATTTTCTGTATTGAACGATGTAAAAGTGACAGTGACTACCTCTCCTGCTTCAGGGCAAACCGTTACAAAATAATCGGAACTTGCCTCATAGGAATCAGAACCTCCGTTGTCAACAAAGATTCCACCGCATTCAGGTGGTGCGACAAGGGTTTCTCCTTCTCTGGGACCGGCAGGGTTACTCACGCCATCTTCGTCACCGCAATCAGATCTTACATAAAAATCAAAACAGGATGAAGAAGCGAGACCTTCTAAAGTGTACGGATTTGTGTCTGCATCAACCCAGTTCGGATCGTCAGCAGCCGGAATTGGACTTCCGCAAGGAACTGCAATAACCTGCCATGCTGTAGCCGGGCCGTTATTTGTCCATGATAATTCGGCAGAATTGACAGTAAAGTTGGTTGCCTGAAGTTGTGTCGGTTTAGGACATGCCGGCGGCGGACCACAGGTCACGTCTGCAATAAATCCGTCAAGGCCAAAGAATCCGTCGCTGATAAATTGGAAAGTCAAACATCCGTCAGGTGAAGACGATTCGAATATAGGAAGCGTCTGTGTTCCCCACCAAGCACCCGGCTGTGTCAAAAGACCGAATCCTGCAGGGTTGTTACTTGCTATAAGTGGTGAAGCAGTAGAGTTACCATCATAAACATACAAACCATCTGCCTGAGGGTCTGTTTCGAAAGAAGTAAATGTCACGGTTACTATTTCTCCTGGAGTTTCCGGACAAACAGTGACTATCGAGTTCAGGTTAGCCGGATAGGTTCCGTTTGCACCACCCAAATCAATATACTGCCCGCCGCAAACCGGTGGCGCAACCTGAGTTGTGGCAGAGCGTGGCCCTGACCAGTCGCTAAATCCGTTGTCTGAATTCGTACAGTTTGCACGAACGTAAAAATCATAACATGTATCTGGTTCTAATCCAGGAACCGGAACGTTTTGAGTGGTAGTAGCGCCTGATACAGTTGGCGTTGCATCGGCTGCAGGAGCCGGAGAACCACAAGCAACGGCATATATATCCCAACTTGTAGCAGTCGAGTTATCCGTAAAGGTGATTACCGCGCCAAAAGAAGTGGTACTGTTGATTGTAATTGCAGTTGGCTTAGGACACGGTGGTGGCGGACCACAAGTGATTGTTGAATTAAAGCCGCCTTCTTCAAAAATACCATCACTGATAAATTGGAATGTCAAACATCCGTCAGGGCTTGTAGACTGGAAATCATCCGGAATTGTAGTTCCCCAATAAGCTCCCGGTGTTTGCAAATTGAAATTGAATCCGGCACCGTTCGTACTCGGTATCATTGGATCATCAATGCCATTTCCATTGAAGACATAGAATCCATCCCATCCGTCTTCAGTCTCCATAAATGTGAAATGTACAGTAACAACGTCTCCCGGAGTTTCGGGACAAATTGTCGTGATTTCATTCATGCCAGGCAGATACGGGCCATCGACACCTCCTACATCTATATAATTTCCTCCACACTCCGGTGGTAGTGCCGGTGTACATATTTCAAGAGGACCTGCCCATGCACTGAGACCGTTATCTGTAGAACTACAATCTGCACGTACATATACATCATAGCAGGTAGAAGAAGTCAGATCTGGAATGGTGTAAGCAGAAGTAGCCGAAACACCAACTGAGGTTTCGGTTGGCGCAGGTGCATTCGCTGGAAGAACTAATACCTGCCATGCCGTACCCGGTCCATTGTTGGCCCATGATACAGTTGCATCGGTAGGATTTACGGTAACAGCCGTGAGCAATCCTGGCTTCGGACATGGCGGTGGAGGACCACAGGTAACATCACTTTCAAAGCCATCACGGGTTCCGCTTCCGTCAGAAACGAATAGGAAAGTCAAACAACCATCAGGGCTTGATGACGTAAAAGGACCCGGAATTTCAGTTCCCCAATAACCTCCTGGTGTATCCATTGGACCATTTCCTGAACCAAGATCACTTGGTATCATTGGAGCGTTTACCGAGTTTCCATCAAAAACGTATATCCCATCCCAAGTATTTTCGGTATTGAACATGGTAAACGTAACGGTAACCTGATCACCCGGTGTTTCCGGACATATTGTTGTAGTGACACTTTCATTATTTGAATACTCGTTGTCAACACCTCCACTGTCGACATAATTTCCTCCACATTCGGGAGGTGCCGCCTGAGTAGTACATTCGACCTGAACCCATTCAGATCCGGAATCGGGACATAAGGCCTGCACATAAAAAACATAATCCGTCAAAGGAACAAGATCCCCGACGGTTGGCTGAGTAGTTTGTGTTACAGTAAAATTAGTATTAGTAGTCGCTATAATAGGTGTTCCCGCATTCGGGTCGAATTCCTGGCCAGCTGGCAGCACTTGTACTGCCCACTGAGTCGCCGCGCCCGGGCTTTGCCAACTCAGAACGGTACTTGTCGAAAGACAGGCCGCGGTAAGATTGGTTACGTCAAGACATTTAGAAATAAATTTAAAGTCATCAACCAGCCAGCGATCTCCGTTGGGAGCCGGTGTAGGTTGGGTGAAAACCCTCACAAAAGCATAGTACATCTGCGTACCTACAGGATCCGTAATATTAATTACTTTCTCTTCCCAAACATCAAAATTATCGGTGAGCTCATTTTCTGTCCATTGCGCAACAATCGTGGTAAACGATGTGTACTGTGTAGGATCTGCCGTAGCAGGCGCCGACCTGATTTGGTAAAGTGTACTGTTAGGGGTTGATTGACCTGCAATCGTAGTCCTGGTGAAAAACCTGAATTGGGCATCCTGCGGAGTGGAAAGCAATGGGGTAACCAGATAATCTTCTGATGTATTCCCCGCTCCGACGTTCATCCTATTCATGTAGGCACATTGTGTACCTGAATGGGCTGGATAAACGTCCTGTGGATTCAAGCCCCAGTTTACGGTCGTACCCACGCCATTATCCAAAATTTGCCAGGTGCCGGTGGCTGGAAGCAACCATGGCCCAAGTCCTGCCGGTGCAACGACGCCTGGCTCATCAAAAGTTTCAACTTGTGAAAATCCTGAAAAACCCATGAGCAGCATTACAAGGTAGAGTGTAATTTTCTTCATAGAGTGATTTGTTAATAATTTGAAAAAATGCAGTTTAGAACCTCAAATTTAACAAAATTTATGAATGACGGAATTAAAAAAAAATATTTAACTAAACCGAAATATTTTCATTGTATTTAAATTATTATTTAGGTTTTATTAGTTTTTTTTGACAATTATCCACAAAAACAAAAAAGCCGGGGATGCCGGCTTTTGTATCAAAGATATGGTATGGGTCATTTCTTCACGATGAGGAACTCCGAACGGCGGTTCTGGGCATGCTGCTCCTCGGTGCAGTTCTCCCCGCAG
>NZ_JAAMPU010000083.1 GCF_012911565.1 Flavobacterium silvaticum | reverse complement strand
AGCGCATCTTTGCCATTGCTGCTTTCAGGTCAAAGAACCAATCAACTTTTTAAGTACTTTTGCGTCCAACGGAGACTACAATCTCCGGATTTCTGCAACAGCAAAGATGCGCGAAACGTTAGGCGTAATTTTAGTAAATACGATGAAAAATTTGAACATCTTTGTTAGCTCAACATGTTTTGACCTTTCTCAAGTTAGAAGGGACATGTCAGATTTTATAAAAGAAATTGGACATAATCCTTATTTGTCAGAATATGAAAACTTCCCCATAAATCCAACAAAGCAAACTGTTGAAAATTGTATAAGTGCAGTTAAAAACGACGCTGACATTTTTGTCTTAATCGTTGGAAGTAGATATGGCAGTTTACTAGATACTGGGATGTCGATCACAAATCTCGAATATGAAACTGCAAAAACTATCGGCATTCCAACCTACATATTCCTAGATAAAGCAATGTTAAATGCCTTGACTTTTTATAAATCAAACAAAGATGGCAATTTTCAAAATATCGTTGATAACAAACAAATTTTTGATTTTATACTTAAAATTCGTGATGAAGATAAATTGTGGACTTTTGAATTTGAAAAAGCTCAAGATATTAGTTCCATTCTGCGTGTTCAGCTTTCATATTTATTCAAGGAAAGTTTATTATTAAAGCGAAATTTAGATAACCAGACAGATGAAATTTTTAATTTGCCAATTTCAAATAAAGCATTGAAGATTCTCGTCAAGAAACATCCACTATTTGAATTTGAATATCTTGGTCAAGTATTAATAGACGAGGTATTGAAAAAAGAAGATTTGAAAAATGACTTCACATACGAAATTATGGTAGAAACTCGTCACCATATTTCAGACAGGGATAAGTTAAAGGAATGGATGCTTCATAGAAATGTTTATCTGTACAATATAAACATGTCATTTGGAAAACTTATTACGAAGGCTTTAAAATTTTATCTTGGCGAACCAGGTATTGCTTCAGATTTAAAAGGATTATTTTATGTTGCAAAAACATACGCTAAGCTTTTTGAAAGTCTTGTAAACTGGACAATCGAAACATCCAGTTGTAAAGTTCCAGAAGAGTGTGTTAGATTGAAAAATAAATTTGCTGAAATGAGTCATGATTTAATCGAACAAACATGGAACTATCCGTTTGAGGTTAGAGATCAAGTTCTAGAAATTGTAAATGCATTTGATCAAGGAGAGAAAATAAATTTTGAGATCAAATTTCCTATTAAACTAAATGAGGAGATAATGAAAGAAATAAGTGATGAAATTGACTTATTCAATCAATTAAACAATTAAAACTACGCCTAACAGCCAATGGCTGTGATTGCTGATTTCAGGTCAATGAACCAATAGTCTTTTTATGTAACTTACATTACGCCGAGAATACTATTTTTTAAGTCCGCAACCAACGGCCATCGGCGAAACGTTGGTGGCAATTTTAAAGAATTACTCAAAGTTAAGAAAACCTTAATTTTTTTTTATAATATTGCATTCTAATCAATTACTATTTCATAATGTTTAAATCGGCGCTTTCTGAAGCGTGGAAATGGAGTGCAAAATTTTACTTCGGCTCATTTTCGACTGCCATAGCATCATTTTTCGTTTTTCACAATATTTTGAAGTTTGAATTTGTCTGGTCTATTGCGTGTGGAATAGGTTTAGTAATTCTTTCTTTTTTTATAAAGTTTTTGATTAATTATTTTACCGCTGTAAATAAACTTCAAGAAAGCTTACTTGAAAAAGAGCGTCAACTTGAAGTCATGACAACTGATAAAGAAAGGAAGAAAAGACTTACATCCGCAAATCATTATGGTGAAGCTATAATGGTATTAAAAGATATATTTTCTAAAGTACATTATTTAAGAAAACAAGACAAAATCGAAAAAAAGGAAATGATGGCTACACTCCTTTTTCTTTGTAATAATTTGAAAAACATATTTGAAAGACGTTTTTCAAATAATTATTCAGTTTCAATAAAAGTTTTGAGTGACGACGTCGATTTGTCAAATATTACTATGCATGCTCAAGTAATCACTTTATGCAGGGACGCGAAAAGCTATAAAAGGCGACAGAATGGAAATGATGTAATTCACAACATATTTGATAACACTTGCTTTAATGAAATTTTCCATAATATTGACAATCCGCAAAAAGCGCATTACATAAGTAATAACTTGGTTGCAGATAGGTATTATAAAAATTCGAGCTTTAAAGTTTATGGCGATATTCCTGATTCCTGCGATACTGAAGAAAAACGACAACCAGAATGGAGTTTGCCTTATAAAAGTGAAGTCGTTGTTCCTATCACACCTTTGGACAGTACGGAAAATAGAAAGCAACAATTTCTTGGATATTTATGCGTTGATTGTAACGTTACAGATTCATTTCATATTAAATATGACATCGAAATGTTAAAAGGTATTGCAGATGGAATTTTTGACATAATAAAACATAATTATAATGGATAATATAGCTGCTCTAAAAGATTCAAAATCAAAAAGATCATTTTCTGCCGAGAAAGATGAGCAAAACTATATCACAGTTAGAAAAGTTTCAAAAAATAAAGAGTACGAAGTTGAAGTTTTAGTTTTCTCAAAAAGCGACATTGAAGAATATCATCGATTACAGGATAAATTATATGCCGATCTTCCTATTGGGAAAGATATACTTATTAAAAGATTGCTATCCTTCTTGAAAAAATGGAGAACTGAAAAATTAGAAAAACATTCAGTAGACTTTTAACAAAAACTGCCACCAACCGCACCCAAGACGCGATTGCTGCTTTCAGGTAATTGAACAATCATTTTTTTAAGTAATTTCACGTTCAGCCGAGCCAACTTTCTTCGGAAGTCCGCAACCGCGCTTGGCTGCCAAACGTTGTGTTCCATGCCTGTTGCCGTAAAAGTCAAAGACCATTATTGGCAAAAAATTTCCTGAGCCAAAATGCAGAATGAACTTTGCCTAATTATTAATTTCTGTGAACACACATTTCCTCGTCGAATTACTGACCGAAGCTTCGCCGTTCGTAGATAATAAGACATGACGGAATTTCTTTGTCTTTTTAATTTCTGTGTGAAAATTTCTGTGGGAGAAAATTTTCACACAGAAATTTTCACACAATTATTCGGGCGTGATCTTTATCAAAGACAAAAGTTCACACAATTATTTTGGACAAATTGAGATAAAGCCAATTCAACAGGAGGCACGAGAACACAACAGCGGCTAAGACAAGATTGCTCCTACCCGATTCATTGTAACAACTTTTTTCTTAACTTCCATCGCGGTAAGCCGAGCCAAATTTCTCCGATTACCGCAACCTCGCTTAGCCGCGAAACGTTAGGCGTCATTATAACAAAAATAAAACTCAATAATAATGGAACAAAAAAAAGTTTTTATTAGCGTTGGAGGAACAGCGACAACTGAGCAAGAAGATTTTGTAAAGTTGATTGAAGACAGGCTTAGAAGTGAAAATTTGATTCCGAGTACAGTTGGAAGAAATAATTTTACTTCTGATTCTCCATTGAAAGCAGTTAAGGAACTTATGAATGAATGTTCTGGGATTTTAATTATTGCGCTTGAAAGAACATATTTTGAAAATGGCATTGAGAAAAGAGGAGGTTCACAGGAAACAAGTCTTTCCCAAATTAAATTTTCCACTCCGTGGAACCAAATTGAATCTGGAATGGCTTACGCAAAAGGACTTCCCATATTAGTAGTTTTAGAAAAAGGATTACGAGAGGAAGGCCTTTTAGAAAGAGGATACGACTGGTATATAATGCGCGTTTTACCAAATCAACAATCTTTAACAACTCCTGAATTTAATGGTGTTTTGGCAAGTTGGAAAAATAAAGTCGAAAAATATCAATTAAACAAAATTAAATCCGAAGTTGAAATAAATCCGGGAGACTTGACTGTAGGCAAATTGATTTCATATATGAAGCCGGGACAATTATGGGGAGTTTTAGCTGCTATCGCGGCATTGATGATTGGAATTTTTGTTATTGGTCAACATTTTCCTGCAAAATAATAACGAACGCCTAACAGCGGCTAAAAAAAAGCGCTGCTTTCAAGTCATTGAACCATCTATTTTTTAACTACATTTACGTCCAGCCGAGACAACAATCTCCGGGAATCGCGCCTTCTTTTAGTCGCGAAGCGTTGTGTTCCATGCCTATCGCCGCAAAAGTCAAAGACCATTATTGGCAATAATTTCCTGGTATTACTTTTTGCCAAAATGCAGAATGAGCTTTGTCTAATTATTAATTTCTGTGAACACACATTTCTTTGTCGAATTACTGATCGAAGTTTCGCCGTTCGTAGATAATAAGACATAACGGAATTTCTTTGCCTTTTTTAATTTCTGTGAACACACATTTCTTCGTCGAATTCCTGGCCGAAGCTTCGCCGTT
>NZ_JAAMPU010000082.1 GCF_012911565.1 Flavobacterium silvaticum | reverse complement strand
AGCGCATCTTTGCCATTGCTGCTTTCAGGTCAAAGAACCAATCAACTTTTTAAGTACTTTTGCGTCCAACGGAGACTACAATCTCCGGATTTCTGCAACAGCAAAGATGCGCGAAACGTTACTGGCTATTTTGATTTCTCGCCCAAAAATAATCATTCAGATACACTTACTGGTTCGTCTGTATTGCTAAAATGATTTGGTAAAGTCTGTATATTGTTTATCATTTTAAAAACAGTGGTAGGATCATTCATCAATTGTGGAGATGAATCAAATAATGCGGTCAACTGTGGTGATAAAGTATTAATGATTATTCTTGAGTTTCCTACATCGGTTTTATACTTTACTAGAATAATTGCACCTAATCTAATTACTCCTTCATCAACGTGCTCTAATTGCGCCATCATGTTGGAACTTGCCAATGCCAATTTTTCTGTTATTTCCGCATTAGGCATGTTCAAATAAGCAAGCTCAAGCGCAAATTTGCCTTTGTCATAAATATCTTGAGCTTCCCGTTTTGTCTTTGGGGATGTGAAAAGAAATTTTAAACGCTGAAAAAAAGAGCCAATAACTGGTTCCTCTTTTTGTTCTAGTTCGAAACCCAAAGCATCCATAAGATCCCCACATGCATTTTGTATTCCTTCAATTGTCTGCAATGAAATCTTCTTCTGCGGAAGCGCAATATAAACGTCCGTTGATTGATCTATCACTTCTCCGCCTGCAAAATATCCATGTCCCCTTTTGACATTTGCATCAATCATCCCCCACAATCCTTCCTTGGATTTTCGATCACTCATAACAATTCCCGAAAGTCCTCGCAGATAATTAAGTGTTTTACGTTGTTCGGATGAAATAAGTTCTGGATACTTTTCTGCTAGTAATAATTCAACTAAACTTATTAGAATTTCGTCAGTAATCTCAAAGTACTCTGTTTTCTGTCCATATTCCACCTTTAGGAATAAAGAGATTCTAGTATGGGCAATTAGGGAAATCGTAATTCCATTAAATTCTATAACTCCAAGCATTATAAAAGTTTTAAGGGTTTAAAAGTAAGGGTTTTAATCTCTTAATCTTTAAACTGATGTGCTGATATAGTAAAAAAGTAAAACAGCCAGTAACCGCCGGTAAAAAAAAGCGCTGTTTTCAGGTTGTTGAACCTATCATTTTTTCAGTAAATTTACGTTCAGCCGAGACAACTATTATTTAAGGCCGCGCCTTCTTTTACCGGCCAAACGTTAGCCACAAGGCGAACGCCGATTCAGATAACAATCTATACGAATAAATGGAAAAAGATTATTTTCTTTTAAAGGATAAAAAAAAAGAAATTGAATCCAAGTTTTTAATTAAAAACGGCTGGTTGAAAATATACGAAGATGATTCTAAAGATCTTGACGATTCTGCTGGATTATATTGCTGTCTAATATCGAACCATAACATTGATAAATACAGTGAAGACTATAATTGGCCGCTTTCTATGGGAAGTGAGGGAAAACCATCCGTCTATGGAAACAATACTTATAAATCTAATGACGAAGAAGGCTTAGAACCATTTTTATTTTATAAAAGTTTTTCATTACAAGAAACTTCAATAAAATACATAGATGTGGCAGAAGAATTTGTTCTTTATTTTCGGCTTTACGAAAAAGGGAATGACAAACAAAACCGCACTTTTTATTATGTAAGCGATTATGGAGAATTAGATGAAGTATTAATTATCGAGCCAAAGCTGATTAAAGTTAACATCAAGTATTTGAAGGAATATATTACCATGAGAGATATGCACTTCGTAGTTTGCTATGATTTTATGAGGTTGCTGGAAAAAATCCCTTCAGATTGGAACATCAAACACCAGGACGAGTTAATAAAGAACAACGAGTTTATTTACAGTCATTTAATCCGACATGTATCTGACAAAATTCAAAGTTGGGTAATGGGAAAAGTATTCATTAAACCAAACGACGTAAAGAAATCGCACTTCGAGTTCGGAGAATCTGAAAATGAAAATTTTATAGTTGGAATTGACGATGAAGGAGAATTAATTTATGAAGATTGTGGAAAAACGGAAGGAAATCATTTCAAGGTAACCTATTTCAAAAAAGAGGTTTTAAATAAATATTACAATGAACCAACTAAATATCAAGTTGATGGATTTAGTGTTGGATCAAAGTTTTTCACATTAAAAATAGATAATAATGTTAGTGATTATATTCCCGTATTCCTTACCAATTTAAGAATACTTCCGGAAAAGGAACAACTTCATTGGAAACAATACAACATTCCACCAAAAGAAGGAATGAATATTAGCAGAACTTATTACAGAACAATGATAGAAGGCCAATGGGCAGAGGAACCCGAGACAGTTGACTTGTTTTTCAAATCAAAATATCAAAGCTTCAACAAAGAATGGGAAGAAAAGTTTGGGTGGCATTTATATAAACCATTATCCAAAACAGATGAACATTTATTTACAGCATTACATAAGATAACTACAAATAATGTGAAAGCCTTCTGTGAACAAACCCTAACGATAGTAAAACTTACTATTGATAGACTAAATGAAAAGGAGTTAGCAAAAGGTTTGAATTTAGAATCTAAAATCGGAGGAATTGGAAAGTTCGAAAAGTTTCTAGAATCAAAAGGAATGACTATTCCAGATATGTTTGCATTTTTAAGAAATCTTCAAAATTTAAGATCTGGTCTTATTGCTCACACATTTAGCGAATCCAACAAAGATTGTAAAAAAGCTATTGAATATTTCGGAATTAGTAACAGTAATTACACTGAAATTTTAGATAAAATATTTGTAAAGTCAGTATTTACCTTTAATACTTTGGAAAAACATTTTAAGTTGAAAGAGTAATGCCCTGTGGCTAACAGCCTGTAACCGCCATCGCGGGGGATTTCGGTAGCCGGTAATTGTTATTTCACGAAGAAACATTATCTTGGCAGAGAGAACTCAGTTCGCTTTGATCCGCGACGGCGGTTACAGGCGACACGTTAGCGGAGATTTCTAAAAAAATGACCATGAAAATATTTATTTCAATATTTCTGATATTTCCATTTTGGACTATATGCGCTCAACAAAATATTATTAGTGACACTTCTCTTAATCCTGCAAATTTGTCAAAGGAATTAAGAGAGATAGAAATTACTTTTAAAAATTTCCCACCAAAAGTAAAAGTCATAGAAACTTGCTCATCTAAAAGTGAATTGTGTGGAACAATGGCATTCGGCTCATCAAGTTTAGTCGAAATTTTAGATGGATCTTATAGCAAAAAACAGATTTATATTTCCACATTATGTTTAGAAACAAATTACGAAGTGGGAAAAATTTATAGAATTGAAATTACAAAATCACCAAGCTTTGGGTTAGGCCTGTGTAATGATCAATTTTTTGACAGAAATTGGAATCACGAAAGTTTAAAAAAACCAATGATTTTCGGGATTCTAAAAGATTGAAACCTCCGCTAACAGCGGCTAAAAAAAAGCGCTCCATTCAGGCAACAGAAACAGTCATTTTTTTAAGTACATTTACGTCCAGCCGAGACAACAATCTCCGGAAATCGCGCCTTCTTTTAGCCGCGGAACGTTAACTGCAAGCCAATAAAAAAGCTATCTCGGTTGATTTAAAATAAGAAAAATTACAACTGTCAATTTCTTTAATCCTGAAAATTATATGAATCCTTTTAAAATACAGAAAACTGGAGAATTCTCATCGGATACTTTTAACGATGAAATCAAATCTGCATTACAAAAAATAAAAGATGAAAATTACTTACCTGGCTTTGGACAAGAAATAATAAAAAATGATGTTGAATCCGCCGTGCATTTGAATGGCGAATTGTATTCTGGAAACTACCTGATATTTCAGATTCAAAACCATTCAGAGCCGATGGGTCATTTGCATTGCTTTCTTAGTTTAGATAAAACTTTTTTAAGTATCATAGCTATATAAATTAAAAATGATAAATGGCCAGCAGTTAACAGCCAATGGCCATGATTGCTGGTTTTCTGTAAAAGAAATAATCAACTTTTAAGTATCTTTACGTCAAGCCGAGACAACTATTTCTTTTGGCCGCAACCACCGCCATCGGCGGAACGTTACCTGCCATTTCAGAAAAAATCGCTTTAAGCAGCATTTAAGTATTTAAAAAAGATAAAATAAAAACTTATGAAAATTATTAGATTAAAAGATGACTCAGGCTATGATCAAGTTAT
>NZ_JAAMPU010000081.1 GCF_012911565.1 Flavobacterium silvaticum | reverse complement strand
GCATTCGTATCGTCACAATCGGTATTGTCCAAAGAAAATCCGGCCGGTGCGACATTCGGATTTGCAGTACAGACGGTTTGTTGTGTCGTCGATCCGAAACCATCGCCATCGGCATCCACATAAAACGGATAACCTTCGTGGTTTGCAGCATTCGTATCGTCACAATCGGTATTGTTCAAAGAAAATCCGGTCGGTGCCACGTTCGGGTTTGCAGTACAAACGGTTTGTTGTGCCGTCGATCCGAAACCATCGCCATCGGCATCCACATAAAACGGATAGCCTTCGTGGTTCGCCGCATTCGTATCGTCACAATCGGTATTATTCAAAGAAAATCCAGTCGGTGCCACGTTCGCGTTTGCAGTACAGACGGTTTGCTGTGCCGTCGATCCGAACCCGTCTCCATCGGCATCCACATAAAACGGATAGCCTTCGTGGTTCGCAGCATTCGTATCGTCACAATCACTATTGTTCGCTGCATATCCCGCAGGCAGGAAACAGGCTGACGTGGTAATATCCGGATTTCCGTATCCGTCCGCATCGGCATCCAAATAATATAGAGTTTCTGTGCCTACATTAAACGTCAACGGATAGGCTGTTCCCGTGGTTGTTGGTGAAGTCGCATCGACCCGGAATTTATAGGACGAACCCGCTGTGGCGTTTGAAGGGATAGTTCCCGTTATGGTTCCCGAAGGAAAACTTGTCGAAGTTCCTATGACAGTTCCTGGAAATTGCCCGTTGGCATCGGATAAATGCAATTCGAATTGGTTCGCCGGATCGAAAGTCCCGGTTGCCGTGTAGTCGATGTCGACAGTTCCTCCGGCACAATATTGCCCGTTTCCGGAATAGCCTGTAACACTTGTAGAGCCGTTAGGGCCGTCGCCTCCGTTCAAACGACCCAGGAAGGGGTAGGGAAGGCCGTTGTAGTATTCGAAATTGCCGCCAATCAATATCTGGCCGTCAGGTTGAATCGCAAGTGCGTTTGTGTACCCGTTAAGGCCATAGTCAAGCGAGGAATCAAAGCCCATATCCACTGTTCCGTCTGTAAGCAAACGCGCAACACCGAATCTGTCCACACCGTTTACATAATCAAAATTACCCACGATGACAATTTTTCCGTCTGCCTGAACATCCATGTCTTTAACAGATTGGACGTCGACCTGCTGGAAAGTTGTATCTAACGAGCCATCCGCGTTGAAACGGACAACATACCATTCAAAGGTATCCATTCTGTACCCACTTTCGAGGAATTTACCATCCGGCTGTGCCTGAATCAGATCGGTTTGATAGTCGTTTGTGTAAGGAAGGAACGCACTGTCGATTGTCCCGTCCGGATTCAGGCGTATCCGGTTGCTCGCCAGTTGGTAGTTATATTCCCAGAAGTCACCTGTAAGGATGATTTTTCCGTCCGCCTGTTGTAGCATGCCGTATAAGTTCCATCCCCCGGCAAGCCCGTCGTTGAATGTGTCGTCATAGCTTCCGTCTTCATTGAGCCGGATCAGCTGTCGTTGCATACCATTGAAATCCAATCCGCCCATGACAAGGATTTTTCCGTCCGGTTGTACAATGACCTGCTTTAGGGTCGCAGTTTCCTCAAAGACTGAAAAAAAGGAATTGTCATAGGAACCGTCGGCTAAAAGCCTTACGATCTTTCTTGAAATAGTTCCGGCAAATTGGTTGAAGTTACCCATGACAAGGAATTTTCCGTCAGATTGCAGCTCTATGTGCGTAACAGATCCGTCAAAACTTCCGGTATAAAAAGAAGTATCGGCATCTCCTGTTGAAAAGTACCGTTTAAGGCCGTCATTCGGGCCTGAGTTCGTTTCCACGCCATTAGCGACAAGCCGTCCGTCTGGCTGCAAAGCAATCGTGCTGACCGTAAAATCCGGGCCGCCGCTTCCCGCAGGCAATTGGTTGAAGGTCTGGTCAAGGGTTGCATCGCTGTTCAACCGTGCGATGTTGCCGGCAGGCTGGCCGTTGTAGCTGTCAAAATAACCGCCGACGATGATTTGTCCGTTAGACATAAGCGAGGTGCCTCCAAAGGCAATGGCCGTTCCGGTCCCGGAATCGAAAGTCGTATCGAGAACACCATCTTCACTCAATCGGACAATATTTTTTGGAAAGACTCCGGGCGCACCGGGTACATAACCGGAAATGATGAGTTTGCCATCGGGCTGTCCTATGATATGATACGGAACCGATCCCAAGGGAAGTACGTTCGGGAAAGACGTATCGAGTGTGCCATTATAATTGTATCGGGCCAATCCGGCGTAATCCGGACCACCGAAACCACCGGCTGTATTGAACTGTCCGCCAATCAGGATTTTTCCAGATGGCTGCACATATATCTCGCGGACGTTATAATTCGGGCGTCCCAGAAATTCCGTGTTGAATGATCCGTCGTTGTTGATACGGGCGATATAATAGGCTTGATTCGGGCCGTAAGTCTGGAAATCTCCCCCTATAAGGAACGATCCGTCGCTTTCCTGGACAATTTTATAGACCGCGAGGTTGGGTCCACCGCCTACGTCGAATGATGAGTCGAAGCTTCCGTCAGAAAACAAACGCGCGATTTGTTTGCTCGGGTGTCCGTTGTAATTGTAGAATCGGCCGGCAATCATGATGCTTCCGTCGGCAAGCAGGTTGACATCGAATATATCGAAATCGGCTCCTGTTCCTGAGCCGGCAAAACCCGAATCGAGTGTTCCGTCCTGGTTTAATCTTACGATTCGCCCGACGCTTGTTCCATTGTATGAGGTGAACAATCCTGCCACGATTATTTTTCCGTCGGGTTGGATTTCGATGTCCTGGACCGCGGCATTGAAGCCGGTTCCGGTGTTGAATCCGGTAATCAGGCTGCCGTCGGTGTATATGCGGGCAATTCGGCCAACAGGAGTTCCGTTGTAACTTGTAAAGATTCCACCGGCCACAATAATCCCCGATGGCTCTACGGCAGTGGCATATACCGAATCGTCGGTGCCTTCAGCGTGTCCGCTAAGGTTGAACGTGGGGTCTTTTCTTCCGGGCTGCCCAATACAAATTCCCGTTACGACAAATAAAAGAAGCGTAAATAATTGTTTCATAATCTATGGGTTGAATGAAAAATTGCTGTTCCCAAAAATAGCCCTTAGCATTTTTTTTCAGGGAGGATACATATCAACCATTAGGTTACTTTTTGGTTAAATGGCTATGATGCATTTGGGCTTCGAGTTTGGATCCTATAAACGATACTTGCTTTAGCGGCCTTGTTTCGTGCCGATTTATACACCGGATTTTGTGGAGATTGGATATGTGGATTTTAAAAAGTCCACAGTTTGGATTGCCACACCTTGGACAATCCTATGGCTGACCGATTGCACTTGGCATCGTGAAGCCACAGAAGTTCATCTAAGGCCCTGTAAGCGGGATCAAGTGCGTCAGGTTTAAAACAATCCGACAGTCTGCCATCCGCTAGAACTCTGTAGATGTGTTCTGCCTTTTTTTACAATTTAACATTTGAGGCAGTTTTTCTATACCTGACCTATCGCGCCAGGGATTAACTTGGCACCGGGGAGGGGCCAATGGCGTTCCCTACGAAATCCGCAGATTTTTCCGCTGTAGTTTTTCTGTACTTTTTGTTAAAAATTTTGTTGGGCTTTATGTGCCTGTGCTGCTTATTGTTTCGAAGGACATTCCGCAAAGCGTACGCGCGTTCAGGCCTTGCTTACTGCCTTTAAATTTGTGGCAATCCAACGTGTGGCTTTTAAAAAGTCCACACCTTGGATTGCCACAAAGATTCCCGACACAGTTTGCCTGTTTTTTATGCCACGAATGCGCCGCAGGCGATCACCCGTCCTTCGTGTCATCCATTACCCAATAAAAAAGCCCCGACGCAAGTCGGGGCTTAATTGTTAATTATTACTTACCGTTTGATCACACGCAGCGTCTTCACGTTGCTTCCCTGTGTCAATACGATGTTGTAGACACCGCTAGGGTATTTCTCCCCGAACTGGGCCAGTTCGATCCGGCTGGCCTCGAAGGATCTTTCCTCAAGCAGTTTACCTATCATGTCGTACACACGTACCTGCACGGCTTCCTCCGAAGTGGAATCCAGGTCGAGCGAGAAGCTCTCGGCATACGGGTTCGGGAACACCGT
>NZ_JAAMPU010000080.1 GCF_012911565.1 Flavobacterium silvaticum | reverse complement strand
CTTCACCGTTACCGTTACCCCTGCTCCTGTATTGGATGCGGTTGGTGACCTTTCGGACTGCGAGTCGATCACGTTGCCTTCATTGAGTGTTGGATCGTATTACACGGATGCGGAACACACGCAGTTGCTTACGGATACGACCTTCACGGAGGCTGGTGTGACCACGGTTTATGTGTATGCCCAGACCAACGGCGATCCGGACTGTTCGAGCAGTGCGTTCTTCACGGTCACGGTCGGTGCGCCACCTGCGGTCCCTACGTTGGGTGATGTGGAGGCCTGCGGCAGCTACACGCTTGACCTTGGAGCTTTGGAAGGCTTCCCCGGTGCGGGCTATTACAGCCAGGAAGGCGGTCAGTTGCCAATCACGGGCCCTATCACCCAGACACAGGTTGTGTACGTGTATGCCGGGGATGCGACCAACCCGAACTGTTTCTCCCAGAGCCAGTTCACGGTGACCATCACGCCTGCTCCGGGAGTCAGTGTCGTTGGTGAGTGCCAGGGCGCGAACTTCGTGCTTACGGCGTTCGATTCCGACGGGGTGGCCTTCCCATCGGGAACGGAATACGAGTGGGTGGATTCCGATGGTAACTTTGTGGACAATACGGCTTCCATCACGGTCACCCAGGAGGGTACCTATACGGTTACGGTTTCCATCCCTAACGGGGAGGGCCGCTGCTTCAGCGACGGTGAGCCTTACCTGGTGACCTCGACCAGCTGTACGATCCAGAAGGGTATCTCTGCCAACAACGACGGGATCAATGATTACTTCGACCTGGTTGGCCAGAACGTTGGCAAGCTGGAGATCTACAACCGCTACGGAATCAAGGTCTATGAGATGAACGACTACAGCAACCAGTGGTACGGGCAGTCGGACAAAGGCGAGGAGCTTCCCGACGGTACGTATTACTACGTGATCATGTACAAGACCGATACGGCTACCAAGACAGGCTGGATCTATATCAACCGTAAAAACTAAAATGCCACGGGACAGGCCCCTTGCGACAAGGGTGCCTGTCCTTACTTAAAAAAAGCGATACAGATGAACAAAATATATATCACTGCCCTGGCAGTCTTCATGGGACTGGCCGCCAGTGCACAACAGGATCCGCACTACACGCAGTACATGTACAACATGAGCGTGATGAACCCTGCGTATGCGGGCTCGAAGGAGAGCCTTTCGGGGGGTCTGCTCTACCGCAAGCAATGGGTCGACATCGAGGATTCCCCGAGTACGGGCACGTTCTTCGCCCATGCCCCTGTAGGCAACAACCTGGGTCTGGGTGTTTCCCTGATCAACGACCGCATCGGTCCGGTCGAGGAGACCAACGCCTACATCGACGTCTCCTATACGCTGCACCTTGCCGGTGAGCACCGTCTGGCCTTCGGGATCAAGGGAGGGGCGACCTTCCACAAGGTCGACTTCACGCAGATCTACCCTACGCTCCCGGATGTTGGCGACGGTGTCTTTGCGGGTGCCAACCCCAGCGAGACGCTGCTGAACGTGGGTGCCGGTCTTTTCTATTACACCGACAAGTACTACGTGGCCTTCTCGGTGCCGAACATGCTCAAGGGGAAGTACCTCGACTACAACGGGACGAACTACGGATCGGAGACGATGCACTACTTTCTGACGGCGGGTTACGTCTTCCAGCTGACGGACAACCTGAAGTTCAAGCCCTCGGCGATGCTCAAGAGCGCCTTCAAGGCCCCGACGTCGCTTGACGTGTCGGCCAACTTCCTGTTCAGCGAGCGCTTCGAGATCGGTGCGACCTACCGCCTGGAGGATTCCTTCGGTGGCATGGTCAACTTCGCCATCATCCGTGACGTGCTGAAGATCGGCTACGCCTACGACCATATCGTATCGGACCTGAAGACCACGACCTCCTCCTCGCATGAGGTCATGCTGCTGTTCGACATCACGGGCTCGAAGAAAGTCTCCAGATCGCCACGTTATTTTTAATCCCAGGCAAAACACGTAAGAAATGAAAAGAATCAATATAGTATTAGGTGCGTTGCTTATCACGGTAAGCCTTACGGCACAGAACAAGAATACCGAGAAGGCCGACAAGCTCTTCAACAGCCTGGAGTACGTGGATGCTGCCAGGGAATATGAGGAACTGGCGGCCAAGGGCAAGGGCGACGATTATGTCTATAAGCAGCTTGCCGACAGTTACTACAACGTCTTCAACAGCAAGTCCGCCGTCACGTGGTACGCCAAGGCGACCCAGGGGGGCAAGGCCGATGCCGAGACGTATTACCGCTATGCGCAGATGCTCAAGGCCGAAGGGCGCTATGAGGATGCCAACAAACAGATGGCGCAGTTCGCCAGGCTGGCACCGCAGGATGACCGTGCGGTCGCCTTCAAGGCCGACCCGGACTACCTTCCGAAGCTCCGGAGCCAGAGCAAGCTCTATACGGAGAAGGCGGTGACCATCAACAGCCCGGAGTCGGACTTCGGTGCGCTATTGACCAACGACAACTACCTGTACTTCGCCTCTGCGCGCAACAAGTCGCGCAAGACCTCGGGTTGGGACGACCAGCCGTACCTGGATTTGTACCAGGCGGTGATGAACGCGGACGGTACCCTGGCCGAGGCCACACCTGTCAGCGGGTCGGTGAACACCAAATGGCACGAGGGGCCGGCGAGCTTCTCCCCGGACGGGAACACGATGTACTTCTCGAGCGAGAGCTTTTTGGAGAAGGAGTACGAGAAGGACTTCGCCAACAAGCAAAGGAACAAGAACAAGATCAAGAAGAGCCAGACGTACCTGTATTCGGCCACGAAGGACGGCCAGGGCTGGGGCAACGTGAAGGAGCTTTCCTTCAACAGCAAGGACTACTCCAACCGTACCCCGAGCGTCTCCAAGGACGGCAAGACGCTGTACTTCGCCTCGAACATGCCGGGCTCGGTGGGGGGCTTCGATATCTTCAAGGTGTCGATCAACGCCGATGGTTCTTTCGGCACGCCGCAGAACCTGGGCAGGAAGGTCAACACCGAGGGCAACGAGGGCTTCCCGTTCATCGGTGAGGACAACCGCCTGTACTTCTCCTCCGAGGCGCACAAGGGCTTCGGCGGGCTGGACGTGTTCTATGTGGACCTGGACAAGGGCACCGATGCCAAGAACCTGGGCGCCCCGGTCAACACGGCCAAGGACGACTTCGCCTTCACCTTCAACAAGGCCAGGAACACGGGCTTCTTCTCCTCGAACCGCAACGGCAACGACGACATCTTCCAGGTGACGCCGATCTGTGCTACGGAGGTCAACACCACGGTGAAGGATGCCGTGACCGGAAAGCTTCTTAGCGATGCGAAGGTATCGATCCTGGACGAGAAGAAGAACGTGATCGAGACCAAGACGACCCAATCCAACGGTCAGGTGAGCTATACGGTGGACTGCGGCAAGACCTATACGATCCAGGCCAGCAAGGACGGCTACGAGTCGGGCAGCTTCCCTGTTGCCAAGACCGACGGCAAGGCCCAGGAGATCCCTGCCGACCTGAAGCCTATCGAATCGATCGTGAAGGAGGACCAGATCGTGCTCAACGAGATCTACTTCGAGTATGACAAGAGCAACATCACCAGGGAGGGTGCCTTCGAACTGGACAAGCTGGTGCAGGTGCTGAACAAGTATCCGGCGCTGGTGATCATGGTCAAGTCGCATACGGACAACCGCGGTTCGGACGCCTACAACCTGGCCCTCTCGGACAGACGTGCCCGCTCCACGGTCCAGTACATCCTCTCGAAAGGCATCGCCAAGGAGCGCATCTCGGGCAAGGGCTACGGGGAGAGCGAGCCCAAGGTGGCCTGCGGGGAGAACTGCACCGAGGAGCAGCATGCCCAGAACCGCCGTTCGGAGTTCCTCATCGTGAAGAAATGACCCATACCATATCTTTGATACAAAAGCCGGCATCCCCGGCTTTTTTGT
>NZ_JAAMPU010000079.1 GCF_012911565.1 Flavobacterium silvaticum | reverse complement strand
AGGATCAGCGTATGCGAGGCCGTCTGCGACAGACAGCCTTGGGAGATGCTCACCACATCGGCGGTGTAGACTCCCGGTGCCTGGGCATAGTACTGTGGTGCGTTCACACCAAGTGCCACCCCGCCAAGATACCATTCGTAGACATACTGCGTCGGATCAGGGATGCCCGTGATCTCAAGCAGCGTGCCCGGCGCTATAGGCGTAAGGTCCGGATACGTCACGCAGAGGATATCCTCCCCGGCTATGGCCACCTGCAGCAGCGGCTCCACCGTCAGGTCGATGGCGATGATGTCCGAACGGCACGGTGCGGCCGACAGGCTGTTGGTCACAACGGCATAGACGATCGTGGTGGCCGTATCGAAGTTCGCAGGATCGGCGATCGCATTGGCATTGGCCTGCGCATCGGCCAGGTTGGCGTAATAGGCTATGGTGAACTGCACCGGATCCTGCGTACCGAGTATCTCGGCATCGAAGGCGGTCAGGTCGAATACATGGGTCGTGCCATTGGCAGGGTCGGCGCATTGCGTGCCAGGTGCCGTCGGCTGTGTGGCAACGGCAGCTTCCTGTACGTCCAGGGTGATGGCCACCACCGTACTGTTGCAATCGCTGGCGATGTTGCTCACCACCACATAGACCTGCTGGCCGTCGGTGCCCGTGAAGGCCGTAGGATCGGCGATCGGGTTCAGTCCATTGGCGGCATCGGTGGCATCTGTGTAATAGGCGAAGGTGAAGTTCGCAGGTACCTGTGGCGCCACAAGGATAGCGGCGTTGGCCTGCGTGAGGTCGAACACCGCGGTGGTCGAGCCCGCAGCGGCACAGCCCGGAAGCGCATCCGTCGGCGTGGCCACCTGTGGCAGTTCATCCACGAACAGGTGCATCTCCACAATCACGTAGCAATGCTCCCCCTCCACGTCAAGGGTCGGCAGTTTCTCGATGCGCACCCAGACGGATCCCGTAGCGGAGGTATGGTGCGCCGGATCTGCGATCGGGCTTGTGGCCGTCTCGGCATCGGACAGGCTAAGGTAATAGCTGAAGGCCAGGTTCGGGTCGTTGTTGGCGATATACTCCTCGTTCTGCGTAAGGTCGAACTCCTCCGTACCAACGGTAGCGTCCGTATCGCAGATATGCAGGTCCTGATCGGCCGTGAGGGACACGATCGTAGGCAACGGAAGCACTTTCAGGGTCAGCGTCGTATGGCTCGTACAGCCCTCGGCGTTGGTGACCTCGATGTAGATCGTCTGGGCGTTGGCCACGTTCACGTAGGCCGAAAGGTCCGCGGCAGCGATCGCATTGGTACCGCCAAGGTAATCGGACTGGTTCGCGTAATAGGTCACCACCGATCCCGCTGGGACCGCCGGGAAGTTCACTGCGATCGATGCCGGAAGGCTCGTCAGGTCGAACGGCTCGGTGGCGATGGCAGGACCTACAGGATCCGTATCGCACTGGGACCATTGACCTATCGACACCGGAAGGGCAAGCGGGGCATTGACCTGGATCAGGAACGAACCGATGTTCGAACAGTCGTTGACGCTGCCTTCGATACGGTACCAGATCTCACCGCTGGTACCTTGGTACTGGGCCGGGTTGATGATCGGGAGCAGTCCGTCCTGGGCCGCGGCAAGGCTCGTGTAGTATTCTATCGTATAGGTACCCGTACCCGTCTGGGCGGCAAGGATATCAGCCTCGTATGCGGTAAGGTCGAACAGCGCGAATCCGTCCTGCGTATTGCCAAGGGTATCGCATACCTCAAGTGGGCCAGGCGTCACGGCTGGGATGACCGGTGCCGGGGTAACGTTCAGGGTGATCGGAAGAACGCGCTCGCAAAGCGTGGTGGCGTTCACCGCACGTACCCATACCGTATCCACGAAGGCATCGTCGTTCGTGTATGGGCTCGACAAGGCATTGACACCGTTATCGGCATCGTCCTGTGTCGGGTGGAAGGTGATGGTGATGTTCGTGTCACCCTGCTGCATATCGGCGATGAGCGCATCAAGGTCGAACTCGGCTATGCCGTCCTGGTTGCCGTCGCACAGGTTGATGCGCGGATCGTCAAGGGCAGGAAGTATAGGGCTCGGAAGCGGCTCCACGCGGATGTCCATCGTGGTGACCGATTCGCAGGCCGTGGCCACGTTGGTCACCGTGATCCAGATGGTCTGCACCGCAGGAACCTCGTTGGCGTATGCCTCAGGGGTATCGATCGGGTTGGCATGACCAAGGGCGTCGGCCTCATTCCGGTAGAAGGTCACCTCCATGCCCGTCTGGCTGCCCACGATGGCAGGGATGCGCATGGTAAGGTCGAAGACCTCCGTCTGGTCATCAGGGGTAACGCTGTCGCAGGTGGTGATCGTATCCACAGGGAAAGGAACCACGGGGAGCGGGTTCACGATGAGTTCCAGTTCCACCAGGTCGGCGCACTGGGTCACGCTGCTGTCCACGCTCACGTAGATGGTCGTGCTCGTGCTCAGGTAGGCGTCGATGCCCACGATCTCGTTGCTACCCGCAAGGTAATCCGCCTCGGTAGGCCAGAAACGCACCGTGTGGATCGTGGCGTCCAGTCCATTGAGGATATTCGGGATAGAAGAGGCAAGGTCGAAGAAGGCCTGTCCGTCCCCGTCAGGGTCGCATTCCTGCAATGGGTCGGCATCCTCGTTGGCCTCAGGTGTAGGCTTGACGATAAGGTTCAGCGTGGCGAAGCTCGGGCAGCCCGTGGCATCCGAAGTGACGCGGACATAGATCGGCTGGCCCCATTGCTGGATATTGGTATATGGATCCGTGATCGGGTTCACGTTGTTCTGGGCGTCGTCCGGCGTCTCGTGGTAGCTTACCGTAAGCCCGGGCACGATACCGCCAAGGATGTCGGCCGTGGCAAGGTTCAGGTCGAAGACCTCGAA
Organism: Flavobacterium silvaticum; assembly: GCF_012911565.1. Taxonomy (GTDB): domain Bacteria; phylum Bacteroidota; class Bacteroidia; order Flavobacteriales; family Flavobacteriaceae; genus Flavobacterium; species Flavobacterium silvaticum. Next base: position 966 of record NZ_JAAMPU010000079.1, on the reverse strand, counting down.
GCCGTCGTTGTTCGGGTCGCAGCGCTCCAATGGTGTAGGGCTCGTGTTGATGGACGGGCCTTCCTCGACCTGCAGGGTAAGGGTGGTGGTCGTGGCGCAATCGGTATCCACGTTCTCAAGGCGGACGTAGATCACCGTATCGTCCGTCACGTATGGGCTCTCAAGCGGGTTTACGTCGTCGTCGGCATCCTGCTGCGTCAGGTGGTAGCTCACCGCCGTCCCCGGCACGCCGCCCGAGATGTACGGGCTGTATTCGGCGATAGGGAAAGACGCCGTATTGCTCACCCCGTCGCTGCAAAGCGTAACCGGACCGTATGGGGTGATATCCGGAAGCGGGTTCACGATCAGTCCGAAGCTCGTAACGGCATAGCAGCCCGTGGCGTATTCCAGGCGCACCCACACCGTGGCGTTGCCGCTCGTATACAACGGCCCGATCGGGTTGGTCTCATCGATCGCATCCTGTTCCGTCGCATAATACGTGATGGCAAGGCCCGTCTGTCCGTTGGCAACGATGGCATCCATCGTCGAAAGGTCGAACTGCTCCTGCGCGTCACCGGTAAGGGTGTAGTCGCAAAGCTCATAAGCATCTATAGTCGCAGGGGCCACAGGCACCGGATCCACGAACAGCTGCAATGGGGCCGTCGAGGCACAATCAGGCGCGCCCGTGTTGATCAGGCTAACGTAGATGGTCTGAGTGGCCGGGTTCGGGTTGCAGTACGTAGTGCCAACGATAGGGTTGACCTGGTTCTGCGCATCGTCGGCCGTCTCATGGAAGGTAAGCGTAAGGTTCGGATTGCCGCCAGTGATCGCGGCGATCGTGGAGGTCAGGTCGAAACAACCGATGCCGTCATTATTGTCGTCGCAGACATGCAACACAGGGAAAGAAGGGATAACAGGTGCCCCCACGACAGTCACACTCACCGTCTGGTTGATCTGCCGGATGCAGCCGTTGACGTCCGAAATGCT
>NZ_JAAMPU010000078.1 GCF_012911565.1 Flavobacterium silvaticum | reverse complement strand
ATAACTTGATCATAGCCTGAGTCATCTTTTAATCTAATAATTTTCATAAGTTTTTATTTTATCTTTTTTAAATACTTAAATGCTGCTTAAAGCGATTTTTTCTGAAATGGCAGGTAACGTTTCGCCGGTTGGCTCCGGTGCGGCCTTTCAGAGATAATTGTCTCGGCTGGACGTAAATGTAGTTAAAAAATGGCTGATTCAATCACTTGAAGGCAGCACTGGTGCTAACCGGCTGTTAGTGGCTGCCTATTATTTAGTCAAAGACAATAAATATTCTGTCAACGTTGCCTTATCCGGATTTCCGAAATATGCCCAAATAATATTAGCAATTAAATTTAAAAGAATTGACCCAACAACAATCCCGATTAGGCCAAAAAAACCTTTACGATTTGCACTTTTTTGATAATTCATAATAAGCCGCTTTTCTTCTTCAGATAAATTTTTCGCGGTTTCATACTCACTCAATTTGGAGGCTATTGAAGAATCAAGTTCCTTAGCCACATTTCCTTTTTCTGTAATCTCAGAATCTTTTGATTCGAGCTCAAGCGCAAGATTCTCAATTGCTGAAATTGAAGATTTAATTTTTGCTAAAGTTTCATTTAAGTCAGTTTTAATCTTTTTACTATCAACAGCAATCATTTCACCTTTGTCAACGATTTGAATATTTCTGCCAACAGTAAATGAAATATAAATTAAGATTAAATATAAAAAGAAAGGTATTGGAACTATATTATCCATTATAAAAATTAAGACAATAGAAACGATAAGTGATACTATATTATTTTTAGTGGTAATTATCTTGGTTTTCCCGAGATGAAGTGTTATAATTTTATTCTTGTCGTTACTAATTTTAGAAACTTTTATTAGAAGCGGAAGCATAAAAATGATTGGAACTAAAATCAGAATCGAAAAGTAGAGTATCACTTCTAAAGTGTTGTTCATTTGATATGGTTTTATGGTTGCCACTAACGTTTCGCCGGTAAAAGAAGGCGCGGCCTTAAGAAATAGTACTCTCGGCTGACCGTAAATTTACTTAAAAATGTATGGTGCAACAACCTGAAAGCAGCGCTTTTTTTTACCGGCTGTTATAAGCAGATTTTCTTTAAAAAGGAAGTGAATATAGTAATTTATATTTCTTATCTGATTTCCCTATTTTTATAATTTTATTGTCTTTTTCTAAAAATACTGCATCTGGATGAAAGTCCACGAGTCTTCCAACATGTTCATGCTCTGCATAAATATCTTCTCCAAGGACTACGGTATCGTTATTTAGTTTATAAGTTTTAGTGTATGGTTCAATAGTATTGCTAACTACAAATTGATTTTTTGACTCCAATTTATTAATCCTATTACTAATCTCATTTAGTGACTCCATTATAAGCTGTGACTCTAGCGAAATTTCTTGACCATTTTTGATTTCTGCAGGTTTTATTGACAAAAGTTGTATCAAAGAATTTACATCATCATTTTGGTTTTCATATGTATCCTGTAATGTTCGTGAAATATTTATAATATTTTTTTGTACTTCGTCAACTCTGAGATTCGAATCGTAATCAATAGTTCTAATTCCTTGAATATCAAAAATTTTAGTCGTTTTGATATCTTTTATTAGGACCGATTTTTTGTTAAAAGCTTGCCTAATACCTAACTCATAAAGTACATTGGGATTTTTTGAGCTTAAATCACATAAAACTAGATCTGATTCAATTATTTTTCTAACTATGCCAATTACAATATAGTTTGTTTTAAATTCATCATCCGCTCTGATAGGTTTAAATCCTGCTTTTTCACATGCAGGTTTATCAGATGCTGGTATACTCGAGTGAAATGCCCTTTTTCATAACCTTCTTGATCGGATATTGGCATGATAATAAAACAACTCTTTTGGTCTTTTTCCATTTTGCTCATTAAATTTGCTTATAACGTTTCGCCGCTAAGCGAGGTTACGGACTTCCGAAGATTACAGCATCGGCTGTACGTAAAGTTACTTAAAAAATGGCAAGTTGTTGAACATGAAAGCAGTAATCTCGTCTTAGCGGCTGTTACGCGACGATTTATTAATCCTCATTTGTGAGATTTGTATAAAACCTCATACCCATTACTTCTTTTTGAGTTTCTTTTTTGTATTGATCAACTATAGCTTTTAAATTTTTATACGACCAGTCATTAAACTTATTGATGTAGTAATATTTATTGTCGTAGTAAAATTCTATGCAGTATCTATGATGGTTTTTACCTAAATCTTCTTTTTGAATTTCTAATACTACGTCCGATATTGGGAATATATCTTTAAAGAATTTGTTATAATCTAAACCAATTAATTCAATTGTATCGTTAGTAAATTTAACTTCGTTAATAACTGTTCTGGTAATTTGTGATTGATAATATATTCCATAGCAAGCCGTGATTAGGAAAATTACTAATATTATAATTTTGAGATTAAAAGATAACTGATCTGCGAATTTTCCTTGAAAAAGGTATAGATAAGAAATAGCAAATCCCAATGGAATTATTAATAATGATCTTAGAAATCTGAAATTGTAAGAGCTTGGTCTGCCTTTAAATGATATTTCCATGTGAGCTTCAAAATTGTCGCGTAACGCTTCGCCGCTTCAACGCAGTTGCGGCTTTCGGAGATTTTACTCTCGGCTTATCGTAAAAGTACTGAAAAAATGAAAGGTTCAACAAAACGAAAATAGCAATTGCGGTGAGCGGCTGTTATGGCGAGTGTCTTTTTAGAATTCTTGTTTAAATAAAAACATTTCAAGTGATTCTGGTTCCAAATTATATTTCTGAGAATAGTTGTGAATCATAGAATTATACAACTTGTAGTGAGCAAATTTTGAGGAAGGATTTATTTCTACGATTTCAAATATTTCAGGTAAAGACGTCAATTTTACTAATGATCTGGCTACACGTATATCGAAAATCAAAGCGTAATCTTTGTAGTCGCAAGCTCGTGTGGCGAAGTATAAAACTTTAGATATATAACTTATACTTAAGCCCTGAATCGATTTGAGACTCTTATATGCAAATTCCAAGTCGTTCGTTTCTATAGCGTTTAACGCATTTATTATTTTCTCGCGATTTTCAAGTCCGATGTAATTATTTGTTCTAAAAGTTCCATATCCGGTATCTGAAAATCCCCATACCATTGTTAGTAAAAATGCAGTTTCCCATCCTAAAGTTCCTGAATAGAACTGTTTGTATGCGTTGATAATGTCTTGTCTAGAAATTTCTTTTTCTTCAAAGTCTGAAATGAAACGTTTATAAGCTTCATTTAGCTTAAGCCATTTATCTTTTTTATAAGTGAATTTAGAATCTGATAATGGTTTTAGATTCCTTATAGTTTCAGTGTAATTTGAAATGTTCATTCAGTTCGTGATTTTGACATTTGCCATAACGTTCCGCGGCTAAGCGAGGTTGCGGTTTTCGGAGAAAGTTGGCTCGGCTAACCACGATGGAAGTTAAGAAAAAACTTGGTACAATGATCGAGTAGGAGCAATCTTGCTTAGCCGCTGT
>NZ_JAAMPU010000077.1 GCF_012911565.1 Flavobacterium silvaticum | reverse complement strand
TGGTTTTACCAGCGCCATTACATCCAGCAATAATATATAGATTTGGTTTTATCACGACGTAAATATACCAATTCTAATGATGTTTTGTATCGGCGATTTTTAGGCATTTCCACCAACGTTTCGCGGCTAAAAGAAGGCGCGGTTTCCGGAGATTGTTGTCTCGGCAGGACGTAAATTTACTGAAAAAATGGTTGGTTCACTGACCTGAATGGAGCGCTTTTTTTTAGCCGCTGTTAGGCGTTCGGTTTATCTCCAAACCTGTTATTCCAGTTCGTGATTTTTAGCTTGAATAATTTATGTTCTTTAATACGTTCTATGAACTGAATGTCAAAACTCGATATTTGAACGACTTCAAAATTTATATCGATACGATGTTTTAATCCATTTTCTTTTAAAATACTTTCTAAGTTAGATTGAGGCAAGTTTTCAATAATTAAAGTATTAGAAATCGGTTTGTCAAACTGATAAATTGTCAATTGATTACTTTCTAATTTTAAGATTTCTTGTAATTTTTTTAAACTTGTTCGAATGTCAAATACCATATTTCTGACCTCAACATCTTGCAATTCGTTTTCTAAATTTATTTTCAAATCGGTTTTCCACCATTCAATTATTTCATGAGGATTAAATTTGTGTATGAAAATAAAATCGAAGTTCATATCGATCAATTCCCAGATTTCTAAATTCGACTCAATTTCAAATAAAACGTGGTTCATTTCGTATTTTGATTTTTAAAACTGACGCCTAACGTTTGGCAGCCAAGCGCGGTTGCGGACTTCCGGAGAAAAGTTGGCTCGGCTGAACGTGAAATTACAAAGAAAAACGATTGGTTCAATTATCTGAAAGCAGCAATCGCGTCTTGGGTGCGGTTATAAGCTGCCAAAATTTTGTAGATTTGATACTAAATTGAATTGCGTATGACCAAAAATCCTACTTTACCAGTTCAGACGGACTTTTTAGAAAAATTTGGAGAAATAGCTGTACAATCTCCCACGGCGATAGTCACCTCGGTTTTGTCGACCCTTTTGGGTTATGGTATTTCGTTTTTGATATTCGACTATCGAAAACCAGCGGGAAAAAAGAAGGCTTCAGTGTATTTCCATGCGGTGATAGGGTTAACTTATACCGCATTCATTTTCATTGTTTCAAACTTCAGTATCATGAAACGGGATATGACAGCAGAAGATATAAACAAGGCAATGCCATTTACCTTAATGATAAGTTTTGCAGTTGCATTTTTAATAATCGTATCGGTTTCGATATATAAAGAAATAAAAAAATAGACCATGGCAAAAGTAATCAGTATTGTTAGTGGTAAGGGCGGGTGTGGTAAAAGCTTATTGACCGCGGTTTTAGGGCGAGCGTTGGCTAAGGAACAGCAACGCGTTTTGATTGTCGACATGGATATTTTTGTAAGAGGATTGACTGTGTTGCTGGACAGCTTTGGCAATTACGGATATAAGAGTCCTTTTAATATCACAACATCGGATTTGTTAGGAGTTTATCGAAATAATAGTAAAAATTACGACCCTTTGTCAATTCCTGATTTAGCTATTGAGCGTTTTTTTGAATGTGATGTTTTGCGGGCCGTATCGAATATATCACAGCCATTAGATTATAATGACAAGGACTTAAGTGATCAAGATTTTTGTAATGCACAAATTAATTATTTGCTATCTCATAAATCAGTGTCCGTATATGACTATATATTGATTGATAATCGTGCTGGCATGGACAGCTTAGTGTTTGCAAGTTGTTCAAACTCTGATATTATATTGAGTATCGCGGAAGATGATGAAGTAGGGCGAATTACTAATTTAAACCTAGTTAACTTTATTAAGTTTTCTAAGAATGTCAATCACATATTTTCTATAATTAATAAAGCAAGGAAAATTAGAGATGTAGAGGAAATAAGTAAAAGGTTAAATGAGCGTTCAGATTTTAGCGTGGTAGGTGTTGTTCCTTTTGATATTGAAATTCTAGAGAATTTTGGCAGTGAGAAATTCTGGCATACAGTTACAGAAACTCTTTATTTTAAATCGGTTATAGATAGTTGGAATAGAATTTCTAAGACAAATGCGTTGGTGGATATAAAAGAGTTCCGATACAATTTTCCACCCAAGATTTTTATGAATAAAAGTCAGGGCCGATATACACTCGTTGAAAGGATGTTGAGAGTATATAGCATATTATTCATTTTTGTGGGCATTGGAATCTATGTGTATTCAAAATTTTTGTACGAGCAGATAAGTAGATTAGATTTAATAAGTTTACTATCGGTTGTCATTGGTGTTTTCTCTCTTGTTCTTAGTACTGCAGGATTTAAATCTTTTATTTCAGGAAAAAAAAATGATTCGCAATCAGACTAGTATTGGTAGCTTATAACGTTTGGCAGCCAAGCGCGGTTGCGGACTTCCGAAGAAAGTTGGCTCGGCTGAACGTAAAAGTAATTAAAAAATGATTGTTTCAATTAACTGAAACCAGCAATCGCGTCTTGGGTGCGGTTAGTAGCTGTTGCTATTCCAAATTTATACATGATTTCCAAAATTTCGTCACCTCAAAAATAAGATATTCAGCATCTACCTTTTGTTTTCCGATTGAGATAACAAATCCGAATTTTGCGGGAAACATCATAGGAAAGCTGCAATCTATTTCGCGTCCAATTTTTGGAATGTGAACAGAATCCGTTTTATGTTTTGCGTGATTACAGACCAATCTAATTAGTCTAAGTTTTTGGTCAAAATCTTCATGGAGTAAATTTTCGTCAAAATTAAACTTGATGCCTTTCATAACATTTATTTTCTGACGAGCTATGTCCGTCAATGCTGTATCTTCAATTGAAGAATTAACAATCCATTCCGGTAGCGCATTTAAAGTCAGAAAGCAATCTAGCAATTCATATATATGACTCGTTTTTGAAAGTCGTTCTATATCGTAGTCTAGTTTTTTTAGTAGGTCATGAAAATTGTCTAATTCTGGTAACATTTGTTGAAGGTTTAGATCTTTCGCACGGCAATAGCTACTAACGTTTGGCAGCCAAGCGCGGTTGCGGACTTCCGAAGAAAGTTGGCTCGGCTGGACGTGAAAGTACAAAGAAAAACGGTTGGTTCAATTACCAGAAAGCAGCAATCGCGTCTTGGGTGCGGTTACCAGCTGGCTGCGCTCTAGGTTCGCTGAGGAAAATTGAGATTTTTGTCTCGGCGGAATGAAAGATAGAATTACCGAAATGTTTCTGCGGAAACGAATAGGTTCAACTTTGGAAAAAATCTCAATTTTCAGTCGGCTGGCGGATTGGTCGGAACAAAGCTTGTAGCCCAGAATAAGATGAAGGCTGCAAGCGACTTTCGATCGAGCCGACAGCCGGCCAAACAGTTGTACGTGCGCAGCTTGCTGGTAACGTTTCGCGGCTAAGCGAGGTTGCGGTTTCTGAAGAAAGTTGCCTCTGCTACCGCGATGGAAGTTAAGAAAAAAGTTGGTACAATGAATCGAGTAGGAGCAATCTTGCTTAGCCGCT
>NZ_JAAMPU010000076.1 GCF_012911565.1 Flavobacterium silvaticum | reverse complement strand
TGGCTTTCGGGCCATGAGACCGGCGCACGGGTGCGTAACGCGTATGCAATCTGCCTCTCACTGGGGAATAGCCCGGAGAAATCCGGATTAATGCCCCATGGTATTTTGGTTGGGCATCCAACCATCATTAAAGATTTATCGGTGAGAGATGAGCATGCGTCCCATTAGTTAGTTGGTAAGGTAACGGCTTACCAAGACGATGATGGGTAGGGGTCCTGAGAGGGAGATCCCCCACACTGGTACTGAGACACGGACCAGACTCCTACGGGAGGCAGCAGTGAGGAATATTGGTCAATGGGCGCAAGCCTGAACCAGCCATGCCGCGTGCAGGATGACGGTCCTATGGATTGTAAACTGCTTTTGTACGGGAAGAAACACTCCTTCGTGAAGGAGCTTGACGGTACCGTAAGAATAAGGATCGGCTAACTCCGTGCCAGCAGCCGCGGTAATACGGAGGATCCAAGCGTTATCCGGAATCATTGGGTTTAAAGGGTCCGTAGGCGGCCCTGTAAGTCAGTGGTGAAATCTCCCCGCTCAACGGGGAAACTGCCATTGATACTGCAGGGCTTGAATTATCAGGAAGTAACTAGAATATGTAGTGTAGCGGTGAAATGCTTAGAGATTACATGGAATACCAATTGCGAAGGCAGGTTACTACTGGTGGATTGACGCTGATGGACGAAAGCGTGGGGAGCGAACAGGATTAGATACCCTGGTAGTCCACGCCGTAAACGATGGATACTAGCTGTTCGGTCGCAAGACTGAGTGGCTAAGCGAAAGTGATAAGTATCCCACCTGGGGAGTACGGGCGCAAGCCTGAAACTCAAAGGAATTGACGGGGGCCCGCACAAGCGGTGGAGCATGTGGTTTAATTCGATGATACGCGAGGAACCTTACCAAGGCTTAAATGTAGTCTGACAGGAGTGGAAACACTTTTTTCTTCGGACAGATTACAAGGTGCTGCATGGTTGTCGTCAGCTCGTGCCGTGAGGTGTCAGGTTAAGTCCTATAACGAGCGCAACCCCTGTTGTTAGTTGCCAGCGAGTAGTGTCGGGAACTCTAGCAAGACTGCCGGTGCAAACCGTGAGGAAGGTGGGGATGACGTCAAATCATCACGGCCCTTACGCCTTGGGCTACACACGTGCTACAATGGACGGTACAGAGAGCAGCCACCTCGCAAGGGGGAGCGAATCTACAAAACCGTTCTCAGTTCGGATCGGAGTCTGCAACTCGACTCCGTGAAGCTGGAATCGCTAGTAATCGGATATCAGCCATGATCCGGTGAATACGTTCCCGGGCCTTGTACACACCGCCCGTCAAGCCATGGAAGCTGGGGGTGCCTGAAGTCGGTGACCGCAAGGAGCTGCCTAGGGTAAAACTGGTAACTAGGGCTAAGTCGTAACAAGGTAGCCGTACCGGAAGGTGCGGCTGGAACACCTCCTTTCTAGAGAAGTGATCGGGGTGCCGATAGGTAAACGGAAAAAGGAAAGGCTTTTTTACTCTCGCTGTTCAATTCAAGATATACAAAACGCAACGCAAGTCCAATATAGAGTCTCGTAGCTCAGCTGGTTAGAGTACTACACTGATAATGTAGGGGTCGGCAGTTCGAGTCTGCCCGGGACTACTAAGCTTGCAAAAGAAGCGTTTTGAAGGAAATTCTGGGGGTTGAGGGATTCATCGTTTAGGGATTCTGATGTCAGATCAGGATGGCCGGAAAAAACGGGGGATTAGCTCAGCTGGCTAGAGCGCCTGCCTTGCACGCAGGAGGTCATCGGTTCGACTCCGATATTCTCCACAATCGCAGCAATGCGAAAAAGTTCATTGACATATTGGGATAAGAAAATACAAAGTAGAAAGACACAGAGTGCGCAGTGATGCGCCTATGTAAAGTACAATAAGCAAAATAAGGGCGTATGGGGGATGCCTAGGCTCTTGCAGGCGAGGAAGGACGTGATAAGCTGCGATAAGCTTCGGGGAGCGGCACACACGCTTTGATCCGAAGATTTCCGAATGGGGCAACCCAATACATTGAAGATGTATTACCCGATAGGGGGCGAACGCGCTGAACTGAAACATCTAAGTAGGCGCAGGAGAAGAAAACAAAAGTGATTCCGTAAGTAGTGGCGAGCGAACGCGGATTAGCCCAAACCAGTTATGTTACGGCATAGTTGGGGTTGTAGGGCCACGACATTGTATGTAAAGTGAACCGGAAGGACCTGGAAAGGTCCGCCACAGAGGGTGATAGCCCCGTATGGGTAAGCGATATAATACATAGTGGTACCCTGAGTAGGGCGGGGCACGTGAAACCCTGTCTGAATCCGCCGGGACCATCCGGTAAGGCTAAATACTCGCAAGAGACCGATAGTGAACCAGTACCGTGAGGGAAAGGTGAAAAGAACCGTGAATAACGGAGTGAAACAGATCCTGAAACCATACGCCTACAAGCGGTCGGAGCCCTTTCGTGGGGTGACGGCGTGCCTTTTGCATAATGAGCCTACGAGTTACCGTTGCCGGCAAGGATAAGCTATTAAGTAGTGGATCCGTAGCGAAAGCGAGTCTGAACAGGGCGCTATAGTCGGTAATGGTAGACGCGAAACCGTGTGATCTACCCATGGGCAGGATGAAGCTGTGGTAACACACAGTGGAGGTCCGAACCGGTTGACGTTGAAAAGTCTTCGGATGACCTGTGGGTAGGGGTGAAAGGCCAATCAAACTCGGAAATAGCTCGTACTCCCCGAAATGCATTTAGGTGCAGCGCTGAGCGTAAAGTTATATAGAGGTAGAGCTACTGATTGGATGCGGGGGCTTCACCGCCTACCAATTCCTGACAAACTCCGAATGCTATATAATGTTTCTCAGCAGTGAGGGCTTGGGTGCTAAGGTCCAAGTCCGAGAGGGAAAGAACCCAGACCATCAGCTAAGGTCCCCAAATGTATGCTAAGTTGAAAGAACGAGGTCCGATTGCACAGACAGCTAGGATGTTGGCTTGGAAGCAGCCATTCATTTAAAGAGTGCGTAACAGCTCACTAGTCGAGCGATCGGGCATGGATAATAATCGGGCATAAGCATACTACCGAAGCTATGGATTGATAGTGATATCAGTGGTAGGGGAGCATTCTGACAGGGTTGAAGGTGTGTCGTGAGGCATGCTGGACCGGTCAGAAAAGAAAATGTAGGCATAAGTAACGATAATGCGGGCGAGAAACCCGCACACCGAAAGACTAAGGTTTCCTCAGCTATGCTAATCAGCTGAGGGTTAGTCGGGTCCTAAGGCGAACCCGAAAGGGACAGTCGATGGCCAACGGGTTAATATTCCCGTACT
>NZ_JAAMPU010000075.1 GCF_012911565.1 Flavobacterium silvaticum | reverse complement strand
GTGACACAGGTAGGCCAAACCGAAAGAACCCTGTACCTCGACGGCTTCCAATACGTAGACGATGTCCTGCAGTTCTTCCCCCACCCCGAAGGCTACGTGCGCGCCACCCCGAAGGAAAACCACGGGGAAGGCCAATCCGAATATGATTTCAGCTACGTGTATCAGTACAAAGACCACTTAGGGAACATAAGGATGAACTACGCCTACGACTTCGTCGACGGGGAAACCAAGATCCTGAACGAAGACCACTATTACCCTTTCGGGCTAAAGCACAGCAACTACAGTTCCGGTAAAAAGGATTTTGCCAGGGAAGAAGAACAGCTCATGATCAAGCCGACGCCTTTTGGTGAGGAGAATCCGTATCTTTATAAATACAATGGGAAGGAGTGGCAGGACGAGCTGGGGCTTAACTTGTATGATTATGGAGCGAGGAATTACGACCCTGCGATTGGGAGGTGGATGAATATTGACCCTCTGGCGGAGAAGTATGATAGGTTTTCACCTTACGCTTATGCGGTTGATAATCCTGTACTCTTTGTTGACCCCGATGGAATGAGAATTAGGTGGGGAACTTGGAGCGACGTTCAAAATGATGAAGAGTTAAGTAAACAATTTAAAACTCGCGGAGAATATAGAGCTGCTCGAAGAGAATTAAAAAAGCAATATAGAGAAACATTGAAAAACTCTGCAACTGCATCCAGTATTTATCAAGATTTGGATGACGATTCCAAAACTCATACAATACTTGCACAAAAAACCAACGGAGGGGCTACTACAATGAATGAAAGTGGAGAAATGACCATAAAGATAGGTGTTGGTGACGGAACGGATAAATATTTAGATGGTATTTCAAGTCAGGAAGCAAATATCCAAGCAATAGTTGGGCATGAGGGTGGACATGGTTGGGCAAAACTGAACGGTTTAGAATCAGAATTAAGCGGTCTTGACGTAAACACCGCCACCCAGGCCGATGTTGACAATCGAAATGCAACAGTCGAAAGCAGGGAGCGCTTCGCATCTCACATCGAAAATATGGTTCGCGCCGAATTAATTAATAGTGGAACTCAAAATATGAGCCTACGTTCAAAATATCCTTCAACAAAAGCTATCTATCTTGGTCAAAGTCCTCCAATGATATTTACATTTGAAAAAAATGCGTATCAACTTTTACAAAACAATCCATATACTCCTTCGGGATATTTAAATGGTATATATAAACTTCCAATAACTAAAAGATGAAAAAGATATTTTCCTTAATTTTTATTGTCACACTCTCTTGTAATAGTCAAACCGATACAAAAAAAACATTGTCTTGTCAATCAGTAGAAATTAAGACTTTATCAGAGTTTGAGAAATTGTTTTTAAAATTTGATAATACTGCTTTATTTCAAGAAGAACTTGGGAAATTCAATCAAAATATTGAAACAGGCATACTATTAGTAAAGTTTTTACCTGGAATGGAATTAGGAGATTTTACAACTATTCAAAAAAGTGATAACGGTTGGTTAAGGCTATCTAAACATGAGTCTGACAAAAACATATTGTTATCCAAAGCTGAAAACAACTTTCTTTCAGAAAAAGTTCAAAATAATAAAGACATTTTTTTTTATGAGCAGTGTAATGATATTGCTGCTTCAACTTTTTATCTAATTCTTGTAAAAAAAGATAAAAATGTAATAATTGGGTATTTGCTAAATGGTGAGATTCAAAAGTCTAAAAATCCTTCAAATAATAAATTAGAATTATTAAGGAAAATTTTGTCCATAGCTTATTCGAATTCATTTTTATAAATACGACACTGTCTGGGAGTAGTATTGTATCACAGTAGGTCATTCGAAAATTCCCATTCACAAAACCCTATAAATAAGCCCTTCAACACTTTCAACAACAAAAACAAAGACAGCTTCACGGCTGTCTTTTCTTTTAGTCCTGATAAAACGAATTACATTCCTGATGAAAGAAGACGAGTTACACCGCCAAACCAACCGAAACATCCAGATTTAAACCCTCACATGCATAAGCCGAAGGATTGAATCTAAAACGCATCACGCGCCAAACCGGCGCGTGACTGTTTTATATAGCTATCAGGCAGCCGAATTTAGAATCAATGCATCGAATGCACCCTTCATTTTCTGCAAATCGTAACCAATTTCTAAATTGTTTCCTCATTCCCTGTTTACAAAATTTTGTAAACAACACATCTGTAAACAAGATCATGATGGCGCGGATTTGCAGTCCGTATGGATACTGTATCGAATCAGGTCATTGAAAAAATCAAAGCCCCTTGTTACCCGAGAGTCTTTTACCCGATTTTCTCTACGCGAATCGAAAGGGTTCAATTTACCAACAGGTTCTTCGCGTCGGCCCTCATAAAATCGGCGTTAAAAAAATTATGGTGAAAAGCGTTAAGAAAGAAAAGGTGTTTGAGCACAGCGAGTTCTTTTCTTTTAGATTTTTGCCATAATTTTTAGCCGATTTTGTGGGGCCGCTGAATTTTTGCTTCTTTTGTTTCAAGACAAAAGAAGAAAGGCTTCTTTTGAAAAATAAGTTCTTTGAAAACAGAAAGATTCCGGGAACATGCACGCGCCAGGGATGGCAGCGGCATCCTTTTTTGAGGTACGAAAAAAAGATACAGCGGACAGCCCGGCCCACAGGGAGGCGCCCAAATCAAAGCTACTACGACGAATCCCTCCTATACGACAAGAACGGCAACATAGCCGAACTCTGGCGCAACGGGGACAGCGACGTAACCCCGTCCATCCAGATCGACCACCTCAAATATTTCTACGAAGACCAATCCAACCGCCTGGCCAAGGTCACCGACGAGACCAACGACCCATCCGGATTCCTGGATGACTCCGACGGAACGGACGATACAGACGACGATTACCAATACGATTCCTTCGGGAACATGACCAAGGACGAGAACAAACAGATCAAAGGCATTACCTACAACCACCTCAACCTGCCCGTCAAGATCCCGATAAAGCAAGGCACCCAGAACTGGACGATAAGCTACCTCTACAACGCACTGGGCCAGAAGATCCAGAAGACCGTAGCCAACGTGACACAGGTAGGCCAAACCGAAAGAACCCTGTACCTCGACGGCTTCCAATACGTAGACGATGTCCTGCAGTTCTTCCCACACCCCGAAGGCTACGTGCG
>NZ_JAAMPU010000074.1 GCF_012911565.1 Flavobacterium silvaticum | reverse complement strand
TGGTTTTACCAGCGCCATTACATCCAGCAATAATATATAGATTTGGTTTTATCACGACGTAAATATACCAATTCTAATGATGTTTTGTATCGGCGATTTTTAGGCATTTCCACCAACGTTTGGCCGGTTGTCGCCGGTACGGACTTAGAAAAAAGTTGTATCGGCTGGACGTGAAAGTACAAAGAAAACGGCTTGGTTCAACTACCGAAATGCAGTACTGGCGATAACCGGCGGTTAGGCGATTGTTGCTTCACAGTTATTAGAAAAATTTTTAAAGTAGTCTATAACTATTTGTTCAATATTTTCATTAGTTGCATTTGGCAAAATATGCTGATCTCCATAAATAGCTATATCACGGTAAGCTTGACTTAATTCATAGAATTCAAAAAGATATTGCGGATATCCAAGTTCGATGCAAAGTCTTTCCAGCATATCTAAGATAACTTCAACCTTTCTATTTCCTGTTAAAACTTCATTCACTACAAAGCATGCATAATTTTTAACAATCAATTCTTTATTCGAATAATCTAATTTAAGTTCTGCCAACGCTTTATCTGTAATTTGTTGTAATTCAAATTGATTTGTGTTCTCATTTTCTCCAGCAAGAAATAATAGATTTTCTGAATAAAATCCAGCTTCTAGCATCTTAATTGACCAATCAATCCATTTTTGGTCCACAGTTTTATTAAGGGTTTTGAGAGCAAGAATTTCTGCGGTTGATTTAATTGGATGCATCGTCTATTTTTTTGCAATATCGCCTAACGTTTGGCAGCCAAGCGCGGTTGCGGACTTCCGGAGAAAGTGGGCTCGGCTGAACGTGAAAGTACAAAGAAAATTGATTGGTTCAATTACCTGAAAGCAGCAATCGCGTCTTGGGTGCGGTTACCAGCTGGCTGCGTTCTAGGTTCGCTGAGGAAAATTGAGATTTTTGTCTCGGCGAAATGGAAGGCAGAATTACTCAAATGTCTCTGCGGAAACGAATAGGTTCAACTTTGGAAAAAATCTCAATTTTCAGCCGGCTGGCGGATTGGTCGGGACAAAGCTTGTAGCCCCGAATAAGATGAAGGCTGCAAGCGACTTTCGATCGAGCCGACAGCCGGCCAAACAGTTGTACTTGCGCAGCTTGCTGGTAACGTTCCGCGGCTAAAAGAAGGCGCGGTTTCCCGAGATTTCTGTCTCGGCTGGACGTAAATGTAGTTAAAAAATGGTTGGTTCAATCACTTGATTGGAGCGCTTTTTTTTAGCCGCTGTTGGAAGATGGCTTTATTTTTTTCTCCCGATTTTTACAGGATTTTGCCGAGTATCGAAAACATCATGAACTTCAATTCTGTTGCGATTTTTATCGAATAGATAGACGATTTTGTAATTCTTATAAACCAAATATTTATAATCTAAATGAAATTCTTTAAGTAAAAATTCATCCTGACCAATCAATGGCTGCTTGGATAGTTTTTTAGATTCTTTTACAATTCCAGAAACTAAATTCCTGGCGATTTTCAGGCTTACATTTTCCTTATGATAATCGAAAATAATTTGCAATTCCTGTTTGGCAAAATTTGTCCAATATATTTTCAACTCCATTTCTCGATTTCAGAAAGTAAATCGTCGGCTTCGGTTACGCGATCATTTTTTGAATCTTCGATCGATTGCTTTATTCTAGTTTGATATTCTTCAATTGACAGCGGATTTTCCTGTGATTCCTGAGTTTCTTTTTTTAACAAACTTTCAAGATGCGAAATAGCTCTTTCGCTTTGAAGTTTAAGAAATTCCTGAACAAAAACTATTTTACGCGTTTGCAAATCCATCTTTTCAATCCTTTTTTCAAAAATAAGCAATTTGGGTTTATTGACAACGAGTTTTTCAAAGCTTTCTTCCAACGTTTGGCAGCCAAGCGCGGTTGCGGACTTCCGAAGAAAGTTGGCTCGGCTAAACGTGAAAGTACAAAGAAAAACGATTGGTTCAGTTACCTGAAAGCAGCAATCGCGTCTTGGGTGCGGTTACAAGCCGTTTCTATTCCAAGTGTTTGTAGAAATCCATCATTTTATGCAATATTCTTATGACCTCAATTACGTTTTCATTCCTTTTAAAAAATACGTAATGCGATAATGCGCGGAAGTAAAAATAGTCAGGTTTTACTTTAGGCATTCGTTTTGCCTTCTCAGGATTTTCGCTGAACAGTTCTATTTCCTGAATGATGGATTCGAAATATTTGCTAGCCTGGTTTTCTGACCACTTTTGAAAAGTATAGAAATAGATATCGTTTAGGTCGTTGTAAGCTGCTTCAGTGATTTTGTATTTCATGAATGCTTTTTCTTGAGTTCAGCGAGATGCTTTTTAGGATCATAGTTTTCTACGAATCCGCTTTTTTCTCCGATTTCAAGTTCATTTCTGAGCCACTTGATTTTCTGTGCTTCAATTTCTAATAATCTCAGCGCTGATCTCACAACATCGCTTGCTGAGCTATAACGTCCGGAAGCAACTTCATCATTGATAAAATTATTGAAATGGTCGCCGAGTAATATTGAAGTGTTTTTCGCCATAATTAAAACTTTTTTCAAATATACCAAAGTATGGTATTCGTTGGTGATTTTGAGCAGGTTTTAACAGAAATGGCTTGTAACGTTTCGCGGCTAAGCGAGGTTGCGGTTTCTGAAGAAAGTTGCCTCTGCTACCGCGATGGAAGTTAAGAAAAAAGTTGGTACAATGAATCGAGTAGGAGCAATCTTGCTTAGCCGCT
>NZ_JAAMPU010000073.1 GCF_012911565.1 Flavobacterium silvaticum | reverse complement strand
CGCACGTAGCCTTCGGGGTGGGGGAAGAACTGCAGGACATCGTCTACGTATTGGAAGCCGTCGAGGTACAGGGTTCTTTCGGTTTGGCCTACCTGTGTCACGTTGGCTACGGTCTTCTGGATCTTCTGGCCTAGTGCGTTGTAGAGGTAGCTTATCGTCCAGTTCTGGGTGCCTTGCTTTATCGGGATCTTGACGGGCAGGTTGAGGTGGTTGTAGGTGATGCCTTTGATCTGTTTGTTCTCGTCTTTGGTCATGTTCCCCTACTGGTCGTAGGCGTAACCTTGCTATTTTTTGTCTACAGACCAGAAGTGTGCGCCAACGTGATTCTTGTTTACAGATGTGCCGTTTACAAAATTTTGTAAACAGGGAATGGGGAAACAGTTTAGAAATTGGTTACGATTTGCAGAAAATGAAGGGAGCATTCGATGCATTGATTCTAAATTCGGCTGCCTGATAGGTATCTAAAACGCATCACGCGCCAAACCGGCGCGTGATGCGTTTTAGATTCAATCCTTTGGCTTATGCACGTGAGGTTTTAAATCTGGATGTTTCGGTTGGTTTGGCGGTGTAACCCGTCTTTTTTCAACAGGTGGTGGAATTTGATTCATTAGTAATAAAAGAAAAGACAGCCGTGAAGCTGTCTTTGTTTTTTGGTTGAAAGTCTTAAAGACCCTGTTCTAAGGGGTTTTACGGATGTAAATTTTGGAATGACTTAATCTGAGATTTTGAAACGACCTGACCTAATTAAAATAAGCACGGATATAATACTTTGAATTTTGAATTTTTCCGTTTTTACCAAATAATTCAGAAATTGAATATTTTGCACTTGCAAACCCTAATTCATGTGATTTAGCCAAGTGATACAATGCCAAATTTTTAGTTTTCTCATCCATCAAATTTAGGTTTTGCTTTGGACTGGAATTAATTAAGGCAACAAATATGTGATAATGAGCTTCGGGTAAATCATATTTATTAGCCATAATTATCGAATAATAAAATAGCTCTTTGTAGTTTGAGGCTAAAATGTAATTGGCAGAAACATCATTATAGGCTTTTTCATCTCCATTGTTTAAAGCAACAGCAAACAAGCTATCAGTTTTAACTTTATCATTATTAACTTTCACATAATTAGGAATTTCATCATAATTTTTTGCTTTTGGAGGTTGCTCTTTTTCTTTGCATCCATAGAAAATTAGGAGGCCTGAAGTAATTGTCAACAACTTAGAAATTTTTTTCATTTTTTTTATTTTTTTAAACCTGTAAATTGAGACAGAAATAATGCTGTTTTCAAATCTGTCTTGATACCCACTTGTTTTCCATCTCTAAAAGTCAAAAAACCTGCATTATTTGTGTGATTTGTTACACCTGTTATTTGAGGAACTCCATTTTTCCAACCATAATTTACATAACCATCGGGAGCAATTACAGTCACGCCTGGCAATTTTGAGACTTTTTCGGCAAATGTCACATCCCTCATAATATACGACTTGTCAGATACGTACTCTTCAGATGCTACGTTGCAAGCGTAAAATGTGAGTGTTATAAATTTTCCATCTTTTCTTGCCTGTTGCCAAGCCTTGCTTTTTTGACACATCATTGCATCAAATTCTTCCGCTGTTCTGGCAAACTGTTTTTTACCGTTTTCATCCCAATATTCTATACCGTCAGAATTGGCATGTCCAAAAACATTGAAATTTCCATCACCCTCAACAAATTTAAAACCATTGGGGACACGATGAAATGCCGAACCTTTATTTTCAGATTTTCCAAACAAATCTACTGGCGGTTCTTCTTGAGAATCTTCATTTCCAGAACCTGTTTGCGATAATAAACTTTGAAACTTTTTTTGAGCATCTTCGCCTGTATAAGTCGTTCCGTTTTCATTTTCGACTACTTTCATGCCGTCAGGGTCGATAAAATACACAGGATTGTCAATTGCATAAATATATGGAGAGACAGGATAAAATTTCTCAGCCAACGGGTCAATATTCATCCACCTCCCAATAGCAGGGTCATAATTCCTCGCTCCGTAATCATACAGGTTAAGCCCCAGCTCATCCTGCCACTCCTGTTCTTGGAATTTATAAAGATATGGATTCTCTTCCCCAAACGGCGTCGGCTTTATCATGAGCTGCTGTTCCTCACGTGTGAAATCCTTTTTACCTGAACTGTAGTTGCTGTGCTTTAGCCCAAAAGGGTAATAGTGGTCTTCGTTCAGGATCTTGGTTTCACCGTCGACGAAGTCATAGGCGTAGTTCATCCTTATGTTCCCTAAGTGGTCTTTGTACTGGTACACGTAGCTGAAATCATATTCGGATTGGCCTTCCCCGGGGTTTTCCTTCGGGGTGGCGCGCACGTAGCCTTCGGGGTGTGGGAAGAACTGCAGGACATCGTCTACGTATTGGAAGCCGTCGAGGTACAGGGTTCTTTCGGTTTGGCCTACCTGTGT
>NZ_JAAMPU010000072.1 GCF_012911565.1 Flavobacterium silvaticum | reverse complement strand
GCTCTAGGTTCGCTGAGGAAAATTGAGATTTTTGTCTCGGCGAAATGAAAGATAGAATTACCGAAATGTCTCTGCGGAAACGAATAGGTTCAACTTTGAAAAAATCTCAATTTTCAGCCGGATGGCGGATTGGTCGGAACAAAGCTTGTAGCCCCGAATAAGATGAAGGCTGCAAGCAACTTTCGATCGAGCCGACAGCCGGCCAAACAAGTTGTACTTGCGCAGCTTGCTGGTAACGTGGTGGAGCTAACCGCCGTAGCGTGTAACAAAGATAGTAGTATCTGCTTATCGTAAAGATTCTTTTGAAAAAAGTTGTTTGCCTTACCTGGCTGGAGCTATGGCGGGTTAGCGGGGGTTGTACACCAGGCTGAAAATATGTTCAATTTATGGGGAAAAATTTAATTTTTTTTGTGAGTAGTCTCGACGTATTCATAATAATGACTGTTTCTGCGGAAACGTATTACCTGATCAAAAAAAATTGAATTTTTCCCGCTGGCCTTGGCCGGCAAAACGCAGCCTTGCTGCCCAGCTTGTGTACAACGTTCCGCGGCTAAGCGAGGTTGCGGTTTTCGGAGAAAGTTGCCTCGGCTTACCGCGATGGAAGTTAAGAAAAAAGTTGGTACAATGATCGAGTAGGAGCAATCTTGTCTTAGCCGCTGTTAGGGCCGCGCCTTTTTTCCTTTTTACTACGAACGGCGAAGCTTGTATTCAAAGTTTTGTGTGTTCAAAGAGATGAACGAACGGCCAAGCTTGTGTTCAAAGTATTTTGTGTTCAAAGAAATAAAACAAACGGCGAAGCTTGTGTTCAAAGTTTTGTGTGCTCAAAGAGATTAAACGAACGGCAAAGCTTTGTGTTTAAAGTTCTGTGTGTTCAAAGAAATGAAACGAATGGCGAAGCTTTTGTGTTCAAAGTTTTGTGTTCAAAGAAATGAAACGAATGGCGAAGCTTTGTGTTCAAAGTTCTGTGTGTTCAAAGAAATAAAACGAACGGCGAAGCTTGTGTTCAAAGTTTTATATGTTTAAAAAATGAAACAAACTTTGAAGCTTGAAATCAAATCTAACGGAGAATTTATACAGACCGCATTTGGCGTATGCCCTAACGTTTCGCGGCTAAAAGAAGGCGCGGTTTCCGGAGATTGTTGTCTCGGCTGGACGTAAATGTAGTTAAAAAATGGCTGGTTCAATCACTTGATTGGAGCGCTTTTTTTTAGCCGCTGTTGTGAGAAGTGCCGCTTATTTAGCTGAATTTTCCTTTTTAGTTAAACTCATTTTTCTTTTTTGAGCTGACTTCTTTTTTAATTGAAAATATTCAGATATAGCTTTAGATTCTTCATTGCTAAGTGAAGTTTGTTCGCCAATAAAATCAACATCCAGTTCCATGATCTTTGTTTTCATATTATTGATTTTTAAAATATTTGTTTATCAGTTTGTTCGCAGCTTGCGTTTCGATGATCATAATTCTTCCACCAAAATGAAAAGCTCCCAATGATTTTTTATAATGTTCAATTAGCTGAGTTTTTGCAATGAAAGCTACATTGCCTTCATGACCGCGTTGAAACGAAAGCTTGCAAGCAAATGCGACTAAATTTCCTGGAACTCCGGAATAGACTTTTTCTTTTCCTTTGTTGAAAGGCGCGCTTTCCACCAAATGCATATAAACATGATCTTCCTTAACTTCAAGACTTATCAAACCTTGAATAATTTTCAGATTATTTACAATAGTCAATTTATAAACGTCACGTTCAGGCTTATCAAATTCTGATTTCCAGTTGAAAACCCAACCATTTTTTTTGGAAATGGATTTAAGATCAGAAAAAGGAAGCGTAGATATTTCGGTTGCGAAACTATCACCCGTAACTACATTCTCGACAGAGTTTGTAAGTTTATCGATGATAAAGTCTAGTCCAAATTCTATTTCTCTTTTCATACTGCAATTTAAGCATTAGAATTGAGATTTCCCATACGAGAATTTTAATGGCATTTCTCACAACGTTCCGCGGCTAAGCGAGGTTGCGGTTTTCGGAGAAAGTTGGCTCGGCTAACCACGATGGAAGTTAAGAAAAAACTTGGTACAATGATCGAGTAGGAGCAATCTTGCTTAGCCGCTGT
>NZ_JAAMPU010000071.1 GCF_012911565.1 Flavobacterium silvaticum | reverse complement strand
CCGCCGGTAAAAAAAAGCGCTGCTTCCAGGTCGTTGAACCATTCATTTTTTCAGTAAATTTACGTCCAGCCGAGACAACTATCATTTAAGGCCGCGCCTTCTTTTACCGGCAAAACGTTACTGGCGATGTCAAAAAAAATCATGAAACAGTGGAAGAGTTAGAAAGAAGAATAAAAATGCATTCAGCCGGAGCAACAGTAATCAATACAGCATTCCAAGAACTCCCTTCCTTTCAAAATAATTTTGATTTAGATAAGTCATTTATTCAAAACTGGGTTCTACCCTATTATATGAAAATTGGTGTGACAGATTCTGAACTTCAAAGTGAATTAGTTTCTAAGATTCCACAAATGTCTAAAGATATTTTGGCAAGCCTTCTTGGCGATTTTGATTGGAGAACCAGACAGACCGGAGCTTACTTTGCAGCAATAAAAAATGATATTGAATTTATTGATATCATTGGTGTGCATTTTCTTAAAAGTGAAGTGTCTTATGCTGGTCAAATTTACGCAATTGCGCTAGCCTATTTTAACACCGAGAAATCCGTCCAATATATTGACAAATATTTGGAATATTATTTGTCAAAACCTGATCTTTGGTTTGACCAAGGCGATGCGATGGCAGCGTTAAAATATTTAGACCACGTGAACAAAACAAATCATTTGGCTAAACACTTAAATGATTGGGAAAATTTTCTAACTAATAAGCCCTATTGGAAAAAAGAAATTGAATTTGAACATATGAAAAATCAAATCGAATTTATTCAAAAATTACAGGCCGTTTAGTGACACCGCCAGTAACCGCCGGTAAAAAAAAGCGCTGCTTTCAGTTTATTGAACCAACCATTTTTTCAGTAAATTTACTTCCAACCGAAACAACTATCATTTAAGGCCGCGCCTTCTTTTACCGGCCAAACGTTATGGCACATACTTACAAACTTTATCCTATGGAAGATGAGTTAGAAAAAGAAAGCATAAAAGATATTAAATCCAAGAAAAATCACGCAGCGAAGGTGTTAGCAACCACAAATTATTCAAAATCCGCCTTTAGATATCTTAACGACACATTATTTGTTTCAAATTTTGGGTCAATTCTGGTAAGTTTGACAAAACTCAGCATTGATGAGCATAAAGATGTAGTTTGCCCTGAAATTGAAACAATCCTTTTTGCAATATTTTTTATTTTCTTCCGAGTAAAATCATATTTAGATGACAATCATTCGTTAAAAGAAAAAGAAAGGATATTGTTGGAAAAAGAAGAATTTCCTAACACAGAATATAAAATCTATTTTATTATTGCCATTTTGACTTGGCTTTCTATAACAGTTAGTGGCTATTTTATTTTCATCAATAAAATTTATGCATTTTATTTTTTTGGGTTATCATTGATCATTTTTACAATTTGGATTCTTGTTGTTAATACTATTAGACCTGTAAAGATTGAAAAAATCGAAAGCCTTGATAATGAAACAAAATTGCGATTGGAATATTTTTATCCTTTTCGACTTCATTACAATCTAATAGAACCGCAAAAAAACAGGTTAACGTATTTAATTTTAAATATTTGTTATTTACTAGTTTTATTTGATATTTTATATGGATATACTGCGCTAGATTTACTTTGCCACATTGGAATTCTTCTAATACTTTTAGTAGGTGATTTTGTATACAGCAAAAGTCTAAATAATTCTTTTGGATAATTAGAGTACGCGCCATAACAGCGGCTAAAAAAAAGCGCTCCTTTGAGGTCATTGAACCAGCCATTTTTTAACTACATTTACGTCCAGCCGAGACTACAATCTTCGGAAACCGCGCCTTCTTTTAGCCGTGAAACGTTGTGTTCCATGCCAATCGCCGCAAAAGTCAAAGACCATTACTGGCAATAATTTTTTGGTATTACTTTTTGCCAAAATGCAGGATGAGCTTTGTCTAATTATTAATTTCTGTGAACACACATTTTCTTTGTCGAATTCCTGATCGAAGCTTCGCCGTTCGTAGATAATAAGACATAACAGAATTTCTTTGACTAAACTGAATGT
>NZ_JAAMPU010000070.1 GCF_012911565.1 Flavobacterium silvaticum | reverse complement strand
CAATTTTCCTCAGCGAACCTAGAGCGCAGCCAGCTGGTAACCGCACCCAAGTCGCGATTGCTGCTTCCAGGTAATTGAACCAATCAATTTTCTTTGTACTTTCACGTTCAGCCGAGCCAACTTTCTTCGGAAGTCCGCAACCGCGCTTGGCTGCCAAACGTTAGGCAACAGTTTAACAAAAATCAAGATATACAAATCGATTATAATTGTATTTTTGATAAAAAGCTTTGAAATATGTCCGTAAGTCTCAAAATACAAAATCAAAAAATTGAACTTATCCAATGGTTATCTACTATTGAAGACAGTTCAATAATAGAAAAAATTGCAGCTCTTCGCAAAGCCGAAAGCCAAGACTGGTATGCTTCAATTAGTAATTCCGAAAAAAAATCTATTGATTCAGGAATACAGGATGCAGAAGAAGGCAAATTGAATTCTCATTCTAAAGCTCGAAAGCTATATGAAAAATGGCTATGATATTCTTTGGACTGATCATGCGCTTAAAGAATTGGCAAACACAATAAATTATTTGCAAGAAAACTGGGAAGTCTCTGATTTGGTTAATTTCGCAGAGAAATTAGAAAACACCGTTACTCTGATTTCTCAAAATCCAGAACTGTTTCCAAAATCTGGAATTAGAAAAGATATTTATAGAGCAATAATCGCAAAGCACAATACTTTATATTATCGTGTGCGAAATAATTCTGTAGAAATCCTATCCCTATTTTCACATAGACAAAGTAAGAGAAAGAGAAAACTATAAAACCGTCGCCTAACCGCACCCAAGTCGCGATTGCTGCTTTCAGGTAATTGAAACAATCGTTTTTCTTTGTACTTTCACGTTCAGCCGAGCCAACTTTCTCCGGAAGTCCGCAACCGCGCTTGGCTGCCAAACGTTGGGCGACATTGTAAAAAAAGAACACCATGGCAATTAGTGCAAATACAATAATTCACTATACCGAAAAAATTGATACAATTTTTTCAATTATTGAGGAAGGCCGCTTTAAACTAAGTTATTGTTTAGAAAAAACAAATACACGTGGTGGACAAAAATTTTCGTTTGCAATTGCAATGGTTTCGTTTTGCGATATTCCAATCTCAGATTATAAAAAACACTTTAAACCCGTAAAAGGAAAAAATTTAGGATACTACGGCGATTACGGAATTGGATTATCGAAAAAGTGGGCTAAGAAAAACGGATTAAATCCAGTAATTTATATTGATACGAATTCATTTGCTGGAACAGCATTAAGAAGAAGTATAGAAATGTTTGTTAAGGACAACAGAATCATACATATCGAATCCTTTTTTGAAGAAGAAATAACGCAATTTGCCTGTTATTCAAAAAACTACCAAGGCGATTTATATAGAAAAGGTAAATTAGAACAAAAGGATTACAAATTTTATGATGAACGAGAATGGAGATTTGTTCCTCAACAAAAATCACTTTCGGGACAATTTGTAATGTTGGATGAGGAGAATTACTTAAGCGATCGTGAAAACCTACAAAATCAATTAGGTCAAAATGGGTTAGATTTTACATTAGAAGATATCTTTTACATCATTGTAAAAGATGAATCAGAAATTCAATCATTGGTTGACACTTTGTCAAAAAAATATAACAGTCTAGATCAAAAAAATCAATTGCAGATACTTCTAACCAAAATAATTACCTCAGAACAAATTATTAGCGATTTCTAAAAACAACGATCGCCCAACAGCGCATCTTTGCCATTGCTGCTTTCAGGTAAAAGAACCAATCAACTTTTTAAGTACTTTTACGTCCAGCCGAGACAACTATCTCCGGATTTCCGCAACAGCAAAGATGCGCGAAACGTTGTGTTCCATGCCAATCGCCGCAAAAGTCAAAGACCATTACTGGCAATAATTTTTTGGTATTACTTTTTGCCAAAATGCAGAATGAGCTTTGTCTAATTATTAATTTCTGTGAACACACATTTTCTTTGTCGAATTCCTGATCGAAGCTTCGCCGTTCGTAGATAATAAGACATAACAGAATTTCTTTGACTAAACTGAATGT
>NZ_JAAMPU010000069.1 GCF_012911565.1 Flavobacterium silvaticum | reverse complement strand
CCAATCCGTCATCTCTTGCTTCTTGTTTCTTGCTTCTTTCTTCTGAAATCTCATCCAAAAGCTCCATGGAAACATCACTGAAATTATTCACGAAATTGAGCGGATTCTGTATTTCATGGGCTATTCCGGCCGTCAGTTCGCCCAGAGATGCCATTTTTTCGGACTGGATCAGCTGGGATTGGGTCGCTTTAAGTTCCGCAAGAGTCGATTCCACTTTTTCCTTTTCTAATCGCAGATTTCGGTTTGCCGCCTGCTTATGGCGATTGTTCCGGAACAATATGAATACAATAACCCCAACTGCTATGGCGATAAGACTTAATGCAGATATGGCAAAGACCTGACGGATCCGGACGCGTTCGGCCTCGGCATCTTTATTATCCTGAATGGCCTTGAGTTCCATCTCTTTTTTTTCAGATTCATACTGAAACTGATGCCAAAGTGATTTCTGTTGCTGATCCCGGCTGTACATGCTATCGCGGTAGCTGACGTAAATTTTATGATGCTCGAAAGCCTGCCGGAAATTTCCTTCGGCACTATCCAAAGCGGTAAGCCCAAGATAGCTGTCTTTGGTTTCATATTTATTTCCTACCGATCTCGCCAGGCTCAGGCACTTATCAAAATACTCCCTTGATTTGCCATACTGATTCAACCCCAGATAAATCCGCCCCAGATTGATGTACATATTGGCCAATCCCCATTTTTCATCTGGAAATTTTTCCATGAGCAATTGTAAGGCCTTCAAACCATCGGTTTCTGCTTTGATAAATTCCGCGCGGGATTGTTTGTCCTGATGCTGCTTTTGTAAAAGCTCTGCCTGTTTGAGGTGAATCTGGCTTGTATTAAGGGAAAAGTACATCATGCCATATTCATACTTGAGCTCTTTGTAGATGTGGTATGCAGATGTATAGAATTTCAGCGCTTTGTCATAATGACCCGTTTCAAAATAGATAGTGGCAGTTCCGCGGTCGCAGCTAGCCATTCCGTATTTTTTCTGTTGCTTCACAAAATAAACCTTGGTTTTCGTGATCAACCTGAGCGCTTCTTCATAATTATGCTGGTTGATGTAGGTAAATGCAATGTCCAGGTTAGATTGCGCGATTGCCGGTTCATCATGGATTTCTTCGGCTACTTTCAATCCGTCGAATAAATACTTCAACGACATAGAGTAATCATCCTGATGATTATACACTTCAGACAACAGGTTATTGATTGAAATCAGTCCCGGTTTATTACCCGTTCTTTTATAAATATCAAGGGCCTTGCGGTAATTGCGCACCGCATCCTCATACTTGCTCTCTTCCAGCCAATGGTTGCCAATGTTTTCAAAACCTACAGCTTCACCTTTGGGAAAATGGATACGTCTGGCGAGTGTTATGGCTTCAAAAGCGTATTTGAGCGAATTCTGATCTGCAGCAGATAGTTCGTTCCATGTATTTACCTTATTCGTATCGGCAATTCCGATAGAAGCTGCTTTTTTAAGGGAATCAAGATTTGCAACCTGGCCATAATTTTTCAGTGTCGCCAACAAAAGCGTCAGGAGAAAGGTTTTACATATGGCTCTGTTGCAGTTATGCATGCACAGGCAATTTAATTATAAAAACTGTATGATGTAACACATTGGTTTCCAGAAGCAATTCTCCACCGTGTGCTTTTATAATATCATAGGCCAGCGACAACCCCAAGCCTGTTCCTTCCCCCGTAGGTTTCGTAGTAAAAAACGGCTGGAAGATTTTCTCCCTGATGGCATCCGGAATGCCGCCACCGTTGTCTTTTACCT
>NZ_JAAMPU010000067.1 GCF_012911565.1 Flavobacterium silvaticum | reverse complement strand
TGAGGGTCGTGGTCGTGGCGCTGGTCGTGCTCAGCGAGACGATACCGGGGGGCGAGACGGTCCAGCCCGAAAAAGTCACGCCGGGTTCCATACCTGACACCGTATAGGAGGATGAAGTGCATATCGCTGTAGATCCTGACAGGGTTGCGGAAGTGGAGAACGGCGCAAGCGATACGGTACAGGTCGTGTTGCCTACATAACTCACTCCTATTACAGGCACTACCTTTACATTACCTGGCGCTGAACCACTACTGGCCGGTTTCAGGTCAAGATAGTTTTGTGAGGAAGGCGTATTAAAAGTCCCGCTGACCGGATTCCCACTAGGATTGGTCCAGCCGGAACCTACAGTCCATTGGTAAGCTGTGACGCCAGGGGTGCTGTACTTGTTGACACAAGTAAAGTGCGTAACCGTGGTGGACCCGCAGGGAACGGATAATGAGGCGGGATTGATGTTGAAAGTCGGTGTCGGTGGAATTTCGTCGATGACGATCTTTTTGATTTCGATTGTCTGAGTTGCAGGATTGGACTGCAGATCCGGTACAGCGGCTATCCTGACATAGCTATATGGCGTTGTAAAAGGGGTATAGAAATCATAGGTCTCTTCGTTGAACGAATTCGATATCATGTCAAGATAACTCCCCTGCCCGTCTATCAACTGGGGACCGTCGCAAAGGGAATTGCTTCCGTTATCGCCAAAAGACACATATAATTTGCTGAATGCACTGGCGTTGACCGTATTCCTACAGGTAATCTTTATGATATACTTGTAATCCACCTTGAAGTTGTAGGCAATTTTAAATTCCGTTCCTTTCGATCCGGAAACAATGGTACTTGTCAACTTGACACTCTGGTTGGTTGAATTATACGTGGGTGACCCAAGGGTAGTCCGGTGCGTAAGGCCGCCCACGGTGGTATTGTTTGCAAATACATTACAGCCAGATCCTAGCCCGCTGTATGTTATGGTGACATCCTGTGCGTAAAGACATGCTGTCGCAGATAGAAGACACCATAACAGAATCAATCTTTTTTTCATGTGTATAATATTTGGTTAAATCGATATTTATTTAATTAAAGCCAGGAAACGCAGCGAATGCTGTGTCACGACATATCCGGTTAGGATTTTATCAGGGTATGGGTCTCGACATGGCTCCCTACGGTGATCTTGACGACGTACGTCGTGTTGCCCGGATAGTTGCCCATATACAGCCCGACACTATAGGAACTCATGCTCGTGGAATACAGCAGTGTGCCGTAGATCGTGTACAGTTCCACAGTCCCCGAACCGGGAGGCGGCGTCACGTTCGGATCTATAAGGTTGACGCTCGTGCCCGTCTGGCAGGGATTGGGCGCCACCACGAAATACT
>NZ_JAAMPU010000066.1 GCF_012911565.1 Flavobacterium silvaticum | reverse complement strand
CGCTGCCCTAAAGGTGTACAACCAGGCGTTTCATGCTGTGGGCTAACCGCGGCATCCCACCCGAGCAAAGCGAACTGGCGAAGCAAACGCGGACGGTCAACGCGATGTCCTTGTCATTTTTGTGGAGATTGGATATGTGGATTTTAAAAAGTCCACACTTTGGATTGCCACAAAGATTCCCAACACGGATTTACTGGATTTTATGCTACGAAGTGCGCCGCAGGCGATCACCCGTCCTTCGTGTCATCCATTACCCAATAAAAAAGCCCCGACGCAAGTCGGGGCTTTTGTCAATTATTAATCGTTACTTATTAATTGTCAATTACCGTTTGATCACACGCAACGTCTTCACGTTAGTACCTTGGGTAAGAACGATGTTGTAGACACCACTAGGGTATTTCTCCCCGAACTGGGCCAGTTCGATCCGGCTGGCTTCGAAGGATCTTTCCTCAAGCAGTTTACCGATCATGTCATACACACGTACCTGCACGGCTCCCTCCGAAGTGGAATCCAGGTCGAGCGAGAAGCTCTCGGCATACGGGTTCGGGAATACGGTAGCATTGAAACGCTGTGCGATCACTTCCGGCTGTTGTGTCCCGTCCTGGCGCAATACCCCCGGAGCATACACGAAACAGGCCTCACCGAACGGTGAATGGTAACCCGTGGTCCTCACGGCCACGCGCACCATGTACTTGCCGCCCGGTATGTAACCCGGCACCATGCTGAAGTTGAAGTAGGACAGGGTACGATCCACGATCTGCGAGGAGACCGGGTTGTCGTTTCCATCCACAAGGGATACCTCGAAACGGTAGGCCGTGGCCTTGTTCAGGCTCGCCGTGGAGATGTAGCTGTTCTGCTGGGCCATGTGCTGGTCGCAGTTGTTGATCATCGGAACCCCCGGTG
>NZ_JAAMPU010000065.1 GCF_012911565.1 Flavobacterium silvaticum | reverse complement strand
GCCCATGAAATACAGAATCCGCTCAATTTCGTGAATAATTTCAGTGATGTTTCCATGGAGCTTTTGGATGAGATTTCAGAAGAAAGAAGCAAGAAACAAGAAGCAAGAGATGACGGATTGGAGGCAGAGATATTGGCGGACATCCGGCAGAATCTGGAGAAAATCGCACACCACGGACGCCGTGCCGATTCCATCGTAAAAGGCATGCTGCAGCACAGTCGGACATCTTCAGGTGAAAAAGAACCGACCGATATCAATGCACTTGCCGATGAATACCTGCGGTTGGCCTATCACGGATTGCGGGCAAAGGACAAGTCGTTCAATTCGGAACTGATCACCCATTTTGACCCGAACCTGCCTAAAGTAAATCTGGTGGCACAGGACATTGGGCGCGTTCTGCTGAATTTATTTACCAATGGATTTTATGCGACCCAAAAAAAGAAAGAAGCCGAAGGGGAATCATTCCATCCCATGATCGAGGTTGCTACTACTGCTCGAGGGAATTCGGTTGAGATTCAGGTAAAAGACAACGGTGGCGGCATTCCGGATGCCATCAGGGAGAAAATCTTCCAGCCGTTTTTTACTACGAAACCTACGGGGGAAGGAACAGGCTTGGGGTTGTCGCTGGCCTATGATAT
>NZ_JAAMPU010000064.1 GCF_012911565.1 Flavobacterium silvaticum | reverse complement strand
CTATCATGTCGTACACACGTACCTGCACGGCTTCCTCCGAAGTGGAATCCAGGTCGAGCGAGAAGCTCTCGGCATACGGGTTCGGGAACACCGTGGCGTCGAAACGCTGTGCGATCACTTCAGGCTGCTGTGTCCCGTCCTGGCGCAATGCTCCCGGAGCGTACACGAAACAGGCCTCACCGAACGGTGAAGGGTAACCCGTGGTCCTCACGGCCACACGCACCATGTACTTGCCGCCCGGTATGTAGCCCGGCACCATGCTGAAGTTGAAGTAGGACAGGGTACGATCGACGATCTGCGAGGAGACCGGGTTGTCGTTGCCATCCACAAGGGATACCTCGAAACGATACGCGGTGGCCTTGTTCAGGCTCGCCGTGGAGATGTAGCTGTTCTGCTGGGCCATGTGCTGGTCGCAGTTGTTGATCATCGGAACACCCGGTGATGAGATCGGACACGGAGCTCCGTAACCCGAGAACACCCCGTTGGTCTTAATGGCCACCTCGACACTGTAAGTCGTTCCGTAGAAATAGTACGGAAGCATGGTCAATGCGAAGTAGTTCTGCGTACGCTCGATCTCCTGTACCTGGCCCGGAACCGACGAGTCGGTCTGGTTG
>NZ_JAAMPU010000063.1 GCF_012911565.1 Flavobacterium silvaticum | reverse complement strand
GGGAAAAATTCTAGAAGCGCAAAAAAATGGTTATAACGTGATTCTGCTTTTCTTTTGGTTGAGAAAAGTTGAATTGGCGATTGAGCGTGTAAAGTTGAGGGTGAAAGAAGGCGGACACAATATCGATCCGGAGACAATAATGCGACGTTATACAAATGGAAAAAGAAATTTATTCGAAATTTACTTGCCAATTGTAGATGAAGCTATGATTTTCGACAATTCGGATGGAATTTATCAATTGATTGCTGAAAAAAATGATTCAGGAGAAATTCACATCGTAGAGAAATCAAAATTTGCTAAATTGCGTGAACTATGAAAACATACGAGCGTTCAGAAAATCAACAAAAGATAATTCAAGGCATGAATAAGGTCTATGAAAATCTTTTAACTTACAAAAAGCGTTTGAATAGCGAGCTTGTCGTCTTAAAAGATGATAAAATTGTTCGCGTAAAACCATAAGGGGCAATTGGCACTTCCACCAACAGCGCATCTTTGCCATTGCTGCTTTCAGGTCAAAGAACCAATCAACTTTTTAAGTACTTTTGCGTCCAACGGAGACTACAATCTCCGGATTTCTGCAACAGCAAAGATGCGCGAAACGTTA
>NZ_JAAMPU010000062.1 GCF_012911565.1 Flavobacterium silvaticum | reverse complement strand
GTAACGTTTTGCCGGTAAAAGAAGGCGCGGCCTTAAATGATAGTTGTCTCGGCTGGACGTAAATTTACTGAAAAAATGAATGGTTCAACGACCTGGAAGCAGCGCTTTTTTTTACCGGCGGTTACCTGCCGTTTCTTATTCAATTTGGCAATCATCTATTTTATTTTTGATTTGAATGAGATTTTCTTTTGTATCTATCTCAAAATTTTTAAGATAAATTATGCTTCCATCATTCCAACCTTGAACTCGTTCAATTTTATTTATGTTGATCAAGTGTTCGTATCCACTTTTGTCTTTAATTAAAATATATTTCATCACTTAAATTGTTTCGTAGCTTTTTATCAATTTGACAACTTCGTCTAAACTGATTTTAGTTTTAATTTCGCCATTAACTGTCATAATATAAGCAGTATTATTTTTTCCTTTGACGCTGACAATTTTATCAATATCGATAACTTGATCATAGCCTGAGTCATCTTTTAATCTAATAATTTTCATAAGTTTTTATTTTATCTTTTTTAAATACTTAAATGCTGCTTAAAGCGATTTTTTCTGAAATGGCAGGTAACGTT
>NZ_JAAMPU010000061.1 GCF_012911565.1 Flavobacterium silvaticum | reverse complement strand
CAGACTGTGCGCCGGCCGATAATGCCAAATGGCAATCTGCCCTGTTATTCGTTGATAGCGATGGTGATGGATATACCACTTCTTCCACCGCGACATCCGTTTGCTACGGAGCTTCGATTCCTGCGGGGTACAGTGTTTCTTCATTGGGAGTTGACTGTAACGATGCCGACAACACCAAACACGCTTCATTCGATTTCTATGCGGATACCGATAACGACGGATTCGGAGCCGGTTCTTTGGTGAGTGTATGTGCCGTGAACAGCTCAACACCACCTGCGGGTTATTCATCCAACAATACAGATTGTGCTCCTTCAGACAATACCAAATGGAGAACGGCCGACCTGTATACGGACGCAGACGGAGACGGGTATGCCACTTCAGCGACTCCGCTTGCCACTTGCTATGGGGTATCGAGCCCTGCGGGAACCTCAGTTTCATCTTCAGGATTGGATTGTGATGACACCGACAACACCAAGCATGCCTCTTTCGATTTCTATGCGGATACCGACGGGGACGGATTCGGATTCGGGTCTTTG
>NZ_JAAMPU010000060.1 GCF_012911565.1 Flavobacterium silvaticum | reverse complement strand
CAGACTGTG
Source organism: Flavobacterium silvaticum (assembly GCF_012911565.1). Taxonomy (GTDB): domain Bacteria; phylum Bacteroidota; class Bacteroidia; order Flavobacteriales; family Flavobacteriaceae; genus Flavobacterium; species Flavobacterium silvaticum. The sequence goes on along the minus strand of NZ_JAAMPU010000060.1, from coordinate 527 downwards.
CGCCGGCCGATAATGCCAAATGGCAATCTGCCCTGTTATTCGTTGATAGCGATGGTGATGGATATACCACTTCTTCCACCGCGACATCCGTTTGCTACGGAGCTTCGATTCCGGCGGGTTACACAGCGGTTTCTTCAGGAGTTGACTGTAACGATGCCGATGCCACCAGGCATGCCTCTTTCGATTTCTATGCGGATGCCGACGGGGACGGATTCGGAGCCGGTTCTTTGGTGAGTGTGTGTGCCGTGAACAGCTCAACACCACCTGCGGGTTATTCATCCAACAATACAGATTGTGCTCCTTCAGACAATACCAAATGGAGAACGGCTGACCTGTATACGGATGCAGACGGAGACGGGTATGCCACTTCAGCGACTCCGCTTGCCACTTGCTATGGGGTATCGATCCCTGCGGGAACCTCAGTTTCATCTTCAGGATTGGATTGTGATGACACCGACAACACCAAGCATGCCTCTTTCGATTTCTATGCGGATACCGACGGGGACGGATTCGGATTCGGGTCTTTG
>NZ_JAAMPU010000059.1 GCF_012911565.1 Flavobacterium silvaticum | reverse complement strand
TCCAGCGAGATTTGTTTCAACTTCAATTGTGAAGTCAGAATTGTATTTTTCGTTTAATATTTTCATTTTATTATAATTTGAATCTCTTATGATTGTTTGTTTACGCGATTGGGCAATTACCTCTAACGTTTCGCGGCTAAGCGAGGTTGCGGTTTCCGAAGAAAGTTGCCTCTGCTACCGCGATGGAAGTTAAGAAAAAAGTTGGTACAATGAATCGAGTAGGAGCAATCTTGCTTAGCCGCTGTTGTGTTCTCGTGCCTTCTATCAAATTGACTATATCTCAATTTATCCAAAATAACTTTGTGAACTTTTATCTTCAATCTAAAACATGCACAAATAATTGTGTGAAAATTTCTGTGTGAATATTTTCTCTCACAGAAATTTTCACACAGAAATTAAAAAAAAAAACAAAGAAATTCCGGTATGTCTTATTATCTACGAACGGCGAAGCTTCGGCCAGGAATTCGACGAAGAAATGTGTGTTCACAGAAATTAAAAAAGGCAAAGAAATTCCGTTATG
>NZ_JAAMPU010000058.1 GCF_012911565.1 Flavobacterium silvaticum | reverse complement strand
GCAACCTCGACGAAGGCTTCCAGCTGCTTTCCAACGTGATCAACGCACAGTGCGGCATCACCCTTGCGGCCATCAACTCGGTGATCCAGGTGACCACCTTCCCGAACATCACCATGTACCGTTACCGTGTCTACAAGATCGTAGGCGGTGTGCCTACAGGTGCCCCTCAATACGTGGAGCGTCCTCAGGGATACTTCTCGTTCACCAACATGGCTTCCTACGACTATGCCTCCACGTACAGCATCCAGGTGGAGCTGCAACGCAACGGCACATGGCTCGGGTATTATGGGACGGCATGCCAGGTATCGACCCCTGCCTTGCTCGACAACCCGAACGGATCGGGATCCATCAACCCGTCACAGTGCGGCATCCAGCTGGCCACCATCTCGACGCTCATCGCAACGCCTAGCCTCCTTGGGGCCACGGCCTATAAGTTCCGTGTGACCAACCAGACCGACTCGTCGGT
>NZ_JAAMPU010000057.1 GCF_012911565.1 Flavobacterium silvaticum | reverse complement strand
TGCGTTGCAGCTCCACCTGGATGCTGTACGTGGAGGCATAGTCGTAGGAAGCCATGTTGGTGAACGAGAAGTATCCCTGTGGACGCTCCACGTATTGAGGGGCACCTGTAGGCACACCGCCCACGATCTTGTAGACACGGTAGCGGTACATGGTGATGTTCGGGAAGGTGGTCACCTGGATCACCGAGTTGATGGCGGCAAGGGTGATGCCGCACTGTGCGTTGATCACGTTGGAAAGCAGCTGGAAGCCTTCGTCGAGGTTGCCGTCGCAGTTGTCGTCGACACCGTTGTACAGTACCTCGGCATGGCCTGGATTGATGGCTGCCACGGCATCGTTACAGTCGATGGCCGTAAGCGTTGCCACGTATCCGGCAGGGATCGCAGCCCCGTAACAGGTCACGGTGGAGGCACCGCTGGTGTATCCGTCGAAATCGG
>NZ_JAAMPU010000056.1 GCF_012911565.1 Flavobacterium silvaticum | reverse complement strand
GGTAACCCGTGGTCCTCACGGCCACGCGCACCATGTACTTGCCACCCGGTATGTAACCCGGCACCATGCTGAAGTTGAAGTAGGACAGGGTACGGTCCACGATCTGCGAGGAGACCGGGTTGTCGTTTCCATCCACAAGGGATACCTCGAAACGGTAGGCCGTGGCCTTGTTCAGGCTCGCCGTGGAGATGTAGCTGTTCTGCTGGGCCATATGCTGGTCGCAGTTGTTGATCATCGGAACCCCCGGTGATGAGATCGGACACGGAGCGCCGTAACCCGAGAACACACCGTTTGTCTTGATGGCCACCTCGACACTGTAAGTCGTTCCGTAGAAATAGTACGGAAGCATGGTCAGGGCGAAGTAGTTCTGCGTACGCTCGATCTCCTGTACCTGGCCCGGAACCGACGAGTCGGTCTGGTTGGTCACACGGA
>NZ_JAAMPU010000055.1 GCF_012911565.1 Flavobacterium silvaticum | reverse complement strand
GTACAAAGAAAATTGATTGGTTCAATTACCTGGAAGCAGCAATCGCGACTTGGGTGCGGTTACCAGCTGGCTGCGCTCTAGGTTCGCTGAGGAAAATTGAGATTTTTGTCTCGGCGAAATGGAAGATAGAATTACCGAAATGTCTCTGCGGAAACGAATAGGTTCAACTTTGAAAAAATCTCAATTTTCAGCCGGCTGGCGGATTGGTCGGAACAAAGCTTGTAGCCCCGAATAAGATGAAGGCTGCAAGCGACTTTCGATCGAGCCGACAGCCGGCCAAACAGTTGTACTTGCGCAGCTTGCGGGTAACGTTTCGCGGCTAAAAGAAGGCGCGATTTCCGTAGATTGTTGTCTCGGCTGGACGTAAATTTACTGAAAAAATGGAAGTTTCTGTTACCGAAATGGAGCGCTTTTTTTTAGCCGCTGT
>NZ_JAAMPU010000054.1 GCF_012911565.1 Flavobacterium silvaticum | reverse complement strand
TAAAGTTTGTCTTGAAAAGGCATTCTTTGTTATCTTAGCCGTCCGGCAAAAAAAAGCCGGATATGCGAAGGTCCTTTTTTGACTGAAAACCAGGTGACTAATTTTCTTGAAAAATTTTTTCAAAAAAAGTTGTTGGAAAAGAAAAAAGAATTGCTACTTTTGCACCCGCTTTGGGAACGAACGGCCACGGCCGGGAGTACGGAAAGCAAAGAATGGAAGACAAGTTCATAGACATATTGGATTGAGACAGCGCTTCAGAAGGGATTCTGGAGTAAGCAGAGAGTAAGGGAGATCGAGTATAAGATTTCGAATAAAAAAACCTGGCATCTTAGATCGTAAGTTATAAAAATATACGATGAAGAGTTTGATCCTGGCTCAGGATGAACGCTAGCGGCAGGCTTAACACATG
>NZ_JAAMPU010000053.1 GCF_012911565.1 Flavobacterium silvaticum | reverse complement strand
TAAAGTTTGTCTTGAAAAGGCATTCTTTGTTATCTTAGCCGTCCGGCAAAAAAAAGCCGGATATGCGAAGGTCCTTTTTTGACTGAAAACCAGGTGACTAATTTTCTTGAAAAATTTTTTCGAAAAAAGTTGTTGGAAAAGAAAAAAGAATTGCTACTTTTGCACCCGCTTTGGGAACGAACGGCCACGGCTGGGGGAGTAGAAGCGAAAAAAGAGAAGACAAGTTCATAGACATATTGGATTGAGACAGCGCTTCAAAAGAGATTTTGAAGTAAGCAGAGAGTAAGAGAGATCGAGTATAAGATTTCGAATAAAAAAACCTGGCATCTTAGATCGTAAGTTATAAAAATATACGATGAAGAGTTTGATCCTGGCTCAGGATGAACGCTAGCGGCAGGCTTAACACATG
>NZ_JAAMPU010000052.1 GCF_012911565.1 Flavobacterium silvaticum | reverse complement strand
GTGGACCGTACCCTGTCCTACTTCAACTTCAGCATGGTGCCGGGTTACATACCGGGCGGCAAGTACATGGTACGTGTGGCCGTGAGGACCACGGGTTACCATTCACCGTTCGGCGAGGCCTGTTTCGTGTATGCTCCGGGGGTATTGCGCCAGGACGGGACACAGCAGCCTGAAGTGATCGCACAGCGTTTCGACGCCACGGTGTTCCCGAACCCGTATACCGAGAGCTTCTCGCTCGACCTGGATTCCACTTCGGAGGAAGCCGTGCAGGTACGTGTGTATGACATGATCGGTAAACTGCTTGAGGAAAGATCCTTCGGGGCCAGCCGGATCGAACTGGCCCAGTTCGGGGAGAAATACCCGAGCGGTGTCTACAACATCGTATTGACACAGGGAAGCAACG
>NZ_JAAMPU010000051.1 GCF_012911565.1 Flavobacterium silvaticum | reverse complement strand
GTAACGTTTCGCGGCTAAGCGAGGTTGCGGTTTCTGAAGAAAGTTGCCTCTGCTACCGCGATGGAAGTTAAGAAAAAAGTTGGTACAATGAATCGAGTAGGAGCAATCTTGCTTAGCCGCTGTTGTGTTCTCGTGCCTTCTATAAATTGACTATATCTCAATTTATCTAAAATAACTTTGTGTACTTTTATCTTCAATCTAAAACATGCACAAATAATTGTGTGAAAATTTCTGTGTGAATATTTTCTCTCACAGAAATTTTCACACAGAAATTAAAAAAAAACAAAGAAATTCCGGTATGTCTTATTATCTACGAACGGCGAAGCTTCGGCCAGGAATTCGACGAAGAAATGTGTGTTCACAGAAATTAAAAAAGGCAAAGAAATTCCGTTATG
>NZ_JAAMPU010000050.1 GCF_012911565.1 Flavobacterium silvaticum | reverse complement strand
CGCTGCCCTAAAGGTGTACAACCAGGCGTTTCATGCTGTGGGCTAACCGCGGCATCCCACCCGAGCAAAGCGAACTGGCGAAGCAAACGCGGACGGTCAACGCGATGTCCTTGTCATTTTTTGTGGAGATTGGATATGTGGATTTTAAAAAGTCCACACGTTGGATTGCCACAAAGATTCCCAACACGGATTTACTGGATTTTATGCTACGAAGACACAAGTACACCACAGAAGCATCACCCGTCCTTCGTGTCATCCATTACCCAATAAAAAAGCCCCGACTTGCGTCGGGGCTTAATTGTTAATCGTTACTTAATTGTCAATTACCGTTTGATCACACGCAACGTCTTCACGTTGCTTCCCTGTGTCAATACGATGTT
>NZ_JAAMPU010000049.1 GCF_012911565.1 Flavobacterium silvaticum | reverse complement strand
TTCGGAGAGGTCGTATTCAATGCCGGAACGGAGGAACCCGAACAGAATGGCGGAATGGCAGCGAAATCAGGGACGATGGAATTCGTGACCGTAACCGACAATGTCACCGGCGAGGCACATTGGCCAGCGTCAGGCGTGAAGACATAATTGCCGGAAGTGGTGTTGCTGATGGTAGCCGGCGACCAGCTTCCCGTGATACCGTTCGGAGAGGTCGCGTTCAATGCCGGAACGGAGGAACCCGAACAGAATGGCGGTATCGCAGCGAAATCAGGGACGATGGAATTCGTGACCGTAACCGACAATGTCACCGGAGAGGCGCATTGGCCAGCGTCAGGCGTGAAGACATAATTGCCGCTTGTCGTATTGCTGACAGTGGCCG
>NZ_JAAMPU010000048.1 GCF_012911565.1 Flavobacterium silvaticum | reverse complement strand
GGGTGGCACTTGGTGTGAACGCACCACAGTACTATGCCCAGGCACCGGGAGTCTACACCGCCGATGTGGTGAGCATCTCCCAAGGCTGTCTGTCGCAGACGGCCTCGCATACGCTGATCCTGTCGAGTCCTCCGGTGGCACTGAGTCCGGCCTATACCGTGACCGATGCCTTCCAGGATACCCAGACCATCACGATCAACGTGGAGGGCGTGAACGTGGCCGATTACCAGTACTCCCTTGACGGCGGCGCGCTGCAGAGCAGTCCGGTGTTCACCAACGTGGGCATGGGCAACCACAGCGTACGCGTGGTGGGCTATTGCGACGAGATCGTCATACCCG
>NZ_JAAMPU010000047.1 GCF_012911565.1 Flavobacterium silvaticum | reverse complement strand
GGGTGGCACTTGGTGTGAACGCACCACAGTACTATGCCCAGGCACCGGGAGTCTACACCGCCGATGTGGTGAGCATCTCCCAAGGCTGTCTGTCGCAGACGGCCTCGCATACGCTGATCCTATCAAGCCCTCCTGTGGCGCTGAGTCCGGCCTATACCGTGACCGATGCCTTCCAGGATACCCAGACCATCACGATCAACGTGGAGGGTGTGAACCTTGCCGATTACCAGTACTCCCTTGACGGCGGCGCGCTGCAGAGCAGTCCGGTGTTCACCAACGTGGGCATGGGCAACCACAGCGTACGCGTGGTGGGCTATTGCGACGAGATCGTCATACCCG
>NZ_JAAMPU010000046.1 GCF_012911565.1 Flavobacterium silvaticum | reverse complement strand
TGCGTTGCAGCTCCACCTGGATGCTGTACGTGGAGGCATAGTCGTAGGAAGCCATGTTGGTGAACGAGAAGTATCCCTGTGGACGCTCCACGTATTGAGGGGCACCTGTAGGCACACCGCCGACGATCTTATAGACACGGTAGCGGTACATGGTGATGTTCGGGAAGGTGGTCACCTGGATCACCGAGTTGATGGCCGCAAGGGTGATGCCGCACTGTGCGGTGATCACATTGGAAAGCAGCTGGAAGCCTTCGTCGAGGTTGCCGTCGCAGTTGTCGTCGACACCGTTGTACAGTACCTCGGCATGGCCTGGGTTGATGGCTGCGACCGCGTCGT
>NZ_JAAMPU010000045.1 GCF_012911565.1 Flavobacterium silvaticum | reverse complement strand
GACTCCAGCTTCCCGTAACCCCATTCGGAGAGGTCGTATTCAATGCCGGAACGGAGGAACCCGAACAGAATGGCGGAATGGCAGCGAAATCAGGGACGATGGAATTCGTGACCGTAACCGATAATGTCACCGGAGAGGCGCATTGGCCCGCATCAGGTGTGAAGACATAATTCCCGGAAGTCGTGTTGCTGACAGTGGCCGGCGACCAGCTTCCCGTGATACCGTTCGGAGAGGTCGTATTCAATGCCGGAACGGAGGAACCCGAACAGAATGGCGGAATGGCAGCGAAATCAGGGACGATGGAATTCGTGACCGTAACCGACAATGTCACCGG
>NZ_JAAMPU010000044.1 GCF_012911565.1 Flavobacterium silvaticum | reverse complement strand
CCCGATAGCTTTTGGTTGCCAAAGTCGTCTCGAAAGCAAAATTCTGTTTTTCCAATAACAAATGATCGACGCGCTGGAGCATAATTCTTCCAGCTTCGAAAGCAACCTTTTCTGGTTGGAAAGGCGACAGGCCTTTTGCAATTTCGTCTGCATTTACAAATTCTTTGCAATCGAGAATTTCGGGAAGTATTGTGAATGAAGCTGTGGTTTTACCAGCGCCATTACATCCAGCAATAATATATAGATTTGGTTTTATCACGACGTAAATATACCAATTCTAATGATGTTTTGTATCGGCGATTTTTAGGCATTTCCACCAACGTTT
>NZ_JAAMPU010000043.1 GCF_012911565.1 Flavobacterium silvaticum | reverse complement strand
GTTTACCGATCATGTCGTACACGCGTACCTGCACGGCTTCCTCCGAAGTGGAATCCAGGTCGAGCGAGAAGCTCTCGGCATACGGGTTCGGGAATACGGTAGCATTGAAACGCTGTGCGATGGCCTCAGGCTGTTGTGTCCCGTCCTGGCGCAACGGAGCAGGAGCGTACACGAAACAGGCCTCACCGAACGGTGAAGGGTAACCCGTGGTCCTCACGGCCACGCGCACCATGTACTTGCCACCCGGTATGTAACCCGGCACCATGCTGAAGTTGAAGTAGGACAGGGTACGGTCCACGATCTGCGAGGAGACCGGGTT
>NZ_JAAMPU010000042.1 GCF_012911565.1 Flavobacterium silvaticum | reverse complement strand
CCTACGACTATGCCTCCACGTACAGCATCCAGGTGGAGCTGCAACGCAACGGCACATGGCTCGGGTATTATGGGACGGCCTGCCAGGTATCGACCCCTGCCTTGCTCGACAACCCGAACGGTTCGGGATCCATCAACCCGTCACAGTGCGGCATCCAGTTGGCCACCATCTCGACCCTCATCGCAACGCCTAGCCTTCTTGGGGCCACGGCCTATAAGTTCCGTGTGACCAACCAGACCGACTCGTCGGTTCCGGGCCAGGTACAGGAGATCGAGCGTACGCAGAACTACTTCGCATTGACCATGCTTCCGTACTATT
>NZ_JAAMPU010000041.1 GCF_012911565.1 Flavobacterium silvaticum | reverse complement strand
GCCTTCTTGGGGCCACGGCCTATAAGTTCCGTGTGACCAACCAGACCGATTCATCGGTTCCGGGCCAGGTACAGGAGATCGAGCGTACGCAGAACTACTTCGCATTGACCATGCTTCCGTACTATTTCTACGGAACGACTTACAGTGTCGAGGTGGCCGTCAAGACCAACGGGGTGTTCTCGGGTTACGGAGCTCCGTGTCCGATCTCATCACCGGGGGTTCCGATGATCAACAACTGCGACCAGCACATGGCCCAGCAGAACAGCTACATCTCCACGGCGAGCCTGAACAAGGCCACGGCCTACCGTTTCG
>NZ_JAAMPU010000040.1 GCF_012911565.1 Flavobacterium silvaticum | reverse complement strand
GCAACCTCGACGAAGGCTTCCAGCTGCTTTCCAACGTGATCAACGCACAGTGCGGCATCACCCTTGCGGCCATCAACTCGGTGATCCAGGTGACCACCTTCCCGAACATCACCATGTACCGCTACCGTGTCTATAAGATCGTCGGCGGTGTGCCTACAGGTGAGCCACAATACGTGGAGCGTCCACAGGGATACTTCTCGTTCACCAACATGGCTTCCTACGACTATGCCTCCACGTACAGCATCCAGGTGGAGCTGCAACGCAACGGCACATGGCTCGGGTATTATGGGACGGCCTGCCAGGTAT
>NZ_JAAMPU010000039.1 GCF_012911565.1 Flavobacterium silvaticum | reverse complement strand
GTGGACCGTACCCTGTCCTACTTCAACTTCAGCATGGTGCCGGGTTACATACCGGGCGGCAAGTACATGGTACGTGTGGCCGTGAGGACCACGGGTTACCATTCACCGTTCGGCGAGGCCTCTTTCGTGTACGCGCCAGGATCATCATTACGTCAGAACGGAACACAGCAGCCTGAAGTGATCGCACAGCGTTTCAATGCTACCGTATTCCCGAACCCGTATGCCGAGAGCTTCTCGCTCGACCTGGATTCCACTTCGGAGGAAGCCGTGCAGGTACGCGTGTACGACATGATCGGTAAAC
>NZ_JAAMPU010000038.1 GCF_012911565.1 Flavobacterium silvaticum | reverse complement strand
GATCGTGGACCGTACCCTGTCCTACTTCAACTTCAGCATGGTGCCGGGTTACATACCGGGCGGCAAGTACATGGTACGTGTGGCCGTGAGGACCACGGGTTACCATTCACCGTTCGGCGAGACTTGTTTCGTGTATGCTCCGGGGGTATTGCGCCAGGACGGGACACAACAGCCGGAAGTGATCGCACAGCGTTTCGACGCCACGGTGTTCCCGAACCCGTATGCCGAGAGCTTCTCGCTCGACCTGGATTCCACTTCGGAGGAAGCCGTGCAGGTACGTGTGTACGACATGATAG
>NZ_JAAMPU010000037.1 GCF_012911565.1 Flavobacterium silvaticum | reverse complement strand
CGAAGTAGTTCTGCGTACGCTCGATCTCCTGTACCTGGCCCGGAACCGACGAGTCGGTCTGGTTGGTCACACGGAACTTATAGGCCGTGGCCCCAAGGAGGCTAGGCGTTGCGATGAGCGTGGAGATGGTGGCCAGCTGGATGCCGCACTGTGACGGGTTGATGGATCCCGATCCGTTCGGGTTGTCGAGCAAGGCAGGGGTCGATACCTGGCAGGCCGTCCCATAATACCCGAGCCATGTGCCGTTGCGTTGCAGCTCCACCTGGATGCTGTACGTGGAGGCATAGTCGTAGG
>NZ_JAAMPU010000036.1 GCF_012911565.1 Flavobacterium silvaticum | reverse complement strand
GCAGCGAAATCAGGGACGATGGAATTCGTGACCGTAACCGACAATGTCACCGGAGAGGCGCATTGGCCAGCGTCAGGCGTGAAGACATAATTGCCGCTTGTCGTATTGCTGACAGTGGCCGGCGACCAGCTTCCCGTGATACCGTTCGGAGAGGTCGCGTCCAATGCAGGAACGGAGGAACCCGAACAGAATGGCGGAATGGCAGCGAAATCAGGGACGATGGAATTCGTGACCGTAACCGACAATGTCACCGGAGAGGCACATTGGCCAGCGTCAGGCGTGAAGACAT
>NZ_JAAMPU010000035.1 GCF_012911565.1 Flavobacterium silvaticum | reverse complement strand
GGTAATTGCCCAATCGCGTAAACAAACAATCATAAGAGATTCAAATTATAATAAAATGAAAATATTAAACGAAAAATACAATTCTGACTTCACAATTGAAGTTGAAACAAATCTCGCTGGAATGATTAATGGAAATGTTGTAGTCCGCAATTCTGTCATATTTGTTATAAACGGAATTCTGAATGGTAATCTTTCAATCGATAAAGGCTCACGAGCAATCGTTTATGGGATGGTAAATGGAAATATATCCAATTTCGGAACTTGCGAAATATACGGTGTAGTTGATGG
>NZ_JAAMPU010000034.1 GCF_012911565.1 Flavobacterium silvaticum | reverse complement strand
GATAACCTTCGTGGTTCGCCGCATTCGTATCGTCACAATCGGTATTGTCCAAAGAAAATCCGGCCGGTGCGACATTCGGATTTGCAGTACAGACGGTTTGTTGTGTCGTCGATCCGAAACCGTCTCCATCTGCATCCACATAAAACGGATAGCCTTCGTGGTTCGCAGCATTCGTATCGTCACAATCGGTATTGTCCAAAGAAAATCCGGCCGGTGCGACATTCGGATTTGCAGTACAGACGGTTTGTTGTGTCGTCGATCCGAAACCATCGCCATCGGCATCCACAT
>NZ_JAAMPU010000033.1 GCF_012911565.1 Flavobacterium silvaticum | reverse complement strand
CGGAAGTCCGCAACCGCGCTTGGCTGCCAAACGTTGTGTTCCATGCCTATCGCCGCAAAAGTCAAAGACCATTATTGGCAATAATTTCCTGGTATTACTTTTTTGCCAAAATGCAGAATGAGCTTTGTCTAATTATTAATTTCTGTGAACACACATTTCTTTGACGAATTACTGATCGAAGTTTCGCCGTTCGTAGATAATAAGACATAACGGAATTTCTTTGCCTTTTTTAATTTCTGTGAACACACATTTCTTCGTCGAATTCCTGGCCGAAGCTTCGCCGTT
>NZ_JAAMPU010000032.1 GCF_012911565.1 Flavobacterium silvaticum | reverse complement strand
GCGGTGTTATTGAGCGCCGGTGACCAGCTTCCCGTGATGCCGTTATTGGAAGTCGTAGGCAAAGCCGATAGAGTCGCCCCGGAACAGATCGCGGCTACCTGGGTAAATGTAGGTGCCGTGTTCGAGTTGACCGTGATTGTCATCGTTGCAGATGTAGCACACTGACCTGCCGATGGCGTGAACGTGTACGTCATAGTAGCGGTGTTATTGAGCGCCGGTGACCAGCTTCCCGTGATGCCGTTATTGGAAGTCGTAGGCAAAGCCGATAGAGTCGCCCC
>NZ_JAAMPU010000031.1 GCF_012911565.1 Flavobacterium silvaticum | reverse complement strand
GGAATCGAAGCTCCGTAGCAAACGGATGTCGCGGTGGAAGAAGTGGTATATCCATCACCATCGCTATCAACGAATAACAGGGCAGATTGCCATTTGGCATTATCGGCCGGCGCACAGTCTGTATTGTTGGATGAATAACCCGTCGGAGGCGTATTGGCATCGACAGCACAGACACTCACCGAAGAACCGGCCCCGAACGTATCGCCATCGGTATCCGCATAGAAAGGGAACGAAGCGTGTTTCGTGTTGTCGGCATCGTTGCAATCGGTGTTGTC
>NZ_JAAMPU010000030.1 GCF_012911565.1 Flavobacterium silvaticum | reverse complement strand
CGAAACGGTAGGCCGTGGCCTTGTTCAGGCTCGCCGTGGAGATGTAGCTGTTCTGCTGGGCCATGTGCTGGTCGCAGTTGTTGATCATCGGAACCCCCGGTGATGAGATCGGACACGGAGCGCCGTAACCCGAGAACACACCGTTGGTCTTGACGGCCACCTCGACACTGTAAGTCGTTCCGTAGAAATAGTACGGAAGCATGGTCAATGCGAAGTAGTTCTGCGTACGCTCGATCTCCTGTACCTGGCCCGGAACCGACGAGTCGGTCTGGTTG
>NZ_JAAMPU010000029.1 GCF_012911565.1 Flavobacterium silvaticum | reverse complement strand
CTCGCCGAACGGTGAATGGTAACCCGTGGTCCTCACGGCCACACGTACCATGTACTTGCCGCCCGGTATGTAACCCGGCACCATGCTGAAGTTGAAGTAGGACAGGGTACGGTCCACGATCTGCGAGGAGACCGGGTTGTCGTTGCCATCCACAAGGGATACCTCGAAACGGTAGGCCGTGGCCTTGTTCAGGCTCGCCGTGGAGATGTAGCTGTTCTGCTGGGCCATGTGCTGGTCGCAGTTGTTGATCATCGGAACCCCCGGTG
>NZ_JAAMPU010000028.1 GCF_012911565.1 Flavobacterium silvaticum | reverse complement strand
GGTTGCTGCCGAACACCATGAGGTTCCCCGTCTTGCCCGTGTGGGTCGGGCTGTTGTACTGGCCGTTCTCCAGGAAATAGAAATTCCCCGAAATCTTTTCCCATTGCCAGTCGGCCTCCACGGGTATATAGGAACCTGTCGCTGCCGTAAGGGTATACTGCAGATAGCCGTTGGGAGCCGCGTCGCTCAGGAAACACGGGGCGCTTTCGGTCGGACAGTAAGGCCCGATGATCGAAGCCACAGGCGTACCTACGGTGATGGTCT
>NZ_JAAMPU010000027.1 GCF_012911565.1 Flavobacterium silvaticum | reverse complement strand
GGTTGCTGCCGAACACCATGAGGTTCCCCGTCTTGCCCGTGTGGGTCGGGCTGTTGTACTGGCCGTTCTCCAGGAAATAGAAATTCCCCGAAATCTTTTCCCATTGCCAGTCGGCCTCCACAGGTACATAGGAACCTGTCGCCGCCGTAAGGGTATACTGCAGATAGCCGTTGGGAGCCGCGTCGCTCAGGAAACACGGGGCGCTTTCGGTCGGACAGTAAGGCCCGATGATCGAAGCCACAGGCGTACCTACGGTGATGGTCT
>NZ_JAAMPU010000026.1 GCF_012911565.1 Flavobacterium silvaticum | reverse complement strand
TCGGTTCCGGGCCAGGTACAGGAGATCGAGCGTACGCAGAACTACTTCGCATTGACCATGCTTCCGTATTATTTCTACGGAACGACTTACAGTGTCGAGGTGGCCATCAAGACCAACGGTGTGTTCTCGGGTTACGGCGCGCCGTGTCCGATCTCATCACCGGGGGTTCCGATGATCAACAACTGCGACCAGCACATGGCCCAGCAGAACAGCTACATCTCCACGGCGAGCCTGAACAAGGCCACGGCCTACCGTTTCGAGG
>NZ_JAAMPU010000025.1 GCF_012911565.1 Flavobacterium silvaticum | reverse complement strand
CCGATTTCGACGGATACACCAGCGGTGCCTCCACCGTGACCTGTTACGGGGCTGCGATCCCTGCCGGATACGTGGCAACGCTTACGGCCATCGACTGTAACGATGCCGTGGCAGCCATCAACCCAGGCCATGTCGAGGTACTGTACAACGGTGTCGACGACAACTGCGACGGCAACCTCGACGAAGGCTTCCAGCTGCTTTCCAACGTGATCAACGCACAGTGCGGCATCACCCTTGCGGCCATCAACTCGGTG
>NZ_JAAMPU010000024.1 GCF_012911565.1 Flavobacterium silvaticum | reverse complement strand
CGGGCTGGACCGTCTCGCCCCCCGGTATCGTCTCGCTGAGCACGACCAGCGCCACGACCACGACCCTCACCAAGGTGGCGCAGGGAACCGTTACGCTCTTCGCGAACCTGGTCAACGCATGTGGCCAGACCAGGGCCATTTCAAAGACCATCACCGTAGGTACGCCTGTGGCTTCGATCATCGGGCCTTACTGTCCGACCGAAAGCGCCCCGTGTTTCCTGAGCGACGCGGCTCCCAACGGCTATCTGCAGTAT
>NZ_JAAMPU010000023.1 GCF_012911565.1 Flavobacterium silvaticum | reverse complement strand
CGGGCTGGACCGTCTCGCCCCCCGGTATCGTCTCGCTGAGCACGACCAGCGCCACGACCACGACCCTCACCAAGGTGGCGCAGGGAACCGTTACGCTCTTCGCGAACCTGGTCAACGCATGCGGCCAGACCAAGGCCATTTCAAAGACCATCACCGTAGGTACGCCTGTGGCTTCGATCATCGGGCCTTACTGTCCGACCGAAAGCGCCCCGTGTTTCCTGAGCGACGCGGCTCCCAACGGCTATCTGCAGTAT
>NZ_JAAMPU010000022.1 GCF_012911565.1 Flavobacterium silvaticum | reverse complement strand
TCGCAGCCCCGTAACAGGTCACGGTGGAGGCACCGCTGGTGTATCCGTCGAAATCGGCATCGACATACAACGTAGCCGATTGCCATTTGGTGTTATCGGAAGGCGCACAGTCGGTATTGTTAGACGAGTATCCCGCAGGAGGCGTGGAGGCGTTCACGGCACACACGCTGACCAAAGACCCGAATCCGAATCCGTCCCCGTCGGTATCCGCATAGAAATCGAAAGAGGCATGCTTGGTGTTGTCGGTGTCAT
>NZ_JAAMPU010000021.1 GCF_012911565.1 Flavobacterium silvaticum | reverse complement strand
TCATTCTGCATTTTGGCAAAAAAGTAATACCAGGAAATTATTGCCAATAATGGTCTTTGACTTTTGCGGCGATAGGCATGGAACACAACGTTTGGCAGCCAAGCGCGGTTGCGGACTTCCGGAGAAGGTTGGCTCGGCTGAACGTGAAAGTACAAAGAAAATTGATTGGTTCAATTACCTGGAAGCAGCAATCGCGACTTGGGTGCGGTTACCAGCTGGCTGCGCTCTAGGTTCGCTGAGGAAAATTG
>NZ_JAAMPU010000020.1 GCF_012911565.1 Flavobacterium silvaticum | reverse complement strand
GGCTAGGCGTTGCGATGAGCGTCGAGATGGTGGCCAGCTGGATGCCGCACTGTGACGGGTTGATGGCTCCCGATCCGTTCGGGTTGTCGAGCAAGGCAGGGGTCGATACCTGGCAGGCCGTCCCGTAATACCCGAGCCATGTGCCGTTGCGTTGCAGCTCCACCTGGATGCTGTACGTGGAGGCATAGTCGTAGGAAGCCATGTTGGTGAACGAGAAGTATCCCTGTGGACGCTCCACGTATTGAG
>NZ_JAAMPU010000019.1 GCF_012911565.1 Flavobacterium silvaticum | reverse complement strand
CTCAATACGTGGAGCGTCCACAGGGATACTTCTCGTTCACCAACATGGCTTCCTACGACTATGCCTCCACGTACAGCATCCAGGTGGAGCTGCAACGCAACGGCACATGGCTCGGGTATTATGGAACGGCCTGCCAGGTATCGACCCCTGCCTTGCTCGACAACCCGAACGGATCGGGAGCCATCAACCCGTCACAGTGCGGCATCCAGCTGGCCACCATCTCGACGCTCATCGCAACGCCTAGCC
>NZ_JAAMPU010000018.1 GCF_012911565.1 Flavobacterium silvaticum | reverse complement strand
GGTTGACGCTCGTGCCCGTCTGGCAGGGATTGGGCGCCACCACGAAATACTTGTCGGGCTGCGGATTCGGCTGCGGCGTGGTGGTACCGTCGCCCCAGTGGTACTCACGCCAGTTGCCCCAGCCGCAGGCGTTGTGTACACGCACCCGGAACTTCAGCGGATTGTCGTTCGGGTTGCTGCCGAACACCATGAGGTTCCCCGTCTTGCCCGTGTGGGTCGGGCTGTTGTACTGGCCGTTCTCCA
>NZ_JAAMPU010000017.1 GCF_012911565.1 Flavobacterium silvaticum | reverse complement strand
GGTTGACGCTCGTGCCCGTCTGGCAGGGATTGGGCGCCACCACGAAATACTTGTCGGGCTGCGGATTCGGCTGCGGCGTGGTGGTACCGTCGCCCCAGTGGTACTCACGCCAGTTGCCCCAACCGCAGGCGTTGTGTACACGCACCCGGAACTTCAGCGGATTGTCGTTCGGGTTGCTGCCGAACACCATGAGGTTCCCCGTCTTGCCCGTGTGGGTCGGGCTGTTGTACTGGCCGTTCTCCA
>NZ_JAAMPU010000016.1 GCF_012911565.1 Flavobacterium silvaticum | reverse complement strand
GATTTCGAATAAAAAAACCTGGCATCTTAGATCGTAAGTTATAAAAATATACGATGAAGAGTTTGATCCTGGCTCAGGATGAACGCTAGCGGCAGGCTTAACACATGCAAGTCGAGGGGTAGTGGCTTTCGGGCCATGAGACCGGCGCACGGGTGCGTAACGCGTATGCAATCTGCCTCTCACTGGGGAATAGCCCGGAGAAATCCGGATTAATGCCCCATGGTATTTTGGTTGGGCATCCAA
>NZ_JAAMPU010000015.1 GCF_012911565.1 Flavobacterium silvaticum | reverse complement strand
GATTTCGAATAAAAAAACCTGGCATCTTAGATCGTAAGTTATAAAAATATACGATGAAGAGTTTGATCCTGGCTCAGGATGAACGCTAGCGGCAGGCTTAACACATGCAAGTCGAGGGGTAATGGCTTTCGGGCCATGAGACCGGCGCACGGGTGCGTAACGCGTATGCAATCTGCCTCTCACTGGGGAATAGCCCGGAGAAATCCGGATTAATGCCCCATGGTATTTTGGTTGGGCATCCAA
>NZ_JAAMPU010000014.1 GCF_012911565.1 Flavobacterium silvaticum | reverse complement strand
GCTTAATTGTTAATCGTTACTTAATTGTCAATTACCGTTTGATCACACGCAACGTCTTCACGTTGCTTCCCTGTGTCAATACGATGTTGTAGACACCGCTCGGGTATTTCTCCCCGAACTGCGCCAGTTCGATCCGGCTGGCCCCGAAGGATCTTTCCTCAAGCAGTTTACCGATCATGTCGTACACGCGTACCTGCACGGCTTCCTCCGAAGTGGAATCCAGGTCGAGCGAGAAGCTCTCGG
>NZ_JAAMPU010000013.1 GCF_012911565.1 Flavobacterium silvaticum | reverse complement strand
GAAAAAATTTTTCAAGAAAATTAGTCACCTGGTTTTCAGTCAAAAAAGGACCTTCGCATATCCGGCTTTTTTTTGCCGGACGGCTAAGATAACAAAGAATGCCTTTTCAAGACAAACTTTATCCAACCTTTTTATCAACCATCAGAATATATAAGAGCCTGCTGCTTTAGCGGGTGCAAAGGTAGCCCCCTTTTTTACTTTTCCAAGCCTTTTCCCAAAAGTTTTTTCCCCTTTTCCGTAAGG
>NZ_JAAMPU010000012.1 GCF_012911565.1 Flavobacterium silvaticum | reverse complement strand
CATCGTTACAGTCGATGGCCGTAAGCGTTGCCACGTATCCGGCAGGGATCGCAGCCCCGTAACAGGTCACGGTGGAGGCACCGCTGGTGTATCCGTCGAAATCGGCATCGACATACAACGTGGCCGATTGCCATTTGGTGTTATCGGAAGGCGCACAGTCGGTATTGTTCAATGAATAACCCGCAGGAGGCGTGGAGGCGTTCACGGCACACACGCTGACCAAAGACCCGAATCCGAATCCGT
>NZ_JAAMPU010000011.1 GCF_012911565.1 Flavobacterium silvaticum | reverse complement strand
GAAACCCGCACACCGAAAGACTAAGGTTTCCTCAGCTATGCTAATCAGCTGAGGGTTAGTCGGGTCCTAAGGCGAACCCGAAAGGGACAGTCGATGGCCAACGGGTTAATATTCCCGTACTGCTTATAGTTGTGATGGAGTGACGCAGTGATGAAAGTACCGCGAACTGACGGAATAGTTCGTTGAAGGCTGTAGCTATAGATTGGATAGGCAAATCCGTCCGATCTGGCAAAGGCCGATAGT
>NZ_JAAMPU010000010.1 GCF_012911565.1 Flavobacterium silvaticum | reverse complement strand
GAAACCCGCACACCGAAAGACTAAGGTTTCCTCAGCTATGCTAATCAGCTGAGGGTTAGTCGGGTCCTAAGGCGAACCCGAAAGGGACAGTCGATGGCCAACGGGTTAATATTCCCGTACTACTTATAGTTGTGATGGAGTGACGCAGTGATGAAAGTACCGCGAACTGACGGAATAGTTCGTTGAAGGCTGTAGCTATAGATTGGATAGGCAAATCCGTCCGATCTGGCAAAGGCCGATAGT
>NZ_JAAMPU010000009.1 GCF_012911565.1 Flavobacterium silvaticum | reverse complement strand
TAAACGGAATTCTGAATGGTAATCTTTCAATCGATAAAGGCTCACGAGCAATCGTTTATGGGATGGTAAATGGAAATATATCCAATTTCGGAACTTGCGAAATATACGGTGTAGTTGATGGGAACTTATCGGGAGAAACAGATCAAATTTTTATTGATCAAAATGGTAAGGTTAATGAGTAGCAACTACCCGCTAACAGCGGCTAAAAAAAAGCGCTCCATTTCGGTAACAGAAACTTCCATT
>NZ_JAAMPU010000008.1 GCF_012911565.1 Flavobacterium silvaticum | reverse complement strand
TAAACGGAATTCTGAATGGTAATCTTTCAATCGATAAAGGCTCACGAGCAATCGTTTATGGGATGGTAAATGGAAATATATCCAATTTCGGAACTTGCGAAATATACGGTGTAGTTGATGGCAACTTATCGGGAGAAACAGATCAAATTTTTATTGATCAAAATGGTAAGGTTAATGAGTAGCAACTACCCGCTAACAGCGGCTAAAAAAAAGCGCTCCATTTCGGTAACAGAAACTTCCATT
>NZ_JAAMPU010000007.1 GCF_012911565.1 Flavobacterium silvaticum | reverse complement strand
CTACTAACGCTGCGGGTTGTGTCCACACGACGACACTGAATCTGACCATCAACCAACCGACTTCCGAAACAATCACGGAAACGGCTTGCTCAAGTTATACTTACGGCGGACAGACTTATACTGCAAGCGGAACATATACACAGACATCTACTAACGCTGCGGGTTGTGTCCACACGACGACACTGAATCTGACCATCAACCAACCGACTTCCGAAACAATCACGGAAACGGCTTGCTCAAGTT
>NZ_JAAMPU010000006.1 GCF_012911565.1 Flavobacterium silvaticum | reverse complement strand
GTAGGAGCAATCTTGCTTAGCCGCTGTTGTGTTCTCGTGCCTTTTATTGAATTGGCTTTATCTCAATTTATCCAAAATACTTGTGTGAACTTTTGTCTTTGATGAAAATCACGCACGAATAGTTGTGTGAAAATTTCTGTGTGAATATTTTCTCTCACAGAAATTTTCACACAGAAATTAAAAAGGCAAAGAAATTTCGGCGTGTCTTAATTGTACATTCAGTTTAGTCAAAGAAATTCTGTT
>NZ_JAAMPU010000005.1 GCF_012911565.1 Flavobacterium silvaticum | reverse complement strand
GTAGGAGCAATCTTGCTTAGCCGCTGTTGTGTTCTCGTGCCTTTTATTGAATTGGCTTTATCTCAATTTATCCAAAATACTTGTGTGAACTTTTGTCTTTGATGAAAATCACGCACGAATATTTGTGTGAAAATTTCTGTGTGAATATTTTCTCTCACAGAAATTTTCACACAGAAATTAAAAAGGCAAAGAAATTTCGGCGTGTCTTAATTGTACATTCAGTTTAGTCAAAGAAATTCTGTT
>NZ_JAAMPU010000004.1 GCF_012911565.1 Flavobacterium silvaticum | reverse complement strand
TTCCAACCAGAAAAGGTTGCTTTCGAAGCTGGAAGAATTATGCTCCAGCGCGTCGATCATTTGTTATTGGAAAAACAGAATTTTGCTTTCGAGACGACTTTGGCAACCAAAAGCTATCGGGGAAAAATTCTAGAAGCGCAAAAAAATGGTTATAACGTGATTCTGCTTTTCTTTTGGTTGAGAAAAGTTGAATTGGCGATTGAGCGTGTAAAGTTGAGGGTGAAAGAAGGCGGACACAAT
>NZ_JAAMPU010000003.1 GCF_012911565.1 Flavobacterium silvaticum | reverse complement strand
TTCCAACCAGAAAAGGTTGCTTTCGAAGCTGGAAGAATTATGCTCCAGCGCGTCGATCATTTGTTATTGGAAAAACAGAATTTTGCTTTCGAGACGACTTTGGCAACCAAAAGCTATCGGGAAAAATTCTAGAAGCGCAAAAAAATGGTTATAACGTGATTCTGCTTTTCTTTTGGTTGAGAAAAGTTGAATTGGCGATTGAGCGTGTAAAGTTGAGGGTGAAAGAAGGCGGACACAAT
>NZ_JAAMPU010000002.1 GCF_012911565.1 Flavobacterium silvaticum | reverse complement strand
TATTCGTGCGTGATTTTCATCAAAGACAAAAGTTCACACAAGTATTTTGGATAAATTGAGATAAAGCCAATTCAATAAAAGGCACGAGAACACAACAGCGGCTAAGCAAGATTGCTCCTACTCGATCATTGTACCAAGTTTTTTCTTAACTTCCATCGTGGTTAGCCGAGCCAACTTTCTCCGAAAACCGCAACCTCGCTTAGCCGCGGAACGTT
>NZ_JAAMPU010000001.1 GCF_012911565.1 Flavobacterium silvaticum | reverse complement strand
TTGTGTGAAAATTTCTGTGTGAATATTTTCTCTCACAGAAATTTTCACACAGAAATTAAAAAGGCAAAGAAATTTCGGCGTGTCTTAATTGTACATTCAGTTTAGTCAAAGAAATTCTGTTATGTCTTATTATCTACGAACGGCGAAGCTTCGATCAGGAATTCGACAAAGAAAATGTGTGTTCACAGAAATTAATAATTAGACAAAGCTCAT